>JAHHIJ010000054.1 GCA_019358985.1 Tolypothrix brevis GSE-NOS-MK-07-07A | reverse complement strand
ATTAATCGCTTTGATTCGTGAGGATGTGACTCTATTCTTTCTAAAGGTGTTGTCATGGTAGATGCACAATATTTATAGTGTGTTGCTTAATTATTTGACGATGCTTATATTAAGGATAGGTCTAATAGTCAATAGTCACTCATTCCAGAGTTTAGACAGAAAAGATTAACTATATTAATGACCTTTGACCATTGACCCTAGTACAGACGTTCCGGCGGAACGTCTCTACCGAACTCTCTTACAGACGTTCCGCCGGAACGTCTCTACCGAACTCTCTTACAGACGTTCCGCCGGAACGTCTCTACCGATACTTGTGCTGTTCTAAAATTTCTTGCGCTCTTGGCTTGTAAATCAAATAGAACAAAGTCTCAATGTAGCGCAACAAATCCTCCCGATTTTCCTTAGAGTTAAAGTTCCAGAAGCCATAAATTCTTGCTAATGATAGCAGCTTGGTAGTATGAATTTTCCAAGTGTAGGTGCTATAAACTCGGTTAATAGCTTGCAGAGAAATTTGCTGCCAATAGTCAGTATTTTGCTCGCACTTCAGCACAAATTCCAGAATTCTCTCGGCAGTATCTTCTAAATTTGTGGGGTTAATATAAAAGCCATTAACTTTATTTTGGATAATTTCCAAAGGACCACCAAACTGAGTTGCAAAAGTTGGCAATCCGGAAATCATTGCTTCCAAAATGGTTAAACCAAAAGCTTCAAATAAAGCCGGTTGGACAAAGACACCTTGATGGTCAGCAATTACTCGGTAAACTTCACCTGATTGACCTTTAGACAAGCGCACACCTAACCAACGAATTTTACCATGAAGATTGTATTGTTCGATGATGTTGTAGAGTTTGATAATTTCGTCGCGTTCTTCGTTGTCGCCTGATTCTTCAACACGCAACTTACCGGCGATTAAAATTAAGTTGAAATGCTCTTGCAATTCTGGACTTTTACCAAAGCATTCGGCTAAACCTGTCATGTTTTTAATGCGGTCGAGACGAGCCATTGAGAACAGCGGACGCTTGTTGGGGTTGTTAAGTGTGCCAAATATTTGTGAGGAATCGTCCAAGGTAAAGAGCATTTCTTCAATTTTCAGGCGATCGCTCTCTACACGGTCTTCATGACGCGTGTAGGGGAAATAGGCATTCTCATTTACTCCCGGTGGTACTACATTAAACTTGGGACTAAATAATTCAATTCCGTTCACCACATGATACAAATCTGGCATGGTGAAGCATTTGTAAGATTCATATTGTCCGACACTATCGGGCGTACCGACAATTTCTTGATAGGTGCTGCTGATGATGAAGTTAGCAGCATTCATTGCAATCAAATCAGCAGTAAACTGCAAGGAAAAATGATATTTCTCCTCTAAATCTTGCCAGTACAAATTGCTAAATAAATATTTGGATTTTTCTAAAGCGTGGGCAATGTTACACTGTGTTACTTTCAGTCGCCGCGCTAAGAGAAAAGCGACTAAATTTCCATCACTATAGTTACCCACAATTAAGTCAGGTCTACCTTGAAATTCTGCTAACAATTCTTTTTCAGAATCAATAGCGAAAGTTTCTAGATAGGGCCAAAACTCAAATCGAGAAATCCAGTTTTGCGTCATCTTGGGATTAAATTCCCGTAGAGGTACGCGTAAAATCCAGGCATTTTCGGTGCCATAAACTTTTTCTAAACGTTGGTTACAAAGAGTGCCATCACTGTTGGGTATTAAGCGGGTGAGGATAATTACTTTTGGCTCAACATTCAGTTTTTCTAAACCAGCTAAAATGGCATCTTCTTGTAATTGCTGTTCCAGATTTTTTGCTTGGTCGAGGACGTAAACTACCTGACCACCGGTATCGGGGCGCCCTAAAACTCCTTCTTGTCCAAACCAACCGTGAGCAGACACCAAGACGATTTTAAAAATCATCGGGATGCGAGAGATAAAGGCTTCTAGGGGTTGGGGGTCGGGAGAGTCGATTAATTCATCGAGAATTTCTAGAGTTTCGCGCACACGAGAAGCGGTGTTACCCCAACCGGGTTCAAAGCCCATCATTTGCAATTGAAACCGGAATTCTTCGTAGGGTTCATCAGTTGGGCGATCGCTTACAAATCCGATGGCTTTTTTAACTTGTTCGGAAAGTTGCTGAATAGTTTGAATGTTGTTATTGATCAGCAGTTGGATACCGTTGTATTGGTGCAAACGCAAGAAATTAAACAAGCTTTCTAGCCATTGCTTCGAGTCTTGGAACAACTTGCTGGAGAGATAACGGTTGAGGTACTGCACCCCTTTGCCAATATTTTTCGGATCGCGAATTGTCGGGGTATAGTCGTAAAATGGACCGAAATCCAATTCTAGCAGGTCGCCTTCTTGGGGATGATATCGGTTGACTAGGCGATCGCGTAGATCCAAGAGTTCTTCCACCGATATCGATTCCACACTCAAGTCTTCCGTCAGCCGATAAACTTCTTGACTGGCTATTTTTGGACGAAAAATGAAGCAGAGATTTGTATTCTCTTGAATAATTTCCTGAGTATAGTAAATTAGTTTGCCTAAGAGCGAAAAAGGCTGATCTTTCTGGTGTTTAGAGCAAAATTCACTGTACACATTCAGGATATCGTTTCGCAGTAAATAGCCTTTCTCTTGACTGCGTAACTCGCTAATAAACGAACGCAAATCGCTTTTTTCTTCACTGTTCAAAACTGCATGAATCAATTCAGACATGGAAACCCCACTTATCGATTTTTGATTTTAGCTTTTGTTGAGATTTTGACTGGATAATGCCTAAAAATTCAATAAAAAGCAATATAAAGGCAAAAAAAAGCATATTTTTGCTTTTTAATTTGACCTTTTCTGTTTACCCGTCAATTTAACAATGCTTGTTAATTTGATGATCAACTAAATTGTAACAGTTGAATTGCTGAGTATTAATGCTTATTTTTATACTTAAGTCCAGAAAAGCTATTTTCAATCATTCACAGCATTTCTGAGAAAATTATTAATTTATGTCAGGAAACAAAAATTAATTTTTTTGCAAGTAAATATACTCAAGAAAATTAACTTAAATGAATTAAAATCAACTTTTGGATGTTAACTAGAAAAAGCCCGATTCAATGTGTTTATAATTTCAGCATCAACTCGGATAAATTAGGTTGATTCATATGGCTGTAAATACACAAAAAACAACATCTGACCACAGCGTAGGCAACATAGTTATTATCTCCTTGCTTGCCTTTTGTGGCTTGACCGTTATCTTTCTGCTAGGTCTTTTTTAAGGAAAAGTTAAAGTAGTCAACACCCTATAAGGGCGTCGCTATACAAACGAAGCCCGCCTGCGCGGGCTATGAGATTCCATCCGCGATCGCCAGTCGAATGCAAAATTCAGTACCTTGCCCTAACTCAGACTGCACTTCCAAGCTGCCACCGTGTTTTTCTACCACAATTTGACGGGCGATCGCTAATCCTAACCCCGTACCTTTACCGACTCCTTTAGTAGTAAATAAATTGTCAAATATTTTTTGTTTAACTGATTCACTCATCCCTTTACCATTATCAGCAATTGAGATTTTAACTTGTTTATCTTCTATTATTGATGTTTTAATGGTAATTTTATTTGGATTAGCTTGAATATTTGCGAAACTTCGCCCCGTATTCGACTCATCTAAAGCATCAATGGCATTCGCCAGAATATTCATAAATACCTGATTTAATTGTCCTGGGAAACATTGAATCTGGGGTAAATTACCATATTCTGTAATTACTTCAATTGCTGGGCGTTGTTCGTTAGCTTTGAGACGATGTTTGAGAATTAAAATTGTACTGTCAATACCTTCATGGATATTAAAAGACACTTTGTAATCTGTATCAGCACGGGAGAAAGTTCTTAAGCTGGTGCTAATATTTTTCAACCTGTCGCACGCCATCACCATTGCATCAATTATCTTGGGTAAATCTTCTAAACTATAATCTAAGTCAATTTCCTCTGCGTGTTCGAGAATATCATCACTCTTATTGGGGAAAGTCTCTTGATATAGTTTTAGATGTTCAGTAATATCAGCAAATGTGGGTTTTGCTTGTAAGAGACTGGCAGAGATAAAGCCCAAAGGATTATTCATTTCGTGGGCAACACCAGCTACTAAATTACCTAAAGCCGACATTTTTTCGCTTTGGACAATTTGTAGTTGGGATTGTTCAAGCTGTTGTGCGTAGTTCTGAGCTTGTTGATAGAGTCGGGCATTTTCTAGGGAAATGGCAGCTTGGGTACAGAGAAAGTTTAACAGTTGGACGCGATCGCGCGTAAATGCGCCAACGGTAACGCGATTCTCCAAATACAAAATCGCTACGAGTTTACCCTGGTTGAGAATCGGGGTACACAGCACACTCTTCGGTTGCTGTTGCAGGACATAGGCATCCATCGCCAGGGTAGGATGGGTCAAGGCATCGACTACCACCATCGGTTCTTGGCTGCGTTTGACGGTGTTAATCAAGGATTGGGGAACGGATGAGCTACTTGACAGGGCGATGGATTCTACCTGCGCCGGACAATCAATTGTAGCAACCGCTTCCACAAACCACTGATGGTCACGGGGCATCAATAAAGCACCTTTGTCGGCTCCAGCATTTTCCAGCACCGTATGCAGCAGGGTTGCCAGGAGTTTGTCGAGTTGAATTTCGCTGGATAGGGTTTGGGAGGCTTTTAGCACCGTTGCTAGGTCGAGGGCGGCAGATATACTGGTGCTGCCGGAGGTGGAGGATTTTGTGGCGGAAGTTTGCGATATTGTCGAAAAGACTGTTTCAGTGGCAGACAAAGCCATTTGTTGCTGTTGCAAAATCGGCGCGAGCAGTTGGGGGTAGCGCTGCTCTAGGTCTTGGACTTTGGCTTTGGCTCCCCAGTGTGCATAACCGTAGTAGGCATCTTGCATGTAGCTTGCCGCAATTTTTTCTTTGCCCCAGTTGAGGTAGAATTTAGCTGCGAGTTCGTTGGCGAGAGCTTCTTCTTGGATGAAACCATTGACTTTGGCTCCGGCGATCGCTTTGTCGTAGAGGTCGATCGCCTCAATTTTATTGCCCAAAACGCGATATCGTTCTGCCTCCACCAAGTTATATTTATGTTGAAAGTTCATTGGTGCGTGGTGAGCACAATTTTGAAGCTGAACCTGGTTTGTAGAGACGCGATCGAGGACTGTCGCTTTGTCTATCACCTCCGAAAAGTCAGCCAATGCTGTCAAAGAATCGTAGAAGTACAAAATGGGTATGCTAATCTGACTTACCCCGGCTGCTAGAGTTTGGCGCGCTTCCACCGCATCTTGTTTTGCCTCAACTATTTCATTGAGCAAGTAGGAAGCAGTGAGTCGATAAACCCAATACAAATGTAGTCCAGTTAAATCATTAGAAATAGCTAAGGTCTGATGCAACTCCTTTTGGGCAGTCAGCAAATCCTGATTCTGAGTAGTTTGTAATCGCTGAATGGTCTGAAAAATAATGGAAATATAGTTTGAGCTTGCGACGATGTTTAGCTTCAGGAATGTGGCGATATAAATTTCTATTTCTGCCAGCAACGCCGTTAATTCTTTGCCAACAGCATAAGAAAAAACACAAAGATAGGAGGCACTGTAGCCCGTATTTTCAAAATCACCCACTTCTAGCCCAATTTTGAATGCTTCTGTGAACAGAGGCAGACTATTTTGGAAGTGGGATTTACAGTGGATGACAGAACATCCAACGACAAAATTAACCTTTGTCTGAACAGTCCGCACTTTAAAATTTTCCGCCAGTTCGAGTAAATCATCGGCAGTTCTGCCGTTGAGCAGCGCCGCAACCTCTTGCATGGCTGGGACGATATCTGCGGGTTCTGGTTGTTGGGGTAGATGAATATTGAATTGCTCTAGGGCGTTCCGTGCGATCTCGATCGCCTCCGCAAACTGACTCTGAGTGCTATGGGCTTGAATCTGGATTTCATAGGTTTTCACCCGGTCGAGAGGCTCCAGTTTTTGCGCTAATATCCCGCTCACCCACTGCTCCATTTGAGCGAAATCACCGCAAAGATACGCCGCTGCTGCTGCACCTTCATGCAATGCCAGCATCAGGTTGGTTTGGTTCTGCCAGCCGCCTAGATGGTCCAGCAGAGCTAGACCTGTCCTGCAATACGTCAGCGCCGGTTCATAGGCATTTGCCGCTTTGGCTTTGCTTCCAGCAATTAAATTAAGTTGGGCGAGATTAGTTTTTTCTAGTGGATCGACCAGAAGTGCGATCGCGCGATTCCAATGGTTGACAATCTCAAAAATATTGGCTTCTAGTTCTGCGTCTGGGGTGTTTTGTCGCAGCAAGCGAGCAATTGCTAAATGAGTTGACTGTTGTTGGTCTTCTGGAATCAAGGAATAGGCGGCTTGTTGGACGCGATCGTGCAAAAAGCGATATTTTGGATTGACCGTATTTTGCGTATCCGATTTCTCTGTCCCCTGAAAGAACTTATAGATTTGGCTAGTGGGTAAAATCAGACCTTCCTGCAAGGCTTTCCAGATTGCTGTGGCTGCCTCAGTGGGCGATTGTTCTAGGACGATCGCCAAGGTATTCAAATCAAATTGGTTGCCCACACAAGCCGCTAACTTCAGCACCTTTTGGGTTTCGGGAGACAATTTCTGCAATTGCAACGCCATAAATTCCACAACATCATCGGTGAGTGCTAGTGCATTCACTTGGGCAATATCGCATTCCCAATAGCGGCGATCGCGATCGAACGTGATACAGTTTTCTTCATACAACGCTTTGAGAAACTGGGTGGTGAAGAAAGGATTGCCTTGAGTTTTGCGATCGATTAATTCGGTCAGCGGTTGAGCCAATTCCCTCGAACAATTCAATGTATCCGCAACCAAATTATTAGTATCTTCAAATGCCAATGGTGCCAGAGTAATTGTGTTAACGATCGCATTTGCTTTTTTGATTTCTTCTACGGTCAAAATAAATGGGTGGATGGGTGAAACTTCATTGTCCCGATAAGCCCCCAACATCAGTAAATAGCTATTGTCACTCATCAATAGTTTGATCAACTGAAGTGAAGCCGAATCTGCCCACTGCAAATCATCCAAAAACACCACTAGAGGATGTTCTGCGGTCGTAAAAACTTCAATAAACTTCTGAAATAGCAAATTAAACCGATTTTGTGCAGCACTACCTGATAATTCTGGGGCGATCGGTTGTTTACCAATAATCAGTTCTAGTTCAGGAATCACGTCAATTAAGACTTGTCCATTGTCTCCAACTGCTGAGAGAATTTTAGCTTTCCATGCTTGCAGTTGAGCGTCTGATTCGGAAAGCAATTGTCCCATCAAATCCCGCAGGGCTTGCACAAAGGCAGAGAGGGGAATGTTGCGATTGAACTGGTCAAACTTGCCTTTAATAAAGTAGCCGCGTTGCCGCACAATCGGCTTATGGACTTCATTCACCACTGCCGTTTTGCCAATCCCCGAAAATCCGGCAACTAGCATCAATTCAGATGCGCCATCCGCAACCCGCTCAAATGCTTCTAATAGCGTGTTAACTTCTGCTTGCCGCCCATAGAGTTTTTCGGGGATGAGGAAGCGATCGCTCAAATCACGCTGTCCTAATTCAAATTCAGCAATTTCACCCGTTGTTTTCCATTGTGTCAAACACTGTGACAAATCATGTTTGAGTCCCAAGGCACTTTGATAGCGATCTTCGGCATTTTTTGCCATCAGTTTCGTGATAATAGCTGCCACCATCTTAGGCACATCAGGATTTACCTGATCGACAGGAACCGGGATTTTAGCAATGTGACAGTGCATTAGCTCTAACGGATCATCCGAAGTAAACGGCAATGTTCCTGTCAACAGTTGATAGAGAGTTACACCTAAGGCATAAAAATCAGCCCGATAATCGATACCGCGATTCATCCGCCCGGTTTGTTCTGGTGCTAAATATGCCAGGGTTCCTTCCAAGATGTTAGGGCTTTGGATTTCCTGGGTTTCCTTGGGCAGCAAAGAGGCAATGCTAAAGTCGATCAGTTTGACTTGCTTCGATTCAGGTTGAATCAGAATATTGGCGGGTTTGATGTCCTTATGCACCACCCGATGCTGGATAATATCATGGAGAATGTCGGCGATTTGGAGGGCGATCGCCAATACTTCTGTTAGATCCAACGACTGCTGCTGGATATACTTACCTAAAGACACGCCGCCGCAATCTTCCATCACCAGCCCGTAGCCATTGCCGAGGGGTTCTAGGCTCAAAGGTTGGACGATGCCAGGAATGGGGAGATTTTTGGCGATCGCATATTGATTGCGAAACTGCACCAATTCGCCAAAGCTCGGATATTCTCGCCGCAGCACCTTAATCACCACCGGACGTTGAGTTGCTAGTTGTACTGCTCGATACACTGCTGTTCGAGAACCCAGATACAGTTGCTCAACAAGGTGGTAGCCACAAATGTCAGGGAATGAATCAGGGGAGGTATTTGCGGTTAGTGCCATAGCTTTGTGTTATCATAATCTGTTTGAATCACCTTTATGATTCCCAGAAAAGTGGGCGATCGCACAGTGAATGCTTACACATCGATCATCTAAGCAGTACAACGTTCCCAATCACCCGCAGTAAAGAACCTTGAACTCCAACCGATAAGCTCCCAACGGTCGGGCGCATTGGGATTGTGATGCCGTGTTTCCTATTAACGTGAACGAGATTATTAATCTTTAAGATTTGCGATGCGATCGCGCCAAACAAAACTAAAGCATGACCTTTGAGATTGTGGTCGATCAAAAAAATCATACTTTAGACTCACGCTTTTCCTTAGCCGCTCGCAGCTTTTCCCAAGCTGCCTCTGTTCCAGGTTTAGGAGATTTTGCTCTTTTAATTCTAGATAATTCTATGTATTAGGAACGCAGCAAACAACCCTAGCGCGTAGGGAGTTGACGTTACCTAACCCATGACATTGATTACGGGATGAAAGTAGAAAGCGAACCCCAACACTGTATAAGCGGCTAATAGCAATATGCCTTCTAGCCAATTAGATTTCCCATCAGAACTAATAGAATTTGCAATTAATACCGATACAGCCACAGCCACTAATTCAAAGGGATTAAAATTTAAATCCATTGGCTGACCGAATATTCGTCCAGCTATCACTAAAACAGGAGCGACAAATAAAGCAATCTGCATACTCGATCCCACAGCCACGGAAACAGAAAGATCCATCTTATCTTTCATCGCGACGCTAACTGCCGTCGCATGTTCAGCAGCATTACCGACGATGGGAACCAAAATGACCCCTGTAAACAGTGATGTCAAACCAAGCTGGGATGTGGCTACTTCTAAAGAATCTACCAGCATTTCTGACTCAAGCGCCACTAAAAGAGTACAGGCTAGCAGCACTCCACCCCACAACCAAATATTCGGCTTGGCATGAATTTCCTCTGACTCGGCTAAACCCACCTCATAAAGATAAGCGTGGGTTTTCATCGAAAATAGCAGCGTCAAAGCGTAAACCACGATTAATATTATTGCCACTGCAAGGGAAAAATTTTCTACGGTTTGTTGACTAATCCCAACAGAAGTTACGTTCATGGCTGTTGGCAGCAAAATCGCAATCACTGCCAAATTCATAGAAGATGCATTTACCCGCGCTACAATTGCCTGAAATGTCTGTTCTTTGTAGCGAAGTCCTCCTAAAAACATAGAAAGACCCATCACAAGCAGTAAGTTGCCAATAATTGAGCCGGTTATACTGGCTTTGACTACATCCACCAGCCCAGCTTTCAGGGCAATTATAGCAATGATTAATTCTGTGGCGTTACCGAAAGTGGCGTTTAATAATCCTCCTAAGGTTGGACCAACTACCACAGCAATTTCTTCTGTAGCTGTACCCATCCAAGCTGCTAAGGGCAAAATCGCTAGTGCAGCGGTGATGAAAATTATCAACTCTCCCCACTTGAGAAATTCGGCTGCTAAGGAAACGGGGATAAACAATAACAGAACGAGAAAGAGAATGTTTTTACCGGACATTTGGATGGTTGATTGTTGATTGTTGATGAGTTGATGGTTGATTGTTGTCAAAATACCACTATCCACCATCCACTATCCACTATCCTGGGGCAGAACGGCTCAGAGATTCTACTGTTTGGACTTTTTGGCTAGACATTAGTAAAATGTAATTGCAATTTGTGCAGCTTTCATAATGTTTTTTTACAAATCTATGAATTTAAGCCTGAATACTACACCAAAAATGGGGTTTAATATATTACAAGACAATTAAGTTTTTTCGGGCTGCAAACCAAATAACCCCTTAACTAAGACTTTTGACAATGGATAATTCATTCATGCCTGCGGTTCGGCTGAAGTTTGAGAAAGCAGATGACCAGCAAGACTAAAGCAAGATGTCAAAAATTAGCAAGTATTTTCGTAGTTTTTTATACCGACCAAAATGAAGATGGGGCGGTAACGATTTTTGCATAGATATTCGATCGCACAACTGTAATTTTTAGTGATTCAGGATAAAGATACATGACTTCAGCTGCTGAAATACCAGCTACTACTGGCTCATCATCGATGTCAAACCAAAGTACTGCATACACCCAGCAACCCGATCCATTGAGAACGGCTAGCGGTGTTTACGTAGCTGTACACGGTCATTTTTACCAACCGCCACGGGAAAACCCTTATTTGGATGCGATTGAACGCCAACCTAGTGCCGCACCTTTCCATAATTGGAATGAACGGATTCACTGGGAATGTTACCGCCCGAATGCCTTTGCTAGGGTGTTAAATAACCAAGGTGAAGTGGTGGGGATCGTAAATAATTACGAGTATTTCAGCTTTAATATTGGACCGACGTTGATGTCGTGGCTAGAACGCCATGATGTGGAGGTTTATCAACGAATTTTAGAAGCGGATCGTTCAAGTTACGATCGCCTAAACGGTCATGGAAATGCGATCGCGCAAGTATATAATCACATCATCATGCCTCTGGCGAACGATCGCGACAAAAAAACCCAAATCCACTGGGGTAAAGAAGACTTCCGATCCCGCTTTGGACGTGAGAGCGAAGGTATGTGGTTAGCAGAAGCTGCCGTAGATTACGCAACCTTAGAAGCTTTGATTGCTGAAGGCATTCGCTTTATTGTCCTGGCACCTTCTCAAGCACAACGTTGTCGTCCCCTACCAAATAACGAGAATCCGCACCCAGAATGGTACGAAGTCGGCGGCGCTCAAATTGATTCTACCCGCCCATATCGTTGTTATTTGAAAGATGGTCAAGAGTCAAGGGTCAATGGTCAAGAGTCATCAGTCAATGGTCAAGAGTCAAACGACAAACCATATATAGATATTTTCTTCTACGATGGTCCGATTTCGCGGGATATGGGTTTTAGTGATGTAGTTTATAATTCCGGTCGCTTTATCGGACGCATCGGTTCAGCTGTGCGCGGGGATCATCGCCCTGCACAGTTAATTTCTGTAGCGACGGATGGGGAAACCTTTGGACATCACAAGAAAGGGACAGAGAAAACTTTAGCTTACGCCTTTATAGAAGAATTTCCTCGGCAAGGTTGGACAGTAACGAACTTTGCCCATTATCTAAGTTTAGAAGCGCCGACTTGGGAAGTCGAATTAAAGCCAATCACGGCATGGAGTTGCGCCCACGGTGTCGATAGATGGCAAGATGATTGCGGTTGTGGTAGTGAACCTGGAGTTCATCAAAAATGGCGGCGTCCGTTGCGAGATGCTTTAAATTGGCTGCGGGATCAGTTAGTTGAGGTGTATGAAGAATATGGCAGAGAGCTTTTGAGCGATCCCTGGCAAGCGAGAAATGAATATATTGAGGTGATGCGCGATCGCTCTCCAGCAAATATTAACAGATTCCTCAGCCGCCACCAAACCCACAAACTAACAGCCGCAGAACAAGTAGAGGCATTACGACTTTTAGAAATGCAGCGTCATGCTTTGCTTATGTTTACTAGTTGCGGTTGGTTTTTTGAAGAAATTTCCCGCCCAGAAGGAACGCAGATTATGCGCTATGCGGCGCGAGCGATGGAATTGGCGGGAGATGTGGCAGGTGTACAATTAGAAAAAGATTTTGTCAAACGCCTTGGTTTGGCACCCAGTAATGTTGAGACATTTAAACATGGTGGCGAAATTTATCGCCAATTGGTGCTAACAGCCCAAGTCGGCTTTAAGCAAGTAGCGGCACATTACGCCATTACTTCATTATTTGGTCAGGGCGATCGCAAACCCACAGAAACCCATAATTCTTCCTGCAAACTTTCCCATCCTCACCAAAAGCGGGTTTATTGCTACACGGTAAATGAGCTAGATTACCAAATGCAACGGCTGGGATCGCTAACTTTGGCGATGGGACAAATAAAGCTGGTGTCAGAAATTACTTGGGAAAGCGAACATTTAGTTTTTGCTGTGTTGCATTTGGGAGGCTGGGATTTTCATTGCTGCATTCAACCATTTGAAGGTAGACGTAGTTACAGCCAGTTAAAAGGGGAGCTGTTTGCAGCGCTGGAACTAGCGAGTGCGGCGCATATTATCTTGGCGATGATGCAGTTGTTTGGGGAGGAACCTTTCAGCTTGCAGAATTTATTTGCTGAGGAACGCCATCGAATTATGCGTTTGCTAAGTCAGGAAACACTGACACGTTTAAATGAGCTTTATACTCAGATATATCGGGAAAATTATGGTGTGATGATGGCATTCTACCGGGATCAACTGGAAGTACCACAAGAGTTGCAAGTGGCAGCAGAGATTGCGTTAGGACATCGGTGTATGATGACATTGCGATCGCTTGAGCAAGACATCGCCGAGCCGCAACAAAGCGCGAATTATCTGGTAGAATTGGAAGCGATCGCTAAAGAAGCCAAAAATCTCCATTGTCAGCTAAATATTCATGACGGCAAGATAATGTTAGAGCAATTGATTTTGCGATCGCTTTGGCAATTACTGCACGATCCCAACGGCACATTCGATGCAGATATCCAACGCTTGGAAAGCTTGATAGATATCGGCTATCATCTGAATATTGGTATTTGTCTGGAGCGATCGCAAGAATTATACTTTAGCTGTCTGCATAGTCAAATATCACCGCATTTTACGGCTACGCTAGCTAGTGGTCAAGATACTCATCAGTCCCGGCATTTGTTGAAGTTGGGACAAAAGTTAGGTGTTGATGTTAGTCCTTGGTTGAGTCCTCTGAAGGATGATATCATGTCCGGAGTTTACCCATAAAACGGCGTTGCTGATTTGAAATATGAATTTGAAATTTTGACGGATGATTCTAACATTAAAACCCGCCTTTCTAGAGACGTTCCGTCGGAACGTCTCTAGCAATAATTAGGAATTTCATATTAATATTCAGCAACGCCCATAAAACTGAATAATGTAGAGACGTAGCATTGCTACGTCTCTATTAGACATCTCCAGAAATTAATTATGCGTTGCCTGAAACCCTTGATTAGACGTAGCAGTGCTACGTCTCTACATTCATTTTCACGACGTTTGTCTATTGTATAATTTTACGAATTTGATTCCAGGCTTTGACAACTGCCTGTAAATTCTTGGGTAGCTTATTTTGAGACACATCGTTGTAGCGAACTGTAGTATTATCGCTGGTGAGTGTGTACGTGATATAATCAGCAGAACCCTTGGTTGCTGGGTAACTTAGATTTTGTAATTCGCTGAATCTATGGTGTTTGATCAATTGTTGAAACTCTCGCACCTTTCGCTGAGAAACCTGCCAAACTCGACGCTCAGAATCATTCGCATCACCAATGCGGTATTGCATCAAACGCCCATCACGAAGCAAAATAGTTTCATAGGTTTTGCCGATAAAGCCTCCGCTAGAAATTTGTCGAAAAACCACATTGCCATTTAATTGTGGTGGTAACTCGCTTACAGGAATAGGTAAAGGTTTAATCTCATCGGGAATTTGATTAGCGATCGCAATATTGCGAATATCATTCCAAGCTTTGACCACTGTCTGCAAATTTTTAGGCAAGTTATTTTGCGAAACATCATTATACTGGATCGTACCATCAGAGGTAGTGATTGTATAGGTGATGTAATCGGCAGAACCTTCAACTGCTGGGTAACTCAGATTTCGCAACTCACTTAATTTATGTTTTTCTAACAATTTTTGAAATTCTTTCAATTGTTGTGGAGAAACCTGCCAAACTTGAGGTTTAATATCTAAGCCATCACTTTTTTCATGGCGGATGATGCGTCCGTCATTCAGCAATACTGTTTCGTAGGTTCTCTCTAACAACCCACCACTGGAGATTTGTCGAAAAATGACATTGTTATTCAAAGCCGGTGGTAACTCACTTGTGGGAATCGTTACAGGTGTAATTTCGTTATCGGCAATTTCGCTGTCTTTTTCATTTAGCCGAAGTGCAGAACCAGATGCATTGGTGTGATAAACTACATATTGGTCAACTGTGCCTACAACTACCTTCCAACCGTTAACGATCGCCTGAGTACAGCCCTCATCAGGATGTGGTAAATTTAAACAACCATTATTCCAAGTGCGATGTTTCGCGTGAACAATATTTAATTGAGAAATCGGCAGATTCAAACGTCGGGATGCAGCTTGAAAAACAGCATTCTTCACGGAAGAAGGTAATTTTACTTCGGAGTTTCCTACACTCTGGGTAGAAGCTATTCTTAACAAACGTCCGTTACTATTAGTGTGGTAAACCCATTTTTGTTTCCCGTCAGACACCACAACCTTCCAACCAGGAACTAACGCTTGGGTGCAGATTTCATCAGGTTGAGATACTCCCAAGCAACCATTATTCCAAGTTCGTGGAGTGGATTCAACAATTTCCAAGTCTTTGATCGAAATTTGCGATCTTTTTGATGCATCTCGTAGCACTGCTGCTTCTACTCGACGTGGCAAGTTGTTTGTTCTGAGATTTTCTTTAATGAATTCATTTGTGCTTTCTGGCATTAAATTCCCAGGCGCTGCGGTAGCATTCTTAATGAGGGTGAAATTGCTACCAATGGACAAAATGCCAGTTAAAATCAAAGCAGTGAAAATTCGTGCTTGATTTGTGGTAAGATAGAATTTAAGTATAGTTTTCATAGCTAAAGTTAAAATTTAGTAGTTAATCAGTACTTGTTAGCCATTAATCGTTAACCGCTAGTTCAATATTAAAGAACTTACAACTAGCAAATAAATATAAAAAAGTATATTATCCCACAATACAAGTATTTGGGATTAGTTTAACGGCATTCTTCAGTAGTACATGTGAAGATAGACACCGCTATACAGGCTATTAGTTCCTAGCTTTTAGATTAGATTTATATTTGCCAAATCACATCACCCAATTGACTTACCCGGAAGGGTGATTTTAGCGCTTCGACAATCCACAAAAGCTTCAAGATATCAGGTGAAAAGCGCTGTTTGCTCAATAAACTCATGATTTGGGACATCAAATCTAATAGTACTACCTGCCCAGTCTTTCAAATCGGGCGCTAACCAAACTAGCTTTCGCACAATTTCATCATTAACCCACAGCACTACCGGAAAGGGAAATTGTTTTCTAAACTCATCTCGCATGAGATTGGTAGAGATGATGAGTTGATTAATTTCTACCACCGATTCTAAGCCTCTGACTATCAAAGCTTCGGGTAGAGTAGTGCCAATCGCCTTGATTAAGGGTGTATAAAGTGTCTTAGCGTCAGGTGGAATCACCACTTCTCGGATATCTGCTGAGGAAAATTCTTCTAACCAGCTTACTATTTGCTGTTCCCTTTTGACATTGCAGGACGCTAACACTAGTGAAAACTCTCCCTCAGCCATCATAATTGCCCGTGTTAGACGAGTAATAGCCGCTGTGTAGTTTGTCGTACTCTCTTGGTAATTTATTAAGCTAATCATTGAGCATCCTAAATTAAATTTTATTGTTTACACATTGACATAAACTTGATACCATGCATAAACCCTTATTTGATTTGTAATAACAAAAAGTTAAGTATGAACGAGCTTTCCTTCTACATTTAGAATAGGTATAGGCACCATCAACTTATGCAGTTTTGGAATAGACATAGCAAAAATTGCTACTATTTTGGTCAGTTCAATGGTTTATTGTGAGTGTAGTACCGCCGATTCACATAAAGTGAGTAACTCCTATTGTTGTGGTCGGGAAAATTACCCTCGCTTCCGATTGCGACAACCCAGGGGTAATTTTTGATAACATAACTTTACTCCTGATGCGGTTATTCACCATGTGGTGTCAGACCCCTCATTCACAAATAATGATTGGCTAATTAGGACATGTCTTGAGCATTAATCGTCTTTGGCAGTTAGGATATAGCTGAATAAGTGCTTGAATTTCAATAAATTTCATTGTCAGGAAAAAGTTGTCAAAAGTCATATAGCGTTTATCAGTTGGGTGCAATACATCAAAGAATTAAGGAACCGCAGATGAACGCACCCTCGACGCAGATAAATCTGTACTTGATTCAAACGAGAAGCGCTGTATAGCAGATTCCGCTTTCATGGAATACAAGAGACGTAGCAGTGCTACGTCTCTACAAGGAGAGGGGTTTTATATATGTATGTAGTTCATTTACCTCAAATCTGCTGTATATAAGCCGAGGGATCATAGACAACCGGAGTTATTCACCAAAGTGTCATCATATATGGATATATGATAAAGAGAACATTGAAGCACCGCATCTTAATCAACGAAAAACTTATGACTAAAGCGATAAATCGACAGTTTCGATTGGCAGCTCGTCCTGTGGGCGACATTAAAGAAAGCGATTTTGAGTACCGAGAAGAGCCAATCCCTAGCCCAAAAGAAGGTGAGGTGCTGGTACGTGCTATATATCTGTCACTAGATCCGACAAATCGCATTTGGATGAGCGACGTGGAGCAGTATATGCCTCCTGTTGAAATTGGAGAAGTTATGCGCGGCGGTATTATAGGTGTAGTTGAAGAGTCAAAAAATCCTAGTTTTAAACAGGGGGATTTGGTTTCGGGTATGCTTGGGTGGCAAGATTACGCCATCGCGGAAGGAGACAGTGGCTTTTCTCTCACGCGATTACCCAATCCTCTGCCTTGTCCGCTCACCGCATTTACTGGACCACTGGGAGCTACTGGTTGCACAGCTTATTTTGGGCTATTGGATATAGGACAGCCAAAAGTTGGAGAAACTGTGGTCGTTTCAGCCGCAGCAGGAGCAGTTGGTTCCATTGTTGGACAAATTGCCAAGATTAAGGGTTGTCGGGTAGTTGGTATAACTGGCAGTGATGAAAAATGCCGTTGGCTTACAGAAGAACTTGGCTTTGATGCAGCAATTAATTATAAAAACGCTGACTTAGAAAAAGCGTTAGCAAAAGCTTGTCCCGATGGAATTGATGTGTATTTTGATAATGTTGGCGGAGTAATCCTTGATACCGTGCTAACCAAGATTAATTTACACGCACGGATTCCTTTATGCGGTTTAATTTCAACTTATAATGCTTCGGAGCGTGTTCCTGGTCCCTATAATTACAGCCAAATTCTGATGAAACGCGCTCTCGTCCAGGGATTTATTATCTTGGATTATATACCGCGATTTCATGAAGCGATAACGGAGATTGGACAATGGCTCAACCAGGGGAAAATTAAATATGCTCTTGAGATTGTCGAAGGCTTGGAAAATGCACCCAAGGCGATACTAAAACTTTTCGACGGCAACAAGAAGGGAAAATTGATTATTAAAGTCTCAAATGAACCAACCTGAAAGTTTATTAGAACTTACGCACTCGTTACGAGAAAATAAGACTTTGAGATTGCTTCCTTGCGTCGATAGGGACGGAAATACGTAGGGCTTGCGTAAGTCCTATTTATAAAAAGAGTCCAGAAGAGCCTATTACCGTTTCTCCTTCTCAATCGCACTCATAGGCTCACAGAACGCTTAACGCGGAGCGTGTCCAAAAAGCGATCGTTTTTTGGAGAAAAACTTTTTGGTTTACTGTTATAAACTCACACCATTAAGTAATATTCGCACTATCGATAAGCTTAAAATTATTAAAAATAATACTAGCCCAATAGTGCAAGCATAACTAATTTCTAAGTTATTGAATGCTTGTTCATAAAGATAATAAACTATGGTTTTGGAACTGTTGCGCGGTCCACCTTGGGTCATAATGTAGACTTCTTCAAATACTTTGGTGGCAGAAATAGCAGAAATTACTGCTACTAATGCTAAATAAGGTTTCATCAAGGGGAGGGTAATATCCCAGTGTTTGCTGATACCATCTGAACCATCAATTGCTGCGGCTTCGTAGACATCTGCACCAATTGATTGCAAGCCAGCTAAATAAATCACCATGTAATAGCCTAATCCCTTCCAGACGGTGACTGCCATCACACTATAAAGAGCAAATTTGGGACTAGTTAACCAAGGAATTCCTTCCGGAAAAATGCCTTTAAGTAACTGATTAAGTAAGCCATTTTCCGCATAGAGCCATTTGAAAGCTATACCCGCAACTACCATTGAAATTACTACTGGTGTGTAGTAAGCGGCTCTAAACCAATTCATTCCTCGTAGTTTTTGATTTACCAAAATTGCCAAAACTAAAGGAGCGATGACTAAAATTGGCACTACACCGACAAGATAAATCAGTGTATTAACCAAAGTTTGCCAAAAAACCGGGTCTTTAAATAAGCGCTGGAAGTTAGCAAAACCCACCCATTGCGGTGCCTGGGTAATGTCATATTCATAGCGGGTAAAGCTCAGATAAAACGCTTGTAGTGCTGGATAAAAGACGGTAAGCACCAAGATAATTAATGCGGGTAGCAAAAACAAATAGGGGGTTAATCGCTGTTGGATGAGAATCCAATTTTTGGGTGTCAATCTATTCATGGGGGCATTTTTTCTCGTGCTTTTGGCAGATGGATTTTCCGCCGTGGTTCAGTGCATATAAAGGAAGCTGATTAATTTAAATTCCTTATTCTCAATCTGTAATAGGGCTTTTGATTGTCGCAGCGACGATATTTTACACAATTTTCTAGATTAATGAGGATGATTTATGATTGCTAATCAACATGAGAAGGGATGGGAAATTATTTACCATCGCGCACATGCTTTACTTGCTGCTGAATTGGCAGGACACTGGAATGTAAAAGATCGTCCGATACGCTGGTTGGAAACCATTGCTGCAATTTCTCATCACGATGATTTGGAAAAAGAGTGGGAAGGTAATCACCTCAATGAAGCTGGTGGACCACTAGATTTTACTTTAGAAAAGAAAACCGATGTGAATAAGCTGCGGGAGCATACGGAAAATGCCCGCTATCGGGGACGATGGGTGGCAATGTTGATTTCTATGCACATGAGCTTTATCAATGAAGCAAGTCGGGGTGAATTACCAGAATTGGATAGTTTTCTCGATGAGCAATTAGAAAATCAAAAGCAATGGCGTAAAGAATTAAATATTACCAAAGATCAAGCCGCTGATGCCTATGGTTTTTTGTTATGGTGCGAGCGCTTGTCACTCATTCTCTGCCATAAACAGTTGCCTGATGGCGAACGTGCTTTAGAAATTACTTCTTATCTAAATAATACACGCTACGATGTTATGCAACGCAGCGATCGCAGCGTGACTGTAAAACCTTGGGCTTTTCAAGAGCAAGAGTTTACTGTCAGAGTGGAAGCTTGCTATCTTGATCAAATGCAATTTAGCAGTAACGACGAACTGACAGAAGCGCTTAAAACAGCACCAATCAAAACCTTAGAGTGGAAATTTGTCAAGTAGCGATCGCTTGCCTTGGGGTAGGGTTAATGCAATTGTTAATGTTAGGGATTTACAAGATGTGCAAAAGCTAACTAATTTAACGGAGAAGAACCCCAATGGAAACCGACAAAAATTTGCCCATTGAACATCAAGGTGTACCAGTAGCTCACCGGGGATTGCATGACTTTTTGTACTCTGACGAAAACGAACACGCTCCCACGGAGGTTACTTTTACATCGGAAGCAAACAACGACGTTGACATCATACCTCTTGAAGATTGGTGTGCGCTTTCCCAAAATGCCAAAATCGCAGGTGTATACGCAGTCTTAGATACAGAACGTTGCACCCAGTACATCGGCTATTCTCGAAATGTCTTGCTTTCTTTAAACGGTCATGTTGCTCAAAATAATAGCCAAAAATGTGCTTTTGTGCGTGTGCAGAACTTCAAGTTCCCCAAGCGCCAAGAAATGGAAGATATGCGGGATACTTGGATTAAGGAACTAGACAGCATTCCACCTGGTAATGATTCCGAAAGCGGCATGTGGGCTAGTACAGTGGGGGAAGTTGCCAAAGCAACGATGTCAGAAGCAGAACGTAATGCCTATGAAGAGAAAAAGCTGAAATTACGTAAAGCAATGGCTGACAGCACTTTGACTAAAGAGTTAGAGAATATCGATATGAATGATGCCAAGCGACAAACTCAACTTGAAGCTGCGGTGAAAAACGACGACTGGAGTGCTGTTATTCAAGAGCAAAACTTGGAACTTCGTGTTCAGAACACGTAGTAAGCACTTTAGTGCTTAAAATAAGCGCTGAAGCGCTTACTACGAGCTTAATTTATGTTTTCGTGTGACACTGCGCTCATTCTGTGTTTAAGATTCTTCTACCCAACTACCGCGATAACCCGTGATGATGCGGCTACCATCTTTAAGGACATGAATTTCTATTTGGTCGCTTGCCCAGCTAATCTGGTCTTGGAAGGCTGGATTAAGCACATGCACCCGCTGGTTAGTAGAAGATACTGGGGAGTTAGGAGAATTAATGGCTTTTGACTCGACAAAAGCCCCATCAACCAGAATATCAAGCTGTTTTAACAACTCTTCTGCACCTATTGGTGCAGATTCTGACTGTAATTTCTCTAGGGTGAACCCTGTAAAAGACATCACATTTAGTCCTGCGGCTTTTAGCTGACGAGCCAAACTTGCCAGGGCAGGTGCTTGCCAAAAAGGTTCTCCCCCAGAAAAGGTTACACCTGTGTTGCGAGGATTATTGAGGATTTTTTCTGCAAGGCTATCAATAGAAATTAATTGATTAATCTCAAACGACCAAGATTCAACATTAAAGCAGCCTGGACACTCCCGTAAACAACCTTGCACCCACACTACAGCACGACAACCAGGACCGTTGACTTCTGACTCATCAATATAACCCATGATGTTGAGACAGTCAGGGGGTATTTTTTCGAGTGCTGGGGATGGGTTGATTGATTGTTGTTCCATCTTGCCTCCTTTTAACTGTAAGCCTTAACCGTTAACTATAGCTAGCAAAGACTTGCAGTACATCAGGACTGATAGATTTTAAAACGATTCGGAAGTATATATTTTCGCAAATAGCCCTCATCGTACCAGCACATACAAATTTTGATTATTGCCCCGCATGAGACGCAAATTTTCGTCCAAATAAGTAATATCCGACCAACCGCTAGAATCAAGCTTTGATTCTAAAGCCGATTGAGAATCGACTCCTAAGCAAGAGCGAAAGGTGGAAACATCTAAATCGTTGCTTGCACTTTTAACGGAGGTTTCCAAAAAATCAATGTTGAGACGTTTAGAGTCTTCTACTTTGTAGCGTCCTGTTACCGCAGCAACGCCTTTGACACCGGAATCTAGGGTAAACTCAATTAAGTTAATGTACTGCTGACCATCCAGATAAACTTCTTGAAAGATACCAGTAACATTAACCGTCACATTGGGCAGCTTTCCAAAAGAAAGACGTTGAAGTGTAGTTTCTCGTTCTAATCCGAATGTACTGTACAACAATTGCCAGCGCCCTTGAACCAATTCGATAAAACTTGTCGGTTCAACAGTTGGATTTAGAACTTCTAGAGATTCTGCTAATGTCTCGATTTGCTGCTTGATTGTTGGGGTGGAGTTAAAGCCAATGTCAGTAGCAGTTGAAATAGAAATCAACTCTTTTTTCAGGTTTGCGATAACGCTCATTATAATATTCTCCTAAAGAATTTATTTGTGTTTTCAGAATGTTTGGAGCTTTTAGTTGATAGCGCGATTGGTTGTCAGATCATGTCCGGTTTATTACTTACAATTGTAAAGACGTTTCGGCGGAACGTCTCTACAATTGTAAAGACGTTCCGGCGGAACGTCTCTACGACGGTTGCAATGTTTTTATTATTGTTAATTAAATCAATTAAATGAATATGATATCACTACGACATAACGCATAATGCTTAACAAGCAGGAGAAATGACGATGAATTTCTTCCAACCCAGCATTACCAACCTTGAAAAAATCATCATTAGCTTTTTCGGTGTCGAACTCACCTTAAAATAGATATTCTTAAGTTAAGCACTCTTGGTGCTGACTACGAGGAGAGAATTTATGAAGACACGCAAATTAGGAAGTCAGGGTTTAACGGTTTCAGAACTGGGACTCGGATGTATGGGTATGTCTGAGTTTTACGGTGCGGCTGATGAGACTGAATCTATCGCAACGATTCACCGTGCTTTGGATTTGGGTGTAAATTTCCTGGATACGGCTGATATGTATGGCATAGGGGCAAATGAACAGCTTGTTGGTAAGACAATTAAGGATAGACGCGATCGCGTTGTCTTAGCAACTAAATTTGGTATAATGCGTACTGATGATAAACGCTTTCGTGGTGTTAGCGGTAGTCCGGAGTATGTTCGCTCTGCTTGCGATGCTTCTTTACAAAGGCTTGGTGTTGACTACATTGACCTTTATTATCAGCACCGCGTCGATCCTAATGTTGCCATTGAGGAAACTATCGGCGCAATGGCAGAGTTAGTAAAACTTGGTAAAGTCCGCTACCTGGGAATGTCGGAAGCAGCAACCCAAACTATTCGACGCGCTCATGCTGTCCACCCAATTACGGCTTTGCAGTCGGAATATTCACTTTGGCAACGCGAACCAGAAGACGAGATTTTAGCGACTATTCGCAGCTTGGGGATTGGCTTTGTTCCATACAGTCCACTGGGTAGAGGCTTTCTTTCCGGACAAATCACCAGTCCCGATAACTTTGCATCTGACGACTTTCGGAAACATTCACCTAGATTTCAAGGTGAGAACTTTTACAAAAATCTTCAGGTTGTGGAGCGTGTCAAGGAAATCGCTAAGGAAAAAAATGCAACACCGGGACAATTAGCTTTAGCGTGGTTGTTAGCGCAAGGAGAGGACATTGTACCGATTCCGGGAACAAAGCGCGTTAGTTATTTGGAGGAGAATGTTGCAGCGGTAAATATCACATTAACAAAAGCAGATTTGGTGCGGATTGACGAAGTATCACCAAGGAATATTGCAGCAGGCGATCGCTATGGGGATATGAGCAGCGTTAATAGATAAACTGTAATGAGGACTTCAGTCCTCTGATATCAGAGCGAGTACAGTCAACGACAACTTTTTTGATCCCAAATTTAACGGAGTAGACAGGAAAGCTATTCGAGAACAATAGACATCGACCAAATTGAACTATGCATTGCCCTAAACCCTTGATTAGACGTAGCAGTGCTACGTCTCTACATTGTTTTCTGGAGATGTTTAATAGACATCGACCGAATTGAACTATGCATTGCCCTAAACCCTTGATTAGACGTAGCAGTGCTACGTCTCTACATTGTTTTCTGGAGATGTCTAATATAAAACTCAAATAGCGCGGGTAAAGTCAACGCAAAAATAGAGATTAGGGACTTAGGGACTGGGTAATTCCCAATTCCCTATTCCCTATTTTCAATGCAGTATATTTCAAGTTTTCAACAGGGCATTAATGAATCTAATCTTCCAAGTACTGTCATATCTTCTTCATCTAATTCTACTGGTATACCACTTCTAATTAATTCGGCAAAATCTTCATTAGGAACCATAATTGTCAGCGTATACAAACGACTCGAACCTGTATTTTGGATTAAATGTGTGCCTGTGGGTGGCACTAACAAACTATCTCCAGCTTTGATTTTTACAGACTTTCCATCACAAACAGCAAGACCCTCTCCTTTCAAGACAAAAAATATTTCTAAAGCCCATTGATGACGATTAGGTGGTGTTTTCCCATCGACATCAAAAATTTCTACGCAACAAGTTATGGAAGCGTTAGCATTTGCCGAATCAAAGATGATTGCTAACCGATTTGTGTCACTGGGACTAATGCGATAGGTTTGGTAATCTTTAGGAGACTTGACAACAGGAATTACACAACGAGTAGCGTACATTTAATTTATTTCCTCAGAAGTTGTCGATGGTCAATGGTCAATGGTAATAATTCTTTCCCTTCCCCCTCTTGAAATATCTACTTCAACACTTTTAAAATTGCTTGAGAGTCAGTTACAAAGCCGAAGCATTGTTTAACGTTATACAGCGTAGCTAACCAACAATACTCAGGAGAAGTTGTTGCAGTGCAGTCTTTGACTAGCACGCAGTCATATCCTAAGAAGTTGGCATCGCATAGTGTGGTCATTACACATTGGTCAGCGTTGACACCGGCAAAAAACAGTGTCGTCCTTCCCAGGTTCCGCAAAATACTATCTAAAGGGGTATCCCAAAAGCCACTCATGCGATATTTATCTACAGTAATATCTTCGGGTAGTTGTTCGAGTTCATCGACCACCGCAGCTGCCCAACTACCTGCCATTAATACTTTAGCACCGTTAGTAGGTAGGCGATCGCCTAATCCTACGCCAACGCCAGTGGGGTTGTAAACGTGAAGCGAAGCGGCGCTAATATTGAGTAAGTCGGGACGATTACCCCAATTTACCCAAATTACGGGAACTCCAGCGGAACGAAGTTCTGGAAGTAAGTTTTTCAAAGGTTCGATGGGCTGACGAGCCGGGTTGACATCTACGCCGATATGTGATAACCAACCATCAGGGTGACAAAAGTCGTTTTGCATATCAATGACGAGAATGGCGGTTTTTGCCAAGTCAAGACGCAGTTCTTTAGTTTCTGTTGTTAAGATAACTCTTTGTGGGGTTACGGGAGGACGAGTGATATCTGCGATGGCATGATTCACCGTCCAAGCATTTGGTGCAACTCCCAGTGTCCGAAAAGGCAGATTCATAAATTCCTTCACTTGATATTGTATCTTGAATTTATTTTGAAGGTGAAATTACTTAATTAAGGTTAAATATTGTGGACTTGACAATTAAGAATGTTTTAATCCCGGTTGAAAACGGTTATGATACCGTAGATGTGCAGGTTGTAGATAATATTATCGCTGCAATCTCTCCTGGGATAGATGCGACAGCGATCGCAATTGATGGTAAAAATAAACTGTTACTACCCGGTTTCGTCAACGCCCACACTCACTCTTCGGAAATGTGGCAGCGGGGAATTATGTCAGTGTTTCCTCTAGAATTATGGTTAGCGGAACTTTACGACTTTGCACCGCTGGATATTGAAAAGGTTTATCTCAGCGCATTGGGTACAGCCGTAGAAACTTTACTTTCGGGTGGTACAACTGTAGTAGATCATCTGATATTAATTCCGGGAAAAGAGTTAGAAACCATTGCCACAGCGGTTCGTGCTTACAAAGAAGTCGGAATTCGCGCTTTTGTCGCACCATTAATTCAAGATGAATCTTTGACTGCGGGGATACCATCCGGAGAATCAGAACAGACTCATGAGCCTTATTTTCGCTCAACCCAGGCAACATTGGAAATTATCTCTGAAGCGGTAAAGCAATTTCATCGCCCAGATGAGGGTATATATGTTGTTACAGCCCCCACAGGGATACAATTGTGTTCTGATGCTTTATTTAGCGGGTGTATTGAATTAAGCGAAAAATACAACCTTTGCCGTCACTCGCACTTACTCGAAACCAAAGCGCAAGAAAAACTCGCTCAAGAAAAATATGGTTGCAGTGCTGTTGAACATCTCAAACGAATTGGATATTTAGGCGATCGCACTTCTTTGGCACATTGCGTTCATTTAACTGAAGCTGATATCACCATCCTTGCAGAAACCAAATCTACAGTAGTTCACAACCCCTTAAGCAATTTGCGTTTGGGTAGTGGCATCGCTCCCATATTAAAATATCTTCAAGCTGGGGTTAACGTCACCTTTGGCTGTGATGGTTCATCTAGCAACGACTCCCAAGACTTACTCGAAACCATCAAAATCGGTTCAATACTGCACAACGTCACCGACTTTGATTATAAACACTGGATTACACCGCGTCTTGCCATAGAAATGGCTTCTTTAGGTGCTGCAAAAGGACTTAATATCGCAGATGAAATTGGTTCCCTTGCTGTTGGCAAAAAAGCCGATTTAGTAATGTATGACCTCACCAGTTTATCACTTTTACCCCGCACCGATCCAATTGGTTTATTAGTTTTAGGTCGTCCCACCAACGTTGTAGATAGCGTCTGGGTGAATGGCAAGCAAATCGTCGCCGATGGTAAAGTAAAAACTATTGATGTTGATAACTTGCGCCAAGAATTATTCAATCACAGTCAGTGGCAGACAACCCGCAAATCGCAAACCGTCGCGCAAATAGAAGCGCATTATCGCATGGTCATGGGTTTAAGTTAAATTATCTCATATCATATCCGCCAAATCACACATATTGTAGAGACGTTCCGCCGGAACGTCTTTACGACGATTGTAGAGACGTTCCGCCGGAACGTCTTTACGACGGTTGGGATGTTTTTATTACGGTGATGGGTTTAAGTTAAATTATCTCATATCATATCCGCCAAATCACACATATTGTAGAGACGTTCCGCCGGAACGTCTTTACGACGATTGTAGAGACGTTCCGCCGGAACGTCTTTACGACGGTTGGGA
>JAHHIJ010000021.1 GCA_019358985.1 Tolypothrix brevis GSE-NOS-MK-07-07A | reverse complement strand
TGTTTTTATTACGGTGATGGGTTTAAGTTAAATCATATCATATCATATCCGCCAAATCACACATATTGTAGAGACGTTCCGCCGGAACGTCTTTACGACGATTGTAGAGACGTTCCGACAAATCACACATATTCTAGAGACGTTCCGCCGGAACGTCTTTACGACGATTGTAGAGACGTAGCAATGCTACGTCTTTTTCACTCCTATATCTAGTGTTAAAAAGGTTGCTGCACAAACTCCTGCCGCAACTACAGCCAAAAATATGTTTGTCTTGAACAGAATTAAGAGCGAAAAGATGATTTACCACTAAATACATCAGGAAGTAAAAAAAAGGACATATTTTTGTGTATTCTTTGTGTCTTAGTAGAGACGTTCCGGTGGAACGTCTCTACTTCAATTAACTGCCTTGGGAGTAAACATGGAACGCGCGATTTCCGCATTGGGTGTATTAGTTTTTATCGCCATATCCTACGCATTATCTAACAACCGTCGCGCTATACGTTGGCGAACTATCGCTTGGGGGTTGGGTTTGGAGTTTACATTTGCACTGCTGATTTTGAAAACTCCTGGTGGTTTAGCTGTGTTTAAATCTCTCGGTGATGTGGTAAGTAATTTTTTAGCATTCTCTGATGAAGGTGCAAAATTCGTCTTTGGAGAGAATTTTAAAGATCATTTATTTGCCTTTCAAGTGCTACCGACAATTATCTTTTTCTCTGCCTTCATCAGTGTATTGTACCACTACGGAATTTTGCAGTGGGTGGTAAATGGGCTAGCGTGGGTGATGATGAAGACAATGAAAACATCAGGGGCTGAATCTTTATCAACTGCTGGTAATATCTTTTTGGGACCGACTGAATCACCGCTGATAGTTAAACCCTTTGTCGCAAAGATGACGCAATCAGAATTGTTCGCGGTAATGACAGGGGGTTTTGCCACAATTGCCGGCGGAGTACTGGGTGCTTATTTATCTTTTGGTATCCCACCAGAACACTTAATCGCCGCCTTTTTTATGACCGCTCCCACTGCCCTTGTGGTAGCAAAACTGCTTTATCCAGAAACGGAAATTTCGGAGACGGCGGGTAAAATAAAGATGGATGTGAAAACCAATTACGTCAATGTGATTGATGCTGCCACTACCGGAGCGCTTGACGGGGTGAAGTTAGCCGTTAATGTGGGGGTGATGATTATTGCCTTTTTGGGCTTGTTAGCGGCTGTAAATGCGCTGTTGGGATGGTTGGGAGCGCTTGTTAATTTACCACAGTTGTCATTAGAGTGGATATTGTCTTTTATTATGGCACCTATGGCGTGGTTGATGGGCGTGCCTTTAGCTGATTGTGGACAAGTAGGTGCGTTGTTGGGTAAAAAGACAATTTTGAATGAGTTTATTGCTTACGTAGATTTGGGGAAACTGATTAAAGATGGCAAAATTTCCCAGCGAGCAGCAATTATTGCCACTTACGCGCTGTGTAATTTTGCAAATATTGGCTCAATCGGCATTACCATCGGTGGAATTACGGGGATGGCACCAAACCGCCAGCACGATTTAGCGCGTATGGGTGTAAGTTCAATGATTGGGGGATTGCTTGCCGGTTTTATCACCGCTTGTATTGCTGGAATGTTAGTATAATTTGTTGGTTGATAGTTGTTAAGTAAGTAAGCGTGAATAAACACAACTATACTTCTGTCATTGCGTTCGCGGAGCGTCTCGTAGAGAGGAGGCACGACAAAGCAATCGCAAGGCTTTCGGTGTTTTTACATTTTGTTACATAGTTTGGTTTATTTGTGCCGACTTACTTAGTACAGTTTTGCGTAAAATCGTGACGAATTGAGGGTTGAAATTTAAACGCAAAGTAACGCAAAGGTTAGCGCAGAGGAACGCAAAGGTTTAATTAAGGCAATTTTTTTTCGCTACGAACTTGTGAAATTATGTACTTAGTTGTTGGTTGATAGTTGAGAGTTGATGGTTGATGGTTGATATTTCTTCACAACTAACCACTATCCACCATCCACTAACAAATCCCATTATTCTTTATTGATGTAACCCATTTTCCAATTTTGTGGCTGTTTTAATTGATCTCCTTTACCTTGGAGAATCAGCCTAAGAGCAATCCGCGTGTTCAAAAGTCCTTTGATCAAATAATATCCTGGTTTGGCATTTATGCCTGTGATAAATTTCGTATCAGCATAACCCATAACTCCGCAGTGAATATCAGTTTTATCTATTGTGACTGTAAATAAAATGTCATTGCGATATTTGTCGGGAATCATGAATATACCGTAAACATTATGTTGACCTTTCCAAGGCTTTAGCACAATTTTCTCTGGATGAGTGTAGTATTTTTCACTTTTTGACGAAAAAAATCCCCATTCACGGCAACTAGTGATTGGCGATCGCTCTGAGAATTCCGAGACGTAAGAAAAGCCTAAAATGCTTAATAAGCTAAGTGCAAATAAGATGTAAAGCAGTTGATTTTTTCGCACTTGTTCCACCCAACATTGTCTTTTTACGGTTATAGCTTAAAAAATTTTACTGCGGCTAGAGTAATTTTGCGTGTTAAAAAATCTGTTTGACATGACTTCGAGCGATCGCCTGAAATGGTCAGAAAGTAACCTTTTCTACAAACAACTTATCAGTCAATGCCGTTGGTGTTAAGCCCCAAATCCTCGTAGAGACGTAACAATGCTACGTCTCTACATATTAATCAAGTCTTATCCGAACCGTTGATCAGTGATGTCCACTGACGCTTACCTTGAATTAAGGTATGAATTTGCCAGCTTGACTCAGTATCAGGATAGTCAATTCGGTAATGTCCTCCCCGGCTTTCGGTACGAAAAGCTGAACTTTTGAGGATGAGATTCGCTATATCTAAAAGATTCAAGGTTTCTATAGTAGTTCTCAATTGCTGGTCAGCATCGCGAGTCTCAAGTTTTATGATTTGGGTGGGAGATAAATTGAATAAATATTGACTCACATTTAAGCTAGCTAATTCGTCATGCCAAGCGCTAACTTGAGCGATCGCCGCTTCGATAGTTTCTCCTTGACGATAGACACCTGCACTCTGCCACATGAAGTTGGGCAATGCCTCTCTAATAGCAACAATTTGCTCAAACTCTTTTGCCCAAAGCGACTCTATTAACGAGGTGGGTATTGTCTTTTCTGCAATTAAAATCGGTTCAATTTGAATCTGGGGTTTAATTTGGGATAATTGAGCTGCAAACACAATACACTCAAGTAAGGAATTACTTGCCAAGCGATTAGCTCCATGAACTCCGGTACTGGCACTCTCTCCAATGACATAAAGTCCCGGAATAGAGCTTTGGCTGCTCAAATCCACAGCTATGCCTCCCATCCAGTAATGTGCAGCAGGTGCAACTGGAATAGGCTGTTGGAAAACGTCGATGCCCCACTGCTGACATACTTTAATAATCTGGGGAAAACGCTGGCGTACTTGTGCAGGTGGAATAGTTCGTAAATCTAAGTAGACATGGGCATCTGCCAGATTCTTTGTAGTTTTGTGCAAGTGACTGAAAATGGCTCGACTCACCACGTCTCTGGGAGCCAACTCTCCAGATGGATGGTAGTTGAATGCAAAGCGATCGCCATTTACATCTACCAAATGGGCGCCCTCTCCTCGCACTGCTTCACTAATCAAAAATCGGGGTGCGCCCGGTTTCTTCAACGCCGTAGGATGAAACTGGAAAAACTCTAAGTCCCGCAACAAAGCACCGGAACGCCAAGCGATCGCCACCCCATCCCCCGTACTCACAGCCGGATTCGTCGTCTGAGAAAAAACTTGCCCTCCTCCTCCTGTTGCCAGAACCACAGCCCCTGCCCGAATCCAGCAAATTTGTCCCTGATATAAAAGGCTAATTCCTTGGCAATAACCCGTTTCGGGATGAAGCCACAAACTTATGGCTAAAGCGTGGGAAAGGACTTGGATGTTAGGTGAAAGCAAAACTTTGGTAGTCAGGATATCCACAATTTCTTTCCCTGTGGTGTCAGCGGAGTGCAACACACGAGGATGAGAGTGGGCAGCTTCTAGAGTCGTTGCTAGCTTGTCTCCATGAGTATCGAAAGTTACACCAGTCTCAACCAAAGACCGGATCGCCTCTCCCGCATTTTCTACAAGGAACTGTACTGCTTCTGCATCACACAGACCTGCTCCTGCCTTGAGCGTGTCCTCAAAATGTAGTTGGGGGGAATCTTGGGGATTAATCGCCGCCGCAATGCCTCCCTGCGCCCAATTACTCGATCCGGAATTGAGCGCATCTTTAGTGACTAATCCAACGCGGTAATGAGTGGGAATACACAAAGTTGCGTAGAGTCCAGCAGCACCAGAACCAACAACAAGGATGTCAAATTCAGCAGGAACGATATCAGAAGACATGGCTTTTTGTTAATAAACGATAAATTATTAAATAATCTATTTAGTAAGTTTTTGTAGTCGTTAAGTTTTGACTGCTAACTGATTTTGTTTATGCAGCTTTTTTATTGAATGAGTCACCTACCAAATCGAAATACTTTTACACTCCGGCAATTCTAATTTTTTAGGACTTATGCAATTGTCACACATCTAGCCTAATTTTTTGGTTAGTAGTAGGCACTTTAGTCTCGTTCTAAGCGCTTAAGCGCTTACTACAAACAAAATAAATGTGGCAGTTGCGTAAGTTCTATTTTTTTAGGTTGGAGATTCACTCAATCCCGTTTGCCGGAGCCACTTCTGTTTAATTTCATCATGATTGCCGTAGTAATCATCGGGTTGAAATCCCGGCATTGGTTCATACACGTCTATTTCCTGCCACAGGGGATGGAATTTCTCAAGATGTTCTATCGATTGCTCGACAACTTGATCAGGTTTGAGCCAATATTTTTTTTCTTCTGCTGTTGCGTTGGGACGTAGCTTATTTTCATTCCCTGTATCCGTCGTACTCACATTAATAAACCGTCCTCGGATCAGTCCTTGCCAACTTTCTGAGTGCGCTAGGGTTTTGATGTATTCTCGCAAGGTATCTTTAGCGTAGGTGTAAGAGTGCCAGAAAGGAATTTTATACTTATCGGTCATTGAGCCAAATCCACAAAGAGCTAGTCTCGTTTGATGACCTTTTTGATATTGCTGTTCCAATTTTTCAACTAGAGGCTTAGAAATATTGACAAAAGTCTGATAGTTTGAGGAGTAAACTTCGTCATCGATCTTGATCTGTTCACAATCCCCATCTATGAACTGATCGCTATCTTCATATTCGTACTTAAATTTCCCAACCCCATGAATTAAAATGATATCTGAAGCCTTTGACAAGTTCAGATGATTAACTACTGTTTCCGTTACAATTGGATCGAGTAAATCTGCTTGATAATGAGTAGCTTCTGTCTCCATAAAAGCTCTAGAAATTGCTATGCAGGTTGTGTCCGGTTGTTGTAAAAAGTGGTCAATAAAGCTCTTTCCCACCGCACCACTTGCACCTGTGACAATGACAAGTCTAGAACTCATATTTTCATCCTCAAAGTTGATTTAATTAACTCTTAGTTTAAGAGTATTTGGTTATCAAAAAATTATCGACATATTATCAATGAACTATTAAAAAGTCGGTCATTACCTAATAGGAATCACATGAAGATGGCATCGGCAATTAAGGCTCCCCGTTCTGCCATCGTGTATAGTGGCGTTGCCAGGAGTGTCAATCTGTGAATGGGAGAGACGAGAACGCCGCACGTAATATTCAAATGGTTGGGGCATCAACCATTGGCTTAGGTGATGTCAGACAGGCTATGCCTGCAATTGCTGTTTGAAGCTAGAATCCCCACGCCTTAAGGCGTGGGGAGTATGTCAAAGATACTTATTGTCTGTGAGATGAAAGGCAATTAATTGATTAATCTAATCAAATTTAAGTATTTATATTTAAAATTCTCAACTTAGCACTATTGTTTTTTAAGTTATTTCGTGCATTGTTTTTGTGACCTAGCTTATATATGCAGCAATTAACTTGATAAAGTGGTTAGAGACACTATCCAAACCAAATTTATCCAGCAAATATTGTTAAGTTTCCCTAAGAAAAATTTTTATTTTTGAAACAACTGTTAAACAGCCAAAATCCGCTTTTGGGAAAGGTTCTGTGCTGAAAATTGAAATTTCAATTAGATAAATTTACCAAGAGTTACCATACAACCCCGATTCACTAGGTAAAGAGTTCATGTTAATGTATTCCAGTTATAAACAAAAAGTGTTCATGGGAATGAGTTGAAAATTTTGGGACATTTTACATGATTTTTGTGCAAAATCTCACGAAAGATAAAACCTCAGTTCTTATACACGCTTTAAAAACGGACACATGAATCAAAGACATTTGTGGACTATTGTCACCCTGTTTATGACTGTTTTGGGAATGCCCTCAATCGGTCGCTCTCAAACAGCCAAGGAAACGGATACCGCTTCCCAAAAAACACCTGACTCCGATGTCGTCAAGGTGGGAGAGTACCAATCCTCAGCAGGGAACCTTACCTCGGATGCCGTAATCACGGAAATTCATCCTCACAATTTTGGCGGTCGTCAAGCTGCAACGCTATTTATTCGCAAAATTCCTGTTCTCACCTTTGTGAGTTCTACACCAGTGAAAAGCGAAGAAAGCAAAGTAGATGTCAAAGTTGGTGTAACTGGTGATACTCAAAATACACAGTCAAACAATGGTGTTGCTGACAGTTCTGTAAAAGTAGCGAGTGTTGGAACTATAACAAACGTCAGCAACCAAACAAACATTGGCGATGATGACCCGGTTCAAAGAGCTGGTGTAGTAGCAGCGAGGATAAACCAGTTGATCAGGGAAAATGTAGATGCCAGTCAAATAATCGTATCTTGGAAAGCTCTTAGCGAATCGACAACAAATCAGGCACAAAATAAAAGTGTCTCTGCTGACCCAAATAAGGGCGATCGCTATATGATCAAAGTCAATGACCAAGAATTGGTGGAAATCAACTCCCAAACGCGATCGCCAGACACAACTAATAATCTAGCACAAGACGCATTACAAACCACCAATCGCTTGCGGAGATTACTAGGCAACGCATCTCCCCTAAACCAGATTCTCAACTTACCGACACGACTACCGGTATCAATACCAAAGTTACCATCAGAGATTAACATTGGACCAGTAAAAGTCTCCCTCAGGGGAGTCGCTTCTTATTATGGCTATGATGGTTCCGGCAATCGCACCGCTAGCGGTCAGAGATTTAATCCAGAAGGACTAACCGCAGCTCATCGTCATTTACCCTTTGGTACAAAAGTCCGCGTCACCAACACCCGCAACGGTCGTTCTGTAGTAGTGCGAATTAACGATCGCGGTCCATTCATTCGCGGTCGAGTAATTGACCTTTCTGTTGCTGCTGCACGGATTTTAGGAATGATGGGCAGTGGTGTTGCACCAGTGCGGATTGAAGTCTTAGGAAGGTAATTGGTAATTGGGCATTGGGCAATGGGCAATGGGCAATGGGAATAAAAAGAAGCGATCGCGTACTTCACTTGCCCACTTGGATCATGCCCTATGCCTATGCCCCATGCCCCATGCCCCATGCCCATTTCCCAATTTCCCCTAGTTCACTCGTTTTTCCCCCGAATTCAGATATAAACTTAACGGGGGAGAGGCTTAAGAAGAACTAGGGGTATTTTGTGCGCCTGCTGACAACAGTTGCAGCTTTACGCTGTTATTTAGCTAAACGTCGTTGGGAAAATCAGCTTTGCCAGTCAGAGGAACTGCTATCAAATCAGGTGACTAGCTGGTATCAGACGCCAATTGGTCTAGTTCCGACGATGGGAGCTTTGCATCAAGGTCATTTAAGCTTGATTTCACGGGCACGGCGAGAAAACGCCACGGTAATCGTCAGTATATTCGTCAATCCTCTGCAATTTGGTCCTAATGAGGATTATCAACGCTATCCTCGTACTTTAGAGGTAGATGGGCAATTTTGTGAACAAGCTGGTGTGGATGCGATTTTTGCGCCTTCTCCGGAAGAATTAGAAATCCCCCAGAAGAATATACAAGATTCAATTGTTACACAAGTTACCCCTCCATCTGCTATGATATCACGCTTGTGTGGTCGTTCTCGGCTAGGTCACTTTCAGGGTGTGGCTACGATTGTTACCAAGCTTTTTAACTTGGTACAGCCCGATCGAGCCTATTTCGGTCAAAAGGATGGTCAGCAACTGGCAATTATTAAAAAGCTAGTGGCTGATTTGAATTTGCCTACAGAAATTGTTGCTTGTCCAACGATGCGGGAAGCCTCCGGGCTTGCCCTAAGTTCTCGCAATCAATATTTGACTGCAACGCAAAAGCAGCAGGCAGCGGTATTATATCGCGGCTTGCGGCAAGCTGAAGCAGCATTTAAAGCGGGCGTTCGTAACACCAGCACTCTTATAGCGAAGGTGGAGCAAGAACTAGCAATGGTAACAAGTGTTTTAGTCGAATATATTGAATTGGTTGAACCGACTACGTTGATGTCTTTAGAGGAAGTTAAGGAGGAAGGAATGCTTGCGATCGCAGCTCGTCTTGGTTCTACACGTTTGATTGACAATACCATCCTGCGCGATCGCTCTCCCGTCATCGCCATTGATGGACCGGCTGGTGCTGGTAAATCAACGGTGGCTCGTCAAGTGGCAGCCAGCTTGGGTCTAGTATATTTAGATACTGGCGCAATGTACCGAGCTTTCACTTGGCTAGTGTTGCAAGAAAAAATTGCTTTGGATGATGAGTGTGCGATCGCTGAATTAGCTAATCTGTGTATCATTGAACTGACTCAAGGCGAAAATTTACAATCTCCTGTACGAGTCTGGATAAATCATAGTGATGTTACTCAGGTAATTCGCACGCCAACAGTAACATCAAAAGTATCCGCTATAGCCGCACAGAGCGCTGTACGTGAAGCACTAGTTAAACAACAGCAAAACTGGGGTAAAAAAGGTGGTTTGGTTGCTGAAGGACGGGACATCGGTACCCACGTTTTTCCCGATGCTGAAGTCAAAATCTTCTTAACCGCTTCTGTTAGCGAACGCGCACGTCGTCGTCAGCAAGACTTTAAAAAACAAGGTCAACCCGAAATCAGTTTAGAGCAGCTGGAAAAAGACATTGCTGAACGCGACTGGAAGGATAGCACACGCAAAGTTTCCCCCTTGCAAAAAGCAGCAGATGCAATTGAAATCCAAACCGATGGTCTCTCAATTTCAGAAGTCACGACAAAAATTGTTGACTTCTACCAGCAAAGGTTATCTCAATTGTAATTAATTTTACATAAAAACTAGGCACTTCCGTCATTGCGACGCGAGGAAGCAATCTCAAAGTCTTGTTTTCTCGCGTTCCAATAACGGAATGTAGGATCTAATTAACACAAATTGCTGCGCTACTCACTTAAGCCGGGACATCTCGTGACACTCCTACACCGATTGCAAGCAATACGGTGTAGGCTTCTAAGTCCTGTTAAGGATATTAAGAACTTCCTTCACAGTACTCCATTGGTTTCCTGCTACGGCGTTTTATAGTGAGGTACGTGTCCTGCCCCACTGTCTTTTTAAAAGACTATCTATGTTCCTTAAAGATTTTACTTATTGGAGGCAACAATCAGGTATAAAAATACCATATTTAAGACCGCACTTCCCAATAAAACCCCATATCTTTAGTTGTCTAGGTTCAGTGTACGACCAGCATTTTAGGCTCTGTCTGTACTTATCTATAATACCATATTTCCTATATAGAAATATAATCAATATGGGTCATGGTGAGATATAGTAATTACTATATCTCACCACTCCCGCGCATTCATGAGCCAGCGCTGTAGACGGGTTTCCCGTCGCAGGCGACTGGCGTCCTCACACCCCTAAAAGTGGGTGTGAGGCTTCTGCTGATCTAGCTAAAAAAATCACTCAGGCTCACTATTATAAAAATATCAAAAAACAATATTACTATCTAGTAAAGACGTTCCGGCGGAACGTCTCTACGATATCTGTGATTTGCAGGACATCATATTAAACAAAAAATTATTTCTGCAATCTTTTCTCTTGATTCTAACTGATTTGATTCATCGTCAATAATAATTATTGATTAAAAATATATCTATAGCAATCCTAGATAATTTGTGAAAATTCGCGGTGTTCAGATTCCCGACTTCTTTAATAAGTCGGGAATCTAACTTTTCAGTACTCGTATATCGTGACAAAAACCCCGTTGTCTCTTACTTGTTGTATATTCATTTAGGTAGATTTGACCTCAATTGTCGCAAAACCACTTTGTCTGAATACTGCCTTTGGTAGTAAAATAACAGTGTTAAGTTTTATTTAACAGTGTTTAGCACCTTCAACTGCTCAACACAAAGTCTGTAATTTTCAAAGCTGGAAAACGGTAAAGAGAGGATTTCACACTCATGGCATTTACACAAGCCCCCCTACCCTTCGATTTTAACGCTTTAGAGCCGTATGGTATGAAAGCTGAGACTTTTGAGTATCACTATGGCAAGCATCATAAAGCTTATGTAGACAACCTTAACAAGCTTGTTGAAGGTAAAGACCTTGCTAATAAGTCTCTAGAAGAAGTGATCCAAATTTCTTTTAAAGACCCCTCTTTAACAGGAGTTTTTAATAACGCGGCTCAAGTTTGGAATCATACTTTCTTTTGGAATTCTTTAAAACCAGCAGGTGGCGGTACACCAAGCGGTGATTTAGCTGCTAAAATCAACAAAGATTTTGGTAGCTTCGATAAATTCAAAGAAGAGTTTTCTAGCGCTGCTGCAACACAGTTTGGCAGCGGATGGGCTTGGTTGATTGATGATCATGGTACGCTAAAGGTGACGAAAACACCGAATGCAGAGAACCCTCTAGCGCATGGTCAGAAAGCACTCCTAACTCTAGACGTTTGGGAACATGCTTACTACATTGACTTCCGCAATGCTCGTCCTGGCTTTATCAAAAACTTTTTAGATCAGTTGGTAAACTGGGATTTTGTTGCAGAAAATTTAGCCAAGGCATAATTATCTGCTAATTAGTAAGAGTGGATTTTTTCGGCAGTTTAACGCCAAAATAATCGCTTACTCCGACATTGAAAACGGTCACGAGTCTTTATCGTGGCTGTTTTTATTTTACCGAAAAATTGGGTCTAAAGCCCCGTCGTTCGCGCGATCGGCTTTTTATTAATTGATTTGGACAGCTTGCGGATAAGTTCTCGCAGCACATCTGTCTGATTCCGATTGCGATCGCGTACTGCACCATAACACGAGCGAGCAGTGATGGCATCCGTTTTTATTTGCAGAGAAAATATTTTTGGATTTTAATCCAGTTCATCCTGGGTTTTCCCTGATTCTGTAATCAACTCATCCAAACTATCGGGAAATGTCCCTCGTGCCACCATCTTGGTAAACACTTGATAACAGTCATCTTTCGCTCCCTCTTTGCGGGGAAATCCTAACGACAAAATCACAATCGACTTTAATTCTGGGGTATCAAATGCTCGAAAAAACAACCGATATCTTTGCGGTAAACCCATTTTCTTGACTCGTCCATAGCGTTTTAATGCTCCCGTCAAAGCAAAATGACTAGCAAAAGGATCGGAGGGAATTTTGGTTTCAATCGCAATAGTAATGGCAGCGAATAACTTTTTAACTAGATATAGACTTTCAGGCTATAGTAATTTTTAAGTCCTTGAATAAAGCTGTGTTTAATGATTGTGTTATGGCGATCGCATTAGCAAAATTCATCAACTTTCAAAAATGAAGACCCTTGGGGATAATTTAGCCAGACTACTGAGATTTTACTTGATTGGTTGAATGGTGGCTTAATACTGCGATCGCTTCCTCACACCAAGCCAACCATTCTGTCTCAAATCGAATTCCACTACGTAAGGTCAGGTAGCGAAATAACTCTTTCTCCGACAAGTTCTCAGGATTTGCATAAAAATTTTGTTGAATCTGCCGATAAACTACGAGTCGTTCCTGGTGCTGTACTTGATGATTCTCTAGTTCCATCAATACCGTTTCCTTCGAGACTATAAACCCCGCAAATATTTTGACCAACAACTCATCCCGCAACGGCGGCATCTCGCAGGGTGTTTGAATCCATTCCTGTAAAAACCCTTCCCCATCTCGTGTAATTGCATACATCTTCTTATCTGGGCGACCCTGTTGAGCGATCGCCTGACTTTGCACCAATCCTTGCTCCTCTAGCTTTGCCAGTTCGCGATAAATCTGCTGAAAACTAGCCTGCCAGAAAAAGCCAACCGATGCCTCAAACCGTTTCCTCAAATCATACCCACTACATGGACAATCCAGTAGCGTTGCCAAAATTGCATGAGCTAGTGCCATCGCAAATTAATTTCCCAATCTTGTTGACATAATCAATTAGTTGAATATAGTATATTCATTATAGTCAACTAGTTGAATATAAGTTTATCAGTTAATTGAGAGAAATCATCATGCAAAAATCTTCGCTGTACCACATCCAATTGCCCGAACAGCCCAATGCAGTGGCGTTTGTGAATGGAATGATTGCCCGCGATCGCTCTGGTTTTTTCTGGCTGTGGCGTAATTTAAACAGCATTCGTCAATCGACTGTAAAAGCTCCGGGTTGTATACAAGTGAAAGCGGGAATTTGTGGGAGCAAGGAAATTATCATGGTGAGTTACTGGGAGTCGGAGCGCTTTTTGATGGATTTTTTTCGAGGTGCTGCACATCGGCAAATGATGCAATTTTCCAGTCGTCATCCCCATAGTCTTTGTCTATATAATGAAACCTATCGCCCCTCGAAAAGTGGCAAGTACAGTCATGAACCCCAAGGAATGGCGCTGGTTTATGGAAGCTAAAGGACGGGGCTTGTGTCCCATTATTTTCGGTCATAAACTAAATGCCGAAAACGATCGCACAAATCGCTACCCCACTTAATCTTGCTGTTTCAAGGCTTTCCGTGCCAATTTTACGTAGGTTTTCACGGTTTCGTAGGGTATTCCCGTATCGGTAGATATCTGCATTAACGAATCTCCCATTTCCCGTCTGGCTAAGATTGTCCCCCATTTCACCGCTATTTCACTGGCTCTTTCTCCTCCCTGTCGTTTGCGTTGTAGGGTGAAAATTTCAGTTAAATCTTCGATGCGTTTTGCTAATACTGATTCTACATCGGGTACATCCCGTACTAACTTGGATGACCAACCTAAGCGGGTTTGTCCTAAGCCAAAGGTGGTTTTGTGTCCGGTTCCGCAGTAGGGAGCGAAGTTTGCAAGGGCATAAAATAGGCGATAATAGTGGGGATTTTGGCTTGCAGTTCGAGTTAAACCCAATTCCACTGCACCCGTAAACCCAGTTACCGCACCCTTTTTCCCCGCGAGTACTTTTTGGGAGGAAATTTGATGACGATTGATGATTACCTGTTCGTCAATCCAATTGAGAAAATCATCTGCTTCAACGGCTAAATTGGAAAAGTCGTTCCACCGTCGCAGGTAACTTTGAAAAAGATTGAAGGGTAAAGGTAGGGGAAAATGATGTTTTTTACGTCGGAAACTGGTGGGACTGAGAAATTCTAGGGATACTGTACCACCGATGTTTTCTCGATTGAGTAATTGGGAGTAGGTTGTGGCAGGATGGATGATACGACAGGATTCAATTTTTAGGGGAACGTGATTGAGTTCCAAATGGGAGGGTAAATTGTTCACCCAATCGCGCATCCAATTTGTGATCCGTTGGGATAACCCAGTGACGCACCAATGATAAATGCGATCGCTTGATAGTTGAATCTGCATTCCACTACTGACTATTTCCCCGTCAAGGAGGGAGATGGTAAAGGGTTTTTCCGATTCTCCATCATGGAGATATGCGGATAATTCGGGATCGACATTCCGGACGCAATTGAGGAACCAAGCGTGTAAACCTGTGGAATATTGGGGATAAATCGCTGCGTTGATGGGAGGAACCAAAGCGAATTCCAAACCGATGATTTCGGTTTCATCTTTCCATGTTAGGGAAGATTTGGAGGGAGATGATTTGGTTCGGGTTTTGGTTTTTGGTGTGGGACTGCGAGGCATAATTGATTTTGGATTAATTGACAGCTATTTTCAGGTAAATAGACCACGCGGTGGGGGTTTAGCAGTGCTGAACCCCTACAACAAATGTGGTTCAAATACACGAAGACTGATGTCTAAATGGCATTTAGAGGCTCGCACTTGTGCATTAACTCAGCACAGTACAAATCACTATAAATAATATAATCCCCACAGGGGGAAGATAGTTAATTTTTGCGAACAAGGTAGTGCGGGCATCTTGCGCGCGTTTGGGAAATATATCGATGGTTTTCATCCCCGGTGAGGGGAAGTTGTTTGTAAAGCCCAGTTTATGTTCAAAAAGTCAACGAATATCAACAGTTTCCATCCCCGGTGAGGGGAAGTGTTTTGTAAAGGAAAGCAAAAACAAGAACTACTGAATAATGATTCAGTTTCCATCCCCGGTGAGGGGAAGTGTTTTGTAAAGGCAAAATTAGTTTTCACCCAAGGAGGCAAAATGGACGAGTTTCCATCCCCGGTGAGGGGAAGTGTTTTGTAAAGAGTTCACTTTTGAAACCCTATAGGGAAATATCTGAACTTGGCGCTATGCTCTAGAAAAGCCGTTCTGCGATCGCGCTTGTTACTTAGATTGGAAGTATTTTTAAATACTGTGTCTTAAAATAAAAACCCGTCTTTTTTGCAAATAAATACTGATTTATCCTCATTTGTAGTTACAAAAGCTACATTTAATTTGAGAATTGCAGGACAAATGCGATCGCGTTACGTCACCAGCGACACTACAGCGCGATCGCATTGTAAAGACGTAGCAGTGCTACGTCTCTACAAGGGTTTGGGGCAACGCATAGTTCAATTCGGTCGATGTCTAATAGAGATCTCCAGAAAACAATGTAAAGACGTAGCAGTGCTACGTCTCTACAAGGGTTTGGGGCAACGCATAGTTCAATTCGGTCGATGTGTAATAGAGATGCGATCGCTTCTTGCTCGTTTCCCCCTGCTTCCAATACCAAAGCTGCAACGCTGAGTAGATGGTACTTTTTGACATACTCCCCGGCGTAAACGCACGGGGATTCTAAGGTCAAACAGCAATTGCAGGCAAAACCTGTCTAACATCGCCTAACAAGCGCGGTCGATGCCCCGACCGCACAAATATTTCTAGCTGCATTTTCATCTCGTCCATTCACAGACTGACAAGATGGACAACGCCATTCTCGCTCCTGAAAATCTAGATTTTCTAGAACATGACCACAGGAAGAACAGGTTTTACTGGATGGATACCATCGATCTATAAAAACTAACGAATTTTGCGATCGCCTTTTGTCCACATTACATACGTTATGCGATCGCATTTTTTTATTGATTAAATCGCGCTAACAAATCCTCCCGCGATAAACTCGGTAGCTGCAACAACAAAGCTGCATATTCTTGATTATTTAAACTGATGATAGCTGGAATCATCGCAGCTAATTGGGAGTCAACCTCACCAAAACGAGCGGTAAGCAGGTTTTCTAATAATTGTCGTCTTTCTTGCTCGATACCTTGCTCGATACCCCGTTCAATACCCCGTTCGATACCTTGCTCGATACCCCGTTCAATACCTTGCTCAATACCTTGCTCAATACCCCGAAGTTGGGTTTGTTCCTCCCATTCTAAATAGGCTTGCGATAAGTTCATAATTACCTCTGTGTCTTCCAGATCGATCTGTGTTCCTACTTCTATGCTAATCTTCCAACTGTAAAGCAACCTTAAAATTTGGTTGCGTTTGCTGTCTTGTGCTGGTAAAGCGATTACTTCTTCTACGGCTTGCTTTTGCGTTAAACCTTTACCCAATATTCTTAACCAAAGTGTATCAGGTGTCCGATTTAAGCGATCGATAACAATGATTCGAGTTAGAAGTATTTTCCCTAGAAAATAAATACCCTCACCCCAAGTTTCATCTTGAGTTACGTTTAAATCTTCTAATAACCGCTCAGAACAAGATGTAGTTATAATCCACAGTTGGGGAAGTTGCTGATCAGATATTTTTTCTTCTTCTCGTTTCGCTTCCCGTTGGGTTTCGGCTTCTAGATGATAAAGCTTGTATAAACAACTGCGGATTTCTCGGTTGGTTGGCTGTTTGCGGTATGGTTCGAGCAAACAAGGTGTCTGTGCAATTCGACTTAGTAATCCCAAATCCTCTGGAACTGTCGTTTTAGATGGGGAGGGAATGAACCAAATATCTACAAATTTTGCTTCCCCTGGTATTTCATAGTTTATTCTCACCTGACCTAACGGTGTGAGGAATTCTTCAAAAAACTGCTTGGAAAATTGGTCAAAGGGATTTCTAGCCATTTATTCACTGGATAGATGTTTGGTAATAAATGCCTTTTGATTATCTAGTTGCTAGAACATGTCTACTATTTTATTTCACAAAAGTTGAAGTGAACATTGATGTTTCATCTGACATCTTGTTTCCATCCCCGGTGAGGGGAAGTTGTTTGTAAAGAGTTCACTTTTAAAAACCTTACAGGGTAAGGATTTGAGATACCCCAATCGACACCACTCGAAAAATCAGGAAAAATTTTCCAAAAAACTGTCGAATTTGCAGCCTGGAAACTATGCTGCGTAAGGCATCGACACACTCCAACGAAGTTATGAGGTTTTCAAGGATCGGGCGAGGTGTGTCGATTTCTCGATACAATTTTCATGTATAAATCTACCAAATACTTATCCCGCAAGCAATCCAGCCAATATAATTCTTAACAAAATAGGTAAATATCTGACTTGGTGCGATCGCATTTTATCTACATTACATACGTTATGCGATCGCGCAAACAAAAGCACCTCTGGAAACTGGCTGTTTCCCTGTAGGAAGAAACGAATTTTGCGATCGCCTTTTATCTACATTACATACGTTATGCGATCGCAAACTCAGTTAATTCCCGTTTACTAGGATGGTGGAAACCCAAAACAATATCAGTTTGAGGAATTCCCGCAGCAAGTAAATCATCGACAACACATAAATCGGTAGCGTCTTCCTCAACCCAAACTTTGCTATTTTTGATACACAAGTACATAATTATGTGCTGGATGCGCTGTTTTTCTTTCCAACCAAAGCGAAACCACAGATATTGACTGTGTTCATCATCAAATGCAATGCGATAATCGCTGTCAAGAGACTCCTGTGGAGATTCCCTTGCTTCTGTTTCTGTGGATTTATTTGATTGAGCAGCGGTCATTTGATAGTATTCGGTCAAGATTTTTTTAATGATACTGCGGTATTGCTCTAGCTTTTCGCTGTCTAATTTTTGGCTCTCTAATTTATCCATTGCCGAATCTCCTCGGTTTTCGTATCCACGACAATTAATAAAAGATTATTTTGATTCATAACAGCCTGTATCGACTTCCTTTGAAAAAATTCCCCATAAACAAACCAAATCATCGATACCTAAATACAGTTTATATTCTGGTTCCGTTAGTTGGATGAGATTGCGATAAACAATGTATTGCCCCAAAGCATTGTGAAAATCGTACATTAAAGAGCGTCCAATAAAGCTTTTGATTTCCACAACAATTTTGCTACCCCGTCTTTCTGCGGCGATCGGTTTTTCTGCGGCTAAATCGGCATACAGTTCCGCATCTTCGTATTTTATCAAATAAGGATCGGCTGTAATTATCCAACCATCTTTAATCAAGGCGTTCTTTATCGCATCATGATATCTATCTTTTGCTGGCATAGTCAAACCAGAACAAGGAAACTGCAACCTTAGTATACTTTTATTTCCATCCCCGGTGAGGGGAAGTTGTTTGTAAATATATCTCGACCTTTCGGTGATGAAATTCCACAGGGTTTCCATCCCCGGTGAGGGGAAGTTGTTTGTAAATATAATTCTTAACAAAGTCGGGAAATATCTGACTTGGTGCGATGAGTCTAATGGTATACACTTGGCGATCGCATTTTGAACCTAACCCACAGCAAACCCAGTATATTGCCTCACCAAAGGCTCATGAAACGCCAAAACAATGTCTGATTTTGGGACTCCCAAATTTACCAACTCATCAGCAATGCCTATCTCCGTGCCATCATGGTGTATCCAAATTTTTCCATCTTTAATATCTAAATGTAAAACACAACCATACATGGGATATCTGTTTTTCCATCCAGTACGAACAACTTGGTAGCGATCGCGCTCAGTATCGAAAATGACTTCTGTTTCAGCCTCACCATCCGATGGACTAAGGCTGGCATAATCACTTAATAATTGCTTGATGTAAGTGCGGTAGGATTCTAGTTTTTCCATTCTAAAATTACCTCCTCAACTGGATCGTAAACAATTAATGTAATATCAAAACGTTGAATAATGGTTTGGACAAAGGGGAGTTTAAAAAACTTACGATGTACGCCGATTGGAACTGCTAAATATAAAATACGTTTGGGTTGCTGTTCTTCCAACGCCACTCTATAGTTAATAAACTGACCTACAGCAGTATGAAATTCGGAAATATTGGAAGTACCGATAAAACTTTTTATTTCAACAGCAATTTTTTCTAACCCTCGCTCTGCTGCAATAATTTTCTCTGCTCCCAAATCAATCTCCATGTCAGCACCACCTGCTTTAATCCTGAGTGGGTCTTCTGTAATCAGCCAGCCTTCTTTTTCTAAACCTTTTCTAACTGCGTAATGGAAAACATCTTTAGCCATTGGGTTAGTAGCAAGTAGTCTAAACCTAAGCAAATTATGCCCATTACTTTAGAGTATAGCAAGACTTAAAATCCAGGAATTGAGTAAATTATTTCCCCATAGTGCGATCGCGCATTGGAATACCCTTCTTCCAGTGGGTTGTATGATGTACCCATACAAGGAGATAGAAAAATGACCACTTACAACATCGAGTTAAAAGAAAACCTATTAGAAATCAGCTTTGGTGAACCTGGATCAAACGATCGCATTGTTGTTGATGCTGCTGCGAGACTAGAAGAAATGGCAAAAGCCGGGATTTTACGGGGAGGACAATTACTCAAAATCAATGGTCCCACATCCATACCCGTCGCGTTTGTTTTAGCACATCGACTCTGCCATCTTTATGGTGCGATCGCAATTTTCGATCCTAAATTAGGTAAATTCGTGATTTGTATCACTCATAACCCTGCGTATAATCTGGGAGACTTAATAGATTGATTTGAGATTGAAACTAGGGTTTGCAAGCTACCAGTGATTTGTATGAGTACCTATGATATCAATTTTGACGGTGATGTTTTACAAGTTGGATTTGGGGAAACACTAGCAACAGGTGACAAAATAGTCCGTGATGTGGTGGTACGGTTGGATCATGCGTTAGCGAAGCTTAACGGAGTTATCGCATCTGGGGAAATACCAGGTGGTGAGTTAATCAAAATCAACGGTCGTACTTCTGTACTAGTAAGTCAAGTTTTGGCTTATAAACTGGGACAAGTTTATAGTGCGATCGCCTTTTTCGATCCCAAGCAAGGAGAGAAAGGATTAGACAGATACGTCATCTTGGAATCGCTTGGTGTTTAGCTTGGGGTGAAACACGGAAAGCAGACAACTGGGAATTATTACAGCAAACTCGACAAGCTTTAATTGAAGATAGAGAATTACCGCAGAATTTTAAGTCAATTATTGAAGAAGTTAAAGAAATAGATAATCTAGAATTTCCTCAAACATTAGATGAATTAAAGAATCTCACAGAAACATATTCTCAGCGATGGAAATCAAAAATAGGTTTAGTTTATGGTGGTGTAACAAAGGTTAAACAATATGTTTTTGAAGCTGCAACACTTCCAGATATTCGAGGTGGCTCGGCTTTGTTGGATAGAATAAATTTAATAGATTTACCTGCTTTTTTTGGTGTTATACCTCAAGATAATCCTGAGTTAAATACTCCAAACTATAACGCTCAATGTACTGATTGTCCGAAGGTGGTTAAATGATAACTTTCCACAAAAATCGGAAGATGAGAAAAAACTATCAGATGCTTTAATTGAAGAACTGATTATATATTCTACAGGTGGAAATATATTAGCATTTTGTCCTGCTGCTTTTGTTGATGATTTAGCCAATGCAATTGAGAAACGCTATACCCACGAAACATTAACAGCGAACTCCTGTGCAGTAGGGGATTCTTTTAAATTACTAGAAATAGCATTTGGTTTATTGCGAGATAATATTGAGGATACATTTTGGTTAGATAAATATCAAAAAGATTATAAAAATCCTATAGTTGAAGGGTGCTTTGGGAAAGTAGAAAGCGACTCCCAAGTTATAGAAAATTTTCGATATCGTAAAAGCTTTAATGAGCTAACCACAAAACTAGCCATTTTATTTAATCAACGTCGTTCAGGAAATAACATTCCCAATCGTCCCAGTCGTCGTTATCCACCAATGCTAGAAACCCATCCTTATCTGAGGAGAGATGAAGTAGAAAAACGTAGTGCGATCGCTCACATAACCCAACTTACCGGACAACCCTATTTATCTGAAGCATCCCTAAGAAAAAGATGCATTGGCGATCGGGCAAAGAAAGGGAATATACCATCATGGTATCAAGACCTTCGACTAGATTGGCAACCAGGTATTATTGAGAGTTGGACAAATAAATTTGAACTATTTCTGAAACAAAATCCCGATAAACATCAAAAATATTGTGGAGACTATAATCTTGAAGATATAGAAACATCTCCATCTTTAACTCACCTCGGCAAAGTCAGTAATGGTTTTGTTGCCTATATTTATGCTGATGGTAATAATATGGGTGGATATATTCAGAAAATCCGCACTCCTCAAGAATATCAAAACTTTAGTGCTGATGTTGACAATGCAACTAAATATTCGGTGTTTCATGCTTTAGCCAATCATCTTCACCCAAGGAAATTACAGGGAATCGATGAATCAACCTCAAGATTAAGAAATGGAGATTTCATCCATCCATTTGAAATCATTACTATTGGTGGGGATGATATTATCCTGATAGTTACCGCAGATAAAGCCTTAGAAATAGCGAAAGATATTGGCGAAAACTTTGAAAATATTCTCTTAGGTAATCTGACAATACCAGGAGAGGAAATTAAAGATAAGGATAGCTACAAACTAAGCACAGAGAAGCCTATTGATTTACAAAAGATTCATCGCTACCAATGGCAAAAAGCAAAACCATCTCAATGTAAATTAAGCATATCGAGTGGTGTCTTGATTACTGCCTATAATACTCCTATTTACTACGCGGAAGATTTGACTAATCAGTTAATGAAATCAGCTAAAGAGTATGCGAAAAAAATCAAAAAGTATGGATATTTTGGTGGAACAGTGGATTTTTTAACAATGAAGTCAGTTACAATGGTTTCATCTAGTATCAAAGATTTTCGTGATCATGCATTAACAAAAAAACAAGGTGCAGAAATCAAACTTTATGCAGCACCATACACACTACACGAACTAGATGGTCTAATTAACTCTATTAAAGCTTTAATAGCAGCAGATTTTCCTAAATCACAACTTTACCAAATTCGAGATTTCCTTGCAAAAGGACGAAGAACAACAAGTTTGAATTACTATTATTGAGGTCAAGACTCACTAGCATTCCAAATAATTCAACATATTGATAGCAGGATTAAAAATATAGCTTCCAAGATAGCGCAAGAAGCAAAAACAGATGATGCTGATGATTTAAAGAATATTCATTTAGAACTGACACGACGTTATCTAGGATACGGTGCGCGTTATTTAGTGTATAAGCGCAAAGGTGAAATTTAATTTTTTATCAGGAGTTTTTATGCAGCGACTTGTTATTACAACTGTTGGGACTAGCTTACTTACCAATCAAATAGACCGAGAATGTGAAAATTCAGATTATGAAAGATTAATAGAAACTGCAAACTATAGTGATGAAGAATTTATTCTATATGACGATGTAATTGAAATAATGGGAGAACTAAAAGTTAGATCTGAAAATCAATTAAAAGGAGATATAGAAGATATTAGAAAAGCTTGTGCAGAGCTAAATGGTATTTATGGGTTATATAATAACGATTTAGAAAAATCAGATTATCACCTATTTATTCATACTGACACAGCTCAGGGAAAAGACTGTGTAGGTATGTTGACAAAATTTCTTCTAGGTCAGGGAATCAATAATGTTGAAACCTTATGTAGTGAAAATTTTTCCACTGCGAGCAATGATAATTTTCTGATAGGCATCTCCAAACTTATTCCTATCTTAAAGAAAAAAATAACTGAGGAGTATAAAGGATATACTATTTGTTTTAACCTTGTAGGTGGTTTTAAGGCAATGCAAGGATATTTCAATACAATTGGTATGTTATATGCTGATGAAATTATTTATATCTTTGAAGAATCTACGGAAATTTTAACAATTCCGAAATTACCTGTGCAAATTGATATATCACAAGTTGAAGCTCATGAAGTAGCACTTGCAGTTATGGATGTTGGAAAAGTCCCAATCTCTTGGCAAGTTGCAAATCAAGTGCCAACAGATTGGTTAATTTCAACAGGTACAGAATTAACTCTATCTATTTGGGGCAAGCTAATTTGGAATGAATGTAAAGATAAACTACTTTCAAAAGATAAATTGTTAAATTTTCCAAGATTTATCCCAAAATTAAATTATCAAAATAATTATCTTCAAACAGATTACGAAAAGACAACTGATATCAGTAAAAAAATTATATTGCAAGAAAAGCTTGCTAGGGTAGCTTATTTATTACTTAAATACCGTGATGGCATTAGCGCATTAAAAGATGATGATATTCTGAGACTTCGTAAGTATGAGGGCATAGACATTGAACATATTAATATTACAAAAAAAGAACTAAGATTAAGCTGCGAAGTTAAAAATAATGATTTGTATTTGAGATATTTTGGTACTCATGAGCATATTTACAAAAAAGAAGGAATGAAGAAATAAAGGTATTATTTATGTTCGACACATTCAAAAGCCGCTTAGAAATAATAGGAACCCTGACAACTGTAACCGCATTACGGATTAGCACAGGACGTTCCAGCGAACCCATCGGTTCAGACTTACCTGTAATTAAAGACGCATTGGGGAATCCTTTAATTCCAGGTTCCAGCTTTAAAGGAGCCATGCGATCGCGCTTAGAAAGTTTTCTCCGTGGTATCGTTGGCAATAATCGTAAATTAGTCGCAAATCCAGCAATTGAAGAGGAATGGTCTTTAACTTCTCAGGAAATTAAACAGCTTAAAGAGGATTTCCCCGATGATTTGGCTTTAACTGAGGAAATTATCAAACAAACTGATTTAGTTTCTTCTCTGTTTGGTTCTCCCTGGATAGCAAGTAAATTCCAAGTTCGTGACTTAACCATAAAAGCAGATTCCTGGTTTGGACAATACCAAGAACGGGATGGTGTATCAATTGACAGAGATACCGAAACCGCAGCAGACGGAAAACTTTACGACTTCCAAGTAGTACCCGCAGGAACCCAATTTGAATTTAAAGCCATAGTCGAAAATGCAGAGGAATGGGAATTAGGTTTATTAATGGTTGGTTTGCATCAGTTTGAAACCGAACAAATACCTCTTGGAGGTGGGCGATCGCGCGGTTTAGGTGTTGTTAAACTAGATATTAGTGAGATGCTGTGGTTTGATTATCCCCCAGACCAACCACATTTGTTACTCGATTATCTCAAAAAGCTGGTGATGGGTGATAAAAGTGCTTATGAGGATGCACGGGAATTTAAAGACCATTGGGTACAGCAATTAATTGATAAGCTGACAAATAGTAAATCGGATAAAACTACCACTGAAGCAAAGGTATAAATATGGCTTTTAGCAGTTTCAAAACTATCGGTGAAGTTCTCAAAACGTTCCAAGTGACTTACACCGAAGAAAATTTTATCAGTGAACTTGCTTTTACTGTTTCTAACTATTTCCGTGAAGATTTAGAACTGATGATGCGGGATGCTGTTGTTGATAACTCCGAGTTTGCTATTTGTGAAAATCTAATTTATCCCGTTATTAAAGAAGTTTGGAAAGTCTATCGCCAGCATTTTATTCTATGGAGTCATCAATCATTAAATTATGACGAAAAATTGTCAGGTTTTCCTGAATATATTTTAGCTAAACGTTCTCCATTAGGAAAATTTGTATTCGACAAGCCATACTTCATTTTAGTAGAAGCCAAGCAAGATAATTTTGAAAATGGCTGGGCGCAATGTTTAGCAGAAATGATTGCCGCTCAAAGACTGAATGGAGAATATCAAATAGTGATTTTTGGCATTGTATCTAATGGTATAACATGGCAATTTGGTAAGCTAGAAGGAGAAATATTTACCAGAAATAGCACTTACTATACCATCCAAGAAATCAATAAATTATTTGCTGCTGTTAATTTTGTATTTCAGCAATGCGAACAACAGCTAAATAATTTAGTAGCTGCTTAATGTTAGAAATCAAGCGCGAGCAAGATGCTCGCAATTTCAAAAAATAGACCTTAATTATGCACAAACGACTTGTTAACCATTGCACTATCGATTTCAGCATTATCCCTGATGGACCAATTTTAATCAAATCAGGACGCGAAGGTGCTGATCCCACAAACCCTGATATGGAATTTGTCAAGACTTTTCATAAAAACGGTTGGTCGATATATTTACCGGGAAGCAGTCTTAAAGGAGCAATTCGCGCTCATGCAGAACGAATTGTTCGTACTATTGGAAGTGAGACAAACCCGAATAATTCTAGTCAGCTTTGGGCAAATAACCCTTTAACTGATAAATACACCTATTTAAAGGATAGCAAAGGTAAGGATTTACCATCTCATGAAATATATCAAAAGTCTTCATTTACCGACCAAATGTTTGGGAATACTTCAATTGCTAGTCGAGTGAGGATTGAAGATGCTCATCCAGTTGATGTTAACCAATTATATATTGAAGAACGAAATGGTGTAGCTATTGATAGGGTATTTGGTTCGGTTGCAGTGGGACCATTTAATTATCAAGTCTGTACTGCGGGAGAATTTCAAACCAAAATTCATCTGAAGAATTTTACTTTAGCGCAGCTTGGTTTAATTGGGTTAGTGTTGCGTGATTTAAATGATGGTTGGTTTGGTTTGGGTTTTGCAAAATCTCGCGGTTTGGGAACAGTGAAGGTTAAATATAATTCTGCTATTATTCAATATCCGGGATGTATATTGAATGACGAGAAGAAACAAATTTGCCTATTAGGAAGTGATAATCAATGGAATTGGAGTTATTTACTAGGAGTTGGAGAATTTTTATCGCCAGAAGAAGCTAATAAGTATGGTTTCAAAAAGCCAGATAAACAAGATTCACCTGTGCGTGCAGAATTGCGGTGGAGTTCAGATACAAGCCCACACGCTCTGCGGTACTCCGCGAGCGTGTTGGGTAGTTGACCAATTAGCCCAAGTTTTGCATTACCCAACCGATCGCGAACCACCGGAAGGAATGTATTAATGTTAACCCAAGCCGAATCTCTTACAGAAACCGAATCCCAGCTAGCGCATAATTTAGCCATTACCCTAGTTCAAGAAAACACCGACGTTAACGAATTAGGGAAAGCGATCGCATACCTGCGAAGTATCATCAATCAACCCGACGCTGGAACCAGATTTTTGAAATACCTCAAAACTCTTGTCACCAATGGGAGGCAAATAGGGCATAGTGGGAAGACTACAGACTACTATCGCAGTATGGAACGTGCCTGTAGTAGATATTTGCAAAATTACCAAAATAACGCCCATTCCATGCTAAAAATCTTGGGATGGGCAATGCGTTTGATGCGGTATTACAAAGTTAGTCCCGTTGAAGATATTAATGTTAGTGAGATACCTGAACCAATTTCCGAGCGTCAAGCGGAAATTGCTAAGGTTTTAGAGTCCCATAAGTTTGAAATTGACCAAATTTTGGATGCGACTGTACTGATCATCAAGGGTAATAAACTTACCTATGGGATATTAGAAACAATTAAAATTACTGAGAAAGAACCGAAAAAGGCTGGTGATTTGTCGGAGAGGCAAGTCGTGAAGGTAAAAATTGTTGCTCTAAAGGAAGATGGAAGTATTAAGAGTGTGAAGTGTATCGATTAAGTAGTTAAATTATTGACTCTCAATTTTCAGACATTTAAAAAGTCCAGGTTTTAGCCATTTAGAGTATAAATAACCCTTTTCACCGATTCGATGACCCACAATATTAGTATTCCCCAACTCTTCCACACTCTCACCAACCACCAACCCTACAACTTCCAAACCCAAGCGATCGCACGCATTCTCAAACGCCAGGATACCATACTGCGCGCACCTACTGGTTCGGGGAAAACAGAAACCGCGATCGCACCTTTTCTTTTCGCTAAATCCCTCAATCTCGATTTTCCCAATAAGCTAATCTACGTTGTACCTCTGCGTACCCTTGCGAACAGTCTGCGTCAACGGGTTGAGATGTTGGTTGCAAACTGGGAAAAGCTTTATCCCCCATCTCGTAAGTTGGTGGTGACTTTGCAGACGGGGGAAAATCCGGAAGACCCACGTTTTGAAGGTGATATTATATTTTGTACAATCGACCAAATGTTGAGCAGTTTTTTAAATATACCCTATTCGGTTGGTCGTGGTTCGGGAAATGTAAATTCGGGAGCGATTTTTGCGTCTTATTTGGTGTTTGATGAGTTGCATTTACTTGACCCAGATAGGTCTTTTATTACTGTTTTAAAGGTATTGCAGCAAGTGAAAGGAATTGCACCGTTTTTATTGATGACAGCAACGTTAACTGATGATTTGGCGATGAAGATTAAGGAGATAATAGAAGATTCATGATGGAAATTATTCGAGTTGAAGATATCGATTTAACAACAATTGAAGCTAATCGCTGTATTATGTTTCTGACACTGAGCAAATAAAATACTTGTATTATACAGTAATAATGGCAGCAGGTCGTCACCATTCAGCTTGGGCTGAGGGGTTTAAAAGTTATGATGTGGCTGAGTTACAGCCGATTGAGTTGTCTGAGGGATATGAAAAAGCGATCGCAGATAGTTGGCGTTGTATGATACGTTTTTTACCTGATGTTTTGCCTTTGTCGGAGCCGAATTTGAGCCGCAATATCTATAAACTTAGCAATTTGGATTTGGGCGATTTTTTTGGTAGGGATGAGGTGGAGTTTTTGCAGCTTTATTCCTTGGTGGTTCGAGCTTTGCGGCTATGTGACCAACGTTCGGTACAATTAATGTAGATTTCGCCTAAATATAAAGATATGCGATCGCACTCTAGACATAATGCGATCGCACATTCTATGATGTTACTAAATTGATGTTTGGCAAACCGAAGCGGGGACTAAAACCTGGGGGGTTCTGCCAAAATCGCCAGAACCTAGACAAGTAAATAGTTACAGCGTTTGAGTAGTTGGAGTAAATAGGAATTTTGTTCAATAAGCGAGGCTGAAATGAGGTCATTTTTGAGGTCTGCCAAAATTGCTTGTAGAATCCTTACTCTGTAAGGGTTTCAGACGGCGGACTTGAAACTTAGCGATTCCCGTTCGCGGGATTGAAACAAAAATCAACTTTTGCATCAAGGAGACAAAAATGATCTTGAAACTTAGCGATTCCCGTTCGCGGGATTGAAACATTTAAATGCGATCACCTTTAAATTTGTCACCATCTTGAAACTTAGCGATTCCCGTTCGCGGGATTGAAACGTTGATAATTAAGGTTTGTGGGGTCAACTAGTTGCACTTGAAACTTAGCGATTCCCGTTCGCGGGATTGAAACGCTATCGGCAAGGCAATGAGCAAGAAAATATTGCAGACTTGAAACTTAGCGATTCCCGTTCGCGGGATTGAAACTATGAAGTTCAAGGTCATGAAAAATATCACAATTTAATTCTCCATAGTATTAATCCAGAGGGCATCAAGGAAAGTGAAAATTATTCATGGAACCTGGATACCAAGCGCTGAAGCAGATTTTATCCAAGCAGGTAGCTTATTCCTGTGGGTAGAAATTCCTGTCACCCAAAAAACTAGTAATAAAAACCCAAAAATACATCCTGGGCATCTTGACAAAAATGCATTAATTACTTTCATCACTCAGGAATTCGGAATATTTATCACTTTTGTGTTATTCGTAAATTTTGCAATTACAAGTAGGGTATGGGGCATTTGTGATGTTGGCTTTCTCGCTTCCACACGGATATCCAAGTATTGCGATCGCCAAAAATAAAGATTTATCGCCGCCGGAAATTTTATTAAATTAGTGATTTTTAATTCCTTCCCACTAATTGGAGAAGTAATAGTTAAATATGGTCTCGGTTCAACTTTTTGTTGTTCCTCCAGTTGAATGCGTTCTCGAATCTTGGAGTTATACTAGTCTTTGATGTGTTGGGCAATTTGCTTCTGTCTGTTTTTGCTCCTGTGCTAGCAATTCTTTGGCGCTAGTGAAGGGACGTTGGATGTCACTTCACTGGGGAATTTGTGCGATCGCTACTTCTGGTTTACTGACTGCATCTTTTGTAAAAATTACACTTACTTGGTCTAATTTCTCTTCTCCCTGTGCGTTTGCAGACTGAGTACCAAGCAGAAAAACAGTTCCTATAATTCCCAGGTAAGTAAATCGTCTTAGTTTCAAAGTTTTCCTCCACACCAAAGTTTGATAAAATTGGTAATGATTATTATTATTATATAAATGTACTGCGACTTTCCTCTTACACCACTTTTTAGTGTCGCAGTCTATTTCTTAATTGTTACCTGATTATTTAGGCTTAAACTCTGTATACTTACCTCCTAAACCTTCCACAATCGTGCGTGTATTGGCAATCAACATTCCTTGGTAAGTCTCACCCTCTGTCCCCTTTTCGCCCAAACCATCAGCAAACAATTCTTCTTTTGCAACTTTCACCTTCGCCTCTTTTGCTACAGCCGTAATCAATCTGGGGTTAATCGTCGTCTCTGCAAAAATTGTTGGTACACCCTCTTTTTTAATATCCTTTGATAATGCACCTACCCGCGCAGCTGTGGGCGCTTCTTCAGTACTAATACCCCCTAGCGCCCCTTCAATGGGAATTCCATAAGCTTTGGAATAGTAACCGAAAGCATCATGGGTGGTAACTAATTTGCGTTGCTTGGGTGGAATTGTCGCTATTTCTGATTTAATCCAGGTGTCTATCTGACTGATTTCGTTTGTTAATTTCTGAGTATTGCTAGTATAAGTTGCAGCATTATTCGGGGCTACTTTCCCTAACTCTTGAGAAATCGTCTGTGCGATCGCTATGCCATTCTGGGCATTTTGCCATACATGGGGGTCGGTAACAGTTTTACCATCCTCGTCAAACTGCTGAGGTTGGGGGACTGCAACTTCATTTACAGCCACCTTGGGAGCGGAATTTGAAGTTGCTTTAATTAATTTGATTAAACCAGGTTCAAAATCGTAGCCACCATAGAGAATTAACTTTGCTTGCTCAATTGCTTTACTATCTTCTGGTTTTGGTTGATATACGTGCGGATCTGAGCCTGGATCAATTAAACACTTGAGGTCAATAGTATCACCTGCAATTTCTTTAGTTAAGCCACAAGCAATGGTATTGGTGGCGACTACTAACGGTTTACTACTGGCTTCTGGCGCTGGTGAAGTCCCCGTTTGAATAGTAGACGCATTATCACCAGGCGTGGGAGTCGATTGGCTGGTTTGGGATGTCGGACTACATCCAAATACTCCACAGGTTAGGGCAAGAGCCGCTAAGGATTTCAATCGCAGTTTGTAAGATATCATAAATCTGATGAATTAAATTATATTGATTATCATTATCATATAAATGGTAGATTTATGTTAGAAGTTAAAAATTTAGCTGTAAATTACCGGGGAGTCACGGCGGTTGAGGATGTGAGTTTCCGTTCCTTACCGGGACAAATTGTGGGTGTGATTGGCCCCAATGGTGCTGGTAAAAGTACGATGGTGAAGGCGATTTTGGGCTTAGTACCAAGCACCAGTGGAGTTGTAAAGTTTCGCGATCGCGCCCTGAAACAACAATTAAATTCTGTTGCGTATGTACCACAGCGATCGCAAATTGACTGGGATTACCCGATAACAGTCTGGAATGTGGTGATGATGGCGCGGACTGTGCATACAGGCTGGTTTCGCGCACCTTCACGGATATCTCAAGAAATAGTCAAAGAGGCTTTGGCGAGGGTGGGGATGCTAGAATTGCGATCGCGTCAAATTGGAGAATTATCAGGCGGACAACAGCAGCGAGTATTTTTAGCACGAGCTTTAGCACAACAAGCCGAATTATTATTCTTTGATGAGCCGTTTGTTGGGGTTGATAAAAAGACAGAAGCCATCATGTTTGAGGTATTTGAAGAACTAAAATCCCAAGGTAAGATTTTACTGGTAATTACTCATGATTTAGGAACAGCTTTGACAAAATGTGACCAGTTACTATTGTTAAATAAACAAATAATTGCTGACGGTTCCATGAAAGAAGTGATGACAGCAGATAATATTCAACGTGCTTATGGAGATAGTATATTTATATTTAATCGGGAAGTAGGTTAATGTTAAATTGGCTAATTGAACCCTTAAGTTTTGAGTTCATGCGAGGAGCTATTACCACAGCAATTCTGTTGGGTATTCTTTGCGCTGTTGTCGGTACTTATCTCATAGTTCAACGTATGGGATTATTAGGAGATGTCATTGCTCATGCAGTTTTACCAGGACTAGCGATCGCCTTTTTCTTAGGTATTGATATTTTCTTAGGTGCATTTATATCTGGAACTTTCAGCACCTTTGTCATTACTTGGATTCAATCTCAATCTCGGATCAAAGTTGATGCAGCAATGGCGTTAGTTTTTTCGGGATTTTTAGCCTTGGGTATCATGTTGATTACCCTATTAAAAAGTAAATTAGACCTGCATCAGTTTTTATTTGGTGACATCTTAGGTGTAACTACAGATGATGTAAAGCGGACTGTAATTATCACAGTAATTGTCTTGACTTTAGTTAAATTATTTTACAAAGAATTGCTATTTTACACTTTTGACCCACTCGGCGCTCAAGCGAGCGGTTTACCGATTAATTTAATTCACTTTGGTTTAACTGGTGCTATTACCCTAACAATTATTGCGAGTATGCAAACAGTGGGTGTTGTTTTAGTTGTTTCACTGCTGATTGGACCAGGAATTACAGCTTATTTATTAGTGAAAGAGTTACACCAAATGATGCAATTAGGCGCAATTATTGGTGTGATTAGCAGTTTAACTGGGATGTATATTAGTTACTATTTAAATGTGCCATCAGGTGCGGCTATAGTTTTAGTTGTTTCCGTACTATTTTTATTAGCATTGTTTTTGAGTCCTACTCAGGGAATTTTGACCAGACCAGAAATGGCTCATCGTTCAGCTAGACTATTTAGCCAGTTCAAATCTCAAAATCCGAAATGATTTCAACTGGCTCATCCAATCTTAATTACTTAAGACTTATATAGGAATCCGGTTTGATTTATGAAAAAATTTAAGTATTCTAGGGTGCGTTAGACGGAACGTCGTAACGCACTCCTCCCCCTAGAAAAGGTGCCGTACTCTCGCCGCTAAATCGAAATCATACCCCTTAAACGTTGGAATTAAACGCTAGATTTCGATTCTATAACCTGGCGTTGGCTTTGAAATCCCTTACTATTCCCGTAATACACAGTCTTGAATTCCACCTGATTCGTACCAGGGTTATAGAGAGTATAGGTTGCTTGTCCTGGTGTGCGTCCCACGTTACCCACTCCAATTACTTGACGCGGTGTAACGGTAAAAGTTTGAGGGGACACTTGCTTATCAAGAGTGGTGAGTGCAGTTGTGATGGAACCAGTTTGCAGCTGATACTGAAAAGTTAAACCAGAACGTCCACAAAACAGATTATTTGCTTGCATCCTTGAGAGTCTATCAAGCATTTGGATTGGGGGAGTTTCTGGAGTCAGTTCGTCATCCACACTTACCGTTGAACCGTGGATTAACAAACAATCCAATTCAAAAAAACCAAAGTCAAGGCTTCTCAACCATTGTACAGTTTTACGGGAAACACACTCCCACAGTAGTTTTACTGTATCACCCCCATATTTTGCTATCAACTCAGGAGCATCCCCAGTGGTTCCCAGACCATGCAGAATAAAACACTGTTCTTCCCACCATCCCTTACAAATCAGGGGTTCTAATTCTCCCCGACGTGGGTTAAGCACTCGTTCTACCAACTTTTCTGCTTCTGGTCTTGGTCCTACCAAATCGCCCAAAATATACAAAGCTTCTACGCTATTACCCTGACGCTTAATGTCAGCCATTACAGCTTCATAAGCTGCTAAGTTAGCTTCAATTCCACTCAAAATTGCCCATTTATTCATATCTTTTTTTAAACGCAAAGGGACGCAAAGGAAAGCGCAAAGGTACGCAGAGGAAGAGAAGATTACCTTGTGCAAACATGAGTTGGGTCATCCGCTCGTTCTGCATACTCCAACCCATGCGCTAAACGCCAAGCAAAAATTGCAGGTAAACCTTTTTCAATAATTGCCGCACAGGTTTTCTGGTAGTCGTAAGGTATCTCCCGCAGTTTTACTTCTTGAGTATTTGTGTCGTAAATCACATAGGTTGCATTCGGTCGTCCATGTCGGGGTTCTCCCACTGAACCTACATTCACAATCCGTTTGAGAGGAGATGTAAAAGTGATTTCCTGTGCTTTTTCTCCTCTGCCAACACTAATTTGTAGCTGACCAGCGTCCAGAGTTCGGGCGTAAGGCACATGAGTATGACCACAAAAAAGCACATCTGAATCTGTGGAAATTACTCGCTCTAATGCTACAAAAGCGTCTAGTTCAGGTAACAAATACTCATGGTTGCTATGAGGACTACCGTGAACAAAAGCTAAATTTCCTTCTTTGAGACTGTGGGATAAATTGGCTAAGAATTCACGGTTTTCTGGGTTAATTTCCTTATTAGTCCATTCGTGAGCCTGTATTCCTCTTTTTTCTGCCAATAACGAGGGATAACTGCAATCGCAGGCGTTCAATCCTTCCACAATATCTTCATCCCAACAGCCAGCGCAGGTGGGAATATCTAAAGAACGAATTTGAGCTATGACTGCATTCGGTTGGGGTCCATATCCTACCAAATCACCAACACAAAAGATTTTTTCGGCTTTTTGCTGGTCGATATCTAGCAATACAGTGTCTAAAGCTTCGTAATTGCCATGAATACATGAAATGACGGCTATTTTCACACTTTTTCCCCCTCTAATAAAATCTCTTTTACCTGTTGTTGGTATTGCAAAATGGCAGCGTCAGATAAACAGCAATCTGATAATGTTTGCCTTAAAGCTGCTTCATCCAAGTTTTTTCCTACCACTTCTAAGCCACTGAAACGCTGAGGTCTACCTTCCAAGTAGCGTGGTAAGTGTAATTCCAAAAAGTCTGTTTGAGGAACGCCAGCGACAAAATCACAGTAAAGTGACCTACCATCGTTAACGTCAAAAATGCCTTTGGCACGGGTGACAATACCGTAAGCAGCGTGGGTGATTTCGTACCAAAATTCCTCTAAACTGTTTTCGTCAATGACTTGACCGTTGCTTGCCGCTCGCCATAAAGTTTCAACAGTACTGCTTTGCGTTGGTGCGCCACGTACAATCTCGTTCGCCCAAGAATGGTATTCAGAGTCTTTGAGGTGGGGTGGTAGAATTGCTATGGCACGGTAAGTCAGATTATCTAATATTTGTGCGATCGCTCCCAACTCTAAGTAAAATCCCCATTCGACGTAAACCGCATCTGCTTTAGGTATTTGGTTGAGAAACTCAACTTCCTGACCATCACTAAAGACTTGTATACCAGGAAATTCAGTAGCTATGCGGCTTTGGTCAATGGGAACAGTCCCAGTACCAGGGCTAAAATAAATTATTTGCTCAACATCAGCGATATCTCGCATCTGTTGGCAAATCCAGGTAGTTTTTCCTACCCCAGATGAACCAGCGATAACAGTAATAATTGGTATAGGCATAAATATAATGATAATCATTTTTATAAAATTTGGCATATAGAAAATTGCTGACTTTACTTAAACTTTCTTGTTTGGCATCAGTTTCATCTTTTGGTACTTCTTCATCCAAACAATCTAAGAACGTCCATGACCCAGGTGACAATAATCCTATGTAACACCACAGCAATACATTTTTACCTTCCTTGGTTCTTGCGGATAAAAAGGTTCTTTGCAACGTGTGAGAGTGTTGTAAATTGTCAGAGTCATAATAAATTCAAAAATTAAGATTGAGGATAAATTTGCACAGCATTAAAAAAACAACTTCTCGCGCCAGTGTGACAAGCAATATCACCAATTTGCTCAACTTTTAGCAAGATGGTATCTCCGTCACAGTCGTAAAAAAGCTCTTTTACTTTTTGAATATGTCCAGATGTTGCGCCCTTATGCCATAATTGCGAACGCGAACGACTCCAATAATGAGCTTCACCTGTGGATAATGTTTTTTGAATTGATTCCGAGTTCATCCAAGCCATCATCAAAACAGTGCCATCGCGGTAATCTTGAGCTATAGCAGGAATTAAATCTTGATTATTAAACTGAAGTTTTTCAACCCACAATAAATTTTGATTCATTAGCGTTTACTACAGACACTTCAATTTCTGGGGCATTACGTATTTTTTGTTGCTATCCAACCTCTGAACCAGAGGGCTGTGAAAAATCGAGTAATCTTGCTAAAATTTGCTTCTTGTAATAGTTCAATAGTTCTTTCCTCAGAGATACAATGGAGATGTACGACTTTGCTTGCTGTTTCCTCTACTATTTCTGGCGACATTCCTAAGTTACGTGCATGATATTTGTAAGCTTTGAGGAAATCGTTAAACCTTTGTGAGTCTTTCTCCTCACATAAATCAACCAGAATAAATTTAGCTCCTGGTTTGAGGCGTTGCGAAATACTTTGAAGCAGTGACAGTTTTGCTCCGTCATCAGGGAGAAAGTGCGTGGCAAGAATGCAAGTTGCTGCATCATACAGGGGAGTGAGAGGTAGTTCATGCGTTAACCCCTGGTGGAGCTTCACGCGGTTTGTTAACCCATGTTTGGCTACTTTTTCTTGGGCTGTTGCCAGCATCTTTGCCGAAGGATCAACGCCTGTAAAGAGCCAGTGCGATCGCTTCCAGCGGGCGGGTACGCCATCGCGCTTGACCAAAAGTTATGAGTTCCATACCGCCGCCAGCTGCAACAATCAGTAGATGAGCCTGCTCTGACACACTTGCATCCAAGAGCGCAACTGCCATGTTAAATATCGACTCATAACCAGGCACAAAACTACGTGCTGCTACTTCATAATCTATCGTTTGGAATGTTGGATTTGAGTCGAAATCAAAGCGGCTCTGCTCTTTATTCATATTGAAATATTGAAATTGCCTTTTATCTTGAAAATAGTTGCAAGGCAATGACAACTGTTGTCACCATTGCCCAGGTTTAGTAAGGTTACTAAAACTTAGTATTGTGCCGAATCAAATTCATAAACTCCTGACGAGTCCGCCCATCTTCCGCAAACACACCACGCATTGCACTAGTTACAGTCCAAGAACCAGGTTTCTGCACACCGCGCATCACCATACACATGTGAGTTGCTTCTATTACCACTGCTACTCCTTGAGGTTTGAGTAAACCTTGCAGCGCATCAGCAATTTGTAGGGTGAGACGTTCTTGCACTTGTAAACGTCGGGCATACATTTCACAAATACGGGCAATTTTAGATAATCCTATCACCTTGCCATTAGGAATATAGGCAACATGAGCGCGACCGATAATTGGCAGAATATGATGTTCACAAGAACTGAAAATATCGATATCCCGGATTAAAACCATTTCGTCAGCATCTTCTGTAAATACTGCCCCATTTAACAGTTCATCCAAAGATTCATGATATCCCTTGGTGAGAAACTGCAAAGCTTTGACAACTCGCTTAGGAGTATCTATTAACCCTTCTCTATCAGGATTTTCTCCTAATCCAATCAGCAAAGTACGTACAGCCTGCGCCATTTCTGCTTCTGTAACAGTTGGTAAATGCTGAGTAGATAAAGATGAAACCACTTGAGCAGCAGAATTTATATCGGGACGAATCGATAGAGTCATTTTTTCTGTTTGATTGGTGTAGATTAATAAATTAGCTAATAGTTCATGAATAACTATTAACTAAACTAGGCAATTGCTTAACATTACTTAACTATACCAAACATTCGTTAAGTTGTGAGCAAATTTGGCTAATATCCAACTTTCTACCAATAAAAACTGCTTCATTTTTAGGTGGAGTACGCCATTCATCAGCATGTAAGCTATAGCGAAGTCCACTCATTTGAAAAACATGGCGCAAGTCACTATCACTAAACCACAAAATACCCTTAGCTCGAAATACATCCTGTGGCATTTCTTCCGTGAGAAAGTTCTCAAATTTATGGACATCAAATGGTCTATCAGTTTGAAAAGAAATTGAAACAAATCCATCATTTTCTAAATGATGTGAGTGATGTTCGTGATGATGATGGTCGTGGTCATGTTCATGATGGTGGTGTTCATGCTCGTGAGTCTCTTCTGCATCATTGGCAGTATACTCATCTATTGGAGTTAATCCCACATCTAAAATTAATGGTAACGCCACCTCCCCATGTTTTGTATGCAGAATTCTTGCACCAATTTTCATATCATGGATGCAGTTTTCTACGTCTTCTAGTTTTTCTGGAGTCACGAGGTCTGTTTTATTTAGAAGAATAATGTCTCCGTATGTAATCTGTTTTAAAGCAGCTTCACTATGGAAGTGTTCTTCATTAAACGCCTCAGCATCTACTACTGTGAGAATAGAATCGAGGTTTGTTAAATCCCTTAATTCTGTACCTAAAAAGGTTAAGATAATTGGTAGTGGGTCAGCAACACCAGTCGTTTCAATAACTAGATAATCAATGCGGTCTTCTCTTTCTAAAACTCGATAAACCGCATCAACTAAACTATCATTGATAGTACAACAAATACAGCCATTGGTCAGTTCGACCATATCTTGGTCTACAGAAATTAGCAATTGGCTGTCTATGTTAATATCACCAAATTCATTCACGAGTACGGCAACTTTTAAATCTTGTTTATTTTTGAGAATTTGATTTAGTAGTGTAGTTTTACCACTTCCTAAAAATCCGGTAATAATAGTAACAGGCATTCCCTGTTTAGGAATATCAAGGCTTGGGTTTGAAGTTGGTGCTGTTAGTTGAGTCATATTTAATTAAATCTTCCGTAAGTTTCAAAATTGTTAGTAGTTTTAGTAATTGCTAGCAGTTAGTTTTTACAAGTCTTACTAACTAACAACTATCTCCATCGGGTAGAGGTGGAATCCTCGCCAAAATCCCTTTTTGTAAAACTTCTGGTCTTTCCTGTCGTGCCACAATGCCATTATGGCTGGCATAATATTGTTCAGCAAATTGCAGTATGGCTGCTTCACTTTCTAGTGGTGGTAAATCACCAAACATTAGGCTAGTTTTATTGAGTGCAGTAAAAGCTATAGCACAAGGTCTTTTACAAGCACTCAAGCAGTCTACTTCTTGAATCACAAACTCAGATTGTAAAGACCAATTTTTAGATAAACTTAACAATTGCTTCAACAAATGCCAACCACCCCGTTCACCCACATAATCGCGTTGAGTAGGAGAAAAGTAACAGGATTTGCAAACAAATAAAGCGTGTTTAGCCATAGTGAACACATCAATTATGCCGAACTAGATATGGTAAGTACAACTCATAGCGAATTAACTTTGAAAATACTCTGCGTTCCTCTACGTCTACGCTTTGCGTTCTTCTACGTTTAAAAAAGTTACGAACTTATACAAAGCTGTAGTAATAAATTTTTGCTTTTGTCTCTCTCTCCTTTAAAGTACAATTTTGGAGGTTATAGCCTCTTGTAAACGATGCAGCAGTTCATCTATATTTAGTACGCCCAAATCTCCAGATTGTCTAGTTCTTACACTCAAGTTTTGATTCTCTACCTCTTTTTTACCTACCACAGCAACGACAGGAATTTTTTCTAACTCTGCTGTGCGAATTTGCTTACCTAAACGCTCACCACTACTATCTATTTCTACCCTAATTCCACCTTTTTTAAATAAGATTGCTACTGATTCTGCATATTCTCGAAAATCATCACTCACAGGTAATAATCGCAGTTGCACTGGTGCTAACCAGAGGGGAAAATCACCAGAATAATTTTCAATTAAAATCCCAAAAAAGCGTTCCAATGAGCCAAAAATAGCTCGGTGAATCATAATTGGTCGCTGGCGACTCCCATCAGCAGCAATATATTCCATATCAAAACGTTCAGGTAAATTAAAATCTACCTGAATAGTGGAACATTGCCAAAGACGACCTATCGCATCTTGAATTTTGATATCAATTTTAGGTCCATAAAAAGCACCACCACCTTCATCGACAATATAATTCCAGCCTTTAGTATTCAAAGCTTGTCTTAGTGCTGAAGTTGCTAATTCCCATACTTCATCATTCCCCACTGATTTTTCAGGACGAGTCGAAAGATTCACTTCATAATTTTTAAAACCAAAGTCTGATAAAATCTGCTCTGTGAGATTTAAAACTCCTAAAATTTCATCAGCAATTTGATTAGGTAAACAGAAGATATGAGCATCATCTTGGGTAAATCCCCTGACTCTCATCAAACCATGTAATGCCCCAGAACGTTCGTAGCGATAAACAGTACCTAATTCTGCCCATCTTAAAGGCAATTCTCGATAAGAATGTAGTTGATGCTTGTACGTTAATACGTGAAATGGGCAATTCATCGGCTTAATTTGGTAAGCCTGATTTTCTACATCCATCGAGTCGAACATACTCTCTTGATAGAAGTCAAAATGACCCGATGTTTTCCATAAATCGAGGTTTGCTATGTGTGGCGTGTAAAGTAATTGATAACCAGATTCTAGATGAGCTTTGCGCCAATAATCTTCAATGATGTAGCGAATCATCGCGCCTTTTGGATGCCAAAAAACTAACCCACCACCGGCATCTTCTTGAATACTGAATAAGCTGAGTTCTTGACCTAACTTTCTATGGTCGCGGCGTAAGGCTTCTTCTCTTTGTTTAAGGTAAGCTTGTAGTTGTTCCTTTGTTTCCCAAGCCATACCATAAATGCGTTGCAGTTGAGCTTTGGTTTCATCTCCTTGCCAATATGCACCAGCAATATTTAGCAATTTAAAGGCATCAGGCTCAATTTCACCAGTAAAGTTAATGTGTGGCCCTGCACATAAGTCCCACCAATAGTTATTTGCTGGTTGAATGTCTGCAACAAACAATGAAGATTCTGGTTTACCAGTATCGGGACTACCAATAAAGTAACGGGTAATTGTCTCCCCTGTGGGAATACGTTCTAATATTTCTAACTTGTAAGATTCGTTTAATTGGGCAATTTCGGTGCGAATTTCTTCTCGTTGTACCTCTTCGCGGATGATAGGTAAATTCGCTTTGATTATCCAACCCATCTGTTGCTCAATTTTGTCTAAGTCATCGGGAGTGATGCTGACTGGACAATCGAAGTCGTAGTAAAACCCGTTTTCTGTGACTGGGCCAGTTGCTACTTTAGTCCCTGGAAATAGCTTTTGCACTGCCATTGCCATTATATGGGCGCAGGTATGACGAATCCGCAGAAGTTTCTCACTGTCGTGCTGGCTTAAGTTTTCCTGAGACTGGGTTAGGGAACTGACCATATTTAAAAAGAATGAGAATCGTTATCATGGTAGCGCAAAAAAAGTTTGATGGTGCAACCTGGATGGAGAAAAGATAGAACTGTAAGTTTGTGTAGGGTAGTGTTTTTGGTCAACCTGCTTGTACTTTGCTGAACGTGTGGGAAAGAGCTACACTCGGTTTGACGATCGCTGGTACAATCTTTTCACAAGCCATTCTTGCACCCGATAAATTCCGTGCTGTTGGACCTACTTGCAGGGCGGCTAAACCACCCATGATAAATAATTCACAACCACGCCAACGCAGACAAGTATCTAAAACTGGTAAACCTTTGACTATGGGAATGGGGTAGGCTGCTAAAATGTCCTTTAATAAGGGTTCAGTGGTGACATCGAATTTAGTGCCAGTCGAAAGCCAAATGTAATCGCACTCGTGCTGACTACCGTCGCTACATTCTACGCGCCAATTTTCACCTAACCATTCGGTTTTTACTACTTGACAGTTTTCATCAATTCTGATTTTACCACGACGCATTTGTTGCCGTAGTTGGGTAGCGATCGCTGGTGTCATCGAGCCACCATTTCTAGCTTGCTGAATCATCATCACTCTTTGCCCCCAATCAGGTTGAGCAAAAAAATCTTTCAGATACTTTGGTCCTAACCAACCCGGTTCAGCATCGAACAACTTTTCTGCTAATTGTCGCCGAATCATTAAATGCACCTTGGCATCGCGAGAAATAGCACCTAATGCCAAATGTCCACTCGTCAAACCGCCGCCCACAATCAACACTCTCTTACCCATCAACTGCAATTTTCGTAAATCAATAGTTTGTGAGTGGCAAAGTCTATCTTGTGGGTAGGCTGTCTGAATCTGGTTTACCCAATCAGGTATTTGAATTTGAGCGCTACTAGTTGCCAACACTACCCGCCGTGCAATAACTTCTTGTCCATCTTGCAAGCAGAGGCGGAAACGGGGACGCAAATGATGAGTTAAGGGTTCGATACTCTTGACTGCTAAAGGGATAACTTGCTCTTGCAACTGCCAAACTCGAATGACATCTTGACAAAAATCCTCAAATAGCTGTGTTCCTGGCAAATCATAGGGGGGAAATAACTCATCCGAACGAGATTCGGCGAATTTTCGTAAAGCAAACGGGTTGGGATCTGGATGATGCACTGCGGGAGAACGCAAATGCGGAATTTCTAAAGCTGCAAATTGCTGTTTCCAGTGACTCATCCACCTACCACTGGGGTCGAATACCGAGAATTTACCCCTGATAGACTGCCGTTTTTGCAGCAGATGGGTAGTTAAGGTCAGAGCATGAGGCCCTGCGCCAATAATTGCCAGGTCAATTGTTTTAGGAAGAGCGATGGTAAATTGCATTGCTGGAGAGACAATCTGGCTTCTATGATAATAGTTATCATTCTACCTTGGGAAGATCAGTCCAGCAAGGTAATTCTGAAAATAGGGCATGGGTATTGAAAAGAGGCAGAGGGGCGGGGGGCGGGGGGGGAAATTCTTCTCCCTTGCTCCCTGCTCCCTTGCTTCTTCCCCATTCCCCCATTACAAAAAACTTAACGGTAGTGTGAAAGCCCCTACCTTTTAAGGAGGGGATGAAACACGACACGGCAGGTTTTAACCTGCCTTCCAATTTTTTATTAATTCTGGCAACGCTAACCTTAACCGTTCTTGCCAGTTAGGGACGGATTTTAAATCCTTGGCTAATTCCTCATCCATCCGCAAACATACCGGGCTACTTGTTAAAGGGTTTTCCCTGTTGGTTGTATATCTATCTTTGTGTTTTTTCTGGAATGGCATATTCATTTGTTGTATATTCATGTATACTTGTATAAGTAGCGCATCAAAGGAGGTAATTGCAAGGTGTATGGGTGTCAGCAAAATCTAATCAACCCTGACGACAATTTAAAAGCAATTCTTGAGTTTATTTGCTCCGAGTCGCACAAGTTGACTAACTGCGGTATTTATTATGCCCGTCAATTGTTTTTTAAGACCAAGAAGATAATCGGTAAATATGACTTGGAGAAAGAATACAAAACTAATAGACATTATCAAGTTTTGCACTCTCAAGCAGCACAGCAAATATTGAGAACAGTTGCAGAGTCATTCAAATCTTTTAAGGAGTTGGACAAAAAATATCGCAAGGGTGAATTGCACGAGCGCCCAAAAGCTCCCGACTATCGGAGAAAAGACGGACTTGCAATGGTGACATATCCTCTTCAAGCATTAAGACTTGTCGGGGGCAAAATCAAAATACCACTTGGAACGACTGTAAAAAGATGGTTTAAGCTTGATAGTTTCGCAATTCCAATGCCGTCTAATTTACTTTTTGAAGACATCAAGGAACTGCGAATCCTGCCTAGAAATCAATGCTTTTATGTTGAGTTTGCCTATGAAAAACAACCTCAATCAAAGCTGGATGTTGACCCAAGTAACGCTTTAGGGATTGACCCAGGTATAAACAATTGGTTAAGTTGCGTTTCCAATGTCGGAACAAGTTTCATTGTTGATGGACGTAAAGTAAAAAGTCTTAACCAGTGGTATAACAAGCGAATTAGCACCCTTAAAGAAGGTAAACCGCAAGGCTATTGGGATGACCAATTAGCCCGCATAACAGAGAAGCGTAATCGACAAATGCGAGACGCAGTTAATAAGGCTGCAAAGTTAATTATTGACCACTGTATTAAGCATCAAATTGGCACAGTTATTTTCGGATGGAACCAGGGACAACGGCAAGAAGCGGTATTAGGTAAGACTACTCAATCTTTTGTGCAAATACCTACTGCAAAACTGAAAAAACGAGTTGAGCAATTGTGTGAAGAATACTGCATTAAATTTGTTGAGACAGAAGAATCCTACACCAGCAAAACTAGCTTTCTAGATGGTGATTTTCTACCTACTTTCGGCGCAAAACCTGAAGGGTGGAAACCAAGCGGAAAAAGAGTTAAACGGGGAATGTACCGTACTGGTAAAGGACAGTTAGTTAATGCTGACTTGAACGGAGCCGCAAACATAATGCGGAAAGTAGAGACACAATTAGGCTTAAGCCTAGTCAAGGTCTGTAGGCAAGTTTTGACCCTTGCTACCAGATTTCGTATCTGGGAAACCAAAACTAAAAAGCAAAACGGAGCGGCTGAGTGCCCTCCGTGTAGCAACAGTTTAGAATCCCCGTGCTTTTAAGCCGGGGAGAGGTCAAATCAACATCAGAGCTACTTCTTTGGCAAAGTAAGTCAAAATTAAGTCAGCGCCAGCCCGTTTCATACTGGTTAATGATTCCAAAATTACCTGTTTTTCATCAATCCAACCCATCTGGGCTGCGGCTTTAATCATGGCGTACTCACCACTAACGTTGTATGCTGCAACTGGTAAATTTGTAGCTTCTTTTACCCGACATATTATATCTAAGTAAGCTAAAGCAGGTTTGACCATAATGATATCTGCACCTTCGGCAATATCCAGTTCAATCTCTTTTAAAGCTTCTCTGGCATTCGCTGCATCCATTTGATAAGTCTTTTTGTCGCCAAATTTGGGGGCAGAATCCAACGCATCACGAAAGGGTCCATAATAGGCAGAGGCGTATTTTGCAGAGTACGCTAGAATCCCGACGTTAATATAACCTTCTGCATCTAAAGCTTGGCGAATTGCCCCGACTCTACCATCCATCATGTCGGAAGGTGCAACAAAATCTGCGCCAGATGCGGCTTGAGACAGTGCCATTTTTACTAGGACTTCTACAGTGGGGTCATTTAGGATAGTGCCATTTTCATCAACTAAACCATCGTGACCATGACTGGTGAAGGGGTCAAGGGCAACATCAGTAATAACAACAATTTCTGGAATTGCTTGTTTAATGGCTTTGACGGTTTGCTGTATTAATCCGTCTGGGTTGTAACTTTGAGTGCCTGTGTCGTCTTTTTTATTTTCGGGGATAACGGGGAAAAGTGCGATCGCATTAATTCCTAACTCAGATACTTCTGCTATTTCTTTGAGCAATAAATCTAGAGAATATCGATAACACCCTGGCATGGAGGCGATTTCTACAAGTTGCGCTTCGCCTTCGGTGACGAACATGGGATAGATGAGATCATTCACAGTCAGAGTATTTTCCCGCACCATCCGCCGTAGCGTTGCAGTCCGACGTAGACGACGGGGACGTTGGAACGGGTTCAAGAGTTTGTCGGTAGTTGAATTTACAGGTGACATAGAATTTAATTAAAATGATAATCATTATTGTAACCCTGTAGTAGACTTACCCGGTATTTACGATTTTTGGGGCTTTTCTGGGGTTTTTCGAGAATTTTACTCGCAATATTGACAAAATATCTCTAACAGGGGCTTTAAAAGACAATTATCTCCCTGTAGAAAAAGCCTCACGTAGCTTTATCATCCCCACTGAAAAAAACCTGTTAACCATGCGAAAATAGCTTTTTGACCAACGGGAAGTAGGGAACCTCCGACAGCTAATGGTCCGAGTAAAGCTGTTAACAACATACAGACTTCGATTATCCATTGGAATGCGATCGCTAGGGCAAACAACCAACCTCTCACCGCTAACTGAAAAATGCGGTAAATACTAGAGATAAGTGCGATCGCAACTGGAAATAGTGCGATATCTCAAGGTTCTTTACTCGTAATGCCATGTGGTTCTGTTTTTAATGAAAATCCATACTTCCTAACCCATAGCAAAATCTGTAAACTGTCTTTTATAAGGTGAATGAAATCCGATAACAATGTCTTGTTTTAGAACTCCCATTAAAACTAGCTCTTCTGCAACATTTATCTCGGTTCCATTCCACTGAATCCAAATTTTTTCATTCTTGATATCAATGTGTATTGAACAACCATACACACGACGTTTATTTTCCCAGCCTACATTAACAAGTTGATAATGGTCACGTACAGTATCAAATATTTGTTCTACTTCTACATCGCCATAAGAAGGTTTATAGCTACCATATTTTGTCAAAAGCTGCTGAATATATTCTCTATATTTTTCTAACTTATCCATCTTACTATCTCCTCAGTTTCAGTATCGTAAACTACCAGTTTTAATTGAAATTCTTGAATTTGAAATTGATTCATCTGGGAGTATTATGATTCTACGCAATTATGAAACGTTTTCTCTCAAGTCTGGTTTTAGCTGGTTGTTTCCTTACCTCTACTAGTCTTCCCCTCATCCCTCATCAATACCGGGAACTCGCACAAGCACAAACAACAGACGAACTATTTTATACATTTTACGGTCAAAAAATCCCTCTGAATCTCAAATGCGATCGCGTTGCTGTCAGCTTTAAACCAACGACTAATAGCCGCTCCTCTCGCTCTACTCAACCTCTATACTTGCAGTTACAGCAGGATTTAAGACGTGGTGGTGGCAATTCTCCCAGGGCGATCGCTCCAAGATTTCTACTTCGACTGCCTTGCTTTTTGCCCCAACGGAAAAAAAGTATTCTCCGAATGGCTTGCTTCACCTGATTTTGGTGCATCTCGCTACATAGCACAAAGCGCGATGGAAATCAGTCTGCGCTTCGCAGCAGCGCTTCGCTATCGCAGGAACAAGAATTATCGCAACTTCAAATACTCAATAGAAAACAACAAGAAGAATCATCATCAGATGCAGTTTTAGCTGAGTTTGGGGAGATAGGGGAAAGATTTGGGTGGTCTGGTTGGAGTCGTCGGGGGTATCGCGCTGCTAGTGGAATGTTGTGTACGGGGATTAGTGCGATCGCAGCCTTCATTACCGATCTGAAAGCTTCTTACCCCAGTCATCAACAACAGGAAATAGCATTTTAGATTTACATCAAATTAGATTTGTGTCGAATTTTGCCATTGACTCAAAATGGCGATCAGTTTGACTTGGCTCAAATATTGGGATAAGAGCCAGCTAATTGTACTTTTCCCGCTTCCACCTTTTCCCAGTACTGCGACCTTCATATTTTTTTATTTTCAAAAATAAAAAAATAACCTACTGTTATACAATATTCATTGGAGATAATGAAAATCCGTATTTAAAATAGAGAGAATTTGAATAAGTAAATATATGATATCTATAGTAGTGAATTCGGTTTGAGTATTAAATATATCAAGCACTATACTAATCAAGCGATCGCGTAACTATAATTCAGTGACATTGAAGTTGCTAGGCGATATCGATCCACTGTTGGATTGTGGCGATCGGTTGCACCACTTTTTTCTGTTCTAGTGTCTTATTTTCGACATAAAACCAAAATTTATCACATCGAAATATAGAGTAAATGCATCATTAACCATCATTAACAAGTTAAGAATTAACATTAAAAATATGTTACAACTGATTAATTTCAGGAACTTGATAGTGACGAATCAGGTCTAGCTGATTAGAATATGATGATGCTTGCAACTTCTATATATTGAGGATAAATAAGTGCAAAAAATACTCTCACATCTAACTGGTAAACCTTTGGCATTTATTTCTCTTGGCTCATTACTAATGACGGGGAAAATTGCTGTAGCTAACGAAACAGTCAGGAATGTACAGCCAATAGAACGTCCTGATGCTACGGTGACACCTGTGTCAGTAGATAGTCAAAAAGCCTGTATAAAACATCCAAAAGTTGGTAAGTTTTTCTGTGGAAATACACAGGAGTTATCTCGCTTAAAGAAGGGTAATCCAGAAATTGATGAAACAGACCTAAATAATCAAGATGCATTACTTGGTGTCACAAATGAAGAAAGTGATGCTGCTGTAAAGATGTTTGGTTGTGATTGTGTTGCATCAATTAATTGTCTGCGTCGTTTACGGAACAGTTTACCAGACTAGTTGGTAATCAATGGTTTTAATTGTATGTGGTATTTTATTGAGATAAACAATCTAGGGTGTAAATAACGTAAGTGACTAAATGGCGTGGTAGATAAATACAATCAATGAAGAATATTTCTAGTTGTTTTGTATATATTATCTACTGCGCTTGATATCATGGATATTATTGAAAATTATTTAAGGTTTATATGAATAAATAACTAGTTTTTTATTGACGCCTAGATCGTTTATTTTTGTTTAAAGTATGAAACGTCGTAAATTTATAAACTTATTGAGTGTCAGCTTACTATTAAGCTTTTCTCCTTTATTAATAACTGTGGTTTATCCGAATAAACCAAAACCAAAGAAAAAGGAGAATTGGATTTCTATCGGGACAGTAGCAGAACTGGATAAAAACGGTCAAATTCTCAAAGAAAAAACTTCTTTAGGTGCTGTTTTAGTAATAGGGACATCCAAGAGTAAACAATTAATTGCAGTCAACCCAATTTGTACTCACCTTGGGTGTAATGTAGATTGGGAAGCGGAAGAAAATATTTTTTTATGTCCTTGTCATGCTTCTGAATTTACCGCAGAAGGGAAAGTCCAAAATGGACCAGCGACGAAACCACTGTCAACCTATAAAACGAAAATTGAAAAGAATACAGTTATGGTGACACGAATCTAATTAATGCCTAACTAATAGGAGTTTAACATCAGATGTCCTCAGAAATAAATCTCCAAGATTGGCAACAAAACTTTATTGCTACGGATGAAGCAACCTGCGAGCAAATAAATGCGATCGCAAAACTGGTAGAAGCAGCTAGAAAAGCTAGGGAGGACTCAAAGTGATGCACTTAGTTATGATGGTCATAGCTGTGGTCTGTTCCTACTACATCAGGACAAAATACTCTACATCAGGGGGAAGTTGGAGTGAACGTTGGCAACGTGCGATCGCATTATTTCTATTTTCTCCCTTACTTTTGCTCACAACTTCAGTTGCAGTAGTGTGTATGGGATCACAAGGACACATGATTGGGTTTTGGGACGCATGGTTTACTTATGCGTTAGCGAAGCTTGCCGAAGGTATTGCTTTGGGTTTTTGCTGTTGGGTAATGGTGAAATTATTGATATCGACACTTGATGCTAATTATCTATTGGAAAAAATTAATAATTACCCCCAAATCGACTTAGCGGGACTTAAACAAAAATTAAGCCCAAATGTAGTCCAAACTAGCTTTATAAGCGGCAAATACGTCCCACACCATTTTTCAGAACACGGCGGCATGGCTGCGGGGGTTGTCTCTTTCATTAGGTTTTATTTTGACGTGAATGCTATGCTGGTAAATAATTATACTCTATTTTTGCCTTTTGTTTTGTTTAAGTCCCGATAATCCCATTACAACCCGTTAGATTTCGTTAGAATGAAACCATTTCTTGCTATTCGATTAAGTATGACCTATACCTATACCCCACCGAAACTTCTTACTTTTGAAGAATTTATCACTAATTATGGGGACAATCCTCGTTACGAACTTATTGACGGAGAATTACGTGACATGGAACCAACCGGTCTTCATGAAGAAGTTTCAGGAAGCGTTGCGGGTAGAATTTATGCTGAGATTCTTCGTGCTAATTTTAACTGGTTGATTCCCAAGACTTGCTTAATTAAACCACCCGCAGCAGAAGCAACAGCATTACGTCCAGATGTAATTGTTTTAGATAAAGTAAAATTAGACCAAGAGCCACTTTGGCAAAAGGAACCAATTATCTGTAATGGTAATACGATTAAATTGGTTGCTGAAGTTGTTAGTACAAATTGGCAAGATGATTATGCCAGAAAGGTTGAAGAATACGCTTTTTTGGAAATTCCAGAATATTGGATTATCGATTTTCGTGGTTTGGGTGGTTTACAATTTATTGGAAGTCCAAAGCAACCGACTTTTACAGTATGTCAGTTAGTTAACGGTATTTATCAGCAACAACAATACCGTTTGGGAGATATGATTGGTTCTTATTTATTTCCAAATTTACAACTCAAACTCGATGACGTTATGCCATAGATATTTAACTCTCAATCGCCAATTAACGACAGCACAAAATATCTAAAATCTAGCTTTGTTAGTTGATATGCAGTGTTACTGTAAGACAATACTCTGTTGCTTTAGCTTCCCGCAGGGTAGGAGTCGCTACACGATACCCAAGCTTGGCGATTCTCCTAAAGGAGACGCTACGCGATCGCATGTTAAATAATGTTTGCCCGACTATACTCGTTACCCCTGGTTGAAATAGTCTATTTGTATAGTGCAAAGGGGAGTTTACCGAGATGCCAAAAAAGATTCAAAGCAATTCTCAGGCTAATGTCAAACCACAAGCTTCTCTTGGTTCCCCCATCTTTGCAGCACTTACCCAAACAGAGATTTCCCAGTTACTTGATGAATTATTTGTAGTTATATCCGACGAACAGCGTTCGCTTGTTTTTAGCAAACTCAAACCGGATACCAAAGCAACCTTAACCCAAATCATTACCCCACCTCAAACAATCGAGCCGGAACAAACAGCCAAAGCACAACCGACTTCCCTCGCAAAATTAGCCCAAACTTGGTCGGAATTATGGCGAGAATGGAATCAAATTATTTGGGAAGCATCCCAGGATGAAGGAAAGTACATAGTTCAAGAGCATCACTGGGAAGAACCCTATTTTGATAATAATACTTTGGTTGAGGATTTGGAAGCAGTTGCCAAACAAATGAAACCATTGGTAAAAACGGCTTTTGAGAGTGGCTTTAGTTACGACGATGGTTTTGCTGTCAGTTTATTGTCAGCAGAAAGTGATATTTCCGATGGTATACCTGACTGGATCGGAATTTATGATGGGATTCATTTGGAAGCAGCAATAACCCATTGTTTGTTGGAGTGGGAATGGTTGTTAGCGCAGGAACAAGGACAAGATGGGTTTAAATTTGCTCAAAATATCCGGGAATGGGAAGAAAAATTCGCCCATATTAGCTTAGATGGTGATGCTGTTATCGATTTCTGTTCTGATTTACCCGATGTGCAAAAACAGTTGACTTTCGTGGGGATGACAACCGAGCGAGATAATTCCCTATGGAAGCGTCACCTGGAAAATACCCATTCCCATTGGCACATGTTTTACATGGAAACAATGCGTTTATTCGCAACACCGGAGATATATTTAAACAATCTGCGATCGACTATTAACCAGGAGTGGGAAAATGGTTTACCTGTAATTGAGGATTTGTTGGCTAAACAGGAATATAGAGAGAGTGTTGTAGTCATCCAAGAAACTTTGGATTCTTTGTTGCAACATAAACAGGATAAGCAATCTTGGACACCGGAAACTTCCCTACTTTTCCTGTTGCTGGGTGGATATTCTCACGGTAATGCAAATCAGGAAAACGCAAAAAAGTTACTTCGCTATTACCAACAAGCTGTTGGAGAACTGGGAGAAACCGAACGGGTAAATGCCTTGGAAATTCAGTGTATTGCTTTTGAATGTTGTTATGATTGGTCGAAGATGCTGGAAGTGTTTACAGAGACACAAGTTACTGAAAATACTCGACAAGCATTGTTAAACTTTTGGCGTGACTCGATAATTAAGCGTTGTACACCACATAGTTATTTGAATTTTTATACAAGGGAACAACCCGTAAGTGTTTGGTGGTTGCATTGGTTACTTGATAGTATTATATCTGAAAAAACTGGAAAAGCTTGGTTTGGACAGCAAATGACCGAGTGGTTGGCAAACTTACCTGGAGATAGGGGAGAATTGGGTGGTGAGTATGGTGTTTTGCGATCGCTAACAAAGGATTTGAGCGATATTCTGTATCAACGAAAATGCCCTTACCCCAAATTTTATGAGGTGGTAGTTGTACCTAGCCAGCAATCTACTCCTGATGATACTTCCAGGAAAAAATATCTCCAAGAATATGCACCATCAGATTTGTGGGAAAGGGTGATGGATTATTGGAAAGTGAATTTACACAACTTTGTACCGAGACCAGAAATGTCTCAAAATTCAGATTACAGTACAAATGCGGCGTGGATGTCTGCGTTGAAGGAGTTATCACCACAGAATTATCAGATGTTCTTGTCGAAATGGAAAATCCAGCACCAGCGACGACGCAATTTGTGGAAGGCTATGGGAAATTTGGGGTTGATGTGATAGTTTGACAATTAACTTTCATCGCAACTAAATTTACCTAATCTGCGTCATCTAAATCATATTTATCTATATCTTAAATATGACACTGAAAACTACTATTTTAGCAATAGTGGGCAGTTTGACGCTGGCTATTCCCCATACATATCAATCTACTTTTGCAGAGACTCCTGGTAAATTATCCCAAGCACAACCCTCGTTAAAAGCTTCAGCAATACCCAACTCTGTTGTCTTACAGGTGCGTCAAAATATGGCGAAGCGGTTAAATTTGAATTTGATGCACCCAAAAGTGTTCCCTCCTATCTTGTCGAGGAAGCCATCAAAGCTGCATCCGTACAAACTGGTAAACCTGCGAGTAACTTTCGGTTACATTGGGCTGAATTGCTGACTTGGGATGATACTTGCTTGGGTGTGACTATCAATAAACCTGCTTGTGAAAAAACTCCGGTTTTGGGTTGGAGAATTAGTTTGATGGAAAGTAATTCTACTTTGTATACTTTCCACAGTCGTTTCCATCGGGATTTGCGGGTAGTAGTCCTTGGTTTTTTCCTCCATCTGCAAATCCTGGTGGACGATGATTATTGTCATGACTTACGTAAAGACTATGCATTTACGTCATTGCAACGTAAGGAAGCAATCCCAAAGTCTAGTTTTCCCGTTATGGTTGCGTAAGTCCTAATTGTGTTTGTGTTTGGGATGACTTGAATGTTGGTTTAAAAGTTGCATTTCAAATACTACCTGGAAAAGACATCATAGCTCACCCAGTTCAGCCAGCGAACCGCGATCGCCGAATTCGATCAAGATTTGGAGGGCTGGTTCATAAATTATTGGTAATTGGCAAATTCTTCTAGCGGATCATCAAAGTCATCGGCGATCGCCCTTTTGCATCGCTGGGGTGGGACGGCGATCGCTATTCGCTGTTATTCTAAAATATAGATGGAATATCTCGTGCTGCATGAATTACCCGCACTACCTCGACATATTCATCAGTATATCGATAGGAGATTAGGTATCTTCCAAAACCTTTTACAGTCTATTTACGCATATCAACCAAACGAGAATTAATATATGTGTACTGATGATTTAGTTTGAAATTGGTAACGACCCGCTTCACCCGCCGCTAGTAACCTCTCTGACTCAACCAACTAACTCTATACGGTCGGTGTGCAGGCGGATTGTTATGTGGCGATCGTGAGGTCATTGAAATCACTAGGTAGTTATAACTCTCCCACAACTAAACCATCTTTCGAGCAACTAATCGAGATCTGATGGCTTTAATTAATAATTTCTCCTTTGTTATTGACCAACTTTTCACGCCATTTTTGGAGTTCCTCAGGTGTTTGTCTCACCCAATCTGTTACTTCGCCAACGATTTTTAATGGTGCTTGGGAGCGATATGAGCGTGTCGGATTGCCCGGAAATTTTTTGTCTGTAACATTCGGGTCATTTTCAAAACCCCCTGTCGGTTCAACGATATAGACACGTTCCCGTCCATCGCCTTTTGCTAATGCAGCAGCTAGTCCCGCTCCATTAACAACGGCTGTAAAATAAATGTGGTTCATTTTAAGTTCAGATTTGTAATTAGAACTGCCCCCTGCTGTCAGCAAATCGCCAATCGACAAATCTGCTTTCGTCCCATGATAAAAAGGTCCTTTGTCAGAAGGTTTATCCTTAAACGAAGTTGCTAATTCATAATTCTTTTTTGCCTTGTCAGGGTCGCTTAAGTCCTCATAGCATTTAGCAATGTTTGAATATAGAGAAGGGAAAGCACTCTTAACAGAGTCGTCATTCATTTTTAATGCAAACTGCAAAGTCGTTTCGAGCCATTTTAATTTATCGGAAACATTTTTTTGATGTCGGGCTACATAATGAGCTGAAATAAATTTTTCAAAGTCGTATGTTGCTTCGTTCCAGGCTTGAAGAAATAGTTCACTTGCTTCTTCAGGTTTGCCTTTTTCTTCCATGCCCATACCTTGAAGACAAAGTTTAACAACATTGTTGCTTGGGTTGAATTCCATAATTGTTTTGTCTCCTAATTATCTTAATATCGCCGTATTCTAGACAATCGCTAGACAGTAAGTGGTGAGTTGTTAAGTATTGAAACATACAAAAAACTTGGCGACGGATTCAACTATGAACACAGCCCATCAAAACTTGCCAGTCATGCTTCAATCAAGAACTGACGACCACTTAGATATCTCAACCCGCAGATACTTCCTCAGTACGCCCTCACCGACAACCAAAGCCACATAACTATTTATTAACCCGAAATTTTCCGTCTATCAGCCAAATAAGTCCAGTAAAATCAAGCATTACAGATAATTTAGTCATAATATCAAGAACTTTTCCTGATATCGTCAATATCCACTTATTATACAGAATTTTTCCAGATAACTACCTAAATATAGGTGGATATCAAGAAATTTTCTGGCTATTCTCCTTTTTCGGGTAATAGGCGGAATTATTCGGCATATCGACCTGATTTTGCATGTAATTATAAGCTTTTCAGTCTGTTTATTGCGGATATCCAGAAATTTTTCATGTAACATCCAAATAAGGATATTAAAAGAATTTCATCAGGAAATTTCCGCACCATATATCGCCGAACATTACTGTCAATCCGCATTACCTGACCCTGCTCCAGATACCGAATTGCCGCAGGAATTTCACTCAAGGGATAGCTGCGATCGCATGTAGTTTGAAATTCGTAACGTTGCCCATCACCTGCCACAAACTATTGCAGGATTAAAGCCAAACCCAGGAGGATGTCGCTACGCGATCGCGCGGAGCGCCAGAGGCGATCGTAATTTAGTTTGAAAATTGGTAACGTTCGCAATCACCGGACGCGTTTACCCTGACAACCTTACCAGTTTTATCGATAAACCCTAGCTTGCCGTTCAGTTCTGCTGCTGTAAGCCCTTCTGAAAAAGCAAGTGCTTCAGTAAATTGAAACGGAATAATCACTTTACCGGTTTTGTCGATATACCCCCACTTGCTATTTAGTTTTGCTGAAGCAAGCCCTTCTGAAAAAGAGAAAGTTTCAGAAAATTGAAGGGGGATAACAACTTTTCCAGTTTTGTCGATGAACCCCGATCTACCATTTAGCCTTACGGAGGCTAACCCTTCGGCAAAATCTCTAGCGCTGTCATATTGGGGGTGAACAACAATTTCATTGTTGAGATTGGCATATCCCCATTTGCCGCCATCGGAAGAGGCTCACGCTGCGTCAGTGTCAAGAGGGGCACCAAAAAATCAACTACAATAGATTCTACCTTTATGAAGTACATCAGTCGGTGTGCATAGGCTTTATTGGAACGATTTGAAATGATCACCATGTACAAATTTTCTGCCGCTTCAGAGAATGAATCCATTGTGTTTGGCTCTGCCCGCCCTGGATACAGCAACGAGCAAGTCAACAAGTGGATTGAGTTTATGCAGAGCCAAGAGATCAAGCAGGTCTGCTGTTTGCTTCCCGAATCTCAACTCGATCGCTATTCCAATCTGCTTGAGGTTTATCGACAAGTGTTTGGAATTAACCAGGTATGCTGGGCACCGATCGAGGACTTCGACTTTGCCGATCCTGATCTACTGATTCATCAAATCCTACCGTTTTTAGCGACTGCCAATCAGAAAAATGAGAGGGTTGTCGTTCATTGTTCGGGTGGCATTGGGCGCACAGGGCATGTTTTAGCCGCTTGGCTGGTAGCTGGACGAGGACTCTCCAAGACAGCAGCGATCTCAGCCGTTCAGCAGACTGGGAGAAATCCCCATGAAGCGATCATCGCCGCTCTGTTCAAAGGACGCAATCCCTGGAAAGTTGCGGCAAAATTTGATCTGCTACTGGATGAATGCAATCGATTAAGAGGCAGGTTAGCTTGATTTTGATTCTGGTACTTTGTATTTCACAAAGTCAACGCCGATGCCGTTCGGGTCAGCAATCGAAAAATGCGTTTCGCCCCAATCTTCCTGCCGAAGCTCGACGACGATAGGAACGCCTAAGTTTTGAATGCGTTTATATTCAGCTTCGACATCAGCGACTTCAACCGTCAACCAAAGCCCTTTGCCGCCATATTCACCGCGAAATATCGGATTTTGAAACTCCAAATTCGGCTGCATAAAAGCGAGTTCGCGTCCGTCACGCTCAAGCAGAACGAACCACTCGTTTTCAAACTTGACCGAAAACCCCAAATTTTTCGTGTAAAACTCTTTTGACTCTAGAAGTTTGCCTGTCACTATTCCGTTGTAGAAAGGCATATTTTATTCTCCTGAGATTAAGAATATGCTTTGATTGAGCGGTTTGTCTATCGACACATCTGATTCAACCGACAGCCGCCCAACGGTTCCAATCACCAGACACCAGTAACTTTTGCGACTAACCGACCAAACTGAATTGTTCCGGTGCATTGCAATTGTTCGACAGCGGCTTCAAACTGCCTCGCACTTGTCAATTCATCCTTGCCAATTCATCACAGTTCTATTTTATGCTTATTTGCTCCATTCATCCCACACCGCTCTCGATATCTTTGCGATCGCTGCTTCACGAGTTGCCATATCAGCTTTAGCATCGGATACGAAAACTGCGATCGCTAAATGGTTTCCATTCGGCAACGTCACGAGTCCTACATCATTGGTTGCAGCCGCCACCCCATCGACATCGACAGTACTTGATGTACCAGTTTTATGCACGACCACTGTTCCTTTAGGCAATATGCCTTTAATGCGCTTTAAACCTGTAGGTGTCTCTGTCATCAAGCGCCGCAACAAGGCTTGACTAGATTCTGAAAGCCCTCGTCCTTCATGGAATGCACGCAATAAAATGATAGTGGCATCAGGTGTTGCATAGTTGCGATACTGAACGGCTTTATCTCGTAATAACTCCTTCTCTGTGTTAGCTACAACGATATCTTTCATACCCAGATTCTGCAAATACTGAGACAATCTCAATCTGTGAATGCATCCATCGTAAGAGCCTCACGCTGCGTCAGTGTCAAGAGGGGCACCCAAAAAATCAACTACAACAGATTCTACCTTTATGAAGTACATCTGCCCATCGATCAATCCCCTTACCGCCTGTAGTACAAGCCTTTCTGAGTATAGCGAGACAAAAAAATAGCCAAGAAATCACAATTACACGGCTTATGGAAGCGATCGCATTCCTACCGCTAGCTGGAGCGACATAACGACTCAAATCAGCGGCACCAGATGACCTCTGCATCCTACCGATCACTTTTCGGCGGTCGGTGTGCATGGGCGTTGTTAGCCTGTTTATTGAGAGCTTGAAGTTCAATCATCAACGGGTAACTTCCACCTGGGGTAAGTCCGATCGAATATCTCGCGCTGCTGCTTGAGATCAACTTGGGGTAATGTCCTTTCCACAAGATCGAAAACTTCCTCAACAAGTTGGCGTAGCTCATAAATTCCGCTTACAGCATCAGCTTGAAAAACACGCTCTAGCCGATTGAAAAAACTAGACGGTTTGATGCTCATTTCTTCAGCCCAGTAGCGTGTCCACTTGAAGCCGGGATGATAAATGCGGTTCAGCCCGAACAGTATGTTGAGCAGCCTTCGCACAATGGCGCACTTGTTCTCGTATAACATCGGAATCTCAAGGCGATCGGTCAAGATGTGTTGACCATCAAACGGGCGGAACTTCAGATGCTTTTGAACCATTGCAACTGCAAGTTCTTCAGGATAAGGAGAAAGCTGAGTTTGCCATTGTTTAATGATGTCTTCACCCTGAAGAACCACTGCGCGTTGAAGATGAAATGCGATCACTTGCTTGTCAAACACAAGTCCGTTTTGCGACACATCGTAACGCTCAATAACATCAATCACGATGTTGTCGATTGTATCTCGCGCCCAATGACCTGCTTCAACTTTCATACCAGACAGATAGAACTGCTCCAACCACCCCTGTGTTGCTTCCCCACGCGGCTCAATTTCCCACCCTGTGACACCAACACTCTGCGCTTTGACTTGTAATTCTTCGGCAGAAGGTAGTTTTGACCAGATAAACGCCAATTCAAGGTCAGAATATTGGTCTGAAATCCCTAATACTGCCGAGCCAAACACAAAACACGCTTCAACTTTGAGATTAGTAGTGAAAGCGGGAGCTATTTTGTGAGCCAAGGAAATTCGCCATACGCTGTGTTCATTCATGTTGAGGATTCACATCTCTACCGCAACAATATAGCGCAACAGGATTTCACCCTGAACATTTCTCGATGGGTTCCATTTTGATGATTGTGATCGTAGTTAATGAGGAGGCTTCTGAGAAAGTCACAGTGAATACTTCTCTCGGCAGTGACACCAATGAAATCATACTCTTCTGCAACCTGTTGGTAAAGTGCTGGAATCGGTAAACGAGGTTCAAAGCCGCCATATGTTCAAATCAAATCGCCTGTTGTGATCAGTTCTAGCGGTTGTGCGATCGCTTGTGCGCTCAATTTGCCGTCCTGATGCAATCTGCCACTACCATCAAATTCCAAGACATGAAATGGACATCTCCGAAAAATGCGAATACCTTTCTATGACTGGCTTTCACCCTCGCGATCGCCAATTGCAAATATCAGCCACGCTGAACGACAAAATAAGGCTTTGAGACAGTTACTGTTGATAATAAGATCAAAATAAGTATCGATGCACGCCCATTTTAATGAGGTGAAAATTGCCTATCATGTATTTATAAGACTAAGGCTCCTATTCGGAGTCTTACAAGTCCACATATCGTCATAATTATTTGTTTGTATTTAGTTGGATTTAATCTAAATCTTTCAGACGCAACTCTAAATATTTTTAATATCCGAATTAAATGCTCGACAAATATTCTGTCGGAAGCCATTTGTTTATTTTTCTTTTTTTGTGATTCGCTTAATTCTCCTTTTTTCAATTTTTTCCTAGGAGTTTTAATTGATGGCTCTCCGACATAACCTTTATCTCCTTGAAATTTTTGATTGGTTTCAAAGTCTTTCTGACCTTGACGAAATAAAGCTATGTCACTTTTAGGTCCTGGCTCTCCCGCAATTATATCAACAATATCTCTCCCATCAGGTAAAACAGTAATTTGATTTTTAAATGTATGACTTTGTTTTGTTGCTTTTCGGTATCTAAGGCGATCGCCTGTTTTATTAGTTGCTCAAGTTGGTCATACTTTACACCTACTAACCGCTGTGTTTCTTGAGGGTTGTTTTGAATATAACTTAACATGTCACTCATATTTTTGTGGTAAAAAAGATGATTTTATACCCTTTTACCATAGAATGGTTCTATTTTGGAGATGTCTATTGCGATCGGTAAAAGCAACGGCTCGAATTGTAACTGCCTTCCCAATTATTCATTGGGAGTTCTCGTCTTTTGAATCATCTCTTGGATTGTTTCGGTTTCGCCAATTTCATAAAGACTAATCAAACTATTCTCAATGGTAAAGATTTGCTGAATTGTTGCATCCGCAAGCAAATTGCCTTGCAAATCTCTGACGATTTGATGAACGGTAACGACATTTCGATTGTTTTCATCCGTCTCGAATTTTAAGGTTTCAAGCTGCACTTGAATAACCTTATATTGATTAGTCCAGTACTCGCGCACCGCATCGCGTCCATAAACAAAACCGCCTTCCACCCCGTTCGCCCATTTCACGTCCGGGTGCATCACCGAAATGATTGTTTCAATCTCGCCTTTGTTGAAGGCTTCGTACAAATTTTGCAGAAACTGCTGATTTGAACTCATAATTGTTCACCATACGCTCCGAATGTCCACAAGAGATATCTATCACGATACAGTGAAACGGGCATTGCAGAGAGACGGGTGGACAATCACTCACGATCCATTTCCTCTGAAAATCGGCAAAAAGCGCTTATCTGCCGACTTAGGGGCAGAGCGTCTGATTAGTGCCGAAACCGCAACTCGAAAAATCGTGGTTGAAGTGAAGAGTTTCATAGGGCAGTCTGACGTAAAAGATTTAGAGCAAGCTTTGGGACAGTACGTTCTTTATCGCCAGATTCTAGATGAGATGGACGATAAGCGTATTTTATACCTGGCTGTTTCTCAAATCACTTTTAATAGTGTGTTTACAATAGAATTAGGTCAAATCCTGCTCAAGAATCAAGTTGTCAAATTAGTTGTATTTGATGATGAAAGAGAGGCAATTGTACGATGGATACCCAATTGAAATATCGAAAAATCATTAAAAGCGTTCTCCAAAGTCATGCGGACGATCGCAAAACTCTTCCTGATGATTATCAATCTCAGGTGCTATTTGATGACGATCGCGGACAATATTTAGTTTTAGATATCGGCTGGAGTAGCGATCAATATCTTCATGCGACCCCCATACACATCAGTCTAACCAATGACAAAGTGTGGATTCAGTATGATGATACGGAAGAAGGAGTAGCGAATGATTTGATGGAAGCAGGTATCCCAAAGGAAGATATTGTTCTGGGTTTTCGCCATCCCAAAATTCGTCAACATACAGGTTTCGCAGTAGCATAAGCGCGATCGCTTGGTTGAATAAAGCTGTGTTTAATGATTGTGTTATGGCGATCGCAATATACAGCCTGCTTGTGCGTTCTCAATCCCTTTAATACTTGCTCAACCTCCCTCGGCTGCGATCGCGCATTTGGCATGTAGGGAACCATATCTTCCTTCTGCATCTGTGGGACGTTTGCTGCGTTGCCAGATAAAGATTTGCGCTTGTTGGATAATTTCTGTACCCAATGTTGTAGTTACCCCAAAAGGAATTTTACCCTCGCTAGATTCGGGGGTTTCGGCAATAATTCCCAGGGTGATTCCTTGTTTAATTGCTGCTGATAGGGCTTTGGCAATCTCTGGAATCTTGTAAACGGCAAAACTAACAAGAATTATTTCCCGTTGTGCTTCACGAATTAGTTGTAGCAACACCTGTTCTGTTCTGCGAAGTAGCATTCCCTCACTTGTGGGACCAGTCCACACCAACTCAACTGACAATTCATCTTTTGCTGCGATCGCACAGTAAGCTGCGGTGGATAATGCGGATGCGATCGCATGACTTTCTAAATAAATGGCTTCCCGACACCAAATTTCTAATAATTCGGCTACTAAACGACGAAAGCTAGGATTGTGCAGTTGTTTGAGGATTGATGCTTTCACTGTCAAATCACAATATTTTGCTGGGCTAGATACCAACAAATTAACCACGACTTCTAATACAGGAGGTGGAAGCTGTTGGGCACAGGTACGAATTTGAGATAATAACACTGGTGGCAAGAAACTCACATTTTTTCCTCTGCAAAAAACGCCAAATCAGCAGACGATACTGTGGAAATCAACACAGCGCGATCGAGATATTTATTGCCGCGTTCACAAGAAGTTTCCGGGCTAAACAGGCAAGCATGACAAGCTGCCCAATGCAGAGATGTAGCACCTTGAAAGGGGGTATGCTCTGCACATAAAGGGTCGGAAGCACACAACCGCATTTGTTCTAATGCTTGGTCGATGTGGTGGGAGAGGGTTTTGGGTTCGCCCAAGCTAACTAATCCTCCCAATGTACCCTCGCTATCGGGTGCGGCTGTATAAATTAGTATGCCTGCCATTGGTCCACCTTCTTCTTCCGGTCGTTTGGAGTAAATTCGCTCCTTTAAGCTGGCGGCATTATAACCGCATTCCAACGTCATTTGCCGCATTAAGGCGTGGGCAAAGGAATGTAGCAAAATGTAGCGCACACCAGGAAATTTTACTTTATCTGGGTCGAGGGAACGGATTGTACACCATAAATCCACGTAGGTGAGGGTGACGACCGCGACACCTGGGCATATTTTTTTTCCCAGCTTCACCAAAGGCATCGGACAATCGCCGTTCGCTTCCGCAGGTATCACATTTAACTACAATATCGGAAGGAGAGCCAGAGACACCATACTCCTCCAACCTTAAAGGTCCTTTACAATCTGTGTTACCACGATGTACGAAATACAACCAAGGAAAATCATCTAAATGACCGCGATCGCATGACACTAGAAACCGCGATGGGATTGCTGTTGGGTCTTTTTTGTGGCTTTTGGAGCAATTGAGGTGGACGTAGCGAGTATCGAGTTAAAATAACCAACTAAGGTCATCCAGGGGTCAACGCGATCGCCATATTGTTTATTTTCGTACAGGTATTGGGAAGCAGCGAGGATAGCAACATAAATCCGGATTAATGCAGCTTTCATCCGCCTTCCTGTGGCACAAATCCCCAGATATCTGCGTCCAAAATTCGTTTCGTCTGGTTGTCGCTGACGGGAGAAAAAATTATCGGATACATCCAAGCCTTGGGGTGGAAAAACCTGTACTTGCCGCAAAAATAAATTGTGGATTTGGGTTTCTGCTTGGCGGATGGTTGCAGTAGAAGCGATGACTTTGGGGCGAATTTTTTTCCCGTCTACTTCCCAGGAGGATAATTGGTCTACGGCTGTTTCGTAGAGTCCCACTAGGGTTCCCAAGGGTCCACTAATTAGGTGCAACTCATCTTGAATAATTAAATCGGGTGGACGCAGGGGATTACAGGGAACTGTTTTCGCTGCGGGGAAATTGGCGTTTTTCTTGTGGGAGTCGGTGTCTTCGATATCTGAGGAGCGAAAACCGTGGCGATCGCAATAACCGTCTACCTGTCCAAATAGCATTTGAATCTCTCCTTTCCAGGGCATTTGAGCGAATTTATCGACGGTGGCAATTAGGAGTGTGGGTAAACGACGGTAAATTTCCTCATCGACAACCAGGATGGGTAAACCTTCCCCGGAAGATTGTTTTTTGCTAAACAAACATTTTCCCAAGGAATCACCGCAATAAGTTAAATATGCGATCGCAGCTTCATTGTTTCTGGGTCTAATTCCTGAGTTTTGCCTGCTCGGTATTCTGCCATTGCTTGAGTTGCCAGTCTAGCAAGCAGATCTGGGGAGCGGGAAAAGGATTCATCCCAGTGTTGCTCTTCTTCGAGTTCTTCTAAAATTAGGGTCGCGATCGCGTCCTGCTTGTCGGTCGGTAAAGTTTTCAATCGGGCGATCGCCTGCTCAAGTCGCTCAGTCATATGCAACACCTAACGTATAAGGCTTAATATATTTTAGCTTCTACGTCGCAAACTGTTAATCCAGAGAGAATTGGATAAGCTAACCAGCCTCCTGACATTTCTCCTTCTCCATCTTTTCATTCTGTTTATTGCGGATATCCAGAAATTTTTCATGTAACGTCCAAATAAGGACATTAAAAGAATTTCATCAGGAAATTTCCGTACCATCGCCGAACATTACTATCAATCTACAACCCGAATGGCGACTTTTCCTGTTACCTGACCCTGCTCCAGATACCGAATTGCCGCAGGAATTTCACTCAAGGGATAACTGCGATCGATATAGGGACGAATCTTACCAGCTTCCAGCCAATCTTTCAAAACGATTAAATCCTCCCGATTTGGCTGGGAAATCAAACACTTCACCTGACGATTGGTGAATTTGGAAATCCCTGCACCGAAAAACATTACCCCAAACAAGCGAGCAGTGGAACCACCCACCAACACATAGCGACCTTGGGGTTTTAATAAGGGTAAATAGTCAAAAATCGAATTGTAGGCGGCGGTATCGAGTATCACATCGTAATAATTTTTATTTAGTTGGGATTTAATCACATTGCGTGCAAAAACCCGATCCGCACCGATCGCTCGCACAATTTCTACTTTGCTCCCACTGCATACAGCAGTCACCTCAGCCCCCAACACCTTGGCAATCTGCACGGCAAATGAACCCACGCCACCACCAGCCCCATTCACCAAAACCCTCTGCCCTAGCTGAATTTGCCCCACATCCCGCAACCCTTGGAGGGCAGCAAGGGCAGAGACGGGAACGGTGGCAGCTTCCTCGAAGGTCAAATTGACAGGTTTCAAGGCTAATGCTTGTTCGGGAACGCAGACATATTCGGCAAAGGCTCCAAAACCGCATCCCGACAAATCTCCAAACACCCCATCTCCCGGTTGGAACAGGGTGACATTTTTACCCACTGCTGCTACTTCCCCAGCCATATCAGTACCCAGGATTTTGATTTTAGGCTTTCGCAATCCTCCGTAGATGAAGCGAATCAAAAACGGTGTACCTCGCATCAAATGCCAGTCACCTGCATGGATGGCAGTCGCACAAACTCGCACCAGCACACCATTCTCCGACACAACCGGACGCTCGACTTCCACCTGTTTCAGCATATCGGGAGAACCATACTCACTTTGGGCGATCGCTCTCATTTTTGGTGTGGCTAGATTGGCTACTTTCATCGGTTTCCTCGACTTTGTGATGATATTGGCTTACACTGTAAGTCTAGCTTACACTGTAAGTTTGTCAAGATAAATGGCAAAATATGGACGATAGGTTATTGAAGATATATCTAGATGGGAGCAAAATGACTGAAATCGACAAATCACCCCAATTTCCTTTAAGTCGGGAACGGGTGTTAGCTGCTGCACTCCGCATTGCCGACGGAGATGGGATTGAGGCGCTTTCCATGCGGAAACTTGCTCAGGAATTGGGTGTCAAAGCCATGTCCCTATACAACCATGTCGCCAATAAGGACGATATTGTGGATGGGATTGTCGATATGGTGGTTGGTGAAATTGAAGTTCCCGAAATTGGGAGCGACTGGAAAACAGCCATGCGACGACGAGCAATTTCGGCTCACAGGGTACTGTTGCGTCACCCTTGGGCAACAATGGCGATGATGTCGCGGATGAATGTGGGTTCGGCGATGTTACGCTACGTAGATGCAACATTGGGATGTCTGCGGGAAGCGGGTTTTTCCTTCGAGATGGCTGATCATGCGTGGAATGCTATGGATAGTCACATTTACGGGTTTACCCTCCAAGAGTTAAATTTTCCCTTGCAACCAAACGAGTATTTCCAAGCAGCGAGAGATTTTGTTTCCTTTATTCCAAGCGATCGCTATCCCTATATGAACCAACTGACCCATTACGTGATGGAGGGACGTTATGATGGTTTGCATGATTTCGAGTTTGGGTTAGGGTTGATTCTCGATGGTCTCGACAGGTTGCGGGAGAATGTGTAATGATTCTTTTCGATCAACCGTCCTGGAGCATCACTACGCACCTATTGATACAGATTTTTAAGATTATCGCTAAGGTAGTTAATTTGAACTATAATACATTTGTTCTTGTTTTCGGAGGCAAAAGTTATGTCAGTTAAACCTATTCCTGAAGGATATCATACCGTTACACCCTACCTGATTGTAAAAGGGGTAGAAAGTTTAATCGAGTTCCTCACTTCAGGATTTGCAGCTACGGAAATTTGTCGTATCATGCATCCAGATGGCTCTATCATGCACGCTGAGGTGAAAATTGGTGACTCATTCATCATGATGGGTGAAGCAAGAGAGGATTTTCAGGCAATGCCGAGTATGATTCACCTGTATGTTGAGAATGCCGACGCAATTTATGAGCGTGCAATACAAGCAGGAGCGACTTCAGTCATGGAGCCAAAAGATGAGTTCTATGGAGATAGAGCCGCAGGGGTAAAAGACCAAACTGGAAATTGTTGGTGGATTGCAACTCATCAAGAGGATGTTTCACCTGAAGAACTCGAAAAACGACGATTTGAAGTATTATCTACTACTAAATAGCAAGTGTAGGTATAGCGACAGATTTACTATCATTGAATCAAAGCATGGTTATTTAATTGACTGAAAATAATGGGATACAAGCCCCGTCCTAGAAGGACGGCTTTTTACTAATTAAATTTCTTCCAAACCAGGGGAAACGCATCTAGAGAAGATGATTGCCGCATCAGAAAAGTGGGGATTCCTCCTGACTTGTAAGTGAGTAATAAGTAATGAAGAAACCGCTTACATACTATGACGGTGAAATTTTTTTCATCTGGACTGCTTCCTTAATTCAAATTCAGCGTTTTACAACCTCAATAGAGAATCCCTCATCAGCAGATGGTGGCTGAAAGAAACTAGTTACATGACGGAAAACTTCTTCGGTGTCGAATTGCGATCGCTCTGGATTGGTTTCTCGCCGCTTGGCAATTTGCTCTATGCAGATTTTGTCATCTATCTCAAGATAGATTAGGCGATGGGGAATGTTCTCGGTTAAAAATATATCCTTGAACCATGCTCTTTGATTCTTTGTATTTGCTGGAAAATCCATAACTACAGAAACTCCAGAATTAAGTATGTTTCTGATATGGGATATTAATAGTGGTTTGAGGCGATTTGCATATTTCAAATAATCATCAAAATTCTTGATTTCTTCCGGGTAAAGAGTTGATAACCAATCATCCTCAGATAGGAGGATTGCATTTAATTCTTGAGAGATTTGACGGGATAATGTAGATTTACCAGCGCCCATTTTCCCACAGAAAAATATCAAAGTCCCTTTTGAGTACATTTGTTTTCTCCTTGGATAATTATTACATCTCTAAACGGCGTTCGCCATACCATTGACTCAACTCAAGCTCAATTTCTTCCAAAATAGCTACAGCTTCCGCAATGGATTTTGTTGCTAACAAAGCAAAAGCCGACTCTACCCGTTGTTGATAGTTGTGCGGACACACGGCAAAATTATTCGCCATAGCGACTGCTCCTTTCTCATTCAGTAGGTACTCATGATTTAGTGCAAATAACACCTGATTAATACAAGCAATACTGCGGAAACAACAACCTGCTGCATGGGCTATATCACCTCGTGCAATTGACTTTTTCCCAACTAACAGCGAAAAGCTAATTTCCCAAGCAAAGGTATCAATAGTTGCTTTTTGCAGTTCTATCGGATATGGTTTAGTTTTTGCTTGCAAAGCTGCGAGAACACCATGAGAATCACAAAGTGGTAAAGAAATAGCAACTTCCCCCATATAAATTGAGGAGACAAAACCGTGGGGATGTCCCGGTTGATAATCAATCGTAATTTTCCCAAGTCTGCAATCATCAATAACGCGATCGACCCGATCAACATCACGATAGAGAAAATCCACAGGCATATTTTTAATCTTGAGCCAACCACCACCATTAATCCATTTTCCCCATCCACCAATTGGTGTAATCAGATTGGGACGATGATTATCATCAAGTTCGCAAGCAAGTTTATTGAGAGCAATTACATCGATGGGATTGTCTGGTTGGTAATAAATTCCTAAATCCACATCTGACTTCGGGGTGTGATTCCCTCTTGCGCGAGAACCTCCGAGTGCTACAGATGCAATCCCCTCAATTGACTGCAAATGTTCGACTACATCATGAATAAAGTCAGGTAATTGCTGATTCATAATTAGCTCTACCTTGATTGAGTATTGAGCGTTGAAATTACAATTGGAAATCTTAAGAATTTTAACAGTACCCTTTAGGGTTATTTAATTATAAATTTAAAGAGACTTTTCCATTACGTAATTAACAAAACTTTCACCCCGACAAGTTACCTCCTGCTTTTGGACAACTGAAAACCCCATGCGTTGGAAAACGGTTTTGCGGTAATACTAACCTCAACAAACAATCGATTCAATGACAACTCAACTGCTTTTGTTTCAATTGCTCGATAAATTTGCTTACCCACACCGCAACCTTGGTAATTTTTGTGACAATAAAAGCAGTCGATATGACCATTGGCTTCTAGCTCTCCAAACCCGACAATTATGCCCATATCATCGGCAATATATGTAAATCGACTCGAACACACTTTCACCCAGTCTCTAAAGTAGATATTATCCGGTGCCCATGCCCGAACTTGGTTGCTTGAGTAGTCGCGGATATTGATTTCACGAACCGTGTCATGGAATAACTGAGCTATTTGTTCGGCATCCCGTTCTTCAAATAATCGTATTGCAATCTGACTATTTATGTATTCGCGGAGGTCTTGACTGCGATCGGGTTGTTTGCATTCTACTTCACTTTCTAGTTGCAAAAGTTGTTTCAATACATTAGCGTCAGATATTTCTAGAGATAAATGTATACATATTTGGTGCGAGTAATTCCAAGAATTTAACCGCACCCTTTTCATCTATCGGGGGCTTGTCAGGGTTTTATGCAACCGATATTTCGGTGTAACTTCCCCGCAAGCCCTAACTAATCTCAAGCTTTCTGGTAATTTCCCATTGCTTTAGTTAGCTTTTTCCATTTCTCTTTCTCGGCTATATACTCCCTTTGGTCTTGTTTTCTTTCCATATACTTGAGTTCCTCCAATCCTTGGCTGGTGGCTGCACTAATCGTAATAATTGGCACACCTAAAGCGATCGCTGAAACTTCTCTCAAACAGGCTTCCAAGTTGGGACAAACATCGGCTTTGTTGAGAACAATTACGGGATTAGCTCCGCTTTCCCATGCCAAAATTAGATAGCGCTCGATGCGTCTGGGATTAAAGTCACCGTCCAAACCGGAAACTAAAAATACTGTATCGACGTTCGTAGCTACTATTTGCTCTGTGGTTTCTGCACCAACATTTTTCCGAGAAAACTTGCTTTTACGAGGCAAAATCTCGTGGATGCTTGCGGTTCCTTCCCTTTCTTTAGCGCGGATAACAACCCAATCACCCACTGCGGGAAAATCTTGGCGATCGCGCTTTGCGCGGCTCCCCTTGGGAGCATCGCTGGCACGATATCGCAGTTTACCTGTAATTTCCGCCGATAATTCGGCATTTTCACTTTGCAGAATATAACTATACTGGCAGAAAGGTCTTGAGTCAGCAATGATTGCTCACATGCTGGTTCATGTTGTCATGACAACGGCGACCCGTTTATCCCCATGACATAAAGTTTTTAGTTTTTCATTTAAAATGACCTCAAATCTCTATCCCATGCGACGACATAACAACGCCTATGCACGCCGACCGCCGAGAGTCTATTGGTTATGATGCAAAGGTGATCTACGGCGGGTGATGGGCAACGTTAGGCAGAACAACTTTAATAATGTCGTTAGATCTGACAACTCGATTAAATGAAACCAAATCTATAAGTGAATGTTGTGAGCGAGTCTAGAAACGAAAAGAGAGTGGCTCTCGTCACTGGTTCGACATCTGGAATTGGGATGGCGATCGCAAAGCGACTTGCCGAGGACGATCGCACCAGGTTTGGTTGAGACTCCAATGAGTAAGAACTGGACAGCAGCACGAAAGCTCTGGGAAGAACGATCTCCGATGGGACGAGGAGCGCAACCAGAAGAAATCGCACAGATAGCTTCTATGATTGTTGCAAGTCACTATCTTACAAGAAAGACTGGGAAGTTTGAAAGCCCCTGAGTAAGCATTGCGTAGCAATGCCTTACGTGCTTAAGACAGGGGATGAAAAACGACTCAAGCAGTTTTAACTGCCGTGAAGTTTTCTGGTTTGGGCAGCTTTGAGATGTATTTTCTCAGAAAATCAGACATTCCTATTCCTTGTTTTTCAGCTTCTTGTTTCAACTGCTGAAGCTCATATTCAGATAGTCTAACTTTAATTGATTTTTCCCTAGACATATACGAACGTTTGAGGGTACAATATAATTATGCCACAGGTAGAATAACCGCTAGCACAAATGGATAACCAACCCCAAAACGACTGGCTAGGAAAAAATAATGGATAGTGGGTAGCGAAAACACCACGATAAACATAGCTAAGATGCCAACGCGCATCTATACCAGTAAACAAAACATTTGTTGATTGTGCAAAGTACCGTAGGGCATACGGGAACTAGAGAAACAATTCTCTAACGCTTAAGGAGATGAAGCCCACTGGGGTTGTTTAAATTAGACTCGACACTTTGTTCTATTGAACGGGTATCAGGTTTAAGTATTGCCGTAAGGATAGACAATTTTAAGGCACGTCGATGAACTAAGAATCCCCGTCGATTTATCGCGGGGAGTGTCAAGGGAGAGATTATAATTTCAGACGGAGGGCTAAATCTCACATAATATACAAAAATCATGCCTAACAACCCCGTTGCACACCGACCGAATTAAGCTAATCGGTGAGTCCGAAAAGTTGCTGGCGGCGGGTGAACGGGAACAATAGCATTGATGATCCAACGGCGATCGCTTGTAACTGCCGTTGCGATCACCTACCAAATAGTGCATCAATATGGTGGGGTGGCGATCGGTGAATATTTAGGACAAACCTTACTTGTCGGTTGGACAGTGGGAGTTGGGGTCGTTATGTTGGGTTCTCCCCTGTTCAAATCCTGGGTTGCTTGGTGGGGTTTGATGACTGCACCTTTGTTACTGGTGGGACAGAGTGAATTATTCGCTACAGTTATTCCTGGTTTTTCTATAGTGGAAGCAACCCCCGTCGGTTTTATCCTCTGGGAAGTTTGGATGCTATTGGTGGGTATCTCCTTGCTACGAGTTCCCCAGAAACGGTTAGCGTCTTCAACAGTGGCGATTTAATAGGATTATAACGCAATTGCGCGGCGCAGCGCCAGAAGCGATCGCTATTCCCTTTGAAAGGTGTATTTCTAAATTAGTGGAGGCAAATATGGATAAACCCAAAATTAGATTTTTAACTTCGCAGGATGTCGTCGCTTACCGCGAACTACGGTTACAAGCATTGAGAGAATCCCCAACAGCTTTTGCTTCGAGTTTCGAGCAGGAAGCTTATTTGACTGTGACCGACTTTGCTGCCAGACTTAGCACTCACGATAATTTGAATAGCGGTATTTTTGGTGCTTTTGATGATAGCGATCGCCTAATCGGTATGCTCGGCTTTTCCCGCGAAAATCGTCCGAAACGCGCTCACATCGGCAATCTATGGAGTATGTATGTTTTACCCAAATTTCGCCGTCGAGGTGTAGGAGCGGTGCTTCTCGATCGTGCATTATCCCATGCTCAACAACTCGATGGTTTGCGGCAGGTCATTCTCGGGGTGACTGCGAATAATTCTGCCGCATTCTCACTTTACAAGTCAAGGGGTTTCGAGCGGTTTGGGCTAGAGCATGATGCTTTATTTGTTGATGGCATATATTTCGATGAGGAGCATTTGGTATTACATTTTGTGCGTGAAAAGTCCGATTAATAAAACAATCGGTGCAGCAATTAGCAACCACATCGTACTTCCCAAACCATAATGCCCTGCCAATAAACCCAACCCCAAAGGTATCAAACCACCGACCAAACCAAACAAGTTGCTCAAAGTCAGTACCGCACCACTTTTTCCTGGCATTGCTGTATATAATTGTCCTTGCAGAATCGAGTACCAACCCGCATTAAACAAACCCAGCAAACCAAGAATAAATAACTTAATATTGATGCTGGGTACGAGTAAAAAAGCTGGGTAAGCAAACAAAATGACCGCAGCACTTAATTTTAAATAAGCCATTCCCTGCACCCTTTCCAGCAAGGGAATCAGTAAAAAATCTCCCACCAAACCAAATCCCAACCAAATTGCAATAGCCAAACTCCCTTGGGTATTACTTGCACCGACTACATCAACAAAATACAGCGCTACAAACCCACGCAATACATCCAGCATCAAATCGGAAAATTGCAACAAAGTTAACCACAACAGAACATTACGCTGTTTTAAAGCCTTGATGGCATTGCAGATTCCCTCTCCTAGACTTTGGATTGACTCATCACTATGGGAAATAGTATTGGGAATGAGTTGACGATATTTCCATAGCACTACCAACGACAAAATAGTCAGTATTGCCAAGATAAAAAATGCACTTCGCCAACTTTGATGCAATCCCACGACAACTGCTAATACCAAAGGACCGATTGTATTTCCCACAGAACCAGCTAAAGCCCAACGTGCCATATTTTGCTCATGACGCATTGGTTCGATATCCATCAGAGTAGCTTGTGAAAGGCTAACAAAAGCACCTGATGCTGGATTGAACAAGATAAGGGCTGTTAACAATAGGGGAAAATTATGGCTGAGGGAAATTAGTAGTAAAGCCCCTGCAAAAGCAATACCACCACCCAAAATCAACTGTCGTCGTTGACCGATATCTGCCAAAATCCCCAGTATCGGCTCAATGATGCTACCAATGGTATTAGGTATGGTCAGCAACATTCCAATTTGAGTATAGTTCAGATGTAAATCGCTGCGAATTAAGGGTAAAGCAGGACTATACACACCATCAACGAGTTCGTCTAAGAATTCGATGATGAGGAAAATTATGGTTAATAAAAATACTTGGCTTGCAGTTTTGTTTTTACCGCGCAATGACATTGTGTATTCTCCTATTTCCAACATTTAGTAACCAACGCAAATCAAAATTGTTGGTTTGTTGGTGGAGGAATCCACGTAGTAGGGCTATTGGTGGTTTTTCCGAGAGAACAAAACTGTAAAAGTTTTAATCCAAATCGCCGTTGCGGTGTTTTGCTAGAGGCTTACCAGGGTGGGTATTTCATAGATTTTGGGGTGAAAAGATAACTTATAAACAAGCTGTCTTTTATTGTAGTATAAAAAATGTTCACGCATCAAACAGCGAATCGTGGAACCCACCTCAAGAAACATCGATTCCCCTGTTGGTCAGTAATTTCTGCACCTAATCGATCGTAAAAACCGAGTCCGCGAATATTTCGAGCATCCGCATTCCAAGCAAGATGACTACAATCATTTTCTTGGGCAATTTCAGCCAACTTATTCATCAGTGCAGTTCCCGCACCTTGACTTCGGCGATTTTCATCTATGTATAAATCATCAAGCCAAATACTCGGTTGACCGGCAAATGACGAATATCTGAATCCATACAATGCAAATCCAATCTCGCATCCCGAAGATTCTGCAAACAAAACGTATGCAAAAGGAGTTTTGCCAAACAGTGTTTTGCTGATTTTCTCTGGGGAAACTTGCAATACTCCAGAAAATGCACCAATATAGCGATCGAATTCAGCTTTCCTCTGGATAAACGAGAAAATGAGCAAAATATCATTGGGGTTTGCGGGTCTTATGTTCATTCGCTGACTAATTTTCCTTTCTACAGCTTTTTAAAATATCTAGCGACGGGAAACAATCCAAAGCCAGCTTTTTCATAGGTATGACGGGCTGGTGCATGACCGGGATCGGCTCCAGTTTCGACCATCGCAACCGACATTCCTGCATTCTTCATCCAATCGAGAGCAAATTCTAGCAAAGCAGAGCCAATACCGCGACTTTGAAAGTCTGGATCGACTGCGACCATATAGATTTCACCCATACTGGACTCGGAATCTAATTTTACAGCGACAAAACCTACGACCAGACCAGCGTCAATTGCAACCCATACATTTGTATCTTCAGCCGCACACACATCCTCGACAGCCTTTTGCTGACTAATACGCCAACCATCGGGATAAAAATGCTCGTATACCCCGGTGTCCAAGGCTTTCTGAATTGAGTCAAAAACTGGAGACCAAGCTTGCAGTGAAAGACGAACAACTGCATCAAGTTGGCGATTATCGTAAGGTTCTATTTGCATTTTCATATCAATTTTTTGTAAGTTTCTACATGGCTTTGCTTGATTTCTGTCATAAGCGCGATGAGCCTACGGCATACGCTTTGCGATCGCGCAAGAAAATCTCCGAACTACATTGTAACACAAACAATACTTTCCTATTTTTAACTAATAAGCCCTACCTCTGTTAGTAACAGTCCCAACTCTACATTCGGAAATATCGTGTCCTTGTTTTTGTTTACCCACATTTGTGAGAAGAAATTGTGCATCAATATAATAATGCTGCGGTATTTGAGGATACTAGCAACATAGGAATCATCTAAATTTATGTCCCCGTCAGCATGTATCTGTTCGATATTTTCGATTAGTATCGATACTAATTCATGGGGTTTTAAGTTTTCTGCGATCGCATACTTTTCCAATATTCTGCATTTGCGTCTCTGAGAACATGATTCGTAAAAAAAGCGCATTGGGTGGCGAAGATTTCGCAGAATTTCTCCATAGTCATAAAATCTGTTGCTTTCCCAGAAAAGTTCTTTAGATTAAAATTCACGTCGCATCACAAGTTCGCCGTCCTCTTCTTTTCCGGTGTAAACAAAACCCATCTTCTCGTAGAACGGACCGGGACCACCTTTGGCTGGCACACAACTTGTTTCGACTGCATCTGCCCCAGGGCGCGTTTTGACGTGTGCGAAGAACAACTCCAGTGCCTTTCGCCCGTACCCACGCCCCTGGTATTGCTCATCTATCATAAAGCGCCACAGAAAGTACTCTTGCTGAACTGCGTCGTCCTCCAACATCAAAAAACCGACTGGCACATCGAGAGAGTAGATCGCGCGGAACCAAGCAACCTCTGGATTGAAATGGGCTTCTGCAATAGACGCAGCGTTGGATGTCACGAACTGCTCTTGGTGTGGGGCTACTTTTAAGCGAACGATATCACGCCAGTTTTCCTTAGTTATCTCGCGCAGCGTTACTTCGAGGTCGAGCTTTGACATACAGAGTATTCTCCCTAAACCATGCCTTTTAAGAATAGTTTCTCACTCAGCAACACAATCTTTAAGTAACCAAACACAATTAATTACATGAACCTATACAAGCACGTATATTAGCGATCGCTGATAATAAGGGATTAATAAACTGGAACTTTGGCGCGGTTGACGGGTCTTTTTCCCCCTGGAAAGGGAGGAGGTGAAGAGGTTGCCTATGGTGGCAAAGGTAAAGGTATTCTCATTCACACCCTGACTGAAGGCAATGGAATGCCGCTAGCTAACTCCACCACTCCCGCCAACGGTAACGAGCGGGAACAAGTAATACCCTTACTCGATAAAGTCAAACTTAAAACATTAAAACCTGGTAGACCACGTAAGCGAATCAAAGTACTGGCTGCTGATAAAGGTTATGACTCCAAAGAAAAACGTGCTGCTCTACGCAAAAGAGGTATTCGCCCTCAATGGCCAAAACGAGTTTGGAAAACCAAGAAAAACAGAGGAAGACCCATCAAAATTTCTGTTCCTAGATTTCAACAAGAGCGGTGTTTCGCTTGGTATCAACGCTTTAGGCCGTCGTCTTGTCGTCAGATGGGAACGTCGAAAAGTTTATTTTGATGCATTTATTGACCTCGCTACCATCCACATCTGGATTAACAAAATATTATTAGTGGGATAGGTTCGTGCGAAGATTTATGAAAAGTACGGGATTAGTTAGCAACGATTTATTTATGCGTAGCTTTGAAGTCGCATTAAAAGTAATTCTGAGAATAGGGGATGAGAAAAAACGCATTTTGGAAGAGAAATATTTATTAGATTTGTGGTTGTCAATGGATGAAATTAAAGCCAAGGTATCATACAAACAAATTGAGCTACCATTAAATGAAGAAGGACAGTTGAGCTTATTTTGATGTATTGTTTGTGATGCATTAATTGTAGTGCGGGCATCTTGCCCGCGTTTGGAATAAAACCTTACCCACGTTTGGATTCGTAATTTTACCAAATTTTTCATTAAATTAAATTGCATTTTCACAACAGCAGGGAGCAAGATGCTCCCACTACGAATTACCACGTAGCAACTTAAGAACAGTTATAATAACATCAAGTTTAACAATATTACCTAATAATATTTGACTTATGCTGATCCAGAAAATTGTCCAAGAACTGCAAGATATCCCTGAAGATAAACTAGCAGAACTTTATGACTTGGGAAATTGCTACTAAAAATTAGGAGGATTTAAACATGAAAGTTAAAGGAATAAAACGTGGTTCAAATATTGAATTAACAGAAAATATAAATATTCCTGATGGTACAGCATTAATCATCGAGATTAGTGATAATCAGATAGTTAGTGATGAAGAAAGGAAACGTAAGCTTAAAGCTTTTTTTGATAAAGATTGGGAAGGCAAAGAGGATTTTATTAGGACGATGACACAATTAGAGGAAGAAGAGAATATCTCAAATACACTTGAGCATACAGATACTTCTCATATATAGGTAGATAATTGTGTATTTGTTAGATACTAATATTTGTATTGCATTGAACAATCAAAATTCTCAAGCAATCGCAGAATTTTATTTAAAATCAAGCGATTGTTATATTTCTACTATTGTACTTGCAGAATTATACAAACTCTTCCGTAGCGATAGGGGGAATATTCACGTCTTCCGATACTTCGATGTAATGCGATCGCACAATTATTCAAACCGGAAGGCAGAAATATTCCTGACACCGCACTCAGGTAAATTTAACCCTTGACAAAGATATCTTCCCCTGTACAAATTTCAGCAATGCCAAAAACCTCACACCTGAGCAAGTGAAAGCTGCCAAGAATTGGCAATATATGATGAAGAGTTTAAGAAAAAATTGGGGTTGTCGAAGTAAAAAAGGGAAAAATGTTTTTTCTGTCATTGCGAGCGTAACGAAGTGGAGCGTGGCAATCACATAAACTTGTTGGTATTGAAGATATTGCGATTGCTTCGTCGTTCCTCCTCGCAATGACAGAGGGGTTTGAGTGCGATCGCATTTTAGTTTGAGGGATTTGTTTGGGAGTGCGATCGCGCTTTGTTTTGAGCGGTCGGTTTGGAAGTGCGATCGCGTTGTGAGGGAGTTATGGAGGTGCGATCGCAGTTGGGTTTTGAGGAGTGCGATCGCGTTTAGTATTTGAGGGGTTTGTGGAGTTATGCGATCGCGTTGTGAGGGAGTTATGGAGGTGCGATCGCTTTCTAGCTATCTCCAAAAGTTACAATAAGTATGGTATTGACAGGAAAGGCAAAAATGACTGCAAAAGACAACATCAAAGCTGAAATTGATAGCCTCAACGAAGAATATCTAGATGAGCTATATCTTTTAATTAAAGATTTTGCCCAATCCAAACAACATCTAAAAAATTTGATGTGTTAGCGCAGCTAATTTGCATAGCCATCCTGTAAGAATTAGGAGGCTATGTCGCATTTCTATTGAGTCACTTTTTGAGCTAACATACTCAAAGCATTGTCAATTTTTTGAATGGCTTCTTCACCACAGCCCTTGAGTTGATGACGAGCCATTAAGTATTTTGGACTGTTATAACCAAACCAGACTTGTCCTTGTTCGTCTTGCCAAATAAGTGCTTTTTGGGGTAAATCAATTCCTACAGTTTGATTGCATTGCATCAATGGGGTTCCAGTCGCAGGATTACCAAATATAATTAATTGAGTCGGACGTAATTCTTGATTGATAGATTTTGCTCCAGCCGCATGGTCAATTTTGGCAACTATTTTTAAACCTTGTTGCTGGGCAACAGATTCAAAACGTTCGGTTGTTTCTGAGACGCTAAAAGCACTTTTTACCCTGACAATACCATTATTAGCTTTCTTGTTCATCCCTTTGCTTGCATAAGCAGGAATAACTATTAAACCTAATGCTAAAAGACCTAATAAAATTTTCTTCATTGTCAAAAGCCTCGTGTAATTAATTAGAAAAATCTTCTATCTATGATGTTAACGGAAATAAATTTCAACCAGAATAATAGCAGCTATGAAAAGCTAGTAAAAAATCTTGACCATGCTAAAACTTAAAACAGAGATAAATATCCATGAAGCTGCACCTAAGTAAAGAGGCTTAATACCAGTTTGTTTTATCTTATTCAGACTTGTTTCTAAACCCATTCCTGCCATTGCAATTGTCAGCAGAAAACGATTACCTTCAATTATCATTGACTTCAAGGCATTAGGAAAAATATTTAAACTATTTAAGACTATGAGGGCAATAAATCCAAAAACAAACCAAGGAATCGGTAATTTACTCAACTTAACTTGTTGCGATTTATCACTGATGCCTGTTGATAATAATCCCAGAATTAAAACAATTGGAGCTAGAAATATTACTCTTGACAATTTGGCAATTGTTGCTATTTCTCCGCTATTTTGTCCATCTTGAAATGCAGCAGCAACTACTTGAGCTACTTCATGGATAGAAACACCGCACCAAATACCAAATTCCTGAGAATTTAAGTTCAAAAGTGCAGGTAGTAAAGGATAAAGCAGCATAGAAATAGTCCCAAAAACTGTGACGATTGCCACTGCATAAGCAACATCTTCATCTTTACTTTCAACTACAGAATTTGTGGCAATTACAGCAGATGCACCACAAATAGAAGTACCTGCTGCAATTAATTTTGTGAGTTTGCTATTAACACCTAATTGTCTACCAAACCAACAAGTAAAAAAGAATGTGCTAACCAAAGTAACAATGACAATTCCTAAACCAATTGGTCCAACTGTGATTACCTGGGGTAAACTCAACTGCAATCCTAATAAAATAATTGCCAGTCGGAGAATGCGTTTGAGAGTGAAAGTAATTCCTGGTTGAAATATTTTTGGGGTTCCAATTGTATTTTTGACTAAAATCCCTAGCAAAATTGCGATAATTAATGCGCTTAAAAATGAGAGTGATGGAATTTTTTTGAGAGAAGTAGCGAAGAGTGCAAGTCCAGATGTTAGTAATAAACCTGGTATTACTACTTTTAATTCAAGAGGTTTTGGGAATGGGGTTGTAATCTTTGCAGATGGATTGTCCATTGTTATTTTTGTTAATTTTGAGGAATGGAGAAGAAGGAATATTTAGATAACAATTAGATGTAATCAAGTTCTGGATTTTGAGCCATGATTTCAAAGATTTCATCTTCTTCAGAAACAGAAACTTGAAAGATATCTTTCATGAATTGATAATATGCAGTGTATAAACGGATTAAGCCATCATCTTCAACAATAAAAAAAGGAGCTGATTGTACTTGATATTTATTTGCTAAAGTGAATCCTTCACTTGTTGTTTGACGTTCATCAGCAGGAACAATCTCATTGATTCGAGCGAGCAAGTCTAACCTTTCAAGTTCATCTATAACTCTTGTAGATTTACGACATGGATTACCATCAAGTTTGATTTTTGTAACTAATTTAATGTGCATAATTTTGATTTTTTGAAGAATAAGCACGGCGAATATTGTAGAGAGGTATTATTTTTACATCTCTACAAACTCGTTTTAAGTAGACAAATTACTTGTTGTTCTGTGTCAAATTAATTTCGTGAAAACCACATTCTTTATCAGCTGCTTCTTCCCACCACCAACGACCAAGACGCTCATGTTGATTTGGTAAAATTGCTTTAGTACAAGGTTCGCAACCAATGCTATTAAAACCTTTTGCATGTAACTGATTGTAAGAAATTTCATTCTTTTGAATGTATTGCCAAACTTGAGCAGAAGTCCAATTACTTAGGGGATTAAACTTAATTAGGGTATTTTTTGCTGTGGAAAAAGCAGTATCAACCTGAATTACGGGAACGCTAGCACGGGTTTCAGGATTTTGGTCTTTACGCTGTCCGGTTATCCAAGCATCAAGGGTTGCCAGTTTGCGACGTAGCGGTTTAACTTTACGAATAGCACAGCACTCTTTATGACCATCTTGATAGAAGCTGAAAAATCCTTTTTCTTTGACTAATTTTTCGACTTCTGATGCATCAGGAAAAATCACATCTATTTTAATGCGATATTGTTTGCTAACCCTATCAAGAAACTGGTAAGTTTCAGGATGTAAACGACCTGTATCAATCGAAAAGACTTTAATATCTTTCTTAATTTTTGCTGCCATATCAATCAAGACTACATCTTCAGCACCACTAAAAGAAATCGCAATGTTATCAAATTCTTTGAGTGCTAGTGCAAGTATTTTTTGTGGACTTTTTGTGGCATATTCTAATTCTAATTGGATAACTTTATCTTCAGTCATGGATATGGAATTTACTTGAGACATGATTGTTTTCTCTCTTAATTAGTTAGTTTGTAGCTGCGATAAGTTCGGAAATTTGTATTGATAGCTGAAATTAAACTTGTGCTGGTTGCATCGAAGCGACTAAAATTTTCGCAACTTCAGGACGAGAAAACTCTGGTGGTGGAGTTTTACCGCTTCTCAGCATTTCCCGCACCTTTGTACCCGATAGATGTATTCTTTCTTCTTTACTACTCGGACTCGTTTTAGCTGTTGCCATTGATTGGGTACGAGTACAGTAAAAAGCATGTTCAAATTTCAATGGTGTAATTTCTAGCTCATCTTTGCTAAATTCATCAAAGATATACTGTGCATCATAAGTACCGTAATAATCCCCAACTCCAGCATGGTCACGTCCGACTATGAGATGGGTACAGCCGTAGTTTTGGCGTGCGATCGCGTGCATGATTGCTTCCCGTGGTCCTGCGTAGCGCATAGCGGCAGGGAAAACACTCAAACATACGCGATTTTGCGGATAATATTTTTCCATCAGTACCTGATAGCACTGCATCCGCACGTCTGCTGGAATATCATCAGATTTTGTTTGACCCACCAAAGGGTTAATAAATAATCCATCCACTACTTCTAAAGCAATTTTGGTAATGTATTCATGGGCACGATGGATGGGATTACGAGTTTGAAATGCCACAGTTGTATTCCATTCACGTCTGGCAAACTCAGTTCTTGTTGCTTCTGGAGTTAGACGATAACCAAGAAAATCTGTGTAGGGAATAGGATTAATGAGCGCGATCGCACCTCCCAAATACACTTCTCCTTCCTGACGCATAGATTGAACACCAGGATGAGCTTCGTCCTTTGTACCGTAAACTTTTTCTGCTTCTAAATTTTGGTCTGGCTGAAATTTACTAGTAATCGTCATGATTGCCAAAATTGTGCCATTGGGATGGACTAAGGCAATTTCAGAATTTAATTGGTATTGATCTGCGACTGATGCAGAAATTTGTAATGTGACGGGAATGCTCCAAGCGAGACCATTTGGAAGTCGCATGTCTTTGATGATGGAATAGTATTCCTGTTCATCGACGAATCCTTCTAATGGACTATAAACACCTGTAGCAATACATTCTAAGTCAGCGAGATTGCGAGCAGAGAGGGTAAGACGAGGTAGATTAGATGCTCTAAATAGACTTGCTTCCCGTTCTTCTCCAGACAAATAACGGTTGATGAGTTGACCACCGTGGGGTTGAATTAAAGCTTTGATTTTAGACATATGTTGCTCCTATTTATTCCTAGTATTGGGTGAAAAAAACTGTAATTTTTGAGTTTGAATTAACCGTATCTAGACTTAATCAATAATCAGGAGGAGAACGGTTAATTAAATTGATAATTTGTGGATATTGAATCATATATTTTTGGCAAATTTAGATTTCAATAAAAATTGATTTACAAACCATAAAAGAGAATAATTAATGGAGGTACAATTATCGCCATCAACAGATTTAACGGTCCTCCAACACGGATAAAATCAGTAAATTTATAGCCACCAGGACCATAGATCATCGTGTTAGTTTGATAGCCAATTGGTGTCATAAAGCTGTTAGAAGCAGCAAAGGTGACTGCGAACAAAAAAGCCAGAGGATTTAGACTGAGATTCTCTGCGACTTTTGCAGCAACTGGTAATAATAAAACCACTGCGGCATTATTAGAAATAATTTCGGTGAGTAAGGAAGTAATCACAAAAAAGAAAGTCAATATCCAGTAACCAGATAAATTCCCTCCTAGTCCAATTAAGGTATTTGCTAACCATTGAGTGGTACCAGATTTATCCATTGCTATACCAAGGGGAATTAATCCAGCCAGTAAAAAGATAATGTCCCAACGTACAGCATCGTAAATTTCTCTGGGTTTGAGACAACCTGTTAACACCATCAAGACAACACCAATTAGAGAAGTTACAAGAATTGGTAGCAAATTCAAAGCTGCGACAATTACAACTCCCAAACCAATAGCTATTGCAATCCCAGCTTTATCTCGACGGAGAGTTTCTAATTGTTGTTGATTAAGTACCAACAAATTACGATTAATTTGTAAACCTAAAAGGCTTTGTTTGGGACCTTGTACTAACAAAACATCGCCAAATTTTAATCTGTTTTCGGCAAGACGTTCTTGCATAACTGCTTGTCCGCGATGCATCGCTAAAACCGTGACATTATATCTTTGACGGAAGCGGACTTCTTTGATAGTTGAGCCAATTAAGTTTGAGTTGGAGGGAATCAAAACTTCGGCAATACCTTCATTATCTGAACTAATTTGTGCATCTAAAGATTTCTTCTTCTGTAGAAACTCCGGTAGAATTTCTATTCCTTTGTCATCCTTAATTTTAAGTAACTCTTCTCGACTAGCACGAACTACTAAAACCGCGCAAGTTTGTAATTTTTTGTCTTCTAAAGGTTGATGAAAATGGGTATCACCAGCAATCATTTCTAATACATCTACATCAAATTTATGTTGTAAACCACTTGATAAGAGGGTTTCTCCTGCTAAATTAGAACCAGGTGGAATTAAAATTTCACTAATGTAGTCACTTAAACCATAGTCTTCTATCAAAATATTATCGGTTTGTTTTTTACGGCTTGGTAATAACCGAGGTGCAATTAAAGCTAAATAAATTAAACCGATGATGAATGTAATTATTCCTAATTTAGTAAATTGGAATAAGCTAAATGCTCCATAACCCAATTTCTGAGAAATTCCACTTGCCAAGATATTAGTAGAAGTTCCAATTACTGTAATCATACCGCCTAAAATTGTCACAAATGATAGAGGCATTAGTAATTTGGAAACGGAGATTTTTTGTTGTTTGCACCATTGTTCGACAATAGGTAAAAACACCGCAACAACAGCAGTATTATTAATAAAAGCTGTAATTAGTCCAACAATTATCCCTAAAGTGAAGATTTGCCTAGTTGTACTTTTACCACCCCATTTGAGTAAAATATCACTAACAATTTGAATCGCTCCAGTACGAGCAATACCTGCACTGAGGATAAACATTGCCATCACGGTAATAGTCGCAGAATTGCCAAAACCAGATATTCCTTCATCTGGAGTAACTAAACCTAAAACTATTAAAAGAAGTGTGACGATTATGGCAATAATATCTGACGGCAACCATTCAGTCACAAATAAAATTAATGCCAATACAACAATGGCAAGTGTGAGGAATATACTCATATGTTTGTAATCTCTAGCGCACCTGACATATAACTTGAGTTCAAATTCTGATTTTGCTGAATCATAGGATAACTGGGCTAAGTTTAAAATGAATTTATGTAGATTTCAGCCGTTATTCGACATTTATGAAACTTCTTTTTTATCGAAAGTTCATGATTCAAAAATGTAAGATTACTTAAATCAGATTTTTTTGCATTTCGATATTATTAGATTAGTTGATAAAACTGAAAAGTAAATGATTCTTAGATAAGATTTTCCTGAGAATTAGTTGAATAGAAACACTAATAATTTCATAAATTTTCAACAATAAAAAACAACACAAAAAATAAATTCCATTTTAGATAGTATTTCTTGATAAATATATCTTTGAGCTTCAAAATCATCACCTTTCACTTTAATAATTAACGATAAAACTTCTTCTTTGTGACTGAAAAAATCCTCGAAAGGACAAGCAAACCCAGAATAATCTGCTTTCCGATGGGGTTTATAATTATCTGAAATCAAATAGTTTATATTTACGTGATGATTTTTAACTAATTACTACCCTGTCAATTATATTTTGATAGTTGTGACAAATCCACAATCCTGTAGAGACGTAGCAGTGCTACGTCTCTACAATCATCATCTATTTTTTAGGGTTTGTGGGAACAAAATTTAAATATGCGAACTCTGCATAACGACTTTTCCTGTTGGACGAGAAACCTTTGCATCTGTTTCTAATGTCACAACTAACCCAGAAAATTGGGGATGGGAAAATTCTTTATACATTTGTTCTGTAAATGGTAAATCATAGGAAGCTGTTCCCCAGGAATAGGGTTTGACTTGACCACAGGGTAATTTTTTGTCAGCGATAATTGTCCATAATAGATAAACTTGTCCGGGAGGTGGAGCGGGTAGATTTTGGAATACCATCACTGCTTTTTGTTTTTGAGGATTAATAACTATACTTCCGGAAGCATTATCTGTAATCTTATTTGTAGAGCTAGCTGCTGCAAAAGTGTACAAGCGCGTTTGGGAATTTTGCAGCATATTTTTGACAGCTTGAGCTTGAGCAAAATCCTGGCGTAATTTTTGGTTATCGGCGGTGACAAAACCCAAATTTTGCCGCAATCTATAATTATCAACACCTAAAATTATCACAAATAATGCGGCGATACTACCAGCAATTTTTGTCCATTTTTGAGATTTTTTTGGTATTAGTAAATTATTCTGTTGCTGAATTAGAATATCATTTATATTGGATTGTTGAGTTGTAATTAATTCGGCTTGCGAGAGAATTTTCCCTAACAAATCAGCAGGTGGCTCTACTGTGATAAAACCATCTACAACCTGTCGCAAAACTTCCTGCAAATCCTCAACTTCGGCAATCAATTCAGGATGTTGATCGAGCAATAGCCGAAATTCCTCAGCTTCCTCCGGGGAAAGGTCATCCACAACAAATCCCGCAGCTAAATTTTTTATATATTCAGAATCAAAAGATTTATTCATAAATTAAGATATCTGCATCAAGTAAAATCCGTTTGAGTTTTAATAATCCTTGACGGGTGTTAGTTTTGACTGTACCCAGGGGAATATCGAGTTGTGCGGCTATTTCCGATTGACTCAATCCCTGGTTGTAAGCTAATTCGATGACTTGACGTTGCTTTTCTGAAAGTTCAGAAAGAGCATGATTAAGTCGTTGCGATCGCTCTGCATTACTTACCTGTTCTACGGGTGTCGGTTCGGGTGTTATATCATTGCTCATAGTTCCTACTTTTTCCACAAGTTTGAGTTGTCTGGTGCGATCGCGAATTTTGTCGATGGCACGCGATCGCGTTATTGTCACCAAATAGCGGACAAAAAAGCGACAATCAGGATTAGTAGATGCTTTTCGCCACAGTGTCAAAAATATTTCCTGGGTTAAATCTTCCGCTTCCTGGGGGTTAGCCAAAATCTTGAGTGCGAATCCATATACCAAGCGACCATGACGATTAAACAAAACGCTTAATGCCGCAGAATCGCCATTTTTAAGTGCCACAAATAACGCTTCATCGGTCACATCGGAAGCTAGGGAAGAATTTGACTGGGGTAGTTTATCCATGCAATTTTTAAACCATGTCTAAACCAATACAGTCGTAAGTTAAGCACAAATTGTCTGTCATCACCTTGCTCCACAACGCATATCAAGAGATATTTTCGCTTAAAAAAGCCGTCTATATATATGACGACTGGGTGATGGAATTGGATTGGATGTTAGATGTGGATATTTTATTTTTAAGAAACTGTCCAGTTATATCTCTACTTTGACAACTTTCTCTAAACGATTAGTTTCACTTTCTGCCTCTTTGAGTAAGTCATTCCAATCATCTGGAGGATTTCCACTTTCAAGCATTTTTTGGAAAACTCGATAAGCGTCTGTTTTACTGTCATAAGCTCGCTTAGAGTTTTCATCATTAACCCAGGCAAAAACAATTATTTTACTGTCTTGATGATATCTAAAAAACAATCGATATTGCTGAAAAAATTTAGCTCTAAACCAGTGCTTATAATCATCACCAAGGGTATTACCTTGGCGATAATCACTAAGTGTTGGATCTTGAGGAATTACGTCAAATGCTAGCTTTACTATGGCTGCTAGACGTTTTGTAGCGTTTTTCTTCTTGTAGTCTTGGGGATACTTTTGTCGTAAATTTTCTACCTGCGTCAGAGTATCTTCAAGCTGGTTAAGAAAGAGGGGATGAGCAAATATGTTCCACCCATTAATCACTAGTGGCTGATTTACAGACAAACCTACTCATCCTCGTCAGAGAGTGGTGCATCAAGATCGAGATCGACTTCAGCAACTAAGGATTGGACATGGCTGACTAAATCAGAGCTAATCGCTTGTAAGTGCTGAGGATTCTTTTCGATATCTCGTGCAATAAAGTTCAGAAATTGCCCAAGTATAGGATCGCTCTGTGTCTGGTTAGCGCGAGAAATCACTACTTTGCCGTCAGCTTGGACAGTGTAGGAGATCTTATCACGCTTATGTAAGCCCAGAGCTTTACGTACTGCTTCGGGAATTGTTGTTTGATATCGATCAGTAAGGGTAGATTCTGAGGATGAAGCTAGTGTTAGAGCCATAGCAACCTCTAAGCTTATTTGTTAAACCTATGTTTAAGGTAATGCGTTTGCATTGTCTTGTCAATCATTTTACTGCAATTACCCCCTTTGTTATGCATCCGGTTTATGCAGTGATTTTAGGTAAACGATCTTATCAACGCCAGCAGCATAGAATTCTCTAATCCTCGCTTCCTCGGTGTAACCGCTCTTGCGGTAAAACGTCCGGACGTATTCAAAGTCTTCAGTACCGGAAGTTTCGACCAGCAGTACACGTTCGCCGCGATTTGCCAGCATTTGCTCAACGTGTTCGAGTAGCATCTTACCGCGTCCTTGCCGCTGGCGGTCAGGGTGGACAGCAATTAAATACAGATTCCAAGTCCCTTCAGTCATTCGTTCCGGTGCAACATATGCAACACTTACCAGACCGTTATCATCGTCAGTGAGCCAGAAGTCACGACTATTACCGTTGCTATCGAAATGCTGAGTGAGCAGTTGCAAGAGTTCCTCTATCTCGTTAGGCTCGAATGGCACAGATGCCTCGGCTACAGCGATCAGTGCAGAAATATCATCAGGTGTTGCAGGTCGAATCATAGCCAACTCCGTATGCGTGTAAAACCGTTCAGCCATTGGAGGCAAAATCACAACATCTGTCATGGTTTTGAGCAGCATAACAACTGTTGTGATAAAGTGTCAAGATGATTGTTTCATGTTGCTGTAAACCGAGGAGAGTTATGAGTTTTGACGATCGCCGTATTGAAGTCGCTAAAGCAGCATGGCAGGTGATTGTCCGTGAAGGACTGGATCGCACTAGTATGCGGGCGATCGCTCAAGAACTTGGCTCTTCGACCGGGGTTGTCACCCACTACTTTAGAGACAAAGAAGCACTCATTTTGTTTGCCTTGGAACAAGTTTTTGAAAATATTGTAGAAGATATGAAAGCCTGTGCCGATCAATGGCAAGGAACTGAGAGACTAGAGAAAATGATTTTTTTGGCTCTCCCGATGGAGTCTATTGATAGAGATGATTGGAAGGTTTGGGTGGCATTTTTGGGTTATTCGATCGGGCGTGAACACTTAGTTCAGGAACACCGAAAACGCTATGACTCTTTACGTCAGGTTATTTGTCAAGAGTTAACTGACTTACAAACGGCTAAGCTGATTCGAGGCGATCTTGATCTAACCCTTGAAGCCAATGCCCTCATCGCGCTAGTGGATGGCATTGGCACTGGAGTTGTCATCTGCCCTGAGCAGTTCTCAGCAGATCAACAACAATACCTCGTGCGGCGACACATTAATTCCTTGCGATCGTCATTTTGAACAGCGATGAGTACGTTTTCAATTGCTGCCTACTCGACCAAACGAGGTTGCATAACTATTTGTTCTACTGACAGTTTCCACATATCACCCTTTTTTCGACAATATCCATACTTTTTCTATATATTCACCCATTTGGGGAGAGAAATATGGAAAATTTCTGTATCATTCACCCTGAATATTCAGAAAGTTTCCGAATATCATCCTGTATTAACGAAAGATACTTAACTATCAAAACTTAACACGAAGAAAAAAGTTTGAATTTAATTAAATCCGATATCACCCCTCAGCCGTCTTAGTAAATAGATGCACCACAATTGACTATTTTTGTGGAAAGCATACCGCCATTATACACTTTCAGCTTGAGGACAGGTTTTATGCATAAACACGCGAATTTCTTACTCAAAATTTGTCTGAGCAGCCTAGTTTTGACTGCATCTATAGTTGCAACAACCTCAACTAGTATCTCTGCAACTGAAGCTCAATCATCAATTACCAAGATTGCTCAAGGGAATCCCTGTGCTGGGAAAAATCCTTGTGCAGGTAAAGTGAAATCTGTGGGAGGTCCTCTGGCTAAGGAACTTCAGGGTAAACCAGTGGTGGTGGATGTATATGCTACTTGGTGCGCTAGTTGTAAAAATATTGCTCCTACCCTATCGCAGTTGAAACAGGAATATTCTGGTAAGGTGAATTTTGTTGTCTTGGATGTAACTGATAAAGGTAAGCTCAAACAGACAGAAGCAGCAGCCCAAAGACTCGGCTTAGGTAAATTTCTCGAAGCTAACAAAGGTAAAACCAGCACTGTGGCGATTGTTGACCCGGCAACTGGTAACATTTTATCCCTGTATCAGAATAATTCTAACAAGGCTGATTACACCAAAATCCTTGATGCTGCTGTGGCGAAAAAGTAGTTAAATTGTAGTCAGTCCAGTAGGATGTGTTCGCGTCAGCGCAACGCATCCCCAAAATCCTCATCAAATAAGGGCATCAACTCTTCCTCAATTCCCCAATCAACCGAGTAAATACCCTGTGCTACATATCGGTGAAAACTTGAATACTTCCAATCCATTGCTCGCTGACAAAACCCATGCTTGACTGGATTGTAATGAATATAATCACAATGCCGCGCAAAATCATCATCGTCTCGAATCCAATGTTCCCAAAATCGACGCTGCCAAAGATTGCTTTCTCTGCGTTTTTGCCGTGATTCACTCCGGTTTGCCTGCAAATTTAGCACAGATGTTCCTTGCTTGGCGACATCGCTTTTAATCAATCGCCAACGAGTTGCATAATCACTATCATTGGGTGGTAAAGTCCAGATGCAGTGAATGTGGTCAGGCAACAATACAATGGCATCGATGTCAAAGGGATATTTTTCACGCACTTTGAGAAATGCAGCGCGCAGCAAAGGACGAGCAACATCCGTACACAGCCACGGTTGTCTTTGATGTGTTACTTGGGTAAAGAAATAGGTTCCGCCCTCAATCCTGCTTCTGCGGTAGCTGGTCATTGAATGATACTATTGGGATTTCTTGATTAGTTTGCCCAAATTTAGCAGAGCATTCATAATTTGGTGATGCGTTACGCTGTCGCTAACGCATCCTACAAGATCGGCGATCGCACTAACAGGATTTTAAGAAGGGCGATCGCCTGTAGTTCCGCAATAACCTTAAATCAACTTCAGCATAAACGCCAGTAGACAAACTTCAAGAAACGCCTCCACCAAAGACTTCCAGCATAACGTTGCCCATCACCCGCCGCAGATAACATCTGCCTCGCAACCAGTGAACTCTTGGCGGTCGGTGTGCATGGGCGTTGTTAGACGGCTTTTTTCTAAGCTGCTTGCAGAATATAGAATGTATAACCATAAGAGTCGCTGAATTTTTCAAACAGTCTCATCTCTTCTTCAGTTTCACGAATAACTGATTGAGTACTTGGGATGATTTCGATCTGCTGCATCCGCTTACGGAGCGGTTCATAATAATTGACCCACCAAACCTGACTTGGCAGCCGATGCGTAGAAAGTACGCTAAAGCCAGACCTATTAGCTCGATCGATATTCTCAGCCTCGGTACCCATCATCGGATAGGCATTTTGCCAAAACGCGATCGCAGGCTCTGGCACATTATCAGTAAACCAACTCATCTCTGATATGACGGCAATGCCGCTGTTGGCAAGAAGCGGTCGCCAGATTTTAAGAGCCTGCTCAAACCCAAGATTATAAGCAGCCCCCTCAGACCAAAGCAGGTCAACCGAACCCACTGACCAATCGAGCTTAGCCATGTCACCATGAATTGGAATGATTAAATGCTCAAGACCAAGCTGTTTTGCGCGAACTTTGAGTTCGTCGATAAAAACCGACGAGGAATCTACTGCCATGACAGTGCTTTGGTAGTGTTGTGCAAGCAGCAATGCACTAGCACCGCTTCCACATCCTAGATCGGCAATTCGCGGCTTGAGCGGCAAAGTAGAAAGATTGCTCAAAATATTGCGCGAGAAGTCAGAGTCACCTGGCCCTTTACGGTCAAGTCCACGGTGTAAATCAGTCAAAGCGGCAACGTACTCAGTTTGAGTGTCTGTACTCATATGGATTTTTGGTAGCTCTAATACCAAGAGGCTTTTGCCGTCTAACTATTTATTATACCGAATGTCTCCATATAATCCCCTTCAACAAGGTACTTATACCGAACTATTCTGTTTAACTCCCCCAATTGCAGTATTATACCGAATCTTTCCTTATAAACTACCTTTTTAAGTGGATTATACAGAACAAGTCCGTATAAATCCCCTGTAGGGTTATTCAAAAGAACAATTCCGTATAAACCCCCTATTTGGTTGGTTCAACGGAATTTTCGTTGAATTAAATCCAATCCCGTTCCTTGGTCGTCTTAGTAATATAGATGCAATTCGAGTTATCTCGGAAAAACATTTTGCCATACAACCTTGAGGATAAAAAGCAATCATGTTCAAAAATAGCAAATTTTTACTCAGTCTACTGTGTTTAAGTAGCTTAGTTTTGACCGTATCATGCAGCACCACAAAATCAGATAATATTTCCCAAAATCAAGCTACACCATCGACTACAGAAGTTACTCAAGCTGATCCTCTTGCAGGAAAATTAACTTCCGTCGGAGCGCCCCTAGCCAAAGAACTTCAGGGTAAACCAGTTTTAGTAGATGTATATGCTACCTGGTGTGCTGGTTGTAAAAATATTGCTTCCACCTTGTCGCAATTGAAACAAGAATATTCCGGTAAGGTGAATTTTGTGGTTTTAGATGTCACCGATAAAGCCAAGGTTCAAGAGACACAAGCTCAAGCTGAAAAACTGGGTTTAGGTAAATTTCTGGAGGCTAATAAGAGTAAAACTAGCACAGTAGCTATTGTTGATCCGGCAACTGGCAATATTTTAACCATGTTTAAAAATAATCCTAACAAAGCCGACTACACCAAAGTCCTCGATGCTGCAATAGCTAAAAATTAACAACATTAGGGGGTCTAATTCCCGTGCTTCTATAAGCAGCGTGTTTTCTGTCGGGGTTAAATCCCCGTTACAAAACACACTCATTACTTATTGCTTATTACTCATTACTTGTTTTTTAATCTCTATCTCTTCATTAGTTTACGGAGAATTTCATGAAACCAATACCCCAATCCTCCCCAGAGCGAACCCCTTCCCGACGTTTTCCAATCTCGAAAAAATGGCTAGTTTACGGTGGATTGGGATTACTATCACTAATTCTAGTTCTCACACTAGGACCTATAATTAGTCATCCCATCGAACAGGTAGTTTCGATTGTGGAAAACCGCTATCAAAAATGGTTTGATAAACAGGATACCGCCAATCCCTTTGTTTTGTTACCATTGGCATTTGCAGGAGGTGCGATCGCATCCGTATCTCCTTGTATTCTCGCCCTTTTACCTGTCAATCTCAGCTATATCGGTACACTCAATATCAAATCCCGTTGGGATGCTTTCACTAAAGCTGGTTTGTTCGTTTTGGGTGCGGTGACAATTTTAAGTTTATTTGGTTTGGTGTCTTCCTTTGCGGGAACTGTAATGGTGGAGTACCGAGGCTATATCAATATAGTAGTGGGCTTAATTATGGCTGTGATGGGGTTGTGGTTGATGGGTGTGGTGAACATACCCTTACCGCAGATGAATGTAAATCTTCCGAAAGCTGGACCTTATGGAGTCGGTTTGACCTTTGCATTGGTGAGTTCCCCTTGTGCAAGTCCGGTGTTATTTGCAGTGTTAGCATCAGCAGCAGCTACGGGTTCCCAGATATTGGGTACGCTGACGATGGTGAGTTATGCGCTTGGTTATACCCTGTTGATTTTTCTCGCAAGTTTATTTACAGGATTAGCTAAACAAAGTCGTAATTTATTGAATCATTCCGAGGGAATTATTCGTTTTGGTAGTGTCGCACTGATTTTAACTGGGGTGTATTACCTGTTTACAGGGACTCAGTGGTTTTTCGGTTCATAGTTATTGTCCTCTTGCAAAATTACATAAACTTTTGGGAGATAAATCATGCCAGATAGTTTTTCTATTGACCAAACTTTGATAGGGATAGGGGTTGACATACTCCCCGCCGTGAACGGTCGGGGATTCTTCCAGAGTCGCCCCTTGGAATTACTGGTTCAACGAGTCCACTTACTTATAACTTCTTGCGAAACTATAACCAGAGATGGTTCTCTCCTCAGTCTTTCAGTGTATTTCAACACCCTGTTTCTGTATGCCCTACAGTACAGTTCAAACCTAAATAATTGGTTCAAAGAGTGCATGGTGTTCTAAACTTTACCCACAGAAACGTTACTCTGTGGAACCCCATAGCTTAGGTTTTCATGGTTCAGTGTATCGGTTAGATACGAGGTTTTTAGAGTGGTTGATTACCTTTCCACTATAATAAAAATACCTTAAATAGTGGTATCAGTCAATGCCTAAGCCGGAAATATTTATTACTTTTCGTGTTAGTGCTGAGGAGAAAAAATTACTGTTGGAATACTGCGAACAAGAATGTCGGAATCAGACAGATGTCCTGCGAGAACTTATACGCAAGCTGTCCAAATCAATTAATAAAAAGCCGTCGTAGAACGACGGGGCTTTAGACCCAATTTTTCGGTAAAATTTTGGGAGGCGATCGCATTGGCGTAGCCTCTCCTCTTGGGACTTAGCGCTGACCTGTCGGTTGCAGAGCGATCGCTTTGCCAAACCCGATTTACAAGCCAAGGCTAAATCCACTCTCGGCAACTTCTTTGGCTTCGTCCGTCAAACTTTTGATGGGTTGATAGAAATAGGGCGATCGCTCCAAGATTTCTACTTCGACTGTCTCGCGTTTTGCCCAAACGGAAAGAAACCAAAAACCGACAATTAGAAAAACGAGTGGCTGAGTTAGAAAAAGCCCTTGAAAACTCCAGTGCGAACAATTGGGGCAATACCTTAGGGCGATCGCATAATTCGACTCCACGCGATCGCACATCATATATCGCATAATTCCACTCCAGGCGATCGCACATAATATGTCGCATCATTCGACTCCAGGCGATCGCGCCTAATCGCATAATTCTATTCAATGCGATCGCGCCTAATATATCGCATAATTCGACTCCACGCGATCGCACCTAATATATCGCATAATTCCACTCCATGCGATCGCGCCTAATATATCGCATAATTCGACTCCATGCGATCGCACCTAATATATCGCATAATTCGACTCCATGCGATCGCGCCTAATATATCGCATAATTCGACTCCATGCGATCGCACCTAATATATTAATCATAATTCCTGTTTACTTTACATTTCCCCATCTTCCACTGCGCCTAATGCTTTGAGGGTGGAAATTTCAGCATCGGTTAAACCTTTGACACCTGTGATGTTCATATTTTCATAAGAGCGATCGCTTTTCAAGGTTTTTAGGCACTCGCCTGTTTCTATATTCCAAATTTTGATTGTACCATCACAGCTACAACTAGCAAGGATGTTACCTTTTGAACTAAATGTAACAGAACGAATCCAAAGAGAATGACCATGCAAAACTTTAAGGCATTGACCACTATAAATATCCCAAACTATTACAGTTAGATCGTCTCCAGCGCTAGCTAATAATTTACCATCTTGACTAAAAGTAACAGCAGATACTGAATTAGTATGAGCCTGTAAAACTTTCCATAATTGACCTGTAGAGGTATTCCATAAACCCACACCTGCATTTTTTGTTCCACTAGCTATAAATTGACCATCTGAATTGAAAGCAATTGAACGTGTGCTAATATCATTTCCTACCTGCAAAGTTTTATAGCATTGTCCGGTACGAATATTCCACAGTTTTATTGTTCCACTCCAAGTTCCAGCAGCTAGTATTTCACCGTTAGGACTAAATGTTATTGAGCGTGTTGAATCATTATTTTGTAAAATTTTCCAACATTTCCCAACTTTTACATCCCATAATATTATATTTCTATCAACGCTACCACTAGCAAGTATCTGATTATCTGGACTAAGTTTTACCATCAGAACTAAAAGCAACTGAAATTATAGAGTTAGTATGCCCTTCTAATGTTTTTAAACGTTTACTAGTTGGAATTTCCCGCAGAAACCCCCGGAAGCGCTGGGTAATTTTCTGCCGCTAACCTGGCAATTTCGGTACGGATTCCTTCTAAATTCGGCAATCTACTAAGTTGCTCTTGAATACTGGCAATGCGTTTGTGTAATGAACCGAGTTGATGGCTCATCAAAACATCACCAGGAGTACGACTACGTTTAGCAACCTCAATAAAAACAGTGGCAAACTCAGCTACTTCTCGCCTCACATCCAGCCCTAAATCGCGGACTTCATCACCTAAACTATAACCATCAAGAAATGTATCGACTTCCGAAAGCAAAATTGAAGGGTTATTGTGGTCAAACGCTTTACGAAAAGCCTGTTTTACCTCTTCATGACGGAAAATTTCCAACAATTGCCTGGGTTTACCAACACCATATTCTACCAAAGCATAGGCATAAACCCCGCTAAAATCACTGGGAGGATGCTCAGGATTCAGCTTAAACTGCTGTAATAGCTTGATTACAGTCTCATTGCGTTGAATTTTGTCCTTGAGGATAGGACTTGCCAAACTTGCGATGCTGCCTTGCGGCAAGCGCTTACGCATCGCACTTATGATTTCGTTTAGAGGCATTGGTAACACAGGGTTTTGGTATAAAAGTCTGTATATAGCCTGTTAATTACACTTATGGTAGCGTGTCGTTGGTGAAAATGCTGAGGGGTAAAACGCTGGCGATCGCACTCCTCAAAACCCAACTGCGAGCGCCATACCTACAACTTCCCCAACAATGCGATCGCATCTCCAAACCAACCCCCATGACTTCGTTACGCGAACGACTTACGTCGCGCAAGCTTCGCACTTCTAAACCAAACCCAAGCAAATGCGATCGCACCTTCCTTATTACAAAGCAATAACAAACTTTGACAAGCTTTGCTATTGGTGACAAAATCAAATCAATAGGCAAATTCAAATAAAGCCATGAATGTATCACTCACACCTGAACTTGAGCAGTTAGTTCACGAAAAAGTCAAAACTGGTAGGTATTTATCCGCGAGTGAAGTTGTACGGGAAGCATTGCGACTATTAGAGGAACGCGATCGCATCCGTGAAACGAGACTTGAAGCGCTTCGTTCGGAGATTGCTATTGGTATAAAACAAGGCGATAACAGAGAAGTTATTGATGGGGAGGAAGTTTTTAGGGAATTGCGCGAAGATATCCATCAAATCTCATCAGACAAATGAGTCGCATAGTTTTTACTGTTCAAGCAAGACTTGATATTAAGGAAATCAACAAATTTATTGCTCGTGAAAATCCCCAAGCAGCAACTCGTTTTGTAGATACTGTTGAGGAAAAGTGTCAGGTTTTGGCTAATTTCCCGAATATGGGACGCAGTTTTGATTATCTTGCAACCTCATTGAGGGGTTTTTCTGTTGGCAATTATCTAATTTTTTATCGCCAAATTGAAAATGGGATTGAAGTTGAGCGGGTTTTGAGTGGTTATCGTGATTTTGATACTCTGTTTTCAGAAGATGATGACGTTTGAGCGATCGCACTCCCCACAACTACCCCACAAACGCGATCGCACTTCAAAACAAACCCAAACGCGATCGCACTCTCAAACAAACCACTCAAACTAAAAGGCGATCGCACTTCCAAACAAACTGCTTAAACCAAAATGCGATCGCATTCCAAACAAACTGCTTAAAACAAAGCGCTCAAAACTAAACGCTCAAAAATAAACGCGATCGCCATCCCTACAACTTCCCTAATAATGCCATCGCACTCTCAAACAAACCCCTCAAACTAAAACGCTCAAAACCAAATGCGAACTGACAAGTCAGCGCAAGCTATCGCACTAAAACCTCTCCGTCATTGCGAGGAGGAACGACGAAGCAATCGCAATATCTTCAATACCAACAAGTTGATGCGATCGCCACGTTCCACTTCTTAATTGAGCGATATCAACCAAATTTTGCGACGTAACTCATGTCCCAATTAACCATTCATCAGCGTTTGGATACGATACTACCTAAATTACAAAACCCGCGTTTGTTAAGTAACCGTGGTATTGGTAATGAAATCGGGTTCTATATTTTCGATTATGACCCTGAGTACGAGCCTTTGGTACAGCAGCGAGTTGATAAGTTAATTTGCCAGTTAATGAGTCCACCCGATGAGTTGGTGGTGGTGGAGATAAATTTGTATAAATCTATCCTCAGTATTTTAGATGAGCGCAAGGTATTGCAAAGGGCTTTTGATGTGGAAGCGACGAAGGGAAGCGCGACTTTAGCAAAGACGATCGCACCCTTGGTTCGACCGGATCGGATTATTGACCATATTAATAATAAGCTCAAAGGTAACGAGCAATTGATTTTGATGACTGGGGTTGGTGCGAGTTATCCAATGTTGCGATCGCATACCATTCTCAACAATTTGCACTCAGTACTTGACAAAATACCATTGGTAATGTTTTTTCCTGGTTCCTATGACGGAAATGAATTACGCTTATTTAATACATTTAAGGACGATAATTATTATCGGGCTTTTCCCCTTGTGCCTCATAAGTAGGGTTTTAGATGAGAATTTATCCCAAATTAGTTATTACTTGTTACTTATTATGAAAATTTCTCAGCTTTTCCAAAAAGATATATACCGTAATATTAACGGTGTAATTAAAGTTGGACAACAAGATATAGATAATGTTCGTCAAGAATTGGAAGAGTATGTCGTCACCAAGGAATTAGACAAACATTTCCGCACTTTTTTTGACCGTTATACGGAAGCTTTGAATAATCCCACCGATAAAATGGGAGTTTGGATTTCGGGCTTTTTTGGTTCGGGTAAGTCTCACTTTTTAAAGATTTTATCCTATTTGCTTGCTAATCAGGAAATAGAGCAAAAATATCCATTAGATTATTTTGATGATGTTCGTATTCCTGATGCAATATTGCGTGCAAAGATTACTCAAGCTGCGAATAATGACTGTGATGTAATTGTATTTAATATTGACTCGAAAGCGGAAGCTAGTAGTAAGAATGATAAAGAAAGTATTGTTAAAGTTTTTCAGAAAGTATTTGATGAATATTTAGGTTATTTTGGAACGGTTCCAGCGATTGCGGAATTTGAACGTCAATTATATCAGCAAGGTAAATATGCAGCTTTTCAACAAGCTTTTTTAGCTGAAAGTGGTTTGGAATGGAAAGAGAATCGGGATGCTTGGGGTTTTTATCAAGATGCGATCGCTACTGCTTTGCAAGCTAGTACGGGAATGAGTGGGGAAGCTGCAAATAAATTCTTAGATTTTAATGAGCAAAGTTATAGTTTGAGTGTGGAGAGATTTGCGAAACAAGTTAAAGAACATTTGAGTAAAAAAGGAAAGCAACATCGTCTCATTTTTATGGTTGATGAAGTCGGGCAATATATTGGTGAGAATCCCGATTTAATGTTGAATATGCAAACTGTAGTGGAAGATTTGGGTACTCACTGTCAGGGGAAAGCTTGGGTAGTGGTGACATCCCAGGAAGCGATGGATGAAATTACCCAAAATAGGATTCGGGGGCAAGATTTTTCTAAAATCGTTGGTCGTTTTTACCGTCCTTTGAGTCTTTCTTCGGCAAACACTGACGAGGTAATTAAATTACGTTTGCTGGCGAAAATTGATGCAGTTAGGGGAGATTTAGAGAGTTTATATCACCAAAAAATTGCGGTTCTCAAAAACCAAATTACTTTTACCCAAGATAGTGCCGAAATGCCGGGATATCGCAATGCAGAAGATTTTATCGCTTCTTATCCGTTTATTCCCTATCAATTTAATTTGTTGCAGAAAGTATTTACCCAAATTCGGGTTATGGGTTCTGCGGGTAAACATTTAGCTTCGGGGGAACGTTCGTTATTAGATGCGTTTCAAGTCGCTTCTAAGGAAATATCAAATTCATCTCTGGGTGTTTTGGTTCCCTTCCATACATTTTATATGGCTGTGGAAGGATTTTTAGATAGTGTTATTAGTCAGGTAATTGTTCAAGCTGAGGAAAATTCTCAACTACAAAAGCCGTTTGATGTTGAATTATTGAAAACACTGTTTATGATTAAGTATGTTAAAGAAATCCGAGCAAATGTGGATAACTTAACAACTTTAAGTCTTAGCAATATTGACCAAGATAGATTAGCACTAAAGCAGGAAGTAGAAAAAGCCTTAGAACGATTGGAAAGGCAAACTTTAATTCAAAGAAATGGGGATATGTATGAATTTCTCACCCATGAAGAGCAAGATATTAGTCGAGAAATTAAGAATACCCAAATTGAAGCAATTAAAGTCAGTACAGAATTACAAGCGCTGGTTTGGAATAACATTTTTACTGATAAGCTTTTTCGCTATAATTACCGTAATTCATATAAGTTTAATCGTAAGCTTGATGAGCAAACTTACGGACAACAACTAAGCGATTTGACCTTACATATTATCACACCTTATGCGGAAACCTATGGAACTATGCAGGATGATACTTCCTGTATGTTATCTACAGCAAATGGTTCTGAGGTGTTGGTAAGATTGCCGGATGAGCAGCGTTTATTAGATGACTTAAATACTTTAATTAAAACTACAGAATATTTGCGTATCAAAAATAGTAGTAATTTAACCCCTACTATTCAAATTATCTTAAGGTCTAGAAGTGACGAGAATAACACAAGACGCGAAGCAATTCAAAATCAATTAGCCGATATGATTACTCGTGCTGATGTTTTTGCTTGTGGTAGTAAGGTGCAAATTCGTAACCGTGATAGTAAGAATATATTAATTGAAGGTCTAACTTATTTAGTTGATAATGTTTATAAAAAGCTGGGTTATGTTGCCAGTAATTTTGAAACAGAAGACGATGTAAATAATGCCTTTACTCGTGATTCCCAAGAACAGGATATTAATAGTCTACCTGTAAATAATGCAGCACATAGTGAGATGCAAAATTGGTTACGGGAAGAAAATCGTACTCATCGTCAAATTACAATTAGGGCTTTAATTGAAAAATTTGCAGGTCGTCCCTATGGTTGGTCGGAGTTTGATACATTGGGAATAATGGCAGAACTTGCTAATAAGGGATTAGTGGAATTAAGACACGCTCAAAGTAATGTAAACTTGCGAGAAATAGGATTAGTAGGTAAGTTACGTTCCAGAAAAGGCTTAGATGAGTATACTGTCCGTTTGGCAGAGACTATAGATAATGCTAGCTTGACAATTGCCAAAAATATGGCAAGTCAGTTGTTAAATAAAAATCCAGCAAATGACCCACAATTACTTTTTACAGATTATAAAGAAGCTTTTAAAAGTCGTCGTCAAGAATTACAAGCATGGTTACAAAAGGTAGAGAATAATATTGGAGATAATTTACCTTTTACGGCTTTGTTACGGAGTAATTTACAAATCTTAGATGATTTGTTAGTCAAGGAGAGTGCAGCAGAATTTTTTCGCACATTTCGCGCTCGTAAAGATGAAATTGAGGAACATATTGAAGATGTTGAAAAATTGCATTCCTTTTTTACAACACAAATTAAAATATTCCAGCAAACAAGTCACGAACTAAAAGCTCTAGAACCACAATTACGTCATATTAGTGACCAAAATATATCAAATAAGGTTAATTCGGTTAAACAAATTTTAGCAATGTCCGACCCAACTGCTAAAATACCCGAATTAGCAATATTATTAAAACCAGTCCAGGAAAAAGTACAGGAGGTATTACAGTCGCAAATAGTCCAAGTCCAAACTAAAGCTAGAACCATGCGCGAAGAAGTCGGTAAATATGTCACTTCAGCTTATGGAAATATTGCTGGAGAACTGAATATAGGGAGTATTACAAAAGAAGTTGATCGCGTTGTGGATGCGGTTAGTCAAATTGCCAATATTGACTCGGTTATTGCCCGTCAAAGCGAACTTGAAGTCATCAAAACACAAATATGGCAAAAAGTTGACGAACAAGCAGCAGAAATTATTCAAAATCGGCAACAGATAGACGATGACGACAAACCTGTAGTTAAACCAATTGTATCGGTAAAAATTACAGAAATTACATCACAAAAATTGTTGGAGACAGAGCAAGATGTGGAAGATTATTTAGCAGCTTTGCGAAGTAATTTGCTGAAGGAAATACAACAAAATAATCGTATTCGCATTGAGTAACCTAAAATCTAAATAAAGTATCCCAGTTTCTATTTTCCAGCAATTAAGAAAATTGGATTGTCATTGCGAGGAGGAACGACGAAGCAATCGCGTGGATTCGTTATCAATTCACAATTTTGCGATTGCTTCGCTACATTTCATTTCGCTCGCAATGACATAATAAATCTCTCGCAAAAGCTAAAATCTAAAATTATATGAATCGCACTGCTATTAAAAATTTCGCAATTTGGTCGCGTCGTTATCTTCGAGAACAGGTGACAGTTCGTGCTACCCAATATGGGATTACTCGTGATGGTATTACCGAACCTCAGAAAGTTGCGGGAGGTTTATTGGTAGCGGGAAAAACTTTAGATACCAATGAAGCGAGTCAGTATGACCAATTGCAGAAACATCTCCAAGATTTGATGAAAAATCACCGTCAATCTGAAGCGGTAGATGCGTTAATTGATGAAATCGCTTATACCTGGTTTAATCGTTTTGCTGCGCTGCGGTTTATGGAGGTAAATGGTTATATTGGCAGAGTTTTGAGTAGTAGTGATCCCAATTTAGTCGATCCGGATATTTTGCGGGATGCTTTTTCCATTGCCGAAATGGGAGAATTACCGGGTTTGGATGTGGAAACTCTCAATCAATGGCGTAATTTTGCCAGTCGAGAAGCGAATTCTGATGAGTATCTGTACCGTCGGTTGCTGTTAGCTCAATGTAATGCTTTGGCTGAAGGTATTCCAGCTTTGTTTGATAAAAGTAAAAACTATCAAGCATTATTTTTACCGGGAAATTTGCTCAATCAGGATTCAATTTTACGGCGATTGGTAAAGGAAATTCCAGAATCGGATTGGCAAGATATTGAAGTTGTTGGTTGGTTGTATCAGTTCTATATTTCCGAACGCAAGGATGAGGTAATTGGGGCAAAGTCAAAGGTAGCAGCAGCAGATATTCCGGCAGCAACGCAGTTATTTACCCCGCGTTGGATTGTGCAATATATGGTAGAGAATAGTTTGGGAAGGTTGTGGTTGGAATCGCATCCGGAATCAAATTTGCGGGAAAAAATGCCTTATTATTTGGAGAATAAAGAACCTCTCCCTAACCCTCTCCTCGTAGGAGAGGGGATAAGAGAAGAGGAAGAAAATTTAGAATCTTTAATCCAAAATCCGCAAGATTTAACAGTAATTGACCCTGCTTGTGGTAGCGGTCATATATTGGTTTATGCGTTTGATTTGCTGTTTGAAATTTATAAAGAACAGGGATATTTAGAAAGAGATATTCCCGCATTGATTTTAAGTCATAATTTGCATGGTTTGGATATTGATGAGCGAGCAGCGCAGTTAGCTAGTTTTGCTGTGTTGATGAAAGCGAGGGCAAAGAATTCTCGGATTTTGAAGAAAGTTATAAATTTGAAGATTACTACTGTACGTTCTACCAAAGGGCAAAGTTTACCGATAACTGATGAGATAAATAATCAAGATTGGGAAGGGTTGATTGAAGCTTTTCAAGATGCGGATAATTTGGGAAGTTTGATTACACCTCCTGATTTTGATGGGGAGAAGTTAAAGCAGCAATTGGATGATTTGGAAGCGAGTAGTTCGGTTTTTCGCGGGGAAGCAACTGTTTTGCGAGGGTTGTTGTTGCAAGCGGAGTTGTTGAAGAATAAATATTGGGTGGTGGTTGCGAATCCTCCTTATATGGGAAATAAGAGTTTAAACGAAATTTTGAAAGATTTTGCTAAGGATGAATATCCCGATAGTAAATCAGATTTATTTGCCATGTTTGTCGAACGAATTATGAACATGGTTTTGAAAAATGGCTTTATTGGCTTGATGACTCCCTTTACGTGGATGTTTTTAAGTTCTTATGAGAAACTGCGTAAATATATTTTGAATAATAGTACAATAACCAGCTTAATCAGACCTGAATATCATGCTTTCTTTGAGTCTGCTTATGTTCCCATTTGTTCTTTTACTCTTCTCAATAATGCTTTACCTGAATACAAAGGAACTTTTATCGATTTAAAAGATTTTTATGGTGCAGAATTACAGCCCGTGAAAGCTTTAGAAGCAATTAAAAATCCTGATTGTGGATACCTTTATTATGCTAAGTCGGCTGATTTTGGGAAGATACCGGGGAGTGCGATCGCTTATTGGGCGAGTCAAAAGATTCTTAAGTTATTTGAAACTTGTTCTCCTTTGCATCAAATTGCAACGCCGAGAGCAGGAATGATTACAGGTAATAATGATAGATTTATTAGATTATGGTATGAACTGAATTCTATTAAAATGGGACTAGATTTTGAATCCAAAATTATAGCTCAGGAGAGTAAATTAAAATGGTTTCCGTATCAAAAGGGGGGTGAATTTAGAAAATGGTATGGCAATCTTGAATATGTTGTTAACTGGTATGATGATGGCAAAGAAATCAGAACGACAAAAGACAGAAATAGTAAAGTCCCTGCACATGCTTTCAATGATAATTATATTTTTAAGCCTAATGTCAACTGGACAGGAGTAACATCTAGCAGTTTTTCTACTAGAATTACTCAAAAAGGAATGTTATTTGATGCTGGAGGTTCAGCAGCTTTTTGTGATAAAAAATTTATCAATATATTAGGCGGATTTCTTAATTGTCATCTAGCCAATCATTTTCTAAAGTTAATTAATCCTAGCCTTAATTTCCAGGCATGGAACATTGGTAATTTACCATTAATAACTATAGAAGATGATACAAAGAAAATCATCAATTGTATTGTGAGTCAGTTATTTCAATTATCCCGCCAAGACTGGGACAACTTTGAAACCTCCTGGGACTTCCAAACCCATCCCCTCCTCCGCAACAACACCACCCACCTCTCCCAAGCCTTCACAACCTGGCAAAACGAATCGGAAACCGCATTCCGCGAACTCCAACAACTAGAAGAAGAAAATAACCGCTACTGGATAGAAGCATACGGACTCCAAGACGAACTCACCCCCGAAGTACCCGACGACCAAATTACCATCCGTCGCGCAGACATCAACCGCGATATCCGTTCCCTCATCTCCTACGCAGTCGGTTGCATGATGGGACGCTACAGCCTCGACAAACCCGGACTCATCCACGCCGGACAACCCTTCGATTCCAGCTTACACCAAACATACACCGCAGATATCGATGCCATCATCCCCATCACCGATCGCGCTTACTTTGACGACGATATAGTCACCCGTTTCGTTGAGTTTCTCCGCATCGCATACAGTCCCGAAACCCTCACCGAAAACCTCGATTTTATCGCCAATGCACTAACATTAAAAAACGACGAAACACCCCTAGAAAGAATTCGTCGCTACTTCCTCCAAGACTTTATTTCCGACCACATTCAAACCTACAAAAAACGCCCCATCTACTGGCTATTTACAAGCGGCAAAAAACGCGCTTTTGGAGCTTTTATATATTTGCACAGATACAACGAAGACACCCTCGCACGCATCCGCACCGATTATGTATTGGAACTACAAGTAAAAATAGATGGCGAAATTGTCCGTACCCAGCAACAATTGGAAACTGCATCCTCCACCGTTGCCAAAAAATCAGCTACAAAACGCTTGAAAGAACTACAAGAACAACAATTAGAATTACGAGATTATCAAGCCAAACTGCAACATTTAGCCGATGCCAGAATTAAACTAGATTTAGATGATGGAGTCGCTTACAACTACACCCAATTCAAAGGTTTGGTATATGAAGGTGCGGATTTAAAAATGGCAGATTTAGAAAAAGCATCCCAGTGGAAAAGGGATTTGTTAAGAGGTTAAGCGCTTAATTTGTGTACAATCAGCAGGCAGGATGCCTGCACCACAATAATTTGAGATTTTTATTTATACAGTTTAACTGCGGATTAGCTGAAAACAGAATTCATAATTGATTAAACCAAGCATCCAAATCAGCCATGCTGGTAAAATCAAGCAATGCTTCTCCCAGATTTTCCAACTGTTCGAGGGAGAGAGATTCAACTTGTTGAAGCACCTGTTGGGGCAATTCTCCCACCCTTTTGGTTAATTGACGCAGAACAAGGGATTTTTCTCCTTCCTCTCGTCCTTCCTCCTTGATTTCCCGATAAACCCGTGTTTCTCTCAGCGTAATTCCTAACATTTCTTCTACCTCCCGTTGGCTCTTATTTTCAAACTTGTACACCATTATTGTCGTCAGTAACTCTATTATGGCGCGATTTTCTGGCTGAGGTGCTTCCTGTTGACTTCTGGTAAGCAAATACCTCGCTTCTTCGGTTGCTTGTTCATCTTCAATTGTAGTCAACACCATTAACGCTACCCATACAGGTAAAGAGCGAATATCCCCCAACTCATCTAAATATATGCGAGTTACTTGCTCTCCATTGAGAAATGAGCGATGGGGATAAATTTTACTTTGTTCAATACTACGGGATGGATAAATTATTACTGCTTGCCAGTCACTAAACCTGGCACTATTGCGGTAAAAATATAATGAAGATTCGGCAAATACTCTTTCATAAAGCTGTTCATCCTTTTGGAACTGTACCTCGCAGAAATAAACAACACCGGGATTTGAACTTTTGGGAGGTAAAAATACACCATCGATTTCAAACTTTGGTTCCTTGACAGCTACTGAATCAAAGCGATATTCATCGCCATTGATTGGTGGATTTGTCAATAGCTCAAATAGTAAAGTTGGCGATTGTTGAAAAAGTTTATAGAAAATTGTATCTCGACGCATGAAGGATTTTATCGGAAGATTGCACCTTCTCGATTTTAAGCTTTAAGTGCTGCCAACCAAGCATCCAAATCAGCCATGCTGGTAAAATCAAGCAATGCTTCTCCCAGATTTTCCAACTGTTCGAGGGAGAGAGATTCAACTTGTTGACAGACATCTTGCGGTAATTCCCCCACCCTTTTGGCTAATTGACGTAAAACTAGGGATTTTTCCCCTTCTTCTCGTCCTTCCTCTCGTCCTTCCTCTCGTCCTTCCTCTCGTCCCTCTTCCTTGATTTCCCGATAAACCCGTGTTTCTCTGAGTGTAATTCCTAACATTTCTTCTACCTCCCGTTGGCTCTTATTTTCAAACTTGTACACCATTATTGTCGTCAGTAACTCTATTATGGCGCGATTTTCTGGTTGAGGTGCTTCCTGTTGACTTCTGGTAAGTAAATACCTCGCTTCTTCGGTTGCTTGCTCATCTTCAATTGTAGTTAACACCATCAATGCTACCCACAAGGGTAAAGAGCGAATATCCCCCAATTCATCTAAATATATGCGATTGACCTGGGGGCTGTTAAGCTGACTGAGATAAGGACGAATATCACTTTGCTCAAGATTACGGGATGGGTAAATTATCACTATTTGTAGATTACTAAATCTATCCCGATTACGGTAGAAATATAACCAAGATTCGGCAAATACCCTTTCATAGAGTCTTTCATCTTTCTGAAATTGGACTTCACAGAAATACACAACACCTGAATTTTGACTTTCTGGAGGCAAAAATACCCCATCAATTTCAAATTTTGGTTCTTTGACAGCTACTGAATCGAATCTATATTCACCTGCATTAGCTGGTGGATTAGTCAATAGTTCAAATAGTAAAGTTGGCGATTGTTGAAAAAGTTTATAGAAAATTGTATCTCGACGCATGAAGGATTTTATCGGAAGATTGCACCTTCTCGATTTTAAGCTTTAAGTGCTGCCAACCAAGCATCCAA
>JAHHIJ010000012.1 GCA_019358985.1 Tolypothrix brevis GSE-NOS-MK-07-07A | reverse complement strand
TTCTTTGACAGCTACTGAATCGAATCTATATTCACCTGCATTAGCTGGTGGATTAGTCAATAGTTCAAATAGTAAAGTTGGCGATTGTTGAAAAAGTTTATAGAAAATTGTATCTCGACGCATGAAGAATTTTGTGGGAAGATTGCACCTTTTCGATTTTAAGCTTTAAGTGCATTTGCATGAGGAAGTTAGAAAAATACTCGGAAATTGGCGATCGATATGGTAAAAGAATGAGGTAACGCTCAAAATAACTGCGACATCAAGGGGAAATCAAAGGGAGTGAATACAGCCCGCATCCAAAACACCTTAGAAAACCTATTTCAAGATTCTCCCCGTTGGTTGCACTCAGGACGACGGGTAGTGTTTTGGTATGATGGCGATGAACAATTTACCAGTACCTTTGATGAGTTGCAAATTGAAGGTGTGGAAAAACTCCAAGTTACTGATAACCCTTTTGCAATCAAACATCGTTTACTTATCCAACAACCAAATCAAAATTTTTTACTATACATTCCCAAAAGCGAACCTACACCTCAAGATAATTGGTTGTTTGATATCCAAAAAAGTGGTTTAACTTTTTCTGCTGACCCTGCGGCTTTGATTTATGCTGATTTAGGATTGCGTCAACGTAGTTTAGAAAATACCATCCGCGAACATCAGATATTTTTCAACAGTCGCAAACGCAAAGAAACATTAGAAGCAATGAAAATTGCTCCCGATAGCAACGAATCTGCTTTATTTTTGGCAATGCTGTCTGTTGTTGCTGGTTTAAAAGTACCCGATGCGGGTTTACTAATTCGTCGGGTTTTAATGGCTGGTTTACTCGAATCTGATAATTTAATTTGGTCGGATATCGAAAAATATGTTTCTCCAGAAATATTTTGGGAAATAGTTCTAGAACATACAGATTTTCCCAATACAAATCCCAGTTTAAATAAATTATTTACCCATTTACTGATTACTCACTTTCATAAATCCTTGCGGGGTAATATTCCCAAACAATTCCAAAAATATCTAGAAAATTATTTAATTACACCCGGACAAAGGGCTTATGCTTTTATAGACCAATGGATGCGCGATCAACAAGACTCGGAAATATGGAAAAAATTAAGTAATATCATTGGTGATGAATTAAATATTTTCCATCAAATTGAAGATTTAGAACCAGATATATTATGCGAAGCAGCTAGCTTTGAAGATGTCGATAAAGTCATCATTCGTGGTTGCGTGAAAACATTACGATCGCAAATAACAGAAATAACCCAAGATTTAACACTTTGGCGAACTTGGTTGCAAGCCCGTCGGACTTTAATTTGGTTTCCTACCTACGAAGCAATATATCAAGCTCTGGATGCGGCAATAACTTTAATCGAACTCAAACAGCAATATCCACAAGGTTTTTATCATCCCGCACCAGTCTTATTTAAAGCTTACACCAGCGAATTATATCAATTTGACCTGGCTTACCGTCATTTTATTGTTGCTAGTGACAAAGCCCAAGGTGATATACTCAAACGCGAGTTAATCGATGATATCGAAAATCTTTACACCCAATGGTTTCTCGATGGTTTGGGTGCTGCTTGGTCAGATTCTCTCGGTGAAAAGTGGGAAGTAACAGGTGTCTCATCGCAAACTAGATTTTACCGCGAAAATGTTTTACCAATATTCGATCGCAGCGACAGAGAAAAAGCTTTTGTAATTATTTCCGATGCATTACGCTATGAAGTTGCTCAAGAACTGGAAGCTGCGATCGCTCAACAATTGCGAGGTGATATCAATCTTACAGCCCAGTTAGGTACTTTACCGAGTATTACTCGCCTGGGAATGGCAGCATTATTACCAGGAATAAAGCTTGAATTAATACCAAATCACGATGATGTCAAAGTTGATGGATTGAGTAGCAAGGGTTCCCTAGCTCGGCAAAAAATCCTGACTCAAAATAGCAAAGTAGCAGCCACAGTCATCGATGCTGGTGATTTACTAGCAATGACAATCGAAGAGGGGCGCAATGCTATTTCATCCTACCGCTTGATATATATTTACCACAACGTTATCGACGCGATCGGTGACAAACCAGCCAGTGAACGTCAAGTATTTACAGCTTGTGACGATGCAATTCAAGAAATTGTCCGCTTAGTCAAAAAAATCTGTAATTCTCTTAACGGCACTAATTTATTTATTACCAGCGACCACGGATTTTTATATCAACGTCGTCCTGTCCAAGAAGCCGAAAAGCGCCCCATACCCAACAGCGAAGTAATTTTAGAAAGTAAACGTCGCTACCTATTAACCTCAGAAAAAATACCTGAACCCAGTTTATTAAACTTTTCTCTACCATACGCAGAAAATGCTTTTGCCGTCATTCCTCGCGGCACATTGCGCTTTGGCATCCAGGGTGCAGGTTCCCAATTTGTCCACGGTGGGGCATCTCTGCAAGAAATTTGTGTACCCCTGATTACCTACCACCACAAACGAGCCACAAAAGATGATGAAGGATTAGCCCGTAAAGTTAACGTGCAAGTTAGTGCTAGAGAAAGAAGAGTCACGAATAATCGCTTTAGCTTGACATTAGTACAATCAGAAGCAGTTGAAGGAAGATGGCGATCGCGTCAAATAACAGTAGCTTTATATAATACCGATAGCAATACACCTATCACCGATGTCAAAAAAATCGAATTGAGCAGTAGCAGTCCCCATCCCAGCGAAAGAGAAAATACCGTCCGTCTGACGATCGCAACTTCCAACCCTCCTACCCGTGCCTTATTAATTATCCGCGATGCTGATGATGATAGCGAATTAGTACGGGAAGATTGGACTATTAGTTTGAGTATTGCTAACGATTTTGGCGATTTTTGACAAATATTTCTGATAATTATAGTCTCGATTTAAGAGAACATTTTTGTAGCTCTTATAGTTAAAGAAGAAAATAACAAGTCCGATGCACGTAATTAGCCGTAAAATCTTGCGAGAGTTCTGTGAAGCACATGCAGACGTTAGTGATAGGCTTTATGATTGGTATAGGGTCGCAACCAAAGCTGAATGGAAAAACCTTGTTGATGTTCAGACAGTTTACCCAAAAGCAGAAGCTGTTGGCAACTTTACTGTATTTAATATCAAAGGGAATCACTACCGCCTAATTGTTGATATTGTCTACTCAAGTCAGAGGATTTATATTAAATACGTTCTAACTCATAGCGAATACGATAAGGACAAGTGGAAAGATGACCCGTACTTTTAATCCCGAATCCTACGGTCAATTATTAGCTAGGTATCAGCCAAAAACGATTACTACAGAATCAGAAAACGAGCAAGCTATTGCTATTGCCCAAGATTTAGAGCATCGTGCCAACCGAACTTTGGAAGAGGACACTCTCTTAGAATTATTAGTGACGCTGATTGATAAATTTGAAGAAACTCATTATCCAATACCTCAAGGGACTCCTCACTCAATGCTACTACACTTGATGGAAGAACATGATAGGTCGCCAGAAGCATTAGTTGGAGTTATTGGTTCTAAGGAGGTTGTCTTGAAAATAATTAACGGTGAAAGTCAGATTAGTAAATCTCAAGCTAAAGCGCTGGCTGAATTATTTAAAGTGGATGAAAGTTTATTTACCTAGTAAAAATCGGCGAAAATAAAGCTACCATCTAAAATGGTTGAAAAGCCCATAAAACAACCAAACTATCTATTTGCTTGTATCGCCTTCTATGGATGACCTCAACCACAAACTCAACAATATTTATCCGGGAAAGGTGGTACGCAAAGACCTAACCAAGCGGATTAAAGAAGGTGCCAACGTACCCGTGTACGTTCTGGAATACCTACTGGGAATGTACTGTGCTACAGATGATGAAGTGACGATCGAGGAAGGTGTTACCCGTGTTAAAAACATCCTCGCCCAAAATTACGTTCGTCCCGATGAAGGAGAACAAGTAAAATCAAAAATTCGGGAATTGGGACGCTTCACCATCATCGACAGAGTGACAGTAGCACTAAATGAGAAAGAAGATATGTACCAAGGTACTTTGATGAACCTGGGTATAAAAGGTGTAGTTATCGATCCGGAAATTGTCAAAATCAATCAAAAGTTACTCGGTGGTGGGATTTGGTGTATTTTACAACTAGAGTATGAAGCCGGAATCAAACCCAGTCCCTTCATTGTTGCCAGTCTCAAACCCATCCAAATGCCCAATGTGGATATGGAGGAACTATTTGCAGGTCGTCCCCATTTTAGCCGTGATGAATGGATTGATGTCTTAATCCGCTCCGCAGGTTTAGAACCTACCACCTTTGAACCAGAAATTAAGTGGCATCTCCTCGCCCGTTTAATCCCCTTATGCGAAAATAATTACAATTGTTGCGAATTGGGTCCCCGTTCCACTGGAAAATCCCACGTTTACAAAGAAGTTTCCCCCAACTCGATTTTGGTTTCCGGTGGTAAAACCACAGTAGCCAACCTGTTTTACAATATGTCTACCCGTCGCATCGGTTTAGTGGGTTTATTCGATGTAGTCGCTTTCGATGAAGTCGCTGGTATTAGCTTCCACGATAACGATGGCGTACAAATCATGAAAGATTATATGGCTTCCGGTTCCTTTGCACGGGGAAAAGCCGAAATTACCGCTACCGCTTCAATGGTATTTGTGGGAAACATCAACCAAAGCGTTGAATCCTTGGTAAGAACCTCCCACCTACTGGCACCTTTCCCAGAAACAATGATAGATACAGCATTTTTCGATCGCTTTCACGCATATATTCCCGGTTGGGAAATTCCCAAATTTAGCCCAGAAAACTTTACCAATCAGTACGGTTTTATTGTCGATTATTTAGCCGAGTGGTTACGGGAAATGCGTAAACGCAGCTTTGCCGATGCTATCGATCGCTATTTTCGACTAGGTAATAATTTAAAGCAAAGAGATGTCCAAGCAGTCCGTAAAACTGTATCTGGGTTACTAAAATTACTTTTCCCCGATGGTTCCTACAGCAAAGAAGATGTCCGAGAGGCTTTAGTTTATGCCCTAAGAGTGCGACGAAGGGTAAAAGAACAACTCAAAAAAATTGGTGGGATGGAATTTTACGATGTGTATTTTAGCTACATTGACTTAGAGACAATGGATGAGCATTTTGTCTCCCTTCCCGAACAAGGTGGTTCTAGTTTAATTAGTCAGGAAATATTAACTCCCGGTCATTTGCACTTTATTAGCACCGGGGATAGCGGTATTATTGGTGCTTTTAAACTGGAATCCCAAGTAGTGCCAGGTAACGGCAAGTTGACACGGACAGGTGTAGCAAATACAGCCAAAATTAAAGATAGTGCCAATATTGCTTTAAATTACTTTAAGGCGATCGCACAACGAATTAGTAGTAGTATTTATCCAAATAATTATGACTTTTTATTACAGTTACTTGACTTACAAGGGGTAGGAATACCCGAAGAAAGTGGACTGGCTTTATTTATCTCCTTGTGTTCGGTGACTCTCAAACGCAGCGTCCAAACCCAACTTACAATCTTCGGGGAAATGACTTTAGGAGGGACGATTACCCCTGTGAGTAATTTGGCTGGTAGCTTACAAGTTGCATTTGATGCAGGTTCAAAACGTATTCTCTTACCAATGTCTAATGCTGTTGATTTAGTAAGTGTCCCACCAGAATTATTTGCTAAATTCCAAACATCGTTTTACGCTGACCCCGTAGATGCAGTTTACAAAGCACTTGCAGTTGATTAGACATCGACCGAATTTAATTATGCGTTACCCGAAACCCTTGTAGAGACGTTCCGCCGGAACGTCTTTACGTATGAATCTGGAGATGTCTATTGAACTACCCCACCCTACATTTTCTCAAAATTTTTCTAAATATTTGCTCCAAATTGCTCAGGCAATGGTTGAATTTTCTGTATATTAAAGTAACTTCCTGCTCAATCTCCCAGCACATGAACGAACAGCGCCTACAAGCTTACTACCAACTAATTGAACGCTTACTCAGTTGCCCGAATGGGGAGGAACCGGAGATATTAGCAGCGCATCAAGAATTATTGGATACAGAGTTTGTGCAGGAGGTGGTAGCAGTGGCAGAGCATTTTGCCCAGGAGGGAGAAGAAAACACCGCTAATCGGTTGAGGAATTTAGCTGCACAACTCACCCCAGAAGCAACCCCCATCACGGAAGCAGATATAGAAACTTACGGACAATTTATATTAGAGGTACTACAAGCAACCTCAGACAGCAATGGCGATGCGGGGGTAATTTACCCGTTATTGGCAGGGAATACCGATAAACTCAACAATATTTTTACTGAATTATTGCGACGTTGGGCAACCAATACCTTAAGAGAAGCGGAAGCAGACGCAGCAGCATACATCGCCTATTTGATGGGGACATTTGGTAATCTAATTGGTCAATTTCCCTTGGGTAGCAAAGCCGACAACATGGAAATTGGGATTACTGGTTACGAAATCGCCCTCACTGTATTAAGCCGCACTGCTTTTCCCCAACAATGGGCAACCACGCAAAATAATCTCGGCAATGCTTACTTATACAGAATATTCGGGGAGAAAGCTGAAAATCTCGAAAATGCGATCGCTGCTTTTTCTGCGGCTCTGGAAGTTAGAACCCGCAGCGCTTTTCCTCTAAATAATGCTAAAACTTTGTTAAATCTCGGCATTTTATACTAAGAGGATAAACAATTTGAATTAGCGGAGAAGACTTTTACCAAAGCCATAGTCACTGTTGGAGGGTTGCGGGGGGAAATTAATTCTAGAGAAGAAGCCAAACGCAAGCAAGCGGAAGAATGGTACATCACCGCAGAAAATATTCTCGCTTTTATGATTAAACCCAACGGGCAAGAATTAACATCTTGGCAATCACCACCAGAAGATTTACAAGCTCTCTTCGATTGGAGAAATGCATATTTAGACGACTACTACAACCCAGAAGATAGAGAAAAAAATCAATGGAAAAAACAGCTAGAAACACGACTGCAAGAATTAGCAAAAATTCTCCATCTTGAGGAAATAATCACCTACTTACCCGCAGAATGTCAGCGATTAACCCTCATTCCCCATCGCTTCTTGCACCTGTTTCCGCTCCACGCTTTACCTGTAAATAATTCCTACTTAATGGATTTATTCCCCCAGGGTGTAGGTTACGCACCCAGTTGTCAAATCTTGCAACAATTGCAACTGCGTCAACGTGATGATTTTCAATCCTTATTTGCTATCCAAAACCCTACAGAAGACCTTGATTACGCTGACTTGGAAGTGGATAGCATTTTAAATACTTTTCCTTCCCATCAGGCATAACCCCATCCCTTTGTATCATCCGTAGTCTTAAGCCTCATCTTTGGTATCATTGGGGCATTTATTGGCTGGGGTTTGAGTTTGGGATTACAAGCGATCGCTGCACGCAAAAATAGCAACTAGTTTCTGATTAAATATCGAGCATTAAAGGCAAATAGTGCCCAAATCCATCATTAAGGAGTTGTTGACGTAACACCGATGGTATTGGGAGCGATCGAATTTCATAATTCCCTCTTCGTGAATTTACCTCTAAGAGTCCGGCATTTACTAGAACTTGTACCGTACTGCTCATTACTTTTTTATAAGTAGAATCAGACCAAGCAGCAACAGTTTCGCTTTGCTCCTGCTTCCCTTCAAAAAAAGCACGCAAATTAGCCGCAGTGACAATATAGTCAAAAGCTTTAATTTTATCTAACAAAATTTCTGCGATTAATTCTCGTAATAGACGATGCTCCTGCAAAATCAAGAACAAAATAGTATATCGACGGATATCAATATTACCAGTAGCAATCAGCTTTACGTAACTCTCTGGTACTTGATTTAGACGCTTGAGTATTGTTTGTAATGCTCGTTCGCGGGAAAGTTGAGAACGTAATTGAAATAAATCCTCCACTAAAACCTGCCGACGAATATCGTTCTCGGTTGCTCCTTGGTAGATTAACTCAGCAACCGTTGCAGTTTCCGTCAACACAAAAGCATTATTAGTGCGAGCAGCGTAGGTTGTTTCGGTCATAGGGAAAAACGAAGATCGGAAATAGAGCTTCAAACACACAAATACTAACTTTGCACTATTTTTGGAAAAGTATCCAGTATTTCCTTCAGGAAATATATCTATGTCGAAGAAGAATCCCCGCGCATAGCGAAGCGACGTGCGGGGATTGTCAATTTATTGATAAGGCGATCGCCTATCTTGAAATAAGCAAGACTTTGGCAAGGCTTCCAAGGGTTCTGTCACAGCCATTCTTTCTAATGGACGCATTCAGTTACGCTTCCACTTTGCTGGCAAACGGCATTATATTTCTACAGGCTATCAGACCATCGGAAGGGGTTGAAAACTCAGAAAAAACGTTCTTTTCCGGTAAATCCCAAGTTGGCTGCTTTACTGCGTTCCATCAAACCGGAAGACGCGACGGGTGAAACTAAAGTTTTCCCAGCACCCAAAGGAGGTTGGATTGATGCCCATAATTTGGCGAATCGACCTTGGCATATAGTATTGGAGAGAATTGGGATCGAGTATCGCAAGCTGTATCAAACCAGGCATACGTTTATTACCGCAGCCTTGGAAACACCGATTATGATGTCCGATGGGAAAATGAGGTTTTTGGAAGCGAAGGATATCGCCAAGTTAGTTGTTACGAGTGCCAAGATTATTTACGAGCATGGAGAAAGTTGCCTTAATGGAACAGAAGCACATCGCATTTCGGCAGCAGAAGTGTTCGTTGCAAATCTAATTATCACCGCACAGCAAGTCGAATCAGCGCTGGTTTGGACAGCCAATTTAACCAACATTACACCTACCATATTGCGCCAACATCCATCGGTACTCCCCATTCTCCGCATGGCGACAGCGCCACCTATTGCACGCGATCTGCCGTAGGCGGCAGCGCTTCGCGATCGCTTGATTGGATTAGCGGGTGTTTTGCCCAACTTGGTCAAAAATATGGAGGAGAAGCAACGAATTCCGCCAAAAATGGAAAGTGCGTTGATCGATGGAGAGCTAGAGAAAATCAGCCAAGCGATCGCACAATCCGAAACCATCTCTGATACTGAGTTTAAGAAATTGCAGGACAAAAAAGCTAAAACTAAAACCGAGCGACACCAGGAACGAAAAGCTTTGTTGAAAGAACGTTACGGGATTGATGTCGCACCTGGCTTGGTTGAGAAGGACGATCGCGGCTGGTAAACGGGGAAATTTTACTCGAAGCGTTCCAAGTTGTATGAGGAAGGGTTGGAGTTATTGTTGGTGCAGTGGGACAAATCGCGGGAAGTGGAGCGGGATGAGGTTTATCGGGATTTGTCGGTGGAGCGGAAGTTGGAGTTGTTGAGTTATGTTGCGGTGAAAAAGTTTGAGCAAGAACAGTATGTGTTGTTCGAGCAGGAGGAATTGGAGGGTTATATTGGGGAGTTTTTGGGGATTGAGCGACGGGAAAGTCAGGGGGTATTGAGAGCGATCGCATCTGTGCATGGGTTATTGATTGAGCGATCGCACAAGGTTTGGTCATTTTCTCATTTGACGTTTCAAGAGTATTTGGTGGCAAAGTGGTACATACAGCATAAAGAGCTACAAAAACTCACTTATTATGTATATGAGAAGCATTGGCATGAAGTATTACTACTATTCGGAAATATGCTACCATGTTCTGATTTAGAAAAGTTTTTGAAACTACTACAACAGCGTATTAATGACTTAATTAAGCATAATAGACACCTTCAAAGCTTGTTGATGTGGGCAAATAACAAAGCTAATTTAATACTTGATTCGCAATATAAACCAGCAGCAATACGTGCATTTTATATTCATTTTGCTAAACTTAAATTTAGTTGTATTCAAGAATTTCTTCATCCTATGAGAGAAGTTCTTGCGTATAAGATTGACCTCAAATTTAGACAGGATGTAGTTAATTCTTATGAAAACTACTCTATCAAAACCGCCAAGTTTATCTTTAGCCGTTCAAATGAACTTGCCATAGATATTGCTTTTGCTCTTCTTTTTGATGATGATAATGCTTTATTCTTTGCCATCAAGCAAATGCAAAGTATATTTGAGCTTGAGCTTGCGCCTCAACTTGAACTTGAACTACAATTTCTTATGCATATTTTACCCTCTAAAATTTCTGATTGGAGTAAAGAAGAGTGGAACTATTGGTTAAATAAAATGCGCGATTGCATGATTAAACATCGCAATATTGGGCAGGATATGAATTTTACAAAGCATAACAAAAATCTATTTAACCAATCTTATAATGCAACTATTTTGTTGGTAAATTGTTTATACTTAAGTAATTGTAGCTTTGTAATACGCCAAGAAATAGAAGAAGGTTTATTATTACCAGTTGCGCCTATTAAAAATCATAAACTCAATAAAAAAGCTAATTAATTAATATTCACCTACAATCAATTTTTTCAAATCAACTTGACGATTTCACTTGTTATTTAATCGAGGTAATGAATGCGAAGGCTCAAAAATATACGATAAGAAGCTTTGATAACTTAATTTTGGAACATTATATGTAGCGTCTCCACTCAATGTAAAATCGGGCAAATGCCATTTCCTGTTATCATGTCCGACTCTATCCAACAAGAAGCCCAGCAAATCCTTGATAATCTTGCTTTCACTAGTTTCGAGCAATGTCATCCTCTCAGTCGCGATTTTTTAGACATACCTGCTACAGTAGGCTTATACGCATTTCGGCATTCGTCCGAAGGTTTACTCTACATCGGCAAAGCTAAAAATTTACGAGACAGGTTACGTGGGGGACACAAAGCCTTTCTCTGGGGCTGGCTTGACCGTTACAATCCAGAAGATGTACGGATTACCTTCGTCACTCTCAACCAGTGGCAAAAACCAGGGTTATTATATGAATTAGAAACCCTTATTCTCCAAGCTAGCCATCCTCCTTACAACGTTAAAATTCCCAGAGAATTATGACTAAAACCATTAGTACCCAACACCTTTCCCCGGAAGCAATTAATCAGCTCGTTAACCACTTACCTGATTATATAAAAGCTGCACTCTTAAAAAAATCCACTGAACTTGAATGCTCGCTCGAAGCGACTATCGAAATGGCAATATCTAGTTTTCTAGATGAAGAAGCATTTAGCTTTGAGGATTGTCTACTTGCTCAACGTCTGAAAGATGGGAATGAATAAAATTATAACAACAAGATTATTCGCAGTAGCCAAAGGCACGAGCAGCAACAATACGCCTAATTGATTCTGGGGTTTTCTCAGACATTAGGCAACGTTGCTATGTGCGGGTAGAAATTCTTTAATTAATACTTTCAAATCAACTTGACGCACTTGAGCCAATTTAATCAAAGCTTCCGCACGCTCGACATCCAGTTGTTCGACGCGATCGATATACACCAATAACTCTTGATGTTCGATATCTGTAATTTCTTCTGCTTCGTTTTGCTGACGTAAATAAGCCAACCTTTGTCGATCTTCAGGAGGTAAACGACGTTGAATAATTTCAAGTAAAGCTGTTTCGCTGGCTTCTGGTGATGTTTGCGATTTTTGCACAGTTTCGCTAGAAAGGCTCTCCAAAAATTCAACTGCTCTGACTAAAGATTCTCCCGGTAGTTGTTCCAGGAGTGCGATCGCTCTTTGACGAATTTCTGTTGGTGCAGCCATAGGAAACCTGACCTAACTTGCTTATAGCTGATATTATAACCATTGTGGCGTATTTGGGGAAAACAAACGCCCATATCCAGACTGCTAAAATATAGGTAATTTCTAATTACTTGCGATCGCTAAATTCGCGCCAATAATTGGGATAGACTAGCCAATGAGGTCTGTACACCGATTCGCAATTTCCACGGATAGTCAGCAAGCTATCTCTATTCGCTAAAATCAAAACAAACTAGAAAAATCTTGCTATGGTAGCCATCTCCCAACAGCCACAAAAAATGACCATCGAGGAATATCTCGCATGGGAACCCTTGCAAGAACTTCGTTACGAATACGACAACGGCAAAGTCTTTGCCATGACGGGTGGTACAATTCCCCACAATGATATTGCCCTGAATTTTTACAGAACCTTATACCCACATTTACGTGCTAGGGGTTGTCGGATGAATGTGTCGGACGTGAAGGTGCAACTCACCCCTAAAAGTCCTTATTACTACCCTGATGTTATCGTCAGTTGCCACCCTCAAGACCAGAATGCTCGCAAATTTATTCAAAATCCGACAATAATTGCCGAAGTTCTTTCTCCTGGAACAGCTAGCAGAGATAGGGGGGAAAAATTTACCAATTATCTGAAAATGCCTTCTTTGCAAGAATATTTATTAATAGATTCCGAAAAAATTTCTGTTGAACGTTTCTGTCGGGGAGAAGGGAGAATGTGGCTTTACTATCCCTATATTGAAGGAGATATAATTACCCTATCCAGCATCGAATTTGAGATGGCGATCGCATTACTGTACGAAGGTGTGGTATTTGAAGCAGAAGAATAAAATGCACTGACTGCTTGAACTGGTAAAGTAAGGTAGCCGTTAAATGCAGTATCGACAACAAAATTTAATCAGAAATCTGCTTGCCCAGGTAAATGGAAAACCACTGGAACTGTTGCCCTAGCATCAATTATTCTGCCTTGAATCATTCAACAATTCGCTCCATCGAAGCACCGAAACTAAATGCAACATCGTAACCAATTCGCATGGTAAATAATCTGGCGTTGGGATTTTTTTGCTTTAACATTAATCCCGATTCGACACCACTTTTATCAATACCATATTCGCCAGTTTCGGCATCAATTACAATCATCTTGCCGATATTATCGCCATTTTCTACTTGTTGGCGAATCCCATTTTCGTAAAAATGTCTGGCTCTTTGGGCAACTTCTTCTACAGTCCAAAACAGAGCTTCCATAATCTTTAAACCAGTTTTTGAACTACATATTATTGGGGAAACGAAGGTAAATAAGGAATTAGAAATAGCCAGAGAATAAGGAAAGCACGAAGCAGCAGAACCTCTTTTTATCCAAGCTATCGTTAGAGTTATACAAACAACTACTGGGAGAAAATCATCCCCACACTGCAACTAGCTTCAACAATTTAGCTTATCTCTACTATTCCCAAGGAAGGTACGAAGAAGCAGAATCCCTTTACATCCAAGCTTTGGAGTTAAGAAAACAGCTACTAGGAGGAAATCATTGTGTCTGCAAAAGATATTTTCCATGAATCAGTTAAAAAAGCTTTGCAAAAAGAACAATGGATAATTACCAGCGATCCATTAAAATTCAAATTTGGAGAAGTCAACTTTCAAATTGATTTAGGTGCAGAAAAAATAATTGCCGCAGAAAAAGAAAATCAAAAAATAGCAATTGAAATCAAAAGCTTTTTAAATCCCTCCGCAATTACAGATTTTTACGCTGCTCTAGGGCAATTCTTGAGCTACCGTATAGCATTAGCAGGTTACGAACCAGAGCGAGTATTATACCTAGCAGTTCCATTTGATACGTACAAAACATTTTTTCAGCTTGAATTTACTAAAACTGCGATAAAACAGTATCAGGTACTATTAATTGTTTACAATCCATTAGATGAGGTGATTGTAGAGTGGATAAACTAACAAAATATCAAGAGTATGTTACAAAACTTTTGACGAACTATGCCAGTGATGATATCTCAGATAACGATGTCGAGGTTCAACTGATTTTAGACACAGAACGCAATCATTATCAATGGATGAATGTAGGTTGGCAAGGATTGAATCGTATTTATCGATGCGTGATGCATTTTGATATTAAAGATGGCAAAATCTGGCTACAACAGAATTTAACCGATCGCAATCCCGCAGAGGAGTTAGTAATGATGGGAGTACCACCAGAGGATATTATCTTGGGTTTGCAAGCTCCATACAAGCGTCAATATACTGATTACGGTGTAGCTTAATGCTTTGAGTTGGAATGCGATCGCTTATTGCTGAGAATGACGGTTTTTGGTGCTTTGAGTTGGAATGCGATCGCTTATTGCTGAGAATGACGGTTTTTGGTGCTTTGAGTTGGAGTGCGATCGCTTGTCATTGCGTTCGTCGAAGACGTTCCCGAAGGGTGGAGGAACGACGAAGCAATCGCATTGACTCGTTGGTGTAGAAAATGTTGGGATTGCTTCCTTCGTCGCAATGACAGTTTAGTATTTGTCGTTTTGGATTGAAGTGCGAAGCTTGCACGAGGTAATGCGATCGCGGCAACCCTAAAAATAACTCTCACTACTAGACATCTCCAAAAAATGCGAATACCTTTCTATGACTGGCTTTCACCCTCGCGATCGCCTGTTTTATTAGTTGCTCAAGTTGGTCATACTTTACACTTACTAACCGCTGTGTTTCTTGAGGGTTGTTTTGAATATAACTTAACATGTCACTCATATTTTTGTGGTAAAAAAGATGATTTTATACCCTTTTACCATAGGATGGTTCTATTGTCGTTCTTTATACGTTCATCAGTGACGGAACATGGGATTGCCTACGGGACGCGAGTCCTATGGTAACGGAGTTCTAATAGTAGTCGTGGGAGTAACGCCCCACCAGGGCAAACGGGAGAGCCGTTTACTCCGGCGTTGTAGAACAGGTAATAAAGATGAAACAGAAATCGAGAGGTACGCGAGATGCGAACAGCCGAAACGATACTGAACATCATACGTGAAATCGTAAAAATTACCGGAAAGCTACGTGATACGGAAGCGGTCATGCGTAGTTTGGAGGGAGGTGGTTGAAAAAGTGCTAATAATAGTAACTCGCTGGCTACCTACCCTACATCAAGCACGGTTCTGATATGTACTAAATTGCAGCATCATAAGTATCAACTAATTGAGTATTCACGGCTTTAAGTATTTTTGGGTTGTTCACAGTATTTTAGGATTGCCTGATATTTTAATTTTACATTTCCCCGTCTTCCACTGCACTATCATGCTTTGAGGGTAGAAATTTGGGCTAGCGCCGCACTACGTGAACCGCATCGGTTAAGCCTTTAACACTTGTGATAAAATAGGTTTAGATATAGTTTATTCTGTGGCGATCGCTTGTGCTAGGCTGCACCTAAACAATAACTTTAGTATCACCAAAAAAGTAAAAATTCTCCAGATTATATTCCCCAACAAGGTGATACTGTTTGGATAAATTTTATGCCCCAAGTTGGGCGCGAGCAAGCGGGTAGAAGACCAGCAATAATCGTTTCGCCATTAAAATAGTTTAACTTAACAGCGAGATAAAAATTATGAATATTCAGTTAAAACCCGAACAGGAAAAAATTATTCAAACGCAGATTGAAAGTGGTAAATATAATTCGGCAGAAGAAATCGTTGATGTAGCGTTTAGATTGTTTGATAAATTGCAATCTGAATATGCTGAATGGATAGAAGAAACTCGTCAAAAAGTTGATGTTGCAGTTGCAGAACTTGACCGTGGTGAAGGGTTGGATGGGGAAACGGTGATAGCGGAGATACTAGATAGATTTAAAAGGGCGCGTCAAGAAAAAGAATGAGTAATTTGATTATTTCACCATCTGCAAGTAGGGATTTAAACCAGATTGCAGATTATTTTTTGGAGGTCAATCTTGAAGCTGGAGAAAAACTGTTTCGAGAATTTAATAAAAAGTGCCAGAAATTAGCCATGTTTCCGAATATGGGACGTAGTTACTCTCAGATTAGAGACGATTTGCGTGGCTTACCGCTAGATGGATATATTATTTTGTATAAGGTTATTGATGATGGTATTGAGATTTTACGAATAGTTAGTGGTCGTCAAGATTTAGAGTCTTTGTTTGCTGATGATTAATTTCAGCTTTCTTGATTTTCCACAGCACTATCATGCTTTGAGTGTGGAAATTTCGGCATCCGTTAAACCTTTGATATCTGTGATATTCATGTTTTCATAAGGGCGATTCTCGTTCCGAAACGCTACGCGATGCTCCCAAGGGGAGCCGCGCAAAGCGCGATCGCACACTGAGATTAATCTATTCTGGCTCAACCCAGTTAATCCCTAAACGCCTAAAGTCTCTATCAAATGAAACTACGCTTTCACCTGTATAACGTGCGATTTCTGCCAGATAAGCATCAAGGAAATCAACATTTGCACTAGCCATCAGGCTGAGTGCTGCGGTAACTTGTTGTATTTCATCACAGCTAATACCGTCAGATGCAATTAACGGTAACAAAACTTCAGCTATTTGGGTGCGGGAATATCGATAAAATGAACTCAGTACCCAAACGATTTCTGCAACTACAATTGGTGAAAGTTTAAGGTTTATTTCTCCTTGTTCAGCCCTTTGTATTAGCCTTAAAGCACGTTCTGCTAATTCAGGAGGTTCTCCTGTTAGAAAACGCAGTAAAACATTAGCATCTACCCAAAAATCTGTCATTATTGTTCGTTAAGTATTCCTTGAGCTAAAGATTCGCCCACTATTGTACGAATTTCTTCCTTTCCTGGATAGGGTTTAGTTGCTTTTAATACACCGTAGAATTCGCTAAGTCTTTTTTGGGGACTTGTATCAATTTTTTGAGTACGGAATTTGATAAATTCAATAAAATCAGCTACAAGTTGAAATTGTTCTTCACTGAGCTTGTCTATTTCTTGCTTAATACTTTCTTTCGTTGTCATTGTGATTTGGGCTAGTCGCATTTTCGGATTATGTGAATATTTTAATTTTACATTTCTCCGTCTTCTATTGCACTATCATGTTTTGAGGGTGCTAATCTCGGCATCTGTTAAGCCTTTGACACCTGTGATATTCATATTTTCATCAGGGCGATTCTCGTTCCGAGACGCTACGCGATCGCATAATTCGACTCCACGCGATCGCACCTAATATATCGCATCATTCGACTCAACGCCATCACACCTAATATATCGCATAACTCCATGCGATCGCACCTAATATATCGCATAATTCTACTCAATAGACATCTCCAGAAATTAATTATGCGTTACCTGAAACCCTTGTAGAGACGTAGCAGTGCTACGTCTCTACATTCATTTTCGGAGATGTCTAATGCGATCGCGCCTAATATATTAATCATAATTCCTGTTTACTTTACATTTCCCCATCTTCCACTGCACCTAATGCTTTGAGGGTGGAAATTTCAGCATCGGTTAAACCTTTGACACCTGTGATATTCATGTTTTCATAAGGGCGATCGCATAAAGTTTTCAAGCACTTGGTTGTCTCATAGTGCCAAAAATTGATTTTTTTATCATTACTACCGCTAGCAATAACTTTACCATCTGGGCTAAAAGCAATTGACAACAAGGGACTTGTATATTCCAGTAAATCTCCCAAACATTCCCCTGTAAAGATATTCCATATTTTTATAGTTTTGTCATAACTACAACTTACCAAATTCTCATCTTGAAGATTGAAGACAACAGTTCTAACCCAGTTCGTATGTCCCTCCAATATTCTCACACACTCACCTGTGTGGACATCCCATAGCCTTATGGTTTTATCATAACTTCCACTAGCAAGCATATCGCCATTGTGATTAAAAGCAATAGTTCCAATAGAATTATCGTGACCTTTTAGTATTCTTAAACACTCACCTGTGTCGGGGTTCCATAGTCGAATAGTTTGATCGTAACTACTACTAGCAAGAATCTTACCCCCAGGGCTAAAAGTAACTGCACCAACGGAATTACTATGTCCCTGAAAAGTTCTGAAACACTTATCTGTATCGATATCCCATAGCTTTATAGTTGTGTCCGAACTCCCACTTGCAATCACCTTGGCATTGGGATGAAACGCAACTGACCGAACCAAATTTGTATGTCCTTGTAAAACTTTTAAGCATTCACCTGTGCTGATATCCCATAGTCTTACTGTTTGGTCGTAACTACCACTGGCAAGCATCTCCTCTCCAGGGCTAAACGCAACTGAAACAACTGAGTAAAGATGTCCTTGCAATACCTTCAAGCACTGACCTGTTTGAACATCCCATATCTTAATATTTGGTTCGTAACTACCGCTACTCAATATTTTACCTGTGGGACTAAAAGTTACTGACCAAATGGCTGCTGTGTGTCCTTGAAAAACTTTAAGGCACTCACCATCATTAATATTCCATAGTCTAACGGTTGCGTCTGCACTACCACTAGCTAGTATTTGACCTGTATTATTAAAGGCGACTGATATTATGTGGTCGATATGACCTTGAAAAGTTTTTACGCATTCACCTGTATGAATATTCCATAACCTGATATTATGGTCAGCGCCGCCTGTAGCGAGCATTTCGCCTTCAGGGCTAAAAGCTAGAGAACGAACTTTATTTACATCTAAGGTTTTTAGACATCTACTTGCACGGGCATCCCATAATTTTACTGTTTGGTCGCTACAAGCTGTCGCAATTAGAGAGCCATCCCAGTTATAAGCAATATCACAGACTATATCCTGTTCTGGGAGAGTTGTGAGGCATTCTCCTGTGTTGATATCCCATAGCTTTATTGTTTTATCGGCACTAACACTGGCGATTCTATCCTCTTGGGGACTGAAAGCAACAGAAAAAACCCAATCAAGATGACCATAGAATGTTTTTAAACATTCACCTGTGGAAATATCCCACAACTTTACAGTTTGGTCAAGACTCGCAGTTGCAAGCTTCTGACCATCAGGATTGAAGACAACACACAAGACAGAATTCGTGTGTTCTTGTAAAATTTTCAAACATTTACCAGTGCTGACATCCCATAACCTTACTGTCTGATCGTTACTCGCGCTGGCAATAATTGCATCTGTGGGACTAAAAGTAACTGATTCTACCCAATGGGTGTGTCCTTTGCAGTTTAAAATTTCTCGACCACTTGCAACATCCCATAAGCGAACCATACCACGACTATCTCCAGTAGCCAAAAATTGACTATTTGGACTAAAAGCTACTGATCGAACATTACCCAAGTCTTTGGTAAAAATAGAATCAATAAAATTTCCTCCACTGAAATTAACATGACGTAGGCTAGTATTGCTAAAATCTGCTCCCTTAATTACCACAGCGCTTAAATCTTTTCCCTCTAACGCTGTTTTATCAACCTTCGCAGCCAAAGTTGCCGCATTTCCCCCAACATAACCAACCTCATCCTCACTCCTTCCCCTCGTACCCTCAATAACCTGAATAATCGCCTCTTTCTTCTCACCATCAACCATCGGTAAAAGCAAATCCATCACCGCTTTTGTTAATTGCGATCGCCCAAATGTCTCCCTCAATTTCTCCAACGACTCACTCACAAACCCACTCAACGCAGGTATCGCAAAATAATTCCCCGCATTATCCAATTGTCGTGAAAAATACCCCGACCAAGTATAATCAACAGGTGCAGCACTCCCATCCAAACAAGATTGTGCCTGTGCTAACTCGATAAAATCCCCAGCTAATACACCCAACTCAGCCGCAAATTTATACGCGACAAAAAATTCCAACAATGACCGATGTGCTGGAGTGTAATCCCCGTCGGCGTTACGAATCAACATCGTTTGCCCCATCATGTCATAATGCCAGTGGTCGAGGTCTTTTTCCTCAATGCCAAACAACTGCCGAATGCGATCAGGGAAAAACTTGTAATTCAAGCTCATTTGGTTGGTGGAAAGCATTTCCCAAGACAACTCGCACAGGAAATACAACTTATCTGCCAAAGATGTGAATGTGCGATCGCTCTTTATATCCCGTTCCATTTTATGCCGCACTGCATACAAATATACCCGCGACATATCCACGGGTTTCCCCGCTTCGATATCTGGCAATGCTTCCAAAATCAACTCGGTCATCACTGGACGACGGGCTAAATCCAATAATTGCGGGTTCCCCATCACCATTTCCACCGTTGCTGGTGCTGCTTGGAACGATAACACCTGCTGAATTTGCTCGTCGGTAAATTTCTCCAGTTCCAACACCTCAAATTGCGGTGTTTCCCCCGTCAAATCCTTGGTGGATGCTTGCAACTCTGCGTTTAACAAAGCCCGTCCCTCTTGCGCTTCGGGGAAATGTTCGGTACGACAGGTGAGAATTACCTTGGCTCCAGGAACCACAACTTTCGCCAATTCCCAAAAGTTGTTTATCATCTCCTGTTTATCAACTTTTGCTGCCATTTCATCGAAACCATCGAAAATTAGCAGCAATTTACCCATGCGGTTGAGTTGTTCAAATGCCGAATATCCAGGTAGGGGAATTTCATGTTTGCGAAAGAAAAACTCGGAAAATAGAGATTCCACACTCACCGCTTTGGCATAATCCCGCAGAGGAATCACCAAAGGCAATCGGGGCAATTCCGTACCGCGTTTTTGGGCATCGCGGTATCTCTGCAATGTTACCCAAGCGTAATGCAAAGCAAACCAAGTTTTCCCCGTACCAAATTCACCGAGTATCGAAATATGCTCTTTCACCGGGTCGTCGAGCCAACGATCAATATATCCATCAATCCAACCATCCTGCTCATCGTAACGACTGACGGCGATTTGGCGTTTGCTAACGGGGTCAATTTCTTCTTTACTACAAGCAAGGGGTACATACTTGGTATCGATTTTGCGGTGTTTTATCTCTGCTTCCAACCAATCGAGATAGCCGCTAAAGTCAGCATCCTGCGCCAAAAGCTCATCGAAAGTGTAACAACCCAGGTGGCGATTTTCCTCTTTTTCCACTTCATCCCGTGCTGCTCTGGAAATGCGACGGGCTGTTACTAACCAACCACCATCAGTTCGTTGTTGTTCTACTGATTGGCGTAAAGCCTTGACATCAGCGAATCCTGCTTCCCCAGCAATCCCACGTATTAGAAAACGCTCATAGCGGTTGCGCCAGATTTGGATATTTACAATCCACTCAAAATAGCTATCTTGCCAGATTTCATACTTTTCAAACCGATAGCCCAAGGTTTCAAACCAACCACGCATTTGTTGTGCGATCGCGATCGCTTTACAATTATTCTCTGTAGCAGAAACCCCTGGCAGTGCGGGGTAATTTTCTGCTGCTAACCTGGCAATTTCGGTACGGATTCCTTCTAAATTCGGCAACCTGCTCAGTTGCTCTTGAATACTAGCAATACGTTTGTGTAATGAACCGAGTTGATGGCTCATCAAAACATCACCAGGAGTACGACTACGTTTAGCAACCTCAATAAAAACAGTGGCAAACTCAGCTACTTCTCGCCTCACATCCAACCCTAAATCCCGGACTTCATCACCTAAACTATAACTATCAAGAAATGTATCGACTTCCGAAAGCAAAATTGAAGGGTTATTATGGTCGAATGCCTTACGAAAAGCCTGTTTTACCTCTTCGTGACGGAAAATTTCTAGCAATTGCCTGGGTTTACCAACACCATATTCCACCAACGCATAGGCATAAACCCCACTAAAATCACTGGGAGGATGCTCAGGATTCAGCTTAAACTGCTGTAATAGCTTGATTACAGTCTCATTGCGTTGAATTTTGTCCTTGAGGATAGGACTAGCAAAACTTGCGATCGCGCTGATGATTTCGTTTAGAGGCATTGGTAACACAGGGTTTTGGTATAAAAGTCTGTATACAGCCTGTTAATTACACTTATGGTAGCGTGTCGTTGGTGAAAATGCTGAGGGATGGGGAAGGGAGGAAATAACCGCGATCGCATATAGGCTAACAGGGCATTGCGATCGCACGGAACTTTCATTTAATAACTACCATCAAACAGGGTATTGGGCTAAAAGCCTTGCCTGGCAATACTTTAGCGCATTCAGAGTTATGCAATACAACAGTATTTATTATAATCGTAGTACTTAAGTATTACTGGGTTTACAGCAATGTACGCTTAGTGAACGCTTGCAAGCAAGTGCGATCGCTTCCCTCAGCGTCGGGGAAGCTGCGCTTGAATTAACGTGAGTTCGACGGATAGAAAAGCGCAAAAAGCTTGCTATGTATGGATTTGCTTAACTGAGCATACAAAAAGGCGATCGCTACGATTGATTGAGAAGTGGCAAAAAAGTCACAAAAAAATGCCGAGACTAAGAATATCTAACAAAAACAAGGGTCTCGGCTATGTCTAGCATTGTATCTCGCCTTTGCCTAAAAAACCTTCGATTGATATTTACCCAAAAGATTTGCCTGCTCTACCTCCTGCCATTTTTTAGTTCTGTTGAACTCACGTAATCTTCGCGATCGCTCTTTAGTGCCCTGTTTCTCGCGCTTTATATCTAGCAAGCTTTTCGGCTTTTTCTAACAGTCGAACTCACGTTGGCTTACAACGAGCTTGGAAACTACAAACAGGCAATAATGACACTTTCAAGGTCTCCATCTTTGAAACGCAATCTCAGTCTTACCGCCTACTACAGGTGTCCATCCCGATGCAATGCCTGGTAAACCCATGTAAATACCTGAAATAATCCGCTTGCTGAGATTTCGTCCAGAATATTGCGAATTTGAGGTGTGGTGGGAATTTGCGTCAAACCAAACAAGCTTTGGGCGTTATCTTGCCCACAACGACTATGCATTTGACGCTGGTGTTCCAAAAAAGATTCGCACTGCATGAAAAATACTGAAAAAGCTGCCAGCATAGTATCTTTGATGCTGTAGCGGGTCGCATTACTAGCAAGCCTTGGGTCTTTGATTTTAGCGATCGCTCGTTGAAGAAATCCCAGCATTACCCCAAAACTCAGTGCCATCGGCTCCATTTTTATGCCCCTGAAGAAATACTCCTTTATCCTCAAGGTAAACTGTACCCGTTGTCAAAATCTGAATTTGGAATTGCTGACCAAGATGATTGCAATTATTTCTCAATTATGTAAATCTATAATGTAGATAATTTAGTCTTAATTAAGTAATTTGACATGATATTATGAGAATCTTTATATTGTAGATATTTGGCAATTCCACCTCTTTGAATATTTCGTCTTTACGAACTAGTCAATATAACTGAGTAAACAGTCTGAAACTTGTTGCTCTATTACTGATCACCAATTGAAAAATGCTAAAAGAGACCTCGCCACTACCGAAAGACTCTAAACAGGTAAGATTATTTATAATCGGTTTAGTGGTAGCCTTGCTTGTACTACTTACTAGCCTAATTTTTAGTGTTACTCTGGGTGCTGCAAAAATTCCTCTAGACGCGATTTTGCAATCATTTCTGTCTTTTGATGCTTCCAGAGAACATTTAATCATTCGTACCGTCAGATTACCGCGATCGCTTCTGGCAATGATAGTAGGTGCATCCACATCGGTAGCAGGTGCGTTAATGCAAGGAGTAACCCGCAATCCCCTTGCTGATCCTGGTATTTTGGGGGTGAGTTCCGGTGCAGCTGTTTCCGTCGTCATGGCTATTTTTCTCATGGGTGCATCTACTCCCAGTAGCTATATTTGGTATGCATTTTTAGGTGCTGGTATCACTGCTGTGGGGGTTTACTTTCTCGCATCATTAGGACGGGGTGGGGCGACACCACTAAATCTTACCATTGCCGGGGCAGCAATTAGCAGCTTGCTTACTTCATTGACTTCTGGGATTTTAATCGTCAGTCAACGCACATTACAAGAAATTCGCTTTTGGTTAGCTGGTTCCCTAGCAGGTGTGGATGCAGATATTATCGTCCAGGTTTTACCTTATGTGGGTATGGGGATGATATTAGCTTTAGGTATTTCCAGACAAGTGACGATTTTGAGTTTAGGGGAAGATATTGCCAAGGGTTTAGGACAGCAAACTACTTGGGTGAAAGTTATAGCGCTGATTTCTGTTTTGCTCTTAGATGGTAGTGCGGTTGCTGTTGCTGGTGTGATCGGATTTATTGGTTTAGTGGTTCCCCATATTGTTCGATTTGTGGTGGGTGTGGATTACCGTTGGATTATTCCCTATAGTGCATTATTTGGAGCCATATTACTTTTATTATCTGATATTTTCGCTCGATTAATCATTCAACCCCAAGAGGTTCCGGTAGGAATTATGACAGCTTTAGTCGGTGCCCCTTTCTTCGTTTATTTAGCCAAAACCAAGGTGAAAAAGTAAAGCATAAATTCTCAATAATTTTTAGCTGATAGACTTAGCTGAGACATCGTTCTGCATTGATTTAGGAAAACTCAGGTACAAAGTGAAGAATAATACTATTATTTTCCGCTCTAAATTTTTACCCATATCCTTTCGTCTTCACCGACGAATTCCATCAGTTTTACTGGTAATTTTAATTATTACCTTCACAACATTTATAATCAGTACCTCTGTTGGTGAATACCCGACTCCACCGCTTATTGTTTTGCAAACCTTATTAGGAATAGAAACAGGAAATCCTGATTATGGATTTGTTATCAATACCCTACGATTACCGCGCACATTAACAGCATGTTTAGTTGGTATTGCTCTGGCAATTTCCGGTACAATTCTGCAAGGTTTAACTAGAAATCCTCTCGCTGATCCTGGAATTATTGGGATTAATGCGGGTGCAAGTTTAGCAGCAGTTAGTGTAATTATCTTGCTTCCTAATTTACCCGCCGGAATTTTACCAATATCAGCTTTTATTGGTGCTTTAATTGCTTCCTTATTAATTTACATTTTCGCCTGGAATAGTGGAACCCACCCCGTGAGATTAATTTTAATTGGTGTGGGGATTTCCGCCGTTGCAGGTGCTTGTACTAGCTTTATGATAACGTTTGGACAAATTTATGAAGTGAATCAAGCATTAGTTTGGTTAGCAGGAAGTGTGTATGGAAGAACTTGGGAACAACTTTTTGCTTTTCTACCTTGGTTGATTGTATTTGTTCCTTTAGCTTTAATCAAAGCTAGGGAATTAAATACTTTAAATTTAGGAGATGAAATTGCCCAAGGATTAGGTAGTAGGATTGAATGGCAACGTGGTTTATTATTAGTAATTAGTTCTGCTTTGTCGGGTGCGGCAGTTGCAACTGCGGGAACAATTGGTTTTGTGGGGTTAATTGCTCCCCATATTGCCCGTCAATTAGTCGGAGGAAATCATCAAAATTTGATGCCAGTTGCAGGAATTATAGGAGCGATGATGGTGGCTATTTCAGATTTATTAGGGAGGGTTGTATTTGCTCCGATAGAGATTCCCTGTGGAATTGTTACTGCTGTGATTGGTGCGCCATATTTTCTATATTTACTAGTTCAAACTCGGAAAAAGTGACTTAATAAAGTCAGTAGTAGTACAAAAATAATTATACATTTGATGGATGATAGTCTTTTAAAGGGGATATTGGAATGAGATTATGTGTTTACCTCATAGCAGGTGAAAGTGCTGTGCGCTGATCAAATTATTGTGATGAAAGCAGGTAGGGTTGTATCTCAAGGCAATCTTGATGATATTTTAGCTGATGAGAAAGCTGATTGGATTTTTTAGCTTTTTGGCAACTTAAATAAATTTTGTCAGCAAAGCATTCAAGGCAAAGACATAAACATGAAAGCTGGCATGGGCTATCATTGCTGCTTCAAGAGAATATTGCCAAAATAGCCATCCACAAGCAATGCCTACTATACCATTAAGCAGAATGGCGTAAACGATCACCCAACCTGTAATCGGTGTAAGACTAGAGATTAGCGGCAAATGCAACAACCCAAAAACAACTGCTGCTAAAACGATCGCACTCTGGTAGACTGCATGAGTAGGCAATCCTACCCCCTGCTTGAAGAGCTTCCAGCCTAACCAGACGAGAACAGACATCAACCCCCAACGCGTCAAAATTTCTTCGGTAATCCCACCGTAAAACATCCCCGTTATAGCATCCATAATACTTGGTTGGGGCTGATTGGTAGCCCGCAATGCTTCTGGTAATACAGGTTCTAGCAATAAGCGAATCGATAGGGTTATAGCTGTTGCTGCTGTACCAATACCTAGACCCCATTTCACATCATTTATCCAGGATATCGGGTTGGATGGATGAAATACCCAATATTCAATTAAATGCGATCGCAATCCCACCACAGGAGTACAAAAGATACCAATCAAAACAGCGATCGCTAATAAAACTGCGATTTGGATTCCTTGCAATAGCAGTACAATCGATAAAGGTGGCACTTCTGCGGCTACTTCTGTTGGTAAGGTAGCTAACTGCTTTTGAATTACGGGAATCAAGGACGGAATCAGCAGTAAAATTCCCCAACTACCTAACGTAAATAAAATTGCAAACTGCTTTAAAACCAACATCAGATTAATCTCCTGGAATCAAGATACTGGATAGCAAAAATCGTTTCCTCTGCTTTGAGGGTTTTTTCTGCAAAAACTGCATTAGTACCTGATTGAGAGATTGTGTTAACTCAGCCAGTTCCTCATCACTCAAATGCAGTGCTATCTGACGATAGCCAACTCCATCTTTGACAATATCAATCTCATCCCGTTGTAAATACGCTTCAAACTCAGTCAACAAGCTAACGACAAAGGCTGTGAAATGGCGTTGATGATCTGCACCTGTTAAGGCGGCTAGTTCTTCTGGTAAAAGCTCAGTGTTTTGCTCTTGTAGACTGTAAAATTTTTCAACAGTACCCCTAATGGGATGTTCTGCTATAACAGTTAGGAGTTCTGCCTGTACAAGCTTTTGGAAATGACGATACAACGTTGCTTGAGGGATATTAGGTAGTATTTCGCACAACTGTCGTGCTGAAAGATGGCGATCGCCCACAAAAGCTTGAAGGATTTTTAATCGCACAGGATGGAGAATTAGGTCTGCTTTGCTACCACTCAAAGTTTTAGAGAAATGAATGTTATCGTTAACAGTAATATTATCATTATTGATAATATTGTCAAACAAGATTTAAATAATAACCATCAACTTTTTTAGCAACAGATACAGTCTTGATATCAAACCCGTCAGGTATTGGGCGATGACATCCCTCTTACATCGTAATAAAGACATTTAGCTTAGATTATATATTCTTATCACAAATAGTATTATTATAAGTTTTAATCATGTTTGTCTTATTGCTTAAAGCTACTAATTATCGTTAGAGTGATCTAAAGATAAGTAAGAATAAATCTCAATACTTGAATACTATTGAAGGTGTGAAAATTGTAGAAATAATTCTCAAAGAAAAGGCATTAATAGGTAATAGAGAAAAATATGAAAATACTAAGCCTTTTATTTTTGCACCAGTTCATCATACTTTCGTGATGTTTGATAAGGTATTTAATAATACATGAATACATAATTGTTCATGTCTTATTGCTACAAATATTTTCCTAAAAATCTCATGAAAATGTATCTCCAAAGCTCAGTTTATTAATTACTAAATCTCTAAAAAATGCAATTAAATACCCGCGAACACTCTCAAATCGAAACCCGTAATTTAACTTTAGGATACGACGGGGCAACAATCATTAAAAGTTTAGATTTAACGATATCTAAAGGACAAATTACCGCTTTAGTCGGTGCGAATGGCTGCGGTAAATCTACCCTGCTACGGGGATTGGCAAGATTGCTCAAACCTAATAAAGGTAGCGTTTATCTCGATGCAGCAGATATTTTCAAAATATCCACAAAAGACATTGCTAAAAAATTAGGAATTCTCACCCAGGGACCTGTTCCCCCGGAAGGATTGACTGTGAAAGATTTAGTTGTATGTGGTCGTTTTCCTTACCAAAATTGGCTGCAACAATGGACGAAGGAAGATGAAAGATTAGTAGATATTGCATTAGAAATTACTCGGATGAAAGAACTTGCAGAAAGGGAATTAGACACTCTTTCTGGTGGACAGAGACAACGGGCTTGGATTGCGATGTCTTTAGCGCAGGATACTGATATTTTACTATTAGATGAACCCACAACTTTTTTAGATTTGGCACATCAAATTGAGGTGTTAGATTTACTGTGGGAATTAAATCAAAATCAGGGACGAACTTTGGTGATGGTGTTGCATGATTTAAATCAAGCTTGTCGCTATGCTGACTATTTAGTTGCAGTCAAAGAAGGTCAAGTTTTTGCAACTGGGGAACCTGAATTGGTGATGACGGAAGAAATGGTAAAAGAAGTTTTTGGTTTGGAATGTCGAGTTTTCCCCGATCCAGTTTCCGGAACACCGATGTGTGTTCCCATTGGCAGGAAGGGAAGAACTTGATAAGTAGATGAGCGAGCAGAAATATTTACAGTCATTGCTATACTGCGAACGGCTTAAAATTCAATTTATAACTTTAGACTTGTTGTGTAATAAAATTTGAAACGGCTGAAAAGCTTACAAGATAAGGCTTGCACCCATTCACGCTTGTAAATCGCTGAACGTCTTGATTGACAATGTTTTTAGCCAATTTTTTAGCTTAATTCGCAACAAGCCTTTTGAATCATATCTTGTCCTACCCGGTTATGGTTATGAAGTATATCGTGACCATTTGGACAAATTATGGTTCAAATAACAGTGATGCTTTCACGTTAAAATCGGAAAAACCCCTTGCGGGAATTACAGAAATTACAGTTACCAATATTGATGCGAATACCGAGTGGGTGAGGGTAGTAGGTGAGAAGGCTTTACCTGCCGTTGAGTTATTCTGAATATGTAGATTTAACCACAGGGAAATAGTGATATTATTTCTCAATAAATACTTATCTGTTGAGGGACATTGAATGTTGAATGATGAAAGCAATAGTGTCTTTTATGCCCTTTTATCGGCATTTTTTGCTGCATTGACGACTATTTTTGCCAAAATTGGAGTCGAAGCAATCAACCCCAATTTAGCAACCGCAATCCGTACTCTAGTTATTTTGGTGATGGTTTGGAGTTGGGTTTTAGTTAGAGGGCAATTCGACACGCTTTTAACAATAACTCCCAAAACCTTATTGTTTCTCGTCTTCTCTGGGTTGTCAACTGGTTTATCTTGGTTGTTTTACTTTCGCGCTTTACAAGTGGGAAAGGCTTCTTTAGTTGCACCTTTGGACAAATTAAGTTTGGTTTTGGTACTAATTTTTTCGTTACTTTTTCTCAAGGAACCACTAACGCTGAAAGTATTCTTGGGAACTGGTTTGATTTTAATTGGTACGTTTGTTTTGATTCGTTAACAAGAAAGATTTTTATCTAGTTCTATCCTGTTGGGTGAACTGTCACAGCAAGCAGATCGCACAATTATATACACAATGCTATCAAGACAAATTCATTACATTACTCTGGCGACAATATTTGTTGGTATTAGTTGTTTGGGGATATGCGATACTCCTGCGGAGCCACTAGTCTCCGGCAATGCTAAAAGCATACGTGAACGCACTCTGCAATCCGTCAATGCATCAGAACAGAATCTTCATCCAACTAAAGTCTTGGAACCATTGCAAACCCAGATTAGTCAACGGGATATGAAAATTATCGAGCAGTTAGTTGCGATCGCTCAAGGTAATTCAGCCCAAGTTCGGGAGACAAAAGCCGGGATGGGATTAAATGCTTTTACAGATGTTGTCACTATTGAAATATTACCTTCTCTAACGAATCGCAAGTATATATCATCCAGCCCTTCATCTGAAAACGAAAATAGTTTATCTGCAACTATCACTATCGATCCCATCAAACTCATAAATACCTTCACACAACAACCGATTGTCGTAGCCCGTTGGCAAGAAGCCAAAAAGCAAAAAAGAGTGGCTGTTGTGCAATACTATCTTGCTTATCTGCAAGCTCGTCAAGCCACGCAAATTGCCACCCATAAAATGAAAAAGTTTACCCATGCAACTGTCACCAGTATTCCTGCGAGAACTAGCACGGAAGCAAATATACATCAGATCGATAATTCTGATTATGTGACAGCAGCAACAGAAATGCTCGGTGCTAACACCCGTGAACGAGTTGCATTAGAAGAACTTGCAGCTTGTGTTGGCTTGTCTCCCGAACAAGCGATCGCGATCGTCAATGAAAGGTAAGTTTGTGCATTTAAAGCTCATCTATTTTAATAACTGGAGTTTTCCAAGAAAATATATTACTGTGAATAAATGGGTATAGTTGAGAACATAACGAGGATGCTTAAAGTAGAATGTGATGCACCGGAGGAGCCGTTACGCTAATGCTGCAATCAAAGTAACTCAGTGTGTTAAATACTACTGAAATTTTATCATTTTATTGCTTTTAGTTAAGCATATAGAAATAATTACTCGTATTTATGTCAATTTTATTTGTGATTTGTATAACTTAATTACTGCAATTTTATATATTTCCGTATTGATTTATATTTTTATTGAGAGAAATTAAAATTAATTGATATAAATTACTGTTAGTATCTATTGAGAATGAAAGTGTTGCTTAACGCAAGGCTTTCAAGTCATAAATTTTGTGTGCCTTATTAATAGATGTCCTATGTTGCACATCTGTAGCTTTTTCAAAGTATCATAAATCAACCAAAACCAATGTTTATTAGCTCTTCGCAGTTAATTACTATCATTCGTATTTTGCCTGATTTCAACAAACTCAACATAATCAGAGTTTTGAAAAAAAATCAGAATCGAATTCCCCCATTTACACTCAGTCTGTTACTGGCATTAATTCTAGGATGCCAAACTCTAGGTTCTCCAGCAATAAGAAGTACGGAAATATTGTGGGATACCTATGGAATACCCCATATTTACGCCAAGGATACCGCAAGTGCTTTCCGTGCCTTTGGATGGGCACAAATGCAAAGTCATGGAAACTTACTTTTACGTCTTTACGGACAGGCAAGAGGACGTGCTGCTGAATATTGGGGAGAAGAATATACTGACTCTGACCGTTGGGTGTTGACAATGGGAGTACCGGAACGCGCTCGCTCTTGGTATCAGGCGCAGAATTCATCTTTTCGCAGTTATTTGGATGCTTTTGCAGAGGGTGTAAATACTTACGTCAAAGAAAATCCGCAAGCGATTGATGATGCTATTGAAATTGTCTTACCAGTCACAGGAGAAGATATACTTGCCCATCTGCAAAGAGTACTCAATTTTACATTCGTAGTCAGTCCAGAACAAGTTGCAGGTGTGAGTACACCGGAGTCTAAAGCAGGTTCTAATGGATGGGCGATCGCACCCTCTCGTTCAGAGTCTGGGAATGCTATGTTGTTGGCGAATCCCCATCTTCCTTGGTCTGATTTGTACTTGTGGTATGAGGCGCAAATTACTGCACCAGGTATTGATGCTTATGGTGCATCGTTGGTGGGTATTCCGGTTTTAAATATTGCTTTCAACGATAATTTGGGTTGGACTCATACCGTTAATACCCATGATGGGTGGGATGCTTATCAATTAGAACTAATTGGTGATAGCTATCGTTTTGATGGTAAAGTTCGTCCTTTGGAAACAAAAACAGTTTCTTTGAAGGTAAAACAAAAAGATGGGACAGTAAGTGAGCAACCATTGCTTATCAAAAGTTCTGTACACGGACCGATTGTCTCAGAAAAAGATGGGAAAGTGATCGCATTACGTGTTGTCGGTCTTGACAAACCAGGTGTATTAGAACAATGGTGGGATATGGCGCGATCGCAGAATCTGGCACAATTTGAAAAAGCACTCCAACGTTTGCAACTACCGATGTTTACGGTGATGTATGCCGATAGAAAAGGGCATATTATGCATCTATTTAACGGTCAAGTTCCAGTGCGTCAGCAAGGGGATTTTGAGTATTGGCAAGGTATTATTCCAGGGAATACATCCAAAACCCTATGGACAAAAATTCACCCTTATCAAGATTTACCCCGTGTGATTGACCCTCCAAGTGGTTGGTTACAAAATACTAATGACCCACCTTGGACAACTACTTTCCCATCAGCAATTAAAGCAGATAAATATCCGCCCTATATAGCACCGCGTTTCATGGATTTCCGAGCGCAGAGTTCCGCAAGAATGCTGGATGAAGATAAAAAAATCACCTTGGATGAAATGATTCAATATAAGCATTCAACAAGGATGGAATTTGCAGAAAGGATTCTAGATGATTTAATTCCTGCTGCAAAAAAGTATGGTGGTGAATTGGGAAAAAAAGCAGCAACTATCTTAGAAAAGTGGGATAGACAAGCGAATGCAGATAGCAAAGGAGCAGTATTATTTGCTGCTTGGGCACAAGAGCTAGACTTCGATAAGACTTTTAGTAAACCTTGGAGTGAAAATTCACCCCGGATTACACCCGATGGATTAGCAAATCCCCAAGATGCTGTGAAGTTACTAGAAACCGCAGCTGCAAAAGTAGAGAAAGCTTATGGAAATTTAGATGTTCCTTGGGGAGAGGTTTTCCGGTTGAAATATGGGAATGTGGACTTACCTGGTAATGGTGGTTCCGGAGAGTTAGGAATATTCCGTGTCGTTGACTTTATTTCTGCGGAAAACGGTAAATTTCAACCTTTCGCTGGTGATTCTTACGTTGCTGCAATTGAGTTTTCTAACCCAGTTAAAGCAATGGCACTAATGAGTTATGGTAACTCTTCCCAACCGGGTTCCCGTCATGTTGGCGACCAATTGCAAATGTTTGCTGAGAAAAAACTGCGTTCGGTTTGGCGAAAGCGAGAAGAAATTACAGCCCATTTAGAGGAACGTAAAGTGTTTTAAATGAAAATCCCCAGATTGTTTTGCTTAAGTCTGGGGATTGTTTATTTTTGTTAACAAAATTGCGATCGCCACAACAGCAAAAACACTCCCTGTAATAAAAGCCACTTGTGGACTAATTAATTGCCACAGGCTACCAGTCAAAATATTAGCAATTAAAAGCGCTATGCCAGTAGCCAAATTAATAAACCCAAAAGCAGTACCACGCAAATTTGCTGGTACTTTTTCTGCTACCATCGCCGAGAATATACCCTTGTTCATACCCTGATACAATCCATACAATGCAAACAGCACCCATATTTGCCAAGAAGCAGAAGTAAAGGCAAAGCCCAAGTATGTCAAAGCATATAATAAAAAGCCACCCACCAACAGCCTCAATCTTCCAATCCGGTCAGAGAGTAATCCGACTGGATAGGCACTCAAAAAGTAAGTAATATTCGTTACAACTATTGTCAGAGGCACGAAGGTAGGAGATATACCAACTTGCTGTGCTTGGAGCAATAAAAAAGCATCGCTGGAGTTACCTAAATTAAACAGCAATGCCACTGTAACTAATATCCAATATTCTTTACCCAGACTCTTTAAAGTATCCCAACGTAGAAGATTTTTTTGTATCTGTTTAGATTCAGTCTTTGGTTCTTTGATAAAACCAGCCAGCAAAATAATAGCTAAAACACCTGGTATTAATGCTACCCAGAAAACTAACTGAAAGTTTTTCCCCGAAAGTGACATTAAGATAAATGCAACTATAGGTCCAGTGAATGCACCTATAGTATCAAGAGACTGACGCAAACCATAAGCAGCTCCTAAATTAGTCTTATCAGTAATATCGGCTACTAATGCATCACGCGGGGCTACGCGAATTCCCTTACCAAATCTGTCTCCGAACCGAGCAATTAATACCCAAACAGGACTTGTAGCTAAAGCAAATAAAGGTTTAACTATGGTTGATAAACCATAACCAAGCACCGCAAGTTGTTTGCGTTGTCCCCAATAATCGCTTAGAATTCCCGAAAAGACTTTCAATACAGAAGCCGTTGATTCAGCGATTCCTTCAATTAAACCAACAGTCAACAAATTTGCTCCCAGTGTGGAAACTAAGAACAACGGCAAAATTGAATCAATCATCTTGGTACTAACATCTGTCAATAAGCTGACAAAGCCCAAAATCCAGACACTGCGGGGAATATTCGCAAAAAATTGAGATTTCATAAATTAATACCAATTTGAAAAAAGAATGCGACAGATGTATTTTGTAGAGATGCGATATATCGCGTATTCTATTCTGGATGTGTTGCAAAGATTTTTGAAATCGGTATAACTTTTATGTCTTGGTTATTTGCAAGCTGACTAAACCGCAACCTCGTCATGGTCAGGTACAGTCTTTTCCAAATTTAGTAGTAATGGAAAATTAAATCCAGCTAATCCGACCAAAAACATACATACCGCGCAAATTACGTACAACATCGCAATTCCCCCACCAGCACCAGTCCCAAATATTCCTCCCAAGATACCCACAAGACTACCTCCCTGACTAAATGCAGGTATAAAGAGGTTATCTGCTAATGGTCCTGCAATCAAAACCGAAGCAGCCGAAGCTAATTGTAAAAGCAAAGAACGTGCAGCAAAAACCCGTCCTTGTACATTGGGAGCAACTTTAGCTAACCAAATCGCATTATCCGCACTACCACTGATGGTAAAACTCAAAGAACACAAGAATTGTGGAGGAATCCATACCCACATAGTCCTAGCTAAACCAAATACTATTTTAGTTAAACCAACACCTATCATTCCCAACAAAATACCCCTAACTTTATCTTGAAAATTCCCCCATTTATTAACAAGTAATGCTCCGGTAACACCACCAAAACCTGCTGCTATGATTAAGTTTCCCAAGACAAGAGTATCATTACCTGTACGTGAGAGAATCATTGGTATATAAAGTGAATCTCCAATATTGTGGGCAAACATAAATAATAAGTTCGCTGCTAACAGAAATAGAAGATTTTTGTGGGTATTTAAGTAACGTAATCCATATCCGACATCTTGCCAAAAGTTGTCTGGATTTTCTTCTGTTTGCACTGGTTGAGGTATCGGGATAAAAAAGATGCTGGAAATAGCGACTAAAAAAGTGGAAATATCAATTAACCAAATACCAACTAGACCAATCAATTTATAAAAATATCCTGCTAAAGCAGGTGCGATAATAATTGCACTATGACTAGATAAAAATTCAAGGCTACTAGCGCGATCGTAGTGTTGCTTAGGTATCATTAATGATACTGATGCGGAATATGCAAGATATTGAAATTGACCAAAAGTACCGACAAAAGCTGCTGCTACATAAATATGCCAAATTTGTAAATAGTTATTGATATATAAAAAGAGGAGAACAATTGTTGTGAGAACGGCAACAGTGTCACCTAGCATCATCAATAATTTCCGATTAAAACGGTCTACAACTACACCACTAATAGGGGTAATAATAATACTAGGAAGTAAACTAAAAAAGGCGACCAGTGCGAGAGTTGTTGCTTTACCAGTAATTGACCATGCCCAGATTTCCAAAGCAATGCCGGTCATTTGGCTACCAATGCCAGAAACCAGTTGACCTAGCCATATAATCAAGAAATTACGTAAACTGCTGTTGGTTGATTGTTTTGACATTAATATTATTTGAGTCCTAAATTAATGGTTTTGCTTTTGGATAACCATATCATAGATATGATATGGTTATTGTTCTGATTTACTGATGTATTAGAGAAAACAGTTATCAGACCATTGCCAAAATTTCACCTCAAGATTACTCGCTTCAACTGCCAATGCACCAACGTAACCGTAAGCAGGTTTTATTTCTTCAACAGACCAATCATCAACCTCCTTTTTGTCCCAGGCTGTATTTAGCAACGATGCTGGTTCTCCTGGTTTGAAAGAGACATCAAACTCATTTAACGGTAAAGAAAGCCCTTTCCCTTTCGCTTTAATAAAAGCCTCCTTTCTTGTCCAGCAATTAAAAAAAGCTTCTACCTTATGATAATTAGGTAGCGAACGCCAAACATTTTTTTCATTTGCAGAAAAGAATCTTTCAACTATTCCCTCAAAGTCAAAATTGGTGTGGATATATTCAACATCTACACCAATATCAAAATCTTGATTTACTGCGATTAAGGCAATTTCATGTGAATGAGATACATTAAATTTAATTGCAGTTGTTGATGAATTTCGGTTTAGAAATGGTTTTCCATATTGATTGAAATCAAACTTTAATTCTCTAGGATTTTTCTCGATATAATAACCAAGAATTTTCCTCAATACGCTACGGACAGTTATAAACCTGTTCCGGTCTTTTGGAAAACGAAAACGATTAGCTTTTTCTTGCTCATCAATGCTTAAAATCGGCAAGTAAGTTTTAATGATTGGACTATCTATATCTATGAAAATACGCCAAATATGAACTTCTTGATTCGAGATTGCCAAATTTTTTGGTGGCTTTGACCACAAAGTAGCAATATTATTCATCAACTATGTAAAACAGTATTTCTCAAATATTTGGATAAATTTTCCAGTAAAAGAGATTGGGCTGAATTGATAAAAAAATGATCTCCGGAACACATTTCCAGTTGGAAAGAATTTTGGGTTTGCGATCGCCACCCTTCTAGCTCTTGGATATTTACTTCTTGGTCTTTTAGTCCACCGAAAGCTGTGATTGGACATTCAAGTGGTAGCTGTTGAGTATAAGTATAGGTTTCGAGGACTGCAAAATCTGCCCGTAGGAGGGGGATAAGTAGTTGCATTAACTCGCTATTTTCCAGCACGGAAGCAGGTGTACCATTGAGACGGTGAAGCTCTTGTATAAATTCAGTTTCCGGAAGTGCGTGGATAGGTGGTTTGCGTGAGGGGATTTGGGGAGCGCGACAAGCAGAAATAAATAGATGAGATGCTTGTTGAGCATACTCTTTACGAAGATGATGAGTCAATTCAAAACTGAGCAATCCACCCATACTATGCCCGAAAAAAGCGAATGGTTTGTCTAAAATATGGGAGCATGATGGGAGCGATCGCCCTAACTAAAGGTTCCATTTGCGTAAATGGAGATGATTTCATCTGTCCTCCTCTTCCAGGAAGTTCCACAGGACAAACTTCTATATTTTGGGGTAAGCTCGAAGCCCATGTACGAAAAATTAAAGAGCTACCACCTGCATAGGGAAAGCAAAATAATCGCAAGCCAGCTTGAGGATTGGGTTTAGGACAGGTAATCCATGAATTCAATTGATGTGCGGTTTTCATAATGTTTCTTTCATCAGTTCAATTTTTGCGGTTACATTAGAGCAACCGCAAAAATTAATCTAGCTATAAAATGGGCAGTGGGAATGAGCTATTTAGGCGCAAAGTGCCAAGCTATACTACATGTTTTGCTGTGTCAAAATCAGCATGGTAGTAAAGATATAGACTAACGCGCCTATCTCTGGCTTTATAGTATCAGCTAGCTGGGAACTTCGATTTTTTCTGCTGCAACCTCGTCAAAATCAGTACTCATAGACACTTCCCTCCAAGCATCTAATTCTGATTTCATAAATTCTAGTGCACCTTCAACAGTTTCTACCGTATCGGCTCCCAGAGCCAATCTGATTGGTGGGTTATCGCTATCAACCACTTTTATCATTGCCAGGGCCGCTTTCCTTGGGTCGCCTGGAGCCATATCTTTCATTTCCTGTACGGGGATTATCTGCTGACGTATTTCATTAATCAACGGCTTGTAATCTTCTATTTGGGTGTCGGTTAAGACATAGGAGCGTCTGAAGAAATCTGTACGGAACCAACCAGGTTCAACAATTGTGACTTTGATGCCAAAAGGTGCTACTTCATTAGCCAGCGAACCAGAAATTCCCTCTAGTGCAAGTTTGCTACTGCTATAAATCCCTCCACCAGCACCAGCATCAAAACATGCAATTGACGAGAAATTCAGAATATGACCACTGCGTTGCTGTCGCATATGAGGTAATACTGCTCTAAGAACTTCTAAGACACCAAAAAAGTTTGTTTCAAACTCACGACGAACTTCTTTATCGGGAACTTCTTCAATTACTCCAGCAACCTCACACCCTGCATTATTGACAAGTACATCAATGCGACCGAAGTTGGCGATCGCCTGTTTTACTGCTTCTCTTACTTCTTCTGGTTTTGTTACATCAAGTTGCACCGCTAATGTACGATCCGGAAAGCTTGCAGCTAAATCTTTTATCTGCTGAGGATTTCGTGCCGTTAGCACTACTGTTTCACCCTGTTCAAGTACTGTTTCTGCTAAAGCTCGACCAAAACCACTTGAACAACCAGTAATAAACCATACTCGTGGCTTTTTATCTGAGGAAATCACCATATAAATTCTCCGTTTTAAGCAAGTATCACTAAGCTAAATAAATTTCAGGTTGCAGAAGCAAAATATGATTTCTCTGGATAAATCGAAATGCAAAATATACCCAAAACCCAATTTTTATACACATTGTCTATTGGATATTCCCAACTTTTTCCTGCATTTTTTTTCGTAGACTGAGTGGTCTCATATCTGTCCAAACTTCCTTAATATAATCTAAACATTCTTGTTTGAGTCCACTTTTTCCAGCATCTTTCCAACCCAGAGGATTTTCACGCTCGAATGACCAAATGGAATATTGTTCTTCGTGATTAACTACCACTTTGTAAATTGTCGTATCTTCCTTGTCATCTTGATACATAACTTACCTCTCTAATCTTTGAATATTGGAAAAATTTTCTATGCTTCTAAGGGTTTTAAATGCCCCTTACCGTCTAAAGTTGTTAGGTCAATATCCGCAATACATTTAACTTGGACATAGTTAAGTGTCAGTTCCCCTACCAGATGAACTTTCCCTTTTTGATGCTCAAAGTCAGCATCATTGAAATTAGAAGCTTCTGAATCGAGTTTAATGCCTAAATCAGTACCACCCTGGGTATTTGTGAATTTGATATGCACATATCCTCGGTCGATACTTTCCTTAAACGCTGCGGCTGTTTTCTCAGGTCGCAAACTAGCCTCTACAGGATGTTCTCCTTTTGATAATCTTTGTACTAACTCATTCATGAAATTATCTCCAAACTAAAAATTACTTTTATTTTGACTTTCAGATGTTTGCATTTGCACAGTTTCATAAACAGGAATCTCGAAGCCCACAGTTTTGTGGCAAAACTCTTTCCATTCAGATGTTACATTATTAAATATGATATTCTCATCCTTAAAAATCCCTTCTGTGACTACATAATTTCCTTGTAAGTATAAAAAATCATCATCATTCAACACCCTATTCGCTTCAACTTCTTTAACATCTACCTGCTCCTTTGCTATTGTTGTCTTTTCTAAATTTTCCTGCCATTGGTCAAATTGACACAGGGTTTTGACTAGATATGCCTTGCAGTATTTTCCCATTGTTGCCATTTTTTCACCTATCTAATTACTAATTATCTACATTTTGATCTTACTTTAAATGAAAACCATAGACATAATTTTGCCCCACCCACAAATCCAATTCAGGGGTAAGTTGCGATTAATTTAGTGTTTCCTGATAACACCTACTTCAAATGACCATAGTAAATATTAAAATAAAGATCGTAAAAATACTGGTGTGGAAGTAACCTTTTCAAAAGAGATGTCAAAGATGACCAAAAGATTGATGAAGTCGAATAGCCGAAATATTGCCTTTTTGGGTTCTTGTCTTCTAAGGAATTTAAAATAATATTCGCAATTTTTTCACAAGACATACCACTCATATGTCCTGCGACAGTTTGTTGAATATAAATTCTCGAATTTTTATCATAAATAGCTTTTGCTTCTGGGGACATATTCGCAAATGTCTTTTCATAGCTGGCTTCGACTTTTTTAGAAACATCTGTTTTTAATTGGTCGGGAAATATAGATACGACCTTGACATTAGAAGAATATAATTCCATTCGCAAAGAATCTGTAAATGATTCAAGTGCAAATTTAGCAGCACATAAAAGTCCGAAATATGGATCAGCGATTCTACCACATTCGGAACTAATATTTATTACTCTCCCTTTAGCTTTTCGCAGCATTGGTAAAAATGCTTGAGTAACAGCAATTTGTCCAATAATACCGACTTCAAAATTTTCTCTTACGTCTTCTATGGGAACACATTCTAAAGGTCCAAATACTATTGCAGTTGCATTGTTCACTAATGCTAAAAGTCCTTCATCTCCGACTGCTAAGGAAACCAACTCAGATGCAGAACGAATTTGTTCTTCTTTAGTAATATCCATGATGATTGGAATTAAATTACCAGATGCAGCTTCTTTGAGCGACTCTGCATCTTTTTCTGTGCGGACTCCTGCAAAAACTTGATATCCTGTTTTGTCAAGAAAAAGTGCAATTTCTCGACCAAGACCTGTGGATGTTCCTGTGATGACGACTGCGCCTTTATTACTCTTAATCATACCTAATCTCTCCATATGTCGTTAATCTAATAGCTAAAGTCAAAAAAGTTACTGTGATTGTTTTTTATTTACTTTAATACTGAATCTATGACCCAATTACTAATGATTTTGATTATCCTTTATGATGATACCGATCCTGCATAATCATCTTAATTCCAGAGGCAGGATAACAAAGAAGACCATCAAATTTTGGTTTTTCTACTTGTTTTTTATTGAGTTTTAACTGATAGTGTGAAAGAATTGTTGCCAATACTAATTTCATTTCAAATAGAGCAAAAGTTCCGGCGATACAAACACGAGAACCACCACCAAAGGGCAAAAATTCGTATGTAGAAAACTGCCTTTCCAGAAACCGCTCTGGCTTAAATTGTTTTGGCTGTGGGTATAAATCTTCACGCTGATGTGTAGAATAAATATTGGCAATCAATATTGTTTCCGGATTTAACCTATAGCCCATTATTTCAACAGGAGACTCTACTATCCTGGGAAATGTAAAAAGTTGAGTTGGGTAAATTCGTAAAACTTCGTTGCAAACAGCATTGAGATAAGGTAATGCCAAGATGCTTGTGATATCTGGGTTTTCGCCAAGGGCATTCAGTTCTTCGAGCAGACGATCGCGAACATGAGGTAAATGGTGAATCCAGTATAAAGCCCAAGCGATCGCAGTTGCTGAAGCTCCTTGAGCCGCTCCGATGGGTGAAATTAATAAATCTCGTATTTCCTCATCAGTGATCGGCTCACCTGTCTCATCCGTTGCTAATACTAATTCCGAAAGCATATCTGTACGAGATGGATCTGCTTGCTGGCGGCGTTCTTGAACTTCAGCATCTAGTATTTGCAAAAGCTCTTGTTGGAGGTAAAGCAAATATTTTTCCCGACTCTGCCCTCCGAAATTCCATCTCCAAAAGGAAAGTTTTTCGGTTACTTCAAACAGTGCAAATAAGCGTTTAATTCTGTCATAGCGCGCTCCTTCACACAACCCCATGACAATTTCTATGCCTACTGCCAGGGTAATATCTTCTATAGTTGAGTAGGCAAGAAAAGGTTTTCCAATTGCCTGTAAACTCATGATTTTTTCTGTTAGTTCACAGATACGTTGCCCACAAGCTTGCATCCGCGCACCGTGAAAAGCAGACATTAACAACTTACGCCGATGTTTATGACGCGCTCCATCCAATTGAAGAATACCTTGCTCTCCTGCAAATAAGGCGAAACCTTCTTGGTTTAATGCGCCTCTTGCGACAATTTCCTTGGTATTAGTAAAAATCTCTTTTATCCCTAAAGGATGACTAACATAAACTGTTGGTGTAGAACCAAACATTAAAGTCACAATGTCACCGTAACGTCTGGAAATAGTATCCATATAGCCAAAGATATCAGCCTTAAATTGTAGCAGTAGTAACCAAGAAGGAGTTTTCGGTCCAGGAGGTAGTTGCATCAGATTTTTTAACTCCTATTGCATATTTAAACTATGGATAGAATGGTCAATACATATTTTTAATTGTTTAGCTAATTCATGAATATGAGGTTCAAATAGCATTGAGAAATGATTTCCTGGAACTTCAACCTGAGTCGCTTCAGTAGAATATTTATCCCAACCTAGAAAGAAGTCATCAGTACTCCATTCGAGATTATCAAAATCATGGATAATTTCTTCTTGAGCGCGAAAGACAGTTAAGGAAAAGGGATAAATCTGCGGGACATAATCTCGTGTAGCTTGGACATTGGCTTTAAAAAGTTGGTAATGACGAAGAAAATCCTTAAGCTCTACATCAGAAAAAATAAAGTTGGCTTTTTTGTTTAGCAAATTCAGTTGCTCATCCAGAGACAACCCTCGAAGTTCATCAAATGGAACAACAAAATCTATGTCATTCTCTATTTTAATTTCTTGAGCGATCCGCAGCAAGAACTTCGCATCATCATCATTTGTTGATTCAATGGTTGTCTCTGGTAACATGGCATCGATGATAGCTACTAAACCTACTGTTTGATCTTGTTTTTGTAGTTGCTGTGACATTTCAAAAGCAAGTACACCACCGTAACAATGACCACCTAAAAGATAAGGCCCATTTGGTTGTACTTGACGAATTTCTTGTAGATAGCGAGATGCTGTTTCCTCTACTGAAATAATTTTAGGTTTTTCTGGGTCTGGACCATGTTCTAATCCATAAAATGGATATTCTTCGCCTAGTATTCTGGATAATTTGAAGTATGAACTAATATCTCCACCAGCACCATGCATACAGAAGAAAGGTATCTTGTCACCAGAAGAGTTAATTGCTACTAGATGTGAATTAGAACTTTGGTGAGATGGGCGACTAACAATTACAGCGAGTTTTTCAATTGTTGGGTTTTCAAAAAGAGTAGACAGGGGAAGATTATGTTCAAATTTATCATAAATTTGAGCCATTAAGCGAACAGCTAAAAATGAGTGCCCACCTAAGTCAAAGAAGTTATCTGTAACTCCAATAGGATTAGTATTAAGAAGATTTTCCCAAATTTTCGCTAAAGCTAATTCTGTAAAATTTTGGGGAGCAATAAAGGCTTTATTTATATTTGATTGGATAACCTCACTATTTGGCAATGCACGCTTATCTACTTTGCCATTAGGTGTAAGTGGAAGCTTCTCAAGTACGATAAAAGCAGATGGCAACATGTAATTGGGCAGCTTCTGTTGCAAATAGGGTAATAATTCTGTGTTGATATCCTGCTTATCTGTGACAACATAGGCAATCAAGCGGGGATTATCTTGATTATCATTGCTAGCAATTACAACAGATTCTCGTGCATTTGGATGCTGTGCGATCGCAGTTGCGATTTCACCTAATTCTACTCGAAAACCCCTGATTTTTACTTGCTCATCACGGCGACCCAAATATTCAAGATTACCATCTCGGAGATATCGAACTAAATCGCCTGTTTTATAAAGTTTACTTCCAGGCATAAAAGGATTATCAATGAATCTTTCTTGGGTTAATTCTGTGCGATGTAAATAACCCTTTGCTAACCCATCACCACCAATATAAAGTTCTCCAACTACTCCTATGGGTGTTGGTTGTAAATCACGATTCAATACATAAACTTGAGTATTATTTATTGGATGACCAATGGGCACACTGGAGGCTTGTTCTGGTAATAAACTAGTATTGTAGTAAGTTGCATTGGCGGAAACTTCCGATGAGCCATAAAGGTTAATTAGTTTTGCTTCGGGTATAAGTTCTTGGAAAGTTTGAACTAATTTAACCGATAATGCTTCCCCGCTAGTTATCCAGAATTTTAGATGCTTTAACTTCTTAACTAGATGACTATAATTATCTAAAAGTAGTCGGAGTAACGAAGGTACAAGTATAATCCGAGAAACTTTATATTGTACTAGAGATTCTATAAATAATTGTGGGTCTAGTACAGTCGCATTGCTAATAATTACTGTCGGAATTCCTTGCAATAAAGGGGCAAAAATTTCCCAGACAGAATCGACAAAACTAATAGCTGTTTTCTGACAGCAAACTTCTCCCTCGCTAAAAGGATAGGTTTTCCATAACCAGTGTAAGCCGTTTACTGTACCGCGATGCGTACCAAGAACACCTTTGGGTGTTCCAGTTGACCCAGAAGTATAGATAATATAAGCGAGATTATCTGAGGAAGATAGATTAATGGGATTTTCCAAGCTTTCTTGTGCAATTTCTTCTTTGTGGATATCCAAGCAAACAGTTTTAGCCGCAAATAATGATAGTTGTTCTAAAATTTCTTGCTTACTAATTAATAGTGATGCTTGGGAATCAGACAGCATGAAATTTAAACGTTCCACCGGGTAACTTGGATCAAGGGGAATGTACGCACCACCAGCTTTGAGAATAGCTAAAATCCCCACAACCATGTCTAGATCGCGTTCCAAACATAGAGCAACTAAAGTTTCTTTTGTTACACCCTTTTTTTGTAAATAATGCGCTAGTTGATTAACTCTATGGTTAAGTTGAAGGTAAGTTATTTCTTCAAAATTACTAATTAATGCTATATAATCAGGTGTTAGTTTAACTTGCTGCTCAAATAATTGATGCAGAAATATGTCTTGAGGATAGTCTGCATGAGTTTGGTTTAGCTGAAATAATAATTCTTTTTGTTCAAAACCACTAAGTATCGATAATTCATTTAGATACTGCTCTGGATTTGCGACTATATTTTCTAATAAGGTTTGAAAATTGTTAGTAAATTGGGTGATTGTTGTTGTATCAAAAATATCTGTGTTGTATTCTAAACAACCTGTTAATCCCTCTTCTGATTCAGACATTGATAGGAAAATATCTAGTTGAGCAGTCCCGCTATCAAACTCCAAAGTACGTAAAGTTAAACCAGACACTTCCTGAACAGAACTAGGAGTATTTTGCAGGACAAACATTACTTCATAAAGTGGGTTTCTGCTTAAATCCCGTTCGGGTTGTAATTCTTCTACAATCATCTCAAAAGGTAAATCTTGATGTGCATAAGCATCTAGAGTCACCTCCCGTACTCGATGTAAAAGTTCACGAAAACTAGGATTACCACTAAGATTATTACGTAACACCAAAGTATTAACAAATAAACCCAGCATCTCTTCTAATTCTGGACGGTTGCGGTTAGCAATTGGAGAACCGATTAAAATATCTTCTTGGTCTGTGTAACGGTATAATAATATGTTAAATGCTGTCAGCAAACTCATAAATAAAGTAGCGTCTTCCCGCTGACTTAATTGCTTGAGAGCATTAGTTAAGGATGCAGAGAATGTAAAGTATTGTTTTGCTCCAGTGAAAGTAGTAAGGTTAGGGCGTGGACGATCCGTAGGTAATTGTAGTACAGCCAGTTCACCTTGAAGTTGTTGCTTCCAATAATTTAATTGGGTTGCAAGGAATTCACCCTTCAGGCGATCGCGTTGCCAAATGGTAAAATCTGCATACTGAATCGGGAGTTTGGGTAAGGGGGAAGGTTGATTTTTTGAGAAAGCAGCGTATAGTGATGATAGTTCGCGCAAGAATACACCGCAAGACCATCCATCTGTAATAATGTGATGCATAGTTACAAGCAAAACATGTTCTTCTTCACTCAATCGTAGTAAAGTAGCCCTCACTAATAGCCCTTTAGCCAAATTAAAAGGTTTTTTAGCTGACTCTGCTGCAAATTGTTTAACTTCTGCTTCCCAATCTTTACCAGATAAATGTTCTAGATTAATAACAGGTAAATCCCAAGTATATTGGAGCGCAATTTCTTGTGTTGGTTCTCCATTTACAAGTCTAAAAGTTGTTCGCCAAACTTCATGACGCTTAATAATTTCATTCAAACTTTGCTCTAGTGCTGCAATATTGAGGTTTCCCTGTATGTGAAAAGCTATAGGAATATTGTAGAAATAACTGCCGTGATAAAGCTGGTCAATGAACCACAGTCTTTGTTGGGAAAAAGATAAGGGAATATTTTGGCAATCTTGACGTGTAGGAATAACATCAGCTTGAAGTTTTCCCGCTTTCCATTTTTCTAGAAGGGCTTTCTTTCCTGACGATAAGTTAGAGTATTTGTTATCCATAGCTAATAATTATTGATTAACCAATTATGAATTACTTAAAAGAACGGAAACTTCTTCTTCAGATAATTCCTCAATCTTTTCCAACAAAAGTTGCTCAACTATTTCTGCCTGCTTAATTGGTATCATTGCTTCCAACAACAAATCACGTAGTGGTAAGTCTACAGGAAATTTGCCTCGCAATCGAGATACTAATTGAGTTGCAATTAGGGAGTCACCCCCTAGCTCATAAAAGTTGTCATAAATACCAACTTCCATAATTCCAAGTATCTCTTGCCATATCTCTGTAATTTGTTTTTCCAATTCATTTGTGGGAGCGGCATAGGAATTACTTAGGCTTGGTCGAGAATAGCGCGATGATGAATCTAACTGATTATTAGATTGTGAATTTGCCAGAGAGTCTAGGCTAATTGTATGATTTTTTCTTGCATTAATGTCTACTGTAGAAAGAATAATCTGACTTGCTTCCCTTAAGGAAAACACCCGCTTAAATACTTCTACTGCTTCTAATGGAGTAATAGCTAACCCTTCTCCGACAACTCGCTCTAATGCTATTTTTTCTTGGCTTACATTCGGTTGAAATTTATCCCAATTTATAACATACCACGGCAAAGAAGTTTTTTGATTATGCCGATTGCTAAAAGTATCGATGAATTGGTTCGCTACTGAATATAAGCCTAACCCAAATCCCCCTAAAATGGAAGACAAAGAAGAAAAAATGATACAAAAATCTATATTAAAATCTTCTAAGACTTGTTCTAATACTAGAACCTTACTACTTTGTAATTCTAATAGATTCTCAAATTCTAATTCCGTAATTTCGGGAATAGAAGCAAATAGGTTATCGCGCTTAATCCCAGTTGAGTAAATTATGCCATTAATTTCTTCAACATTAGCAGATGCAAAAGCTTGATGTATCTGCTTGTAATTAGTGATATCGGCACGTAATAACAAAACTTTTGCACCTAATTTCTCTAATGCTGAAACTTGCTGTATTTTGAGACTTTTTTCATCATCTTGAGGATGAGTTTCCAGCCATTGTGAGAAATTATCTTGCTCTGGAAATTTAACATCTTCAATAAATATGAGTTTTGCTTGGAAAGTTTTTGTTAAATATTCCGCAAGCACAATCTCAATCGTGTCTAACCCACCGGGAAACAAATAAACACCTTGTTTTCTTAAAGGTATTTTTTCCTCAACTGTTGATTCAACCCGAACTGGCTCAAATATTTGTACCCAACGGTGGCGATCGCGATAAGCTACTACCGTATCAAAAGATACGACATTTAACTCATTTACAAGTTTATCAATAATATGATTATGACAATTTTGTTGTTTTTCTCCTAAATTACTGGTGTTAGGTAAATTAATATCAATGCACTGACAGCTAATATTGGGATACTCTTGAGAAATTACCTTACATAAACTTAATATTGCAGCTTTTTCTGGATTTAATTCTTCATTCCCGTTAACCTCTTGAATGTTGTTTGATATCAACCTAAGTTGTAGATGATTACTAATTTTTAACTTGCTAAGGCTCTGGGTTAAAAATAGTAGATTTTTAAATTCTGAATATTTTACCGATGGACGGTTATCCAGATGACTTAAACTCCATAAATAAACGATTTTTTCGGGACTTTGACCTAATGATATTAGTTCTTGCAATAACTTATCATAATCTTCATTTATACAGGGATTAATTCTATAGACACCCTCATTTAGCTTACTAAACTCATCCCCTTGCTTAACAATAATTATACTTTTATCCTGATTTTTTAACTTACTAATTAATTGCTCTCCTACTCCCAAATCATCCACAAAAAATAGCCATTTTGTTTCATTTGTAGAGTTGATTTCTGCGGATGAGCTAGAAGCCAAAACAGAACGCTTCCATGAGGGAACATAGAACCAGTCGGCAATATCTTGCTTTTGATCTAAAGTCGTAGGTTTAATGTTTACGGAATGCGATCGCGATTTAGGCTCAATCCAGTAACGTTGACGTTCAAAGGGATAGGTAGGTAAGGGTAAACGATGACGTTTTTCATCAGTATAAAAACCCGACCAATCAATTTCTACACCAGCAAGCCACAATCTACCCAATGTCTGCAACAAAAAGCAAACATCTGATTGCTGCTCCTTAACATGACGTAATGAAGTCAATACCTGTTGTTGAGCATCTTTCTCTAAATGCTGCGTCGTTAACGTCGCTAAAGTTCGTCCCGGTCCTACCTCCAGAAATACACCTGTAAATTGTTGTATTAATTGCGATATCCCATCTGAAAATCTGACTGTTTGTCGTAGATGCTGACACCAATAATCTGGATTTGTTGCTTGTTCGGAACTAATCCAACTGCCAGTAACATTAGAAATAAAGCGTATTTTGGGTGAATTTAATTTAACGGTTTTTATCGCATCACCAAACTCTGATAATATCGGTTCCATCATCACCGAATGGAAAGCGTGGGATGTATGCAACTGACGACATTCAATTTCACTTGAAGATAATTGCTGTTCCAGTGCTGCAACAATATCGCTTGTTCCCGATACTACACAAGAAGAAGGACTATTAATGACTGCAATTTGCAGAGATTCTCGATATAACTCGTTTTCAGAAAGTAGCGATCGCACCTCTTTTTCTGACAGTCTAATTGCTAACATACTCCCTGGGGATAAGCTTTGCATTAACTGTCCCCTGATTGCCACAATTTTCAAAGCATCTTCCAAAGAAAATACACCTGCAACAGTTGCAGCAACATATTCGCCAATGCTATGACCAATCATCGCTTCTGGACGCACTCCCCAAGTCATAAGTAACTGAGCAAGAGCATACTCTGTAACAAATAATGCACTTTGGGTCAGGAATGTTTGTTGGAGTTGATTTGCAGCAGTTTCTACTTCTGGGTCGGGGTAAATTAGGGAGCGGATATCCAGACCAAGGTGGGGTTGTAAAATAGCAGCACAAATATCTACGTGTTTTCTAAACGTCGGTTCTACTTCATACAACTCTCGACCCATGTTTGTATATTGTGAACCCTGTCCCGAAAACATGAAGATGACTGGAAAGTGACCAGGTTTGTGCTGGTGGCTAAAAATGCGTTGTGGATTTTGAGTATTGAAGGATTTGATTGCATCATTTCGGTCTTGGCAAATAATGATGCGGCGATATTCAAAAGCTCGCCGACCTACTTGTAGGGTGTAAGCTACATCTGGGAAGGAAGTATTGGGGTTTTGTTCGAGATAGTCACACAGTTGGATTGTTGCTGTTTCCAAAGCGGTACTGGTTTTGGCTGAGAGCAGTAATAATTGCCAAGGACGGGATGGATCGGAAGTTTTAATGGCTGGAGCTTCTTCCAAAATCACATGGGCATTAGTCCCACCAATTCCAAAGGAACTTACACCTGCTCTGCGGGGTGTGCCGTTACTTGTCCATTCGGTAAGTTTAGTGTTGACGTAAAACGGACTATTGGCGAAGTCTATTTGTGGATTTGTCTTTTCAAAATGTAAGCTCGGAGGTATTTGTCTATGTTTTAGTGCTAGGACAGTTTTTATTAATCCTGTTACACCCGCTGCTGCATCTAAATGCCCAACATTGGTTTTGACTGAACCAATAGCACAAAATCCTTTTTTATTGGTGCTAGCGCGAAAAGCTTGTGTGAGAGCTTTAATTTCAATCGGATCTCCTAAAATGGTTCCTGTTCCGTGGGTTTCTACATAACTAATAGTCTCAGGTTCGACAACAGCTAAGGCTAAAGCCTCTAAAATAACTTTTCTTTGACCATCAATACTAGGGGCTGTATATCCAACCTTCAAAGAACCATCGTTATTAACAGCCGAACCCTTGATTACTGCATGGATATAGTCACCATCAGCTATAGCATCCTCTAATCTTTTCAAAACCACCACACCTAAACCATTGCCACCAACGGTTCCCTGGGCTTGAGCATCAAAGGCGCGACAATGACCATCAGGAGATAGAATTCCTCCCTGTTGATAATAGTAACCAGTTTTTTGCTGTCCTTCAACGTTTACACCACCAGCTAAAACTATATCGCTTTCACCATTAAGTAAACTTTGGCAGGCTAAATGAACAGAAACCAATGAGGTAGAACAAGCAGTCTGAATGTTGATACTTGGTCCTGTTAAATTTAATTTATAAGAAATTTTTGTGGGTAAAAAATCTTTATCATTACCAATAACAATATTATCCCCCGATGCCATTAAATCCCGATTAGGATATAAATTCGTCAGTAAGTATCCACTAATACCAAGACCAGCAAAAACGCCTATTTGACCATTATAAGTTTCCGAGTTATAACCAGCATTTTCTAGCGCTTTCCAAGCACATTCTAGAAAAAGCCGATGTTGTGGGTCAGTAATTTCTGCTTCTCTAGGAGAAAAACCAAAAAAAGAAGCATCAAATAAATCTATGTTTTCTAATATACCATTTGCCTTGACGTAATTGGGATCGTTTAATAATGTAGAGTCTAACCCAACAGAGATTAGCTCATCATCTGTGAAAAAAGAAATTGACTCTACACCAGAGCAAAGGTTTTGCCAAAAGCTGTCAATTGTATTTGCTCCTGGAAAACTACCTACCATCCCAATAATAGCGATTTCGTCTCTATCATTTAAGCTATCAACAAAATTTTCAGCTACGTCCATAAATCAAAACCTGTTCATAAATTATTTTTTGTCTAATACCAAATAACTCAATATCTAATTGAAATTTCTGAAGCAATCTGAATCTGATCATTTAAAACTACATCAATGTCTGCTTCAGTAGTTAATGGATTGGCAATTACTGCACGCATGGCGATTACGGGAATTTCTTTATCCAAGCAAATAGTTGTTTTTGTGGTTCGTGAGATAAAAGTTTTACCAATTTTGCGCTGCATTTTCTGCAATCGTTCATTGAAACTATTAATAAGTTGATTATCTTCCTCAGATAACTGTTTCTTGGTAATTTCTTCTCTAAATTGCTCTGGAATATAACGATAAATCAACAAATTAGTATCAGGTTCTGCCAATAATTCAAATTCAGACATTGCCGAAATTATCGCAGCCATGTATTGAGTTTTTCTGATTCCTTCGTCAATCAAAAACTCATATCCATTAAGACCAATTAGCTTGAGACCAGCATGTAAAAATAAAGCCATGCCTGGTCGAGAACCTTCTAAAGAACGCTTACCTAAATCAAATGACCCCTTACGCATGGTATAGCTAGCTTGCTTTTCAATCGAAGAAGCTATATGAGGGTCGCGGAAAAATACCATACCAATACCCATTGGCAAATACAATTGTTTATGCCCATCTATGGTAACAGAATCAGCTTTCTCAATTCCAGCAAGCTTACGTTGATGTTTTCGGGAAAATATCATCGGACCACCCCAAGCAGCATCCACATGAAAATGTATATTATTTTCTTGGGCTATCTCTGCAATTTCTTCTAATGGATCAACGCTACCAGAATCTGTAGTTCCAGCAACACCAACAATGGCGATGATATGTAAGTTTTGGGCATGACAATCTGCAACGGCTTGGCGTAAGACTTTGATATTAACTCGATTGTTAGAATCGACTGGGACTCGTATTAGGTTTTTAGTACTGATGCCCATTAAATCCGCAGCTTTATCAAAAGAAAAGTGCATTAATTCGGAGCCAATTACAACTGATCCTTTGTAACCGTAAAAATTTAAAGCTGCATTGAAACCTTCTTTCTCTATACCTAAAAACTCGTTATTTGCGCCTAAAGACCTATTCCGAGCGCACCATAGAGCCGTAATATTGGCTGTTGTACCACCAGAAACTAAAATTCCTAATGTACTTTGATTATTTTGAATATGCTGAGTGTAGAAAACATCAGATAAATTATAAATTTGCCGATGCATCATTGCTAAAGCCTCACGTTCGTAAAAGCTCAAAGCTTTAGCTGTTTCTATTTTGACAGCGTTTTGATTCATTGCTGTCATTAGTTTGGCTAAAGGACGCACAAAAGCAGGAAGCGCCGAGGTCATATGACCGATAAATTGTGGCGCAGAGGTGTGGATTGAATGAGCGACAACATTTTCATTTAATGATTGAAAGTAACTTTCAAAATTAGTAGGTTGTGCAGGTATTTTGCTATCGCCAAAGTTTTTGATAATCGCTTCAATCTCAATATTGGTGTTTGTACTGTCTGCGATTAAAAATGCTTGAGAGAAATCCTCGACCATTTCATCTATTTGAGTTTCAATTGATTTCCCTTGAACAGGCGAAAATATTTGTTTTACATACTCACCAATCTCATTAGACAATACTTTTTCTGAACGAGAGTAATTCCTTTTAGATAAAATTTCTTTTTCACTTAATGTCATGTGACTTCCTTAAATAACTACTAATGTATTTTTCTTTCACCATTGGTGAGTAAAGTAATGATTTTTTGGATGCTCATAGAGTTGAGAGCAAACTTTAATTAATTTTCTAGATTTTATTCGTCTGATTGGGACGAAACTCCCCTTTCCTTAGTCGCTGCTCGATGTTCTTTTCTCGCCTGTTTCCGGCGTTGCGTCGAAGCTTTCCGACTTTCATAACTATGAGAATATTGTATCAAAGATTTTTCTGGCATAGATTCCTGACTCAAATATTTAGCCAATTGGCTTATTGTCGGATATTCAAACATATTCACCAAGGTTAAATCTTGCTGAAAGAATTGTTGTAACTTGCTATGAACCTGAATTGATAGCAATGAATGACCACCAAGTTCAAAGAAATTATCATGGATTCCCACGTTCTCAACATTCAGTATTTTTTGCCAGATACTAGCAATGGTTTTTTCAATCTCGGTTTGGGGTAGTTGATAAGTTGCTTCTAATTGCGGTCTGATTGTATGAGGTGCAGGTAGTGCGTTGCGATCAATCTTACCATTAGGTGTGAGTGGTAGTGCATCTAGCATCACAAATGCTGATGGCATCATGTAGTTCGGTAGCTTCGTCTCTAAATGCTGCCGCAACAGAGATACAACCTGAGTATTAGACATTTGCTGTAGTGGAGTATTAGCAAAATCACTCCAAGTCTGAGAGCTTGTTGTTTTTTCACTACACAAAGGAGCCACCACCATCTGCTGCATCTGTGATCCTAAAGTGCGCTTTCTAAATACTACTTGGTATTGACCATCGACACTATCATCTAACCAGTGAATATCGACGATATAGGGTAATTCTGTACTCAAAGCCCATATTTCTTCGGGGTCTACGCCAATAGTTGCTTTTGTCTGGAGAGCTTGACGTAGTTCTCCAACAGTCGTCAAACCTGGGGAGTTATTGAGTAATTCCACAGCCTTGACATCTAGCGCGACACGAGCGTTAGGCACATTAGCAATTCCTAGAATATCCGGCTCAGTCTCTATGAGTAATTCCCGGACAGATGGAAGCGTCAACTTTGCTTGCTGCCAATCTAACCATGAGATATCTACTGTCGGATAAATTTCATGTCCGACATGGATAATCACATCGTAGCGAAATTTAGTCAACTCATTATGGAAATGCCCGCGTTCCAGATGAATTTCTATATGACTAATCTTAGGTATATGCTGTTTTAGGGCGAGAAAAAAGGCAGGATCAATAACTAACTGTTTCTCTGCCAATATTTGCTTTTGTACAAGTTGCTGTAAATTTGTCAGACAGAGAGAGTCTGATGCTTTATGTAGTTGCACAGAGGTGTGAAAAGCTTCTAGTAAGCTGAAATTGCGAACATCTCCTAAAAATATAAAACCTCCAGGCTCTACTACATCTACAGCACCTTCCAATACTTTAAATAAGTAGTCAACGCTGGGAAAATATTGAGCAACCGAGACTATAAATACAGCATCGAAAGTATCTGTACTCATACCAGTAAAGTCATCTGCTCCTTTGTGGATGAAACTTACTTTTGACAAATCTTGCTCTAATTTGCTCAGTTGTTGTTGGAGAATGTTGAGAGCATTTTGCGAAATGTCAGTTGCACAGAATTGTCTGCAATGGGGAGCAAAGTGTAAGAGCATTAAACCGCTACCACCAGAACCAATCTCTAATACACGGGTTGGTTGCAAAGCTGATATCCGCTCAACTGTTTGATTCATCCAAGAACGAACTTCTTCATCAGGGAAATGTAAGCCTGTATAGCTACTTTCCCAGCCCTTGGTATAAAAACCTAACTGTTGCTGTGAGTCTAACTCGTTGTAGAGGTTATCAAAAACTGCCTGCCACTGCGAGGCTTGTTGAGTATTCAAATCAACTGCTGATGTTTGCTCTTTTACAACATCAGATGTATTTGCAACTATATAGGCCACTAATTGTTTGAAGTCTGACACATCTTTGCGAGAAATCACTGTAGCTTCCCGAACAGATGGATGTTCGTTAATGAGTGCTTCGATTTCTCCTAGTTCGATGCGGAAGCCGCGAATTTTTACTTGATTGTCAGCACGACCGTTGAATTCAATTTGACCATCGCTGCGATAGCGTACTCGATCGCCTGTTTTATAAAGACGAGAACCTGCTTGGTCACTAAAAAGATTTGGGATAAACTTTTGGGCTGTGAGTTCTGGTTGATGCAGATAGCCTCTAGCAACCCCAACTCCGCCAATGTACAACTCGCCCCAAACACCGATGGGAACTGGTTGCAAATCAGCATCTAAAACATAAGTTAGTACATTGGCGATCGGTTTCCCAATCGGCACTATACCTTCTAGCGTTGTCAAATCGCAAATTGTCGCCACCACCGTAGTTTCCGTCGGACCGTAGCTATTAATCAAACGGATGCGTGAATCTACTTGTTGTTGCCAAGTTTTAAGTTTGTCTGACAAGGCTTTTTCGCCACCAATAATCACTAGACGCAGCGATTTTGGTAACATTTGTTCTGATGTTGCCAGTTCTGAGGTCAATTGATGCCAAAAGGCAGTAGGTATATCTAAAACCGATACGCAGTGCTGCTGGCATTTTGCATGGAAACTTGCCAGGGAAGCTAACATTTCATCAGTTCGCAATACCAAAGTTGCACCTTGCAGCAAACAAGGAAAGATTTCTTCACAAGCAGCATCAAAGCTAATCGAGGCGAATTGTAGGATGCGGTCTTGTGCTTGTATTTCATACTCTATTATTGCCGCTTGGACAAAGTTTACTAAAGACTGATGTTGGATTGTCACGCCCTTGGGTGTGCCAGTAGAGCCTGATGTATAAATCACATAGGCTAGATTTGTAGGGGTGGTTTGATTAACAGGATTTTGTAGGATTGCTGATTGCCAACTAACATCTTTGTCTAAGCAGATAACTTTTGCTGTATGTGCTGGTAGATTTGCTAAGAGGTGCTGCTGTGTGAGTAATATTGTTATTTGAGCATCATTTAACACCATTGCCAATCGCTGCTGCGGATAGCTTGGGTCAATAGGTACGTAAGTTCCCCCAGCTTTGAGGATGGCTAACAACCCAATGAGCATCTCTATTGAGCGTTGCGTGCAAAGTCCTACCAAAACTTCTGGTTTTACTCCTAGCTGCTGCAAATAATGCGCCACTTGGTTAGCCCGTTGGTTGAGTTCCCCATAGGTTAGCTGTTTATCTTCAAATACTACAGCTATTGCATCAGGTGTTTTCTCTACCTGCGCTGCAAATAATTCATGAATACATTTTTGCTGGGGATATTCTATTTCTGTATCATTCCACTCCCGCAACAATTGATGCTGCTCAAATGTCAACAATGGTAAATCTGACAACCGCTGCTCTGGATTGGCAACAATGGCCTCCAACAACATTTGCAAGTGACCCACCATTCTTTGTATAGAACTTTCCGCAAATAAATCAGTATTGTACACCAGAATACCAGATATTCCCTGCGCTGTTTCTGTCATGTCCAGTCCTAAATCAAACTGAGCGTTGTCACTATCACTCTCCAGCGGAGTTAAAGTTAAACCAGGTAACTCTAACGTAGACATAGGCGCATTCTGAAGCGTAAACATCACTTGAAATAGTGTTGCATGACTCAAATCTCGCTGTGGTTGTAGTTGCTCAACTAACAATTCAAAAGGTAAATCCTGATGTGCATAAGCTTCTAATGCTACTTCCCGCACCCGTTTTAGTAGCTCCTCAAAACTGGGATTTCCTGCTAAGTTAGTTCGCAATACCAGGGTATTGATAAAAAATCCAATCAACCCTTCTATTTCCCCTCGGTTACGGTTAGCAATGGGTGAGCCAACCACAATGTCTTGTTGACCTGTATAGCGCCATAGCAGTATTTGAAAACCTGCTAACAACGTCATAAATAAAGTACTTCCCTGCTGCTGGCTTAATTTATTCAGGGATGCGGATAGTTCTTTTGATAACTCAAATGAGTAGGTTGCACCACGGTAAGTTTGAATTGCTGGTCTTGGGTAATCTGTAGGCAATTCTAATACTTTTGGTGCATTCTCTAACTGCTTTAACCAATAAGATAACTGAGTTTCGAGTACTTCTCCTTGCAGCCATTGTCGTTGCCAAACTGCGAAGTCTACATACTGTATTGGTAATTTAGGTAATGGAGAGGGCTGCCCATGACAAAAGGCTTGATACAGTGTTGCTAATTCTTCTACTAATACGCCGATTGACCAACCATCCGAAACAATGTGGTGCATGGTCAGTAGCACGATATATTCTTGCTCCCCAAGACGTAATAATTTTACTCTCAGTAGATGGTCGTTGCTAATGTCAAAGGGTTGTTGTGCTGCTTGTGCTAGCTGTTGCTTAATTTCGGCTTGCTGTTGATTGTCTACTAGGTCGCTAATATCAAATATTGGCAGTGTTATGGGTTTATCTTCTGAAATGACTGCTACTGCTTGTCCTTCTCTGGTTTGAAAATTAGTCCGCAGTACTTCATGACGGCTAATAATTTCGTTAAAACTTTGTTCTAATGCTTCTAAGTTTAACTGCCCCTCTAGGCGAACGGCAGCAGGTATGTTGTATAATGGTCTATCTGGCTCCAATTGCGCTAAAAACCACAGTCTTTGTTGGGCAAATGATAAGGGTAAATTTAAGAGTCGTTTGACTGGGCGAATAAGCTGCTTATCAACAACTATATCTACACTGTTATTACGTAAAAAAGTAAGAATATCTTCTTTGCGTTCAGCTAGTTCTTTCTTGATAACTGGTGTCAGTAAATCCTTGGGAGCGCTACAGCGTAGGCGATTATCTTCAACCCAGAGCTTAATATCCAAACTGCAAAGGTAAGACAAAAATTCTTCCGTAGTCCTCATAATTCTATCTCCTCACGGTCATTGTCTAACCCATTCGTTGAAACCATCTGTAGTTGTTGAACTGTCAGCATCTTCTCGATCTGTTCTACCAATTGAGCAACGGTTGGGGACTCAAACAAACTGCGTAAAGGTAACTCAATCTTAAAGGCTTCCCGCAATCGAGAGATGACTTGAGTTGCGAGTAAAGAATGTCCACCCAAATCAAAGAAATTATCGTGAATACCGATATGCTCTTGCTTTAATACCTGACCCCAAATATCAGCAACTATCTGCTCCGTGGGAGTGCGAGGTGCAACAAAGCCTAGTTTTGACTCCTGATTGTAACTTGGTACGGGTAATACAGCGCGGTCTATTTTTCCACTAGGAGCTAAGGGTAATACTTCTAGCTGTACAATCGCAGAAGGTACCATATGTCCTGGTAGCTTTTCTTGAAGAAAATCACGTAACTGTTGAACTAGCTCGCTATTTGCTAAGGTATCCTGATAAAACTCAGATTTAGGTACGAAATAAGCAACCAAGCGTTTATCACCAGGATCATCCTCCCTAACTACAACCACAACTTCTTTCACAGCATCGTGTTGCAGTAAAAATGCCTCAATCTCTCCCAACTCAACCCGAAAACCACGGATTTTTACCTGATGATCAATGCGTCCGAGAAATTCAATATTCCCATCGGGAAGCCACCTGCCTAAATCTCCAGTTTTATAAATTAAATCAACACGATTTGCTGGTAACTTCTTACTCGCATCTGCAACATCTATAAACGGATTCGGAACAAAGCTGAATTTAGTTTTTTCTTCGTTTTTCCAGTAACCAGCACCTACACCAATTCCCGATACACAAATCTCTCCTGGAGCACCAATTGGCAATAATTTCATTTCCTCGTCCAGGATATAAAGATTTAAGTTTGCTAGGGGTTTCCCAATCGGAATAGTTCGCTGATTTTCTAGTAAGGGCTGATCAACAATAAACTGGGTAATATCATCCGCAGCTTCCGTCGGACCATAAGCGTTAACAATTTTGATTTCGGGATATATCTCAAGCCACTTATTTACCCAATTGACTGATACAGGTTCCCCTACAACCATCATCCATTTCAAATTAGGCAATTCTCTTTCTTTATTTGGTAGCCTCGAAGTATGTTCAAGCAATCCCCCAAATAATGCTGGTACTAATTCAACAACTGTTATCTTTTCTGCTTTAAGCACTTGAAGTAGTTTTTCAGGAATAGTAACAGTTTCAATATCTACTATTACAGTCCTTCCGCCTATTAAAAGAGGTGCTAAAAACTGCCAAACGGAAATATCAGTTGAAGAAGGGGCACTTTGCAGAAAACAAAACTCCTCGTTCAATTCCAACTCATCAAATTGGGCATAAATATGGTTAACTGCACCATCATGTCTAACTATCGCTCCTTTGGGTAGTCCCGTGGAGCCGGAGGTATAGAGCATGTAAGCTGGGTCACTAGCATCATTTATTAACTCTAGATTGTTTGTGGGAAGGTTAATAAAATCAAGCCTATCGTATATTGTTAATTCCTGATTTTGATTTAGTTTTATGCTTTCAGGAATAATCCCGTCTAAACAAATAATCGATTTTAATTGAGAGCAGTTATCTTTTAAGTCCCCTAAAGCAGTTAATAATGAAGTATCAGTAAAAAGAAACTTAACTTCGCTATTAGATAACATATATTCGATTCTGTTTGATGGATAATTGCTATCAATTGGTACGTAAGCACCACCAGCCTTATATGTAGCCAGAATCGCAATCGGAAAATTTATATCGCGGTCTTTAAATATACCGACAAACTCACCTTTCCTGAGTCCTAGTTGACGTAGCATTACAGCTAACTGGTTAGCTTTTTCATTTAACTCTTGATAAGTTAGTTTTATTTGTCCATCAACTACCGCTATATTATTTGGAGTTTTTCTTACCTGTTGCTCAAATAAATCATTTATTGTCTTATCAATTGGATATTCTTTGGCGTTGTTATTAAATTCTTGAATTATTTTCTGCTTATCGAAATCATTCAAAAACTCAAAGTCTGATATCTTAATGTTGATATTATTGACAATACTCCTTATTGTATTCGTATAGGATTTAATGATGGATTTTATATTTTCGTTATTAAAAATGATTTCGTTATAATCTATATAGCCATTGATTTTACCATGTTTAACAGCAAAAGAAATAGTGATATCATTATTATTTTTTAGTGCATCATGTTTACTGTGAATACTTTCTAAAAGTATAACTATATCAAATAATGAGTTCCGATTCTCTGCTTGAGGTAAATCGAATAAACTAATTAACTCATCAAAGCAATAGTCCTGATGGCTATATGCCTGAATTAAATTATCTTTAACTTGAATGAAAACATCTTTAAATGTCATCTCCTTATGTAACTGAGTTCGCAAGGGAATCAGTTTACTATCATCCAAGTAATCTAGGTTAACATCATTTATTTTCTTGTAAACTGGTATCCCAATGATAAGGTCATTATTCCTACTATATCCTCGTAACAGAACTTTAAATGCAGATAAAAGGATTAGATACAATAAAAAATCAGACCCTTTCCCTAACTTGGTGATTTCCTCGGACAAATAATTGGGTAACTCAAAATAATAACTTCCATTTTTCCCAGTGTACTGGGTTGGTCTTACATAGTCCTGTATAATATTTGTTTCTGATAATTCTCCAGAAAGCTGATTTAACCAATATATTTTCTGAGAGAATAGCTCTTGAGGGTCTAATGTAGTAGTCATCATTTTTTGCTTTTGCTGGTAGTAAATGCTTACACTAGTAGAATAATAGTCAAATTAAGTAGACAGTTGAAATTTTTATTTATCGCAATAACTTTCTCAGTTAGTCATAAATTAAGAATAACTATTTAGATAAATTTCATATTTGATTGCACTTTGATTCAGTTATTTTCCAATAATTCACTAAAAGCCGTTTCTATAATTGAGCAACCTTCTCGTAAAGTGGTCATTTCAATTGTTAAAGGAGGTAATAATTTGATAACAGTGTCATTTCTTCCTGCCCTTTCAACTATTAATCCTTTTTCAAAACAACGCATGGTGATATTTTTTGCTAAATTACTACCGCCAAAATTAGTCAAATCAATGCCCCAAATCATTCCTATTCCCCGTATTGCTATATCTTCGTTGATTTGTGATATTTGTTGGAATAGAAAATTTTTCAAGAAAAGTTCTTTTGACTTAACATCTTGTTCAAGAGTGCTATTCTCTCTATATTCTAAAGCTGCTGTAGCCCCAACAAATGCTAATTGATTACCTCTAAATGTGCCATTATGCTCACCTGGTTCCCAAATGTCTAATTCTGGCTTAATCAAAAGTAAAGACATAGGAAACCCATATCCACTAATAGATTTAGACAGTACAACTATATCGGGAACAATATCTGCTCTTTCAAAAGAAAAGAAAGAGCCTGTCCTACCGCAACCTACTTGAATATCATCACAGATCAACAAGATATCATGCTCGTTACATAGGTTTCTTAGTCTTTGCATCCACTCAATGGGAGCAACAACAACTCCACCTTCAGCTTGTACTGTTTCAAAAATTATTGCAGCCGGCTTTTCAATTCCTGAGCTAACGTCATTTAAAACTGACTCTATATATTTTATCGTATCAAAACTCTCCATGAAACCATAGGGATAGGGCATAAATGTGACATTACTTAATGTACCAATTGCCCCTGCTCGAATTGAAGTATTCGCAGTAATTGATAAGCTACCTAAAGTCATTCCATGATAAGCACCCATAAAGGAAAATATACCAGGTCTTTTCTTTACTTTCCTCGCTAATTTCAAAGCGGCTTCAACAGCATTTGTTCCAGTGGGACCGCAGAACTGTATACGATAATCTAAGCCTTTTTTATTTAGAATAACTTCGTTAAACTTAGCTAAAAACTTCTCCTTCGCAGAAGTATACATGTCTAAACCGTGTGCTATCCCATCCGCATCTAAATAGGAGATGACTTTTTGTTTTATATAGTCATGATTATGACCATAATTTAATGCACCTGCACCTGCAAAAAAATCTATATATTCTCGACCTGATTCAGCATAAACAATCGAACCTTTAGCCCGATGAAATATGGCTGGAAAACTACGGCAATAACTTCTAACGTTGGATTCGCACTGTTCAAAAATATTCATGTAATTTATCTCGCTTTACGACTACTTTTATCTTTGGACATATATTGGTTTATATGTTTGGCTTAAGAATTATCTTCTTGCCATCAAGAGATATAATTCAGATAAGATTTGTAAAATTTGAATATTACTTGGGATGGTATTTTAAATACTAATCCCATCGCAAGCAAAGAATTATAGTAAGTGTTTTGTATAGGCATACCTTTGACACTAGCTGCTAAGGCATTCAAAGAACTTTTTTTTGTGTGCCAATCAATATTAAAAGAAATTGACATATCTAAGCTTCTAACATGATGTAATGTCCCAGGTGGCATATATAAAATCTCACCAGGATTAACGATAAACTTAATCGGACTGGCATATTTATATTCAGGATATTTGTTGAAGTCTGGATTTTCTGGATTCACAAGAAACCATCGCCAGCCCTTGCGATAACAATATTTTGCATCTTCAGGTAGTAATATCGTAAATTGTTTACGTCCAACAATTTGAAAAAAAATATTGTTAGTAAGTAGACAATCAAAATGGAGTGGAGTAACGCTATTAGAACAACCCAAAAAGAACTGACAGTATCGCCACCACTTATACCAATACCATTCTGGCAAATAATCTAAAGGGAACGGTTGAGCTTCTTTTATTAATGAAGGAATTAAACTAAATAAAGGTAAGTCGTGACAATATGGTGGAGAGGGATTATTTAGAGGATCGGCTTCATAAGATTCTATTAATCCTATATACTTTTCCATTGTCAGACTACATATTTCAATTCCTTTATTGCTAAATCTTTTAGCGTAAATATTCAAGGATGGTGCTAATTCCTTGAAGTAGTTTAAAGACCATTGACTACAAGCATTCCAGTTAGGAATAACTCCAGGAATTATGACAGGTTTTCCTCGACTAACATAGTTTTTGGTAAATTCATCACTTGAAAGTTTGTATCTTCTTTCTATTTCATATAGTATCATCATGACTTAGATATTCCTATAGCTGATACTTCTTTTTCTAAAATTGACGTGATTAAACGCTGTTTCTGCGTAGAAAATAATAAATCTTTTATCTGTATGTTAGGGTCAGCGATAAACTGATGCAAAAGCATCTCAATATCTTTGAGTATCCCGATAATAGTGCTAACATCAAACTTTCTAGAATCGTAGGAAAATGCTATTACTAATTCTTCACCTGGATATATAACTAAATTAAGAGGATAATTATTTCTGTAATATGTTTTGTTATGTTTAATGCCTAAAATTTTTTCCCAATCGTATGTAAATTTTGCACTTGGAAACTGTTCTAAGACTACATGACTATTAAATAAATCCATGCCTCGCGGTATTTCGCTCCAATTATGAATTTCTGTCAGTGGAGTATATTCATAGTTGCGCGTCTCAACCAGTTGAGTCTGGAAATTTTGTATCCATGATAACAGATACTGCTCAGTATCTACTTTTACATAAATTGGCAATGTATTTATAAATACACCAGCTATTGATTCTGCATTATCCAAGTCCGCCGGACGACCGGTAACGGTACAACCATATAGTACATCCCTTTGACCGCTATAGCGACTGAGGAGGATAGCCCAAATACCGTTAAGTATGGTTGCTAGGGTGAGACGATATTCTTTTACCAAGGATTCTATCGTCCGTGTTCCTTCTGTTGATATTTTGATTATTTCCTCATCGTATCTTTGTTCGTGAGAAGACGACTTATCAATCCTCTCTATATAAGTAAGGGGAGTTGGTCTTCTTACACCCTGTAATGCCTGCCGCCAAAAAATTTCGGTTTTAGCTATATCCTGCTCCTGTAACCAATTAATGTAATCCCTATAAGGACGAGTAGGAGCTAAATATATTTCTTTATTTTGAATAAGTGCTTCATAAATTTGCACAAACTCACCAGTTATTAGTGCATCAGTCCAACCATCTATGATTATGAAGTGATAAGTCCAGACTAACTGGTAGCAGTCATCAGTAAGACGAATTAAAGCTAGACGCATTAAACATGGTTGTGAAAAGTCAAAGTACAATTCACGATCGCCCTTAATAAAACTTTCCAATTTATCTTCTTGTTCGATTAAATCTAGCTTGCGCCAGTCATAATGATTTATCGGTACTTTGACTTGTTTGTACACAACTTGTAGTGGATTTTCAATCTCCTCCCAATAAAATCCAGTACGTAAAATAGTGTGTCGATCCACTAAAAACTGCCAAGCTTTTTCAAAAATATCTGTATCAAGATTACGGAGGGTACAGATAAATTGGAAAAAGTATAGCTTTGATTCATTTTCCGCATACAAACAATGGAAGAGAATACCTTTTTCCAGAGGTGTAAGTTCATAGATATCTTCAATATTTTCTGTGTTCATTTGTTTCTTCCTTTACTTTTTTGGCTTTTGGCTAATTTTTGTGATGAACTGATCCAAGTTTTGCTTATTTAAGTTAGCTTTTGGAAAGTCAGAGGGTGTATGCATTGTTGTTTTAACTGATTTACAGTGAACAATGAGAAAACGTATTGCTGCGATAAAATTATTAGCCAAACTTTTAATTGTTTCTCGACGGTGAATAGACTGACTGTACATCCAGTGCAATTGCAATTGTTCTTGAATCACGATTGCATTAATCTCTATTAAATAAATTCGGTTTGTAGGCTGACTGTAGTCGATACCTTGAGAATTTTGGGGTAGAGCAAATAAAGATGAATCTGATATCACCTGGTCATACTGACCTAAGTAATTAAAACTTACTTCGCTCTGAGGCAAGGCTTGCAGTTTAGATTGTATCTCCTGCTTGCTACTTAAGTAGCGTAGTATACCGTAACCAATTCCACGATTGGGAATGCCACGTAAGTATTCTTTTATTGCTACTAATGAATCTCCCACTTCAGAGAGTTTCGTTGTATCTAAAATAGTTGGGAAACAAGTGCTGAATAAACCAACAGTACGAGACTGATCTACATCTTTAAATATTTTCTCTCTATTATTATCCCTGATATCAACCCGCAGTTTCTGCTCTCCTGTCCATTTTGCAAAAGCTTGCACCAAAGCTGTGAGTAAGACATCGTTGATTTCAGTATTATAGGCTTTGTGTATCTCGTCTAATACAGCTTTTGTTTCTTGTTTGCTTAGACAAACTGATACGGTATCCGAATTAGCTACTGTATTGTCATCTGTTGAATAGTCAACAGGTAAGCAGCTAAATGATTTTTCTGTTTCTTGGAGCCAATAATCTTGCTCTCGCTTCATTTCTGAAGATTGAGCATAATCCTGTAGAAATTGTGCCCACTGTATATATGGGGTGGTGTTATCTGGCAAATATATCGCCTCACCTCGACTAATTTGCTGATAAACTGTTTGCACACCTTCTAGCAAAATCCGCCAAGAAACACTATCAATTGCAAGATGATGAATGATAATTAACAGGTAACCAGTTTGTTGTGGCGCTAGGTCAAAGAAAGCAAACCTTACAAGTGGTCCTTCAAATAAGTTCAAACTTGTCTTTAATTCTGTCGCTTGTGACTCTATCGCGAATTTTCGCTCAATTTCTGGTAGTACCGATAAATCTACCCATTTCAATCCAATGTTATCAGAATAATTGGTATAAACTTGTTGCCAGATAGATTCTTTCTGAATTAAACGCAAGCGAAATACATCATGATGTTCAATTAAATATTGTAAAGTCTGCTCTAACAAATTACGATCGCACACTTGTTCCATTTCCAGCAGTAGAGATTGGTGACAATGATGTATATCACGTTGATTCTGTTCAAGCAACCAATGCTGGCTTGGTGTGAGGTATAATTTTTTTGAACTTAAATCCTGTTCTAGTTGGTTAGTTTGGGTAATACATAAATCTGCTGCTAATTCAGCAATTGTTTGATGTTTAAAAAACTGATCTGGTCTTAAATTCAAACCTACTTTGTTAGCTTTAGCTGCAATTTGAATCGCAATTACAGAGTTTCCTCCTAACTCAAAAAAATTATCGTGGATACCTATTTGCTCGATACCTAAGACATCTTGCCAAATATTACCAACAGATATTTCTACTTGATTTCTAGGGGCAATATATGCTATTTCCAGGTTAGGTCTTTGATGTTTTGATAATAAGTGTTTTGATAATAAGTTTCTCTCTCCTTCTAACTCACTCTTTTCTAGAGATTCAAACTTTATCCATTGCCGTAACCTAGCTTGCAAGTCACCACTGGAGACAACAAGCTGAGGAAAACCACACATCGATAATAGACGTTCAAATACATCTATGCTGTTAGCCTTGGATGTCATGCCATATTTATACAAAGATTTATGGGAGTCCATAATATCTACATTTTGCTGTTCCTCTTCAGTTACCCAATCATCCCAGTTAAAACTACTCCAAGGAGAGGGGCTAGTTTTGTTGTAGTTATGGGTAAAAGCATCCATAAAAATATTTGCCGCACAATAGGAAGTAAATCCTAAACCTCCCAATACAGATGATAATGATGATGTTAATTGACAGAAATCTAATTCTTGACCTTGTAGAACCTTTTCTAAAACAAATAGTCCATGCACTTTAGGATGAAATACTAATTGTGCTTTGGCTTTAGAAGTTTCTGCAATAATACCATCTGACCCTGTTCCCGCAGCGTGGATAACACCATTAATTGCACCAAATTTTTTAATGGCGATCGCAATTGCATTATGCATTTGTTGTTCATCGGCAACATCAGCACTTATGACGAGAACCTCTGCACCTAAAGCTATGAGTGACTGCACTTTGCGAATCTTGCGGCTAATGCTATCATCCCCATCATGATTTGCTAGCCATTCTTGCCACTGCTCTCTTTCTGGAAGACATTTCCGCCCAAGCAGAATTAATTTCGCCTGTACTGTCTGAGCTAAATATTCTGCCAATAATAAACCAACATTACCAAGACCTCCTGTAATTAGATAAACTCCACCTTTCCTTAGCTTGTTTCTACCAACACTACTTTTATCTAAACGGATTGGTTCATATGTTTGAATCCAGCGATGATGACCACGGTAGGCGACAACATTTTCACTTGGTTGTGCCGTAAATTCCCCAATGAGAGAATCTATTAATTTACTGGGTAATTTGGCTCCTGATTCTGGAAGCACGATATCAAAACAGCAGCAGATAATGTTGGGACATTCCTGTGGAATTACCTTGCACGGTCCTAATATGGTTGATTTTTCAGGGCATAAATTCTCACCGCCTGTTACATCATGTATATTGCTGGTGACAACCATCAACTTGATTGATTCAGTTATATTCTGCTTCGCTAAGGCTTGTGCCAAAAATAGCAAGCTGTAAAAACCCAGATTCTGACAGGTTTCAAAAAATTGGTAGCGTGATTGTAACTGTATTTGTTCACCTAATTCTCGGTCTGGTAAGCTTTCGGCAGGAGCAACACTCCAAAAATGGATTATTCCCTGTGGTGTCCAATTCTCTTCTTGTAGTGATTGCAACAAGGTATCATAATCATCTCTTTGTTGGGGATTAATTGTATAAGTGCTGTCATTAATTTTCGCAAAATTATCCGTGATTCTAACAACTATCACATCCTGATTCTGTTTCTTAAGTCTTTCGGCAGCCTCTGCTCCCAGTCCATAGGTATCGACAAACACTAACCAACACAACTTTTGCTTCAAGGATTTTTCTTTCTGGAAAACCTCAAGTGGTGTGGATTGCTTCCAGCGAGGAATGTAGAACCAATCAGCTATGTCAGTTTTTTTACCAAGAGATGCAGAGGTTTGATAATCACCCTGTACTTGCTTGTTCATCTCAATCCAGTAACGCTGACGCTCAAATGGATAAGTTGGTAAGGAAATACGAGTGCGTTGTTCTTTGGCATAAAAACTAGACCAATCTACTTCTACCCCAGTCAACCATAAACGACCCAATGTATTCATTAAAAAGGCGGTATCTGACTGCTGCTCATAGGAATGGCGCAGGGTAGGAAGCATTACTAATTTAGCTCTATCTTCACTTTCTAGACATTGGGATGCGAAACTAATTAATCCTTGACCAGGACCTACCTCTAATAAAATTGGGTTGTCTTTTTGCCATAAATTTTGTACACCCTCAGCAAACCGTACTGCTTGACAAAGGTGCTTCACCCAATAATTGGGATCAGTTGCTTGTTCTGCTGTAATCCAAGTGCCGGTGACATTAGAAATATAAGGAATTTTGGGAGATTTAAGGCTAAATGTTTTGACTAAATCACCAAAAGCAGGTGCGATCGCCTCCATCATTAGGGAATGGAAAGCATGAGATGTCTGCAAACGCTTACCAATTAAATTTTGCTCCCCTAGTTTCTGCTCCCATGCTGCGACTGCATCCTTAGCACCCGCAATCACACATAATGATGAGCCGTTGATTGCAGATAAGGAAATATCTTCATTCAGGAGGGGCTGTATTTCTGCTTCTGAGAGAGGAACTGCCAACATTGCTCCTTCTGGCAATTCTTCAATCATTTGCGCCCTTCTAGCAACTAAGGTTAAGGCATCTTTTAGAGACAAAACTTCGGCTAGAGTTGCGGCTACATATTCGCCGATGCTGTAGCCAATCATTGCTGTAGGACGAATACCCCAGGAAATCCAAAGTTGAGCTAAAGCATATTCAACAATAAATATAGCTGGTTGGGTGAAAACGGTTTGATTTAGTAAAGATGTTGCCTGTAACGTTTCTGCATCTGCTTGTTCCTGACCACGACCTAGCATTTTTCGCAAATCCAACCCAGTTGAGGGGGTATCTTGTTTTTGCTTATTGCCATTGTTGGTGTTTCTCTGGGGATACAACACATCTCGCAAATCCAGACCAAGCAGGGGTTTGAGTATCTCGCAACATTGGTCAACACAGGAACTAAATATTGGCTCAGTTTGGTAAAACTCAAGAGCCATATCCAAATAATGAGTTCCTAGTCCAGAAAACATAAAGGCAACAGGACGTTGCTGAATTTTTTGAGTATTCGTAAAAACCCGTTTTGGGTCTTGAAGTGCATTGACAGCATCTTGCACATCCCGACAGACAACCGTGCGGCGATAGTCGAAAGCCTTACGCCCTACTTGCAATGTGTAAGCTGCGTCGGCAAGATTTAAATCGGGGTCTTCTTGGAAATAGTTCGCTAAATTTCTGGTGGCTGTTTCCAGTGCAGAACTGGTTTTGGCAGATAGCGTTAGTAATTGCCAAGGTTCAGAGGGGCTAGAAGCTTTGGTAATAGGGGCTTCTTCGAGAACTACATGAGCATTAGTTCCTCCTATTCCAAAGGAACTAACTCCTGCACGTCTAGGAGTACCATTGCTTTGCCACTCGGCTAGTTGGGTATTGACATAGAAAGGACTGTTGGCAAAATCAATTTCCGGATTAGGGGAATTAAAGTGTAAACTCGGAGGTATTTTTTGATGCTTGAGGGCTAGGACGGTTTTGATTAATCCCGCCACACCAGATGCTGTGTCCAAATGTCCAATATTAGTTTTAACCGAACCAATGGCACAAAAGCCTTTCTTTTGAGTACTTAAGCGAAAAACTTGTGTTAGCGCGGCAATTTCAATCGGGTCTCCTAATACTGTTCCGGTTCCGTGAGTTTCGATATAACTAATAGTCTCAGGTTCGACCTCGGCTACTAGTTGGGCTGTTCTAATTGCCTTTGCTTGGGTATCGATGCGGGGTGCTGTATAGCTAACCTTGAATGAACCATCATTATTGATAGCTGAACCTTTGATTACAGCATGAATCGTATCGCGATCGCTTAAAGCGTCTTCCAATCGCTTTAATACTACAATCCCTACACCTTCACCACCCACTGCTCCCTGAGCATTAGCATCAAATGCACGGCAATGTCCGTCAGGAGAAGCTATTCCCCCTTCTGTATATAGATATCCAGCTTTTCTTTCTGCACTGATAGCCACACCACCAGCTAAAGCGATATCACACTCACCATTGAGTAAGCTTTGGCAAGCTAAGTGGACGGCAACCAAAGATGTTGAACAAGCTGTTTGAACAGTGTAGCTGGGACCAGTTAAATTAAGTTTATAAGAAGTACGTGTAGAAAGAAAATCTTTATCACAACCTATCGTTAGCTGTTTTCCATCTAACGATATTGCCTTGAGATTTGAATAAAGGTTAAGCAAGTAGCTATTTAATCCAGCTCCAGCAAACACACCTACTGGACATTTCTCAATTCCAGATTTATATCCTGCATTTTCTAAAGCTTCCCACGCACACTCCAAAAAAATACGGTGCTGGGGGTCAGTGATTTCTGCTTCTCTGGGATTAAATCCAAAAAAAGCAGCATCAAATAATTCGGCATCTTCGACAACACCATGTGCTTTAACATAGTTTTGGGAACTAAGCAGTTCTTCGTCTATTCCTGCTTCCAACAATTCTTCATCGCTGAAAAAAGAAATTGATTCTATGCCATTTTGAAGGTTGTTCCAAAACTCATCAATATTTTTAGCTCCAGGAAATCTTCCTGCCAATCCAATAATTGCTATTTCTGAACCATTAGTAGAAATTGATGATGTTGGGATACTCATTTTCACAATAATTCCTTGATTTTTTCAATATAATTACTTCTTCAGATTAGTACGCTGAGTATCTATAAATTGAGGTAAGTTCCACTTACAGAAACAACAGCTAACATCAGATAAATATTAAATTATCTCACCAGACTTAATCTTTTGCAGACGCTTCCTTTGTTGAGCCTTGCCATCTGCTATTCTTTCATTTATATCAAACATTATATCATCAGATATTTGTTGATTTTCTGTCTGATTAAAATAATTTGTCAAAGAATTTATCGTTGGATATCTGAATAAGTCTAGAACAGATATATCTCGTTTAAAAATTTGCCGTAAGTTGCTATGTACTTGCACTAAAAGTAGCGAATGACCACCCAGTTCAAAGAAATTATCATGGATTCCCACATCTTCAAGTTTAAGTAAATTTTGCCAAATATCAGCAATAGTTTTTTCTATTTCTGTTTGAGGTGGCTGATAAACTACTTCCAACTGAGGACGTATACTATCAGGTATCGGTAGGGCTTTGCGGTCAACTTTACCATTGGGTGTGAGGGGTAATGCTTCTAAACTCACAAAAGCTGCTGGTATCATGTAACTGGGCAATTTAGCCTCTAAGAAACCCCGTAGTTCAGAAATCGTTGGCGCTTGCTCTGTTTTTGGAACTACATAGGCAACTATTCGTTGAGAATCTGCTTCCGAAGCGTGAACTACAACTACAGTTTCTCGTACCTCAGGGTGTTGACTGATAAGGGTTTGAATTTCTCCCAATTCAATCCGGAAGCCACGTAGTTTTACTTGATTGTCAATCCGACCAATATATTCTATATCTCCATTCGCTAAATAACGTGCTAAATCCCCTGTTCTATAAAGACGTGCTGGTTTATCACTAAAAGGATTAGGAATAAATTTTTCTGCTGTCAAATCCGGACGGTGGAAATAGCCCCTTGCTAATCCTTCCCCACCAATACACAGTTCCCCTATTACACCCACAGGAACTAACTGATGATATTTATCGAGGATATAAAGCTGCGTATTTGCAATTGGAGAACTAATTGGTACGGTATTATTCACTGTTTCCACTTGGCTAGCGGCTGACCAAATAGTGGTTTCCGTCGGACCGTACATATTCCATACACAATCACATAACCCAAGTAATTGATTTGCTAGTTTTCCGGGTAAAGCTTCGCCACCACAGAGAATTTTTAATTGACGATTACCATCCCAACCTGCTGCTAAAAGTAACTGCCATGTCGCTGGTGTGGCTTGCATGACCGTCGCTTTTGAATCTACCAGTAAAGCTGACAACTGATTTCCATCCGCAACTACCTCCCGACTGCCAATAACTAAGCGAGCGCCAACAATGATTGGGAGGAAAAGCTCTAATGCCGCAATATCGAAGGAATAAGTAGTTACTGCTAGCAAAGTATCTTCGGAAGTTAACCCTGGCACTTTCTTCATGGAGTGCAAAAAGTTGCTCAAAGCAATGTGAGGAATTTGCACACCTTTAGGTTTACCAGTGGAACCAGAGGTATAGATGGTATAAGCTAGATTTTCAGTTGTTAGTTCGGAGAATAAATTTTCTTGGCTGTGTTGGGCGAACAAATGCCAATCACTATCTAAACATACTACTTCAGCTTGGTGTTGGGGTATTAGCTCAACAAGGGAAGTTTTAGTGAGCAATACTGGTGCTTGAGTCTCTTCTAAGATAAAAGCGATACGTTCAATTGGGTAACTGGGGTCTAGGGGTACATATCCACCACCAGCTTTGAAGATAGCTAATAGTCCGATGATCATAGAGAGCGATCGCTCTACACAAATCCCGACCAATACCTCTGGTTTTACTCCTAGTTTTTGCAAGTAGTGTGCTAACTGATTTGCTCGTTGGTTGAGTTCCCGATAACTTAACTGTTGGTTTTCAAATACTACTGCTACTGCATCAGGTGTTTTATCTACCTGCGCTTCAAATAATTCATGAATACATTGATCCTGGGGATATTCAATTTCTGTATCATTCCAATCCCGCAGCAATTGATACTGCTCAAATTCTGTCAACAGTGGTAAATCTGACAAACGCCGCTGTGGATTAGCAACAATTGCTTCCAGCAACGTCTGCAAATGACCTACCATTCTCTGTATAGAACTTTGAGCAAATAAATCAGTATTGTATTCAAAACTCCCCACTAACCCTGACTCTGTTTCTGTCATATATAGGGTTAAATCAAACTGGGCACTACCGCTATCACTTTCCAACTGAGTTAAAGTCAAACCGGGTAACTCTAAGCCAGACATTGGCGCATTCTGAAGCACAAACATCACTTGGAATAGTGGAGCATGGCTTAAAGAACGCTGTGGTTGCATTTGTTCAACTAACAATTCAAAAGGCAAATCCTGATGTGCATAAGCTCCTAATGCTACTTCCCGCACTCGTTTTAGTAGCTCCTCAAATCTAGGATTTCCTACTAAGCTAGTTCTCAATACCAAGGTGTTGACAAAAAATCCAATCAACCCTTCTATTTCCGCTCGGTTGCGGTTAGCAATGGGTGAACCAACCACAATGTCTTGTTGACCTGTATAGCGCCATAGCAGTATTTGGAAACTTGCTAACAACGTCATAAATAAGGTACTTCCCTGCTGCTGGCTCAATTTATTTAGGGATGCGGATAATTCTTTTGATAACTCAAACGAGTAGGTTGCACCACGGTAAGTTTGAATTGCTGGTCTTGGGTAGTCTGTAGGTAATTCTAATACTTTTGGTGCGTTCTCTAACTGCTTTAGCCAATAAGATATCTGATTTTCTAGTACTTGTCCTTGTAGCCATTGTCTTTGCCAACCAGCAAAGTCTACATACTGTATTGGTAATGTAGGCAATGGAGAGAACTGTCCCTGACAAAAAGCCTGATACAGTGTAGCTAATTCTTCTACTAACACACCGATTGACCAACCGTCAGAAACGATGTGGTGCATTGTCAGTAGCACAATATGTTCTTGTTCGCTAAGACGTAATAGCTTGACTCTCAGTAGGTGGTCACTGCTAATGTCAAAGGGTTGTTGTGCTGCTTGTGCTGCTTGTTGTTTGATTTCGGCTTGTTGTTGATTTGCTTCTAGGTTGCTAATATCTAATATCGACAACGTTATAGGCTTTTCTTGAGAGATAACGGCTACTGCTTGTCCTTCTCTGGTTTGAAAATTAGTCCGCAGTGCTTCGTGGCGATTTACAATTTCGTTAAAACTTTCTTGTAATGCTTCTACATTTAACTGTCCCTGTAGACGAACAGCAGCAGGTATGTTGTAGAACGGGCTATCTGGTTCTAGTTGAGCTAAAAACCACAGTCTTTGTTGAGCAAATGATAGCGGTAATTCCTGTGTACGCTCTATCTGCTCAATGTTTGTGACTTCAAATGCTGAGTCTACCTTAATCGCTTTTTCAATTTCTTTTGCTAATCCTGCTATTGTTGGTTTTTCAAATAAATAACGTAAGGGAAGCTCAACTTGAAATACTTGGCGAATTTGGGAAATCACGCGAGTTGCAATTAATGAGTGACCACCTAGTTCAAAGAAATTATTGCTAATACCTACTTGCTCTATACCCAGTATTTCTGACCAAATACCTGCTAATAAGTTCTCAATTGTAGTGGAAGGAGGAATTATATTTGATGATGATACTTGTGTGAATTCAGGTGCAGGTAATGCTTTGCGGTCAACCTTACCATTGGGTGTGAGTGGTAATGCTTCTAAGGTCACAAAAGCTGCTGGTATCATGTAGCTTGGCAACTTCGCCTCTAAAAAGCCCCGTAATTCTGAAACTGTCAGCGTTTGTTCTATTTGAGGAACTATATATGCAACTATTCGTTGAGAATCAACTGATTCTCCGCTAACTACTGCCACAGTTTCCCGCACTGTTGGGTATTGGCTAATGATTGCCTCAATTTCTCCTAATTCAATTCGGAAACCACGTAGTTTTACTTGATTGTCAATCCGACCTATATACTCAATATCTCCATTTGCTAAATAAAGTGCCTTGTCCCCCGTTTTATATAAACGTTCTGTTTGCTGACTAAAAGGATTAGGAATAAATTTCTCTGCCGTCAAGTCAGGACGGTTTAAGTAACCTCTTCCTACCCCCACACCACCAATATAAACCTCACCTGTTACTCCCACGGGAACCGGATTGAGATATTTATCAAGTAAATATATTTGGATATTTGCAATTGGTTGACCAATAGGAACTGTGTTTTGATTGGTCGCATTGTCTTTTTTGCACTGCCAAAAAGTCACATCTACAGCAGTTTCTGTTGGACCATAGAGATTATGTAGTTGAGCATCAAGTTTGTTAAAAAAGCGTTGTGGTAACTGGGCTGGTAATGCCTCACCACTAGCAATGACTCGTACCAGTGATTGGCATTTTTCTAAACCTTCTGCTTCAATAAAAACTTGCAGCATTGAAGGAACAAAATGTAAAGTTGTGATTTGCTGCTGTCTAATCAATTTGACTAGATAATTTGTATCTTTATGACCTTCTGGTTGAGCAACAACTAAACGCGCACCAGTCATTAACGTCCAGAAAAATTCCCATACAGATACATCGAAACTGAAGGGAGTTTTCTGTAAAACTGCATCTTTTAATGTTAATTGATAAGTTTCTTGCATCCATAGTAAGCGATTGCTAATACCTCTATGGGCATTCATCGCTCCTTTGGGTTTACCTGTAGAACCGGAGGTGTAGATTACGTAAGCAAGGTTATCAGGCGTAATATTGGATATGGGATTTTCTATACTTTCTTTAGCTATGTATTCCCAGTCATTATCGATGCAGATTACTTGAGCTTGATTATTTGGTAGTTTTTCTAACAGATATTGTTGTGTGAGTAATACGCTTGGCTGGGAGTCTTCTAAGATATAAGCCAAGCGTTCCTGGGGATAGTTAGGGTCGAGAGGTACGTATGCACCACCAGCTTTGAGGATGGCTAATAGCCCAATGACCATCGAAAGCGATCGCTCTACACAAATCCCTACCAATACCTCTGGTTTTACTCCCAGCGATCGCAAGTAGTGTGCTAACTGATTTGCTTTGGTGTTTAGTTCCCGATAACTTAACTGTTGGTTTTCAAATACCACTGCTACTGCATCGGGTGTTTTCTCTACCTGCGTTTCAAATAATTCATGGATACATTTATCTTGCGGGTAATCAGTAGCGGTATTATTCCAGTCAACTAAAAGAGCCTGACGCTCAGGTTCTGTTAATAATGGTAAATCAGATAAACACTTCTCTGGCTGGCTAACAACATCTTCTAGTAAATTAGTAAAATGCCCTACCATCCTCTCAATAGTCCCAGCATCAAACAAATCTGTGTTGTACTCCCAGTATCCCCAAAGTTCAGATTTAGCATCTACCACATTCAGTGTTAAATCAAACAAGGCTCTCCCACTATGGTTTTGAAGCCATTTTAGAGTCAAGTTTGGTAATACCAAATCTTTGTCGTTATCTTCCTGCAAAACAAACATGACTTGAAACAGGGGGTTATGACTAAGATTCCGCTCAGAGTATAGTTCCCCGACTAATCGCTCGAAAGGAAGGTCTGCATGAGCATAAGCTCCTACACATACTTCACGGACTCGATTTAGTAATTCCAGAAAACTTGGGTTCCCAGAAAGGTCAGTACGAAGTACAAGGGTATTGACAAAAAAGCCAATCAACCTTTCAATATCAGTATGGTTGCGGTTAGCAATTGGAGAGCCAATGCAGATATCTTCTTGACCTGTATAGCGGTAAAGTTGTACTTGAAAAGCTGCTAATAAGGTCATAAACAAAGTCACCCCTTGCTCCTTGCTTAAAGACCTCAACATATCAGTCAAGCTTGATGACAGCTTGAAGTGTCTTACTGCTCCTTTGAAACTTTGTACCAGAGGTCGTTGACGGTCTGTTGGCAAAGATAAGGTTGTTGGAGCATCTGCAAGTTGCTGCTTCCAATATGAAAGTTGAGTTTTTTCTCGCTCACCTTGTAGCCACTGATGCTGCCATATCGAATAGTCTGCATATTGAATCGGCAGTTTTGCAAGTGCAGAAGGTTTTTCTGTTAAAAACCCTTTGTATATTTCTGCTAATTCTTGATTGAATAATTGTATTGACCATCCATCACAAACGATGTGGTGGACGACTAACAAGAGTAAAGATTTATCTTCACTAATCTGTAATAAAATCACTCGCAGCAAGGGACAGAATGCCAAGTCAAAAGGCTTTTGAGCGATTTCAGCAGTCAGCATTTCTACTTCTACATCTTGCGATGCCGATGGTAAGTTTCTCAAATCTACCACTGGCAATTTTAAAGTAACGGCTGGATGAATGACTTGAGATGGTTGCCCATCTAAAGTTTCAAAAGAAGTTCGCAAGGATTCATGACGTTTTAGAATTTCATTAAAACTTTTCTCTAAAATTGCAAAGTTTACAGTACCTCTTAACTGTAGACAAGCAAATTCGTTGTAAGCGGAATTTTGAGGTTCTAATTGTTGGATAAACCACAATCGCTGTTGAGGGAAAGACAGAGGACATGGGCTTTGCTGAGTACGACGAGGTATGAATATTGCTTGATTATATTCACTCTCACCCCGTAAGCGCTTTTCTAAAATGGCTTGTTTAGTAGGTGAAAGTTGAGAACGCCGCTTAATAATTTCATTATTCTTACCTTCCATAAAACTATCCTTACAAATTTAATTAGTAATTTATTACTAGCAAATTAATCAATTACTTTGAAATTGACATATAAAGGTACAGGTTGAATTCTAGTTAGATCATTTTCAAAAATAACTGAGTTTCCTCTTTGATCAAATTCTTTAAAACCCGCAAATTTATAAGATATATACATCATTCTATTGCGGTCATTTGAGACAAACTCTGCCAAAAGACGGACATTATTTTTTTGAGCCAAACTCATAATATGATTCATCATAATTGTGCCTACTCCCCTTGACATAACACGACAGGACATCAGTAAAAGCTTAATTATCCATGTATCAGCTTGACATTCAATTAGAGCTAAACCTATTTTACCGTAGCTGCCATACTTATCTTCCAAGCTTGCAATTAGTAACTTATGATTTTGTGATTTACGAAAGTGATTAAGTTCGTCATAGGAATAGGTATAACCTGTTGTATTCAATTGATTAGTCCGTAATGTTAATTCTTCTGCACGCTGCAAATCTTCTTCTTTGGCAGTAGATATTGTGAAATGCATGTTGAGCGTAGCTAAGAATTCATCCGATGTCCCTACGAATTCTTTCTCTGCATTCTGCCGCTTCATATCACTAATGTACATCAATCTTCTAATACTTGAATCTTCCGTAATAAAACGGGGATTCATCACAGACATGTCTAAAACATTACTAATTTTATCGGCATTGATACAAAGAATTTCTGGCAGGTTAAATTGTACTTCTTCTAGTTCAAATAATTGGTCGTCAATGAATGCGATCGCATCTAAACCAATATTTAGTAATGTTGCAATTTCTTTGATGGAAGATGCTTTGGAATTCCAATTGATTTGAGGATACAAAAAATATTCTTTTAATCCAAATTCTTCTAATTTAGCTATTGCTGTTGTACTTTCATTTTTACTTGCTATAGATTGTAGTATACCACGACTGTCTAAAGTGTGAATAAGATTTACTATATTTTCTCGTAAACAAATTTTTTCATCTTCAAGCAAAACACCGTGCCATAGGGTATTATCTAAATCCCAAACGACACATTTAATGAATTTTTTATCTTTCTGTTTGCTATTTATTTCCTGTTCCTGACTGCTAATCATAACTTAAATCCTTTCTGCTAGTTTATTTTTCAAGCTCGTAGAGGCGCTTGAAAGAAGATAATCTTGATAACCTGACTCGGCGATGGTAATTTCTTGAATTTGAGTGCTACCTTCAATAATTTCCATAATTTTCGAGTCTCGTAGATACCTTTCTACGGGATACTCACTACTACAACCGTTACCACCATGAATTTGTACAGCATCATTTGCTATTTTCGTTGCTACTGTGGATGCAAAATACTTGGCAATAGAAGTCTCTATAATTGAATTTGGATCGTTAATATCTTTGAGATAACCAGCTTGATAGCATAACAGTCTCGCTGCTTTCACGTTAGTTATCATCTGAGTAATCTTTTGGCGAATTAACTGGTGTTCTTTCAAATATACATCAAATTGTTTTCGCTCGTTAGTGTACTTGATGCAAGCTTCTAAACAAGCTTGAGCAATGCCTACACTACCCGTTGCTACACTATATCTACCATAATCAAGTGCAGAAGAAGCAATGTAGGAAAAACCAAAACCTAATTTACCTACTAAATTTTCTAGAGGAACGCGGCAGTTATCAAATTTCAATTCCGCAATCATCGAAGCCCTAGTACCTAAAATACCAGACATCGGTTTGACGGAAAAACCTGGGCTATTTTTCCCCACTAAAAAAGCACCTGGTTTACCTTCGCATTTAGCAAAAACTAAAAATATATCTGCTATTTGTCCATAGGTAATCCATTTCTTCTGCCCATTTAAAATATAGGCATCACCAGAAATCGTTGCTGTTGTCTCTACACTCTTAGCGTCGCTACCTACATTAGGCTCGCTCAATGCAAAAGCAGCGATTATTTCTCCAGATGCAAATTTGGGAAGCCAATACTCTTTTTGAGATTTATTTCCCCATTTGCACACTGCTTGGGAAACCATATTATGAACTGTCAACAAACTCCTGATAGAAGAACATCCTCTACCAATTTCCTCGTTGAGAATACCGTAGGTAATCATATCCATTGCTTTACCACCATATTCTTGGGGTAATATGGCACCGAGAAAACCACGTTCCGCTATTTTTTTAATTAGCTCTGGCGGAGTAAATTCTTTTCTATCCCATTCCCCAGCATAGGGGTATATTTCCTCATTAACAAAAGCCCTAAATTCAGATTGATGATTTTTTTGTTGAGCAGATAGTTCGAGTTTCATAGTCTCATCTCTGCCACTTATTAAAAATGGCGACTTACATTTTATTGCTGTACGAGAATAGCAGTTTTACGTTCAGCTAAATTGGCAATAGAATTTATTGTGCGGAAGTTTTCAAATTCTAAGTCCTCATTCTCAATAACTATCTGAAACTCTTGCTCTACAAAGAGAACAAGTTGCATAGCAAACATCGAATTGACAAAGCCTAGAGAAAAAATATCTTCATCTGGTTGTAAATCGTGACTGCCAAAAAATTTTGATAGGAAATTTTTGATTCTAGCTTGAATTTCGTTCATGATTATGAGATTATTCCTATTTATTGATATACGTAAAATCCTTGACCGCTTTTTCTCCCATATAACCCCGCATCTACCATTTTTTTGAGTAAGGAGCATGGTCTATATTTACTATCATTAAAGTTTTCGTACAAAACTTCAATAGAAAATAAAATGGTGTCTAGACCAATCAAATCCGCTGTTTCTAAAGGACCCATTTTGTGACCAAAACAGCCTTTAAAGATTTTGTCTACATCTTCTGCTGTTGCAACTTGCTCTTGTAATAGAAAAATAGCTTCGTTAATAGTTAACATTAACACGCGATTGGAAACAAAACCCGGTGAATCATTCACAACAATACATTCTTTACCCATTTGATCTAGCATTTTTTTTGCTGTCTCAATTGTAGTCTCAGAAGTATGATATCCACGAATCATCTCCACCATTGGCTTCATCGGTACAGGATTCATAAAGTGAATGCCAAGAACTTTATCAGCACGTTTTGTAACAGAAGCAATGCGGGTAATGGGAATTGCTGAGGTGTTAGCGGCAAAGACACAATCTGCTGGACAGATAGAATCTAGTAGCGGATATACCTTATTTTTAATATCCCATTTTTCAGTGACATTTTCAACTACAAAATCTGAATTTTCTAGAATTTTATAGTTTGTTGAAAATTCGATTTTACCGATGATATCATCTGGGCTTCCTGGGTGTTCTCCTTTTTTGAAAAAGCCTTGAAAGCGGATATTATTTCTGATTTCCTGTTTAGCTTTATCCAAAATATCTTCAGAAGTATCTACAAGAAGAACTTTATGACCTGTTTGAGCAAGGTTTTGGGCAACTCCTATTCCCATTACACCTGCACCAATAACGCCTACTGTTTGAATGTTCATAATTTATATTAATCTCCTTTATATAGTTAATAAATCTTCTACAGAGTTTGATACTTTGTAATTAATTATCATCTTCAGTTAGCTCTTCTAATTCTTTAATGATCGTATCCTCAATAGCTAAGGCTAAATCAGCTATAGTTTGTGCTTCAAAAACAGTCCGCAAAGATAACTCCACTTGAAAAAATTTACGAAGTTGGGAAATCATTTGGGTCGCCATTAAAGAGTTTCCACCTAAGTCTAAAAAGTTATCATTAACACCGATTTTTTCAAAACCTAGCAATTCCTTCCAAATGTCTGCAATACTTTGCTCAACTTTATTGCGGGGCGCAATGTAAGTATTGTTTTGAAGATTTCGTGAATACTTGGTATCGGATAAATTAGTGTAATTATCTAAGCTATAGTCAGGAACATTCGATAAAATAGATTTACTATTTTTGTTAATCAATGCTTGTAGGTATCGAGTGGAAACTATTACTTGAGAGAGAGAAATTCCTAAAATTCGGTCAAATGCATCAATTGCTTCTGTAGATAGCATACCATTTTCAATAGTTTCTTTTCTTAATTTTTTGAGTTCATCAGAGACATCTGATTTAACCGCCATACCAACTTCTTTCCATGCATCCCAATTAATAGCTACTGTAAATTGATGATTTTGGCGAGTATTAAAGTGGGCAAATTTATCTAAAAAGTTATTGGCTGCACAATAATCTACGTCTCCTAATCCACCTAGAACCGAACTGAGACTTGAGATGAGTACCCAAAAGTCTAAGTTTATATTTTTGAGAATATTATGAAGTACTAGAGTTCCCTTTACTTTGGGGTCAGAAATATTTTTTTCTTTTCCTGATGACTTATATTGGATTAGTTCAATATCAAAATCGGTAAATCCTGCTGCATGAATAACACCATTGATTGCGCCAAATCTTTCAAGACCCAGATCAATTACCGTTTGCATCTGTTCATCATTAGTCACATCAGCCGATAATACTAAAACTTCTGCTCCTAATTTTTCTAATTCTTGCACTTTTTGAATTTTGCAGCTAATCGCATCAGACACATCATGAGTGGTTAGCCAATCATCCCAATACTCTTTTTTAGGTACTTCCGAACGTCCAATTAGGATAAGTTTAGCTTTTGCTTTGTGAGCAAGATATTTAGCAAGCTCTAATCCTACTCCTCCCATACCACCGGTTATTAAGTAAACTCCTTCTTGCCGTAATCGTGTTTTACCGTGAATAGGTTTTTCTATATTTATAGGCTCAAATACCTGCACCCAACGATGATTACCTCGATAAGCAATAATTGATTCTCCAGAGTCTACTCTCTGTTCTGCAATCAAACTTTCTATCAATTTTTCAATGTTTGATTCAGGAATGACTATATCTACTTGGCAACAACTTATACCCAAATACTCTTGGGGTATTACCTTACAAGCTCCCAAAACTGTTGCTTTTATTGGTGATAATTTTTCTTCACCAGTTATATCATAAAGATTATTAGTAACAACTAAAATCCGAACAGATTTGCTAAAGTTTTGTTCTTCTAAAGATTGCACTAAATAAATCAAACTCCAAAAACTATTATTTTGAATAGTTTCTATCGAATGATTCAAGGAATTAGCCACACTCCATAAATGAATTATCAGGTTTGGTGTTTTTTCTTGCTTCTGAATAGCCTGAAGCAAAGTGTTATAGTCATCTTGCTTTTCAGGATTAATGGTATAAGTATTACTATTAATTTGTTCAAAATTATCACCAATTAATACTGCAATTACATCCTGTTCTGCTTGTCGCAATTGTTGAACAATCTTAGAACCTACCCCGCATTCGTCAACAAACACTATATAACATGCAGATATTACCTGCTCATTTTTTACTAAAGGGAGTTGCTTCCAAGAAGGGACATAAAACCAGTCAGCAATATTTGAATTTTTACCAATTTTACTTTCATCTCCTGGATGAATTTTGTTATCATTTTTACTCCAGTAGCGTTGCCGTTCAAAAGGATATGTCGGTAGAGGAACACGATGGCGGTGTTCGCGAGCATAAAATCCTGACCAATCTATTTCTAGTCCTGCTAACCAGAGCCTACCCAATGTTTTTAGTAAAAATGCCAAGTCTGATTGTCGATCATAGGAATATCTAAGAGAGGGTAAGACAATCTGATTGACTGTTGGATTATTTTCTATACATTGAAGGGCAAAACTACCTAGAGTTTGTCCTGGACCAACTTCCAACAAAATCGGATGCTGTTGTTTCCACAGTTCTTGGATACCCGGAGCAAATAACACAGCTTGACACAGATGCTTAACCCAGTAATCGGGATTTGTGGCTTCTGCTGCTGTTATCCAAGTTCCAGTAACGTTAGATACATAAGGAATTTTTGGTGCTTGGAGATTAAATGTTTTGACCAACTCACGTAAATCAGAGGTAGTACCCTCCATCATGTGAGAATGGAAAGCATGGGAAGTTTCGAGACGACGACAAGCTAAACCTCTTTCAATTAACTGTTGTTCAAGAGTCTCTACAGCCTTAGTTTCACCTGCAACTACGCACATAGATTGTCCGTTGACCGCAGAGAGTGAGAGTTTGTGATTGAGTAGGGGAGATATTTCCGCTTGTGAAAGTGGAACTGCAAGCATTGCTCCACCTGGTAATTTTTGGATCATCTGCGCTCTTGCGGCAATCAGTTTTAAGCCTTCTTCTAGAGATAAAACTCCTGCCACAGTCGCTGCGACATACTCACCAATACTGTACCCAATCATTGCTTGAGGATGGATTCCCCAGGACATCAATAGCTGTGCTAAGGCATATTCAATGACAAAAATAGCTGGTTGAGCTAGATCGGTTTGATTGAGTAAGGAGGTTGCAGACAACAATTGTGCATTTGGTTGTTCCCCATTTCTACCCAACATTTTTCGTAAATCCAAACCTGAAGATTCAGATATCGATTGTTGGTTTTCTTGAGTTTGTGGAGAATTTCTGTTTGGATAAAGGATATCTCGTAAATCTTGACCAAGAAGCGGTTTGAGAAATTCACAACAGTAATCAACCTGCTTGCGAAAGATAGATTCAACTTGATAAAGTTCCCAACCCATATTTTCATATTGAGTACCAAGACCGGGGAACATAAATGCTACAGACAGTTCCTGCGTTTCTTGGGTGTTGCTGAGTACTCTTTTGGGATTTTCAAACGCAACGATCGCATCTGCAATATCGCGACAAACAACAGTTTGTCTATGTTCAAAAGCTTGTCGTCCACACTGTAAGGTGTAAGCAATATCTGCAAGGTTCAAGTCTGGATACTGTTTGAGGTGATTTACCAGGTTGACACTTGCGGTTTTTAATGCAGAGTCTGTTTTTGCTGAAAGTACTAATAACTGCCAAGGACGAGAAGAAGTAGACTCTGGAAGGATTGGGGCTTCTTCTAAAATGACATGAGCGTTGGTTCCACCTATACCCAGAGAACTAACACCAGCACGACGGGGGATATGAGTTGTTTTCCACTCTGTTAGTTTGGTATTGACGTAAAAAGGACTGTTAGCAAAATCAATTTCTGGATTGGGTTGTTCAAAGTTTAGGCTGGGAGGTATTTGCTGATGCTTTAGAGCCAAAGCAGTTTTAATTAAACTTGTAACTCCTGCTGCTGCGTCCAAATGACCAATATTCGTTTTGACTGAGCCGATCGCACAAAATCCCTTTTGATCAGTACTTTCTCGAAAAACATTTGTTAAAGCAGAAATTTCAATGGGATCGCCCAATACAGTTCCTGTTCCATGAGCTTCGATATAGCTGATTGTTTCAGCTTCCACATCAGCTAAAGCAAGCGCCTCTGCAATGACTTGAGCTTGTCCGTTAACGCTAGGTGCTGTGTAACCGACTTTACCAGAACCATCGTTGTTTATAGCATTTCCTTTAATAACTGCATAGATGTGATCCCCATCAGCGATCGCATCAGCCAACCGCTTTAAAACCACTACTCCAGCACCATTACCAATAATCGTCCCCCTTGCTTTGGCATCAAAAGCACGACAGTGACCGTCAGGTGATAAAATTCCTCCTTCTTGGTGCAGATATCCTGTTTTTTGAGGAATACGAATAGATACTCCACCAGCTAAAGCCATATCACATTGGTAGTTCAATAAGCTTTGACAAGCTAAGGAAGTTGCAACCAAGGAAGTAGAACAAGCAGTTTGTACTGTAAGACTTGGACCAGTAAGGTTTAATTTATAGGAAACACGAGTAGCTAAAAAATCCTTATCATTACCTATCATTTTTTGGAAACTGTTGGCTGACCCAATTTGGTCACGGTTTAAATTAAATGATTGATAATTATTTAAACTAGCACCAGCATAGACACCAATTCGACTTTTACAATTTTGGGAATCGTAACCTGCATTTTCTAATGCTTCCCATGCACATTCTAAAAATAAACGATGTTGAGGGTCAGTAATTTCTGCTTCTTTGGGATTAAATCCAAAGAATGAAGCATCAAATAAATCGATATCCTCTAATATTGCACCAACTTTTAAATAATTAGAATTATTGAGTAATTCCCGTGAAACTTCAAATTCAATTAATTCTTCATCTGTAAACGTAGAAATTGCTTCCACACCATCACATAAATTTTGCCAAAAGCTAGAAATATCTTTTGCTCCAGGAAAACGCCCTGACATCCCAATTATGGCGATTCCTTCTAGAGCATCATTAGATGTAGTGCTAACCATAATTTTTTCTACCTTGTTTGCTCAATAATTGCTTTTGGCGATTGATAGCTTCAATTTGCTTATTCGCGCGATCGCGTGTTCCTGTAAAAGAAAGTTTTTGTTCTTTACTTAAATATTGCGCTAGTGAATAAATCGTGGGATTTTGAAACATTGTTACTACTGATATATCTCGCTGTACAATCCCACGTAGTTTATTGTTTACTTTCAAAATCAGTAGGGAATGTCCACCTAAGTCAAAAAAGTTATCATGAATACCCACTTGTTCTATGTGCAGTACCTCTTGCCACAGCTTCGCTATCTGCTGTTCCATTTGTGACTGAGGCAATTGATAGGTAGTTGTTAAAGTTGGACGCAAGCTGCCAGGAACAGGTAAAGCACGACGATCTACTTTTCCGTTGAGTAACAGTGGTAGGGTGTCTAGGAAAGTGAAAACACCGGGTATCATGTAATCAGGCAAGAGTTCTTTGAGATAGTTTCGCAGTTCGCTAACTGTGGGTATTTGATGTTGCCCAGAAACAATATAAGCAACTAATTGTTTGTCACCAGCTTTGTCTTCTCGCGCTAAAACTACGACCTCTCGCACTGCTGAATGTTTTAGCAATGCATTCTCAATCTCACCTAACTCAATCCGAAAGCCTCTAATTTTAACTTGATTATCGACTCGCCCTAAATACTCTATATTTCCGTCTGGTAAATAACGGGCTAAATCGCCAGTTTTGTATAATTTTGGAGACGTTATAGATTGAGATGTTACATATAGCATCTCTACAATATGATTAAATGGATTATCAATGAATCTTTCTTGGGTTAATTCGGGACGATTTAAATAACCTCTCGCAACACCAACACCACCGATATATAATTCACCAACAACTCCAATGGGAACTGGTTGTAATTGGCTATCTAAAATGTATAACTCAGTGTTAGCGATAGGACGACCGATGGGAATATTTCCTCCAGGAAAGCTTTGTTTTTCAACTTCGTAAATACAACATCCAACTACAGTTTCTGTGGGACCATATTCGTTAATTAGTTTAGTTAATGGTGCTTTTTTTTGCCAGAGATTGGTGACTTTTTCTGATAGGGCTTCTCCACCAATAATAAATGCTTGGACTTGAATATTTACTTGTTCGTCTGCTAATAAATGGCTGAGAATTTCTAAATGAGCGGGAGTTATTTTGACTAAGCTATATTTAGTTCCAGAACACAAAGTTTGTTTGAGTTCTTCTATTTCATTCTCTTCTGGTAAAAGGACTACTTTGCATCCTACCAATAAGGGAGAAAATAAACTGGTAATAGTAGCATCAAAACCAATGGAAGAGTTTACAGTGGAACCTTCTCCAGCAGCAACATTATAGGCTTTTATACACCAACTTAGATAATTTACCATCCCACCGTGGATAATCATTGTTCCTTTGGGTTTACCTGTGGAACCAGAGGTATAAATGATGTAAGCCAAGTTGTCGGGTTGTACTTGACTATTGGGGTTTTCTTCAGAGTAATCCACAAATTTTTCCCAATTTTGATCCAAACAAATTGTTTGTGCTTGGTGTTGAGGAAGTTTTGCTAAAAGTTGGTTTTGAGTTAATAGGATGGGTAATTGGGAATCCGTTAGCATAAAAGCCAAACGTTCCTGGGGATAGGCTGGATCTAGAGGTACGTAAGCACCACCTGCTTTGAGGATAGCGAGCAATGCGATCGCCATTTCTGGGCTACGCTTGATACAAACACCTACAATTGTTTCAGGCTTCACACCTAAGTGTTGTAAGTAGTGTGCTAACTGATTTGCTCGGCTGTTTAACTCTTGGTAGGTTAATTTTTGATTGTCAAAAACAATAGCGATCGCATCTGGTGTTTTCTCTACCTGTTCCTCAAATAACTGATGAACACATTTATCTTGGGGATAGTTCGTGTGAGTATCATTCCAGTCAATTAATAACTGCTGGGATTCAGGTGGTGTTAATAGTTGCAATTCGGAAATATTTTGCCGGCGATCGCTAACTATACTTTCCAGTAAAGTCTGGAAATGTCGCAACATTCTGGCAATGGTATCTGGATTAAATAAATCCCGATTATACTCACAAGTTGCCACCAAGCCTTCTTCCCTATCCTCCATAAACAATGTCAAATCAAACTTCGATGTACCGTTATAGCCCTCCTCATAACTCAGAGATACATCATCAGATAAACTTAAATTTGGTTTGGGAAGATTTTGGAGAACGAACATCACTTGAAATAGTGGGTTATAACTCAAGTCTCTACTGGGCTGTAGTTCTTCTACTAATTTTTCAAAGGGTAAATCTTGGTGAACGTATGCTTCTAGTGCGGTTGACTTCACTCGCATTAGCAAGTCCTGAAAACTCAATTCCCCAGAAAGGTCTGTACGCAATACCAAAACGTTGATAAAAAATCCTATTAAGGATTCGATTTCTGCTTTGTTCCGATTGGCAATGGGTGAACCGACTAAAATGTCAGTCTGACCTGTGTAACGATACAGTAAGATTTTGAAGGCTGTCAGCAAGGTCATAAATAGGGTTACTCCCTGTTGACGGCTCAAATCCCTCAGTTGTTTTTTCAGGGTTTGGGAAAAAACTAGTTTCGCTTGAGCGCCTTTAAATGTTTGCACTGGAGGACGCGGACGGTCAGTGGGTAAGTTTAGTATGGGTAGCTCACCCTGCAACTTTTGTTTCCAGTAGTTAAATAACGGTTGAATGCGTTGCTCATTCAGCCATTCTCGCTGCCAATTTACAAAATCTCCGTACTGAATTGGTAATTCAGCTAATGGTGATGGTTTGGCTGTAGAGAATGCTGTGTATAGCACAGTCAATTCTTTGATGAAAACACCAATAGACCAACCATCTGTAATTATATGATGGAGAGTGAGAATTAAATAATAATTTTTGTCATCTATTTGCAAAAATTTTGCCCGCAATAGCGATCGCTCTGATAAATCAAAGGGTTGCTGTGCAAATTCACGAGTTAAAACTTCTGCTGTGCGCTCGCGTTCTCTCTCTGGTAGTTCCCGCAAATCTTCAACTACCAAATTTAAAGGTTCAGCTTGATTGATGACTTGAACGGGTTGCTCATCTATAACTGCAAAGCTGGTGCGTAATACTTCATGTCGTTTAATAATCTCGTTTAAACTTTCCTCTAGGGCTGATAAGTTAAAACAACCTTGAAACTTAATAATAATTGGAATATTGTATGTAGGAGTATCGGGATTTAACTGATGGAGAAACCACAATCCTTTTTGGCTAAAAGAAAGGGGATATGCAGAATTCCCAGATTTACCCCTCTGTTGCTGGGTTAGGGACAAACAAGGTAATCCATCTACTGTTATCTCAGCAAGTATCTTAGTGACGAGCGATCGCGTACTCATCCCTGCAAAGAAGTCTGCTACCGATACTTCTACCTCTAAATCAACCTCAACCCGGTTTTTCAACTCAAACACTTTTAAAGAATCAAGCCCCAGAACGCTTAATGGTTGTTCAGGATTGATATCATCGGGTGCGATCGCCAGTACTCTCGCTTCCTGTTCAATCAGATAGGTTTCTAAAAGCTGTTGACATTCCCTTGGAGAAAGTGCCAAAAGTTCGGAACGCTGTAATCGAGTTTCCTCTCTGAGAATATTGCTAATTTTGAGAATATTACTGACAACTACATTCAGTTCATCATTCTGAAACTGGGTGCGAGTTGCCCGACGTTGAATTTTACCACTGGAAGTTTTGGGAATACTACCTGGTTTAATCAAAACCACAGCATAAACTTGGACTTCATGTTCTTCAGTCACAGCTTGTCGAATTGCAGATATGACTTCTTCTAAATTTGGCTTGGCACGAAACTTCAATTCTTGGACGATTACCAGCCGTTCTTCGTTGTCTACCTCGACTGTAAAGGCTGCGCTAGCACCGGAATTTAAAGATGAATGACTGCGTTCTGCGGTTAATTCTATATCTTGCGGGTAAAGATTTCTACCCCGAATAATAATTAAATCTTTGGCTCTACCTGTAATGAAAAGCTCGTTATTCTGTAAAAAACCTAAATCTCCCGTCCGCAGAAAAGGACCTACACCAGTGTCAGATAGATAAGCATGGAAAGTTTCTGCTGTCTCTTGAAAACGATTCCAATAACCTTGACTAACACTCGGACCAGATACCCAGATTTCCCCGATTTCATCAGGTTTACAACTACTGAGGGTTTCGGGATTAGCGATCGCTACTTCCTGTTGTGGTATAACTCGACCGCAACTGACAAAATTATATCGATCCCCGTCCTCCCCAGAGGATTCTACAACTCGATTCGCTGCTAATCCAGATTTCTGAACCGCTTGTATTTTCGGTGATGTAGCTTTATCTACACCGGAAATCATCAGGGTTGTTTCCGCCATTCCGTAACAAGGATAGAAAGCCTCTCTACGGAAACCACACTCTGCAAACGTCTCTGCAAAACGTTCCAGGGTTTCGTGACGAATTGGTTCAGCACCGTTAAATGCTACATTCCAACTACTCAAATCCAAAGTTGCTTTTTGCTCGGAAGTGATTTTTTGCACACATAAGTCGTAGGCAAAATTGGGTCCTCCGCTTGTTGTTCCTCGATAGCGGGAAATTGCCTGCAACCAACGATAAGGACGTTGGAGAAAGGAAGTTGGAGGCATGATAATACAAGGGAAACCTCCATACAAAGGTTGTAATATGCCACCAATTAGACCCATATCATGGTACATCGGCAGCCACGTCACGAATTTACTTTCTTCAGAATGCTCCATAAATTGACAAGTTGTCTGAGCATTATGCAGTAGATTTCCATGACTAATCATCACACCCTTGGGTGTCCCCGTCGAACCGGAAGTATATTGCAGAAAAGCTAAGGTATCTCCATCAATAGAGGGTTCTTGCCAAGCATCTTCTATTCCCTCCGCAAGATTATCAGTAGTCAGCCACAGTAAGGATTCTAAGTCAGTCTTTTGTGACATTAAAGACCGCACAGTAGGCAGGATTTCTGTTGTAGTGAGAGCGATCGCTGCTTGTGCATCTATAGAAATAGCTTTTATTCTCGGTGTGTTGCGCTCATTTCTAGGGGGATAGGCAGTTACAGCCACAACTCCCGCATATAAACAACCGAAAAAAGCAACCAAAAAATCTAGTCCGGCGGGGTAAAGTAGTAAAGCGCGTTCCCCAGTCAAACCCAACGCTTGTAATTGAGCAGCTATTTGGCGCGATCGCCGATCTAATTCCTGATAGATTAGGGTTGTTTGCTCGGTTTCCCCATCCAATAAAAAGGTGAAAACATCTCGATTTGCTTGGGTAGAACTTCTGAAACGCAGGATATCAACAACTGTAGAACAGTTGCGAAGCCCGTCATTGCCACAGCCTCTCTTAGAGAAGACATCGCTTTGTTGAAAGTTTTGAGAATGTTGATTCATTTTTTTTAGACAGCTAGATGCACCCTAATGCACTAATTAATTTCCCCTCTCCTCTATAAATCTGACGAGAGAAAAATAAATAGAAAAACAAGCAGTAATATCTGTACTATCTGCACAGAACCTACATTAATTTGAACAATCAGTCGAAATTAACTTAGATAATGAGACGAATGGCACGAAGATAAGCCAAAACTCTTATGTAGAGTAGTTCCCAGCCTCGCGGGCGAGTAGACTTTTCGTTTTTCACGCAAGTCTCAAATCCCATAATCCTGGATATCACATTAAATACTACTATGACAAAAAACTTGATACTTTAGACTAAGCGTTTTTGTAATCAACTTGAAACGCAGTCAAAAACCTATCTACAATCGTGAAAACACGCCTGAAACTGAATATCTTAATTAAGTTAACTATAGTTTGGAACATTCCCATCACGCACCCCCTACTAACAAAGATTTCCCTGTGAAACCTACTTCAAAGACTTAAATCCAATAACCAACCCAATCAATTTAACAAAGTTGGAGAACAATATTCACCATGCTAGCTGCAATTCGGAAGCATTAACAGCATTCAAAGGTTTGAATAGAGAAGAGTCTTCCTAAAAGTATTTCTCAATACTCTTGAAATTAACTTTCATTTAGCTTTTATTAACTTAACGATAATTAGTAGCTTTAAGCAATAGGAAAAACATATCAATTTATTATCGGTTAAATAAAAAATTATCACTTTTGCTTATTTTTAGCAATTTCTATACCTTGAGGCAGATGTCATGCTAAAAAATTTACTATCAATTAACAATATGCAGAATATCAGTCCCGTAATACTTGTGTCGCTCAATCAATTCTGACCGCGATTGGCAGGGGAGCAGGGAAGCACATCTTGCTGCTCTTGAAAGATTTTGGAATAAAAGTGCCACAAGGGTTTCAAGCCCCTAAATTTATTTATGCCCAAAAATAAAAATATTCGATTGGCGAGATGCACAGCACTCCTAAATAATGCGTCCGTTTTCTTGCCCCTAAATTTATTTATGGGGTTCTCAAGAGCAGCAAGATGTGACCCTTGTCCTCTTCTTTGACTTTTTTATCCATGAATCCGTAATTTGAGAAGCAACTTAGGCTTTATCGAACACTTGTAGAGGAAGTAATTATAACTAATATCATAACCTAGTAGTACACCAAGTAGTAAGCTCACGTAAGCATAACTTGTGATTCGTATCCATATAATCAACCTCTAATTGAAATATATTCTCTACTATATTGTGCCCTGGGTTACTTTATATTATGATTAAACTAATTTAAAGTTAGTTGACAATAACTTTTATTAGTTGTTGTTTGTCTTCGGTTACGGGCAAGTGAGATTAGATAGGTGTGGGGAAATAAATGAAAATAGACAAATTGTTTCAAAGCCTTCTGCTGACAAGTGCGGTTGTTCTTTTGGTCGGTACTCCTGCAAAAAGCGAGGAAGTACGAGAGGATGGAATAGTCCAACCTTCCAGCCAGACGATAGAAAAACTTATAGATGATAAATTTACAGTTACAAATGCTCAGGGCAAATCTCCGGTATCAGTTCCCAGTTTCCGAAAACCTCGACAATTCCAGTCTCAAATAGCAAATTTGTTGAGTCGGGTGAAGTCGGATAAACCAATTAACAACATTCCCCAACTGAGCGATGTCGAACTTCCCGTAACTAGCGCAATTATGCTGGTACAACAACCAACACCAACAAACACACCTGCGACTCCAGGGGAAGTAGTATCAATTACGGGTGTGAAAGCCAAACCCACCGAGAAGGGTGTGGAGATGATTTTAGAGACAACCGCAGGGGATAAACTGCAAGTCGCCAATCGCAGTACGGGTAATAATTTTATTGCAGATATTACTGGTGGGCAATTGCGATTAGCTAACGGTGAGGCTTTCACCTTTAAATCGGAAAAACCCCTTGCGGGAATTACTGAAATTACAGTTACGAATGTTGATGCGAATACTGTGCGGGTGACTGTAGTTGGGGAGAAAGCTTTACCAGTAGTTGAGTTATTTGATGATGATACCGGGTTAGTTTTTGCAGTAGCATCCACAGAAACCGCAACGAAACCACCAGACACACCCCCAGTAGAAGAAAAGCCAGTAACCGAGAAACCCCAAGAGAAGCCAGATGATGCGATCGAGTTGGTGGTGACGGGGGAGCAGGATGGATATAACGTGCCGAATTCGAGTACGGCGACGCGGACGGATACGCCGATTCGAGATATTCCGCAGTCGATTCAGGTGGTGCCGCAGGAGGTGTTGCGCGATCAAAATGTTAATAGCTTAGATGAAGCCTTGAGAAATGTAACTGGGGTAACTTCAGAATTTGGTGCAGAAACTTTCCAAGGCGCTTTATACAATATTAGAGGTTTTACTACCTTATCTCGCAGTGGCGGCGGTTTTCTGAGAAATGGACTAAGGGAAGGTGGAGACATACTACAAGACTTTTCTCCTAATGTCGAAAGAGTCGAAGCTCTTTTAGGTCCAGCTTCCGTGCTTTATGGAAATGCCAATCCGGGCGGAACTATTAACGTAGTAACAAAACAGCCCCTCCGCGATCCTTTCTATGCTATTGATGCCACGGTTGGTAACTTTGACTTCTATCAGGGTGCGATCGATTTGTCTGGACCATTAAATGATTCCAAAACAGTGCTATATCGTCTCAATGTTGGCTACCAGGATAGAGGTAGCTTCGTTGATTTTCTTAATACCAATATCTTTACGATTTCGCCTGTTGTGAGTGTTGAGCTTGGAGAGCGAACTCGCTTAACCGTAGAAGGGGAATACACAAAGAGAAGCGCTGTTGCTTATCAAGGTTTACCATCAGTGGGTACAGTGCGTCCTAATCCAAATGGTGAAATCCCACGCAATCGCTTCCTTGGGGAACCTGACGGCACTATTAATAACACTATTACTAGAGCAGGCTATCGGTTAGAACATCAGTTTAGTGATAATTGGTCGTTACAAAATTCTTTTTCGGCAAGAATTCAAAGGAATCGTCCTGGAAATGATTTCTATATTATTGCTGAGGATGGTCTTGCCGATGATAATCGAACTTTAAATCGTCAGGCAATTACCAATGATGTTGATTATGATGACTATGACCTGGCTACCTACCTGACAGGCAAGTTCTCGACTGGATCAATTAGACACCAGCTACTTGTGGGTATCGACTTAAGCAGTTCATTTTTAAGATTTGAGCGGTCTAGTACTATCCCAACAACGATAGACGTATTCAATCCTGTGTATAGACGTGTGACCGGCTCGTCTATCAACGCTTTTGATGGCGACCAATTAACCAGAACTCTAGGAATTTATGTTCAAGATCAAGTGACGCTAACAGAGAATCTCAAATTATTATTGGGCGGGCGATTCGATCTGTTTGAACAAGACTTTCGTTTCCGCAGTGATACAACTAGTCAATCAGGAGATGCTTTCAGTCCGCGTATCGGTATTGTCTACCAACCGATTAAACCTATCTCACTCTATGCCAGCTATAGTCGATCATTCTTCCCAAACAGGGGCACGACCTTTGAAGGCGACCCATTTCAACCAGATCGCGGTACTCAGTATGAAGTCGGGGTCAAGGCAGATTTAAATGACCGACTTTCGGCAACCCTTGCTTTGTATGATCTAACTCGCTCTAATGTATTAACAGCCGATCCGGACAATTCAGGATTCTCAATTCAAACTGGTGAACAACGTAGCCGAGGTATTGAACTTAGTGTTGCAGGTAAGATTCTCCCCGGATGGAATATTATCGCAGGTTATGCTTACACAAATGCCCAAGTTACCGAAGACAACAGTATTCCTGTGGGCAATCGTTTGGTGAATGTGCCTGAGAATTCTTTTAACTTATGGACTAGCTATGAAATTCAACAGGGTAGCTTACAAGGATTTGGGCTTGGTTTGGGCTTATTTTATGGTGGAGAACGGCAAGGAGATTTCAACAATAGCTTTCAAATTCCTAGTTATTTGCGGACGGATGCTGCCATTTTTTACAATCGCGATCGCTTCCGTGCCGCCATTAATGTAAGAAATCTGTTCAATGTCGATTACATTGAGGGTGGCAGCTTCGATAATCTTTTCCCTGGTGCGCCGTTGACAGTGCAAGGAACTATCTCTTGGCGGTTTTGATGCCCCTGAAGCCTCCTTAAAAGTAGGGTAGGCAAAATTTGTGTTGATAAAGGTATTGTGGTAATTCATGAGACTATTCCTACAACTTATTAAGGGGAGAATTAGAGGACTATTAGAAAAAGTACTCCCACGATGGCAGGCTTGGTGGCAATGGTTGCTCGGCGTGGGTTTGACTGCCATGATTGCCTCAGCCTGTAGTGGGACAGTGATCAACCATAGCGATATGCTAACAGCCAAACCAACCTCAACCCCTTGCCGAGTTGTGCAACACGCAATGGGAGAAACCTGTGTTCCTAATAACCCTCAACGGGTTGTCACCCTCATACACCATATTTTAGGTCATACCCTTAGCCTGGATGTTAAACCCGTTGGCAGCGATGTTCGTTCAATTGAGCAGTCGAGTGGTAACTATCTAGATGTTCAAAGCTATCTGGGGGATAAAACTGAAGGGATCATGGTAACAGGTATAGAAGAATCTCCAAACTTGGAAAGAATTTTGCGACTGAAGCCTGACTTGATTTTTGCTACAGATTATAATAATCAAGTTTATTCCCTACTTTCTCAAATTGCTCCTGTAGTCACAGTCCCGTTTAAAGATGTAGTATTCAATTGGAAAGAAGGTTTTTATTTTATCGCTCAAGTATTAGGAAAAGAAGAGAAAGCACAACAAGCCTTAAATCATTATTACCAGCGAATTGAAGAGCTAAAAATATCTCTAGGCGATCGCTATCAAGGGCAAACCATCTCTACTGCTGGAGACTCAGGTATCAATACGTTGTTTGCCTTGACCAAAGGCACATTTTCAGGTTCAATTCTTAGTGATTTGGGACTGCAACAGCCAGAAGCCCAAAATGTTGTTACACCCAATGGTGCAATTTATGGAATTTCTGAAGAAAGGTTAGAGCTAGTAGATGGTGACGTTTTATTCTTCTTAGCTTATGGGAAAGAAGGAAAAGCAATTTTTGAACGGTTGAGACAAAGACCACTATGGAAAACGCTCAAAGCCGTTCAGAAAGGTCAGGTTTATCTTGTCAATGGTTGGACATGGACTGGATCAAGCATTTTGGCGGCTGATGCTGTAATTGATGACCTATATAAATACTTAGTGCGATCGCCATCTCCCGTAGCGACTGTGTTAAAAGTCAAGTACGATGGTCAAAGACCGCTCCTACCCTGCGGGAAGCTAAAGCAACGGAGCATCGCAGTATCGCCTACTAAATCCCCCGAAGTGCGATCGCTATTTCCATCTAGCGATTGTGTTAGAAGTTAAGCGCGATCGCTATGGTGATAAACTACGCAATCTCCCGTAGCGACTGTAGGTTAAGGATTTATGCGGGCGATCGCCTACTAAATCCCCTGAAGTGGGAGCGATCGCTATTTCCATCTAGCGATTGTGTTAGAAGTTAAGCGCGATCGCTATGGTGATAAACTACGCAATCTCCCGTAGCGACTGTAGGTTAAGGATTTATGCGGGCGATCGCCTACTAAATCCCCCGAAGTGGGAGCGTTAGCGTAAAGCCTACGGCATAGCTTCGCTTACCGCGAAGCGTCTCGAAGAGATAGCTTACCGTTAGGTATCGCTCATCAAGAATTACCATCCAATCCCGACAACCAAGCATCCAAATCAGCCATGCTGGTAAAATCAAGCAAAGCCTCACCGAGATTTTCCAATTGTTCCAGGGAAAGGGATTCAACGCGCGATCGCACTTCCTGCGGTAACTCCCCTACACGTCGATTTAGTAAACGGAAAACGAGCGATTTTTCTCTTTGTAACCCCTCTTGTAGTCCTTCCTGCTTAATTTCTTTATAAACCCGCGTTTCTTGCAGTGTAATTCCTAACATCTCTTCGACCTCCCTTTGGCTTTTACCTTCAAACTTATAAACCATGATTGTCGTCAATAAATCTATTATGGCGCGATTTTCTGGTTGCGGAGTTTCCTGTTGACTCCTAGAGAGCAAATACCTTGCTTCCTCAGTCGTGCGTTCTTCCTCCAGGGTAGTCAACACCATCAACCCAACCCACACAGGTAAGGAACGAATATCACCCAACTCATCCAAATATATCCGATGTACTTGTTCTCCATTCAGTTGGGTTCGGTGGGGATAAATATCTGATTGCTCGATATTACGTGATGGGTAAATGATTACAGCTTGCCAATCACTAAATCGATGTCGGTTACGGTAAAAATATAGTGAGGACTCGGCAAATACCCGTTCATACAGTTTTTCATCTCGTTGAAACTGCACCTCACAAAAATACACCGCACCCGGACTTTGATTTTGTGGCGGCAAAAATACACCATCAATTTCAAATTTAGGTTCTTTAACTGCTACCGAATCAAAAATATACTCGGCTGCATTTTCTGGTGGATTTGTCAATAGTTCAAATAACAAACTAGGGGATTGTTGAAATAATTTATAAAATATGGAATCTCGACGCATGGTAACTATTGCTTGCAGATTACACCATCTTGATTCTATGGGAAAAAGTGCGCTATTAGCTCCCTTGAAGTGCGATCGCGTAGCTTACCGCAAGTATCGCGTCATACCTGACACCCAAACAACTATACAAAATTATTGATAAATACTATCATTAAATTAGTTTCTTGATAAAATGCACTCCCTGCCTAAATCCATACCTAAAAATAAAATATTGCTTATGACTATTACCCTAACCCTAGCGGAAGAAAACGAACTATATACAGAGGCAGAACAAAACAGTATATGTAAATCTGCGTTGCCATCCTTTGAATCTTGGTGTGAAATACCCAAGCAACTGGGCAAGGGCTATATACAAAGCATTGAACTATATCCCGAACTTTGGTTAAAAATAGAGGAATATGAATTCAATGATGATGTCATATTTCAATCGCCGGAATCACAACACCCCTTGCAATTTAATGTTTTGACTTCAGGGATATGTAGAGATAATTTTGGACAAGTGGGAGGCGGTTATACAGTTATTTCTGGTGGTGGAATTCAACGTTCTAAGAATGTTTTTTACCCTAAATCCCAGAAAATCGTCTCCGTTGACATCCATATGCCACCGCAATTACTAGCAACTTTTTTTCCTGGTCAGGATGGAGAAATTCCTCCCGAATTGAAAATGTTTGCCAAAGGTGAAGATTGGCAAGCGCTAATTTTCCCGGAAGCGACAACGGCAGTTGATTTAGTTGCCAGGCAAATTATCAATTGTCCCTACGAAGGAATGACGAAACGGATGTATTTGCAGGGGAAAGTCATCGAATTAATGGCACTGCAACTAGCTCCTATTCTTGCCGAGCAAAAGAAAAGCCAACCATCTCCCCGTTTGCGTAGAGAAACCATTGACTCTATTTATCGAGCTAGGAAAATTTTAGTATCCCGGCTAGAAAATGCGCCCTCATTACTGGATTTAGCGCAAACTGTAGGAGTAAGTGAGAGAACCCTTCGCAGGGGTTTTCAAGAATTATTTAATACAACTGTATTTGGTTATTTAACTAACCAAAGAATGGAAAAAGCCAAGAACTTATTGTGCTTCGGTCAATTTTCTATCACAGAAGTGGCAATGATAGTGGGTTATTCGAGTTCATCGCATTTTACCGCAGCTTTCAAGCGTCAATTTGGTATTACCCCTAGAGAATGCTCGGCTGGTAAATTGTCCGTTTGGCGATAATAATTGCCGTTTGATGATAGATTTTGCAGCTAACTCTCTTTTATACTCACGTTACCCAAGTTAATAATCTTTCGCAATAATTGTTGATTTGAGTTGTCTAGCAAAGGACTGAACCTGGGTGGATTCCTTTGGTGGGGATGTGAGGAGTATAAATAGGGAGTAATTATGAAGCGTTGTGACTTGACCGTAGGTATGCGTTTGTGGCTTTTCGTTGGTATTTGGGTATACTTCGCACAACCGGGATTAGCTGAGGATAAGATACTCGATATTCCCCAACTGAGCGATGTCGAACTTCGCGTAACTAGCGCAATTATGTTGGTACAACAACCAACACCAACAAATACACCTGCGACTCCAGGGGAAGTAGTATCAATTACGGGAGTAAAAGCCAAACCCACCGAGAAGGGTGTGGAGATGATTTTAGAGACAACCGCAGGGGATAAACTGCAAGTCGCCAATCGCAGTACGGGTAATAATTTTATTGCAGATATTACTGGTGGGCAATTGCGATTAGCTAACGGTGAGGCTTTCACCTTTAAATCGGAAAAACCGCTTGCGGGAATTACTGAAATTACAGTTACGAATATTGACGCGAATACTGTGCAGGTGACGGTAGTTGGGGAGAAAGCTTTACCAGTAGTTGAGTTATTTGATGATAATACCGGGTTGATTTTTGCAGTAGCATCCACAGAAACCGCAACGAAACCACCAGACACACCCCCAGTAGAAGAAAAGCCAGTAACTGAGAAACCCCAAGAGAAGCCGGATGATGCGATTGAGTTGGTGGTGACGGGGGAGCAAGACAGCTATCGTGTACCAGATACTTCGGTAGGAACAAGAACAGATACACCATTGCGGGATATTCCTCAGTCGATTAACGTTGTACCGCGCCAGGTGATTCAAGATACCCAAGCGCGGAGTATTACCGAAGCATTAGAAAATGTCCCTGGGGTTGTCTCACAGGGGTCAGGAAGTACGGGAAGCCGTGATTTTTTCACAATTCGCGGATTTGAAGCCTATGCCAACTCCCTTGTAAATGGGTTGCCAGATCCGCAGATTACTTCCGATGGGATATTTTTCAATGTTGAACAGTTAGAAGTATTGAAGGGACCAGCCTCTGTTTTGTATGGTGATACGGGATTTAGTGGTATTGGGGGAACTATCAACTATGTGACTAAACAGCCTCTTTCCGAACCATTTTTTGAAATTAGTACGACTGCTGGGAATTACGGCTTTTTGCAAAGTTCGCTGGACTTATCTGGACCCCTAAACACTGATAAAACCGCACTTTACCGTTTAATTGCTGGTTTTCGCTATAACGATAGTGTCGTAGATTTTAATTCGGCGGGGACTTTGGCAATTGCACCGAGTTTAAGCTTGAAACTGGGAGACAGGACAAACTTAATTGTAGAAGGAGATGTGAACCGGTTAGAGCGGAATGGTCAGCAACCAGGACCACAACCTGTGTTAGGTACGCTGCTACCAAACCCCAATGGCAAGATTTCCCGTAGCTTTAATCCGACTGGACCTGTCTCTAATAACGTCACCTATAATGGTCGGGTTGGGTATCGCCTCGAACACCAATTTAACGATAACTGAAAGCTGCGTAATAGTTTCCGATATACATTTTATCGAGATGACGATAGTAATATCGATTTTTTTCCAAGTGGATTGGAGGGAGATAACCGCACTTTGAATCGAGATGGTTCCGTCGGCGAGCAGTACTATAATTATTATCTCTTAGATACAAATTTACTCAGTAAGTTCAAAACCGGAACTATCGAGCATCAGCTTTTGGCAGGATTTAGTTTGAGCCGCAATACAAGTGATCTCAGCTTTGAGTTTGGGATTCCGGCTGCACCCGTGGATATTTTTAATCCAGTGTACGATCAAACTTTGGTTGCAGGCGATCGCAACTCCTCTAGTTTCACCACTAGAGACATCCTCGGAATTTATCTACAAAACCAAATTGCCCTGTCACAGAATTTTAAACTCTTATTGGGTGGACGCTTTGATAGCTTCAGCGAGCGCAGAACCGACCGACTAACAAATACAGAAAGTAGTCAATCGGATACAGCTTTTAGCCCACGGGTGGGAATTGTTTATCAACCGATACAACCCATCTCGCTGTACGCAAGTTATTCGCGCTCTTTTGCTCCGACGATTGGAACAGCAGCAAGTGGAGAAATATTCGAGCCAGAACGGGGTACTCAGTATGAGATTGGGGTGAAAGCAGACTTGACCGAGCGATTATCTGCAACTTTAGCGTTTTTTGACTTAACTCGCTCCAATGTGACAACCACCGATCCAGTTAATCCTAATTTTTCCGTACAAACAGGTGAACAAAGAAGTCGGGGAGTCGAATTTGATATCGGTGGTGAGGTTCTACCAGGTTGGAACATCACGGCTGGTTATTCCTATACCGATGCAAAAGTCACAGAAGATAATTCAATCCCTGTGGGGAATAGACTGTTTAACACCCCCGAACATTCATTTAACCTGTGGACTACCTACCGGTTACAAACTGGTTCATTAAAAGGGTTTGGGTTTGGTCTAGGGTTATATTACCTTGGCGATCGCCCCATAGATACAGCCAACACCATCGAATTGCCAAGTTTTTTGAGAACAGATGCCGCAATTTTTTACGAGCAAGATCAATTCCGCGCCGCCCTAAACTTCCGTAATATTTTTGACATTGAAAACTATGTCAGTAGATTTGGCTCAAGTGATTTTGTGCAAATAGGAACTCCATTTACGGTGCAAGGTACACTATCTTGGCGGTTTTAATTTTTTAATTACTAACAAGCATGAGATATTTTTGCCATCACCGTTATACAAAACTGCTGTTGGGAATCGTGACTCTAATTTTAGTTGTCAGTTGTTATTCCCGCAGCAGTATCCAAACATTTCAACAACAACCCGTGAAAGATTGCCGAATTGTGCAACACGTCATGGGTAGCACTTGCGTTCCGCGCAATCCTCAACGGGTAGTAACTCTTGATGGTTCAGCAAATATTTGGGCGTTAGGTATCCATCCTATTGCATCGACTTATGTTGTGGGCTTTCCAATACCAAAGTATCTTCAAGGCAAAGTCGATATAGTCGAATCTGTTGGGGCTTATAACAACCCGAATATAGAAAAAATTTTGAGGCTTAAGCCAGACCTAATTATTTCTGGTTCGGAGTTGAAAGGTATTTACAAACAGTTATCTTATATTGCCCCCACAGTCGTACTTAATACACCTTTTCCTCGACCCCCTTGGCAAGATATGCTAAAGGAACTTGCTACTGTTTTGGGCAAAGAAAAAGAAGGTCAGCAATTGATAGATCAGTATTGGCAACGGGTGAAAAAACTTCAGCAAGCTTTGGTGGTTGGTGCAGCTACTCCAAAGGAGAATCGCCGCAAAACTATGGAAGTATCTATTGCAAATACATCTTCAGAATACGGCATTTGGTCTTATGGAGAAAAGCATTTTTCTGGGTCAGTTTTGAAGGATATTGGTCTCCAACGTCCCAAATCACAGAGAGGGGATTTCTTTTATATCGATAATATATCCAAGGAAAAAATATCTGATATTGATGGGGATGTTCTATTTTTTGTATCTTGGGAAAGGGAAGATGATAAAGAGACGTTAGAGAAGCTCAAACAAAACCCTTTGTGGTCGCAACTTGAAGTTGTACAAAAAAATAAAGTTTATCTTGTCGGCGCACATTGGCATAGTTCAGATATTTTTGCTATTAATGCCATTCTTGATGATTTGGAGAAATACCTTGTTAATGATAAATAGTCGATAATCAACATTTATCCGTTCTTTCAGACCATCATGTGTAATGAGGGAATTTTTCGATACGCAAAGCTTTAAACTGTCGGCTATTCATGATCCATAGTTTTTCGTATGCAATGTTTAAAACTGAGATAAAATATATATCTGTGGAAGCTAATTAAGCCTGTTGATTTCGAGTTGATTGAAAGCATAAGATTAAATATAAAGCTGAATTATAAAATTATGAAAAAACTATTAACATCGATAAAGTCATTGATTTCCCCTAAAAACACCAATTCAACCCATCCTCGCTCCACAACCAAACCCACTCTCTTTGTCTGCAAATCCTGCCACTGCTCCTCCGAAGAAAGACCAAAAAATCAACCCGCCGACGGCACTATCTTACTTGACAAATTGAACGGTTTACGCAGCAAAGATTTGACATCTGAAGACTTAGAAATTAAACCCGTTGAATGCTTATGGGCTTGTAGTCAAGGCTGTGTAGTCTCCATATCAAGCCCAGAAAAACCCACCTATCTTTTTGTGAATCTGCCAACAGAAGAAAGTCCGGAAGCATTGTTAGAATTTATGCAAATGTATATTAAAAGCCGTAAAGGTAATATAGCTTGGAAAAAGTTTCCTAAACTTTTACAATCAGCTATTTTTGCTTCAATTCCTCCCGTAGTTACTGGCAAGAAAACCAGGGAGTAGGGAGTAAGGAATAGGTTGCAGGTGACAGCGCGATCGCTATGGTGATAAACTACGCAATCTCCCGTAGCGACTGTAGGTTAAGGATTTATGCGGGCGATCGCCTACTAAATCCCCCGAAGTGGGAGCGATCGCTCATCAAGAATTACCATCCAATCCCGACAACCAAGCATCCAAATCAGCCATGCTGGTAAAATCAAGCAACGCTTCTCCCAGATTTTCCAATTGTTCCAGAGAAAGGGATTCAACGCGCTGATGCACCTCTTGAGGCAATTTCCCTACTCTACGGGATAATAGACGCAAAACGAGCGATCGGGCTTCTACTTCTCGTCCTTGTTCCCGTCCTCTTTTTTCTCCAGCTTCGCTAATCTCCCGATAAACCCGTGTTTCTTGAAGTGTAATTCCTAACATCTCTTCTACCTCCCGTTGACTTTTACCTTCAAACTTATAAACCATTATCGTCGTCAATAAATCTATGATGGCACGATTTTCTGGTTGAGGTACTTCCTGCTGATTTCTAGCTAGCAAATACCTTGCTTCTTCGGTTGCACGATTTTCTTCTAGGGTAGTCAACACCATCAACCCAACCCACACAGGTAAGGAACGAATATCACCCAACTCATCCAAATAAACTCTATGTACTTGTTCTCCATTCAGTTGGGTTCGGTGGGGATAAATATCTGATTGCTCGATATTACGTGATGGGTAAATGATTACGGCTTGCCAATCACTAAATCGATGTCGGTTACGGTAAAAATATAGTGAGGACTCAGCAAACACCCGTTCATATAGTTTTTCATCCCGTTGAAACTGCACTTCTGCAAAATAAACAACCCCAGGATTTTGAGTTTGTGGTGGTAGAAATACACCGTCAATTTCAAATTTTGGTTCTTTAACTGCTACCGAATCAAAAATATACTCGGCTGCATTTTCTGGTGGATTTGTCAATAGTTCAAATAACAAACTAGGGGATTGTTGAAATAATTTATAAAATATGGAATCTCGACGCATGGAACTATTGCTTGCAGATTACACCATCTTGATTTTATGGGAAAAAGTGCGCTATTAGCTCCCTTGAAGTGCGATCGCGTAGCTTACCGCAGGTATCGCGTCATACCTGACACCCAAACAACTATACAAAATTATTGATAAATACTATCATTAAATTAGTTTCTTGATAAAATGCACTCCCTCCCTAAATCCATACCTAAAAATAAAATATTGCTTATGACTATTACCCTAACCCTAGCGGAAGAAAACGAACTATATGCAGAGGCAGATCAAAACAGTATATGTAAATCTGCGTTGCCATCCTTTGAATCTTGGTGGGAAATACCCAAGCAACTGGGTAAGGGCTATATACAAAGCATTGAACTATATCCCGAACTTTGGTTAACAATAGAGGAATATGAATTCAATGATGATGTCATATTTCAATACCCGGAATCACAACACCCTTTGCAATTTAATGTTTTGACTTCAGGAGTATACAGAGCTAGTTTTGGACAACTGGGAGGCGGTTATACATCAATTTCTGGTGGTGGAATTCAACCTTCTATGAATGTTTGTGTTCCCAAATCTCAGAAAATAGTCTCCGTTGACATCAAGATGCCACCGCAATTACTAGCAACTTTTTTTCCTGGTCAGGATGGAGAAATTCCTCCCGAATTGGCAATGTTTGCCAAAGGTGAAGATTGGCAAACACTAATTTTTCCGGAAGCGACAACGGCAGTTGATTTAGTTGCCAGGCAAATTATCAATTGTCCCTACGAAGGAATGACAAAACGGATGTATTTGCAGGGGAAAGTTATAGAATTAATGGCACTGCAACTAGCTCCTATTCTTGCCGAGCAAAAGAAAAGCCAACCATCTCCCCGTTTGCGTAGAGAAACCATTGACTCTATTTATCGAGCTAGGAAAATTTTAGTATCCCGGCTAGAAAATGCGCCCTCATTACTGGATTTAGCGCAAACTGTAGGAGTAAGTGAGAGAACCCTTCGCAGGGGTTTTCAAGAATTATTTAATACAACTGTATTTGGTTATTTAACTAACCAAAGAATGGAAAAAGCCAAGAACTTATTGTGCTTCGGTCAATTTTCTATCACAGAAGTGGCAATGATAGTGGGTTATTCGAGTTCATCGCATTTTACCGCAGCTTTCAAGCGTCAATTTGGTATTACCCCTAGAGAATGCTCGGCTGGTAAATTGTCCGTTTGGCGATAATAATTGCCGTTTGATGATAGATTTTGCAGCTAACTCTCTTTTATACTCACGTTACCCAAGTTAATAATCTTTCGCAATAATTGTTGATTTGAGTTGTCTAGCAAAGGACTGAACCTGGGTGGATTCCTTTGGTGGGGATGTGAGGAGTATAAATAGGGAGTAATTATGAAGCGTTGTGACTTGACCGTAGGTATGCGTTTGTGGCTTTTCGTTGGTATTTGGGTATACTTCGCACAACCGGGATTAGCTGAGGATAAGATACTCGATATTCCCCAACTGAGCGATGTCGAACTTCGCGTAACTAGCGCAATTATGTTGGTACAACAACCAACACCAACAAATACACCTGCGACTCCAGGGGAAGTAGTATCAATTACGGGAGTAAAAGCCAAACCCACCGAGAAGGGTGTGGAGATGATTTTAGAGACAACCGCAGGGGATAAACTGCAAGTCGCCAATCGCAGTACGGGTAATAATTTTATTGCAGATATTACTGGTGGGCAGTTGCGATTAGCGAACGGTGAGGCTTTCACCTTTAAATCGGAAAAACCGCTTGCGGGAATTACTGAAATTACAGTTACAAATGTTGATGCGAATACCGTGCGGGTGACTGTAGTTGGGGAGAAAGCTTTACCAGTAGTTGAGTTATTTGATGATAATACCGGGTTGATTTTTACTGTAGCATCCACAGAAACCGCAACAAAACCACCAGACACACCTCCAGTAGACGAAAAGCCAGTCACGGAACAACCTGAAAAAACCCAGGACGATCCAATTGAGTTGGTGGTGACAGGGGAGCAAGACAACTATCGCGTACCAGATACCTCAGTGGGAACCAGAACTGACACACCCTTACGAGATATTCCCCAGTCGATTCAGGTGGTGCCTCGACAGGTGCTGCAAGACCGTCAAGCAAGAAGCATTACAGACGGACTGGAAAATGTTAGCGGTGTAACCACAATTGGGTATGGAAGTAGAAACTATTTTACTATTCGAGGCTTCGAGGCTTTTGGCGCTCTCGTAAACGGGCTTCCCGACCCACAAATAACTAGTGATGGTAGCTTTGTCAATCTGGAAAGGCTAGAAGTATTGAAGGGTCCAGCCTCCGTTTTGTATGGAGATAGTGGAACGGGTGGTGTAGGTGGAACTATTAACTTTGTTACGAAACAACCACTGCGCGATCCGTTTTACGAAATCGGCGTGACTATTGGTAGTTTTAATGACTATCAGGGGACAATCGATTTCTCTGGACCGTTGAATGATTCTAAAACGGCTCTCTATCGCTTCAATGCTGGTTATCGGAGCACCGAAACCTTTGTTGACTTTAATGAATCTAGAAATTTTTCCATTGCTCCCAGTTTGAGTTTTAGCCTGGGTAAAAATACAGACCTAGCTGTAGAGGGTGATGTCAATATTTTGGAAAGAAATGGACAGACACCACAAGGATTACCAACAGTGGGTACTGTATTACTGAACCCCAATGGAAAAGTAAGCCGTAGTTTTAGCCCAGCAGGACCATTAACAGATAACCTAACCATCAATGGCAGAATTGGGTATAGCTTAGAGCATCGATTTAATGAAAACTGGAAGTTGCGAAATGCCTTCCGTTATACATTGTACAATGACGACGATCGTAATGATAAGCCTGATATTTTCCCTACTAGTCTAGCGGCTGATAATCGCACTCTGAACCGAGGGTTTGGAATTGGCAGTCAATATTTTAATTATTATTATTTGGATACAAATCTACTTGGTAAATTCAGCACTGGCTCCATCAATCATCAACTCCTAGTCGGCTTCAGTTTGAATCGATCTACAAGAGATTTAAACTTTGAATTTGGAACTGCTGCCCCGATAGATATTTTCAACCCAGTGTACGATCAAAATGTTGTCTCCACAGGTCGTAGCTTCGTCAACTTTAGAACTACGGACACGCTTGGTATTTATCTCCAAGATCAAATCACTCTTGCTGAAAACTTGAAGCTTTTGCTAGGCGGACGAGTAGATATATTTGATGAACGCACAACGGATCGACTCACAAACGTCGAAACTAGTCAATCAGACACTGCATTTAGCCCAAGGGTGGGGATTGTCTATCAACCTATCCCACCGATTTCTCTTTATGCCAGTTTTTCTCGATCTTTTACGCCAACTATTGGTACATCAGCGGGCGGAGAAGCATTCGAGCCAGGACGGGGGACGCAGTATGAAGTAGGTATCAAAGCTGACTTGACCAGTAAACTTTCTACTACCCTCGCCTTCTATGATTTGACCCGCTCCAATGTGACGACATCCGATCCCAATAATCCTAATTTTTCGGTTCAAACTGGAGAACAAAGAAGTCGAGGAATTGAATTGGATATCAGTGGCGAAATTTTACCGGGGTGGAACATTATTGCTGGGTATGCTTACAACGATGCCAGAGTGACGAAAGACAATACAATTCCAGTGGGCAATCGATTATTTTCTGCTCCTGAACACTCATTTAACATATGGACAACTTACAAAATTCAAAAAGGTGATTTGCAAGGACTGGGACTTGGTTTAGGATTTTACTTTGGTGGTGAGGTATATGCAGATTTGGCAAACACTGTAGAATTACCTAGTTACTTCCGCACAGATGCTGCAATTTTCTATGAACGTGAGCGATTCCGCGCTGCCCTAAATTTCCGTAATCTCTTTGATGTACAGTATTATACAGCTTGGGGGTCTAGAGAAATTGTGTATTCAGGCGATCCTTTCACTGTTCAAGGTACAATTTCATGGAAGTTTTAGGTTGTTAAGGAACGGAAATTTAAGAACCTACCATTTTTAATGGTGCGTGACGCGACGCTCACACAAAGGCAGTTTTGCAGCAAAAAAATCGACACCCTCCGGGTAGTTAAGCTACGGTACTCCATCCGTGCTGTACTTACCGCAAACTGCCTTCCCCACATTGACATTCTCTTTAATCCATATTTCTAAATGCTTACGAGTATTTCTTTGCGTCGCCTTACCTATCCAATGCTTTTGAGTATCTTAACAGTAATACTGGTTTCGGCTTGTAACATAACTCATGATACCAATATTACTAGCTATAAACAGCATGTTGAGAATTGCCGAATTGTGCAACACGTCATGGGTAGCACTTGCGTTCCGCGCAATCCTCAACGGGTAGTAACTATTGGAGCAGCGGATGGTTTAGCCAATAGTTGGGCGTTAGGTATCCATCCTATTGCATCGACTTATCTTACGGGCTTTCCAATACCAAAGTATCTTCAAGGCAAAGTCGATATAGTCGAATCTGTTGGGGCTTATAATAACCCGAATATAGAAAAAATTTTGAGACTTAAGCCAGACCTAATTATTTCTGGTTCGGAGTTGAAAGGTATTTACAAACAGTTATCTTATATTGCCCCCACAGTAGCACTCGATACATCCTTTGAACCCTCCTGGACTGATATGTTAGAAGAGCTTGCTCAGGTTTTGGGCAAAGAAAAAGAAGGTCAGCAATTGATAAATAAGTATTGGCAACGGGTGGAAAAACTTCAGCAAGCTTTGGCGGTTGGTGCAGCTTCTCCAAAGGAGAATCGCCGCAAAACGATGGAAGTATCTATTGCGAATACATCTTCCGAATACGGCATTTGGTCTAATGGAGAAAAGCATTACTCTGGATCAGTTTTGAAGGACATTGGTCTCCAACGTCCCAAATCACAGAGAGGGGATTTCTTTTATATCGAAAATATATCCAAGGAAAAAATATCCCATATCGATGGGGATGTTCTATTTTTTGCGTCTTGGGAAAGGGAAGATGATCAGAAAACTTTAAATAAGCTCAAACAAAACCCTTTGTGGTCACAACTTGAAGTTGTACAAAAAGATAAAGTTTATTTTGTAGGGATGCATTGGCATAGTTCAGATATTTTTGCAATTAATGCCATCCTTGATGATTTGGAGAAATACCTTGTTAATGACAAATAGTCGATAATTAGCATTTATCCGTTCTTTCAGACCATCATGTGTAATGAGGAAATTTTTCGATACGCAAAGCTTTAAACTGTCGGCTATTCATGATCCATAGTTTTTCGTATGCAATGTTTAAAACTGAGATAAAATATATATCTGTGGAAGCTACTTAAGCCTGTTGATTTCGACTTGATTGAAAGCATAAGATTAAATATAAAGCTGAATTATAAAATTATGAAAAAACTATTAACATCGATAAAGTCATTAATTTCCCCTAGAAACACAACCACAACCCATCCTAACTCCACAACCAAACCCACTCTCTTCGTCTGCAAATCCTGCCACTGCTCCTCCGAAGAAAGACCAAAAAATCAACCCGCCGACGGCACTATCTTACTTGACAAATTGAACGGTTTACGCAGCAAAGATTTGACATCTGAAGACTTAGAAATTAAACCCGTTGAATGCTTATGGGCTTGTAGTCAAGGCTGTGTAGTCTCCATATCAAGCCCAGAAAAACCCACCTATCTTTTTGTGAATCTGCCAACAGAAGAAAGTCCGGAAGCATTGTTAGAATTTATGCAAATGTATATTAAAAGCCGTAAAGGTAATATAGCTTGGAAAAAGTTTCCTAAACTTTTACAATTATCTATTTTTGCTTCAATTCCTCCTGTAGTCACTGATAATAAAGCAAACTAATTTTTGGTGTTAAATAGGTGGGTAGGAAAAATTGTCTTTGTTTATTCTGAGTTTGTATTTTAAGTTTAATTACACCTACCTAAACCTCGTCCAAGTTGAGAACTAGAGTTTTTCAAAAGAGAACTCTTAACGGGGAACAGGGAAGAACATAGGATTTGGGAGCAAAACTTGATCGCGAAAAAACTATGGGTTTCAAAGTAGACGCAGTTTAACATTCCCCCGACTGTACCCGCCACAAATTAGCATAAATTCCGTCCTTTTCTAACAATTCTTCATGGGTTCCCGACTCAACTAATTCCCCGTATTCCATCACATAAATACGCGAAGCATTACGAATAGTAGAAAGACGATGGGCTATGGCTATTGTTGTTCTATTTACAGTAATTCTTTCCAAAGAACGCTGAATCGCTGCTTCTGTCTCATTATCGACAGATGACGTGGCTTCATCTAGGATTAAAATCGGTGGATTTTTGAGAACAGCGCGGGCGATCGCAATTCTTTGCCGTTGTCCACCAGATAATTTCTGTCCCCTTTCACCAACTATCGTCTCGTAACCTTGAGGAAGTTGAATAACAAAATCATGAGCTTCAGCAACTTTTGCCGCTTCTACTATTTGTCTATCGCTAGCATCAAAAGAACCATAGGCGATATTTTCTGCAACCGTTCCATGAAATAAAAATACATCTTGACTTACCAAGCCAATACTGCGACGTAAATCATGTAAATCCAATTTTTTTATATCAATTCCATCAATAGTAATAGTTCCAGAGGAGATATCATAAAATCGTAATAGTAATTTCGTTAAAGTGCTTTTGCCAGAACCTGTAGTGCCAATAATTGCGATAGTTTCTCCTGCGGGGATATGTAAGGATAACTGTTTAATAATTGCTTCTCTATTGGGGTAGGCAAAACTAACTTGTGCAAAATCAACTTCCCCACGCACTTTATCAGTAGGTAAAGATATATCTCCCGTAGTAATCCGAATAGGAGTATCCAATAAATTCATGACACGATTGGTAGAAGCCATAGACCTTTGATACTTATCAAATATTTCTCCTAAGTCAACTAAAGGCCATAACATGCTCTGAACCAAAGCAATTATAGCGCTGTAAGTACCAATGGATATCTTTCCAGCATTTGCAGTCAATCCTCCCCAAAACAACAAAGCGACAAATCCAACTAAAACAAGCATCCTAATTAAGGGCATAAACGCTGCTGAAAGTTTAATCGCTTTAGTATTACTTCTTCGATATGCTTCACTTTCTCGTGTTAATCTACAACTCTCATAACCTTCTGCAGTAAAACTTTTAATTGTATTAATCCCACTCAAATTATTTTCTAATCTGGAATTCAAAAAACTTACCCTTTCCCTGACATCTGCATAGCGTGATTCCAGATTTTTTTGATAATTTAAAGAGCCCCATATAATAAATGGCATTGGCAACATTGCCACTAAGGTAATAGAGGCAGGTAAAATCAAGAAAGAACCACCAACCAAAATGATAATTGAGGTACTAATCCCAATGATGTCATGGACTCCATAATTCAAAAAATCTTCTAACTGGTTGATATCATCATTCAAAATTGACATCAAAGCACCAGTACTTTTCTCTTCAAAGTAAGCTGATTCTAATTCTTGTAAGTGATTGTAAGCGTCCAAGCGCAAATTGTGTTGAATATTTTGGGCTAAGTTGCGCCAGATACGATCAAAGCCATACTGAGAGAGGGATTCAAATATCCAAATAATAACAGTTAGCACCGAAAGTACTACAAGCTGCCAGAATATATCTTTTACGCCAAAATTTGCAATGGCGGACTCTTGCTTTTGCACAACTATATCGATAGCAATCCCTGCTATCCAAGGTGGTGCTAAATCCAAAATTGTATTGATGATAGTAAATAATGTTGCTAACCAAATTTGCCGACGATATTGACTTCCATAATTTAATAAGCGTTGTAGCGGATAGCTTGACTTTCCGTGATTGTCGGGGTTTTTATGGAATGTTGATAATGTTGTCACGACTATTTACTTTTGGTATTTGTGTAGTTGATACGTTCAGAGGATGTCTGAGAAGTTTCGCATTAGTGATAAAAATCATGTAAAGTAATTAATATATGGAAAGATAGAAGTTTTTAATGATATTTATTATATGTTGCCAGTATCTGAGTAAATGCAACAAGTTTTACGATATGTTGCGTTCCTAATATTCTACAACAAACATCTCCAATTCAAAACAAGAGCGATTCTCCCTCATGATAAGCTTCGCGATCGCCCCGTTTGCCAAAAATACTCAACCCAACCTGGACAAGTATTTGGGGAATAACCTATGGTCTGTGTCCAAATAGCATAGTTCATAAATACTATATTTATTACTGCTGGACACCAACAACACTTCGAGAAGCCTCAGCGACCACACGATCGCGCCATGCCTGGTAAATCGTGTCTCTCCCATCCTGGGCTTCTACGAACTGGTAAACCCTTTCGCGGTTTTCCCTACTCCCCATCCTGCCAACATAGTAGTCTACCAAGCAAACTTTGCTGGGTCAGATATTTGGATGCAACCGCTCCATCTTCCTCCGTGCATCAGTGGTTTTAAAGCGCCAATTTACACTGGCTTGTTGAGAATTGCGCTGTTTCTCCCAAGCGGCAATTTCGCGCCTCCAAAGTTAAGCGATCGCCAATTCGTTTCTCTAAACATTGGCGAGATAAAACAGACAATTCAATCTCTACTTGGTTTAACGTTCCTGGCATGTTTAGGCGTGTAGTGAAACAAAGCGTTTTTGTATGATTCTCCGAGCTTCTTGTGGGTTAAAGGCTTCATACAAAGCTGCGGGATTATGAATGTGCGCGGTTATCAACAACTAAGCGAATGACTTCCGCATCGGGAGCAATAAATGTCTACTAAATCCTTCCGAAGTTTTGCTCCCATCAAATGAGCGTGCGTCCCTGCTCCCCCTCAATATGTCGCCATCCTGCCTTCATGTTGAAAATACGCATTGGTGAGGTGCTGAAACTTGCGACTTATATAGGTTGTTTCAGGATGCGATCGCAACTAAAAAACCAGGTTTTGTTGACAATATAGGGGTTTAATTGAGAACTAAACCCCGATCTCACTTTTTCGCGTTGCTCCCACCGATGAGAATATGTTTGATTTTCTCAGGTTCTTGCAATTGCGGGGAAATGGGTTCAATTTGAGGAGTTTGGGTGTTGGTAATAGCCATATCACCGACAAAACAACGATAATTAGTGAGTAGTGAATAGCGAATAGTGAGTAGTAAACTGATTACGTGTCTAAGTGAGATATTTTGATTTGCTACAGCCTACGGCAAGTAAATAGTATTATTGCCGCAATGGTGCGATCGCTCTTCTTAGTGCCATTCCACTCTGAACTCCAAGGGCGATCGCAATTAGTGGTAAGGCACTTACTTGGCAATAGTTCCAGTTTTTTACCCAAAAATCCTGGAACATTACCACCAATCCCTACCTTTGCCTGACACTCTCCACCGCAGCATCAGCATTTACCAAACCCTAGTACATGAAGGCAGAAGTAAGAAGGCAGGAGGCAGAAGGAATAAAGTCAATAAAACAGGCTTTTCGCTTATTTTAAACCCACATTCCGCACTTCAATTTGTAGTATAATTACTAGTACTAATGAACACGAGTTCAATTTAAATATAAATACATAGGCGATCGCCAGCAACGGTTGGTATTAGTTTACCCAATGTCTATTTGAGATTGTGAATGAATCTAAGAGGGTTTATACGACCGCATTTCAGTCCATTGTCTCCGTAAAATTGCATATCCCTGTAGTAAAAATCTTGTTCCCTCTCCGCAAGCGGGGAGGGTTAGGGTGGGGTTCTTGATTCTAATGCGGGTGAGGTAATTGAATCGGTATTACTCTCTGCGGCTCTGCGTAATACAAATTCATGCATTGAATCAACAACATCCTGATGTGGCACAAAGCCTGAATAATTTGGCAGAACTTTACCGATTACAGGGGAATTATAGCAAAGCAGAACCATTGTATGTGCGATCGCTCGCCATATTAGAAAAAGTTCTCGGTGGGGAACATCCAATATTTTACACTTTGCTACCCACGGTTTTGTGAACGATGCAAATCCAGAGTTATCAGGTATTGTCCTTTCTTTGGTGGATAAACAAGGCAAAGACATCCGAGGATATCTGCGCTTAGGAGACTTATTTAACCTCGATTATCCGGCAGATTTAATCGTATTGAGTGCTTGCGAAACTGGCTTAGGCAAGGAAATCCAAGGTGAGGGATTGGTAGGGTTGACAAGAGGATTAATGTATGCAGGCGCAGAAAGGTTGGTAGTGTCCTTATGGCAGGTGAGCGATGAAGGTACAGCAGTCTTTATGGAGGAATTTTACAAGCAGATGTTGAATGAAGGCAAATCTGCAAATGAAGCTTTGAGGGCAACACAACTGAAGATGTGGCAGCAGGAGAAATGGCGAAATCCTAATTATTGGGCGGCGTTTACATTCTTGAGTGAGTGGCGATAATCCTTAATGTAAATGTAGGTTTATCGGTTTATGCGATCGCTTGCGCGACGATAAGTCGTTCGCGTTGAGGCTAGATTAACGTCCCCTCAAACTCAAGTTGAATTAATGGTAAGTTGATAAAATAAATTTTTCCCAGAGTAGCATTTACAAGGTTCCAACATAGCAAATGACGCGATTTCCTTACGATCAATTTTCCAAAAATTACCTAGAAGAATTACTACAGCCACTAGGAACAGTACAAGTTGCTCGTCAGGTTGCAGGAGAGGTTCGAGAAATAGATGTTTGGTTTTCACCAAATCAATCAGTAGATACAATAGAAGTCTCTCGATTGGGTTTATTAGGACGATTAGCTGCCACACCTGCAATCTTAGAACCTTTTCGTAACGCCGCAACACCAACGGAAATCTGTAGTTGTTTGTTAAAATCATTAGAGGTGCGGGGTGAATATGAGCGCGATGCAAAAAGAGACAAGCAACAGCTAACAGAAAGTAGTTTACCGATGTTATGGATTTTATCTCCCACAGCTTCAGAATCAGTACTGGAAGGATTTGCAGCCCTCAGTGATGAAGATAACTGGGGAACTGGCATTTATTTTTTACCCAGATATTTACGGACAGCAATAGTAGCAATTCATCAGTTACCCAAAACCAGAGAAACACTTTGGTTAAGAATTTTAGGTAAAGGTAAAGTTCAAAGTACAGCAATTGACGAACTAGAAGCACTTCCTGCTGATGAACCATTACGTTCTAGAGCGCTAGAATTACTGTATAGCTTAAAAACAACTTTAGAAGTCAAACAAAATATAGATGAGGAGGATAGAGAATTAATTATGCGCTTATCACCACTTTATACACAAAGATTAGAAGAAGCCGAGCAACGGGGAGAAAGAAAAGGAAAAATAGAAGGACAAATAGAAGGACAGAGAAAAGTTGTGGAGAATTTACTTAAAAGTCGTTTTGGCTTGTTGGATGAGCAATTATCAACAATCATAGAGCCATTATTATCGCTACCAGCTGAAGAATTTACCCCCTTGCTGTTGCAGTTATCCCGTGAAGAACTATTAGAACGTTTTAGTCAGCGATCAAGTAAGGTTAGGTAAATTTTATACCTTTTCTAAGGTGACTACATTTTTTTACTTTTTAAATTAATCAAACAAAAGTTGCAATATATAAATTTATAGTTTTTTGTAAACCGTAATAATTCTGATGTTTTTAAATTTATAGTGTCATTTGCTACTATTGTTTCAACTTGCTAAAACAATAGTATTATTTTCAAAAACTATTTAAGTTTAATGATGAAAAAATACAGAGATTTATTTTGACATTTCTTTTTTGATATTTACGGATAAAAAAGTAGATTCAATTGTCATTACCAATAACACTAATAGATTGTAATAGCTTACTAATATTAGACTTTTATCGCATTATTAATATAATGGATATTACACTTTCTCGTAACGATTATCTAAATATTTACGTATACAATCAAGATTTTATACCAAAAAGTTTTCTAATTATCTGATTTATATATTTGATTATTTGTCAATATTGACTGTGACACTTTAAGATGCGCTAACCCTACTATTGCATCTTACCTAACTACAGCCGAAGCTGTGTTAACTGTGGATAGTCCTTGGTTAACCGAGATGCGACAAGTACAGCAAGAAATTCTCACAGATATTTTAAACCCTAAAAAACGCACTGCGGCAACCTTTCGTCAGCAAACTTTGCAAAAACTAACACAACTGAAACAAAGCTATATTCAAGGTTATATGGCTTTACATACCAATGCTAGGTTAGGAGTGACAGAGAGCGATCGCAAAACCCAATTAACCCAAGATACCAAAGCGCAGAACTTGCAAAAATTAGCCACAATAGATTTAATGCCAGCTAGTCAACTGCGAGACTGGCAAAATACCCTCGCAAGTTTAAAAACCTGTACCCAGCTTACCGAACAGGATTTACAAATAAATCCTATTTGTCCCCACTGTCAGTTTAAACCAACTACCGAGGCAAATAATGCGATCGCCAGTGATTTATTAGCTGAGATGGAAACCCAGTTAAATCAGCTTGTGCAAGAATGGACGCAGACATTATATGCTAATTTGGAAGACCCAACCACAAGGGAAAATTTGAATTTACTCAAGTCAGAACAACGACAATTAATTGATGATTTTTTAGTGTCGCAAGCTTTACCAAACCCATTGACAAATGAGTTTATTGGTGCAGTTAGAGAGGTGCTTTCTGGGTTAGCGAAAGTAATAGTAAAAACCGAGGATTTGCAAAAAGTTTTACTTGCAGGTGGTTCTCCCTGCACAGTGCAAGAGATGAAAAAGCGTTTCGATGATTATTTAGGTCAGCTGACAAAGGGTAAGGATGCAAGTAAGGTGAGGATAATTATTGAGTGATATCATATTTAGGTTTGTAGTTGCGCTTAAGCGCCATTGTTTCACTAGCAGAAATCCAAAATTGAATGAGTTACGACAATGCGTGTAAATATTTAGCTGAAGAGTATCCAACAGATTTTGTACGTTGGTTGCTGGAGGTGGAAACAGAAGATATTAATGTACTTAAAACAGAACTTTTTTTGGAACCAATTCGCGCAGATTCCGTAACCTTCCTGCAAACAGCAAATCGAATTTTACATCTGGAATTTCAAACCGAACCTGTATCAAAACCTCCAATTCCCTTTCGCATGGGAGATTATTCCTTTAGATTAAAGCGAAAATATCAGTGTCCGGTTACACAGGTTGTAATATTTTTGCAGGAAACTACCAACGAAATAGCCTTTACAGAGGAATATCGGGATGAGACAACGATTCATCGCTATCGTGTGATCCGTTTGTGGGAGCAAGATTCGGCGCTATTTCTCAATAATCGCGGACTTTTACCCCTAGCACCTTTGACAAGAACAGATTCAGCAACAGCTTTACTTAGCCAAGTTGCCCAAACAGTAGCTACAATTTCAGATATAACAGAGCAACAAAATATTACCGGGTGTTTGGGGATTTTAGCTGGTTTACGATTCGATCGGGATTTGATTCGTCAATTTTTGCGGGAGGATATCATGCGACAGTCAGTTATTTATCAAGATATTGTTCAAAAAGAAGCGTTCAGACTAATTAGTCGTCTGATTAATCGACGCTTCCGGGAAGTTGATTTATCCTTAATCGAGCGAATTAGAACATTATCCACTGAACAATTAGAAGATTTAGGAGAGGCAATATTGGATTTTTCCAACGTAGCTGATTTAGTAGCATTTTTAAACCAACAAAACGTATAAAAATCCACTCTATATCCCCTCTCTCGGTTAGCAAGGAGGGGATTCATAAATTTGACGAAGTAAAAACTGATTCTAATTGATATGGTGCGACAATCTGTATTCGATGTTTCTAAAAATTTCCCCATCCCGAACTATCACTTTCATGGCTTAACTCACTCGTCAATCACCTCCCTTGATGTTGATTTTAGCTGTAATTCTAGCCTTGGTGCCTGGACTATTCCCTCTATCCCCTTAGCTGCGATTCCCCAGTCAACACTATCATCATCTACAAATGGCTTATAGAGCGAGTAACCCGCAACTGATGTTACTGCTTGTAAAAAAGTGTTGCTAAATTGTTCTTTTTGTTGATTGATGTCCAAGGTTAAGATTTGATGGCAAATGTTTCGACATTAACACGGTATCCTAGAACAGGTCTTAACTCAAAATAGAGCTAACCGCATGGAAGGACAGCAGATACCGCTAGGAATTGAACTGGAAACCACGACACCACAACCAAAATCTGTGGAATGTCTCGGTATGACTTTTGAAAGTGACGCAGCACGTCGAGCTTATTTTACCGAAAAATTGCGGGAGAAATTACAAGACCCAGATTTTCGCAAAATTGAGGGTTTTCCGATTGGTGAGGATGAGGATATTTTGGCTTTATCTGATCCACCTTACTATACTGCTTGTCCTAATCCTTTTATTGAAGATTTTATTGAATATTGGCAGCAAGAGAAAGAGCAAAATAATTCGACAGACGAAGCGAATAATTATCATCGAGAACCCTTTGCGGCAGATGTGAGTGAAGGAAAAAATGACCCAATTTATAATGCTCATTCCTATCATACCAAAGTGCCGCATAAAGCGATTATGCGCTATATTTTGCACTATACAGAACCGGGAGATATTGTTTTTGATGGGTTTTGTGGAACGGGGATGACGGGTGTTGCAGCGCAGTTGTGTGGTGATAAAGCGACTGAAATGTTACTACCAATCTAAGTAGTATAATTTAATCATAGTATCTAGTAATAAAATGAATTCCAGTGCTTGGTTGTGGAGCGAAGAACATCGGCAGCTATGTAAAATCGTTGAAACCCAAACATTTTGGGGTAATACCTTCCACCGCATTTGGCTACCCAACCAAGATACAGTAGTTCGCGTTCCTGCTGACAAACTAAAATCCCTCTCTGATGTAGAAATTACTACTCCTGCAAGTATCGCTTATATCGCCACAGCCGCACGTATTGCCGATGCTTTAACCCAAGATATCCTCTCCCCTATCCTCCAATTTTTTTTACCGAGCTTCTAACAGTTTCTCCAAAGCATCAAAGCGATCGCTCCATACTTTTTCATACTCACTGAGATACGAGAAGGCTACTTCGATCGCTTTCGGTTGAATCTGAATCACTTTCTCCTTGCCACTTCGACGCTTGATAATAAGTCCTGCTTTCTCCAAAACACTGATGTGCTTTGCGATCGCTGCAAAGGACATCGCATAGGATACTGCTAGTTCACTGATTGTATGCTCTGCTATCGATACCCGCTTCAGGATGTCTCGTCGAGTTGCGTCGGCGAGCGCAGCGAAAATTCGATCGAGGGCAATAGTTGATTCAACCATATAGTTGAATGATAGTCTACGATACAGAACATGTCAAATAAGCTGTTCGGCATTTAAGTGTGTCGTTACAACCATTACATGAGAACTCTTGCATAAATATTTTGTGGTACAATTGAGGGTTGCTTTTCCCTCTATTTGAGGTGGTGAAAATATCATTAACATACCAAGCTTTTTGATTGAGTATTATCAGGCGATCGCTAGCTAAAAAAAATGGCAGCCAACAACGTTTCAGTTATTAGTTAATAACTGAATTAATTTAATTAATTTGATTTTTTAGTCAACTTATAGTGCTAATTCGTGATTATAAATTCCCGCAATTAAATTAGACCTTAAGCCAAAACGTCGGTGATGGTTTCGATATCTATCAGACAAAATTTTAAATATCTTTAGACGACGATTTACGTGTTCAACAGTAATTCTTAATCGATTTCCGTTGATAAACGTTCTTCAATTGGCAGCGCATTTTTACGTCTATCAAATATCAATAACCAACTTTCATTCAATCCCAAACGAGCTAAATAGGACTCTAACTGCTCGATTCCTTCCGCTTGAGGGTCACGCTTTTTCTCACGCCATACTTTTAATTCTATTCCTAATGTAACGCTTCTATATCTCAAACATAAATCCATGCGTTCGCGAAGCGTCTCCTACGGAGAATCGCTCCCGATTGCATATTCCCGCTCTAGTGTGCCACCACCGTTGACGACACGATGCAAGAAAGCCATCAATACTAAGTGAGGGGCAATTTCGTGGTAGCCAGTACTACCTAACAACGGTTCCCCATGCTGTCGCCAAAATCTAATAAAAGCTTCCAGTAAGACATCTATATTTAACTCACCTGACTGGGTTAACCAAGTAGGAGCAATCATTGGTAAAGAAGCCATTGGTGTCACAGTTAAGACCCTGGGTAAAACCTCACGATAAATTGGATTTGCGATCGTTAATCCACCCTGGGGATGCATTTTACATAAACCTAAATCCATAACAAATTGAATATCATCGTTGGGGATATCCCCCAATTCCAAACCCGCTAACATCGGTTCGATAATCGCTTTTATTCTTGGTTCTCGTAAACGTTCAGCTAAACTATCGAGATGGGTATCTTGACGGGCAATTAATATTTCCTTGGCTTGTAAAATATGCTCTTTGGTAATAGCAATATTTCTATCCTTAACCATTTTTTCCACAATTTCCTTAGCCAGAGCGTTGACCAACCAAGGTTGTCCTTGGGTTAAATCGAAAGCCATTGCTGTTGCTTCTTCTGTGAAAATTTGTCCCGTTTCCTGGGTATGCTGCTGATATAATTCTTCGACTTCTGCGGCATTAAAATTTCTCAGGGTGATGGAACTAACTTTAATGTTAAAAGGACTGGCTGTATTTAATCTGTCACTGCCACCAGATGCAACCTTATAATCGCGCACATCCCGTAAACCAAATTATTTTATATTCTTTAAACAAAGATTTTTCCAAATTCTCAGGTTTGACTGTTTCAAAATCGACACCAAGCGATCGCCCCAAGGTATCCAATGCAGAAGTAAACAGAGCGTCGTTGCGAATTGTTCTATCAGTAACTTTGTACTGTTCTGCCAAACTTTTTGCTGCATCCACCGAACGGAAATCAATTCCGTTCGGTGAATTCTGCTTGAGATTGTCTGTGCGATCGCAATCACAGCTTGCCTTTGCTCAAGCAATGTTGGTAAATCTTGGAGTTGCAGCATCAATCACTATTTTTTATAAACAGGTAAATAAGTTTTACGGTAATCAAGCTTTGCCCACTTTTTAGCTTGCTTAATATTCCACAGATGCTTGCTACAGTGGTGCTTATGCTCAAGGTTGGCGAGCAAAAAGTGTCGGTGTCGATATCAGAAAGCAGCAATCATAGAAAAATCCCTGCTGTATTCCTGCCGCTTTAGGGTTAGCGTGGATATATCTTAGAGTATTTAATGCTCTTTTACTATCTGTGTTGGCAAAGCCGCTACTGTGATACCGCTTTTCCCAAAAATGTCCCGTGCGATTGAGCATTCGATTAAAGCACATGGCAGTGTACCAATTTAGCCAATGCATAATTTTGGGTAAATCTTCTGGTTGTGCAGGGGAAGTGCAAATAATGAACGTGATTGCTCATAATGCAAAGAGCATAGAGTTTAAACCCATACTTTTCCTGTGCTTTTTTGATAGCGTAGAGAAGCACTTCCCGACATTCTAAGCGGGTAAGTCGAAATTCGCGGTTATTACACCGGATGGTGATGTGATAACTAAATCCTGGTTGTAAATTGCGGGGTTTACGTGACATAAGTGCGATCGCAATACAAGGTTGGGTGGAGGCTTTGCGTAACCCAGCATAACTGAGCGGGAAAAACTAACAAATTTTCAACTACTATAAATATAGAAATTAAAATGTTGGGTTGCGTTACTCTCCGGGAAGCAAGCTAAACTTCACCCAACCTACAATAAAATATCTATTCACTCTGCTAGTGCGATCGCAATACTTGGATATCCGTGTGGAAGCGAGAAAACCAACATCACAAATGCCCCATACCCTACTTGTATTTGCAAAATTTACGAATAACACAAAAGTGATAAATATTCCGATTGGTACAGTTAGTATCGACTCGGTTAAGGAACATAATGTTAAACCAGGAACGACAATTAAGCAAGGAAAAGTCGAGTTTTATTTTGGTATTAGTGATGGGATGATTGATGCTTTAAAACAACAAACCAGGGAATATATGGAGTCGATCCAAAAGCAAACTCCATTGGAGCAGAAACCGCAATTAGCAGCAGCAATTCATGATGTTAGCCATACTGGGGAGAGTAAAAATTATTCGGGTTTGAAGAGAGCGGGGGTTGCATTTGCTGTTTTTCCTGACTATGCGATCGCACAACTCCAAAACCTGCAATTTACGGAAATGCGGGTAATCGGTACTCAGTTTAATGAGTGCGCTGGTAGAGATTTTTCTGGGGAAAAAGTTGCAGTGAAATTTGAGGATGGCATAAATCCCCGTGAACCAACTAAAACTGCTCGTTGGGTGACGGTTGAGGGGAAAAAGTTGGGGATTATTGATGTGCGATCGCCTCATTTGCTTTCTGGCTGTGAAGCGATCGCATCTATTATGTCTTCCCGCAGTAATAGCATTGTCGTTACCAGTTTGAAAAATCCTGAGAATAAGTTACAGATCGATCGCATTAACCAATATGCTTTTTCGTCTCGTCAATGGCAGGGTGAGAAAGCGAATATTACTTTGGATGTGCGACAAACTGATTCCAGAAAAACAGCAACAGTTTTTGTAAAAGTAGAAAATCAGGTTTTGGGTATTTTGAATAAGGAATCCGTTGGTTTTCTACAACAGCAGCTTGCAAGTAAGGGGAGAACAATCCAAGGATTAGCAATTGTGGGAACTGTTAATAAAGCTCCTCCCAGCTATGCAGATATCGTTATTGACCCCAGTAGTGTTAAATTTCCTGAGATTCAAGCAGAAACCCAAACTCCTAATGTTGCTACCGTGGTAATTATCAATGGGACGGTTGAGCCAAAGTTTCAGACTAAAACTGAGCAGGTTTTGGGTAATATGATTAAACGTGCGTTCACGAAGTGTCTCCTACGGAGAATCGCTCGCGCTATTGAAAATGGTTTTGAGAGAGTGCAGTTTATCGATATTTCTCCACAACCCACACCCCAATTACAGGAAAATTTACAGCAGATTGCAGGAGAACGGAAGGATATTGAGATTGAGTTTATTGGTACAAAGACACCAGAAGAAGGGATTGGATTACTCTCACAACCGTCGGATATTGTTCTGGGGGTCAAAACTCCTGAAACATCTGGGATTATTAAATTTATGGCGATCGGAATTATTCATAAGACTTAAGGAGATAATTCTGGCTTACACTGTAAGTTTAGCTTACACCGTAAGTTTGTCAAGTTAAAATAATTGAATGAATTCGGGCTAGAAAAGTTAATTCAAGGGAAAATGGTAAAAACGAGTAATTCAAAATCGATGCCCCCACTGCCTTTGAGTCGGGAGCGGGTATTGCAAGTTGCCCTGCGGATGGCGGATGGGGATGGAGTTGAGGCACTGTCGATGCGGAAAATTGCCCAGGAACTTGGTGTCAAGGCAATGTCGCTGTATAATCACGTTGCCAATAAGGACGATATTTTGGATGGAATTGTCGATATGGTGGTTGCGGAAATTGAGTTACCTGACCCAAAAATTGATTGGAAGGCAGCTATGCGGCAACGAGCTATTTCAGCACATGGGGTATTATTGCGTCACCCTTGGGCTGCGATCGCAACTTGCCTTGAAGTTCAATCCTCAATACAGCCAATTTCTGATATTTGCCATCAACGCGATCGCTAATCCCTAACCGTCGTGCCGCAGTACTTAACCGACTCTTTCGCAATTTAACTACTAATCGGGGATTGGATATTTCTGCATAATTTCGCTAATTTTTACAGCTTTGCCGTCTGGTGTATATGCTAATCCTCCCGACATTGCCAGTACGATACGCTCTTTTCTAGCCCATTCAAACCAGTCTTTTACACTAGCATCCACCGTATTTTTCGGTTTTTCACCACTTTTACAACTATTGATAAACAAGCCCGTGGGATTTTTACACCATCCCTCGTTTACTGCTTCTTTGACACGAGCGATCGCGTCTTGCACATTCTCCCAATGTTTCTTAATCACTCCCAAACAAGGGTCTGGATCGCTTCGTTTCGACCTATTTTGGCTGCTACTTCAGTTGAGTAATGACCTTTTCCACATGCCGTGAAAAGTCAGGTTCGGTTTTTATTGATTTGTATGGTTAATCTGATTATTCTTCGTAATGTTATGCAATTACCTCAAATGCGATCGCTATGCTGCCAAATGATGTTAACTCCGGATATTCTTGTTGGAAGTCGATGCCTTCAACGGCGTTGCATCATTGCGGGATGATATATAATCAAAGAGAAAATTTTATAGTAGCGATCGCAAAGAGATAAAATGGAAATTAATTGTCCCAAATCTGGAGCAAATGATATTAGGAAAAATGGGTGTAGAAGAGGAAAACAGAATTATCAGTGCAAAAATTGTGGTCGTCAATTTATCAATTCATATTCGGTTAGAGGTTATCCCAAGGAAGTCAAAAAATCCTGCTTAACCATGTATCTAAATGGAAATGGGTTTAGGGCGATTGAAAGAATTACTAATGTGAATCATAATACAGTTATCCGTTGGGTTAAGGAAGTTGGTCAACGTATACCAGATGATAATAATGATAGTATACCACTGGTTGCTCAATTAGATGAGTTACAAACATTTATCGGTAAAAAAAAATAAGATATGGATATGGACAGCCTTAAACAAAGACTATTCGTCCATACTAGAATATGTAATCGGTTCGAGAAGTGCAGAAACATTTGAGAAATTATGGAAAAAAATAAGCGATTGGAATTGCTATTGTTGGATAACAGATGGATATAAAGTTTATCCAAAATTTATTCCAGATGGAGACCAGATTGTTAGTAAAATAGGCATGACAAGAGTCAAAGGAGAAAATAGTCGGTTAAGACATTATTTAGCTAGACTGCGTCGCAAAACTTTTTGCTACTCTAAATCTTTAGAGATGTTATCTCTATCACTCAAGCTATTGATTTACTACCTAAAATATCAAAATATCTCCTTGATAGTTTAAATGTTAAATATGATTATTCGCAAGTTCGCGATCGCCTGAATTCATTTGCTTTCAAAATGTAGGGAAAAACCGCATATCATCCCGCAATGATGCAACGCCTGTCTTTACCCCAGTATTATCTGTCTTTCAACGCCTTTGGCGATCGCAACCATTAATACACCGCATATCTTCTTAGAGGAAACCTCAGGTACAGCGATCGCCAACGCACAATTCTTAGAGGAAACATTGCGATCCTACCCCCAAAACTTTCCTCTAAGAAAACACTCAGAACTTTCTACGTTTGAACCTTTCTGCAAGCGATCGCATTATTCTTAGAGGAAAAGAGCGATCACACATTCTTAGAGAAAACAATGCGATCACACCCTTTAATCTTTCCTCGCTTGTAAATCCCCAGAACCCTCTACGTTTGAACTTTTCTGCAAGCGATGTCTTACTAAACAGGGCTTGCGCGATCGCATCCCCAAATCTTTCCTCGCTTGTAAATCCCCAGAACCCCTGCGTCTGACTCTTTCTGCAAGCGATAAGCGCGGCACACGAGTACGTGATCGCCGTCCTTCAAGCGAGGAAACTGCAAGCAAAGCGATCGCTCAAGTGAATTTACCAGCCGTTTGGAGGCAGTATTACAGCATAATTCAAGCGAGGAAATTATGGGAGCGATGGGCTACGCCCCGCATGAAGTGCGATCGCTTTACCTCTCAAAACGCTCATGTCCAATGTGAACCTGCCACTCCACAACTCTAGCAGAGTCCGCTAACATCCCATCCCGCACACGGGGGCTGGTGTTAACAATGACTTGAGCCGCTTCTAAATTGTCCGCCTGAATTACCCACAGCCCCGTTCCATCGTGGGGAACAAACGGACCGCAGCACAGAAGTGTTCCTTTCTCCTGCTGCTCACGAAACCAAGCCAGTTGATCTTGGTCATGTTCTGGGTGAGCCTTTTTATACTCGTAATACTCTGGAACAGTTGCTACGACAATGGCAAACAGTTGAGACATATGCTCTTGTTTACTAAGTGGAATGATGTTCCGATTTTAATGGAATTTTTAGGTCGCAGTCCATCGCACCCCATCACCTCCTACTTCTTCCAAGGTAGCTTTGTCCCCATTTCAGTTAATGCCGAGAATACTAAATATATAATCAGCAGACCAGTACTGACAAGAAAAATTACAACGTCGTTATTCATTGGTAAAGTGGTAAAGCTGTTGGTAGTCTCACCAAATCTATCAATTTTTGAGCGCAAAGATAATAGCCCTGGAGCGATCGCACACGTTCAAGGGAGGAAACAGTAAATGTCCACTTCCATCCAGCGTTATCAACATGCTTGCTCCAAGTCCGACAAACAGGTGTTTCGCGTCTCCAAATTTTTCGTGAAGTTTGATGTATTTGTTGACTTCCGTCCCGACTAATCCCTGCGAAGACAATTCCAATGAGATTTTTTTGGGTCTGACCAATTCCTGCTTTAATTCAAGCGCAGCTTCCCCGACGCTGAGGGAAGCGATCGCATTTGCTTGCAAGCGTTCACTATGACCCCAAGCGTCCAGTAGTCTGTTTTGACGAGAGTCCATATCAACTGCTTAGTTGAAGTTAGACAACCCCTACCTCCCGAACCAGAACAGCCTGAGCGTTATGACTACGAGTATAAACGCTTCGGGGACTGTTAATCTGTTTGCGTATTTTCAACATGAAGGCAGGATGGCGACATATTGAGGGGGAGCAGGGACGCACGCTCATTTGATGGGAGCAAAACTTCGGAAGGATTTAGTAGACATTTATTGCTCCCGATGCGGAAGTCATTCGCTTAGTTGTTGATAACCGCGCACATTCATAATCCCGCAGCTTTGTATGAAGCCTTTAACCCACAAGAAGCTCGGAGAATCATACAAAAACGCTTTGTTTCACTACACGCCTAAACATGCCAGGAACGTTAAACCAAGTAGAGATTGAATTGTCTGTTTTATCTCGCCAATGTTTAGAGAAACGAATTGGCGATCGCTTAACTTTGGAGGCGCGAAATTGCCGCATCTAAAGTTTATTTTCATCAATAACTAATACTAATTATATGGCCTGTTAGTGCTTTCAAAACTTAGAGGAAAACCCAAGCGATCGCCCCCATTCAAGCGAGGAAATCCCAAGCGATCGCCCTCCGTCCGTAGTGGTTTCCAACTAATCCGATTTAATCCAATCGGTAGGGAGTTCGTCTAGGAGCCTTTACCCAGTAAGGGTTTCAGCCACCAAATCAACGCATCTTTGAAAAACATTATACATGTTCTCCAAAATTAAGCAAAACACATACCTCAAACCCTTGTCCAGTAAGCAATCGACGCATCTCAACGAAAAAGATAGGGTTTCAGCGATTTGACGAGATGCGTCGATGACCATGTTACAAAACCTCCTTAATTATCCTAAAACCTAGATAAACAAAGACTTTCAGCAAGCCCTACTTAACTAAATTGTGGGTTCTTCTAGAACCTGACCCAATTTTCTTTGTTAAGCGGCGATCGCCACTTCCAAATCAGACTCAACTGCTGGCATTCTGTAAAATGAGAGCGATCGCATTAGAATTATTCAAGATAAATCGGAAGGCTTTTCCTCGACTGCTATCGGTGCGTCCCATATAGGTGCAAAGATAGGGAGTAGGAGAACGATTTTCCTGGGAGTACCAAAGATTACGATGCTTGCAGAGGTAGCGGGAACTAATACCACTTTCTATCCCCATCTGGAGATATTTCCACAATGTGGGATAGTTGTTTTCTATTTCAGATACAGGTAAATTGCAATCCAGTAAAAATAATTGCTGCTCTAAAATAGGATTTCCGAGAGCATCCGCACTGATTTCATCTAATAATAAATATCGGGGACTGGGTAGAATCGGCTTTAAGAACTGAGCAGGAATTTGGTGAGCGATCGCTTGCTCTTTAGTAAGTATAAAGAAATTATTCGCTCCCGTTGCTAGTCCCCGTTTGATAGTGAATAAATCTTTTAGTTGATATCGTTGTAAATTGAAGTTTATCGCTTCACTTGTCGAGCCAATCGTCGTCCACTTCACAGTGTAGTGTGAATCAATTTCATAACCTACGGCTGTTACGATTTGCGATCGCGGGAATAGTTGCAGCAGTGCGGAATAAAAGGAGCCTGTACCAAATGCAGGGTCAAGAAACCTGATTTGTTGATTTTGTGGCAATAAATTCTTCGCATATTCCACAATTGCGATCGCTAATTCTATCGGCGTTAATGGAAGGGTCTTGTATTATTTGCTCCAAGTATCGCTGAAAGTAAGTAGTACGACTTTTATCTGCAAAAATCAGTTTAGCGATCGCCTTAGCAACACCATTTTTCTCGTCAATCAAACGTTTTAATCTATTATCGTTATCTAAATCAAACTTGCGACGCTCTAGCAATAGATGAATGGTGGGATGTGCCTGGGCTTGTTTGATAATCTCGAAGATACAATCAAAAAACTGGGGATTGCGACCTGATGCCAAACTCACCGCATCAAGCTGATCGATAACAAGTACGCAATCTCGACTTTGGGCAATATTAGCCAAAACGATCGCAATTTGGGAACCAGACACAGGACAGGCGAGAGTTTTGTTCAACTCAGAAGGCGATCGCCTCACTCCCTCTGTTGTGATGTTCGATACCCAAACAAATCAACCCATTGTCGGTAAATCAGCTTTGGGTTTCATCACCACTCACCCCAGTCAAGTCATCTACGGGAATCTCAATTTGAGCGATAGCGCAAGACAATTGATTGAGGATGAGAATAATCAGCGTTTCTTGAGTATTGCCAGTCTGTGGGAAATTTCCATTAAAGTTAGCATAGGGAAATTAGAGCTTGGAATTCCTTGTTACATTTCTCGGCGATCGCATAATATCCGAACCAAGAAACCCGGTTTCCGCGATCTTCTTGAGCAGTCAGGCGATCGCGTGATGGTACTTCCATATATTTTACAATAATGATATGCTTTATCAGTGTTTTCCGGAATTGGTCTGTCGGCTAGGGTAGTATATTTTTGATTTACGAAAATCTATCTGGGTAAAACCAGGATAGAAAAAACCACAGTCTGAAACATTGATTTATCGATGATTTAGGCTATATAGCGATTGAACCTAGCGATATGAACTTCTACAAACGCAAGTTATATGCACTACTACAATCACCGGAATCACGGGACTGGGGTGATCGTGTTGCATCCTCATTAGCATGTCTCCAAACAGACTTAAATAACCTCAAACACTGGTGGGAGCAAGGGAACAGTGACACTCAACCAGGTAAACAAGCACAGGATATTGGTTCGTCAAGCGATCGCATTAATCTTGACAAACTGATAACAACAAGAGAAAACCCGGAGAAAGTAACTGTTTGTCATGCAATTAGCGGTCAGAAGTTGTTGTGAAGTCCGTGGTAATCTCTCCCAAGGGACTGTTTCGGGAGATGCTGTTTAATAAAAGGATTTGGCTTTGGCTTGTAGTTCACATTACGCTTCCTGTCACTCCAATTCGATCGCGCGATCGCGCGATCGCAGATAAAACCAATATTTTGACCACCGATTTGTGCGATCGCTATACTTGATTTGGAGAGAGATATAACAAATTAGGTATAAAATAGCACTTGCGGAAATCTAATTTGCCTATAAATTGCCGTATTTTTGGCGAATTGTACTGCATATTTTGATTACATTATATCAAGAGCCGCATCCTTCAGATGTACGGTGCTTTTTCAGAAATCAAATACTAGTCCTATATACGTGGGGCTTTAGGAAGTGTACATAGTTCATAGTTCATTTGTTCGCGTTGAAAGGGCTGGCGGTGACAACCTAACGAACTTCTTTCAAAGTTTCGATTTGTTTGGTGAATACCTCTGTAAACAAGCTAATTACACTTCTTTCTTCACGTAGTTTAATATTAGCCGTGATAGACATCCCCGATTGCAAGGATATATTTTTACCTTGCACATTTAGTGATTGCTTATTCAATTTTATTTTGATCGGGAATCGATAATATTGATGAGTTTCATCTGGTGGTAATGCATCTGAAGCCACTGAAGTTATTTCTCCTTCAATATCACCAAACTCGCTAAAAGGAAAGGAATCTATCCTCACATCTACTTTCATTCCTTCTCGCACAAAACCAATATCTTTATTAGTGATAAATGCTTCGGCAATGAAGCTATCATTTGGCACTATTGAAAATAGTTTTTCACTTTGTCTGGTGACAAATCCATGATTATTAGCTTGTAAGTCAAAAATAGTTCCAGATACAGGTGCATGAAGTTTTTGATACTTTATATTGGTTTTTGATTGGGAAATTTTACTATTCACATCAGCTAGTCGCTTTTCATTTTCTAACACAATCTTAGTAAATTGACTTTCTAACTCGGCAATTTGCTTGTTATTGTTATTAATTTTTTCCCAATTGTTTTTATTAGAAGCAGCAACGGTATTTTTTAATTCTAGCTGTCCTTGTTCAATATCAAGTTGCAGACGCTGCTTTTCCTCTGACAATTGTGATAATTGTGCTTTGAGGTTCTGCACTTCTTTGTGTTGTTGTAAATACTGTACTTTTGAAATGCCTCCTTCTTCTGATAATGTTTTTAGTTTACCGACAATTTCTTCTTCAATAGCTAAGGTCGCTTTTGTGTCAAGAATTTGAAATTCAGTTTGTGCTAGTTTTTTCTTGATTTGTTCAACTTCTAATCGTCCTGCTGCTGCACGAGTATCTAATTCAGTTTTTGTTGCTGCTAGACGTTTTTGCTCATCTAACTGTAAACCAATAATATTCCCAGAGTTTTCTAGTTCTTGTCGTAATAATTTGTTTTCTGTTAGTAACCCTGTATGATTTTTTAATAGAGAAGTAGTTTCTTTTGATAAGGAAGTTTTCAACAATTCAGTTTCTTTAATAGCAGCAGGATTTTGACTTAGCTGACGATAAATTTGATTTTCATGCATCAATGCATCACGTATTTTTTGCAGCGAACCTAATTCTGCATCCGTTGCAGCGGAATCAAAAATTAGCAACAAATCTCCAGCTTTTACCTGTTGTCCATCTTTAATATAGATATCTTTAACAACTCCACCTACTGGTGCTTGAATTTCTTTGACTGCACCTTCAGGTTTTAATTGTCCTGTTGCTGGAACTACTTGTTCAATTTTAGCAAAACAAGCCCAAGTAATGCCAAAGCAAGCTATACCCATCATAGTCATCATTATGGCACGGGACCAAACAGGAGATTGACGTAATACAACAGATTGTTCAAATTTAGAGTCTTGGGAATTAATTGCAGGTGATTTAGTTACAAGTGGTTTGGGAGTTTTAGATTCGGTGGTTAATATCTGCGATTCTAAAGCTTTTGCTGTATCTTTATACTTACCGTTACTGTATCTACCATTGAGTTGATGTGTATCTAGTTTAGTCATGATAGTAGGAAAATATTAAGTAGGTCGGTGTTGAAAATTGTCGTTATGACAAGACGGGAGACAGAGGTTATTTTTTACGCAGAAACGCGAATCAAGAAGGTTTGATTAAGTGCATTGTTCAATATAATTGGTATTACTAATCATCATAAACATGCACTATTAACTGTTAGTGATTAAATCTAAAACAATCAGAATTACAAGTTCATTTCTTGCTGATTATAGAGGTAGGAATAATGAGCTTCCATTGCCATTAATTCATGATGGGTTCCTTGCTCAATTACCCTTCCAGAATCCATGACAACGATTTTATCTGCGTGTTTGACAGTATTCAAGCGGTGAGTAATGAAAAAGACCGTACTATCTTTAAATGCATTGGCTAAATTCAGACAAACTTGTCGTTCTGTGATATAGTCTAATGCACTAGTTGCTTCATCTAAGACTAATAATTTTGGTCTTTGTAAAACAGAACGTGCGATCGCTATTCTCTGTCGTTGCCCACCAGATAAGGAACCTCCACGTTCACCTACCTTAGTATTGTACCCGTTAGGTAAGTCCATGATAAAATCATGGGCAGCTGCAATTTTAGCTGCTTCGATAATTTCCTCTGTTGTTGCATCAGGGTTTGTCAGAGCAATATTCTCTTGAATTGTACCTTCAAACAAGAGTGTATCTTGGGGGACGAAGCCCACTTGTCGTCGGAGTGAATATAGTTCAACTTTGGATATATCATATCCATCGATTAAAATTCTACCAGACTCTTGCTCGTATAATCGAATCAAAAGTTTTGTCAGAGTGCTTTTTCCGGCACCACTTTGTCCGACAATACCAATAAACTCACCGCTCTCAAAATCCAGACTAACATTACAAAGTTGTAGAGGACCATCACTTTTAAAGCGGAAGTAAACATTTTCATAACGAACTTTACCAGAAATGGCAGGTAAGGGAATATTATTACGGTCTTCTTCTGCTTCTTGTGGTGTATCAACAATATCGCTTAAACGCTCTAATGATAAAGCGGTTTCTTGGAAACTTTGCCAAAGTTGTGCTAGACGTAAGATCGGACTGGTGACATAACTAGAAATAATCCGAAAAGCAATTAATTCTCCTAAAGTTAAGTCTCCCTGAACTACTAAATATGCTCCCATCCACAATACTAGTAAACTACTGAGTTTATTGAGAAAATTACTTGTAGAATTTGCTAGGGTGGAAGTAATGACAGTTTTAAAGCCAGTTGATACGTAATTAGCATAACGCTCTTGCCAAGAGAAACGCGATCGCAATTCAATATTTTGAGCTTTGACTGTTTGAATTCCAGAAATTACCTCAACTAGGTATGATTGTGTTTCCGCATTTCTTTCGGCTTTTTCGCGTAACTGCTTCCTCACTATGGGGGAGGAAATAGCAGTCAAAATGATAAATATAGGTATGGTTGCTAAACCTACTAGGGTTAGTTGCCAGCTATAAAATAACATGACGATGATATAAATCACCGAGAATAGAGCATCTAAACCTACAGTTAAAGCTGTACCTGTTAGGAATTTACGGATATTTTCTAATTCGTTAATCCGGGTAGATAGTTCTCCTACTGGTCTACGTTGATAATAACTTAAAGGTAAACGGAGTAAGTGATCAATTATTTCTGACCCTAATCCCATATCTATGCGGTTGGTGGTATCAACAAATAGATAGGTTCTGAGTGTGGTGAGGACAACTTCAAAAAAACCAACAACTAGTAGTAAAGTTCCAAAAATATGCAAAGTTTTAACACTATTTTGGACAATTACTTGGTCAATAATGATCTGAATAATTAGAGGATTTGCTAATGCTGCCAGTTGGACAAAAAATGAAGCCAAAAAGACTTCTATTAGTACCCGACGGTAGCGCAATAGATAGGGGGTAAACCACTCTAAACCAAAGCGCTCTTTGGGTGTGGTTTTAGTTGGATTAAGTAATAATACTCTGATTCGAGGTTGAGAATTAGTTTCTTCTACCTCTAATTGAGCTTCTAATTGAGCAAGTATTTGTTTGGGTTTGAAACGCTGAATACCTTCAGATGGTATTCCTAAAACTATAACTTTTTCGTTAGCTTCATATAAAACTACAAAGTTCTCTTCATAACGAATTAAAGCAGGTGTGGGGATTCGGGTGATGCTATTTAAAGTTAAAGATACATCAATTAGTTGTGCTTTCAATCCGATTAATTCTGCCAGATAAGCACAAAGCTGAAAAGATATGCTTCCTTGACGTTTATTGTTTTCATTGAAAACACGATTCACGATTTCTCGTCTAAATGGCATTTGCAAATGTTTTGATACCATTTGAAAACAAGCGATCGCAGAATCTAACTGTCCCTTACCGTGGAAGAAAGGATATTTTATTTTCCGGTTATTATCTACAGTTGTGAAATTTCTGGTTGATTCTTCTGCTGATGCGTAGGGAATCTCGATTTCATCTAATCTGCTGCTGTGATGATCTTGGAACTGATGCGGTTGGTAATTGTTATTTGGGATTAATAAATCTGATGGATATAAACCAATTAAACGTGTTGGATGTTTTCCTGTAACCTCAAATTGTTGTTCACCATTGAGTAGTTCTATCGGAGAACCAGGAGATAAATTTTTGATGGTTGCACTACTAACAAACCAAACTCTTTTACTATCTAATTTACTATCTAATTGACTCAGTAAAGTTTTTCCCGATTGTAAATAATGTACTGTTGCTCGTGACAATGCATTTTGAGCGAGTTCCTTCAGATTTACTCCAGCATTTGCTGTGATCTCTTTTTGCACACCCAGAATATCAAATATTTCCAGTAAGTGACAGCGACTTTTGCGAACTTCTCCAAAAGCTGGATATCTGGAAAGTAAATCCAAGTATTTACTAGAATCGAATGTCAAACATGTCACTTCGCTGGATGCGATCGCAGTTTCACATCCAAGCGATCGCAACACACTAACTTCACCTAAAACATCTCCAGATTCAAGAAATCTTAAAGTTGTTGGAACTTGAGTGCGGGGATCATGTGCTAATAAGCGAACCCTTCCCTCATAAATGATGGTGATGCGATCTGGTATTATATCTTTTCCGAGAATCCTCTGACCTACACGATAGCGAATAGGATGAGAATCTTCTAATAAATCAGCGACTACCTCACTTGGTAATTGGTCAAAACCTTCAAGTTTGGTAATAAAGTTTGCAAAAAAATCCGTAGAAACAGACATACCAATTTTACGACTGTATTTTATTGAAATGAGTTTGGACTTGGGGTCTGTAAGTAGGCGAGGAAGGAACTTTTAAGGTTTGTATTTGGTATGACTATTATGTATTAGATGTACGAATTAAATAATAAATCATCTATCTTAGGATTGATTTACAATATGCTATTTTTATGACTTTAGGAAGATGACCTAGTAGTAACATGAAATTACGCTGGGAGGCTAAAACAAAAGTATGCGCTACTCATCTAGTTAATTATACGGTGAGGGATCAAACCCAGCTATAGGCGCAACTAATACAATAGGCTAGATTATTTGATTCGTATAATTGTCAGTATGAAGATTTATCTCAACCATAGGCATATGCAACAGTTTATACTTCCGTATTTTTAGATATCAGCAGACATGGATTTTCACAAAATAGGATATATCAAGATTTATGGCTAATTATCTAACACTAGCTTGTTACTAAATATTTAGATTAATACTGTATATTTAAAGACTTTTTGCCTTTTGATATTTATTAAATACTTAGTTAATATAATTACTTCTTTTTGTCTAAATATCTATAATTAGTTTTTGTAACAAAAATACCTGTAAATTAAAAGTTGTCAGGTATTATTTTGATTTATGAGAAAACTCTCATCTTTATTGGATTGACAAGCCAAGTCAAGGCAAGTATATTCTAGATTATAGAAAAAACAACTTTAAGTTCCCCCTGACTCCCTTTGTGCTAGTAACGGCTGTCTAAGCAATTTTTGCCCAAATTAAAAAGGTAAAAATCTAGACTATTTCAAACGAATAAATTTACCCATTTGTAGGGTATATCGGATGGTGTAAAATGTATCGTCCTGATGTGCCAACAGACAAATGTGGGATATTTTGGTTATGCAAATCTCTCTGAGTAGAGAATAAAGTAACCATATATCTTAGTTTTGAAAAAAGTAGTAAGGGGATTTAAGTTTGTTAAGGTATCGGTAATCAAAAATTTAATGCAGGTACAGCGCAGGCAGTGTAAACACTTGCTGAAGGGGTTGCGTATCTGACATAAATGCGAAGAATTAAGAAACACATCTAGGTTTTGACTTTTTGGGGAAGGTAAGGTATCGATAATCAAAAATTTAATGCAGGTACAGCGCCGGCAGTGTAAACACTTGCTGAAGGGGTTGCGTATCTGACATAAATGCGAAGAATAAGAAACACATCTAGGTTTTGACTTTTTGGGGAAGGTATTTGGTTTGACTGAACTATTCAAATAGTAATACCAATTCTATGTGAGGTTGCGCTTTATTCACCCTGCGCCGAGCGCACGCTGCGCGAACAGGCTATAAGCCTGGGGCTATACAAACAAAGCCCACCTGCGTGGGCACTCATTAGGCGCATCTTCATAAAGAAACGGTATAAGTCATGGTTAACTTACTTTGTTTTTGTGAAGCTAGGATATTTATTCGATCTTTAACTTCATTGAATCTTTAAGATTACCATAGCTTCTGCCAAATTGGCAACATTTTGATCCCAATGTATGCTTCAAGACTTCAAGAGGTAATACATAATTAATTTCTCAGCCTATATCTAATCGAAATGAATACTAAGATTACAACTTCAGTTACTGACTTTACTAAAAGTGTGTTATTTGTTCTCACTATGTCTTTGATGCCCCTCTCTAAAATTTGAGGGGGGCGAGTAGTGAGAATGACAACAAATGACTTTGAACTTTGAATTGTGCATCCGCACATTCAAGCTAACTACCACAATTTTTGTTTTGAAATTCAGGGATTTTTATTTATGGCATTTGACAATGTAATTACCGGCACTAACGGTCCAGACAATCTTACAGGTGTTGCAAACCTAACGAATCAGATATTTGGTCTTAATGGTAATGACATCCTCAACGGTGCTGACAAAGAAGACGAACTAAATGGTGGAAATGGTGCTGACACGCTCTATGGAAATGCTGGTAAGGATACCCTCAAAGGTGATGCCGGTAACGACAGGTTATTTGGTGGTGATGAAGAAGACTTACTAGATGGCGGTGCAGGTAATGACACCCTCAGAGGTGAAGGCGGCAAGGACGAACTACTTGGTGGAGACGGTACCGACAGGTTATATGGCGGTGATGAGGAAGATATCCTAAATGGTGGAGCTAATGGTGTAGTTAATGGTGTACCTGGTATTGAATGGCTCTACGGTGAAGCTGGTAGCGATAACCTGAATGGTGGAGACGGTGCCGACAGCTTATATGGCGGTGCGGGAGAGGACACCCTTGATGGTGGCGCTGGAAATGATACTCTTTTTGGCGGTGACAACGCTACCGATGTCGCTGATGGCAAAGACGATCTCAATGGTGGTGATGGAGATGACTGGATTTTTGGAGGATTTGAAGACAGCTTGAGTGGTGGAGCTGGTAATGACACCCTGACTGTTGCCAATAACCCTGATGGCAAAAATGCTGTTGACGGTGGAGAAGGTAATGACTCCATAGTTGGTGGTACAAGCTTAGTTGAAGGTGATGTCCTTGAGGGCGGAGCTGGTAACGACATCATCAATGGTCTAGCTGGTAATGATCTTCTCCAAGGTGATGACCCCTTAGCCACGACTGGCGGCAATGACACCCTCAATGGTGGAGATGGTGATGACACCCTCAGTGGTGGGGAAGGTGATGACTTACTTGATGGTGGACTTGGTAATGACACCCTTAATGGTGAGGGTGGCAATGATAACCTCATTGGTGGAGATGGTGATGATGCCCTCAGTGGTGGCGACGGTAATGACACCCTCAGTGGTGGTGCTGGTACTGACGTTCTTGATGGTGGTGCGGGCAATGATGTCCTCAGTGATGTCAGTGGTCCTACTACCTTCTTTGGTGGTGCTGGTTTAGAAACCATCCAGGGCGGTATTGATGCTGACTTCATCGATGGTGGTGAAGACAATGACTCCTTGTATGGTGGAGGCGGCAATGACACCATCTTAGGTCAAGCTGGTAACGACTCCCTCAATGGTGAAGCTGGTGATGACTTCCTCAACGGTGGTGTTGGTGTTGACCGCGTTTTAGGTGGTGCAGGTAATGACACCCTGACTGGTGGAGAAGACCTGGAAGGTCAAGCTGCTGCTGATATCTTAAATGGTGGAGCTGGTAATGACTTATTCCTGTTGGCAGCTACTGGCTATGTTCAAGATCCTTCAGACCCAATCTTTAATCCTCCTGGTGACATCATCAATGGCTTCCAGGATGGTATCGACCTCATCGAGTTAGAGTACGGTACTGGCGTATTCAACTTTAACGATCTGATTATCGCAGGCAACGGTACTTCCAGCGTTACTATCAGCGTTGTCAACAGTGAATCGGGATTACCTGACTTCACAGAAAAAGTCGCTACTATTAATTCGGCAACCGCCTTCACCCTCGATGTAACAGATTTTGTTGTTTAAGAAATGGACTATCAAGTAGGTGTGCTTGGTGACAGCCAAGTAACATCAACTTGATAGCTTGCCCAAAACCGGAGGGTAGCAGCGTTGTGGGAATTCGCTTTTGCTACTCTTCGGAACCAGATTATCAAGGCTTACGCAAAGAAACCGGGTTTCTAGGGAAAATTCATCATTTTAAGAAGAAACTGGGTTTCTAGATTCGTCCTGCGTAAGTCCTAATCATATTAATCTCTTGTTTCTCCTAAATGGAAGAGTAAGAGAAAAATCTTTGCAATCTTTCAATCGGCATCTACCATCGGCATCTACCATGCGAATATTATTTTTACACCCCAATTTTCCGGCTCAGTTTAGGCATGTAGCCACAGCTTTAGCCAAAGACAGTAGTAACCAAGTTTTTTTTGGTACCATTCGTCGTGAAGGAAGTTTACCTGGTGTTAACAAGGTTTTTTATCAGGCAAAACGGGAAGCTCGACCGGAAACTCACCACTATGTGAGACCTTTGGAAAATGCTGTTCTTCAAGGTCAAGCTGTGTTTAGGATGGCAGAGCAGCTAAAAGCTAAGGGATTTGTACCTGATGTGGTTTATGGTCATTCGGGTTGGGGTCCAACTTTATTTATTAAAGATATTTTTCCTGAAGCTAAATTTTTATGTTATTTCGAGTGGTTTTATCACGCTCATGGTTCCGATGCTGATTTTGACCCTAGTGAACCTCTGAGTTATGACGATGAAGCCCGGATTCGCATCAAGAATGCGCCAATTTTGCAAGATTTATATAGTTGCGATCGCGGTTTGTCTCCAACCTATTGGCAGCGTCAACAGTTTCCTTCAGATTTTCAAGGTAAACTTAATGTTCTGCATGATGGGGTTGATACTGAGTTTTTCCGCCCAAAATCGGGCGCAAAGCTAGTTCTAGCAAGCAAAAAACTCGACCTTTCCCATGTGAATGAAATTGTCACTTACGCTACAAGGGGTATGGAACCTTATCGGGGTTTTCCCCAGTTTATGGAGGCTGTATCTTTACTCCAGCAGCGACGACCAAATTGTCATGTGGTGGTTGTAGGGGAAAATCGGGTAGCTTATGGGAAAAAACTGGCTGATGGTAAAACCTATAAAGATGTGATGCTGGATAAATTCCCCATTGATCAAAGTCGCATCCATTTTACAGGTTGGCTACCCTACGAAGAATATCTCCAAGTTCTCCAAGCATCAAGCGCTCATGTTTATTTAACCCGTCCTTTTGTTTTATCTTGGTCGTTACTGGAATCCCTTTGTACGGGTTGTTTGGTGGTAGCTTCGAGAACTGCTCCTGTGATGGAAGTCATTCAAGATGGGGTAAATGGCTTGTTAGCAGACTTTTTCTCACCCCAGGAAATATGCGATCGCATTGAGGAAGCATTGAACCATCCTGATAAAATGGCACAAATTCGCGCTAAAGGCAGAGAAACCATTGAAAAATACTATAATTTGTCAGTTTTATTACCCAAACACTTGGAATGGATACAACAGCAGGAAGAGCATACTAGATTAGTACTCCCAAGTAGCGTTATTCCAATCGATCCAATTGTATCTTTAATTACAGGTAATGGGGCTAACGGTAAGTACCAAGAATCCAAAACAAGCATAGAGACATCTATGGAAGTTTTACAGCTTAACAATCGCAAGGTGACAGCCGAAGAAATAGTGCCATTGCTAACTCAGTATCAAATGTTACCTAAGTTTAAACAAGAGCTTGTAATTGATCAGGCGATCGCGCCCTTTACCTGTACGGATGAGGAGTCAGCCAAATGTCACCAGGAGTTTTGTCAACAACATCAATTAACATCTGAAACTATCCGCCAAAATTGGTTACAACAGCAAGGATTAACGGAAGCACAATTAACCAACTTAGCAACTCGGAAACTCAGAATTGAGAAGTTTCAAACAGCGACTTGGGGTAATAAGTTAGAACCCTACTTCCGTCAACGTAAACAACAACTTGACCAAGTTATTTACTCCCTAATTCGACTGAAAGATGCAGATTTGGCACGGGAAATTTATTTTCGCCTGTTAGAAAACGAACAACCTTTTGCAGAATTAGCAAGACAATATTCTGAAGGTTCAGAAGTTTCTACTGGCGGTTTAATGGGTCCAGTTCCGCTTTCATCACCCCATCCCAAATTAGCCCAAATCCTCACCATCAATCAGCCAGGTGAGTTATCACCTCCAACTCGCATTGGTGAATGGTGGATAATTGTCCGCTTAGAAAAACTGTTACCAGCCAAATTAGACGAAACAGTGAAACAGAAGTTGCTGAATGAACTTTTTACTACTTGGTTACAAGAGCAGCTTCAACCTGTAGCTGCTAAACAACAATCAATGGAAATAAAAAAATCAGCTTAAGTCGTGGGTATTTAGATTCCCGACTTCTTGAAGAAACCGGGGTTCTATAAAAGGATATTTCCCTGGGCAATCAGTCTTGAATGGCACGAAGATAAATCCGAACTATTGTGTAGTCTCGTTCCCAGCCTCCGGGCTGGGAACAGACTTAGAGAGGCTCTGCCTCTAGTCAAGCCCCTGGAGGCAGAGCCTCCCGGCATGGGTTCCCAGCCTTCTTAGGCTGGGAACCAGTCAAGGCAAGGGCTACATCTTAACTTAGTGCCATTCATATCAGTCTTAGTAGACGAGTCTATACAGCAACGGTTGCCTGGTTACAAAAGCAACTGCAACAACAAGTTTCCCAGCCAAAAGCTGTGGAAGTCTAACAACGAACTTAAATCCTTAACACCCTACGTAACATACCATGCCACAAAACTTCAGTTCCCAAACCCTAATAGGGGTAAATTTTAGCGGTCAAAATTTAACTGATGCTAATTTTTCCTTAGCCACACTCGATACCGTCAACTTCACTAGCACAAATCTGACTCGTGCAAACTTCTTCAAAGCTACTATCAAAGGCACTAATTTTCTAAATGCCAACCTAACCAATGCAAGTTTGAATGAAGTTGACCTAAGTGGCGAACCGGATGGGATTTTCAACAATCTCACAAATGCTAACCTCACTGGTGCTGATTTATTGAGTGCCAAGCTCAAAGGTGTTAACTTCACTGGTGCTAAATTAATAGATGCTGACCTTCAAGGGGCTGACTTAGAAGGGGCAAGATTGATCAATTTAGATGCGACTAATGCTAACTTTAGTCAAACTAATTTTACCGATATTGTTATTGGTGGCAATGTCATTTTTGACCTTGCCAATCTGAGTGGAATTGGAATTACTGATACAGCACCCGCCATAGACCCAGGAACAGGACAGCCAATACCAACAACACTGAGTTTTCGTGGTGCGAATTTGGCTGGCGCTAGTATAGAAGACGTTAATTTCAGCAATGCGGATTTTCGCCCCTTTGACGCTGTACGGAACGGCTCCCTAGTAGTTAAGGCAACCGATTTAACAGGTCTAAGTTTTCCTGACTCTAACTTTAGCGGTAGTCAGTTTGGTGGCGCTATTTTGAATAACGTCAAAGCGGAAGACCTGAATTTAACTGGCGTTAACTTTGGTTCTTATACAGCATCTAACGGACAGGTGCTTAAGACTCAGTTAAACAACGCCAATTTCGCTGATTCCGATCTCGTCGGAGCCAATCTCACTCAGGTAGTGGCGGAAAACATATTTTTAGAAGGAGCCGATCTGACTAATGCCGTAATGATCGGAGCGGATCTCAGCGGAGCTAATTTCAAAGAAGCGATTCTAGCAGGAGCCAACCTCACAGGTGGAGTCCAATTAGACAACGCCTTTTTGGAAATAGCCAACCTCACAGGTGCTAACCTCACAGGTGCTAACCTCACAGACGGGAACTTAAAAGGATCTAACCTCACAGGAGCCGATCTCGATAACACCAACCTAACTCGTGCAAATTTAGAGATTGCAAACCTCAACAACGCTAGCTTGATAAATGCCGATTTGGATAATGCTTTTATTCAGAAAAGCAATTTGGATGGAGCCAACTTTACAGGTGCTAGCCTTGTTGGTGCTGATATAAAAGAGGGTGCTGGGGATAACCTCACCAATTTTACAAATGCCAACCTGACTGGCGCTAGCTTGGAAGTTGGCAGCTTTATTGGTGCTAACTTCACCAACGCCAATTTGAGCAATACCAATTTAATCAAGGCTGACTTTACTGATGCTACCTTGATTGGGGCGAACCTCACAGGAGCTGTTGTTGTTGATACCATTGGTTTGACCCTTGGGGATTCCGGCAATAACACCATCAACGGTACAACTGGAAACGATAACATCTTCGGCTTTGATGGTAACGACATTCTCACTGGCGCTGCTGGCAATGATTATTTAGATGGTGGTAATGGTGCTGATAACCTCAATGGTGGTGATGGAAATGATTACCTCCTTGGTGGTAATGGTAATGACACCTTAACTGGGGAAGCTGGCGCTGATACCCTAGTTGGTGGTGCAGGTGCAGATAACCTTAATGGTGGGGGTGGTGCCGACAAATTAACTGGTGGGGCTGGTAACGATATCATGAATGGTGGCGCTGGGAACGACAGTTTTATCTTTGCATCGGGCTTTGGAAGCGATCGCATTAACGCTTTCGCAGACGGTGCAGACAAAATTGACCTCACCGCATTTGCCACCAGTTTTGGTGCTTTAACAGTGGCTCAAAGTACTACAAATCCTGCAAATACCATCATTTCCGGCTCTGTTTTCGGTACGGATACCATTACCCTGGCAACCTTTACTGCTACTAACGTTGATGCTACCGACTTCATTTTTTAGCTTTAACTAATAACTTGCACCATCCTCAAAAAACCGGGCTGGATTTTGCCTGCATTAGCCCGGTTTTTAACCCAGCAAGACAAGCTTTCCAATCAGCTGTGGAAGTAAAAAAAACAGCTTAAGAGTACTCCAAGTAATAAAATGCCCAATTGTCATTGCGAATGAAGCGAAGCGGAATGAAGCAATCACGTAATTTCCGAGTTCTTGCGATTGCTTCGTCGTTCCTCCTCGCAATGACAAATTTTGGATCATTTATTTGTTGGAATACTCTAACTTCTCAAACTAGTATTCCACCAACCCCAGTTTGCTTTCTTTTGTAGTAAGCGATTTATCGCTTTGTTAGGACTAAAGTCCTTACTACCAACTAGGCAAAATCCCCTTGGCAGACTACTAGGACTTACGCACTATACGAATTAACCATGATATGTATCCACGAAAATATGAGATTTCAGGCTTATATGAATCTTTTTTGATCATACATTAAGCCGCGCTGTAGGTTGACAGCACTGCTGTGCCCCTACGACAAATGTTGTTTTTTCAAACATCCATATATATTTTGTATTTCGTATTAATGCGTAAGTTCTGCAAACTTCAAACCAATTAAATTTCATTAGGGTGCATACCATGCAAAATCAAAACTTTGACGGTCTAGTTCTGACAGGTAATAACTTTAACGGACAAAACATAAATGGTTCCACCTTTGTTGCAGCAAGCCTCACGGATGTGCAATTCGTTGGTACACAGCTTAGAGGTACTAACTTCTCATCAGCTTTTCTGAGCAATGTAAATGCTTCAAACGCCATCTTTGCTCCTAATACCAACTTTCCTGCACCAGCTAATTTTTCGGAAGCAACATTGCTGAATGTCAATCTTAGTGGAGCAAATCTCAGTAGGGCAAATCTATTTAAAATCAACACATCAGGTATTAACCTGTCAAATGCTAACCTCACCGATGCCAACTTGAGCGAAGCTAATCTGAGTGGTGAACAATCTGAGCGTCCCAACCTGACTGGTGCTAACTTTACCGGCGCTGACCTAACTTTGGCGAATTTGAAAGCAGCTGATTTTACCGGGGCAAATCTGACAAATGCTGACCTCCAAGGAGCAACTCTAGAAGCCACTCTCCTAGTCAACGTCAATGCCACAGGTGCAGACTTCCGAACAACAAATTTTACAGATGTCACCCTGATCAACGCTACTTTTGACCTCGCCAATTTGAGTGGTGTCTCTCTGAGTGATGCTCCCCTCGAACCGGGTCAAACAGGTAATGTCAAGTTTCGTGGTGCGAATTTAAGTGGTGCGCTGATAGATGATGCCAACCTGAGTGGTGCTGATTTTAGCGCCTCTGGTAGCACAGTTACAAACCTCACTGCTACCAGATTTGATGATAGCAATTTAGATGGGGCAAATTTCACTCAAGCGAATGCCGAAGGTGTCTTGATTAACGGATCTGCGGTGGGTGCCAATTTCACCAATGCTAATTTGAATAGCGCTAACTTGGTTACAGCTGACTTGACAAATGCCAACTTCACGGGTGCTAACCTGACTGGGGCACTCACCACCGATTCAACTGCTATTGGTGCAAATTTTACGAATGCGAACCTAACTAACGCCGATTTATCGAAAACTAATTTTACCGATGCTACCTTTATTGGTGCTGACCTCACGGGTGCGATCGCAGTTGATTCTGTTGGTCTGACTCTGGGTACTGCCGGTAATGATACCATTAACGGCACAAGTATCAAAGATAATATCTTCGGTTTTGATGGCGATGATGTATTAACTGGTGCTGGTGGTAATGATTACCTCAATGGCGGTAATGGTGCCGATAACCTCAATGGTGGTGATGGTAATGACTATCTCTATGGTGGTAATGGCAATGATGTCTTAACTGGGGAAGCTGGCGCTGATACTCTGATTGGCGGTGCTGGTGTTGATAATATTACTGGTGGTGCTGGTAATGATATCATCACTGGTGGTGCTGGTAATGATATTACGAATGGTGGTGCTGGTAACGATACCTTTATCTTTGCATCTGGCTTTGGAAGCGATCGCATAAATGGTTTCGGCAATAATGCAGACAAAATCAACCTCACAGCTTTTGCAACCAGTTTTGGAGCTTTAACGGTGACTCAAAATGCCGCAAACACAGTGATTTCCGGTTCAATTTTCGGTACGGATACCATTACCCTGGCAAACTTCACTGCCACTAACGTTGATGCTACAGACTTTATCTTCTAATTACAGCAGTTTTCATGTATTTAGACCACAATTATGAGACCTAACCCCCAGAGAAAATCAAAGCCTCTCTCCTCCTAGTAGAGAGGTACCCAAGCGGGAAGCCGCTACCCTAGCGGGAACGCTAAGAGCGAACGCGTCTATGGAGAGAGGTCTATTTGTGGTTCATTTACCTGAAAATTGCTGTAAGCATAAGTAGGTGAATGGGAAAATAACTATGTAGCAAATTGGCTTGTAGTTACGCTTTCGCGCTATGCATCCATAACGATGAAGCGCAACTACGAGCAAAAAATGATTTGATTTTAAGGTTAAGAAAATGCGGATACTTTTTACCATCGCCCACTTTTTTCGACCCGATAACCAAGGAAAACACGCTTCCCAAAGGAAAGATCACCGACCCCGTGTACATGCTTTAACTCAAAGCATTACTAATTTGCATCAGCTATTTGGCAAATCCCAAAGTATTATTAATATCGGTCAAAGATTAGCTTTTCCGGCAAATCAGTCCCAAGAGAGTAAGCTCGATATTATTATTTGTACTACTCAAGATTGTCATCTCCTCGAACAACTACCTTTACCATCCCATTTTTATCGCCATTATCCAACTCAAGCCGAGCCTTTGTTATTAGGATTTGAATGTCAAGCTGTGCTGAGAGATAATTTAGGCAAATATGATTATTACTGTTTTCTCGAAGATGATTTAATGATTCAAGACCCTTGGTTTTTTGTAAAATTAAATTGGTTCACCCAAAAAGCTGGTGATATCAGTTTACTACAACCCAATCGTTATGAAGTCTCCGTAAATAATTTTACATCTAAAGCCTATATTGATGGCGATTTATTACCAAGAGTAACCGCACCTTTTCAAAATATCCAAGAACAGCCAGAATTAAAAGGCGAAATAATGGGAATGCCAATCACATTTAATCGTGCTTTAAATCCCCATTCTGGTTGTTACTTTTTAAATGCTAATCAAATGGCTTATTGGGCAAAGCAAAAGCATTTTCTTGATGGAGATACTAGTTTTGTCAGCCCCTTAGAAAGTGCCGCCACATTAAGTATTATGAAGACATTTAGAATTTACAAAACACTAGCACAACAGGCAAATTTTTTAGAAATTCAGCATTTTGGCACGGGCTTTATCAACCTAATTGGGAGAAAAATAGCTTTATCAGTCAGCTAAAATGTTTTAGCATTGCTGGCAGATTTTCAATATTCAAAAAGTATATTTTTCAACCGTTTTTAGTATAAATCAAATAGGTGCGACTCTTTTGAAGAGACAATTTTTTTAGACTTGAAGTATCGGGTATCCGTAAGGGTAACTCCAGTCGAATCAAAGCCACAAGAAAATGCTCCAATGCCACATCAGGAGTAAGATTATCTACATCCAATTGCTGACCCCTACTGCCTACTGCCTTGTCATAACGACGATTTTCAACACCCAACTACTTAGATGTAACGATTGGATTATGGTATTTTCGGCAATGCTTATCCCTGAAAACGAGGTATAAGTATAAAAAACAGCAATAATAAATGGATATCGACAAACCCGATCGCCAACCAGCCAAATTTTGGACTAGATTTTACGATGTATTTGCTCAAGCCCGTACCCGAATTTTATTGTGGTATGTGGTGCTGATTATGTTTTTTGTTGCCATTACCTTGCCTATGTTACGTCAGCGTTTGTTCGCACAGGTGCAAAAGCGGGTAGAAAGGGAGCTTGTCGAAGAAATGGACGAGTTTAAAACAATTATCGATCGGGGTTTTCAAGGTTTAGAAGCAGACGATGTGGAACGGTTGCGACAGCGTAAGCAACGCATCAATTGGGAACCTCCCCAAAATCGGGAGCAACTCCGACAGGTATTTGACGTACATCTCAGCGAGGAACTACCCGATGATGATGTATTTTATATTACTATTCTCGATGGGGCATTTTATAAGTCTACCCCACGGGGACTTCCCAAAAAAATTGATCGCAACTCCGAATTGATGCAAGGTTGGCAACAACTTACCAAATTTTCCCAGCGAGAGGTGAAAGTTGACGATGAGAATGTAGTTAGCGTTCTCTACCTTGCCCAACCCGTAATTATCAAAGGGGAAAAAATGGGGGTTTTGGTTATTGCCCATACTACCGCAGGAGAGCGAGAAGAGGCGAGTGAAGCTTTGCAAGTGATGCTGGAAGTAATTGCCCTAGCTTGTATTGTAGCTCTGATTTTGGCATGGTTGGTATCCGGACGCATCCTTGCACCTTTGCAAACACTCACGAAAACCACCCAGGAAATTAACGAAGCAGAACTGACAAAACGCATTCCTGTGACTGGACGGGGAGAAATTGCCCAGTTAGCCACTACTTTTAACGAAATGATGGATCGATTGGAGGTGGCTTTTGCAACCCAACGCAATTTTGTCAACGATGCAGGACACGAACTGCGAACTCCGATCGCCATTATTCGTGGACATCTGGAGTTAATGGGGGATGATCCCCAAGAACAGCAGGAAACCCTGGCAATTGTCATGGATGAACTCGATCGCATGACGCGATTTGTAGACGACTTGATGTTACTGGCAAAAAGTGAACGTTCCGATTTCTTACTGCTGGAAACCGTCGATATCAAATCCTTTACAGAAGAATTGTTGCAAAAAGCTACCGCTTTAGCTCCCCGAAATTGGGAATTGGATAGCAGAGGAACCGGGGAAATAGTGGTGGACAGACAAAGATTAACTCAGGCAGTTATGAATCTGGCACAAAATGCTACTCAGCATACCCAAGATGGTAATATTATTAGCATTGGTTCGGGGGTATCCAAGGGAAAAGTCCGCTTTTGGGTACGGGATGGGGGGGAAGGTATTGCACCGGATGACCAAAAGCGTATATTTGAACGGTTTGCCCGTGCAGCGAAAAGCCGTCGTCGTTCCGAAGGTGCAGGATTGGGACTGTCAATCGTCAGAGCAATTACCGAAGCCCACGGTGGTAAAGTATATCTCAAAAGTACTTTGGGAAGCGGTTCTACTTTTACGATCGTTTTACCTTTAAAACCGGAGACGGCAAGTAATGAATCGAATTCTCATCGCTGAAGACGAACCCCGGATAGCTGCCTTTATCGAGAAAGGTTTGCGATCGCATGGTTTTACGACTTCCATCGCCAAGGATGCCCAATCTACTATGGATATGTCCTTTAATAGTGGCTTCGATTTATTAATTTTGGATTTGGGGCTTCCCGGTAAGGATGGTTTGGAAATTTTGGAAGAGTTGCGGGGACAGGGAGAACGGTTGCCGGTGATTATTTTAACTGCTCGTGACGATATTCAAGATAAAGTGGCGGGGTTTGAAGCGGGAGCGGATGATTATTTGACCAAGCCATTCCGGTTTGAAGAGTTATTGGTACGGGTAAAAGCTCGGTTGCGGAACAGCACAGTCAGCCAACCCCAGGAAGAGATGGTATTGAAATTTGGCAATATGACTTTGGATTTGCGATCGCGTAAAGTCAAACTGGGAAGGGAGACAATCGAACTACCCGCACGGGAATTTACTTTGGCAGAAACCTTTTTTCGCCATCCCGGACAGGTTTTGAGTCGGGAACAATTATTGGATCGGGTTTGGGGTTATGATTACGATCCAGGTTCTAACATTGTCGATGTTTATGTCGGTTATTTGCGGAAAAAGCTGGGCAGCAATTCGATTGAAACGGTGCGGGGAATGGGGTACAGGTTCCGAGGATAGTGAGAAAACTCTCATCTTCGATTCATTTAGTTTTCATCTTTAACGTACAAAATCATTAATAATAGTAAGTGTTCCCCCATAATGACTCTTGAGTGATACTTTAGTTTTAATATAGCTTTAACACCAACCACCGTTGGGTCAGAAACCCCACGCCTAAAGGCGGGGGCTTGAAAAAGCTCTAATCTGACCAGGCTCAGTACGAAGGCGTACTACGTTAGAGGCAAGAGTTCAAGACCTACCAAGGAATGCGAAGCTAGTTCCTTGCTCTAGAACCAAACGATTAAACAGGCTTAAAGGGGTTAAACCAGTGTCGTTTGAATAGTACCGACCTCTAACATTGTCGAAGCTAACTTTACTGGAGTAGCAAGGCGATTCTCGGCATACAGAGAAATGGATAAGTACTACTCCTCTGCTTATCCAACCCCGAAAGGGGGACAGCGAATAAATTCGCCTGCGCCTTACCCCCATGCATAAATGCAGGGGTTTCCACGGCGCGAAGACTTTGATGAAAACCTTTAGAACTCGCTTAGCAAATACGCGACTTTATTGATTGTATATTATACTTGGATGGGCTACTTGCCTGTCCTTTTTATTGCTTATTTTAAATTTGAGGTTGGGATGGATTAGTTCAGTAGTATCGATGAGTATCGATTCGAGTGTCCGTATTTCTGGCAATTTGGAGCGCATCTTCAACCTCAAGGACGACAAACCTTCGCCAGGTTCGAGAAAATAATTATTACAAAATACCGTAATTGTCTTTTACGGCAAGTATCATAAATTTTCAGTATGATTCGTTTTGAGGCTCGATCGCGTTTAATTGCATCCTCAAACTATCTTACAAATCTGGGACAACTACCTTTATCGAGATATTCAATTATGAACCGGATTTTGATTGCCGAAGACGAAGCTCGTTTGGCTGCATTTATACAGAAGGGACTCCGTAAAAATGGATACTCTACATCCGTAGCATCCGATGGGGAGGAAGCTTTACAAAAAGTTAGGGAAGAAGGATTTGAATTGTTGCTGCTCGATTTGGGTTTACCCATCAAAGATGGTTGGACTGTGTTACAGGAAGTTCGCGATCGCGGTCAAAATTTGCCTATTATTGTTGTTACAGCCCTAAATGACCCTCGCGATCGAGCTACAGCATTAAAAATGGGTGCGAACGATTATGTCACCAAACCATTTATTTTTGGGGATTTACTCGCAAAGATAAATTCCTATGTTGGCGATCGATAAATTTCGATCGATGCGCTATTTTTAACATCTGTTTAATCATTTTTAATTTTTAATATCTTTTTAATTTAGAGCAGCTCTCAGGTGAAACAATTAGATATCAAAAAAAATCAAGAGAAAATACAGATTTAGATATTGTTCTATGATGAAAACTTCGATGGTTTTAGTAGCTTTTATTTCCCAATCCATCCCCGTAAATATACTCAGTTAAAATAATCATTAAAAAAATCTGCAAAAATTTTCTACTACCTGCTAAATTAAAAGTTGAATAAATATTTAAAGTCACGATTTAGGAATGTAGAGAATCAAAACCCAGTAATCCATGTCGAGTAACAAAAATCAGAAAGATTTAGGGAACGGTAAAGTTTTGTTCTGGGCAACCCGGAGCCAAATTATGTTTTGGTATGCGGTGATTTTTGGTTGCATGTTTATAATTTTTGTTCCAGCTTTCCGTTATGTTTTAAATGTACGAGTGCATCATCGCGTCAACAAAGAAATCACAGAGAAAATGCAGGTTTTCAATCATTTGGTGGGCGATGGGTATCAGATTACGGATGAAATAGAAGTAAGTTCGGAACATGAAGCAGCTAATAGATTGCGGAAAACCGATAAACGATTAGTTAATCCACCCAAAAAGCGGGAAGAATTGAAGGAATTTTTTGACGCTTTCTTGGGAAATCAATTACCAGAAGACGATACATTTTTAATTGCCTTTATAGATGGTAAATTTTATAAATCTAGTCCCAGAGCGAGACCAAAAGAACTCAAAATCACATCCAAATTGATTCAAGAATGGGGTAAATTGACTCAGGAAAAACGGGGAGAAGAAATAGTTCCCGGTAGTGAAGTTGAAAGTATTATTTATTTTATTCAACCCGTAAAAATTCAAAATCGGGTGATGGGGGTATTTGCGATCGCTCATCCCACATCGGGAGAAAGGGGAGAAACCTTAGAAGCGGTAGGAGTCATAATTCAAGTAGGTTTTGTTGTCTTAACATTTGCTTTTATAGTCGCTTGGATTGCTTCTGGAAAGATTCTCAAACCGTTAAAATCTTTGACTAAAACAGCTTGTAATATTAACGAATCAGATTTAAATCAGCGCATTACCATTCATGGGAATAGGGAATTAGCAGAATTAGCCCATACCTTTAATGAAATGATGAATAGATTGCAAAATGCATTTATCAGTCAGCGTAATTTTATTAACGATGCGGGACACGAATTGCGAACTCCGATTACAATTATTCGCGGTCATTTAGAATTAATGGATAATAATAATCTCCAAGAAGTCGAAGAAACGATTATTTTGGTGAATGATGAATTGGAGCGGATGAATCGATTTGTCAACGATTTAATTTTACTCGCAAAAGCCGAACATGGGGATTTTTTACAGTTGGAAACTGTTGATATTGCAACCTTTAGCGAAGAAATTTTTAATAAAGTAAAAGCTTTAGCAGAACGGAATTGGCAATTGGAAGCAACCGGAAAAGGTAAAATTATCGGCGATCGCCAACGTCTGACACAAGCAGTAATAAATTTGGTGCAAAATGCTACCCAGCACACCACCAATACCGATACAATTTCTCTGGGTTCGGGAATTGACGAAGGTAAATTTAGATTTTGGGTACGGGATACGGGAGAAGGAATCCCACCAGAAGACCAAAAACGCATTTTTCAACGTTTTTCCCGCAGCGCAAACAGTCGTCGTCGTTCCGAAGGTGCGGGATTAGGACTTGCGATCGTCCAAGCAATTGTAGAAGCGCATGGTGGTGAGGTGAATTTAATTAGCAATCAGGGAATGGGTTCTTTGTTTACGGTGATTTTACCTTTAGAAATTTCACATCCCCGGTAAGTAGCCAGGTTTAATCAAAAGACATCTCCAAAAAACAATGTAGAGACGTAGCAGTGCTACGTCTCTACAAGCAGTGCTACGTCTCTACAAGGGTTCTGGGTAACGCATATTTAATTTCTGGAGATGTCTAAAGGTAGGATGTGTTAGGCGTAGCCGTAACGCATCAATATCAATTTCCATACCAACTTTGATACCATCTGACAAAGCGATCGAGTCCTATTTCGATGGAAGTGGTAGGTTGGAATCCCGTATCTCTAGTTAAGTCGTCGATATCTGCATAGGTAGTGGTGACATCTCCCGGTTGCATGGGCAAAAATTTCTTTTCTGCTGTTTTACCCATAAGTTCCTCAATTATTTCAATAAAACGCAATAATTCCACAGGTTTGTTGTTACCAATATTATAGATTTTATAGCGGGCATTACTATTAATTTCCTCCGAGATTGGTTGGGGAGGTTTGGAGATGATGCGAACAATCCCTTCCACAATATCATCGATATAGGTAAAGTCCCGTTGCATTTTGCCGTGATTGTAGATTTCGATCGCTCGATTTTCGGTAATGGCTTTGACAAATTTAAAATATGCCATATCCGGTCTACCCCAAGGACCGTATACTGTAAAAAACCGCAGTCCGGTAACGGGTAAATTATATAGGTGGCTGTAGGTATGGGCGATGAGTTCGTTGGCTTTTTTAGTGGCAGCGTAGAGGGAAATGGGATGGTCTACACTATCATCTGTAGAGAAGGGAATTTTACGATTTGCTCCGTATACGGAACTGGAGGACGCAAATATTAAATGTTGGGTGGGGAAGTAACGACAGGCTTCGATAATATTATTGAATCCGATGAGGTTACTATCAATATATGCTTGGGGATTATCTATAGAATATCTTACCCCTGCTTGCGCTGCGAGGTGAACTACAATGTCAAAATTTTCCTGTTGAAATAACTCGAAGATTCTAGGGCGATCGATTAGGTCTAAATATTCAAATTGAAAGTTTTTCTGGGGTTCGAGTTGATTTAATCTGGCTTTTTTGATATTAACATCGTAGTAATTATTGAGATTGTCAATGCCGTAGATTTGATGGTCGTTTTCTAATAATTTTTGTGCTAAATGGTAGCCGATAAATCCCGCTACTCCTGTAATTAATATTTTCATTTTTGTTACCTGAAATAAAAAAAATAAGAATTGCTAGCAAAATTAGAATTCAGAAATTACCAATCAATCACAAACAAATATTCATTGCTTGGATGACGGGTGAATCCTGGGATGAGGGATAAAATATTAGGCTAATTTTATCGGATTGAATGTCGATTTTTGGAGAATTTGATTCGATATCTAAAATTTGATGGAATATCGATCGAATTGTTTCGGTATCCGCTACTACTATTCCCGTATTCAGGGAGTTGGTGTTACGGTTACTATTACAAATGGTGCGGTGCCAGAGAGGAAAAAAGTTTTGGAGCGATACTTGTAAATTGGCAATCGGTTTGGTGGAATTTTGTTCTAGAATTTGATTTATTTGTTCTTGGTGGATATCATCAAGGTTGCAGCTAATACAAAAATTGATATTACTGGATTGGATTATTTGATGGAGTCGGGAAGGGTTGATTTGAGAATTTGCAGAATTAATTGGTAATAAAATTAATCTCAATCCATGTTTGCCATTTTTTAGTTTTGGTAATTGTTCGTTGAGATGTTGTGTAAGATTTATGGCTTCTAGTTGAGGAAAGGTAATAATTTCATCAAAATCATGATTTAATTCACTATTAACATGATTATGAAAATTTAAAATTGAAATTCCACAATTTGATTGTTGGATGCGATGAAATAAAGATGGATTGATTCCTAGTGCGGTGCTAATTAAAGCCCGAATTGTTCCCCCATGACTGACAATTAGGATTGTTTTACCTGGGTATTGGGGAAGGATTTCTTGCCAAAATTCTGCGGCTTTTTGATATAGTTCGATGACTGGTTTGGTTTGAGCTTTGACGAGGGTTGCACCAGAACTAGTAATTGTTTCTAGGGTAAATTCGTGGGGTGTCTCTTCCCACATCCGATATTCTTTTCGCAAATTTTCACGCACATATTTGAATGGTAATCCTTGCCATGAAGGTAGGTTAATTTCTTTGAGATTAGGATGTAGGTTAATTGGCAGAAGATGATTTGTATCGGCAGAAATAACTTTACAAATTTCTATTGCAGTTGCGTGAGTACGTTGTAAGGGACTTGCATAAATTAAATCAATGTCATCATCGCAATTTTTTAGAAACTCTCCGCTCAAATTTGCTTGTTTTGTCCCTACTTCGTTCAACAGGGATTCATCGCTACATCCTTGATATAATTTTCGTTCGTTAAATGTACTTTGTCCGTGACGCAGGAGAATGACACGAGTTGATTTTGTTGCTGACGATGATGGGGACATAATAGTTTTGTTGTCAATTTGATTTTGTTGGAAACTTAAAAAATTACAATCTCTGCAAAAGCATGAGGGTTAAAAGCTAAATGTGGTTCGTAAACTACCTACATAAACTGTATTATTTTCGCTATTATGTTCGGGATTGATGATAGTTAACAATCCCAAAGAAATGCCAATATTTTCTTGTACTTGCCAACGATAAAACCCTTCTAAATGTAATGAGGTATCCGGTTCTAAATCCGATATTTTATTATTGTCATCATCAATAAAATCGCTATCTATGACTTTTGGAGGTTGTCCGATTACAAAACCTGCTAAATTTCCCTTCCCTCCTAAATCGGGAAAAGCTAAAGTAATTGCCCAATTTAAAATATTAGCATTGGGATTATTTGGTAAATCTAAAGCAGTAGCATTGGTATAACCAATCCAACCAGCCAAAGTAAAATTAGGGCTAATTTTTATCGCAGATTGGATTCCAAATGAATTTGCCAATACAGCATTACTATTATCATCAAAAGGGTCATTTGCGGCTTCACTTCCCGTTCCCGTATCGATATTATTGTAGGAACGAATATAGCTGAAAGCAAATTCCATATCTTCTACAGGTTCGATGGTAATTTGCGCGATCGCACCATAAGCTCCTTTGGTAAATCCAGTTTCCGGGTTATTTGCATCCCTTGCTAAAAATCCCGCTTCAAATTCCAATGCATCGCTAATTTCGTAACTAAATCCAATTCCACTACCCCTTCCGTGACGGTAAATTGGGTTGCGTTGTGCGAAACGGGAAATTGCTCCCCTGGAACTTCCTGCTAAATAGGGATTTAATGGATCGGTAAAGTCACGTAAACTTCCACCAACCACGGGAACTTTGATTTGTAATTGTTTATTAATAGGAAAAGAATAATCCAAACGAGAAATTTCAATCCGGTTATTATTATCTCCCCCTTGATAACTCAAACGAGCCATATCCGTATCAGTAATATCATCAAATCGCGGTAAATTGCGTGCTTGCAAGCGAATTCTTAAGCTATCTTTTCCGGTAAAACTACTATTAAAGTTGAGTCGAGTGCGATAACCAAAGGTGAGATTTCCTTGTTGATTTTCGTTGGTTGCTGCTGCACTCACAGCAAATAATGCTTCCCCTGTAAATTTAGTGGTTGAGGAAAATTGACTGATATTTTCCGATACCCGTCGCTCTAATTTATCGATGCGATTATTTAAGTTGCTGAGTTCGCTATTAAATTCGGTTTGGATTTTTTGTAATGCTTGTAATTCGCTTTGGGTGAGGTAAATTTGAGAGTTGCTAGAATTAGATGCGGAAATTTTCGGAGAAATCTTAGAAATAACATCATTGGTAATTGCGGCAAATTCGTAGCGAGTTAAAGTACGAGTTCCATCGAGCTTATTACCAAAGTAGATATCTAATTGTAATTGGTGTCTTTCAATTAAAGATTTTATTGCCAAATATGCCCAATCTGTCGGTTGAATGTCGGATAATTGATGTACGGATGGTTGACTTGGATAAATATCGGAAGCTTGGCTAAATTTGCAGGTTAATTCCTTATCGATACAAGGGGTAATAGTAATTTTTTGTGGGGAAGAATTAACTAATTGAGGATTAATTTTTTCCTCACCAGAGAATTCCCGATGTGAAGGGGGAGCTTGGATATTATAGCTTTCCGGTAATAGTTGAATTTCCATGATACTTGCAGTCGATTGCTCTACTAATTCTGCTACTATTTTTGATTGAGATGCATTTTTAGATATATTTACCTGGGTTCCAGTCGCTTTACCCAAAAGTAAAATCCAGATTGTGAAGAAAATCGAACCAAATTCCCAAATTTTTCGCAAAACTACTACCATCCTACTTACAATTGAGTGCAGTTGTATTTTTGGCTCGAATGGGTAAATTGTCAAGTTTCTTCAGAACATAGAACCGATAAAAGACTTAAACGAATTCAAATTCAAAATTTGCCAATTAAATTGGAATTAGCTGATTGACTATCGATCGCAGTTTCTAATATATACATTGCTGCATATCTCCCCCCTAATTTCATCAACTGATTGTGATTTCCGCTTTCGGCAATCTTCCCTGCTTCGATATAAAATATGGCATCACAATCTTTAATTGCCGACAAGTTATGGGAAACAATAAAAGTTGTCCTTCCCCCTGTTAATCTATCCAATGCTTCATTAACAATATGCTCGTTTTCTCCATCCAATCCCGTAGTTGCTTCATCTAAAATCACAATGGGAGATTGTCTAACAGCAGCACGTGCGATCGCGATTCTTTGTCTTTGTCCTCCCGAAATTGTTGCTCCCCGCTCCCCTAAAATGGTATCGTATCCCTGGGGCAATTTCATAATAAAATCGTGGGCATTTGCTAACTTAGCAGCTGCAAGGATATCCCGTTCCGATGCATTCAAATCTCCATAGGCAATGTTATCTCTTATATTAGTAGCAAATAAAATACTATCCTGTAAAACTACGCTGATTTGTCGGCGTAATGATTGTAATTTATACTCTCTAATATCTTTGCCATCGATATAAACACCGCCAGTAATTGGGTCGTACAATCTCAGCAATAAGCTTGTTAAGGTTGATTTTCCTTCACCCGATGCACCTACTAAAGCAACCCGTTCTCCGGGATGAATAGTAAAATTAATCTCTTTGAGAATGGGATGTTGGGAATCGTAGCCAAAGCTAACATTTTTGAACTCAACTTCTCCATGAAATTGCGGAGCTTCCTTTGCCCAACGGGAATCACAAATATCGGGAACCGTATCTAGGATATCGAGAATGCGATCGCCGGATGCGGTTGCTTTTGCAATTTGTCCGACATATTTTGCCAGCAATCGCATGGGTTTGAATGCGATACGAAAGTAATTAACAAATACTAACAAATCACCAGGAGTAATATGATTTCCCATAACTAAATGCACTCCCCGCCATAATACCAAAGCGGTGGCAGTTCCTACCATTAATTCCACCGCTCTTTCCAATCCTGCGGAAAGTTTTTGTGCTTTAGCGCTTTCTTTTAAACTTTCACGATTTTGATTGGCGAAAGCATTTTCTAACATTTCTTGGAGTGAAAGTGCATGGACAATTTTTATCGCTCCGATGGATTCTGCGGTGCTATCGGCGATAATTCCTTCCCGATGTCTTTGGGATTTAACTACTGTGCGAATTTCTTTTGTTAAACGACCAGTGAATAGAATAAATAAGGGAAAGATGGCAACGGCAATGATTGCTAATTCCCAATGTAGCCAAAACATGATAACAATCATGCAGATAATTGTCAGAGAGTTGGCAATTAAGGGTAATATTGCCATTACTGTCGCTTCTCGTAATTTACCAATATCGGAAGTGACGCGAGTAATTAAATCTCCACTTTTATTTTTATAGTGGAAAGATAGGGAGAGATTTTGGATATGACTGTAGAGTTCACTGCGAATTTCGGTGAGAATATTACTGGCAGCAAGGGACATTCCATAAACGCTAAAGTAGGCAGAAAATGCTCTTAATGCGGCGATACATACCAAGGCGATCGCTAAAATTGTGACTAAGTTAAAAGGTGATATCCCACTTAAGAAAGGAAATTCGGAGACCTTATTTTTAAAATTTGGAACGAGGATATAATCAAAAATAAATTTTAATGGCCACGGTTCTAACAGATGGAGAAAAATTTCAGCGATGAGAGCAACAAATGATGTAATTATTAATGATTTTTGCTGTTTAATTTGGGGAGAAAATCTTCGTAAAATGCGGTTAATACCTGGTAAAGTATTTTTTGCGTTTTGCACATTTTTGCTTGCCATTTTCTCTATATTTTTTAACTACAGGGAGCAGGTTAATTTGTTTAATTACAGGGAGCATCTTGCTCCCGGTACGTAATTTTTTTTGCTGAAAATTGTCTGGATAGATTACTTACTGGAAACTAATTTTTGCTGTTGGTTTGTTTCTGCATTAATTAAAACTGGTTTGGGTAAATTGCGGGTGTAATTGTCGGTAATTACTTTGTTGATTTTTCTTTCTTGATTAATAGCCCATTTTTGCAACCACAATGGATTCCAACCAAAGGTGATTTTATTAAGAAATGGAATTAAAAATCCTTTGTGTCGTCGATGTCCCATACGGTTGTAGCGTTTTTCAAAGTATTTATCTTTGGTGGCTAAATTCCATTTTTTCGCAAAATGTTCCAAACTAGCAACTTCCCAAGCATTACTCCAACGCACCATAAAGAATGAAAGCTCAGGTAATTCCCATTTTAAACCGGGAACGTAGGTGACAACAGAAGCAGGTTCGCAATAGAAAGAACCCCCCGCATTATTTACAGTCATACAAAAATCGATATGTTCGCGAGTGCTGAGGAAACCTTCATCCAGTAAGCCAATTTTATCGAAAATATCGCGTTTGACTAACATGCAATGAAATTCGGCAAATTCACATTTTTGTCTTTGTAACTCATCTTTAACTTCCACAACTTTGCGATTGACAAAATAATGCTTTTCGTGAACTTTGCGTTTAATCAAACCGTCTTCTTTCGGCTTTTCAACGATGTGCGCTTCTCCCCCTGCTAGGTGAACAACTTCTCCAAAATTTCTGCCACTGCCAATACAAGTCAGGGGACAGACAACCGTTGCATCGGTTTCTTCTGCACATTCTAATAATTTCTCCAACCAATTGGGACTAACTAAAACATCATTATCGATAAATACTAAATATTCCGTATCGACATGAGGAATAGCTAAATTACGAGCTTGGTTGGGTGAGAGGAAATGCTCGCGACGAATTAGTTGAAAACCTCTTGCTTGAGATTGTTGTTGCAGATATTGTTTTGTCGCTTCTGGAGAACTTCCATCTACATAGATTAGTTTGAAGGGTACGGTTGTATGCTCGTAAAGACTTTCGAGGGATTCGCGAGTAAAGCTGAAGCGTTCCCGTTGGGATTGGATAATAGTAACTTGGGGTTTAGTTTGATTGCTATTCATTGTGGTTTAATTACTTTGGGTTGATTTGTTCGTTAAATGGGAAGTGAGCGATCGCAATTTTTTTCTTATCTGCCGATGCGAAGATTAATTAATCAGAAACACCCTGATAATTTCAATAAAAGCAAATTGACTACAACTGATTATTTGCTGATAGCATGTAACTTGACAGGAACATGGGAATTGGAGATATTTAAAACTTTTTGGTAGATGTTCAGCCAATTTTCTAGTTCTACTGCTGGTGCAAGTTGCTGATGTACTTTTTGTTTTGCTGCGGCACCAAATTGACTACGTAATTCGGGTTGATCTGCTAAATAACTTAATGCTGCTGCTAACTCCGCACTATTACCAGGATCGACTAACAAGCCATTAACATTATCCTCGATAATTTCTCCGATAGCATCCACATTGGTACCAACAATTGCACAACCTGCGAGCATTGCTTCGAGTAATGCATTGGGACAACCATCGGTGAGGGAAGGAATGGCAAATATATCTAAATAGGGTAGGTATGCAAGGGTTTCTTCCCGACTTTTAATCCCTGTAATTCGCAGTTTATTCCCTAACTTGCATTGTTGCAATTCCTGTTGCCAATATAGCCCTTCTTTGGCGACAAAATCACCAATTAGCAAGAGAGTAATATCAATTTTGGCACTCAATTTTGTACAAGCGTCGAGGAGATATTCAATTCCTTTTTTATCGCGAAATCTTCCCGTCGTTCCAATAATTAAACCAGATAAATCATCGATTAAATCGGGTTTGGGTAAGTTGGAAAAATCGATGGGAACGATGGAATTCCAAAAAGCGGAAGATTTAGATGTGATACCAGGAGCTAAAACCCTAGCTCGTTTTTGTAAATCGCGACTGACGAAGGTTGTCCAATCGGAATTTTCTAGAACCCAAGTTAATTGAGCATGATTTTTGGGATTGAAAATATGTTTGTGAAGGTCAGCACCACGTACACTATTGATAACGGGGATATCATTTTCTTTAGCAATAAGAGTTGTGACATAACCCGTTTCGATGAGGAAAAAACCGTGGAATAGGTCGAATTGATGGGTTTGATGGAGTAGTTTAAGTTGGAAATAAACGTCACTAAAAAATTCCGCAATATCTTGATAATTGTCCCGTACTCCTGATTTTATCCGATGAACATAAATACCATCTTGGATTTCGGTTTTACAACTTGCACGTCTGGATGTTCCACTGCTAACTAGTCTTTGTTTGGAGCGAAAAACAGCAACATGGACTTCATAACCGCTATTGGTTAACATTTTGGCAATGCGGTTTACCGATTCACCAACTCCACCGATATCGGGGGGATATTCTAAAGTCGTAATACAGATTTTTTTCATGGCTTGAAGTTGTAGAATTGAAAAATTTGATGTGCTTGGTTAATTGGACGAAGAGTTTAGAATTACTATGAATTTACAAGCTTAAATTAGTCAAATTGGCAACCTGCAAATTACGCAGCTTCTAGTTAACAGAGAATATTCTTCAAGGATAGGGCAGTATTTGCAACTCCATTAAAATCAAATTTGCTGGTTTTATTTTTAATTTGCAAGTAATGGATGATTTTTTTTGCAAAAATTTCTGGTTGGAGTTCCTCTGGTTTTATCATTTGCACCACACCCAATTTATCCAACTTTTCCGCTCGCATTTGCTGTTCTTTATCGTCATTTCCGGTAAAAGGTAATATCATCGCTTTGACTCCGGTAGTCATAATATTTAGGGTGGTGTTGTAACCCGACATACTAATGGATAAATCGGCTTTATCCATATATTGAAGGAGATTGGGAGTGTAGCGATCGACTCGAATATTTTGCCTGTCCCCTATTATTTGTTGCCAATTTTGTAATTTTTCCTCCGGAATGAATGGTCCGGTAAATATTTGAATTTGATGGGGGATTTTCGATTCTAAAAGGGGAGCAGTTGCAATGACACAATCGATAAGTTCATGTCCGAATCTTCCACCACCAACACTTACTAAAATTATGGGTTTATCCGTTTCCAGAATTTTTCTATCTTCTGGGGTTGGTTCGATGTTTTTATTCCCTTCCTGAATAACAAAACCAGTATAGACAATAGGACATTTAATATCGGCAATTCTGGTAAATGTCTCTTCTAGAGGATAGAAATTGGGGTCACCATGTACCAACAGTAAATCGAAGTATTTATTCACCAAACTACAGACTTTTTCTTCATACTTGATGCGATTGCTTTTGGTGACAATAATATCGCGCAAACTGGAAACAATTTTAACTGGTTTGGAACTGGCTTTAATTTTTTCTAACAGGGGAATTAATTCAAAGGAGAACTTACCACGACCAAAGGGAAACAACTCGATTGCAAAAATATCTGGTTGAAATTTATCAAAAACTTCTAGAAGTTGATTTTTGCGAATTTCTTGAACTTCTGCAAGTGTTAATGATGTATCGACTACTTGTAATGCTTGAAATTCAGAATCTGTTTTAATTGCTGGTAAATTAACTACTTCTACTCCATCGGGAAAAGGAAATTCTTTAATAATTTCTCCGCCATTAATAAAACATACTTGAAAATCTGACATTAAACCTCGCACAATTTCCATACTGCGAACCAGATGTCCGATTCCGAGAATATGTTGGCAGTAAAACATCAATTTTCTCATAGTTCATTTACTTTCCAATTTCTTCTTGATTTTTCGATGCTGGCAAGTAATTTTGAAAAGGGTAATTTCCCAGAATTCAAAATTATTTCTCTATCTCATTCAGCAATTATTGCCGGTTCGCTTTGACTGTGTGTAGGGGATGAAGATTTCATCATTTGATGAATTCTCACAAAAGAGGAACTGGTAAAAATATTTTTGACGTAATTGCTAATTCTATCCAAACCACCTAAATCGATCTGGGAGTGTCTTTTGGGGTTTTTCAACAGATTAGTTACTTCTTGAATTAACAATTCAGGAGTTAAATCATCGGGGTGAACGGTTGTAAAAAAAGCTTTATTCTCCATCCTCTGACATCGCATTAATTGCTCTTGGGATGGCTTAATTCTGGGGACAATTACCGCAGGTTTATCAGCAGAAAGTATTTCACAAATCGTATTATAACCGCCCATCGAAACTACCGCATCCGCAGCTTCCATATAACTCATCAAATCTTCCGTAAATTCTCCCATAATCACTTGTGAATTTTCACAAGCAAGAGATTCCAGAGCTTGTTTTTGCTGCTTAGGCATTTCTGGTCCGCAAATAATTAAACTGCGGATATTTTGGTGATTAGCTGATACTTGTAAACCTCGCAAATAGGTCTCAACTAATTGATATCCATCCTCCCCACCACCAGGAGTAACTAATACAAATTTTTCACCAGATTGTAATTGTAATTCTCGACGAATAGTTTCCTGACTTTTATATCCCGATGGACGACGTAAATAACCACAAAATTTTACCTTACTAGCAATTTTTTCTGGCAATTTATATTCGTAACGAAAATCTAAAACATCGGGGGTTCCTACCACCAATAACTGTTCGTAATATTTCTCGATCGCAGCGTAATATCCCTGCTCTTTCCATTCATTAATGGTTTTTTCGGGAGTGTCGAGAATATCCCGCAATAATAAAACTAATTTAGTTTTAGGTAAGCTTTTGTGCAAATAACGCACCGTTGGGATTAACTCATTTTTGATACCATAAGCTTTCTTGTCCACCAAAAATAAATCGGGTTGAAAATTAATTGCTGCCGATAAAATTAAGTGCGATCGCAATCTTACTATATCTTCTATATTCATACCCAAATATTTGGCACTGATTTCTCCCGTCTCCCCCCGATTCACGCAGGGAAGTTTAATATAATCGAGTCGTTTTGGCAAACGAAACCCTTGTAACATCGGAGAACCAGAAAGCAATAAAATCGAAAGTTCGGGAATTTCTTGGAGTAAATGCTCGCAAATTGCCAACATTCTCCGGATATTACCAAGACCAAATGCGTCGTGTGAATATACCATCAGTCTCATCATCAAATCCTCTACTTGATTTTAGATTCTGGATTGGAAATCTTCGTAATTTATGGATGATTTTGCTTGCCATTATTTACTTTTTAATTTTGCTCGGTTACAAGTAAACAAGGTTTTTCCGGCGTTGCTGATTTCATGTATGACGCAGGATTTTACATAATACCAAAATCCTTGATTAGACGTAGTAGTGCTACGTCTCTACATCCAGATTCATACCTCAATTCAGCAACGCCGTTTTTCCCTTGAGAATCTTTAATACCTGCTGCAATTTCTCCAACGCAACCAAACGCTGCATTTGATTTGTCGCAACTGCCGCTTTTAATAATTGTGCCTCATAACCATAATCATCAGCAGCATGAATCAGTTCTGATACATCCTTGGGAAAACAGGAACCACCCCAACCAATCCCAGCTTGCAAAAATTTACTACCAATCTGGGAATCTAAACCAATACCTTTTGCTACTTGCGTCACATCCGCACCAACCCGATCGCATATATTGGCAACTTCATTAATAAAGCTAATCTTGGTGGCTAAAAATGCATTCGCAGCATACTTAATCATCTCTGCGGATGTCAAATCTGTCACCACCACTGAAACTTGCGGTAAATTCCGATCTGCGACAAACTCCCGCTTCACAATCGGATTATACAACTCCTGCATCATGGCGATCGCGCGATCGCTATGACTACCCAAAACAATTCTGTCGGGATTGAAAGTATCGTATACAGCCGAACCTTCCCGTAAAAATTCGGGATTGCTCACCACATCAAACCCCCCAATCTTTTCCTCACGTTCTGCAACACCATCCAAAACGATTCTGCGTACCGAATCCCCCGAACCAATGGGAACCGTGGATTTATTTACAATTACCTTATAGCCACCGTTGAGATGGGAACCAATACCCCTGGCAACCGCTTCCACATATCGCGTATTGCTCTCACCATTCGGTAATGCAGGAGTTCCTACTGCAATAAATAGGATATCCCCGTGGGCAACACCAGCAGCCAAATCCGTGGTGAATTCTAATCTTCCCGCTTCCATCCCCGACTGCATGATTTCATCCAATCCCGGTTCAAAAATGGGAGATTTCCCCGACTGCATCAGTACAACCTTTTCCGAGTTGTTATCTATGCAAATGACATGGTGTCCGATTTGTGCCAAGCAAGCACCTGTAACCAATCCCACATACCCAGTACCGATAACACAAACTTTCATCGCCACGACTCCTAGATTTGTTATCTTGTTTCTTTACTTACGTAAAGTAAACTTGCGTTCAATATATATATGTTGAGTCATGTTAATGAAGTCTTTATGAAACTTTAATGAGAGCTTTCTCATCTAGGAAGATAAGTAGTTACGCGAAATTAAATATACATTGCTTTATTTCTAGTAATAACTTGCAAATCGGTCGCCTGGACTTCGGGTATATCTTCGCACAAAATCGTTTCCGTCCAGGCAATATTGAGAGGTGCGGCGATCGAATAACAATCACCTCCGTATTCTGCTAGGTCCTCCCATGCTTCTGCGTATGTAGATGTGATGGCTTCGAGGATGGCGATCGCGCTAGTTCCATCACTTTGCAGGGCAAAATCCTGGGCTTGTTCGATAATTGCGGTTAATTCTTCGGTAAATGGGTCATCTTCGCTGCCATACTCTAATTCTCGTAACCCATCGCCCAAAATCCGCTATTATTTGTCAAGCTGTATTGACTGTTTGTAACGTAATTGTTATATTTGTTTACATAAAGTAAAAAACACCAAAAAACCTATGTATACAACAGTTAACGAAGACGGCATTTTAAATAACTATGCAAACGAACCCCAGATGTACTATGCAGCGTACCCAGCAATTTGGGAACAACGCAAATACGTCGTACAGAGTGTTTTTGCCGCAATGATAGTCACCACCCTAGTTTTGGTTGGCTTGAGTGTTAGTTAAAGTTTTTTGATTTTGGTATCTGTATCTCATTGACATTTGGACTTCTCCTAATCACCTCGGTATTTAACGCCTACAAACAGAAGCTGCTTTCAAAAAAGAATATGTCGATTCTAAAAATGGACGAGTCCCTAAAAATCCCGAAAAACTGCGATCGCTAATGCGGGAAGTTATGGTGCGAAATACCCGCGCTTTAGTCGATGTCAAACTACCCAAACGCTTTGCTACCACGTTAATTAACCGGACATGATATTACCAACCCCCGTCTACTTGGAACGTATTTTTGTATAAGGTATGGAAAATTTTCCATACCTTTGTCTTGAAAAGTTTTGTGGACGGGAACCGTCCCCACAAACTTTCCGCTTTTTCATCCTTCTCCTTCGGAGACGCTGCGCGAACATCTTTCATCCTTCTCCCAAGGGGAGACGCTACGCGAACATACTTTTTTGGTCATGTTTGAGCTACACCATAGGAAATGGCATCAACTATAGATTCTTTATCTGTAACTCACACTGTTGGAAAATATAGTTAACCGCAGCAAATAACTTATCTAATTCCTCAATTGTATAAAGATTTCTACTTCTAGTAAAAATATCTGCATTTAGCTTACCAAACTGCCATACTTTACCATTAGAAACAATCCCGAAAACAGTCTTTTCTAAATCATCATTAATCCGCTGCACTGCTATCATTTCCGCAAGACACTGACCCCATCCTTCTTCAAACTTGTCTTGTTTTGCCTCAACTGCCAAAAAATAAGGCTTATCAAAAACAATAGTAGCCAGGGGATTTCGCTGGGTCACTATATAATCAGGGACTCCTGATAAATCGTAATCGTAAATTAATGTTTGGTGACTCCAAAGCGTTAGTTTGCTGCGATAAAATTTCCATACTTCTTTCAAAACAGGATATATGAGATTTTCACAAATAGCAGATTCGGAATTGTCAATAACTCCATCTGTGAATAATAAATCCAGTTCGGATTTGAAATCATCTTTAACTGGAAATTCTGTTTCGAGAACAAAGTTAGTTTGCACATACTTTATTTGAAACTTTTTAATAACTGCGCTAAGACTTTTGTAACTGCTAAATGGCATGGTAATTTACCTTTAATTTAAAAACTATGCTCTGTACATGAATGCAAGTAGCGTATTTCAAATATTTTTGAAAAAGCGGTGCTGGTAATCTTGTCGGTTTGCACTCGTGGCGGCACGCGATCGCATTGCTCTTAATTTATAATTAATAAGCGAACAAATAAACAGATTCAAGCCAATTATTAACAACCTATTACCGCGCACAAATGTTCTTACTTAAATACTACAAGGCGTAGGGGATAGGACAATACCCGATTACCACATTGCCCCAAATGATATCAGATCCGATTCTTTCAACGCTATCGAAATTGGTATCTCTGTATGATGGTGTTGCCGAACCTGATGGTGATAACCAGATGATGGTGATGTTGACTGCCAACATTGCCAAACAGTTGGAACTCCCCGAAGAAGTAACACTTTCAACCAAAGCTGATGTAGACAAGAGTGTTTTTGTCACTTACCACTCAGAATTGCTGAGTCGATTTTCACGGATTTTGGGAAATCGGGGAACAGTGAGTGCGATCGCTATCAACTACGATGGCTATCTGAAAACCAGCGGATTCGAGAAACAACTTCTACAAACCATAAAACCCCACAACGGCTTAATTCGTTTTCTAGAGGCAAAACCGGAGACAACTCGTTATTTGTGGTGTCATGTGGCGTATACTGCTGAAGCTGATGAAAAAAGAGTCGGCATGGTTTCGTTTATTATCAACGAACTAACTTTAGTTACACCTTTATCGGGGGTCATCTTTAATCATCATCGCTTCATCTCGTAACTCAGTCGCACAAATTGGGTCTTTTTCTGCCATCTCCTCAGCCCGTTCCTCATACCACTTCGCAAGCTCACTATACGTAATACTACGCAACCACCTTTGTGTACGCTTCAGCGCAGCAGCAGGAGCAGTATCTCGATCCGGTTGACGATAAAATGCGATCGCAAACAAAGCACTAGAAATTGATTCCACCCTCCACAGGGTACTAACCACATTCCTCACACCTTTACTGATAAAACCACTGACCAAACCCACGTATTCGGTAGTAATTGTTTGGCTACCAGTAATCGCGGTTTCGCAACATGAGCATTTCCCGCTCCGGATGAGTAACCTGTTTTCAAACGTTCCGGTTGTTCGCAAAGATATTCAACTGCATCATTTACAAAGTATTTTCCATTTGCTGCATAAGCACAAATTAGTAGATATTGAGCAGTTTCAAACTTTGATTGTTGAAGTGGCTTTTGTGCAACATTCGCAAAATCATCTGGATGGTTAGTAGCTAACTTACATAATGCAACTTTAATCTGACTTAATAAATCATGCCGAAAATCGTAGCCCATACCGTAAGTTCGGAAATACCAAACCGAGTCTTGCCAAGGTGGATTACCTTGCTTTAAAGCGTTTAAATCTATAACTTGAAACAGAAAAGGCAAAACATTTTCGACAAATGCTTTCGGAGCATTACTCGCGCTTTCACTTATAGTTATTTTGTAGTAATTACTATAGGGAAAAGCCCTGGAGTTTTTATCAAAATTTATTCGTCTTAAAGCTCCTATGCTCGACTTTATCTAAAACTCCTCATTTTCTGTATATATACTCTTATGCTCATATTTGCCTGAAAACCCTGATTCTGCGTCTATGTATCCTATTGTCCGGCGACGGTTGTAGCTATTTAATATCTGCGAAGCGATCGCTAATTATAATTTTAAAAAATTCTAAGGTAATGTTTTCTCTTGAACTAGGGTGGGTGTTTTGTCTTTAACTTCGATATGGGGATTATTTGCTACTTTCTCTGTATCACTTTGGGAAGATATCTCTTTTGTTTGATTATCCCTATCGGCTAATAGTTTTTTGTAATTTTCTGCTGTTTCCTGGGTGATAATAAATACATCATCAGAAATTTCGATATCGGTGGAGTTAACGGTGCATTGATATTGAAAAGGCTCATAATTTTCACCGATTTTAGTAATATAAGCGAGATTTCCGTCGTGCACACCACGGGCGATCGCATCTTTGACTACATCTCCATTTAACAGCCGGGGAAATAATGGTGAGGCAAAAAAGGCATCGCGGACTGCTTTGGTACTCCATTTCGCACCCCGTAAAAATATCGTTTTTTCGACGCAATGTAACCTCGATACTCCTTTGAGTTGATTAACTTGACATGAAAAATACGGATATTATCACACATCGGTACGGGAAATGAGTCTAAAAGATATTCCGTACAATCACTAATTTCTTTAAAAATCATTCCTATTTGATGAAACAAGTCGTTCATCAGCATTGATATGCCGTGTAATCTCTGATTGAAACGTGATTTATCTAACATATTGACTATCAAATTATGGTCTTTCATATAGCTACAAGCCTTACTATGATTACCATTAAAGAACATCGCCGCACAGATAGCCGTTGTCATAATTTCTGCGTCGTTCATGACTCGACGACAATCTTCATTATGCCCGATCGCCTTCAACAGGTCGTCTGGGAAGCGCATATATCCCACATTCCGCACTTCAAAATGTAATACAGTATTGATGCAAATAATATTACCAAAACCAACAATATTGTCTAGTATTAATACTGATAAGAATTGGTAGGTGTGCGATCGCTTTGTTTCCTCTAAGAATATATGCGATCGCTACTTTCCTCTAAGGATTAGGCGATCGCTATATTTCCTCGCTTGTCCGCAGGCGATCGCCCTTGGGGTAAGATATCGCTTGCAGAAAAGTCCAAACGTGAGACGCTCTGAGAAAATTCAAGCGAGGAAAGTTTTGAAGATTTACAAGCGAGGAAAGTTTTGGAAGGGTGCGATCGCTCTTTTTCTCGCTTGAAGGACGGCGATCGCCCAAAGAAAAAGCCAATCGTAGGTTCTGAGGATTTACAAGCGAGGAAAGATGAGGCAGGTGAGACAACTAGTAGTGTGATGATTGGGTTTTTATTTGACTGCTGATTGTTGAGTGTTTTGTAAAATTATTGTTTAGATTTTAGTAGTCTATATGTTAATTGTGACTTGGGTTGGGTTAGATACGTGTGTTTCAAATGAGTTTTCGATACACTAAGTCAAAGGAATATTTAAAAAGTCAAACTAAAATTGTAGGTTCATATCGCTGCAATGAATTTAAAACTGCAAAAAATCTATTTGTTAATCGCGTCTATATTTTCTGTTTTTAGCGCTAATATTGCCCAGGCAATTCCTCAAGGTGGTAAAACTGTATTAGTGAATGGGACTACTAATGACGGTAGTAAGTTGGGTTACGTCGAAGGAAGTGCAAGACTTAGCAGTTGGGAGAATGTCCGTGAATTCCAATATGTACTAATTTCAAAAAATGGTATAAGAGTTAATACAGCTTACACTCCTTGGTGCAGATATGGGAAAGTTCAATTAGACTCTCGTGCTATCCCTAGTAGTGACAAAGATGTTCACGGATTTTTCGAGAATGAGATTAAATATACAGCGGGTTGGTTAGTTTCTGATATGGCTACTTATGGAGAAGCATCCATATTTGTTAAAGCTGACTCTCTGGCATCTAAAAATTTATTGAAACTCGTCTGTGCAAGTTCGCTGTACTAAGGATTGAACGTAATCGACCACGGTTGTATACAGTTTTGAGCTAATGCGTTTGCGATCGCACTCAAGCATCTTTCCTCTAAGAATTATATTTCAGCATCCTTAACTGATAAAACTATCAACTTAATCTGAAATAAACTCCGTCTCATCTTCGCCCAAGAGCCATATACTTGCGCCGTAACCGTTCACAGGTTTTATTTCGCTACAGTGAAAAATAGGTACATGAGATGGTAAATTAAGAGGCATGGATAAAAACTGCCTCGTTTACGGGATTGAAATTCCCGACTCAGATTGGGAAAAGACT
>JAHHIJ010000074.1 GCA_019358985.1 Tolypothrix brevis GSE-NOS-MK-07-07A | reverse complement strand
TGGTAAAGCCATATCAATTAAGGAATTGTCAATTTCTCGGACACCCCTAATGGGTGCACCTCCCAATTGTCCGCTATCCATCCCCTGAGCTGTAGACGGATGGGGAATTCCGCGAAAAAGGTTAAATATCAAGATTGAAACTCCATCCATCAAAGACGCGATTAATCGCGTCTCTACAACTCCTTTTATCGAGGATGGGGTTCAATCGAATTTCTTCCCCCTTTCCCCTTTCCCCCTCTTCATGAAATATTTCCCAACAGGTACGGATAAACCTACCATCTAACTTACGCATTGATAGAAAAGAAATGTTACTTATAATGTAAAGATAAGTAAAGAAACTTAAAATAAATGGCAAATCTAACCATCGAAGAGATTTCCAGTCAGTTAGAAAGTGATAATTTGCGCGATCGCATGGTAGCGCTTGCCAATTTGCGTCATGTGTCTAATGAGGAAGCAGTACCTTTAATTAAAAAGGTGTTAGATGACGAATCTCTGCAACTGCGCTCAATGGCAGTATTTGCTTTGGGAGTTAAACCCACAGAAGAATCTTACCCCATTTTGATAAAAATTTTAGAATCTGACCCAGATTATGGTATACGCGCTGATGCCGCTGGAGCGTTAGGATATTTAGGTGATGTTAGAGCATTTGAGCCATTGTCACGAGCATTTTACGAAGATACCGATTGGCTAGTACGGTTTAGTGCAGCGGTTTCCTTAGGTAATATTAAAGACCCCCGCGCCCATGATGTACTGATTCAAGCTTTGAATAGCAAAGAAGTAGTAATACAACAAGCAGCGATCGCAGCATTGGGAGAAATCAAAGACATTAGCTCTGTAGATGATATCCTCCGTTTTGCCCAATCAGAAGATTGGTTAGTAAGGCAACGTCTCGCAGAAGCATTAGGTAATCTTCCCAGTGCGAAGACGGTTTCCGCTTTGAAATACCTAGAAAAAGACAACCATTCTCATGTTCGTGAAGCCGCAATAATTTCCCTCAAGCGACTTGAACAAGCAAGTTAATCTTACTTTTTACTAAGTAGACATCGACCTAATTTAATTATGCGTTGCCCCAAACCCTTGTAGAGACGTAGCACAGAATAGTCTCTATCTCTTTTCTGGGGACGTCTAGTACCGCTTCACTCATTCACTCATTCACTCATTCACTCATTCAAAAGTAATATGGAGCAAGCTTTTTAGCGGTTGAGAATGCTTGGTTTATTTCCGCCGTGATGTACTAGTATATTTTGGGCAAATGAAGCGTAAAAAGCAGGGAGTAGGAAATTCATCACTTCTTACTCCCCTTTTAATTGACGCATCCTGCTATTTTTTAATAAGTGAGATTTTTTGTATTTTGATGAAAGGTAATTTAATTTATGAATATTGAAGAATTTTTTGAATTGAGCGCTGGTAAATGGTTTTCTCATCGTACTAGTCACAACTTGGCTTTAAACAAATCTGAACACGGCAAGTCAGAAATTATAACTGAGATGCTTGCAGCAGATCATCCAGAAGTCGCAAAATTGTGTCAAAAGTATGAAATTGACCCAAAATTTGCTTCCTGTGGCGCTAGAGTTACCTGGAATGGGAAAATGGAATCTCATGAAGAAAAACACACTGGTTCTACAGTGTTGGTTACTGTCCCTAATGAAGATAATCCCAATGAAGGTAAGTTGCTCCGGGAAATGGGCTTTGGGGAGAAAGCACCAGTCGCAGGCAGCTATAAAATAGGCAGTGACGAGGCATTGACACTAATTACAGAATATGAAACCATGTGGGCTGAAGAACGTCTGTGGTTTGCTAGTCCCAATTTACGAATGCGTGTAAGCGTCCTGAAGCGTCTTGGCAGCTTTAGCATGGGTTCTTTCACTTCTGAAATTCGTATGGGTGGTACTTCACCAGCAAAAGCATCTGAAGCGGCTAACTCAGCGTCAAGTTAATTTTGTTGCCTAAAAGCCTCCCTTTTTCGGGGGGTTAGGCAAAAATTCCACCTCTTCTTGCGTAGTAAGGACTTCAGTCCTTAAAGCCTTTGGGATGAGCGGTAAACCGCTCACTACGAATTTACATTTCATTTCACCGAGTTATATTATGTCCGTTTAATTGACATTAATAAAAAAATCCGAAATCTTTGTAGAGACGTAGCAATGCTACGTCTCTACATCATATGTAATCTACCGGACATGATATTACTTATTTAATCAACTCCTAGCGTAGTCTTTTTAAATCCTTTGCTTTTTAGTCTGTTAGCTTCCTGGGAATTTGTGAAGCGATTTTCCAGATTTGAAATTACTTGAACTAAATTTTCAATTTGAGTTTTGACAGTTTCAAATCCCTGCATTTTCTTCTCTAGTTGTACCTCTGTGTTACCCTTGACTAACTCAGCAATGCTTGCTTTGAGGTGACTTTCTAAATTTGAAGTTCCTTGAATCAGACTTTCAACTTGATTTTGCAACGTTGAGAATGTATCAAGTTTCTTCTCTAAGGTTTGTAACTTCTCTAGTTGTACCTCTGTGTTACCCTGCACTAACTCAGCAATGCTTGCTTTGAGGTGACTTTCTAAATTTGAAGTTCCTTGAATCAGACTTTCAACTTGATTTTGCAACGTTGAGAATGTATCAAGTTTCTTCTCTAAGGTTTGTAACTTCTCTAGTTGTACCTCTGTGTTACCCTGCACTAACTCAGCAATGTTTGCTTTGAGGTGACTTTCTAAATTTGAAGTTCCTTGAATTAGACTTTCAACTTGATTTTGCAACGTTGAGAATGTATCAAGTTTCTTCTCTAAGGTTTGTAACTTCTCTAGTTGTACCTCTGTGTTACCCTGCACTAACTCAGCAATGTTTGCTTTGAGGTGACTTTCTAAATTTGAAGTTCCTTGAATTAGACTTTCAACTTGATTTTGCAACGTTGAGAATGTATCAAGTTTCTTCTCTAAGGTTTGTAACTTCTCTAGTTGTACCTCTGTGTTACCCTGCACTAACTCAGCAATGTTTGCTTTGAGGTGACTTTCTAAATTTGAAGTTCCTTGAATTAGACTTTCAACTTGATTTTGCAACGTTGAGAATGTATCAAGTTTCTTCTCTAAGGTTTGTAACTTCTCTAGTTGTATATCTTTACCTTGCAACAAATTAGCCAGACTTTCACTCTTATTATTGTCGGCTTCTAGTAAATTACTCAAGCGATTTTCTAGATTTGCGTTGGCTATAATCAAAGTCTCAATTTGAGTTTGTAAAGATGCAAATATTTCGAGTTTATCTCCTAGTTCTTGGAACTTTTCTGGGAGCATCTCTAGATTGCTTTGTAGTAAATTCCCAATTTTTTCTCCGAGCCGATTTTCTAGATTTAAGTTTCCTTTAATTAGGGTTTCAACCTGAGATGACACAGGTGTAATTATCTCTAATTGATTAGCGATCGCGTGCAACTTTCCTAGATGCAGTTGTGCGTTATCCTGAACCAGATGGCTGAGACTTTCTCTAGAATTATTGTTGACTTCTAGTACCTCAAGCAGACGATTTTCCAGATCCGCACTTCCTTCAATTATACTTGCAAACTGATTTTTTAAATTTTCAAAAGATTCAATCTGCTTTTTTCGAGCTTCAACAGTTATCTGATATTGCTCTTTATTTAACTCGTTAGCCGTTTCTACAAGTTTTAGTAGTTTTTCTTGTTCTGCGAACGTAGTATTTAAGCTCTTTTTAACTTGTAGAACCAATACGGCAATTACTGCTATTGATATTGTTGATATTGCAGAAACAATTAGTGGCAGATTTTCCATATTTAATCACTCAGTAAATAAACTTCAATATTCATAGTCTTTTAAGCATTTTTTTAATTGCAAAAAGACCGATGAAACATCATCATATTTGGTCTAAATTATTTTTTTTACAAATAAAAGCGCTTAAGCTTTTATTTTTTCTTCCTGTGTTGTTCATATTTGCAACCAGCGGGCGATCGCCTGCGGTAATGGCAGTATAATCAGCACCAACAAAGCCATTGCTGCTAATCCCAAAATGTCACGTTTATTATCCAATTCTGTGACATCGTTCAAAGCGGGTTCATCAATTAGCGGTATGAATAACAAGATAATTGCCCACAAGAAAAATTCTGACTGTACTAAAGAAAGTAGTAGCAGCAATAAGCGAGCAACTTGACCAATTACGATCGCTTTTCTTTGCCCAAACATCGCATGGACAATATGACCTCCATCCAATTGTCCCACCGGCATCAAATTCAACGCTGTGACAATCAATCCGAGAAAACCTGCGATCGCTACTGGATGCAAATCAATCGCTGATTGTGACGTTAACTGAGTCGAGAGCGCTAATTTCGACAGCAACGCCATTAAAATAGAATATTTAGGATTGAGAGCATCAATATTTAACAATCCGTTTTTTTCACTTAGCGCAACTACTTCAGAATGAGCTAAACCCCATATTAGTAAAGGCAAAGTCGCGACAAAGCCTGCAAGTGGTCCAGCGATGCTAACGTCAAATAAAGCTTTGCGATTGGGTATGGGACTACGCATTTGAATAAATGCACCGAAGGTTCCCAAGAAAAACGGCATCGGGATAAAGTATGGCAGTGTCGAGCGAATTTTGTAGAATCTAGCTGTTAAATAATGACCAAGTTCATGAATGCCCAAAATCGTCATTAGCGCTAAAGCATAAGGCAATCCTTTTAACAGATTAACTGGGTTAGATTGCAATGTCGATAAATCGACACCAGCCATTTTTACTCCCACGAAGGTAGTAGTTAGCAAAGTCCCAAACAGTAGTAAAAGGGCTAATCCAGGTCGCGTTAGCTGTTCCGGGTTGCGTGCATCAGCTTTCGCGTTGTTTTGGGTGTTGGGAGTGAGAATAAAGAAAGGTTTGCCGTTGAAACCTTCTTGAAATATTATCAGAAAGCGATCGCCAAATTGTGATTCAATATTTGCCTTAATTTTTTGATATGCTTCAGTCGGTGGGGATCGCAACTGTCCCCGGCAAATTACAGCTTGTGGTCGATACTCAATATTTTGGATGTAGTATACAGACCACGGAAAACAATTTCGTAGCTGGATTTCTTCTGTTGGCTCAATGGGACGCACTGTCACTGGTTCTGCGGTAGGATGAATAGCCGATTGTAATTGTGAGGTTTGGGGTTCGGTCTGTATGTTTTTTGGTGCTTGACGCCCCCATTGAAACAACAGCCAGTATAACAGAAGGCAGATGATTGAGGGCCAAACAATTAGCGATGGTGGGGGAGTTTGTTTGGCTCCATACATCAGCGTCCATCCAGTTAATGTAAATGCTGGTGTCATTAACACCAACCACAACAGCCACACTGGTGTCTTGGTGATATTAGCGACACTGCGTTGCACCATTAGATAAGTAAATAGTCCCAGTAGAAGGAGAAACCAAAATGTCATTTTATATAAAGATATTTTGAGAACAATGTCCCACCAAAGCGTGTTAGCACCATAGGACTTAGTACAAAGCAGACCTCAAACCCTAATTTTTCACGCTAACGGGATTAAAGTGCTTATAAACTCTTAATTATCAATTCTTAAGAATTTCAACACTGTAACCATTACCACAACTGCCTTCAGTGGGCGGTTTTTTAACTCATGTGTCCCATACCTCAACAACCAAATCATACAGTTAAGCCACCACAGCCTGTGTTCTCTGGGAAAATTTCCATTGAAGAAACCCTCAAATCGAACTTCTTGCCAAACAACATTTTTGCCTTTCCACCAAATCGGGACACATTAGGGGGGACTTCTTATCTTATTGTAGGAAATGAAAGTAATATCTTGATAGATTGCCCTGCCCTAGACCAAACAAATCAGGATTTTTTGCGATCGCATGGAGGTGTGCAGTACCTGTTTATCACTCATCGAGGTGCGATCGCAAAAACAGCAGAATTTCAGCAAATCTTCAACTGTGAGATTCTCATTCAAGAGCAAGAAGCTTATCTACTACCTGGATTAACTGTCACTACCTTCCTTGACGAATACACTCTGAATAATACAACACAAGTGATTTGGACACCAGGTCATTCTCCCGGTTCCTCTTGTCTATACTACAGTGAATTTGGAGGCGTACTATTTTCTGGACGCCATTTAGTCCCCAACCAACTGGGTGATCCAGTACCATTACGGACAGCTAAAACCTTTCACTGGAATCGACAACTTAAAAGTCTTAAGTTTTTGTTAAAAAACTTTACACCAGAAACTCTTCAGTATGTTTGTCCAGGTGCCAACACAGGGTTTCTGCGAGGCAAGCGCTTCATAGATAAAGCCTACCAGCGCCTAGCCTCCCTAGATTTACAAGCTTTGCTGCCAATACAGCCCCTACTTTAAAGTGAAGTTCCACCGTGCCAATGTCATAACACCTAATACTAACTTCGGATTTGTGATGATTTGCTAACAATTGCATGACCCGACAACCACACGACCAATTTGCTAAACAATATTTAGAAGAATTGCTTTCCCCATTTGGAAAGGTAGAAGTAAGTCGGGAAGTCATAGATGAAGTTCGCCAAGTAGATATCTTGTTTTCTCCCACATCTCCCCCCAATGCTGACCTTCAATCTCTTGGGTTACTTGGTAGAATTGCCACAACTGCCTCATTATTGGAACCTTTCCGTAATCAACCCAGTAAAACCGAGGTACGCAATTGCCCTGCTGAAGCTATTTTCCGTTTATGGAGAATCACAACGCAAAGCCAAGCGTGAAAATACATCTTTACCAGAGGATAATTTACCGCGTTTATGGATTTTGGCAACTTCAGCTTCAACGACTTTACTTGAGAGTTTTGGCGCTAGATTAGATACAGATAATTGGCTAGCGGGTGTTTACTTTCTACCAGACTCATTTAGGACAGCAATAGTGGCGATTAATAAATTACCACTAACTCTGGAAACCCTGTGGTTGAGGATTTTAGGTAAGGGAGAAACGCAACGTCAAGCCGTCAGCGAATTACTGTCACTTGACCAAAACAACCCATTACGGCGAAATATCCAAGAACTCATTACTAGTTGGCGAATAACTGTCATCAACCAGACAAATCTTACAGAAGATGACCAAGAGGTGATTATGAACTTATCGCAAGCTTATTTAGAATGGCGGGAAGCTACTTTACAAGAAGGTGTTCAAGAAGGAGTCCTAGAAGGACAACGCCAAGTAGTAGAAAACTTGTTGCGCGTCCGGTTTGGTTCCCTAGATGAAGAATTGGAACGAGTAATTGAGCCTTTATTACAGTTACCACCGCAAGAATACAGTCGCTTGTTACTCGAATTATCCCGCGAGGAGTTGAAGAAATTTGGCAATGGATAAACTAGAACAATACAGCAATTTGTTTGATTAATAAAAATATCAAATACTTTTTACTGTTCAACCTTTGATGAAGCAGTATGTTAATTTGAAAATGGAATCTACTAATAATTTGAGCAGTGGTGAATTGAGAGAATGAGTAAAAAGAGTAATTGTGTCAGGATAAATTTACTTACTTTCTCTCCATTCCAAATCACCTCTGCTAAAATTACACCATAGTTGGCGAAGGTCTAGAACATACTGTTAGCAATTGATGTGAGTTCAACCTGGTGTCAAAATGTAGAGTTTGTTATTACTGTGCCAATCAAATCAGAAGGGGAGCATCCCACCTTTTTGAATCAATACCCTGGAAGCCTGTGGGAAGAGTGAAAAACTGGGATGCTCCCAATCAGATGTCTATTGAATGCGAGATTGCTACCGAATTAGTCAACATTTCCACTGCTGCTTGATATTGCAAATCATCTTGCGTACCAATTTGCTCGCGGGTAATTGGATGTTCGGAAATCTCTTTATCCGGTTTAATACCGAGTTTATGAATATCTCGGTGTTTAGGAGTTTCATACTTAGCAATTGTTACCGCCAAGCCAGAACCGTCAGACAATTCAAATAAGGACTGAATTAAGCCTTTGCCAAAGGTAGTTTCTCCGACTAGTTTGGCACGACCATTATCTTGCAGTGCGCCGGCGAGAATCTCGCTGGCACTAGCAGTTCCTTGATTAACTAAAATCACTAGCGGATCTGGCGTCAGGGCTGAACCAGAGGCTTCAAAGCTGCCTTGAATGCCTTGTCGGTTAACGGTGTAAACGATGGTGCCTGAATCGAGCCACAGGCGGGCAATTTCAATTCCTGATTGCAGCAAACCCCCAGGATTATTTCGCAGGTCAAGAATGTAGGCAGCAGCGCCTTTTTTTTCTAGACTAGTAATAGCGTGTGCCAATTCCATTGAAGCGTTGGCATTAAATTGACTTAGGCGGAGGTAGCCGATGGGTATACCCTGCTGTGAAGAATGTAATTCTGCGATTACAGGGTTAAGAGCAATGCGCGATCGCACGATTCTAAATTCCTTTTCGCCTTCTCCGTCTCGTTCTATCATCAAAGTAACGAGAGTGCCAGATGGTCCGCGCATCTTCGCAGCAGCTTCGTCAAGGGTGAGGTTTTCTGTGGAGATGCCCTCAATTTTGACAATGCGATCGCGTGCTTTAATTCCTGCTTTGTCTGCTGGTGAACCAGCGATGGGTGCTACTACTTCCAACTTCCCCGACTGGGAATTAAGCGCTATTTGCAATCCCACTCCCGTCAGTTCACCAGATGTATTGACCTGTAAACTGCGGTAGTGTTCTGGATCTAAAAAGCGCGTAAAGGGGTCGTCGAGGCTTTTGAGCATCTTCTGAATTGCCCCATAAGCCGCTTCGCTGTCCTTGAGGGGCTTCTGCAAAACATTTTGCCTCACCATCGCCCAGTTTTGATGATTAAACGTCTCATCCAAATAACTGCGATTGACAATTCGCCATACTTCTGATACTAGCTTTTGTTCACCCGTCAAAGCGATCGCTGGTTGCGCGAGTAGCCCCAGCGCCAAGCAAAATGCCACTAGCAGTGACAATCCAACCCGAAAAACCTTTTTATCCATGAACCGCATTTTCAACTTCACTCGTTACCCAAATTGCCAAAAACAGCTTAGTTGTCTTGTTGATTGATGAAATCTATCTCTCGACTATGTTACTTTTTTTATAGAAGTGGAGTGTTGCTCTCATCAAATTGTTTAGGCAAATGATGCGTGCAAATCCCACTCTGAAAACGATAAGATCTACTTTGTGTCCATCATCCCCGCTGTTGAGGTACAAAGAGAACGCAATATATTCCCTCTTTGTAAAGTGTCTAAGTTTCTTAACAATTCTTAACACTCTGACAGATAACAAGCAATAAAATGCTCTTTGCTAAATCCCAAAATCCTTAATTGGGACAGAAGTGTGACCAGCTATTAGCCGCTTATAACTTCGCAAAACTTATTAACCGCAACCGACTTCGAGGAACTTGAGATTGTATGGCTAACGTTTACGACTGGTTTGAGGAACGCTTAGAGATTCAAGCGTTGGCTGAAGACGTCACCAGCAAGTACGTCCCTCCCCACGTCAACATCTTCTACTGCTTGGGTGGCATTACCTTAATGTGCTTTCTCATCCAGTTTGCCACTGGATTTGCGATGACGTTTTACTACAGACCAACAGTAGCCGAAGCTTACTCTTCCGTGGAGTACCTAATGAACGAAGTGAGCTTCGGCTGGCTGATTCGCTCCGTTCACCGCTGGTCTGCCAGCATGATGGTGCTAATGATGATTTTGCATACCTTCCGGGTTTACCTCACCGGTGGATTCAAAAAGCCCCGCGAATTAACCTGGATAAGTGGCGTCATCCTTGCCGTCATCACAGTTTCCTTTGGTGTAACAGGCTACTCCTTACCTTGGGATCAAGTAGGCTACTGGGCTGTAAAAATCGTTAGCGGTGTACCAGAAGCGATTCCTGTAGTTGGCGTTTTGATTTCCGACTTGCTGCGTGGTGGCTCTAGCGTCGGTCAAGCAACTCTAACTCGCTACTATAGCGCTCACACCTTTGTATTGCCTTGGTTGATTGCAGTCTTCATGCTGTTTCACTTCTTGATGATCCGCAAGCAAGGCATTTCCGGACCTTTGTAAATTTAAGTTATTAGCGAAAAAGGTAACAGTTGCCAGTTTTCAGATAGAGATGTTTGTTTTAAACTTATGAGACATAAGAAACGAACATTCGCATCTGTAAGCTGAAAGCTAACACCTAATAGCTGATGGCTTTCACAAATGCTTTAACTCAACGTAAGCAAGAGAGCACAAAAAAAATGGGAACACAGAAAAAACCCGATCTGAGCGATCCTCAGTTAAGAGCCAAACTTGCCAAAGGCATGGGTCATAATTACTATGGCGAACCTGCTTGGCCCAACGACTTACTGTATGTCTTCCCCATTGTGATGATGGGAACCTTTGCCTCTATTGTGGCGCTAGCAGTGCTAGATCCGGCGATGACAGGTGAACCAGCGAATCCTTTCGCCACACCGTTAGAAATTCTGCCAGAGTGGTACTTGTATCCCGTATTCCAAATTTTGCGGACGGTTCCTAGCAAACTCTTAGGAGTATTTGCGATGGCATCTGTACCCTTGGGGCTGAGTCTCATTCCCTTTATTGAGAACATTAATAAGTTCCAAAATCCATTCCGTCGTCCAGTTGCAACCACGGTGTTCTTGATTGGCACTGCCGTTACCCTTTGGTTGGGTATTGGCGCTACCTTCCCAATTGATAAATCTTTGACCTTGGGATTGTTCTAAACCAGCCACCAAGAAGCACTTTGACGCCTGTGAATTTCAAGAGCAAGTGCAGATGGATGTATTGCAAGCTTGAAAAATCAACAGGCGTCAATTTTAATAATCCAGATGTAATCTGGAATTTTAAATTTTGGAATAAATGAAAACATGATTCCAAAATCTAAAATTTTTAAGTTACAACAGATACAAACATTTTCACTCATTTATATTCAAGTCACGGTCAATGCTTAGTACAATGAAGCAAGACCATCTGAGGGTTAAGAGCGATCTGAAGCTTCTAAACCAAGTACAACAATGGTTTGAGCATTTTTGTCTGCAACAGTTGTCTCAACTTGGCTGGTCAGAAAGCCAACTTTATCGCCTTAACTTAGCATTGGCAGAAGGCTTTACAAATGCAGTTCGTCACGCTCATCATGCTTTGCCGCCAGAAACAACCATTGATATTGATGTTTCTCTATGGATTGATCGGCTAGAAATTAGAATCTGGGATCATGGAAAACCTTTTAATCCCGATGCGATAGTAGAGCCAGAACCGGGCACTTTGCAAGTAGGGGGATATGGATGGTTTCTACTGCGACGCTTGGCAGACAACGTTGTTTACGAACGCGGTGCGGATGGAAGAAATTGTCTGCTCATTGTCAAATATGGTCAAAAAGGGCAACAGTAGGCAAAGAAAAATCTTAGAACAAGCAAGAAGCGGGGAGCGATTTATAGGACGTAATTTACCCCAACATAATAGACATATCCCGACATTTCCTGGTATTATGGGATAAGTAATAAGCTTAGTCCATGACTGTCAACTATGTACCTCCAAGAGTCGCTGCTACCAGATTGGGAGTC
>JAHHIJ010000073.1 GCA_019358985.1 Tolypothrix brevis GSE-NOS-MK-07-07A | reverse complement strand
TAGTAATGATGGGTCAGAGCAGATGTCCAGCGCTCTAATAGCGCGTGAGGAGTCGGAACCATTCCGGGTAAACGAAACTCGCGTAGTGAGTTAGAACCCCCTGCATTTATGCATGGGGTATTTCAGTGCTATGTAGCAGAACATCCAGAAATGCTGGTATCGCCAGAAGCTGAGGAAGTCTTCTTTAATGACGAATATCCCATCTTTGCTGCTAAACATTTGATGTGTGCAGCAGCCGAAACTGGTATTCCTACTAATAAAATAAAGCACTACTTTGGCACAGCAGCTTACGAGGTAGCAAAACTTTTGTTAGCTCAAGGGCATCTAAATAAAGGTCGTAATGGACTGTGGGCAAAGGGTTATCCCCATAAAGATGTTAACTTTCGGGGTGGCTTATCCCAAACTACCATCAAACTAGTAGATGCAGAATCTGGGGAAGAACTGGAGGAAATCTCAGAGGATATTGCTCACCGAGAAGTCCATCCCCAAGCCATCTACAAACGACAAGATGCCAATGGACGAATGCTGACTTATCAGTGCATCTCCCTTGACTTGAACAGCAAGCAAGCAATTTTAAAACAGACAGCAGATAGCTCACTGTTTACAGTTGCAGTTACAGAGTCAGAAACCAGCAGCCTAACAGTGCTGACAGATCCGGTGAAGTTACCATTGCTGTTTTCTGAAGTCAGTGAAGTTGATGACTGTCAGGAATACTTAACCCTGTCACTTAGTTTTGGTGAGGTTAAACACATTACCAGTGGTTACAGTTTAATGACCCAAATCTATGAGCAGACTTGTTTGAACAAACGGTGTCTTAACTACAAAGAGCCGCTACCTAAAGAACATCGTTGTCCGCTTTGTAGCAAACTCACACGCAAAGCTGTAATTGTGAAAACCCTGTCAGAAGAAAAGTTTGAGCAGCCTTTCCGTACTCAATTTTCAGCACCAATGGTCAAAGTAGCGATTAACTCAAGTGCGCGGGAATTCCTCCAGCACAATGCCTTGGAAACTAGAACCAATTTAACCCGCAGTGGAGAACCGATTCCACCGGGCTATCAACAATTGTGGGAATATTCCAGTACCTTGATTGCTATCCACAGCTTTGGACATCAAATTATGAGAGCGCTACAGCTGGTGGCTAGAGTTGACCCAAAACAGGTGAATTTTACAGTAGTGAAGGAGTTAGGGGAAAATAACAATTACACAGGCTATTTCTATGATACCAGTGATGGTGGTAATGGTGCGGCTGAAGCTGTGTTTAAACATCTGCCAAAACTTGCTGGTGCTGCGAGAGCGATCGCACGAGATTGCAATTGCGATACTGGCTGTGCCAAGTGTCTAATTCAACATGGTTGCCTTGATGGTAACACTGCTTTATTGAAGCAAATGGGATTATTGTTGTTAGATGCGATCGCCTCCACCGGGGCGTAGCCCTACACCTCATGTTTGACACAAGCATCGTCGTAAACATCGCTCAACTTCCAGATTTTATTGTCCCAGATACTCTATCACTGCCTCCAAGTCTGCGATCGCCCGATTAAATCGATTGAGCATTGCTTCTGCTACTTCTGGTTGAGTGTTGACAGTCGGTAGTTTTTCTCTTACCACACCTTTGAGTGCTTCTAGCCACAGTGACAAACTTGTATGTCGAGCTGCTGTCAACAATCCCATGTTGGTGAGAACAGACAAGTGAAACCCAAGTTGGTCTTGTCCACCATAACCCAAATATCCGTTACTAAGTTCCAACTTTTCTGGGGTAAATTCAAAATACTGGTCAGAGGTAATACCAGCAGATTCTAGTTTGGGTTGTGGTAATGGAGGTTGGGATTGAGTCATTATCAGTTAGGATTGTTGTACAGCAGGTAATTTTGACATTTGCAAAACACTGTCTGACCAAGTGCCAAGTTCTTGAATAATCTGGTTTTTAGCTTCTGTGTTATTCCAGGCTTGTTCCCAGTTAAACAGCCAGCGTGTGAGAAACCTTCCTAAGTTTGCTAACTCAAAAGCATTGTCAATATTTATATCTGGGGCTATCCACTCAAGAAAATACATAGTCTCTCTAATCAGACTTTTGACCACATCCTCATGCGTAGAGTCACTGAAAAGTTGACTTATCCGTGCTAAATTAGTTGCCAATTTTCCCAATCTAACAGGAATACTATCTTGCACAAAGGTTTCTTGCTCATAAGTTAAGCCACTATTCATCCCAGAAACTCCATAAGAATTTGGGACACAATTTGTTTAATGATATAATTATTTGGTCTTGACCATCAATGCCATAAGCGAAAACCAAGCTAATAGGTATATGTTGCAAGAAAAAGATTTGGGTCTTGGGAACCAGGACTCCTGCCCTTGGAGGGAATGTCAGACTTTCTAGTACTACGGAGTTCTGGAGGCTATTCCCGATGAATTGGGAAGCTTCGTCCGTCTTACGGCGGAGTAGTTCACTAAGATATGCGTTAGCCTTACTCCGCAGGAGTTGCAAGCTACGCGGAGCGTCTCCAAGAGTTGGCTTTGGCGTACCCTTACTCAAAAGCTTGCTACGCGTAGCGTCTTTAAGAGTTGCCATCGCTTGCAGCTTAATTTTACAGGTATCTAGAATTAGCGCGATGTCTACAACGGGCGTAGCTGAAGCACTCCCACACTTGAGAGTCCGCTTTACCCAATCTATAAGGTGTGTAGGCGTAGCCCGCCGCAGGCATCGCTATAATAAAACCAGTATCACGCTCGGAAAACTCACAATGTCCATTACACTTGATCTGCCACCGAAAGTTGAGGCACTGCTGCGGCAGCGTGCTGAAAGTACTGGACAAGATATTTCGCAAATGGCGCTAGCGGTGCTGACTTTAGGACTGAGTTTGGACGATCAAGATTTTTTTGAGGCTTTAAAGGGAATCCAACGTGGGCTTGATGATTTTGAGCAAGGACAATTTTCGAGTTTAGAGGACTTCATTGCTGAACAAAATCAGAAATATGGATTGTCTCTTGAAGCATGACGTACCGCATTGATTTCTCTAGCATTGCGAAAGCCGAAGCGGATGCCGCATTCTTAAGTTTCTCTCAGTTTACCACAGATGAACGCGCCCAACTCTGGTATCAAGGGCTGATTAAAGCAATCGTCTCTCTGCAAGAAATGCCTCGGCGCTGTCCAATCGCTCGAGAGGATGCCTTTTTTAGTCAAGAAATTCGCGACTCTTCTTTACGGGCAAGGAAAACAAACCTATCGTATTCTATTTACGGTTCTTGAAGATCAGCCTGTTCTCACGGTGAGAATTCTCCATATTCGTCATGGCGCACAGAAGACAATTGGCGAGCCGGAAGTAGAGGATTGATCATATTGACCGAACAATTCGCAATTCGCAGTTCGCAATTCGCAATTGCGGACGTAATTCATAATTGATTCATTTAGGGTACAAGCCCCTAATTTCAATTATGAAAAGAAACAAAACACGTAGTATCAATATTCAAGCCCCCGCATTCATGCGTGGGGTATTATTAATTGCGAATTGCGAATTGGAAATGACAGCTAGTTCTTGTATCTTGGCTGTACGTATAATTAATTTGCAGCTTACCGCTGCATGGGAGAGATGTTATATTCTCTCCACCATGCCAGTAATTAATCTTGCCGATATTCAACAAATTACTAAAACACAACAACAAGTCCTATTACCCAGTCAAAAATATCATCCAAATCGCTCTGCCTTTGACTCTATAGTTGCAGATAACTTCTCTTTGGTGATGAGACAATTATTTTTAGGACTGACTGTAGAACCTTTATTAAATGCCTATCCTCAAATTGCTCAGTGGGTTTCTCAAACACAGGAACTTGCACCGGAAATATTTAAATCTCGCAAGAAGTTATTAGTCGATAATCCAGTTATTGCGCCTCTTGCAATTAATGACGACAAGCACTTTATTCAAGTATTAACAAATATAGCATTTAAACAAGGTATTCCCAGGCTTTATGAATGGGCTATACGTCATCCACATTTAAGCTGGCAAGACCGGGTAAAGTTGTGGACTACGGCTAGACAATACTCAGTTACTCCTAACCAAATACAACTCGTAATTTTAGCATTACATCCTGTTAAACCAGCCCAAAGATTAGATGTACGCTGGAATAAAAAGGATCAGATGCAAACTGAAAAATGGTTAATTAAACTACTGACTCAATCTCCAGATAACAAATCACAATCAAACATAGTCATTCCTGAGTTATGGTCAATGGTCAATTTAGAAGCTATTCCAGAAGTCAAGATTTAAGAGACTAATGCCTCTGCCATTGGCAAATGTTGAGAGTTTTTCTATCAACGCGATCGCCTAAATCATTGTCAATAAACAGACCTTCATGCGATTAATGGGGGTTTTATTGAGATTGAGGCATTCTTATTGACTGTCCGGCGTTTGCCCTGAGGCTACATGTAAATGTATTTACCTGGATAGCTTATGGATTTAGCTACCAACGAACCGCACTACTTCACTGGATGGTATTTCCCATCTTTTTCGCTATACCGCCACCCCACCGGGCTTGGATCTTTGCGACGACACCAAATTTCAAATTCAGCCGGGGTGTTGTTTTCTCGCTCACGAGTTAGGGTTGCGATATCAACTCCCAATCTTTTCGCTAAATTCTCACTAGTGTAAGGCTGAAGTTCAAGTTGTGGGGGATGATAATTAAAAGCTTGCCTTCTGTAGCCTCCACCCGTATGCGATCGCTGCTGACTAAGGGTTGTTATAACTCCTTCAATTTTTGCCAACTGTAAAGCTTGTGCTTCTAGTTTCTGCTCTAACAAACTAAGTCTGTTGTCTACACCACTATCTACACGCTTATCTGTACTGTTAGAGAGGTGGTTTAATTTAGCTTCGAGTTGGTCAAGACGGGTTTCTACACTGTCTTCTATACCCGGAATCTCTCCCAGGATGTGATGCAGCCCCTCGATGACTAAATTGGTAGCGGTGGTGTCTAGCTCGGCAGCTTTGGCTCGAAGTGCGTCAGCTAAGGGTTTGGGGAGTTTGAAGTTGATGGATTCGCGCTCGATTTTTGCCATGTCTACACTCACACATATACGGTCGTGTAGATAGTTTACAATGAGGCTGGGGAATGCTAAAAACTGACATTATAGTTATAACTGGAACCATAAGTTGGCAGTAAAGGACATCTTATGCTTCCAATCGCCTTCCGGACACATTATGCTTCCAACAGTTATAAATTTATAAATTGAAAAATAAATTCATTTTAAATATTTTTGTCCGGTTTTAGTATATAAAAGCATGATTTAAAGCCATTGGAGACAAGGCTCTCCAAAAATCTTGAACAGTACGCCCTGTATGAGTCATGGATTTATATATTGGTTTTGAAGAAATTTGACGATTAGACAATTCAATAGTTGCTAATTCTTGAAGTTGAAAGTAAGCAATAACTTGTTTGTAAAATGTTTTTTTGGCACTCTTCTTGGCTTCGGGGGTGAAAGCGATTAATGAACCAAGAATTTTGATTAAGTCCAACTGTAATGCTGTTTCAACAGCCGATAAGCTAGAAAGTGATAATTTTTCTTTATCTACTAACCATTGTCCACAATGATTACAATATCCATGACGTGAAGTGGCTGTTATCATCACTGATTGGTGATTACAGTGAGGGCATTGTGTAACTAAAGGAGAATGATGATGTTCACATATTATAACTGGCTCAAAACACCATAGTAATGGTTCATATATAGGTAGATTATAAGAGCGCCAATAGTCATAACATAAAGGACACCAAGCTTTATAGTAACTCCAGAAGTGAACATGATTAATTAATTCTTGCCAATGCATCATGGTCAAACAAGTTAAATCTTTATGTAATGTTAATAATTCTAAAGATTCAACTAACTTCGACGTGTACCAACCACTTAAATTTAATGTCTTGATATTATGATGACTTTTAAAGATTCTTCTAATAATTCCTTGAGAATGAGTAGATACATCATCATGACCCCAAAAAAGCGGATAAATTTGATACTTAAGTAATTTTTCTGGAATCACACAATGAGTTTCGGCTAAACGAATGAGATAGCTTATTAAACTTTCACATTTAGGTGTTCCAACCCCAATTGGCTCTAGGCAGTATAAAATACTGCGTTGTGTTATATCTGGGGTGTCTAAATCATAACGTGTATATAATGTTAATTTTTCAAACTGCATTTTCTGTTCCTATTGGGTCGCGTAATGGTTTACGAATTCCAACTGATTTTTTAGGTTTTTTAGGTTCAACATCTTGATATTTTGGTTCGGAGTGCTGCTGGAATTTAGATACAGGTGGAAGACGCAAACCTAAATCTTGGTATAATTCTTCTATCTTTCCTTCGATTTCTGCGTATCTAGCTTCTCCGGATTGAATGTGTTTGAGAATATTTCGACATTGACCAACTGATAAAGCTCGTTTTTCTAAATGCTTAAGTGTAACGGTAGAAGCATTTTCATTTAATGCTTCTCCAAGAGCGTTTCTTGACCAATTTTTGAGGATACCAACACATCCCAAGCTGCGTGAATATAAATACTCCCAATGTGATAAAAAATCTGGTTGCTCGTCGGTCGGTATTTGACGCTGAAAATTCCAAATTATACTTTGCCAAATTTCTCTATCTTCTATAAATTCAGCATTGTACCGAGGCAGATGAACATATATACTACGCCGACTTAACTGGTCTCCAACATCATGAAGAGTTAGTAAATCATAAGTTCCAATTAATCCATGTAATATTTGAGTGATATTTGCTAATGATTTAATAGCTTCAGGCACATCTGTTAGTTTTCGCCCACTAGCGACAGCTAATAAATGATGAGCTTCATCAATAAAAAAAATTTTAGGTCGTCGATGACTTAAAGCTTGCTCTAATGCCCATCCTAATTCCGTTTCCAAAATCGTTGGTTTAATAATTAATTCTCCATCAAGATTATGATAGACACCAGAAGTTCCGTAATTTATCTTGTTTTTAATTAATTCTGGCGGTTCTGCTAGGGCGTATAAGCAACGCTTGAGGTGGTCTTTAAAATTAAATAAACCTCCAGAGGACAGACGTGCTTCCATACTGGCGACAGGAATACAATCTCTGTCAAACTGTAAGAAAGATAACGATGACTCTATTATCCATTTTTCAATTAGTAAACGTAATTTTGTTTTACCTACTCCTGTTGGACCAACAATAAAAATAATACGTGATTCTCCACAGTTACTTATGATTGGTTTGAGAGTTTCAAAAGCACTGATATAAATTGCTAAAATTCTTCTTGTAAATGCATCTACTAATAAAGTTAGCCAAGGTCTTCCTAGAACTTTTCCTGTTTTAGAACACCTGAGTTCAATGTCTAACTCAGTATGGTCAATGTGAGCGATATGAAAGGGAAAATCACCATGTCGAGGTGTGGATAATTCTAGTTCCCAATAAAATTCTTCAAATTCATATGCTGCACGAGTACCTGAACGTTTTTCTACTCTCGAATATTTTGGGCGTTTTTTGATTTCTGCTATAAAAGTTTTATAACTAGGGATTTGCTCATCGCTAATCCCCGATTGAGAGCAAGTATGAACAAACGAAGCATAAACAGCTTGTTTATTTTTTTGTTTTTTATTTTCATATTCTTCACTAATAAATTTTTCTAACAGGTCTATAAGATGTTTGGGTAATTTTCTATTTCGATTGCCTTTACGCTCCGAAAGCGATATTAATCCCAGATAGCCATAACCGTAATTCTGTTGTGCTTGCTGATAATTACGGAGCCAACGTCTTAAAGACCTTTCTTTTGGTATACCAGTTGTCACTGGTTCATCTAGATAAGGCTTTAATAAACTAAAACGACGATTAGCTTCGATTAAATCATTTGTCGAAGCCTGTTTAAATATTTCTATTGCTTGTGCATAAATTTGCGATTGATTCAGTACTCGATTTATCTGGATTTTACCGGAGTTAATCAAATTTGATAACTCAGTTATTTTGAATTCGGTAGTCTCATGTCCTTTAGCACTAAGTAAAAGATAATCTTGACCAACCAAAATAATATTTAAGCAAACGCCATCATAAAATACTGACGTACCTGGCATTAAATCGATTATTGGAGGCGCAATCATTTTATCTGAACTTTCCGTACAGATAATTGCATTAAAAGAATTTTCTATCACACGGGATTTAAAAACTTGACACTTGTCAGCTTCTACTAAGGTGTGTGTATTTAAATTTACGTATATTTCTGATGCTGCTATGAGACTATAAATATTGTCTGCATTTACTCCTTTATAGTCCAATAACTCAGCAATAGAAATTCCGGGGTGTGCTTCTACCAATGAAGTAATTATATTGTCGCGTTCAAGTATTAACGACAAATCACTATTATAGTAATCTTCTAAAAATTCTAGATTACGCTGTAATGTCCAATTAATTCTGGCACTCGACCATAGTTGGAAGTCAAAATCAAACTGTTTGGCATATTCTTTTGAAGGTGGTGATTGCCAATTATTATTAATATCTCGCTGGTAACGGTGAGGGCTTTTTTGTGCTAATTTCTCTAATTCTGTTTCTGTTTTACACTCGACCCAGCCCGCACTATCCAAGGTAATTACAAAAAAATCTGGAGTAATCATCACGCCTAAATTACGCCCGGATGCCGAAAGATATTGAATTTTAAAAGAAGGTGGTTGGTCGTAATACTCTAAAACATCTTCTGAATGCTCTAACTGATAAATAAAAGGAAGCTCAACTTTATGAGATTCAAATTGAATCGTGGCGCCCATTTTACGGCTCGGATAACGCCCTGAAACGTTTCTACACCGACCACAGACGCTACGGGATGGCGCGCAATAGCGAATTCTTTCAATTTCCTGTCTTGCTTCGGCCTTCAAGCTTCGGTTTATGCACCATCGGCTAAATTCTTCTTGTGTCATCATGGTTACACCCCATTGTTACACGTCCGCCACCTGGGCAATTTTTTGCTTCTATTATCTTATTTATATCTATACTGATGTAAATATGATGTAACTTCTATAAAGTTAACCTGACGGGTAAACTGGGAAAGCAGTTAATTCATAGATACTGGTAAACTATTAATGTGAGTAAACGAATTAACGTTACTTTGCCCAATAGCGTTTTAGAGGATTTGGAAGTGTGGGCTGCATCTCAAGGGCGCCCCACGGCTAATCTTGCAGCGTTTTTGATTGAAATGTCTATCAAAGACGCTAAAAACAACGGAGAATTTCTTCCTAAACCGTCAATTCCCACTCTCCAAGAGCAATAAAAATCACATATTAAGAATCGTGAAAAGCATTGGGGAGGCGATTAACTTCCCTTAACCTTTGATGCTCATCAATTACTCGTTGATGATTGTAAATTCATGTAAACAATACGTACAATTTTATGGCTTATGAGGGTAAAACCTTGATATATATCTCTTCTACGCCAGTCAATACTTTGTCTCAAAAAACACCTCTATATTACTGAACTAAAAAAAATATTAGAACTTACGAAAGCTTTATGGTTCCATTTTAGATATACGGACAAGTTATGCTTCCAATATTAAGAATCGTTAAGAAATTCTCAACGCAACAATAAAGGTTTCAACCACTTGAATAACTTGCTTATGCTTCCAGACCCTGACAAGTTTTGGGTTTAGTCATAATAGTTCCTAAAAAATTATTTAAAAATCAAAAAAGTAAATTGATAAATGATATTTTTGACAATTTTAGTATTCAAACACATGAGTTGCGGTTAAAGTTATTCTCTATTTATTGATAACCTGTTTTTAACCTGAACGCTACGAACATCACTTGTTTATAATTGTTTCGTTCATCGGCACTACGTAAAATTTTGCATCCTTAGTTGCTGCGAGCCTTGATGTATCTTGCTTTTATCAAATAAAGTCACAAGTTTTAAAAAACACACAAGCATTACTGAACTGAGAAAAATATTAGCACTTGCGGAAGCTTTATAATTGCATTTTGCGTCTTCGGACAAATTATGCTTCTTATGTGATGAATGTTTGACCAAATCATAACGTAAGAATAAGGCTTTCAACGCTTAAATTACTCAGTTATGATTCCAGACCCTGACAACTTTTGGGTCTAGTGACATTGACTATTTGTAACATAATTGTTATATTTATTTACATAAAGTAACAAATTTCAAAAAAAACTATGTATACAATAGTTAACGAAGACGGCGTTTTAAATAACTATGCAAATGAACCCCAGATGTACAGGGCAAACGCACCTTAAAGTTGCTAAAACTAAGCCGTAGAAAAAAGCTACCAGCCTCTTATCATTGCAATCCGGGTGTTTGATAAACTCGTGTTGAGAAATTTTCTAAAACATCAGTTTCACTGCTACTAGACTCCTGTGCAGGTGCTACATCTTCTTCTGGTAATGGCAACATCCGTGCTGCTGACTCAATCCGTTCATGTAATGCTTGTGTTAGCGTTTTAATATCAGGAATTGTCACCTGACTTTCTAAAGCAGGTTTAACTTGTGTGTCCCAAAGAGCCTCACTATCATGCGCCCGTTTTTCATCGGCTTTGGACACGGGAATAATTAAAGGATAAGGAATAGAAGCTTGTCCCTCGGAACTATAACCAGGACTGGTAATTACGCACTTACCTTGAGGAAATTTCAAAATTTCGTCAGCACTGATTACGGGCATTTTTTGTAAATTCTCACTCCAGCTAATTGAACGGCTCATTTGTCCGCCAAGCGATCGCCCTGTGGTACGATTTTTAATCAGCACTTCCTTCTCTCCGTAACGTTTGGAGTAATCTTCAGCCGTTTTGTAGTTACCAGGATTGAACAGAACATGGGTACTACAAGCAGAAGCGATCGCACTCCCCATCTTATCCCCATAAATATCGTAAAGTTGCTCTAAACTTTGGATACCTAGAATAAAGCAGGCACCGTTGGAACGATATTCATTAATCCACTGCGGTAATCTGTCCAACTTAATTGATGGTAATTCATCCAAAGAAATAATCAACGGATCTTTGCGGGGACGGCTCAAATTACCAACAATCATCAAGTGCATTGCAGCCGCCAGCAGAGGCCCAACCACACTGCGGCGTTCATCATCTAGCTTGAACACCACCATTTCTCTACCTTCAAGCTTAGTGGGAATATCCGATTTCCCTATAAATGCCCTCAGCAAATCAGCTTGGATGAAAGATGAGAAAGTACCTGCTGCTGTGGTCAAAATCCCCGAAATAGTCTTCTCTGCATCCTTGGCACTCAAAAATTGAATAAATGAAGTCGCCACCCATTCATCCAACCTTTTTGACTGTACTGCATGGTCAAGACGCTGTACCAGTTTTGGCAACCGCAGCACTGCATAAAGCATCGCCATATCTGGGTAAGGAGAACCCTTGACTAACTGTAAAAGTGCTTTAGCTAACAAGTCCCCGGCTTTAGCAAAGAACTCGTCACTTTTACCACCACTGGAAGCATTGCGGTTAATCACTTGTCCAATTTCTCCTGCCATTACCCCATCGCGTGCATCACGCATATAATCCAAAGGATTAATCACACCGCTAAAGGGTTCACCGGGGGCAAATACTCGCACTTTATAGCCATAACGCGCAGCTAGCGGTGCATGAAGCCGTAGTTGGTCGCCCTTCTTGTCGTAGAGTAAAATCGGAAAACCTTGCTGCATAGCACTTTCTAACATCCGGTCTATGGTAGAGTAGTTAAACTAAGCCGCTTAGTCACCTAAGCGACTCGTCTTCAAAACCGTGCGTGAGACTTTCACCTCACACGGCTCCTCAATGAGTTGACCATTGTCATTGGTACATCCAGCAATGTCTTTTGCTGTT
>JAHHIJ010000072.1 GCA_019358985.1 Tolypothrix brevis GSE-NOS-MK-07-07A | reverse complement strand
GCGACTTTGGACACCATCAAAATGTATATTCAAAACCAAAAAGAAACTTGACGGCGAATAAATTCGCCAACGGCTTACCCCCACGGATAAATCCGGGGGCTAGCTCGCCGTTGATATTTTGGTCTATGGGATTGAGAGCATTGGGAAGCAGCACTGTCAGTCCAGACTGAGAACGTCCGGCGCGGCCACTGCGTTGTTGGTATGCCATTTTGGAACCAGGCCAGCCACGCAAAATGCAACATTCTAACTCTGGTAGGTCAATTCCAGCTTCTAATGCTTCTGTGGCAATAATCCACTTGATTGTGCCAGACTGGAGTTGGTCAACTACTTCTGCGCGACGCTCAGAAGTTATGCCACTGTAGAATGCGGCTATTTGGTTTGATTTGAGTAATTCTGTTAGTTCCCGCACACTGCGACGGGAGTTACAAAAGGCGATACCTGATTTACCTTGATTGAGCAAAAATTGAATTATCCGAGCGGTGTCACCAGTTAGATTGTAACTGGGCTGAGTGATAATTATTTGTCTAGATGGTGAAGCTGCTCCACTTTTGCGAATCCAAATCAGGGGTTTGGGGTTGAGTTTAGTTGGTTTCAAACCGGAGATTTTCAGAGCCAGTTGTTTAGGATTACCACAAGTGGCACTCAGGAAGATAAATTGCAGTTTCTTGGAGTCACCACCGTAATGATCTACTGCTAGTTTAATGCGACGAATCAGCCAGGACATATTTGCGCCATAGCTACCGGAAAGGGTGTGAGCTTCGTCAATCAGTATGTAGCGTAATCGCTGATAAAAGTTTGCCCAATGCGCGGATTTCCAGGCTTGCTTGAGTTGAAAGTGGATTAATTCTGGTGTGACACCTAAAATATGCGGTTCACTCTTGAGGATTTGTTCTCGTTTTTCTGATTTGACATCTCCAGTGATCATTGCCAGTATGGGTCTGGATTGTGTTGGTATGGTAGAGAGGAGTTCAGAGATTTTGTGGAACTGGTCTAATGCTAAGGCTCGCAGTCCATAAAATGCTAATGCTCGATGTTCTTCATTTATACAACCTTCCAGAATGGCGGGGTATGTGCTGAGAGTTTTGCCACTGGCTGTGGGAGAGGTGAGGATTAAACTTTTACCTTGTCTAATTGTTTGTAATGCTTGAAGTTGGTGAGAGTAAAGTTGGGTGATTCCTAATGAGTGAAGTGCTTTAATTAATTTAGTTGGCAGGTCATTAGGGATATTCTTCAAATTAGGTTCTTTGGCAGAGATAGTCTGTTGCCAGAGTAAATCTTCACCTATAAATTCAGCAATATCTGTTGGTTCAGGAAGATGGTTATTTGAGTTAGAATTTTCTGGAATGGGTGTACTAGGTGGTGTCCAAAAGCTTTGTAGCAGGGCATTATAGTTGGGCGTGGTCATAGTCGTAATCTTCGCTCACTGCCCTAAAAAATCCCCCATTGGGGGAGTGAAGGCGATCTGTGTAGAGAACTTTTGGTTTGGAGCTAGTAGTCTGGCAAGAATTTAACTGATGCAACCAAGCCACTTCTAGCTAGCTTTAGTAGTTTGCTCAGTTGCCAAATACAGGTCTATAGCTTCTCTAATTAAATCTGGCACAGAGCATTGTTTTTGTTGTGCCAAATGTTGGAGTTGCAGTTTGACTAGTGGGTGTACTTGTGCTTTTACCTGCTCGGAGAGCGGCTGTTGTCTGCCGTAATCAAAACGATATTTCGTCCCAAAATCGGGATTGCCACCTGGTCGCATCCACGTAACCCCAGAAGAATATATCGATTATATCGCGACACAATTAGCCGTAATTTTGACAAAGTATTCAACTATATAGTGCTGTACGGCGCTATTATATAGTAATAATTCCTGCATAATAGCAAAATGGATGTGCTTGCAGATGACCTCTTTATAGCGGCGGAAGTTGTTGGTAGCTATGAGCTAACAACAGCTATTGTGGCGCGAGCGCACTTTTTTAGAAAGGCAAGTTGAAAAAGCATTTTACACATCTGGCAAAGCATTGAAAGAACTAAGAGATAGACGTTTGTACCGTTCGACTCATTCAACCTTTGAGGAATACTGCCGCGATCGCTTTGGCTTTACTCACCGCCATGTGAATTACTTGATAGCTGGCTCATTGGTAGTTGGCAATATAATAGGAACCAATGGTTCCCAAATTGAAATACTAGATGAAATGGGAACCAATGGTTCCCAAATTGAGATACCAGATGAAATGGGAACCAATGGTTCCCAAATGCTGCCGACTAGTGAACGCCAAGTTAGACCCTTGGTTCCCTTGAAACCGGAAGAGCAACGTAGCTGTTGGCAGCAGGCGGTGGAGGCGGCAGGTGGTAAAGTACCATCAGGGCGTGTAGTCAAAGATATTGTGGACAAGATTCGAGAAAGAACTAAACTACCCAACCCCTACCGCTTGGGAGAAGTATGTAAAATCATACCCAAAGACAATCCCGAACTTAAGGGCAAAAGTGGTTGTTGGGGAATCATCACTCAAGTGGGTCAGTACAGTTGTACGATTACCGTTTGGGATGGGGAATACACAGTTAAAATAGACAATCTCAAATCCTTAAACTATTTTGAAGCCGATTGCGAATATATGCTTACTCTGTGCCAAAGGATGAGAAGGTTGCATCTGGTGGGTAATCTGGATGCATCTGTGGGTTGGTTACTGTCCGGGTTAGGAAAGAGTCCCCAACCATATTTGACGCAGGTGCAAGAAAAGTTTTTGGCTGTTGCAGAGGGGGAGTATGGATTAGACAGTCCATAACCGTTCTGTAAAACCTATCCAAAACTACCAAGGTCGCGGACATTGCTGGACATTAGCCGTTTTGGTAGTTCACTTCCTGTTTCATCGTAGTCTCAAGATGACTCTTGAGAGGTTTGTCTACGACCCAGGCTGACACGGTAGAACTTACCGCCTCCGACCGTTCAGGAATAAAAATTCCATATAGCCAAGTTCTAAACTGCGTTAGGGGAGTAGCAACAATCACCATTAATGGTTCCGAGCGTGACAGTAAATCATCTAGCGATTAGCGATCGCTGCTTCTGCCCTCCAGAAGCATTTGCCCCCACTGCGCCTAGTATTATATCATATTTTTGCGGAAACTGGCTAAATGTAAGCGACTGAGGCAATGGAAATAGAGATTAAAATAGAGTTAGTAAAGGTAGAGTTTACTTGATTAGGAGGTTCTCTGATGACTTTACAAGAAATTATTAATTCTATTGAAAGTTTGCCCACAGAAGATCGAGAGTATTTATTTGAGTTTCTTAAAAAGCAACGAATTGAGAATCGGCGGGTTGAAATTTTGGCTAATGCTCAGGAAGTGATGCAGGCTTTTAAGGATGGGACAGCTCATAGGGGAAGCGTTGATGATTTGATCGCTGATTTACTAGGAGATGATGATGGAAGTTGTCTGAGGATGAGAAGTTGTTAGAAATGGTTATTTTATTGATTGTAGGACTTACGCACGCTCTCAAAACGACTATCTTGTGTATTAACGTAAATACGTTGTTCCAGGCGTTTGAATGTCACTTATGATTTTTGGCGATCGCTCTTCTATCAATTGAAAAATCTAGCTATAAGCCTTGAAAACTATACCTGTCATTTTGGCTTTTCTGTCAATGCGTAAGTCCTAGATTGATGTTGGCAGCCATGATGAAGTTTATTAAATGGTAAAATAGAGGCTGAGGCAATGGAAATAGAGATTAAAATAGAGTTAGTAAAGGTAGAATTTACTTGATTAGGAGGTTCTATGATGAATTTACAAGAAATTATTAATTCTATTGAAAGTTTACCCACAGAAGAACGTGACTATTTGTTTGAGTTTCTCCGTAAAAAAAAGGAGGAATCTAGAGGGGGTAATTTTTGGCAGGGATTACAAAAATTTAGAAGCGTAATCCAAAGCGAGGGGATTATCTTTACTGATGATGATTTCGCTGACTTACGAGATCGCAGTGTGGGAAGAGAAATTGATCTATGAGCTTGAAATACTTACTTGATACCAATATTCTCTCAGAGCCAGCACGTCCTATTCCTAATGCCAATGTTTTGCATAAACTAGATATTCATAAATCAGAAGTTGCCGTTTCTAGTGTTGTTATTCATGAACTTTTACATGGATGTTTGCGGTTGCCAGAATCTAAGCGGCGAGAGTCTCTTTGGAATTATATTCATGAATCGGTATTAAATTTACCAGTCCTTGATTACGATTTAAAGGCTGCACAATGGCACGCCCAAGAAAGGGCTAGATTATCCAAGATTGGCAAAACTCCTGCTTTTGTAGATGGTCAAATTGCGAGTATTGCTTACTGTAGTAATTTAATATTGGTAACTAATAATGTTTCTGATTTTGAATTTTTTAATAATTTAAAGGTTGAAAATTGGTTTGTTAATAGCACTGAAGTTGTCTAAGGCGAGATAAGGGTAAACCTAACTTGTGAAAGTTTTGTTAGATACTAATATCATTATTAGTTAATTTGGATTTTAGACTGAAATCAAATATACAATCCAAAATCCAAAACTCTCAGTCAAATTTATGTTGATTAAGTTAACTTAAATAACCTGCTAACACTAAGAATTATTAGCAGTAAATCCTTACTTTCAGCACCCCTCTTAATAGACATCTCCAAATCCAGCATCATAGTTACTGCCTTAGCTAAAGCATTGATGCTTGTATTTGCTACCTCCTGACGCAAATAGTAAATGCGATTAGGATTGCTGATACTGCACAGTTGAGCTAATTCACTATCTTTCTTAATCCCAGAAACAATCGCAGACTTAACCCACAGCCAAGTTCTAAACTGCGTTAGGAGAGTAGCAACAATCACCATTAATGGTTCCGAACGTGACAGTAAATCATCCAGCAGGTGCAAAACTTGATTGCTTTCTCCTTGGCGAATAGCAGATGCCAGTTGTAGGCTATTCTGAGTCTGACATGGCACTAACTCTTTTACTTCTGCAAGCTCCAGTTGTCTGCCATTACCATAAATATACAGTTTGCGTAACTCTGTGGCTGCACGGGTCATGTCGTTACCAATTGCTTCTGCTAGATATTCCACCGCATTCTTTGACAGCACCAGCTTGATTTTTTTAGCTTGAATAGCGATCGCCTTTTCAATTAAATCAGTACGCCAAGGTGGTATCAATGGAAACTCAAACAACTTGGCATACTTGACAATATGTTTGTAAATCTTCAGGCGCTTATCTACATTGGTGGCGACAAACACCAGAATTGTGAATTCAGGCACTTGAACAAGCTGCTGCAAAGTTTCTAACTCAGTATCACCCCACTGCTTGAGGTGGCAATTTTCGACAATCACCAGTTTTTTACCACCAGTCAGGGAACGAGTGCGAGCTACACTGATAGCTTGGTCAAGGCGATCGGCTGGAAATCGGTGATAGCAAAGTGTGAGCCATTGAGCATCAATCTCTGCTTTGTATTGATTTAGCTGTTCCTGGATGGCGTGTTGGTCGTCACCTGTCAGCAAGACAATCATGCTTTTACCCTCCCATTACTGCTCTTGTTGGCAGTTTTAATTAACACAGTCATTGGTTGTTGACTTTGGGTAGCTCGTTGCAGCATTTTAGCGATCGCTTCTTTACTACTCTCAAACTTATTCAAGTAAGCTGGTGTAACCTCTAAAATTGCCTTTTCATCTTGCAATTTAACGAGATTTGCATGAGCCAACAGCTTTTGATTGCTGGGTTTAGCTGTATCCATCACCTGCTGCCAAATTTGAGCCAGGTTAGCAGTATTAGCTGCAACTGCTGGTAACAATTTGCCATCATGCCCTTTGTCATCTACAGGTTTAGCAGTTACTGTCTTGCTTGCACTGACAGGCAATAAACTGGGTATCAGGTTCAGTAAGCAAACTTCTAGCCACACAGCAGCATTTACTGTGTACCGCAGATAGTTTTCTGCTTTTTGTAACTCTGCTAGAGACAAGTTAAGCGTCTCGAAATTCCAGTGATTTGCTAAAACCTTGAGTTGAGCATAGCTAACACAACCAGTTAGCAGGGATTGCTCTTTGGGTGCAGACTTGATAATCAGTAAATCTCGGTATGTTTGCAGTAAGTTGGAGAGAATCAATTTGGGCGTTTTTCCAGAATCTATTAAAACTCTTGCTACTTGCAGCAAGTTAAAGGTGTTGTTCGTGGATATTGCCTGTAAAATTGACATTAATTCTGTTTCTGTTACACCACCAGCGATTTCCATGACATGATTAGCAGTGATATCTTCATCTAAAAGACTCACCTGACCGAGTAATTGCAGTGCATCTCTAAGTCCACCATCGCTGAGTCGTGCGATCGCTGTCAGTGCCTCCTCATCAATAGAAATAGATTCTGCATCTGCTACAATACCGAGGTGCTGCACAATTGCTTGAATAGACAAAGTGCGGAAATTAAACACCTGACAACGGCTGACAATGGTAGGTAATACCTTGTGCAGTTCTGTTGTGCAGAGAATGAAAACAACATGAGGTGGCGGTTCTTCAATACACTTAAGTAAAGCATTGAAGGCGTTACCAGTTAGACAATGACACTCATCGAGAATAAAAATTCGGTAACGTCCTGCAACTGGTGCTAAGGTACTGCGCTCAATTAAAGCACGGGCATCATCTACACCATTATTAGAAGCAGCATCAATTTCACTGACATCTAGGCTATTACTGGTTTCAATTGAACGGCAGGATTGACAAATACCACAAGGTTGGTCAGTTGGTTTTTTAGTGTTGAGGCAATTGAGAGATTTAGCAAATATCCTAGCAGTTGATGTTTTACCTGTGCCTCTAGAACCTGTGAATAAATAAGCTGGTGCAATTTGCAGGTATTTTACAGCATTAGTCAGAGCAGTTTTAATGTAGGGCTGTCCAACTAATTCGGCTATTGTCTGGGGTCGATATTTTTGATGTAGGGCGACTGTAGACATAGGATTCATTAACCTTAATTTGTCGCCCTTACCCCTGTTAAGGGGGTGTAATTTTGAATCCTAAGTAGCCTGATTTACTCAACCGATTCTAGTAAGATTTATCGATACCATAAGTTGAGTATGCCTAATCATTTAAACGTTGAAACAGGTGGAGAAGTTTATGGAATTTACAATCGATTTATAGCCATTTTAGAATTCATATCCTTGGCTCATAAAATGCTAAATTTATCTTTTTTACCTGCCTCCTTAAGCAGTAGCAAATTCTGTTAAACCTCGTTTATTGGGATGATGGAAACCCAAAACAATATCGGCTTGGGGTATTCCGGCTGAAAGCAAATCATCAACAACGCATAAATTAGTTGCATCTTCTTCCACCCAAACTTTGCCGTTTTTAATGCAGAGATAGATGATAATATACTGTATCTGCTTTTTGTCATCCCAGCCAAACCTAAACCAAAGATATTGATCTCTTGTTTCATCAAAAGCCAAGCGATCGCTTACTTCAACTCCCGCATGTTTTATAACTTGAGTATTAGTAGTTTCGTAATACTCAGTCAATATCTTCTTGATAGCATTGCGATATTGTTCTAGTTTATTCATTGCCGAATTTCCTCCTTTTAGATTCTAAAACACACTTTTCTCATTTCTCGCATTTTTTGATAAAGTTGTTTAATGTTCAATAATTTCTGTAAATTATTTGTAGAAACCTTTTTCTCATTTTTCGCATTTTTTGGTAGAATTGTTTAATGTTCGATAATCTGTGTAAATTCCTTGTAGAAAACTTTTCCAGCGACTTCGCTACTTGGTTGTTAGGTGAACCAATAGCCCTAACAGAGTTAAGTCCCAAAGAACTATCCATAGAACCAATTCGTGCTGATGCTCTCATCCTACGGCAGTCCGAAGAAATAGTCCTGCATATCGAGTTTCAAACTCAACCAGACAAGAATATTCCCTTTCGGATGACAGATTACCGTTTGCGGGTATATCGTCGTTTTCCGGGCAAACGAATGCATCAAGTAGTAGTTTATTTACAAAAGACTGATTCAGAACTGGTTCAGCAAACTACATTTACTCTGGAAGAAACATTTCACCGTTTCCAAGTAATTCGCTTGTGGGAACAACCAACGGAAATATTTTTGCAAACTCCCGGCTTATTGCCATTTGCCGTTTTAAGTAACACTAGTAATAAAACCAACACCTTACAGAAAGTCGCAGCCCAGATAGATAATATTAGCGATAAAAGAACCCAAAGTAACCTTGCGGCATCTACATTCATCCTGGCTGGGCTAGTATTAGAAGAGGAGGAAATTAAGCGTTTACTACGGAGAGATATTATGCGCGAGTCAGTAACTTATCAATCAATCAAAGATGAAGGAAGTCAGGAAACTACTCAGAAAATTGCTGTTAAGATGCTCCAAGAAGGACTTTCCCCAGAAATGGTGGCGAAAGTGACTGGTTTGACGCTTGATGTGGTACAACAATTGCAAATTACAGAAGCGGAAAATCAAGGGGATTGAACACCAACCCTATCCAAAGCACCTTACAAAAATTAAGCGGGATGTATGAAAGCCACTTGGTTGACGTGAAAATAAAAATCCAAGAAAGTAGTTGTCATACCGTTTATTTATGAGGCTGCGCCAAATAAATCGGTCGAATAAGGCTTGGCACTTTCCTCAAAACCGATTATCTTTTTGGCGCATATTCACACAGAATTGGTATCAGAAATTGGCTGTATTTTCAGCAACAAATCCTACTTTAGTTAAGCATTTAGAGTGTACAGTGGCAATAAGAATTGACGCATTTCCATTTGCAGTTCTGGATTTGGTCTATCTCCATAAGGAACCAACATGGCAGGATGATCTGATTGTTGCAAGTGCATTTTGATAGCGGAACTAGGAATTGCTTTGGCTCCTTCTACTAAATACTTGAGGTTAAACTGGATATTCAATGACATTTCTGATGGTAGATGAGCAGCAATAACCTGATCGCCTTTGCCAAACTCCCGTTCAATTGATAGTCGTAGCTGCTGCAAACTTCCATCAAACTGTAAGTAAATACCTTTCTCTTTTTTATCTGTTAACACAGCTAACCGTTCCAATGCTTTGACTAAGAATGCTTTTTCTAGGATTACTTCTCGGTCAAAGCTAAATCTTGCCAATAGCTGTTCGCAGTCAGGGTAAGTTCCTTCGAGACATTGACATCTGAGGATAATATCTTGCCAAGCAAAACCCAAGCGATTACTTTGGGCATCATACAACAGATTAATGAATTCGACAGAATCATCCAAGTTACGCGCTAGTTCCTTGAGGATTCGACCAGGAATAGTAAATTGTATCTCTTCAGATTCTACTTGTTTGCGGGGTTTTCTACCAATTCCTTGAGTTGAAAGTTCAGTGGTTGCGACTCGATGCCCATCAGTACCAATAAACTTTAACTTCTCCTGTGTAAGTTGAATATGAACTCCGGTCAAGATATATTTATTTTCATCAGTGCTGACAGCATAAATTACACCTTTCAAACCATCTTTGAAAACTGTTGTTGGCAGAGCAATGGGAGTAGCATCAATTGTAGAACTAGGTGGAAAGTCTTCAGCACTAATGCCTCTAATCTCATATTTTCCATCAGCATCAGATAAACCCAGAGAGCAGATTTTTGTTTGCTTCTCCTCATCAATAAGCTGTATAATCTGAGTCTGACTACTGAGGCTAATATTACCATTAGGGCAATGCTTAACTATCTCAAATAGCATTTCTACTGGCACAGTAATTTCACCCTTGAGCAAAACCTGGGCTTCAAAACTTGCCTGAATTGTTAATGCTAAATCAGTAACAGTTAAATGTATCTGTTGTGTTTCAAAATCTGCAATGATTAGAGCATTAGCAAGAATCGGATGGGTAGGTTTAGCTGGGGTAGCACAACTAACTTTCATAGAGTGCATCGTGAAATTTAGTTTGTGAGCAGATTACCTCCATTCCTGATTCTATAAGTGGTTGAGAGTTTAACTCTGATTTGGCAGAACGTTTATTAGTACGCTTATTTGAGATAGTTTCAGTTGAAGTACCAGCGTCTGGAGATGTAGGTTTTTTCTTTTTACCTGTAGATATGTCTGGGATATTTGCTGATACTTCATTTTCGGCTTTAGGAGTAGCTACACTTGTTTGTTTTATCTGATTGGCAGGCTTTACCCTTTGTTTCGATGCTGTTTGAGTCATGATAATTTATTTCTGGTTGCGTCATTGTTAGAAAGATGACTGCGATAGCAGAAAATAAAGGATGTAAAGTTTTGAATCAGATGCTTTTACTCTATGAGACATACAGAGCTTTACTGATACAGCGGATTTCAAGGAAAGTGTTGTACACAACGATTCGTCTCAAAGCCAGATATAAAGCCTATTTTACTTCTGTTAGCGCAGCGGGGCGTAGCCCATTCTGACTCCTGAATTCTGCTGTATATCCCATTTAACGGTTATCAGATAAGCCTTTATTCCGATCATAGCTTTCGGAGTATCCGACTCCACTCCTGAATTATTAAGTTCTACAAATGCCTCCAAAAGTTTTTTCCAACCTGACTCAAAGTAGACTATTGCCAGCTAGAATTTGGCTTAGAATTTATCGCTGCGGTCAAATAATCTGTCGCTCTACATGAATATACCTAAATATTTTCCAGAAGAGTTTCGGAATATACGTAGTCTCATCTTGCAAAAATAACTGTAACAGGTATAATATTGTCTGTCAAACATTTAAACCTGTTACAAGTATGAACAAACCAAAGGGAGGACGTTGCAAGCGAGAACCCTACAATAGCAGCGCGATTAGAGTTCCAGACCCCATCAGACCACAAGTATTAGAATTAATCGACCAATTCCACCAAAGCCGAGCGCTGAAACTTCCTTCATTTGTTAAAAATTCTATCGAAAAAATACCTGTACGCAAGGTAACGCAGTTTTATGAACTGTCCTACATAGAAAACTTAGGTAAAAAAGAAGAACAAGAATATATCTACCTCGCTAACAAAATTAACCTTACCATTTGGCAAGTTGATAATACTTTCACGGGTCTATCGATAAAAAATAGGAGTACAGATGTCGATGAAACTGTGTACTTGCTTATTGAATACTCTCTTCTCGAACTACCAGTAACAACTAAACCTGTAACAACTATAGAATATACAGAATGGTTATTTGAGCAAAAAGCACCGTTGGCAAGCGTTGAAGAAGTGACTCTACTGGCAATTCAAACTGGCAGACTCGATATCGTCAAAGTGTTGGGTATACTCGATAAACCGCCCATCAATCGTAAAGAATACTGGCATCACTATTACCGCACTCAATTAGGTAAACCCAAAGTTAACTACTGGCAATGGCAAGATAACCCCGAATCAAAAGAAATTTGCCCAGAGTTAACACTGTAATGACAATGTAGGTGAAAAACCTACCCTCCAAGTGCAGGAGTGAAAGCACTTCCCCTACGGTAGCGAATAGCCATCAATCCGTAAAGCGGGGATGAAAGGTGGCTCCACTGACAGCCTAAATCGGTGTCCATCGAGCAAAGTATCCATGAGTAAAGCCTAGACTTAAAGATGTGTTTGAATCGTCGTTACGTACAAGTAGTGCAATCAGGCTGAATCACTACACCAAAAGGTAAAGGATAAGGGATTGGCGACTAATGTCTCGACCAATTTGCACCCCCAATAAACTCGGCGAAAAGCATCACTCTAAAGATACATAGAATTGTCATTTGGAACGAAATAACCCATTATTAGCTCTTTGAGAGGTCGAATACTCAAAGTAGGTGCTAACCGGATGCGGTAATGGAAAAGATTGAGTAAAAAGCGAAAGCTTGACCGTAATGGTCAAGATATGCTGACGTACTCACGATGGTGTGAAAGGAAAAGTCCTTTAAAGGAAGTATATATGTCTAATACACTGAGCAATCAGATGGTGGAATGGAACTTGATACCCTGGCGAAAGTTAGAGCGTCATGTTTTTAAGCTTCAGAAAAGAATTTTCCAAGCCTCCGGTCGTGGCGATACTAAGGCAGTTCGCAGACTCCAAAAGACTTTGATGAGGTCTTGGTCAGCAAAAGCAATGGCTGTTCGCAAAGTCACTCAGGATAACCAAGGTAAGAAAACCGCAGGTGTTGATGGGGTCAAATCTCTAACACCCAAGGCAAGACTTACCCTAGTAGTAAACCTGAAGTTAACCAACAAGGTAAAAGCCACCAGAAGAGTTTGGATTCCCAAGCCCGGAACGGATGAGAAAAGACCTTTAGGAATACCGACAATACAAGATAGGGCAACACAAGCACTTGTCAAACTGGCACTAGAACCAGAATGGGAAGCAAAGTTTGAACCAAACAGCTACGGCTTTCGACCAGGACGTTCAGCCCACGATGCTATCGGAGCAATATTTAGCATCATCAAACAAAAACCAAAATGGGTTTTGGATGCCGATATATCAAAATGCTTTGATAAAATCAACCACAAAGAACTGCTAACCAAAATCAATACATTCCCAACCTTAAACCGCCTAATTAAGGCATGGTTAAAATCAGGTGTATTTGATGGCGGTGAATGGTTACAAACAGATGAAGGTACGCCACAGGGTGGGGTGATATCTCCCCTACTAGCGAACATCGCACTACATGGAATGGAAGAGGCAATCAATAAGGTCGCCCAGTCCTTACCAGGAAATAAGAAAGCTAATCAAAAAGCACTATCTCTCATAAGATATGCCGATGATTTCGTCATCCTACATCCTGACCTCGATGTAATTGAAAGATGCAAAACCGAAATATCTGTGTGGTTAGAAAAGATGGGACTAGAACTAAAACCTAGTAAAACCAGAATAGGTCACACTCTACAAAAACCACATATAAACTCCCAAGAAGGTTTCGACTTTCTAGGATTCAATGTTAGGCAGTACAAAGTAGGAAAAACCCAATCTGGAAAATCCTCACAAGGAAAACCACTAGGATTTAAAACACTCATCAAACCCAGTATAAAGGCAATAAAGAGACACTACGACGAAATCTGTCGGATTATCAAAGCCTACAAATCAGCCCCTCAAGAGGCTCTAATAAAGCGTCTAAACCCTGTAATCAGGGGATGGGCAAATTATTACTCAATGGTAGTGAGCAAAGAAATCTTTTCGGATATTGACCGTCTAGTACTCCAAAGACTCCAAACCTGGGCAAAACGCCGCCATTCCAGAAAATCAGGGCATTGGATTTCAGATAAATACTGGAAGACCAAAATATCAACGGCGAGCTAGCCCCCGGATTTATCCGTGGGGGTAAGCCGTTGGCGAATTTATTCGCCGTCAAGTTTCTTTTTGGTTTTGAATATACATTTTGATGGTGTCCAAAGTCGCA
>JAHHIJ010000071.1 GCA_019358985.1 Tolypothrix brevis GSE-NOS-MK-07-07A | reverse complement strand
GGTATGAACTTCAAAGGAATTTATCTCTTCAGATAGCTCGTGACTTTATTTTGAAACATTTACAACAAAAGCTAGATTCAAACACACATATTGACTTTTCTGTCAATGCGTAAGTCCTATATATTTGGGATTTTAGATTTTGGATTGTTAGTAGTTAATAGTAATTCCTAACTAACCACTAACTACTAAGTAAGTGGGCGAAATTAAAATTAAAATACTCTCCTCCTTCGTTCGTAGTGAGCGGTTTACCGCTCGTCGAGTCGTGATTTTAACGGCTAATCAGGTTACTACGTTAAAGAGCGTTTACTATCCACCAACCACTAACCACCCTTTGGTTGTCCTTCAGTGGTGGCAATTTCACCAGCTTCCATTAACATTTTGAAACGGCGCAAATCATCACCAATTTGTTGTTCTGGTTCTTCACCAAAAAGTTTAGCAAATGCAGCGGCTAAGGCTCCACCTGGGGGGCTATATTCAAGAACAACCTTTACTTCGGTGCCGCGATCGCCTGGTGCTTTCTTAAAGCGAATAAAACCAGAATTTTCCACATCTGCACCTTCCACCGAAGCCCAAGAAATAAACTCATTTTCTCGGTCTTCCAATATATCTGCATCCCATTCCACACTACTATCCAAAGGTGCATTCGCAATCCAATGCGACCTTTTATCATTCTGCACGCTCACAGATTTGAGATGCTTCATAAAGCTCGGCAAATTCTCAAAGTCGTGCCAAAACCGATAAAGTTCATCCGCTGGCTTATTTATCGTTACCGTCTTTTCAACCTTAATAGATTTATTTATACCAATCGCTTCCTGTGCTTGCTGAATCGTGCTTTGTTTAGTTACACCTTGATACACCAAACCGCCCCCAGCTACAGCCATCAGCACCCCGCGCAAAGAACGCTGACTTAAACCCATCAACACCATCGCACCACCACCCACAAGAGATGCCCAGCGCTCAGTTTCACCCGCCTCAGCGCCCTGACCCTTACTCAACTCATTCCCCGTAGTCGAAGCCATATTTTTATCTCCTTCTATCCGTAAAAATAACCACAAAGACGCAAAGACCCTCTCTGCGTTCTCTGCGCCTCTGCGGTTCGTTAAAAAAACCTACATCGACACAGCCGCACCCGTCGTCGGCTTCCCAGGCTTCATATCCAGCCCTATCCGCGTTTGATACAGTTGCACCAATCGTTGTTCACAACTTAACAAATCGTTATAAATATCCGTAAACAGCGCAGTAGCTACCGGGTCCGTATACATAGGACACAAATTGCCAATATCACCGATACCAGTTTGCACATCCCCCAGAGCCGATCGCAGTTGAAATATATCGTCGCTTCCTGTCATAGCCGTTTTCACTTTCGCGTATTGATTAGCGATATTAGCGGCTAAAGAAGGCTTCTCACCCAACCTGTCAAGATAACTTTCCAGCTTGAGGATGTTACCCTGCTTGTTAGTAATTATCTCTTGAAACAACGCCTTGATTTGAGCATCTGACTCTTTCTCGGAATACTTCTCCAAAGCTTCCAACGAATAACGTTCACCAGCAAGTGCAGTATTTACACCCTTGACAATATCACCCTTAGTTGAGCCACCCCAAGCATCAGCCAGCTTCCACCATTCTGTGCTTGTATCATTCTCGTCGGGTAATGCAGCATCCTTGCCACCGTAACCCAAACGACTCAAGATAGCTGTGGTGAAGATTGCCAAATCACCGGGTTGACGTGAGGTAATCAAATTTCCGTCAACAACCAAAGGTTCATCGACATATTTCGCACCCGCATTAATCATGTCCTTGCGGATAGCGCTGAAACCAGTGGCTTGTTTATCTTTGAGCAAATCCCCTTCAATCAAAACTTGCGGTCCGTGACAAACTGCCGCGATTAATTTACCTTCCTGCATCGCTTGTTGGACAAAGCGGACAGTGTTGGGATTGCGTCGCATGTGGTCAGGAGCCATCCCACCGGGAATAATTACCGCATCAAATTCGCTAGCGATCGCTTCGGTAGTGGTAGCATCAGCTTGCTGAGAAACTTTGCCTTGTTTACCCTTATACTTTTCATTCATCCGAGCTCCGAGAACAACTACCTCTATCCCCGCTTGTTTTAGCCCGTTATAAGGAACTTGAAATTCTGCATCCTCTACCCCATTGTCAATCAGGATAGCGACTTTTTTCTTGCCATGATTATTAAAGTTTGCCATTAAATCACCTCTTAAATTACTTACGTAGTCAGCACTTCAGTGCTGCAATCTTCACTGCTAAACCGCAGTTGAACCCGCTGCAAATATTTCCGCATAATCTGGTGAAAAATTAGCTTGCAAATCTGCAAACTCACCCGGACTTACAGCACTTTGCAACACACTAAAAACAGCCCGGACATGCATCGCAGCAGCACTGGGTTCTACATTTTCCTTCTCACTCACCATCTTGATAAACTCTTCTAAGCCAAAATGCTGACCATTTTCGCCTTCGCGACCGCGTAAAAATTCGCCTAATTCTTTTGGCAACTGTGAAGCCAAATCCTTACCTTCATTACCCACAATGCGTTCTCGAATAGTTTCCAAAGTGGCACGAGTAGCATCTTCTGCCTCTTCACGAGAATCTAATTGAGCAACGCTTTGGACATGTTTAATAAAATGATCGTATTTCACTTTCTTCCTCCACTACTAAAAAATAACGAATGCTTCTTTTTTAGTTGAGATATATATTGACGTAAATGATTACTTCCTTATCATTCAAAACATTTAAAAGCTAGAAATGAGTGGTTTATCTCAGGCGTTGCTTGAGCTTGAATTCACACTTGTAATGGTATGCACCAGCGACTATCTTCTCTTCGCTCCAAAGGGATAGATTTTTTCCATCTCAAGTAATACATCTCTAGGAAGACAAGCCAGATCAGGGAAAGCGTTATTTTGGAGAAGCAGAAATATTTATAATTATGGCGGATCAACAACAAGTAGATTTAGAAGCTCAAGTCAACCGTGTAGATCCAGATAAGGAACTCGAATCCGAAGATAATTTACCAGAAGAAATTTCCGACTTACCAGAGGAAATTACTGAATCCTTTGGTACTGGTGTCATAGAATTGCCAGGGTACAATCTCGGTGGACGAGAAATGAAGGAGGAGTTGGATGAGTATGCAACATATACCAGTCCAGAATTAACTGGAGGTGATATTGATGCCGGTTGGCAACAAGCAGCTATGGATGGTGATGAAGCTGTTGGTGGTACTGCTTCCACTCCCGATCAAGATATTGTTGATGAAATTGGTGCTGCTGTAGGAATAGAAATGGATGACGCCGCGTTTCTACGGACTAACGAAATGTTAGAACAGCGCGACGATAGCCGGTGGGAGTTAGATCCCAAGTCTTCTGAAGATTATGGAAATAGGAGGGAGTAGGGGACAAGGGGGACAAAGAGAATAATTCTTCTTTCCCCCCCCCATCAAGCGATCTGCTACTTGATGGTCTGAGTCTCTTTATTTTCTAACCCTTCTTTGGAGTGATCGAGGCGTAATTCGCCTTTGGGTGCAAAGCGCATCCAGAATGGAGTTTCTGAACCGGCAGATCCTTTGGCGACGGTGACGCCACCATCAGCGGAAACGTCTCCAGCGTAAGCGATCGCTTTCCCGCCAGCGCTCTTAATTGTATGCCGAGTGACGGTACAGCAGAACTGGTAGAAGAAATTCAAAAATTACCCCATTCAGAACAAATATCAGCTTTACGTAATTTGCAAAACCAAAGCGAAGGTGAAGATACAGGAATTTCTACCGATAGTTATGCCTCAATGGACGCTGAATGTAAATTGGCTTTTTGGTATCACTTAGCTCAAAATTTGGGCGGCTCAGTTGTGGGTATACCACATGATTACATATCTTCAGAAGCAGCAGCAGAAGTGTTGGATTTATTCCAGATGAATAGTACCGAAGAAATAATGACTTTTATGCAGCGGGTACTTTCAAAAGCTTAACTTCTGATATCCTCATTCCCAGTCTTTGACTGGGGATGAATTCATTAATGCTAGGACTTACGCAAAGTCGAAAATGTCATACTGAGCGAAACGAAGTGTAGCGAAGTATCTCGGAGATTCTTCGCTTCGCTAACGCTACACTTCACTATGACAGTTTCTCGTTAAAATGCGTAAGTCCTGAATGCCTGCCACATCGACTAAAAATACATATGATTTTTTGTTTTAAATTAATACACAAGTAAAAAATATGGTAAGAACAAACACTATTGCCAGGGACAATTCTATCAAAAGAAAACATCTGGTTTCTAGTTTAATTACTGGTTTAGCTATCGGTGCAATCGCAGGTACACCTATCGGCTGGTTTGCTCATCAATATTATTATCAGCAAACTTTAGCTAGGACTTTGATTTGTCGAGAACAAAATAGCAGCCGACCGGCAGCAGTTGTCGATCAACTTTGCGGTTCTAGATTCTAAATTTTTCCCCTTGCCAATGAATTATTGACGTAGAGACGTAGCATTGCTACGTCTCTAGAAGGGTTTCGGGGAACGCATAATTAAATTCTGGAGATGTCTATTGATAACCAGACTAGCTTGTGGATTTCTTCACGCACACTCATGAGGATTTTACCAAGAAAGTTTTCACCAGTTTTATCTGCACCACAGCCCCAGAAATAATCCTTAGGAGAGTTTTCTACAAGTAAATTATCGCCTGTAGTCAACAAAATTTCTCTAATTTCGGCATGAGTGAGAAACTTCTTGAGTACAGCTTCACGCATAACTTGAGTTTTGACTGCATCCCAATCATAACGAAGTTTCCGTGTGTTACACCGTCCCAAGGCAGCAGCTTGTTCTGGCGTTTCGGCGGCATAAATTGAAGGTATAATCACTGCATCCACGGTGCCGACAAACTTTTGCGCTTGATAATAATGCTCCACCGTTGCCCAGTAAGTACCCCGGATTTCGATTCCGTGGAGAGAAAAGTTAGAAAAACAGCCGTAAGGTTCCCAAACCTTGTAAAAGTAAATAGTCATTTTAAAATTGCTATGATTATGTATCAATTTCCATGATGCCTGTAGATGCAGACTACCAGGTACTTAACTTTAAATTAAAGAGTCAATGGTCATTGGTCATTGGGCATTCGGCTTTTCCCTTCTTCAAATCCCCATTCCCCCTTATGTCTACAGAATCCTTTGAAAAAACGAGTTGGAGTTGGCAGTTATCTGTGTTGCGGCAACAGGTGGGAGAATGGGTGGAGTACCAATTGTCTCGCTTGAAGCTGAATTTACCAGAATTGCCTAACGGATGGTCGATTGATAATTCTTGGCTGGGTAAGTTGCTGAACTTTGTTTTTTGGCTTTTGCTAGGTTTGTTTTTAATTTGGTTAGGTTGGCGATTGTGGCGAGTATTTAGCCCTTATTTGTATGCAAGGCTTAGAGCTAGAAATACTGCTAATTCTGTGTTAAGAATCCGTGACAGTGATTTGTCAGTGTCTGGGTGGTTGGCGCGATCGCAAGAACTCTATCATCAAAGTAATTACCGTGAGGCTTGCCGTTGTCTTTATTTGGCAATGTTGCAACACCTACATGATACTACCATCCTGCCTCACAAATTCAGCCGGACTGATGGAGAATATCTGCAATTGCTACAATATAAAGTCGCTCCGATGCACCCTTATGAAACTTTGATTACCACCCACCAGCAATTATGCTTTGGTAATACTGAGATAAGTAGCGAAAATTATCAGCAGTGTCGTGAAGCATATCGGGAAATTGGGAATGAGTAATATCATTTTACGTGAGGCTGTGGTTGCCCTTAGGCTGGAAGCCTGGGGCTACACAAACAAAGCCTACCTTCGTAGGCTAATAAGGTGCATTTTCATATAAAAACAGCATAACAGCATAACACCTAACTGCCCTCTATTAAATATGAAACGCTCAAATCGTGTTGTTTGGTTTGGAGCGATCGCCGCTTCAGTTATAATTTTAATTAGTTTAATCGCTGCTCCCAGCAATAGCAAAATTAATATTGGTTCCACTTATAACCGCGCTCCCGATGGCTATGGGGCGTGGTATGCTTTTATGCAACAGCGGCATTCTATTCAGCGCTGGCAAAAGCCTTTTAAAGAATTAGATACACAAACACGTCCTGTCACTCTTTTACAGGTAAACAGTTATCTAGAAACACCTATTATTTCGCCTCAAGAACAAAAATGGTTAGAAAAAGGCAATAATTTGGTAATTTTAGGTGTGCGGGAAGATGTTACAGCAGCCAAATTTAGCACGATGCAAAAATCACCCTTTGGTGATGTCAAGATTGATACCGGACGGCGGCGGGAATTGGAAACAGGGGAAGAAGTTAATTTAGGCGATCGCTTTGGTGCGGTAGTCTGGGAAAATAAATACGGTAAAGGAAAAGCGATTTTTGCGACTACTCCTTATTTAGCGGCTAATGCTTATCAAGATAGTTTAAGTAATTTCCAGTATTTAGCTGATTTGGTGAGCAATAAAGGTAACATCTTATTTGTAGATGAATATATTCACGGTTACAAAGATCCGAGCGTCAGAAAGAGTGAAGGTGAAAAAGACTTATTTAGTTATTTGGCGAAAACTCCCTTATTACCAATGTTAGTGCAAGCGATCGCTATTTTAGGCGTGTTAATTTGGGCAAAAAATCGCCGCTTTGGTAAACCAGAAACTTTAGCTACACCAGAAATTAACAATAGCCTTGCATACATCCAAGCTTTAGCAGGAGTCTTGCTAAAAGCTGATAAAAACGACTTTGTTGTTGAGATGGTAGGCAAACAAGAACAACTGCAACTGCAAAAAGCCTTAGGATTAGGGCAAGTACCTATGGAACATCAAACTTTGATAGACGCTTGGGTAGAGAAAACAGGCACCACTGCGGCAGAACTACAAGCAGTATTAAAAGTTCAATCTCGACAACAACCCATGAGTGAGCGAAACTTGATAAGTTGGTTGAGGAAATGGCAAAGTCTTCGGAATAAAAATTAAGGCTTGCATATTGACGGATGATTTGACAATAGATGTTGAGAAATTTTACACACTGTAGAGACGTTCCACTGGAACGTCTTCCGGATTCACATTTTGTACGCTATAAGTAAGTGGGCAAAATTAAATGTAAAATGCTCTCCGCTCTTCGTAGTGAGCGGTTTACCGCTCAAAACAAGGATTTTAACGGCTTCAGCCGTTACTACGTTAAGGAGTGTTTATTTATGCCAATCTACTTATATCAAGCCCGCTTAATTAACATTAATAAAAACATTGTAACCATCGTAGAAAGACGTTCCATCGGAACGTCTCTACATTATGGGTTATTATTTAATCTCCGATAAAGGTGTAGCTATACGTTAAAATCAAGTGTTTGCTAGTCTATGTAGGTAGACTTTGTAAATTTAGCCTGATTGTTTATAGCCGAATGGCAAAAAAAGTGCAAAATATCTCTTTGCGCTTTTATGTAAGTTCTTTATAAGTAACAATATGAATAACCATCCTGTCTTAACTCGCCTCGAACAAGGACTAAATCGTATAGTTGTCGGACAATCTACCCTAATACAGCAAATATTAATAGCACTGCTAGCGGGTGGACACATTATTTTGGAAGGAGTACCGGGAACTGGTAAAACACTTTTGGTGAAAGTGCTGGCACAATTGATTGAAGCTGACTTTCGCCGAATTCAACTAACCCCCGATGTCTTACCTTCAGATATTACTGGGATGAATATTTTTGACTTGAATAGTCGCAATTTTACCCTCAAAAAAGGACCAGTATTTACAGAGGTGCTATTAGCTGACGAAATTAATCGCACTCCCCCGAAAACACAAGCAGCATTACTCGAAGCAATGGAAGAAATGCAGGTAACGCTAGATGGTGAAAGTTTGCCTTTGCCGGATTTATTTTGGGTAATCGCAACCCAAAATCCCCTAGAATTTGAGGGAACTTATCCTTTGCCAGAAGCGCAATTAGACAGGTTTTTGTTTAAGTTGGTGGTAGATTATCCAGATCAAGCGGCAGAAAAGCAAATGTTACTAAATCGTCAAGCGGGTTTTGCAGCGCGACGCTTGGATATTGCACGTTTGAAATCTGTGGTAACAGTAAGCGAAATATTAGAGGCGCGACAAGCGGTAAAAGAAGTTAAAGTATCGGAAGCCATTATTGATTATCTTTTAGCTTTAGTTAGAGCATCGCGTCAACATCCCGATTTAGCTTTAGGTGCGTCTCCTCGCGCTACTGGTGCTTGGTTGCAGACATCTCAAGCGAGTGCGTGGTTGAGTGGAAGAGATTTTGTTACCCCAGATGATGTTAAAGCAGTTGCAGCACCTTTGCTGCGTCATCGTCTCATTTTGAAACCAGAAGCAATGTTGGATGGTTTGGAAATTGATGTAGCGATCGCTTCAATAATTAATAAAGTATCAGTCCCAAGATAAAGGATAAAGGATGAAGGATAAAGGATGTTCGCGAAACGTCTTTGAAGGAGAAGGATGAAAAATAAATGAGTCAGGAGAAGGAAAAACCTTCTCTAAGTGTTATTTTCTCAGCAAGCCCTATTTAGTCTAAACTCCAGTCTTAAGCCTACCCACTGTATCGGCGAGGATGATTACAGGAACAAGTGTTTTGTCGATGCCAACTGGCTAGTCATCCGGTTTGCAGAGGAACAAGTCTCCTCTCAGCCAGAACGCTGCGCTCGATTTATTGCTGGTGCGATCGCCCAACTGACAGATAATCATACTTATCGCCAGAAGCTACTTCATGTAGAGAAAGTTACTCCTCTGCGTCAGTGGTCTGCACGTCAAGCTTCCAGATTAAAGAAAAGTGATTACCGCCAAGGCTATCTTGGCCAGAGGAGAAACTAAGGATATAAAAAAATATTTAATAGAACGACCCCGTTCACCCGCCGCTAGTAACCTTTCGGATTCACCGACCAAATTGATACGGTCGGTGTGCAACGGGATTGTTAGGTTTCATTCACATACCTATCTGTAATACTTGCCTACTCTCTATGGGTTAGAGTCACTCTCATCAATATCAAATCGCAATATTTGAGGGACGACTGTCTGTGTAGTGGGAATGAATGTCAGACAGCAATACTCTTCAGTCAAACCTAGGCTCGTATTCTTTTGATGGCGGGGACTGTTCAAATATTCTGGGTCATCGCTTAGCCTAATCTCAAATAAAAGCGCGTAAGAACCTACTGCCAAAATATCAGCTAATTCATATCCCCCTCCCTTACCATCAGACAAGAATGCGCCACTGCCATCTGCAACATTGAAGGGAACAATGATAGCTCGCACACTACCTGGATGCAGATTAATTTCTCCAGCACACCATGCTTCTACAGAAATTACTTGAGCATTACCCAACGAATAAAACTCGACTCCATCTGGGTAAATCGCGTATCCCTGGTTGCGATTTTGAACAGCAGAGGTTTCTTTGCTTGATTCAGGAGCATGGTTCGTAACTAAAACAGATGCCCCTGGCCCTGTAATGCCGCTTGTAAACGGCAACGGCAATAGCAAGCAAACTTTGAGAAGAAGTGGGTAGATTGGATTTAGAGAGTCATAGCCTTCTATGTGATAGGGCGGTTCGCTCCAAGACTCTGTTTTCAAAATAGCTGGCTCAACGGCTTCTGATGTCTGCACAAAACTTAGCCGAATTATTTCTGATGAAAACGCAGCCTCAACATCTTCTAAATATTCAGGGCTACTCAAATATTCTGGATCGTCATTTAATCGATTCTCAAATACCAGACTATAGTGACCTGGGGGTATCGGCACAAACGCTTCATCAAAAATACTCATACAATCAGTGTATCGAATACCTTCACTAGCCAGATCAAAGGGGACGCGAATGGCTCTTATGGTTTCGGGTTGGAGTTGAAATACTTCGTCTGATTGCAGGAGGCATACCTCAACGACAGCACGACAAGTTTTCCCAAAGGTAAAGAACGTCACACTTCCCGGCATCCAAGAAAAACCTTGATTAAAAGCTTGTTCAGAATAGCCGTGAAAAGCTGACCTGCTGGGCTTACTATCATCCCAAATTGAAATTAAATTTAGACCTGTATCGAAAGAAAACGAATAGGTTTTCATTGTAATGCCTGAATTTCAATTATGTCTCCATCATCTAGTCTGGGCTGACTTATTCCCCCTGGAGTAATTTTGTAATAGTTAATCTGTATACCCAGGCTCTGACCTGAACCTCGATTATCTCCTCTAATAATACACTTGATATGGGCTGAACCAGCATTCTCTAGAACAACTGATGGCGGGTATTCATCTAAGTCTTGTATTCCTGGAGGGCATGGCAGATAAGAACTAGTTGAAGCATTGCGTCGGCTGTTTGCCCCAGGTCGATCAATCGTGAGCAACAGAGGATAGCCCGCAGACGGAACTTGATTGCCGGATCTATTGGGCTTGATAGGCTGTGCAATTGGTTGAGGTGGAATACCCTTAGCTTCAAGAATGTGTTGTACTGATTCAGGGTAAGCTTGAGTCGTGCAGGGAAAACGAATAGGATTAGTCAGACAAAAAGCAATTTGAGGAAAACCAAATGTTGTAACAAACTGCTGACCAGCAGGAATAGACACACAGTTACCACTCACCACATTTTCCACTGTTTGAGTTGCACCAACTTGAAAACATATTGTGTTTGTGCTGATGGCTCCTGTGCTCACGACTGCGATTTGAATAGTATTAGTTCCAGCATTGAGAGGAAGAGGAACAGCTTGCGTAGTATTAGTGAGTGGTAAATTTGAGCGTATAATTTGGCCATTCAATATAACATTAACAATATTGCCATCTGCGGGAGTTTTCTGATCAAAAAGCTCTAGATTAACTGGATTTCTGACAACAGTCTGGTTGAAGATAGGCACATTGGCTATAGGACTTGCAATAGCTAAAGGTACTGCACCTTGGTTTGGATTAACAAGAATTTCATTCTCACTGTATGATTGAATTATCCCTGGAATTTCCTTACCGTAATTTACTATAGGTACTACCTCTTGAGGTGTCTCAGAAGTATTCTGAGAGTTAACCGCATTAGTAGTCATGAGCGTTAATGTGACTATGGAAGTGCTACAGGTCACAAATACGATTGCAGCAAGACTAATTTTTGACATAAACATATACTTCAAATTACGATGCCAATTTGAACCTAACGGCGTAGTTGAACCGCACCTTCGGCTAATCCCCTTCGGGCGATTAACGAGGTGTCGGTTCCAACGAAGTGTTGTTGTGACGACGCTTCGCAGATTTTAGCATATAACGTCAAGTTTTATACTGCGTCGGCAGAACAACAATCATGCTTTCGAGTCGGCTACGCACCTGCTTCCATCCCGACTCATCAAATTTTTGATGCCTGTTTCCCATGAATGCTACTTTTAGGGTTGGTTTATCTTCTATGAGGCAATCAACAAACTCTTGGGGCAGCCAGATATTAGGACTGGAGTTTAGACTAAATACTAATGCTGAGAAAATAACACTTAGAGAAAGAGAGTCAAAAAAAAGGACATTGCTACTCCAGAGAAAAATCGCTTAAAAAAAAGCGGTCTCCGAGCCGCAACTTCAATTGGGGCTAATATTGAGGAAGCTCAATCGGGAGAAAGCAGAGCAGATTTTATTCACAAGTACAGCATTGCTCAAAAAGAAGCTAGAGAAAGCTTATATTGGCTTCGTCTTTTAGCTAAATCAGAAATTGTTCCAAATCAGCGTTTAACATTGCTGATAAGTGAAACCCAAGAACTAATAGCAATCATCACCACCATCATTGTCCGTGCCAAAAAAAATCAGCGTTCATAACTTCATCCTTCATCTTTCATACTTCATCCTTTAAAACATGGTTCCTTCTAGAAAAGTTTATTTATTATTAGTTTCGGGAATTGCGATCGCTCCAATTCTCGCAATGTTTCTTAATATATCAAGTAGTATCGCGATCGCTTTACTATTTGATGTCATAATTTTAGCGTTAATGATTGTCGATGGTAGGCGATCGCGTCGTCATCGTGTAGAAATAAAACGCGATTTACCACCACGACTATCAATCGGACGCGATAACCGGGTGGTGCTAACGGTAACAAGTAACACGAACGCTGTAGTTATTATCCGCGATTATTACCCATCCGGATTTGGCGTATCTGCATCAACAATCAACGCTGCTGTGGAAAGTGAAAGCACCCAAGAATTAAATTATACTGTTAACCCAACGCAACGAGGAGAGTTTTCTTGGGGCGATATTCAGGTGCGACAATTGGGACTTTGGGGTTTAGTGTGGGATGATTGGAAGATTCCGCAAAGTTTAAAAGTTAAAGTTTATCCTGATTTAATTGGCTTGCGCGAGCTTTCAATTCATTTGACACTACAATCATCCGGTTCCATGCGTCAACATCAAATGGGTATGGGGACAGAGTTTGCGGAACTGCGAAACTATCGAACAGGAGACGATTTGCGGTTTATTGATTGGAAAGCTACTGCACGTCGCGTCAGTGCGTCTGGAAATGCATCGCCATTGGTGAGGGTTTTGGAATCAGAACAAGAGCAGACTTTACTGATTTTACTCGATCGCGGACGGTTGATGACAGCAAAAGTGCAAGGTTTGCAGCGATTTGATTGGGGTTTGAATGCAACATTGTCCTTAGCTTTGGCGGGATTACATCGAGGCGATCGCGTCGGCGTTGGTGTATTTGACCGCCAAATACATACGTGGATTCCCCCAGAACGCGGACAACATCATTTACCTAATCTCATAGATCGCCTGACTCCAATTCAACCAATATTACTAGAATCTGATTATTTAGGTGCAGTCACCAATGTTGTGCGACAACAAACCCGCAGGGCGCTTGTAGTGCTGATTACAGATATAGTTGATGTCACAGCCTCCGCCGAACTCCTCGGAGCACTCTCCAAACTTGCACCGCGCTATTTGCCGTTTTGCGTCACTTTGCGCGACCCGGAAGTTGATAATTTAGCAAACACCTTTACAGAAAATGTTACGCAAAGTTATATCCGTGCTGTCGCCTTAGATTTATTAGCCCAACGTCGAGTTGCCTTTGCACAGTTGAAGCAAAAAGGTGTATTAGTACTTGATGCACCAGCTAATCAGATTACAGATAAATTAGTTGAGCAATATTTGCGATTAAAAGCGCGAAATCAACTTTAGACATCTCCTACTTTCAGATTAGTCCGCGCAGGCGGACTTTGTTTGTCTAGCCAAGCCAGTGCGTTGCGCGGGTTAAGCGCGTTGAAGCACCTGGCGTGCGATTTTAATCGTCGGGTAGTTTACTTATGGCGAATTAGCATTGTTTGAATCTTCATCAGATTTTGCAGCCAGTAACAAGGGTAATAAAGCACCTGCGACACCTCCGCAAAAAGAAATTAAGGCAGAGATAGCATCTAGGACTTACGCATTGACAAAGTTGTCAAAAGGTGAAGTGAGTGAAAACAGGGAAATTTTCGGGCGATCGCTAATTGACAGGGGTATTGAAAGACGGATAATACCTATGTTGTCTTGATGATCTAGG
>JAHHIJ010000070.1 GCA_019358985.1 Tolypothrix brevis GSE-NOS-MK-07-07A | reverse complement strand
AGACGTAATGGTACTTAGCGCTAGTGATAGAAATTAAATATTGTTAACAAAGCTATTAACCAATACGCCTATATTTTAGAGCAATGTATTAAGTTAGTTTTTTAAGCTATATAAGCCGAAAGCCTTACTAACAATAGTATACAGACACTACAGCCCTTTAAAATCTTTTTCTAGAAGCTATTAAATTAATCTCTCTATGTTTTAGAGCAATGTATTAAACAGTTTGAAAGCTAAAAATATAATCTAGCAAGAAAAAACCCCGCTAACCTTGGATAGCGGGGTAAAATTAATCTAACCTAGTTACCGTGTATATACACCGCTAGATATTCTCTTTCTCCCCTATCCCCACTTCCCAGGGTGATTGTTTCACAAGGTTTTTAAACTGATTGAAAACATCCCAAGTGCGGGAAGTAGTATTAAAGTCTCCTTTTTGGCTGCCATTTTTACCCCAATCAGCTTTTTTACTTTCTATAAACTTTTCTAAAGCCTTAATAACTATCTCTTGCTCGTTGGTGTTGTCTCTGACAAATTCCTCAATAATATCAGTGCGAGTAGAATCGGTTTGTTCTGCTAAATGTCCTAATTTATCCCAGGCATAATTAGAAAGCCTCATATTGCGCTGGGTTTTTTCGCCATAAGCCTTTTTAAAAGTAAACGTCCCGTCTTCATCCCGATCCATATTAGATTGCCAAAGTTTGTTAGAATGCATATAGATTGTTTGGTTTCAAGATTAGTAGCCTTGCCATACAAACAATCTACCGCGTATATACACCGCTGTCAAGCTAATGTATATACGCGGCTAAAGAATGAGATTAAACGAATATGTCTCAAAGATTAAAGTTTGTCACAAATCCCCGCGTCGGCTTATCCGTATTCGTTTCACCCCATGTAAATGAACCCTGGGGAGAGATGCAAGGGGAAATCACGCGAGTAGTTAAAAGTCAAATTTTACTTAAGTTCCCTGATGGGATATCTGAGGAGTTCCCCAAAATGGTTTTATATGAGTTAGAGCAATTATGACTAGATTAACTTGCCCAAACTGCAAAAGCCCCCATTTAGAATACACAAGATTACTTGATTTATTGCAATGCTTAAGTTGTAGCGTTGTTATCTGGGATGAAGGTATTTTAAATGAATATAAAAACCAACTTCCAAGCAATGGCATCAAAAATTTAAAGCTTGATGGATAATTTTTTAAAACCCAATCGATTACAAGTTAAGGCTTGTGGTACCCTAAAGACTGATTCTCCTTTTAAAGCAATTTTTCCTAGCGGGGTCGTCCCCTTAACCTCCTTAAATACTGTTGTTCCAGGAAAGGGAGCGCCGGACTGTTATGTTATCAGAAAAATGGGTCTAAAACCCCGTCCTTTTAGGACGGCTCCAAACACACTAGTCAAAAGTGTCAAAAGTGTGGTCATGTAGACGCATTAAGCCGTGACAAAGAAAAGTTCATTTGCACAAGTTGCGGACACATGGCACACGCTGATATTAACGCAGCAAAAAATATTAGAGATAGATGTTTTGAAACAGTACGTGGGGACTCCGCGAAACTAGCTGCTAGTCAGCAAAACGCCCAAAAGATATCACCACGCACGAAGAGTGCAAACGTAGTGAGTTTGGGAACCTGAGAAATCAGGATATTAAGAGCGCAATCTCTTAAGAATCTCCGTACCTTTAGGTCGGAGAGTGTCAATAATGCTGCTGGATTGTCCCATGAGCAAATTACTTTATTAGGGCAACTAATTCACCAGGCATGGGAACCGGAGTATGAAACCTTAGAAGAGGCGATCGCCATTGTTCATCAAGGTGTACCCATCAGTGTCAATTGGTTTATTCGTACCTGGAAAGTCTTACTAGAACCTGAGATATAATTCAAACTTATAATATGCACCCCAAACCCGCATTCTTTCGTCAAGGATGCGGTTTTTCATATATAAGGTTAGCTTAATTGTTGCTTTACACTAACTGCATAGTACGCAACTATGCACGTCACAGACATTCTGAGACAATATGAGGATAATGTAATGTTTCTGTTGAAAGTCTTTTAAAGCAATTGAAGAACAAAGGACACGGGCGAGCCAAAGTATTAACTATTGCCGAAGTTAAACGGCTACTTACGGAATTAGAAAAAGTAGAGCGTGACGCTTGCTTGTTTGCCATCTGCTTTTTTACTGGATGCCGGATTTCCGAGGCGTTACACCTGGAAACCTCAGATATTATAGAAGGAATCATTACTTTTAGAAAGTCCACAACCAAAGGGAAGCTTAAAACTCGCACTATCCCCATACATCCAGCGTTAGCGATATATTTAGAAACTTATCACCCCAAAAAAACGGGTGCGTTGTTTCCCGGTCAAGTGGGACGCAATAAATATTTAAGTCGGGCGTCGGCTGATCGGATTTTAAGAAGGGCTTGTGAGTGCGTTGGTTTAGTGGGCGTTAGTACCCATAGTTTCCGGCGTTCGGCATTAAGTTTTATGTCGAGTAATGGTATCCCGCTGCGGGAAATTCAAGAAATATCGGGACACTCTGATTTGGGGACTTTACAACGATATTTGGAAGTGACGCCCGATCAAGTTAAAAAAGCTATTCTCTCAATTTGGTTGTAGTATGAGATTAATTTGCTTAATTATTTAAGTGGCAATTTCTCTATTTAATAAAGCTAAGACTATTGTCAAGTCTCTCGATTCAACCACAGGACAACTTATTATCCCAGTCTTCGCTAATACCCTTATAGGGAACTATCCCGGACAACTTATCAGTGTTAACGCTTTTGTCAAAAACCTCAAAGCACACGCTAAAATCTCAAGCCTTGCACCCGTAAAACTGCCAAATTTTACCCTGGAAGATAGCGAAACGGACAAGCTTTATAAAACTTTAGATATAGAGTGGGGTAGCGCGAGAAAACAGTTAAATCTGTATATTTCTGACAACGATACAGACTGGTATCAAGTGGGAGCAATTAGCCTACTTAATCCCTCTGGCTATCCCTACCGGATATATAACTTAATGGACTTGGTTACTGATAATTTAGCCATTGAATTAGGAGAAAACGGGCGGATCGGGGTACAAGTTCAAGATGTTGGGTATGGAGCATTGCAAGCAGGCGATAGCATTACGATCCACGGCTCCTATGTGCAGGAAATCGCAGTTGATAGTGATAGTGCCGTCATTCAAAATACGATGGACTTTGAGGAATTAGTAGATACTGAAAGCACAACAATTCTCGGTGCTAATCCCTTAAGAAAATATGTAGCTTTTACAAATAATGGGGAACATTCAATTTATTTAAATCTAGGGGTTACGGCATCTCTAGGACAAGGTATTTTGTTAACTCCTGCGGGAAGTTTTGATTTTGATAAACCTTATTTTGGTGTCATCTCTGCGATTGCATTAGACGACATTTCCTCTATTTCTGGGATAGAATGTAGTTAAATTTGAGATAAATAAAATGCCAATTTCCAATGCTTTACCGATTATAAATTTTCCGGAACCAGCTAGCCCACAGAATTATATTATTCTTTCTCCTAATGTTGAAAAACAAGTTACAACAACTGCGGCTGTTGTTGTGTCGTACAATAGCCTTAGAAAGGGTCTGACAATTTATAATTCCCATTCTGAAGCTGTTTTCTTTGATTCTCAATCTCAGGTTACTGAAGAAAGATTCTGGTTAAAACTTCAGCCAGAATCTTATTATGAAATGCCCTTGCCAGTAGTAATAAGTGAAATATCGGCAATTACTCTTAGTGGTACAGGAACTCTTCATATTCGAGAAATAGTGGTTTAGTATTTGCTTTAATTGATTGTCTTGAATAAGGTAAGTATGTCGCCAATCTCGGAGCCTAGCAAAAAACCAGTCATTGCTGACGTGCTAAATTTACAAGCGGCGCTGGACGGGAAATCACCAGCGTCTCACATCCACGCGATCGCCATAATTACAGGATTACAAGCGGCGCTGGACGGGAAATCTCCTGTTTCGCACACTCATGCGATCGCCATAATTGAAGGATTACAAGCGGCGTTAGATGCGAAATCTCCCACTAGCCACACTCACCTACCTGATGTATGGCAGAATATCAGCTTGAGTACTTTATGGTCAAATTACGCGACAGGGTACAATACCCCGCAAGTGAGAAAATACCCAAGCGGCTTAATTGAGGTTAAAGGAATTATTAAAAAATCCTCGGCACTAATCACGAATGAAATAATCTGTACACTTCCGGCAGGCTATCGACCAATAGAAATAATGCTTTTAACAACTTGGGCAAGTGGTGGTACGTCTAGAATTCAAGTTGAGACAAGTGGTGCTATTAGGTTAAATTCTGGGAATAATGGTGGTGTCGGATTAAACTTTCTTTTTAGTAATTAAGATGTTAAAAAATCCCTTTGCCTTGATATTTGAGATAGTCAACGACCCGAATGATTTTAAAATGCCCTACACAATTTATGGGAAAAATGACTTTGAAATAATGACTGATAAATATAACCGATTAAACAATAAACCCAAAAGTATTCTAGATGTGAGATTTATAAATGGTAAGGCAAGTCGTTAAAGATATCAAAGATGGCATAAAAGATTTTTTTCACGATGCCGCAGAAGAAATCAATAATGATTTTGAGAGTGCGAAAGAATTTGTAAGTCGTTTTGAACTTAAATCAGACAGAACGCCTGGTATCTTTTTTCCTGAAATACATCAGGATGAATGCAATACAATAATCACGTTTAACGGGGGTGTTCCCGAAAGTAATTTTACGCTTATTTATCGAAATCCAGATTGTCAGAAACCACCACCACCCCCTACACCACCATCTACCCCTGGCTTTGTAGTAGTTCCTGAGGGGGAAAATTGTTATGCATCTTTCGCTTTTACAATCAGGACTCAAGCAAATCACGTCAGTTCTATTTCGGGAGGCGTAACTTATTACAATAAAGGTGCGCTACCACCTAATTGGGCATTTTGCGGGGACTTTGATGTTCCAGTGCCAGCCGACTTTCCATATATCAGATGTGCAGCCTTTCAATATGACACTGCATTACCTAACGAAGATTTCTGTGTGGATGAATTAGACGGATATGTAGACTATGTACTTACTATTCCTTATTCTAACGAGGAACTTGTAGAGGGAAAACTAAAAATTCCATCCCCAAATATTAAAGATTATGGCTATTTTCGGTTCCCCCAAGCTTTTAGTGAACCGAGAAGATTCTTTCCCAAAGGCATAATTGAAATATCAACTATCCCCTGGGAGCTATTCTCGGCTGGTTGTGAGAATACACCACCACCACCTCCACCATCACCACCATCACCACCATCACCACCACCACCACCACCACCACCACCACCCATGAGTTGTTGTCCCAATGTCCAACAAAATGACCAACTTTTAAGATTAATTCTTAAACGAATTGGTGAACCGAAAGAAGTAACTATCTTTGATGAAGATTTAGCCCGTAAAGGCGCTCAAAAAGCCAAAAAGAAACCACAAAGTTTAAACGATTTCCTCAAATTAGCTGTTGAGCGCACAGAAATTATTAGTCGGATTGTGGGAATTGAAAACTTCCCAATTACAGTTCCCGACACGATGATAGAACCTCATAAAGAAGGTGCTTTTGCAAAAATCTTTGGTTTTATTGATGGTAAAAAGAAGCGTAAAATTAATACAATTGCAGAATTTATTGCCTGGATGTCTGAACAAGATTCCGCAGTGCTTGGACAATTTCACCAAGTAGTTGAATTTGAAACAGGAGGCAAAGATAAAAAAGGGCAAGCAGAAAAAGCTACTGTGGTTTTACCAAATGTTGCCGAAACATTGAAGGAAATAATAATACTCACCTCTCAAATGGCTTTCCAAAATAACGTTCAGACAGAGATTATTTTTAAGATTGCTTCTGAAGTTGTAGCAGCAAGAGCGGCAGCTCATAAGTCTGCGTTGATTGCCGCAGACATACAGGATTATTTGGACTATCCCACCGAAGCTAAAACAGCCGAAATCACTACCAATGTTAACTTTCCCCACATTAACCAAAATAAAAAAGGACAGCTTGAGGTGACATCTGCTAACGAAGATTATAAGCAATTCTTGAAAGCTGGCAGCGTAAAAATAGTTTATGAAGACTGGACAGGGGACACCTCTTTAAGAGATCAATTAATGGATTTATTGCAAGTCGCGGTAGCGTTACGTGCCTCAACAATGCAAAGGATTGATAAATTATGAAAAAAGCATCAGAAGCTCAAACAGAGCAGTTACTCAGAAAGAAAGTAGATAAAATTACCGATTTATCAGAAGTGCTTGCAGGGAAAAAACCAGTAGGGGGAAGAATAGGAAAAAAACTTGCAAAACAGAAAGACTTGGAAAGTGATTTAAAATTAGGTGCAAAAATTAGAGATAAAAAATTCAAAACTTTCGATAAATACTGTGAACGCTTAGAAAATATTGCTAACAATCATGAAGAAGAAACCAAAACTAAAAAACGTAAAATAAAAATTCAACGAAAGTCAATTGTCGATCCTAAAAAACCAAACATAGTAATTTAATATGCCATTACCTTTAAACCTTGATAAATTGTTGTCTTTCGGTAGTCAAGTTACAAAAAATATTGCTAATGGACTACAAAAATTCTCGAAACAGGTAGAAACCAAATTTGGGGGATTAGGGAAAGCAGCAGTAACAACAATTAAATTTTTAACAATTGGGGGTGCCATAGCAGTAGGAGTTTCTCTGGTAATCATTGGGGGGATTTTGGCTGTCTCTGCTATTGCCAGTCTAGGAACTATTGGAGCGTTAACGGTTGCATTTTTAGCAGCTGGTGCTATTGGCTTTACGTTAACTCAAGTAGTTAGCGTAATTGTTAACACGACTAATTTTGTGTTTAATTTTAATGCCAATGCGAGCGATGCCGAATTAGACGCGGCACTAATTGCAAAAATTGAAAGTTTTTACGGCTTACTAGGTTCTGCGGTCGGTTCTAGTATGGGATATCTAGTGTGTGGTGCTTTACCGGGTGCTGTAGCCTTTGCTTTTAATCCCGCAGTTGGTGCAGCGATTATGCGAGAACTCGACGATGAAGGAAAAGACGAAATTTATCAACACGTAAACAGCATAAGTCGTATGGCTTTTCAGACTTTTATTAATGCAAATTTAGCCGAAAGGTTTAAATCTTCCAGACGCTTTTTAAAAAAGAACCCTAACAACCCCTTTGCCAAAGCTGTTAAAAACTTAATGGGTGAGGACAATTGGAAAAAATGGGGAGAAAGTAACCGTCCGAGTTGGACAATCCATCAAGATGTCATCGAAAAACGAATTGAGGCAATCAAAGATAAAGGACAACGTGAATTTTTTGAGCAACTACTAGAAGAATTTGCGGATACTTGCTTAGAGGCAACTCAAATAGTTGCAAGTACTATTGATAGCCAAATGGCAGCACAAGCATTGATGAGAAGCGCTACATTAGGAAACAATACAGATGTAAGAATTAGCTTCGCTTAATCGTCCAGGGAACTACCACGCACTCGTAGCGCTTCTTTGATAATTTCTTTGACGTTTGGTGGTTCTTTGACTGTCCAAAGTGGGATTTTTTTAGTAGTTACCCGACGGAAATCACCATCTAGTTTCCCTCTAATGTTTGCGTTGACGGGGTATTGTTCCCGCTCTGATTCTGCCATGATTTTTTCATTTTTAATAACACAAAAATAGCTTGGGTAGATATGCGTGGTTTCTTTGTAAAGAATTTTATTAGTTGCTCTCCTGCCAATTTTCTTTTCTTCGGCAACGGATAAGGTGACAATTTTCGCTTTGGACAATTCCGCTAACGCTAAAAGCCTGTTTTCTGCCTCCTTCTCATCTCCCCCATAAACTTGCATCTGTCGCCTATTACTAAGGTTGGCAGTGGCTCGAAAGCGTCCCCATTTGTACCCATTAGCGCCTCCAGCGGCTAATTTAACGTTTGCCCACGTTAACTTTCTTATATCAACGTCAGGGATGTTATAACAAGGCGTTAACCGTGGTTTACCAGGGTCGCTTTTAAATGGCGGTTCTTTGTTAGGACTAAAGTGTATGGTTATTTTCACGCTAGGCGGTTCAGCACGGGCAAACTCATAAATGGGCATGGCGACGATATCGCCGATATCTCTATTTTCAATCAATTTATGAATTGCGACGAGTAAAGTAATTATCGGTTTTAAAGTTTCTTCAGTTCCAGAGAGAATTATTTCTTCTTCATTCACTCTAACAAAGCCTCTACTTGCAAGCGAACAGTTATAGACTCTATATTGGCATATCTATATTTGCGGGAATAAATAAATTTTTTAGCGCCAATGTCCAATAAACCATCGTTATAGGGAAAATGTCTAATCTCTTGCTGTGGTTTTGGGTAAAGGTGAAAAGACGGGCTAACGGTATTGTTTATCGCGGGGTAATAAAATCTAGCTAATGCCGAGGATTTATATTTTTCGGATGTTTCCCACTCGCTTAAGTCATATAAATAAGTAAACCGTAGCATTTTCCCCCCAATCATAGTAGTGGGGAATACTTGCCAATCTGTGGTTAACTCAAGTGTTCCTAAATTATCCCAAGTGCCTAAACTATCTGTGGTTTGAGGCATTGTTAATAACGATAAATTTTAATTAAAGATTCATTCATATTATCTTCGATTTCTTCTAAATAAGAATCGATACAAGGTACAAAACCTTCTATCGATTCTATTAGTTCCTCAATATTAATTGACCCTTGAAGCATTCTCGTTGTAGCTTGCTCTACCTTTTTGGCATCTTCCATTAATGCGTTAAATTCGTCGTCATTTTCACAGATGGGGACGACTAAATAAAAACAACTACCAAATTCTCGATAAACTTTAGAGTCAATATTTTCTTGAGACATATTAAGCAGGTGAAGCCAAAGCCTTAGATCCGGTTCTAAATACTTCCGGTTCATAGGAAATAGATCCGACTTTTTTTTCCGCAGGCAATCCAGCTAAAAAAGTTACTAATGTATTCCGAACGTCTTGGGCATCCACTTCATTAACAGTAGATTCCGTTGCTCCTGTTACCGCGTCTGTAACATCAGTGGTTGTTCTTCCAAAGGGGTATGTATATGTGGCTCCTTCAATACGACGATATTTTTTCTGGGTAACTCCCGATATTTGATTGTCGTTGATTGTTCCAGACTTAATAAACACTTTTATAAGTGCTGGATAAAAGTTTCCCGCTTGTTCTGTACTAGCGTCAATATCCTCATAGCCAAGCATATTATTTGTTACTCCTAGACCCGCTCGACTGGCATTAGAGTAAGCTGTAATAGAAGCGGCATATCTTTTCGGGGTTGAGGCTTCTGGAGTAACACCAAAGGGTAATATAGCAAAGCCGTACCGTTTACGCTCTGCTGCTGTCAATTTTTTCTTAACTTCTATTTTATTTTCACCTTTTTTAAAGGCAATGTAACCCGCGAGTCGGCTACCTGGAGCTGCGACACCTCCACTTTCTTTAAATTGTTTTTCTAGATCCGAGAATCTTTGTCTACGACGTGGCATGATTTTATCTTAATATAATGATGTATCAATAATAGCAATGTTTTTTGATATGTAAACAGTGAAACGTATCATCCAAAACCCTATGGGTTTTGCCAATCTGCATTCAACCACAGAAGGATTTATTAACATGACATCCATCAACTTAGGTACTAACAGTTTTTTTAAATCAATGACTGCTGAAGCACTTTTGCTTGAAGTAATTACCTATATGCAGGATAAAGAGTTATCTATTTCAAGTAATTCTACTGGGAAGGATTTTGTGCAAATAACCTACAATTTAAACAATATGACCGCAGTCAGTAGTTTTACTATTCCTGCGATTCAATCAATCAATGATTCCGGTCAAGTTGTTACGTCTGGAAGTGACTACCTGCAAGGCATAACGTTTACGCCTGGTGAGGGGGGAACCTTTAGATCCAGCGGTTTATCACAATATCTACTGGAAATTGTCACCTTTTTACAAATTAAAGAAGCTGATCTACTTATTAATACCCAAAATGAAAATAATATATTTTCCTCCTACGATGCCGATGATAAAATATTCTCTGGAAATATTACACTTCCCTTAACAGTCTCTTTTGATGACTTAGGACGACCCGTAATTACAGCAAAAGAATATTTGCTATAAAAATATATTTAATGAACACTTTTAAAACAGTAGCCGTTACTAGTCAGCAAGAACCAGCTTTTATAGTGACGCTTCAAAGTACAAGCGTTATTTTAGGAATAGTGGTAAGTGGTTCTATTCTCTTAGGATTGGGAATAAAGCTTGTTAGCAATGTCAATAAAATCTCGCTATCTATTAGTCAGATTCAAAAAGATTTAAATGAATTATCTCAAGAATCTGAGAAAGTTTCCCAGCTTGAAAGAAGAGTAGATTTACATTTACAAGACTATCTGAATAGAAAAGATGTTACCCAGATGCTTTTAGGGCAGTTAGACGAAAAGATTAATCACAAATTTAAACGACTGCTTTTCTACACCCGTGAAATGCAAAGATTCTTGCAACGAGACACCGCTTTTCAAATTCGAGAATACGAAGAGACTAGAGAGGAAGAATAAATATGGCTGACTTTCCTGTTTTTGGTGGTGCCCAACGAGCCGCACCACTTTTTCAAAAAGAACTATTCCCAAATGTTGAGTTTGAAACTAATGTTAGTAGTCCACCTAGTTCTGCCAAGACTGTTAATGTAAAAATTTCCATTGTGAATTTACTAACAACTTTAGTACCGGAAACTCTAGATAGATTATTTGTCTATGCATTGGCAAGCGCTAGCCAAGAACTAACAACTTCAAGCTTGCCAATAGAAACTGCCGCAACTGCTGATATCCACTTTCAAATTGATATTACGAAAGCCAGTTTCCTGGCTGGAAATCCGCAAGTCGATTCTCAGGGAAATGTCACAGGACAAAATTTCTTTAAAACAGTAAAAACAGCAAACATTGATATTTTGATTGAGAATCTACAAATCCCATCCCTTGAAGCTACTTTGTCAAGAATCAAAGCTTACATGGTTAACGCTGTAGCTACGGATATGAATCCTTAATATGTTAGCCACTAAAATTATTGATTATATGAAAGCTAAAAACTACGTAGTTTTTAGCGGAGAGAGAAACTACAATATTGTTTACCTTGAGGGGATGAACGAAGACGGCACCCTTAACGACGACGTGCCGAATCAGTTTAACGATCGCCGGCTAATTATTGAAGTGATTAACGCCGTCCCCAAAATTGTTAACCACTGGCAAGCAACCACCGAGCCAGGAAACTATTACACCTACCACCCGATGAACCCAGAAGGAGCCGCACGAATTAAATTTGGACAGTATCAAGCTTGGAAAGTCGGCATACACGGCAACTCAGAACCCCATGAGGCTCTAGTCCAATTTTTATCCGTCACGGTACATCGGGATTTTAATCAAGATTTTAAACGCACTGGGGACAAACTCGACACCGGCAATTTTGGCATAAATCAACACTGGGGATACGACGCCCCAATAAGTAACATCAAAAATACTAGTGCCGGTTGTTTGGTGGGGCGTAGGCGGGAGGGACACCGGGAATTTATGCAGTTAGTGAAAAATGATGTCCGATACCAAAAAAATCCTGACTATGTTTTTTATACAACAATCATAGCCGGTGACGACCTAACCAGATGATGCTGTTTTTTTCTTTCTCTGTTTAGTTTCGGCTTTGGGCATATTCATTAAAAAGTATTTATTTTCCAAACATTCATATAAATGCTGCCAACCCAATAAATACATTTTTTTGTGACCGCCATTAATAATTGGATCTTCCCAATCTAAATTAAACTTTTTGATCAATTGGTCACACTGGGAGTAAATTTTTAAAAATTCACTTAAACGTTTTAGATATCTTGGTGGCACCCCCTCAAGCCCTAGCAAGTTAAGGTAAGTATGCTTTTTGTTGAGAGCGTTGATAAATTCTTTAATCCTGGGGTGCTGTCTTGACCATCCCAGCAAATACAGATGTCCGTCAATTGTCCTAAGCAAGCTAGCTGCTAATTCGGACACAAGGGCATCTGAATTAGCAGCATGAGTCTTATTACTCATGATGAATCTCTGGTTAAAAATATGTGATCAAGTGTGCGTGACTTCTTATGCCTTCCTGAAATTTCCAAACCTTTTTAAAGGGACTTAATCTTATTATTGATTAGGTTTACTTATGTAAGATTTAGGTATTATCCGCCCGGCAAAATTTTTAAGTTTCATAATCAGAACTTATGAATTTACACCCTTTACGCCTTAAAAATTTACTCCCCTTGCCTGCCATCCACCGCTTAAATGCATCTTCTTGGGCAAAACGCCGCTTAAAACTATCGTCTTTGAGGCTACGCTTAATATTTGAACGTAGCCGACGTTTAGGCGTTAGCTCCAAGGGAATGTCGTAAACATTGGGACATAATCGGAAGTAGCCAAGGCTTGTCTTCCAGATTTTTTGTTTAAAACCCTTATCAATGCCACGGATGGCAATAGTTTTGGTTTTATCCCAAGATGCCGGTTCGTGACCGATTACGGTACGGACAGGCTGTGCTAAAAGCTGAGTTTTAGGAATTGGCTTAAGGGCGTGCTGTTCGCGGTAGCCGTCGGATAAACGCCGCTGGATAGTCGAAACATGCCGTCCCGATTGGTGAGCGATTGTTTTTTGACTGGCGCCATGAGGATGAGCGTAAAATTTAAGATATGTAAACCGTCCCACTTTTGAGAGGATTGCCCCCGTGCATAAATCGGAGGTGGTCAGTACTTCAGCGGTTGGGATACACTTTGATAAATTTTTACGTTTGCCTTCCTTAGCTTGGAATTTGGATCTTTCTTGTAGTTGTTTAGTTTGTGCCTCCGTTGCGATAAACTTTGCATTCTTGAGGTCGCACACCTCAATATCTGTACACGCGCCGATATCCGCAATGTTGAGGAGATAGCAGATTTTATCTAAGCTTGTGTAAAAAATTCTGTATTGTTTGGTTGCCACGCGCCGGCTACCTCTAAAAAATCCCATTTCTAAACCAGATTTTAACCACCGTCGGATAGTGTAAAGCGATTTATCCAGGGCGATCGCCGCGATTCTCAAATCAATTTCTACATTGCCACAGCCTTGAAAGTCTACAGCCCGTAAAAAGTACAGCAATTTAACACAACCGTGTCCGGCAACTTGTCCTTTGTCGTTTTTACTTTCCCAGTTGCCGCAGTCGGCTAAAGCTGTGTGAATTGTGGTTGAGGGTAGAAAGCCTAGCATGTTTCACCTGGTAGTTGCTTGGCTTTTGTTATCTCCCTTTTAAATAAATCGTGCCGACTAACTACACTTCGTGGTAATGTTGAAAGTAATAGTTTTTAGTTTTTTGTAGTCGAGCGAGTCTGTGGCGATTGTAGTCGGCACGATTTAAAGACGAGGGAGATAGCAAAAACCTTTCTTACTTAAGCCAGAGACGCAATAGTACTTTGACGACGCCTCAAAAGTACCATTACGTCT
>JAHHIJ010000002.1 GCA_019358985.1 Tolypothrix brevis GSE-NOS-MK-07-07A | reverse complement strand
TCACGACTATTTACACATGGGCAAAAGGGTAACTCCCTAAGAATATCGGGAGCCGGATACACAGAAATGGGTACGTCCGGTTCTAACTGAGAGGTGCGGGAGATAATACTCCCCATCGACTCAACCTGGGATACAAACCAATTCGATCTCGCTTGGCTGCCTAGCGCCTTCATCCCCGAACGGGTAATTTCCATAGCCTGCGAAAATATCTACCGTGCCTTACGTCCTGGTGGATGGCTTCTGTTTGCTACAGCTAATCCCGGTAACGACCCCGTAACCGCATCCCTCGTCCGACTGCGAACGGTGTTTTGGGGTGGGTGTCTGATATCGCCCCTTCAAATCGAGACACTGTTAAGGGAAGCTGGATTTGTGGATATTCGCGTCCTACCGAGTCCACCTGGTGCTGTTGTTGCCCTTGTGGCTGCTCGTCGAATGTGAAAATCCAGTGATTATTGAATTTATACATACAAAACCTATGCACGATCGAAACAGACTCGAATGCGCTATACGATTATTTGAAGAACGGGACGCGGAACAAATAGCTCAGTTATTCCATGACACGGTTCGTGAAATCAATATCCGCGACTACTCAAGCAACCAAGTTCGGGCATGGGCACCGGATAATATCTACTTTAGAGACTGGGTGAAAGTGTGTTCGAGTCGATTTACATATATTGCCGATGATATGGGCATAATTGTCGGGTTTGGAGAGCTAGAAGCGAATGGTCATATCGATTGCTTTTATTGCCACAAAAATTACCAAGGTTGCGGTATTGGTAAGCAAATTTATCGAGCAATTGAAACAAAAGCAGTTGAGTTGTCATTGAATCGATTGTTTGTTGAGGTTAGTATTACCGCAAAACCGTTTTTCCAACGCATGGGGTTTTCAATTGTTCAAAAGCAGGAGGTAACTTGTCGAGGTGAAAGTTTTGTTAATTACGTAATGGAAAAGTCTCTTTAAACCTACAACGAAATAACCCTAAAGGGTACTGTTAAAAATCCTAAAATTTGCAATTGTAAAATTAGGGATTAATTGATGGAATCCTATATTAAAAATTACTAATTTGATTCGGAGTGTATAATTTATGAGTTCTAACCATCCTTCCGAAAATATAGTTGCTTATTTGCAGACAATTTTGGAAGCCACAAAAACAGGCAATTACGAACAATTTATCTCAGTTGGAAATGATAACTACAAAACCGGAATTAGCAAAGAAATGTTTGACGCGGTTTCTTCCCAACTCGCTCCACGAATGAAAGAGGGTTATGATATTGCTTATTTCGGCAACTTCAAACAAATGGAATATCAAATTTATCTGTGGAAGCTGAGTTTTGCCGATAGTGGAGACGAATTTGTTGCCCGAATGACGGTGAATAGAGATAAAGTTGCTGGAATTTTGATTAACTAGAAAATTAGAACAGGGGAAAAAGAGCGATACTCTTCCGCAGGGGTTCTCAGAGGGTAGGGAGTGGTCAACAAATAATAGATAACACCACATCTCTCACTACTAAATTCGCAATTATCGAAAATATCTTCTTGAACGTAGATTCAAATTGCGATCGCGTGTTTAGAAAAATTGTCATTCGGGTTGTAGATTGATGGAGGATGAAATATTGCACTTGTTCCATCCCCATGTCTCATCACGCGAGATTGTCCACATCAACGGCAATTAATTGCTATTCGGAAGCATCACGGCTTCGCAAGAGAATCGTTTTCACGAACGTTGCCAATTCCTGATTAAACCGTTCGGAGTTTTCCCAATGGGGTGAATGTCCTCCCATCTCATACAGCGTATAGGTGACATCTGGTCGGATGGCTTTGAGTTGTTCTGGGGCAGCAGGTAGGACAATTTGATCATCCTTCGCATGAATCAGCAGAATTGGCACGTTCAGATTTTTGTAGAGGGATAGATAATTTTCGTCCCGCATGGCGATCGTGCGGCGTGCCACCATAGGCATCAAAACGCTGGTCGCCAAAATAATATCCTGAGCGTCTTTGTTCATGGGATTGGTGGTGAGATGGCGGTTGAGAAAATTCCATCCCCCAATTTGCTCGTAGAGACTTTCTGAAAAAATCGCTTGTGATTGAGGAGCGACGAAGGCTTGTCCAATCTGTGTTTGGAACATCTCCGTGCCCAGTTTGTTGTTGGCTCCTACCAAGACCACACCCGCCACATTGCGATCGCCATATTTCATCACATAATCCCCCACCAGCACCCCGCTCATAGAGTGTCCGACCAACACCAGATCCTTCAGGTTGAGTTGGGTAATAATTGCCTGAATATCATCGGCAAACAAATCTCGCTGGTTGTAGCTGTCTTCAGCTAAGGGTTTTTCCGATTCGCCATGACCGCGATGGTCGAAGGTTACCAGCCGAAATTCTTGGGCTAGCTCGCTGGTGACCTGCGCCAACCATGCGAGATGACTCATGCCATAGGCATGGGCGAATAAAATGGGTTGACCGTTGGGATTGCCCCATTCTTGAACGGATAACATGACACCTTGAGCACCAATAACTTTGATGCGATCGCGAGGCACAACAGGTTGAGACAAGTTAACTGAATACATGATTTTCTCCTAATTTTTAGTTTCGATCTCGAAAAAGTCAATGGCATATCAGACGGCGACGACAATCTTGCCAAGTTGCTCGTTGGATTCCATATATTGGTAAGCTTCTACAATGCAATCGAGGGTAAATTGCTGCTCGGCGGTGATCGCCACTACATCACCCTGCTTCAACTTGCCAAATTCGATTAAAGACCCATAGGCAGTCAGGTATTGCATCCAAATCGCGGTACCTTCGGCGGGCGATAGTTGGTCTGGATACTTGGCAACATGCAGGGCTGGCACGACGGCTATTTCACCCGCTACGCCATATTGGTTCAAGCTGAAGCCGGGGATGGTGCTGACGCGATCGCCCACTTGCAACCCAGTTACGCCTTCACCCAGTGCATCAATCACACCTGCTGCTTCATAACCAATTTAGACATGGTTTTCCTTCCTTTGTTCTTGTTAATTTGCTGTGAATACTGTGACGTTAGCCGTGGGCAACAACTTTTTGGGTTTGGCGGGCTGTGCGTGTCTGAAGCGCCCGCCGTAGGTAAAGATGCGCTTGTGCCCACCTGCTCGCAACCAATCCCAATTAACCCAAAACAGCAGCGACCAAGCGACAACTCCGGCAACGATGCTCAAATGTAAAAGTGTGGCGTTCATGATGGGTCTCCTGAATGAATGAGAAATTATTGACTAATCGGTAAACAATGAAGCAAAAAAATATCTGGATGATGGGGTGAAACTAAATTTGACCCATGCCGCCATCCGCAAAAAGTTCGGCACCGAGCACATAGGACGAATCAGACGAAGCCAGGAAGAGAATTGCCGTTGCCATTTCTTCTGGTTGTCCCATCCGCTTCATGGGAACGCGGTTGATGATGCCTTCACCCATCTTGGCGGCAACCTCTGGTGGCAGTTCCATCTTGCCGAAAATTGGCGTTTCGATCGGACCAGGACTGATGGCATTCACCCGAATACCGCGATCGACTAACTCCGCCGAAAAGGTGCGTGCCAGCGATCGCAATGCGGCTTTGCTGGCGTTATAAACACTGAGTCCCGGCATTCCTGTAATCGAGGCAACGGATGCAACTAACACGATCGCAGCACCATCATTAAGAACGGGCAACGCTTTTTGCACCGTGAAGTAGGCACCTTTGACGTTGATGTTCATAACTTGGTCATAGTGGGCTTCATCAACCTGGGTTAAGGGACGAGCATAACCCACGCCAGCATTCACAACCATGATGTCGATATTGCCAATGCGTTCTTTGACAGTAGCATAGAGGCGATCGATATCCACTAGATTTGCCACATCAGCTTGAATGCCAATGGCCTTTTCACCCAAGGTCTGAACGGCTTCATCCAGAGATTGCTGATTGCGTCCTACAATCACAACCGTTGCGCCTTCTTGAATAAAAGTTTGAGCCGTTGCTAAACCAATGCCACTGTTGCCACCTGTGATCACTGCGACTTTGTTGTTGAGCTTCATGATTGATCTCCTTGAAGTTAATGCGAATTGTTGACTAATCGGTAAATAATTGAGCAAAAAATTACGGCTTCAGTGCCGCCAATACAGATTCTGCGACATCCGGTAGATCGGGTTTGAGAAAGGTGGCTCGACCAGACGCTAAGGTGCCATTGGCGATCACTAAGAGCATTTGGCGCAACTGCTGGGCAGACAAATCTTGGCGAAAAACGCCTGCTTTTTGTCCTTGGGCAATCACCGACTCTAACAATTTACCAATGCGAGCATATTGGTACTCCAACATCTTGGCCACGTCCGGGTCGTGGGGTGCCATTTCCAGCAGACTGTTGACCGCAAAACAACCTTTGCTCGCGTCTGGTGCAGATGAAATGCCGGACAGAAGACGCACCCAAGCCGAGATGGCGGACTCTGGGGCAGGATTATCCAAAACCTGCCGCATGAGACTGTAGTTACGATCGAGGTAGGATTGTAACGCTTTGAGAAAGAGCGATCGCTTATCGCCAAAAGCTTTGTAGATACTGCCCTTTTGCAGCCCTGTTACCGCCATTAAGTCAGCCAGAGAAGTTGCCTCATAGCCCCGCTCCCAGAAAGCGTTGATGACGGCTTCCATCACCTCATCAATATCAAACTCCCGTAAGCGAGCCATCGGTGTAACCTCATTTGCCCTACGAGAATCACTATAACCCATTAGGAACCGATTGGTCAATATTTTTTTGACCAAAAATATGGGATACAAGCCCCGTGCTTCGTTTGACGGCTTTATGGTAAAATAGATCTAGTCGCCATAGGGCATTAGGAGACTATAAACGAACGTCGAGGGATGATAAGACTATTTCGATAGCACAACCCAATGAAGCGTTAAGGAATCCTCGGACTTTAGGACGAGGAGGTATGTCAAAACACTGTTTTATCGTATCTAATAGCAAAAAAATGATACTTGCATTTGCAGTATAAAAGCTATTTACAGCAAGGGTTTGATAGTTGTTGGAGATGTCTATGAACAGTATTATCTACAGATCACCCGAACTGGGAGACGAACACCAAATTAGTGGTTGTATGTGGTCTGCTGCGGACTTGTGGGAACTCACAGACGGAACACCCGAAAGTGTTGCTGAATGGTTACAAATTTGTCATCCAGAAGAATTAAAAGAATTGCGATTATTCCCGCTGGTATTTGCCATCGTTGCAATTGGAATACAGAAGGCGAGTTTACCATTTTAGCGATCGCGCCAGATTTTTTAAAGCAAGTTGGCGAAGATTTTTGCGATCACGTTGAGTTAGTACCTGCGTTTATGGGTAAACAGGATTTACTCGTTCGGGGAATTTTCTCCACCCTACAAGATGAATTAGATTCACCGCAAATTGGTGGGAACTTACTCATCGATAATTTAAAAACCACACTGGCAATTCATTTATTACGCAAATATTGCACCATAAAACCAAAAGTTTCTAGCTATACTGGTGGGTTGTCTTTGGTGAAATTAGAAGAAATAAAAGAATATATTAACGAGCATCTCGATAGAGACTTAAAATTGGTGGAATTGGCTGCGATCGCTCAAATTAGTCCCTATCATTTTTTGCGTTTATTCAAGCAAAGCATTGGCTTAACTCCCCATCAATATATATTGCAGCGTCGTATCGACCGAGCCAAGTTTTTCTTGCAGCATAGCGAACTTGGGATTGCTGAAATTGCGGCAAAAACAGGATTTTGCGACCAAAGTCATCTAACTCAATGTTTTAAACGACTTGTTGGAATTACACCAAACCAATTTCCACGGAGGTAAATCGCAATTTTTTAATAAAAATCCGCATTTTTTTCCTAGAATTCAAAACTACTATTTTTTAAAATACAAATAGCATTAACACTTTGTAGGAATAAAATCTAGGAAAAACCCATGAAGAATATCGAAATTCAAACAACAAAAGTTAAAATTTCCAATAACGAATTACAAATTGATGCCTATTTAGCCAAACCTTTAGAAAATGGTAATTATGGGGCAGTTATAGTTTTTCATGAAATCTTTGGTGTCAATGAAAATATTCGCGATATCACCGAATTAATCGCCAAACAAGGGTATATCGCCATTGCTCCAGCAATGTACCAACGTATCGCTCCTGGTTTTGAATTTGGCTTTAGCGAACCAGATATTGGTTTCAGCCCACAAGCATATCAATTGGGATTGCACTATTACCAAAAGGATGGGATGTTTTCAAAACTGCGTTTATTCTACCTAAATTTCCAATCATACTGTCATTTGATTATGAATGGTTGTCACCAACAAAATGAATCAATCTAACCCAGACAGCAAAGGAGCGTTCTTCCCGAAGAAAAGCAGTTACGCGATCGCCGGAATATTTGCTACAGCTATGTGGGGAATGGTAGGAATATTTGTCCGGTTGCTTCCAGATTGGTCTTCCTTTGCAATTTTGACAGGTCGCTTTTCGATCGCGACTGTGATTTTGCTGCCAATATTTCTTTTTTCTCCTAGTAATAGACATTACCTAAATCGCTCTCTTTGCACTCTACCAATATCGATCGACAGGTGATTTTTGTCTTGTTAGGATTGGGAATACTATCCACAGCTTTGCCATTTTGGCTCTACACAATTGCAGTCCAGCGCTTACCAATATTACTCATAACTGCCATATTACTCCTAGAACCCTTGTTTGCAACCCTATTTGCATCGATCGCTTTACAAGAAATTCCCTCGCTTTGGTTTGCGGTTGGTAGTATTTTAGTTTTCTGGGGATTACTTGTGATTGCAAAAGTTACAAAAAGTACATGAGTTTGCAAAGACTTATGTCTAGTTTTTACCCAGACATTCCAACAATTCGCGATCGAAATTTGTCGCTTCTTCCAACTGCGGATTCAGCTATGCTAGCGCTCTACCCATATATTCCCACAACGCCGCATCACCCATCCCCCGGCTTGCAGTTTCCACTCCTTCCTGTTGGTACATATTATTTAAAGACTGCTCAATTCCTGGATTTCCACCCGTAAACTCTGCAATCAATTCTTGCCAACGTTTAGCGATATTTTGTACCGTCTCGCTAGCTGGATCGGTGCCTTTTTCCATTTCTAAGCGCGCTTGAGCGATTAATCCTTCCCATTCATTTTCTACTTGGTGAATTAGTTCTTCTCCTAACAATTCCTGACGTTGCTTTAAGGCTTCGAGTTGTTCGGGGGTGTAATATTTTTCAAACATAGTCATAACCTCAATTGTTTGAATTAATGTATCTATATCGAGCGATGTTTGCGAATTAGCAGCGAGTGCTTCTAATCGATGTAGAAGCTTTTGAGATAATTCAATTTGCTCCCGCAACCGTGCGATGTGAAGTTGAATTGTGTGCTGCAAAGAGAAATCTGGTTGCTGCAAACATGCTTTGATTTCCATTAGGGAAAAACCAAGTTGTCGCAACGAGATAATTTGTTGTAACCGGATAATATCGGCTTGCGAATACAAACGATAATCGGATTCTGTGCGTTCCGATGGTGAAAGCAATCCAATCTCGTCGTAATAATGCAAAGTCCGTATCGAAATACCTGTTTGTTTGGCAAGTTCTCCTACTTTCATTGCCTTATCTTTTGTCGATTTGATGTTCATATTTACATTAGTAATTTAATCTAAATCCCCAGACAATTCGATCCTAGAGCCTCACGTAACGTTAGGGTCAATAGGTGCGCGGAAACATTTTTATCGTTCGGCTAAACTTTGGCTAAACGAGTATATATACTTATGCGATCGCTCTCAGTCCAAAAATCTATTGTCGAACTAACGGTAAAGGTATCACCCACGAACAAAGCATGAAATACTTGAAAACCTTGGATATTGGCTATGGTTACACCCCGGACAATGGAAAAACTTACCCATTTCGCGGTAAATATGTGGGGATGATGCCGACATTTGCTGAAATTATGCGAGAATTTCCCGATAAAAAATTCCTCGTTGACCAAAAGGATACATTTGAAAAAACAATAAAACTTCTCGGAAATTCATTAAAAAAATATCCTTCCCAACAGCGTCAAAATATCTATTTATTTTCAAGTGAAGAACTACACGCGCAACTACAACAGCAAATACCGGAGGTGCAAAAAATATTTCCAACTCGCAAAGAAGCCAAAGAATGTTTATCGGAATATTTAAAAATGTTATTTTCTGGAAGTATTTCCAAATCTTGTGGAAGGTATGCGATCGCAGCACCAGCACGTCATTTAAAAAGTTTTCCTGGCTGGCCTAATCTTATTTTGAATCAAGCGCGAAAAGCTGGATTAAAAATTTATGTTGCTGATGTAGATACAAAAGAAGAATTGGAGCAAGTCAAAGATTTACCAATTGATGGAATTATTACGAATCGAATTGAAGTAATAGGTCTACTGTTGAAAGAATAATTATTTATTATGCTTGATTTAAGTATCGTCGCTCCCTCAGTACTTTTTGTGTTGTTGCCTTTGAATTTATTCCAAATTGTGCAAAAACTCTCGTAATCGCCGGGGAACCAAATCAACATATTTATTTCGAGTCACTCGATCCATATTTGAAATCACGGGTAGCCACCTCAAAATATCTGGGATTGGTGATATTTTTTGTGCTAGTTCAAAAGCCACTTCTAGGTTTTGTTTTGTAGCGATCGCTATTTTAGAATAAATCGATTGGTGCGAGGCTAATTAATTTTATGGTAGGCTACCAAATTAGATAATTCGCTGACTATGAAAAAAGAGTTTTACACTATTTAACCTCGATTCTGCAAGTATTCCTCATACTAAACCTGAAATTCCCGTGCTTTTTGAAAATCAACAGAACGCCACGATAGTGCTTCGACAACAGCATCTTTATCAGTTTGAGATAAAGCAATAATTCCCGGTTTTTGAGGAATACGAAATTCGTTATGGTCGTGAAAAGTAATTGTTACAATCGTACCTAATAAATTTCCTTTTGTTGACTTGATAATACTCCACATCCAACGCTGCTGGTCAGTTTCGTTTTGATTTCCCCACTCTCTGGATATACTAAAATCTCCAGGAAATCTGGGTTCTGGATATAAATTAATCTGTTTTAATTGTATGTGAAGGGGTCGAAAGAGGAAGTTTAAATAAGCCCCATACGCCATATCTCCCGCTCGCTCGAATGCACGCAATAATTTATCATGATGTTTTTCCAGTATTATTTGCCAGTTTTCTGTGACGTAGCTTTCAATGTATTTCCCAATGGTAAAAATATCATCCTTCTTGTTTTCTGCGAAGAATTCTAATAATGATTGCATCGTTGACAACCTTCCAATTAACTCGGTTCTTAATTGTGACGCATCATCAATGGAAAATATTGTAAAAAAATGACTTCATCTGGAGAGTAAAATATGACAAGGGTGTGAACCTCGTTGTTTGAGATAGGTTGTGGGGTTGCAAGCAGTAAAACTGCGGAAATCGTGAATAAAATGGGCTTGGTCGAAATAACCAGAAGTTAAAGCAATATCGCTCCAATCAGCGCATGTTTTTCCAACCAAAAGAAGAAGAACTCGTCGTAAGCGTTGAATACGACAAAACGACTTGGGTGTTATACCAACAAAATCACAAAATAATTGCCCAAAATAGCGGTTACTAATGCCAATTTTGTTTGTCACCTCGTTAACCGTTGGTACTGATGATTTTTGAAATTCACGCAATGCAAAATCAACAATTGGATGAGGTTCGTGTGGCTGCATCATCCTTAAAAGAAAATGTTCCAAAACCAGAAAGCGAGTTTTTATTGTTGAGGCTTGAAGCAGATTTTCTCGTAATTTTTCGGCATGGAAATTCCATAATTCACCCAGGGATATTACTTGATTGTGCAATTCGCTGGGGGAAATTTGAAAAAATGGCACAGTACCACCTGGTTGAAAACGCACACCCATCACCGATATTTGACTGTGATTATCGATGATAAGGCTTTGGGAGTGAATTCCACATAATCTCATGCTACTCGTACTACCACACCGTTCCCGACTCGTTCTGTCGAACAGAGGTATGGTGTCAGCATCGAGATTTATGACTAATTCCATTGACCCAATCGGTAGCAACTGTAGCATTGGAGTGGGTATGTCATTACCCTCACTCGACCAGAGAAATTTGACAAACTGGGATAGGGGAGGTCTGGGAATATAAGTATGATAAATCATTGTTTGTCCCATATTTATCTGTTCCATACTTAAACATCACGCAACTCATTCAGCATAGTTTGAGCATATTCAACCCAATCGGGGAACTCCGGTGATAAAGAAAATACCCAGACAACTCCATGAATTTTTCGCAGCGTTTGGTATATTTCTAATACTTCCAAATCGGGAACATCACCGTAGGCTTTTCTACCAGCATCATCAAGATTAACCAAATCCCAACCAACCGAACCTATGCAAGTATCCTCAAAATCGTTCCATAGCAGCCCTTTTGCGGTGGGAATCAAATTACGAGCATGGGCATCACCGTGTAATGGTTGTAATGACACGCTTGAATTTTTGAATTGACTAATAGATGTATCGTAAGTTTCTCTCAATAGCCGCAAATCCTCGTCACTCAAAATATTCCCAAGTTGTTGCAAACGTTCAATTCCCCGTGGAATATCGTTGAATGGTGGTGCTAAAAGTGGCAACTCACCCGGATATTCTTTTAAAACCGCGTGCAATTCGGCAAGCATTTTTCCCACTGTATCTGATTCCGGCACAATATCAGAGACAGGGTGAACGTAATGCCAGAAAGTCATAAAAAATCCATCGTGACAATGAACACCAGATGGTAAAAGGTCGCTTTGTGGAACAACAGGAGCGTTTTTTGCTGCCAAAAATTCTGAAACTGCTATCTCACGCAACAGCCACGATTCTATTGGGTAACGCAATATGGGGGTTAGCGTGCTGACACGGGCAACAATTGGCGCTGGTTGGAGGTGAACTCTTACAGAGTAAGCATCTGCAAGTGTTTTGGGGTCGTCAACACTTATACCATGCTTGGATGCAATGGCTAGCGATGCCGCAACAGCGCGATTTGTGAGGGTTTGACGATTAAAACTTTCGCACATAAAAGCAGGTCAAAATATTTCTTATATGTAATACAATTTATAGTACATTAAATTACAACAAGACTAATGTTGTTGGTCTTTCGCTTCGAGCCTGGTATAACTTTTGCCGACAGTGAGTGATATGGCACTTTTATCAATCCGCAGATTAAGGAGATTGAGATGGCTAAACTAACGATCGCGACTTTTCTGACGCTGAATGGTGTTAATTTATCTTTCGCATTGGGGTATGAGTATCATCGGAACAGAAAACAGGGTTAAGCTTAAAAGTCTTATTGCATAAGGATTTTATTAAGAGTTGTCGTAGCTCATTGTTGAAATCGCCAAGTACCCTCTTAACGATAAATCAAGGGTTTTAGCGCCTAAAAAAATGTGTAGTGTTCATGTAATACGCCTTAACCCGGTTTTCTGTTCCGTTGCTACTCACGCCCCGTTTACACCGGAAAAGAAGAGGACGGCGAACTTGTGATGCGACGTGAATTTCGATCTAAAAATGGTAGGTGAGTAGCGAACCGACCAACAATTCAAATGCAGGCGATCGCGGATTGCTCGTACTTTTTCTGGCTGTTGTTAGAGTGCGTCGGTGGCAATTTCGATCGAACGTCGCAGTTGTCGGCGTTTTGCTGTTATTGTTCGGGGTTTTCTTCTTCCTCTTCCTCCTCCTCGTCTTCGTAATCTATATCTCAATCATCATCCCAGCTAATGCTAGCTAATTCCTGTTCTGCATTCTTACCTTAGTATGTAGTTATGCGCCATCACCAGACCATTGAGCGACTACGCGCAAGCCGATTTCTTCTAACAAAATGCGGCTAGCCCAAGCATCACCACCGATGTTATAGTCACCAATAATTGCCACATCGTAGGGAGTACCCTCGAATTGCAACTTACCTTCTTTCTTCTCTTTGTCTGCTCTGGTGAATACCCAGTCACGAACCATGTCGTTAGCAATGTGGTGTCCCAAAGACTGAGAAACACCCCGGAAGCCTTCGCAACGCACGGGAACAACAGGCTTTTCAATTGCTTTTGCTGCTTTTTTAGCAACAGCTTCGATGTCATCCCCAATTAGACCGATGGGACATTCAGATTGAATGGAAACACCACGGTTGAGAGGGAAAAGTACATCGAGTTCTTCGATTAGTTTGAAGAGTTTTTTGTCACCACCGAAAACGATATCTCTTTCTTGGAAGTCCGAGGTGAAGTTCATGGTGCCAAAGCTGTCTATACCTGTGGTACCGATGTAGTAGTTACGACGACCAGACCAAGACCAGTAACCACAACCTACAGGACCGTGGCTGATGTGGATCATGTCTTTGATGGGACCCCAAACCACACCCTTAGAACCTGCATAAGCACAACCACGAGCGGTCATTACACCAGGAAGAGATTTGATGTTAGACTTAACGCCGCAGTCAGCTTTGCCTTCTTCAAATACGTTTAAGTGCTTTTCCCGTTTTTTCTTCGCTTTATCGGGGTAAGCTTCGAGAACTTCTTTAATTAGTTCTTTTCTTTCTTCGATGATGTTCTTGTTTTCTGGAGGTGTCATATTCTGCCTCAGTAGGTCTTAAGGATCTGGGAATAGGGAAGGGAAGGGCATATTTTATTGCTGATCTTCCCTCTGGGGTTGGGGACTTGTAGTCCCCTAAGGGGTAGAAGGTAGGGAGATCAAACTCCTTTTCTCTTTGAAACCGACTTATACTACAGGAGCTTCGACTGCACTCTTGCCAACCATCTTCTCTGTGTTTTCATCGCTTTCGAGAACACCAAATTCAATCAACAATTCTTCTAGCTCTTCCATTTCAATGGGTGTGGGGATAGCTAGATTTTTGTTTTCGATGATCTTTGTAGCTAATGTGCGATATTCTTGACTTTGATTGCTGTCAGGTGCGTACTCGTTAACTGTCATCCGACGCAATTCTGCGTGTTGAACGATGTTGTCGCGAGGTACATAGTGAATCATTTGGGTGTTCAACCGTTTTGCCAGGGTTTCGATCAATTCGATTTCCCGGTCAACGTTACGGCTGTTACAAATCAATCCACCCAAGCGCACACCACCAGTGTGAGCATATTTCAAAACACCGCGAGCGATGTTGTTAGCCGCATACATCGCCATCATTTCACCAGATGTAACGATGTAGATTTCTTGTGCTTTGCCTTCACGGATAGGCATAGCGAAACCGCCACATACAACGTCACCTAATACGTCGTAAGATACGAAGTCAACGTCTTGGTAAGCACCGTTTTCTTCTAAGAAGTTAATAGCGGTGATGATACCACGACCAGCGCAACCTACACCAGGTTCTGGACCACCAGATTCTACGCAACGAACGTTGCGGAAGCCGGTGAGCATGACTTCATGAAGTTCTATATCTTCAACAGCACCACGTTCAGCAGCCAATTGAAGAACGCTTGTTTGAGCTTTGCTGTGCAGCATCAAACGGGTGGAGTCAGCTTTGGGGTCGCAACCCACAATCAAAATGCGCTGACCCATTTCTGCCATAGCTGCAAGGGTATTTTGAGAGGTGGTAGATTTACCAATACCGCCTTTACCGTAGAAAGCTATCTGTCTAATTTTTTCATCAACGGACATGATTGTTTTGCTCCTGCAATTGGTTGATTAATGGTTAATGGGTATGCAGCGTTTGTGTGATGGGTTCACGCCCGATTTACAGCGCTGACCGCGAGAAGAACGTGCCTGGAGGCGATCGCTCTCCCACCAAAATTATTGAAAGCATCATTGTTTCCTCGTTAAATTTGTTTTCTTTTAGTTTTATGATTGTTTTTTATCACTGGTGAACCAGCGCTGCGGACGGGTTTCCCGCCGCAGGCGACTGGTGAATCCGAAGGATCATTAGTTAAAACTAATGACCAATGAGCCTAAGAATTAGGCACTTTACAAATACGTCATAATTTGTTTCAGTGGTTAATAAGAAATAGAACTTGACCCGCGTTTTGCCCCAATTCAAAATTGCAATATTCTTTGGGAATGAGCGAATTTTGAGTTGGTAGCAGGGACTATTTGTTTAAAATAGTACCCTTCAATTTTTCAACACGAGCAACTGCCGCGTTTGTGTCTTCAGCTGAAGCACCACCTACAGCCATTGAATCTTTCAAATGCTTAACGATCGCATCGAAGTGTGACTGCTGTAGATTCATACCCTTGTGGGTTGCTTCCATTGGGCGTCCCTTGTATTCGTTGGGACCTTCAAAAATTTGAGCGAAGAAAGCAACTTGATGCTTGCCTTGCTTTTCCATGTCTGTTTTAGCAAAAAACGGTTGGAGGGTGTTATCTGCTAAAATACGTTTGTGGAAATCCTGGACTACTTTATCCAGAGTTGGTTTTCCGCCAAGTTTATCGTACAACTTGTCCATATCTTTCTCCTTTGAAGCGAGTTGGATGACTAATATGTGGTGTTGCTGTCTTTTGTCAGTAGGACGGAAAGATCGCAAGTTATGTGGGTCAAATCCTACTTTCTCTACTTGGCTGATACTATGACGTATTTGTAGAGTACTTAAACCTTAGAACAATGGCTCAACTGCTTCGACGACTATGCTTTGAGAAATGCGATCGCGCAATCTCGCTTCAATCGCAATTTTCAAGGTTGCAGTACTACTAGAACAAGAACCACATGCACCTTGAAGTAAAACCTTGACGTGATCGCCTTCGACATCGTAAAGTTCGACATCTCCACCATCGGCTAGCAATACAGGTCTGACTTCTTCATCCAATACTTTTTGAATGAGTGCGATTTTTTGGACGGTCGTCAAGGCTGGTTTAGCAATTTCTGTAGCAACCCCGCCCTTATTACTTGCAGGAGCAGCGATTGGCAGTGCAGATTCCCTTTGCACATCTCTAATTATATCATCAATAGTCGCTAAACAAGATCCGCATCCGCCACCGGCTTTAACGTAATTTGTTACTTCCTCTGCGGTGATAAGATTATTATCTCTGATTACGCGGCGAATCTTTGTATCGCTGATGCCAAAACAGGTACAAATTAGCGCTCCTTCATCATCATCGTCATGAACTTCGCGCTCAATGCCTCGATAATTAAAGATAGCAGCTTCTAAAGCTTCTTGTCCCATTACCGAACAATGCATTTTGGCTTCAGGAAGTCCACCTAAATAATTAGCGATGTCTTTGTTTGTGACTGTCAGCGCTTCATCAAGAGTTAAACCTTTAACTAATTCAGTTAAAGCACTACTTGAAGCGATCGCACTCGTACAACCAAAGGTTTGAAAGCGTGCATCAAGAATCTTGTCTGTATCAACTTGAACTTTTAGATGCAATCTCAAAGCATCACCGCAAGCAATACTACCGACTTCACCAGTGGCAACCTTAATATTTTGTTCAGCAGTTTCTTCAATTTCACCCTGATTTTTGGGATTGTAGAAGAGTTCTAATACTTTGTCTGTATATTCCCACATAAGTTGATTTTAGATTTTAGATTAGGGCATTGGGAATTGGACAATTTGAGGATGGGGAAGGGGGAAAAAAGATTTCCGGAGTTATTTAAATTACTCTTTATTTCGATACCTTTACCCTTTACCCTTTAACCTTTTCCCCTCTTCAAATCCCCCTAGCGATGAGCGAGTGTTTGCTCTTGTGCTTGTAACCAACCTGCTTGATCGTTTTTGAAGGGTGACATGTCGCGCAGACGTTGGATAATATCGGGCATTACCGCGATAACTTGGTCAATTTCAGCTTCTGTTGTGTAGCGACAGAGGCTGAAGCGGATTGAGCCGTGTAAAATGGTGTAGGGTAAGCCCATTGCTCGCAGAACGTGAGACGGTTCGAGAGAACCAGAGCTACAAGCGGAACCCGAAGATGCACAAATGCCGTGTTGGTTTAAGTAAAGGAGAATTGCTTCACCTTCGATATACTTGAAGCCGATGTTGGTTGTGTTGGGTAATCTCTGCGTTGTATCGCCGTTAACTTCGCAATCGGGGATTTTGGTGAGTATAGCTTGTTCGAGGCGATCGCGCAATTTTCTTTCTCGCTTCGTCGCTTCTTCTAAGTGTAGCATTTCCAGTTCCGCAGCTTTGCCCAAGGCAATAATTCCGGGAACGTTTTCTGTTCCTGAACGGCGTCCGCGTTCTTGTTGTCCACCAATTAGGAAGGGACGGAATCTGACACCGCGTTTCACATATAGAACACCAATTCCTTTTGGTCCGTGGATTTTATGACCGGACATCGTAAGCATATCTACAGTGCTGGTCTTCATATTTAGCGGGATCTTACCAACCGCTTGCACCGCATCTACATGAAATATAGCACCATATTCTTTGACGCGCAACCCAATTTGCTCAATTGGGAAAATTACACCGGTTTCGTTATTGGCGTACATAATCGTCACCAAAGCGGTGTTACCAGTCAGGGAGGCTTCTAGTTCATCTAGATCCAATTGTCCCTGACCATTCACCGACAAATAGGTAACGGTGTAACCTTGAGTTTCCAGTTGTTTGCAGACATTCAGAACTGCTGGATGTTCAACTTGGGTGGTAATGATGTGACGCTTTTCGGGTTGCGCTAACAATGCAGCACGAATCGCAGCGTTATCACCTTCTGTACCGCAACTGGTGAAGATAATTTCCGAGTCATCACATCCCAGCAAGGCTGCAACTTGTTGACGCGCTTGCTTTACGGCTTTACCAACTTGCCCACCAAAGGTGTGCATACTCGAAGGATTACCATAAAAATCTGTCATGTAAGGCATCATTGCCTCTACTACTTCTGGATCTACTTTGGTTGTGGCGTTGTTATCCAGATAAATGCAGTTCTTTTGCATTGCTTTTTACTTAATTTAAGAATAGCGCAAATTTGTCTTTATATTGAAAGTTTTTACAGGTGTAGCAATCTTATTTGAAGAGAAACGAACCGCCTTCGCGCTTCGCGTCTCGCAGAGAAGAAGCCAAGGAAGCCTTCTCTTCGAGAGGCACGCGGCTACGCGAAGCGTCTCCGTAAGGAGAAGGAACAAGAGTTTAAGAGAGTTTTTGCGTAAGTCCTATAACAGTAATAAAAACATCGTAACCGTCGTAGAGACGTTCCGCCGGAACGTCTTTACAGTATGTGTAATAAACCTGTCATGATATGAAACCCTATTTTTAGATTAGTCCGCGAAGATCGTAACCGTCGTAGAGACGTTCCGGCGGAACGTCTTTACAGTATGTGTAATAAACCTGTCATGATATGAAACCCTATTTTTAGATTAGTCCGCGAAGGCAGACGAGCGTTTGTGTAGCCGCGATTTTAATCGTCGGGGTTTCTTCTTATTTGCTGTTGATTTTTTGCAATTGCTCGGAGTATTTTTGGGAATAAGAGTTAAACCAAGTTTCCCAATAATCTGGTTCTTTTTTGAGATTTTTAACTATATTGTTGTAAGTGTCAAACCATGATTCCCAGTAATCGTTTGGCTGTTTAACGCAGCCGTTGCAAGTGGGACAACCTGCTTTACATTGAGGCACGCTATAAACACTATCAACGCAGTTTGTGCAAAGTTCGGGGTCAATCCAGTGGTTTCCGTCAATTACTTTAATGGCGCCAACTGGACATACAGTCTCACAAAGATTGCAGGAAATACATTGGCTGGTAATTTTGTAAGCCATGATTATTCTCCTTATAAATTAGGGGAATGGTGGTAGGAGCGTTGTTAGTAGTTAGTAGTTAGTAGTGAGCGGTTTACCGCTCGTCGGTGAGGATTTTAACGGCTGAAGCCGTTACTACCTTAAGAAGGGTTTATTTATGTCCATCTACTTAACTACTAACTACTAACTACTAACTATTCTTTATTCCATTGCTGGTAAAATTCTAATGCGACTTTTTCGATGATGTCGTAGCTTTCAACAGTCTGTATTCCAACTTCTTGTAATTTTGTTTTCGGACATTCGCCAATTTTGGAGACTAAAACGGCTTTGCAATCTGCGATCGCTTCTATAATTTTATCTAAAGTGGCGTCTTCTCCATATCCACCTTGGCAGAAGTGATCGATTTTGCGATGACTCACAAAGCGAGCTTCGTTACCATCCACTTCGTAAATTTGGAATTCTTTCGCATGACCGAAGTGTTGATTTACCAATCCGCTACCTTTGGTTGCAACTGCAACTAAGATTTTCGGACTATTTTGTAGAGACGCGTTTTGTACAGACGCGATAACCCTTGTCTCTGCTTTGGCTTTTTCTTTCGCTGCTTTGATTTCTTGTTGGAATTTCTCAATTCCTTCGTGGACTTCTTGACGTTTAGCCAAGTCGTATTCTGGTGTTATTTCCAAGAATTTGTCTTTGGTGAATTCTTGGCTACGGTCTTCTCCTAATAATCCTACCGCATCTGCACGACATTGGCGACAATGGCGCATCATTTTCATGTTGCCGGAGCAATCATCTTGAACTGCTTTGAGTTCTTTTTGGGTAGGACCACGTTGTCCGGTTAAGCCGAAGTGTGTACCGTGTTCTGGTGCAGAAATCAACGGCATAATGTTGTGCAAGAATGCACCTTTGGAGCGAATGACTCTATTTACTTCTACCAAATGCTCGTCGTTAATTCCCGGAATCATCACCGAGTTGACTTTGCATAAGATATCAGCTTCTTTCAAAGCTTGGAGTCCTTCCATCTGCTTTTCGTGCAGAATCTTGACTCCTTCAATACCTCTGTAACGCTTGCGGTTGTAGTGAACCCAAGGATAAATCTTGACCCCGATTTCTGGGTCTACCATGTTGATGGTGATGGTGACGTGATCTATATTAAGTTGTTTAATGCGATCGACGTATTCCGGAAGCATCAATCCGTTGGTTGACAGACAAAGCTTAATATCTGGTGCTTGTTCGGCAATCAACTCAAATGTGCGGAAGGTCTTTTCTGGATTCGCTAATGGATCTCCAGGACCGGCGATTCCCACAACTGTCATTTGAGGAATCTTGCCTGCAATTACCAATGCTTTGTGCGCTGCTTCTTCGGGGGTTAGCAATTCGCTAACTACTCCAGGACGACTTTCGTTCGCACAGTCATATTTCCGGTTGCAATAGTTGCATTGAATGTTACAAGCCGGCGCAACTGCAACGTGCAGCCTAGCGTAGTGATGATGTGCATCTTCACTATAACAAGGATGTTTGGCGATGCGCTCTTTGGTCTTTTCGTCCATTTCGACGACGTGGCTAGTATCGCTCTTACGTCCGCAACCACCGGATTTTGCTTTGGTTGGTTCTGTGACGGTGGTGTTGATAATTTCTGTAGACGGTAGTGTCATTGAATCTCGCAAAAATCGGTGGACTGTGGCTGCCACTGTGGGAAATGGAAGTACTACCTGTAGAATTGAAGTCGCGTCTTCTACTCACTTTGTCTGATGACGCAGGTTGTAAAACCCTGGTTTGCGACTGGTGTGTGTCAACGTTTGAATGGTGGTGTGTACAGCCGCGACTTCTATTTACAGGATGTGGTGCTATCTCATCCCTCCACTCACTAATCGCTCTTCTATCTGGGAGGAAAAGAAGCTGTTGTCGTTGTCGGAGCGCTTAGTGATTGGCGATATAAGTTTTATATCAGTCGTTCACAAAGCAGTTGAAGCGATCGCTCTGGATAGAATTTATTGAATTAATTAAGCTTGTACTCAAAATATGAAACCCACTTTCCATCTGAGTTTCAAGAATTTAAAAATATTTTTTCGGGGTTAGGTACTAGTATTTTCTGATAAGGGTACTAGTATTTAGGGAGGAGGGTGCAGGGGTTTTATGTACTCAACTCTAACCCAATCCTCATAAGAATTAAAGCAGAATTTTAGCTTTTTTTTATCTCTCTTAGGTTGTACTCAAGCTACCCTTAAATGCATCAACAAATACCATTTGTGGAGGATTTAAGGGGCGAAAATCTGGAGTAGGCTTATGTAGGCTACCCCAGAAAATTGCGAAATCAATTCTGTATACAACATATCATTTTTTTCAAGGGAAAAATGCCGTTTATTTTTTTTTAATATTTTGGAGATGTCTAATGAGATTAAGTTGCACGTAAAAGTGGGTTTTAATGGTGCAAAACCGCTTGTGTGGGGAAATGCAGCGATGCGAAATGAATGCAAATCAAGGGCGATCGCGCTGCGGTATTTGTAATAATCGCTTTGCAGATGATACCTTACCAGATAAAATCTGTAGTGTTCCACAAATGTTGTAAAAGTTATGCTAAGCATAACCTACGGTCAACTAGACATCTCTGAAAATGAATGTAGAGACGTAGCAGTGCTACGTCTCTACAAGGATTTCGGGCAACGCATAATTCATTTATGGAGATGTCTACTACCTACACTGACACCTTCTTCTTCAAAGACGCAAGCGCGAACGGGTACAGTGTAGAAAGTGCAAAATCCCTAGTTCACACTATTTTTCACGGTATGCAACGAGAGAGTTGGTTAGGGCATGAGATTTGACAAGGCTAAACGTACAAACAGGAAATCGAAAAACTTTTCGATTTCCTGTGATAGTCAAAGCTTTCCAAAGGGGCGGGTTTGTCTCAAGAAATTTTTGCAACACAACCGTCGCAACGCCTGTTAAATTTAGTCAATATGGAAATTATCATTGTCTAATTTATCTATTGCCTCATCTCGTTGCTTTTTAGCTTGATTTGCTATTTCACGAATGTGGAGAGGACGAGCAGCGTTTTCATAACAACGTTGAGTATCTTCATAACCTTGTTCAATCCAAGATTGAATATTATTGGCATCAAAGCCTATTAAGTCTTTTGCTAGACCTTGACGTTTTATAACTCTTCCTGGACGAATTTCTATAGGAGTGATGTTTGGAAAAGCATTACGATCCCATAAACTGCCATCACTTAGATGATTGATAAAAACATGGGTACAATTTTCTAATTCAAGCAATGGAGTAATGGGAGTATTGCCTTGGACATTTCTTACACCTCCTTGACCACCATCCGAATAGAAATAGTTAGTTTCATTAACCTCAATCTGTTTAGCCTTTAATAGCAGGGGAATAGCAGCTGAAGCAAGAATGGCTACGCATTGTTGAGTTCGCTCCAGGGATTGAATATGTAAAAATTCAGAATGTTGAGTATTAATTAAGTTTACTGAAGCTAAAATGGCAGAAAATAAGTCATTCAAGCTACCTTGACTTCGATATACGGAAACGTATAAAGGTAAACCTTCCTGAAGTTTTTCTAAGTCTAAATATTCATCTAACAACTTATGGATAGGACTTTCGTCCCCCAAACCTACGTTTTCTGAAAATAGAGTCTGAAGATTGGCTACAGCTGATAATGCATCACTTGTTCCAGCTATTAGTGGAGCAACTTGACCAAGCAATATCTTGCCAATGTACTTAATTGTTTCTGTACTATTAATCTTGATCGGACTATTAGCAGCAAGTGAGTCCCAAATTTCTTCTAAACGTTTTAACGCTATATTGAGATTTGGTTCTGCTGCTATAACTGCACCATTCAAAGCACCGATACTAGCGCCAGCAACAGCATCAATTGAAATGTTCATCTCAGCTAGATATTTAATCACGCCTACATGATATGCACCTCTAGCACCACCGCCAGATAAAACTAAGCCTACTCGATAAGGTTTACTAGTCATTTTCGATCTGTATTCGTTTTTTGTTTTCATATATCAAATGATTAATTGCATATTCTCCTGAAAAAACGCGAGGAAAATCATCAGGAATTTTAGATTTAAGTAAGGCAGCATTGCTAATCGCCCAAGTGACAGGAGCAGTTTGTGGATCTGCCCAATTGCTCAAATAGCTCAGTACTTCACGCGATTCTTCAGGTAAATCCCGAATGGGAGATAACCATTTTTCTGGAAGTGTTAACTGATAAACATCATCTTTTGAATATGCTTCCATCAGAATTAAAGCTTTATGACCTAATTCTTCCATCAGTTGACGCACTTCACTTGTTCCAAATTCTTTTCGGCAGTAGATCCCAAACGTACCCCAGTAAAGTTCATCTATCATTAAATAAAGCCCTGCTAGCGGTGGATATTTATTGAATAGTCTCGGTTGCCATTTGGTAAATACCCTATTCAAATGACCTTCAGCTGAGAGGTATTGAACTTCAGACTCTAATCTAGTCCAACGCTTATCAACTTCAATTTCAAATTGATCAAGGCGTTGTTTAATCGCTTGCACATTTTCTGCTAGCTCGTTGTGTCGCTCTTGCAAGCGCATTACACCTGTACGGGTTTCTTTCAATTTACCTGCCAAGCGAGCAACAGCAATATCACTTTTAGCTTGATAGAGTTGAATATCCTGTAGCCAATTAGAAACTGTTTTCAGACTATTAGTGATATTACCATCAATGATTTGTTGACGTTGTGCTGTCCCACCAGTGATGGAATCTAAGATTCTTGTTGAAAACTTATTGTTAGTTTGGTCACGGAATCGCAAATGGTCATCAAGAACCTCAAGACCGTTGACATAATCGACTATTGCTTTTTCTGTTAACTGAGGGTGTAGTTTTCGCAGTTCATCTAGTGTCACTTGAATTTCTCCCACCAACTGGATAACTTCTTTCAGATCATCTCAAATTATGCTTAGAGGATGTTTGAAAAGTAAACTTTAAATTGTCGGGTGCGTTACGGCTAGTTATGGCTGTCTTAAACTCTCGAATACTTTCATAGCCGTAACACACACTACTTACTTATTTACTTTTTAAACCACCTTTTAATAAGTTCAAATCTTGTGTCTGTAACTCTGTCTCTTCTCTCAAATCATAAATTAGTTGCAATAGATTTTTTTTATCTTGCCGATCTAATTTTTGGATTTCAATACTACCACTTAAGTCTCCTCTAATTATTTCGAGATAATCTTTTAAAGCACCAAAATATTTTTCTGAAATAGGCTTTATAGTTTCATCAAAAAAATCCTGATTTTCGTCTCTAAGCTCATCAATTCTAATATGCAAATTATCAATTACGCTTTTTCTGATTTTTGTCATATCAACAATATAGACATCTGTCTTTTTGTGCTCAATATAAGCTTCGTATCCCCACTCATGATCAAAGAATTTACCAAAAAATCGAGCTATGCCAGCCCACCAAGCTTTCATTTCTCTAAGCTCTGGTGAAGGTAGACTTTTAGTAGATTTTTCCATACCTAATACAAAAAGTTCAACTAAATCAATATCATTTTGTTCTATCTCTGGTTCAGGCAGATCAAATCCCAGCGAAAAACCCTCATTTCTCAAACGTTCTTGTGCAGTTTGTAGTATACCTTCTACTTTGTTTTTAAGTGTTTGAGGAATTTTTTGTTCAAGTTCTTTTGATAATTCTCTAAGACGTAATCTTAGTTTTTTTACTGAGTCATCTATAATAGAGATCACACTTCGATTTACAGTCTTCAAGAAAGACTTTGCGTCTTCTTCCGAACGAAACTCAATTTTTGGATTTTTAGGATCAAAATCAAAATCTTTTTTGTGTTTTGGAAGCACCTTATCCCGTTTTATCTCTTGCAAAATTTCACTTATCCCTTTACTTTCTGGTCTTTTTCCCCTTTCCTCTTCTATTTCTTTGAAAATTTCCCTTATCCCCCTATTTTCTAGCTTTTGTAAGGCTTCTTCAAAATCTTGCTCTTGTCTCTGGGATTCTTTTTCTTCTTTCTTTTTCCTCTTCTGAAAATAATCTTCTAAGGTTGGTCTCAAGTCTTGCTCAACGTCCTTATATATTGTTTGAGCAGTACTTAAAAATTCATCCATCAACTCTTGTAACGCTTTGTTTGCTGTAGTTTCAGCTTGTCCAACTTTCTGTATATCTTGTTTCAAGTCATCTATAGCTTGACGAATTTTGTCGATACTTTGACTCAAACCCCAACGACGTGATTCTAGAAAGTTCTGCAAGGAATTAACAGACTCAATCATTTTGTCAGTCGCAGACTTCATACTTGCCAATGCTGCTGTACTTTCCGCTTTAACAACTACTTCATCGATAGGCTGTTTAAAACCACTAAGATCCCATAACCCCTTTGCACCAGCTTCAACTTCGTCTTTTTTCTGAATCTTGTCTTCCCAAAAAACTCCAAAAACAGCTTTACCAAAATCTTCTACCCACTTATTTTCTTCATCTCTATAATCTGGCAATTTTCCCTTTTCCTTAATCTCGTACTTAGCACGATTAGAGAGGAACGCATAGGTAGCAGATACTGGATATACACATTCCTGTTTAACTTGCCCTTTCATAAAACTTTTCGCAGCATAAGACTTTACTTCTTCAGCTTTCATAGTGTTACGGTCTCTCTCATCAAATCTATTGGCAAAGATAAAGAAGGTATCTTTTATCTGGTGAATCTGATTTTCTAATTCTTCACGCATTTGACCTTCCCCGTCAGATCCCATTTGACCGTAGTGTATAATTGCTAAAAGTGCTGATGCTTTTGCTATTTGAGCCCTTAACGCCTTACGTAACTCTTTACCTATCACAAATTCGTTAGAACCAGGTGTATCTAGTAAAGTCAAGCTCCCTTTGGTTATTTCATTTTTCTCGGGCAAGTGCAAAAACTCTACTTCGATAGTTGGTAAGTCATTAATATTCTCATATCCATTGATCAAAGCTTGAGCCATAACATTTTTGTCTAGAGATAATCGTATTAATTCATTGAAAAGCTTCAAGCAATTTAAGATATTATCTTGCCCTTCATATCGTTCCTGAAATTTACGAAATTTTCCGTCGATTATGCTTTGAATTAGTACATCACCATCTTGATATTTAGACAGTTCTACTAAGTTTAAATTGTTTTTATTTTTTAAATCAATCAGCTTTTGTTTGATTTCTTCAACCATCTTCTCCATCTGCTTATTTTTTGGGAAGGATAGGACGGGTTGTCTTTGACCTACGCAATGCCGAATTAATGTTGGCGAGGAAGTCATCGCTCTGTTACTACTTGGCAATAACTCTAAACCGACAATGGCATTGATAGTGGTTGACTTACCAGCTTTCATGCTACCTACCACTACCACAACCATTTCCAATCGATTTACTTTTTGTGCTTCATTGGTGAGAATTCCTTGCCAAAGCTCGACTGTTTGGCTGTCAGTTCTTTGTTGCTCATCCTCATCACTTTCTTGAAATATGTTGGGAATTTGCAGTAAATGACTCAAAAGTTTATTTTGTTTAGTAATTAAGCGTAAGACTTCTTCACGTTTTGCTTTAATTAAATCAGCGCCCATCAATTTTCCTCCTTGTTTACCAATTTCCAGGTAGCTCGGCAGCCACCCTATAGACCTACAAGTGTAAAAATAGCAATTCCAGAAGCCAGAACAAAGTCACTCATCTTGTTGGTATTTATTTTATTATTGTCAATTTATGACCATAACTGGTCAGGTATTGGTCAGTTTAATCCGGGTAGTGTCAAGTTAATAAGACGGAGTTCGAGATTATGCGTCTATGGAGCGTAGATTATCGTGAGCATTTGTCGCTATCCCCTCCCTTTTTCCGCTACGCGGGAAATTAGTCGGAGGACGCGACAAATCCAACCGGGCATTCCTCCCGACACCAAATCTGCATATTATGGTGTGGGACTCTTGCCGGTTTTAGTTGAAAATTTTTATTTGTAGAGGGAAATTATGAAAGCGATCGCTATTCGTGGTTACGGTTCGGCTGATGTGTTGCAGTATGAGGATTTACCAACACCGAAAATAAAGTCAGATCAGTTGCTGGTTAAGGTTCACGCTTCTAGCGTTAATCCGGTTGATTGGAAAATCCGCCAAGGAGCGTTGCAATTAATGACAGGTTATGCATTCCCGAAAATTTTGGGGTTTGATTTGTCCGGTGAAGTGGTAGAGGTTGGCTCTGATGTAACGCTCTTCAAACCCGGAGACTTGATTTATGCTTGTTTAAGTGTTGCTTTTGGGGGAGCTTATGCAGAATACGCTGCTGTTCCTGAAAGAGTTGCGGCAATGAAACCGGCGAATATGACGTTTGAAGAGGGAGCTTCTTTACCTGTAGCTGCGGGTACTTCATTGCAAGCTTTGCGAGATTTGGGAAACATTCAGCCGTTACAAAGCGTCTTGATAAATGGTGCTTCGGGTGGTGTGGGCATTTTTGCGGTGCAACTTGCGAAGATTTTTGGGGCTGAAGTGACGGCTGTTTGTAGTAGCAAAAACTTTGATTTGGTAAAGTCTTTAGGAGCTGATCACTTGATTGATTACAAACAACAAAATTTCATTCAAGATGCTGCACAGTATGACATTATCTTTGATGCGGTGGCAAAAGAATCGTTTTCTAGCTGCAAAGAAGTTCTTAAACCTAACGGTATTTACATAACTACATTACCTACACCTGACGTTTTTGTACAAGGTGCTTTGACTGCGCTGATTCCTGGTAAAAAAGCCAAATTTATTCTTTTTAATTGCAACACTGAAGACTTGACTTATCTTAAGGATTTAATTGAGGCTGGGAAAATGCGAACAGTAATTGATCGCACATTTCCCTTAAAAGAGTTAGCAGCAGCGCATACATACAGCGAAACTGGTCGAACTGCCGGGAAAATTGCGATCGCGATCGCTTAGAAGACAAGAGACATCTCCATAAAAAATGTAGAGACGTAGCAGTGCTACGTCTCTCAAGGGTTCTGAATAACTTTCAGCAGACGCGTAGATGAGATTTTAGGCGTTGCTGATTAGATGTATGAAAATGATTCTGCGCTCTGGTCAAAACCCTTGATTAGACTATTCTGTGCTACGTCTCTACATCCGGATTCATACTGCGATTCAGCAACGCCAAATAATTCTTCTTTCTCCTTGTCTCCCCCTCTCCCCATCCTCCCTTCAGCAGACGCGTAGATGAGATTTTAAATGGTATTTGTGCATACAGACAACAGAAGCCTAAAAGAAAATAAAGAAATTCGTTTTTTTCTGACTTGAATAATAGGATATATTTAGTAACTCGATATACAGAAGTTTTATTTTCAAGTCGAGTACTTCATCTTTAAGTGAAGATGAGTACAAGTTAAGTTTTAAGAAAATATTTTGCAGAAATGCTTACTCAGCCTTACATTAAAGAAGCTGAAGGTTGAGTGCAGAAATACTTACTCCCCTACCCCGAAATACTAGTACCCTATCCTAAAAATACTAGCACCCCTACCCCCAAGGAAATTTGAAATTTCCCTTAAATCGTGATTTGGGGTTATGAGTACAAGCTTAATCAATTCAATAAAATCAAATATGCATCGGATGCACTGCCCTATTTAGACTCGCCTGCTATAAGCATAAAAACAGCACACGGCTCTTTTACTCAGGCTATTCCGATGCAACGCCTCGACGACAGTATTAAAAATTCACCCACACCGGATTATACCAATACCAACTTGCAAAAAAATCTATTTTATAGAGCTTTTTTTGAGTTGATTTCGAGTGATTTTCGCATTATCTTTGAGCGCGATCCTGCGGCACGTAATTGGCTAGAAGTGCTGTTTTGCTACCCAGGATTACATGCACTTTGTTTGCATCGTCTTGCTCACTGGTTGCACTGCCGAGGAGTAAGTTTTATTCCGCGTTTGATTTCACATTTTGGGCGATTTTTCACAGGAATTGAAATTCACCCAGGTGCAAAGATTGGCAAAGGTGTATTTATCGACCACGGTATGGGCGTTGTCATTGGTGAAACTGCCATTGTGGGAGATTATACGCTGATTTACCAAGATGTGACTCTTGGCGGTACTGGAAAAGAAGAAGGTAAGCGTCATCCCACTTTAGGCAAAAACGTTGTGGTGGGTGCCGGTGCGAAAATTTTAGGCAATATTCAAATTGGCGATCGCGTTCGTGTCGGTGCCGGTTCAGTTGTTTTGCGCGATGTCTCCTCAGATTGTACCGTCGTGGGAATTCCCGGACGCACTATTTGCCGCAAAAAAGAAGAAAGCCCTTTAGAACATGGAAAGTTACCGGATCTCGAAGCGTCGGCAATGCAGGCTTTGCTCTCTCGCGTTGAGCAACTCGAACAACAACTGCAAATTCTCAAGAATAATCATCAGACAACAGCTGTAGAGACGCGATATATCGCGTCTCTATAAATCAAGAGTAAATAGCCAATATTTATTCTCCCCCCTGTCCCCCTTAGTCCTCCTAGTCCCCAATCCCTAATTATGCCACCTTGTAGTAATTCCGATGCTTTAGGCGATGAAGTTTTGCAAATTCCTTTGTGCGATCGCTGGCGAATTCATCACCGTTTACAAGAATTAATGATTCCTTGTTCTTGTCCTGCTGATGGTTCTTTGCGGGTAGAAGTAAATAGTTGTATAACAGCGATTCTTGTCCGTAGTATCGTCATGCAATTTGTTGCTTCACGTCACGAGTTAGTTCACTGGTTAGAGCGTTGCTGGAATTACAGCGATAATTACTGAGTATCCGGACAATTTTAGCAGAAAATCAGCATACATTTCGCTGTTATCCAATCTGTTAAAAATGAACATTTTTCCTCATGTGACAGTGATTAAAAAGGTGAAATTATCAAACTTGACTTTTAATTTCAAATTTTTAATTCTTTATTCGGTGAAGGAGTTGAATTTTCGATGATGGTAGCTCGGAGTGATACAAAATTTATCAATTTTTTGCATCAAGAACTTTCGCTGACAACTGCCGATATCGCTGTGGCACTGCGGCATCGGGAATTAGAAAGAGGTCCCTTGCCAATGGTTCTTTGGCAGTATGGTTTAGTAGACTTAGAGCAGCTAGAAAAAATTTTTGATTGGCTGGAAAACCAAATTTAGCGAAGTTTTGCTCTTTAACTTATAGGATGATGAATTGTCTACCCTAAATGCCAATTTTTTGGAACTACATGAGGATTCTGCCATGATTTTCACTTTCTTAGCTGAAAGCACTCATTGAATTTGTCCGCAATTGCTAGTAGCTGTATTAGCTACCTGCTACTAGAACCAATAAAGTACCCTACGGAAAAGAAGAAATTATAATTTATACCTTTATTTAGTTCTATCTCATACAGATGTGCTGTGAGTAATTAGTTAATAATGAAAAAATATGAAATGTGATATTTTTCAGCATTTACCGTCGAGCATCAACTGTCATTACCAGGATCAAGAAAAGTAGCACTGCAATCGGTGAAAGGGTATTAGGAAAACTTCCCATCTAGGATATTAGGTATGAATCAAGTGATCATTAATGACACGACGCTGCGTGATGGTGAGCAAGCGGCAGGTGTTGCTTTTAGTTTAGAAGAGAAAGTAGCGATCGCCAAATTTTTGGATGCAATGGGTGTTCAAGAATTAGAAGTCGGAATTCCGGCGATGGGCGAGGAAGAAATACGTGCTATATCTATAATTAATAATATGGGTTTGCAAGCCAAGCTATTAGGCTGGAACCGCGCTGTTATCTCAGATATTCAAGCTTCTATGGCTTGTGGTTTACAACGAGTGCATATTTCTATTCCTGTCTCCGGAATTCAAATTGCCGCCAAATTTCACGGTCAATGGCGTGTAACTTTGCAACAATTGAGAGATTCTATCAGCTTTGCGGTTGATAAAGGTCTTTGGGTTGCAGTGGGAGGTGAAGATTCATCTAGAGCTGATGACAACTTTCTTTTAGATGTCGCACTTTATGCTCAAGAATGGGGTGCTTCTAGGTTTCGCTTCTGCGATACCGTCGGGGTTCTCGAACCATTCGGAACTTTCACTAAAGTAAAGCGATTGGTAAATGCTTTGATGATTCCCGTGGAAATCCACACTCATAATGATTTTGGTTTAGCGACTGCTAACGCCTTATCAGGTATCAAAGCTGGTGCGTTATCAGTAAATACCACAGTCAACGGGTTGGGTGAAAGAGCCGGAAATGCAGCTTTAGAAGAAGTTGTTATGGCAATGAAGCGCATCCACAATGTTGATTTGGGCATTGAAACCCCTCGGTTGTTGGAACTTTCCCGACTTGTGGCTTCAGCATCAGGTTCTAGTGTACCTCCTTGGAAAGCGATCGTTGGTGACAACACCTTTGCTCACGAATCTGGTATTCATGCTCATGGTGTCCTACAAAATCCCATGACCTACGAACCATTTGCCCCGGAAGAAGTTGGCTGGGAGCGACGTTTGGTTTTAGGTAAACATTCTGGTCGTCATTTGATATCTAACTTACTTGAGCAGTACGGTATTAGTCTGAACTCAGAAGAAACAAAATCTGTCTTGGATGCAGTGCGACGACTGTCAGTGCAGAAAAAACGTAGCTTGACTACACAAGAACTTTTAAATTTGGTGGAAGAACAGAGGTATTCTCATGCAGCGCGATGAATTAGAACTGGATTTGCCACCAATTTTTGAAATCGGTCAAAAAGTCCGACTTCGCAAGTTAATCAAAAATGATGGTACATTTCCCGGTCAAGAAATCGGAGCAGTTTTAGCGAAAAAGGGCGATATTGGCTACATTGCTAGTATTGGCACTTTTTTACAAAGTTCGTATATTTATGCGGTGCATTTTTTGGAAACAGGATTCATCGTAGGCTGTCAGAAAAAAGAATTAGAAGCTGTTGAGGAAACTAAATGAAAGTAATGCTGCGGATGAATGATGCGGGAAATTTAATTGCCTACGTTGCCAAAAAAGACCTAGAAGAAGAAGTAGTCAAGCAAACAGCCGGTGACGATGGAATGGTTTTTACTTTAGCTAACGGTTGGGAATTAGAATTTTCCAACTTGCCAGAACCATTAAAGTTACCACAAACTTTTGAAGCCAAACGGCTGGCTTAAAAAGAGAGACGCGATGAATCGCGTCTGTACAATATTAGTGGTTAGTTGATAACTGTTGACTGTTAACCGTTAACCAACAACCATCAACTATCAACTATCAACCAACAACCAACAATGAGCGAAAAATATCTGACAATATCAGAATTCAATCTGGAAGGAGAATTACTAAGTTTTATTGGTGATAAACCAAAAAAGCCGAAATATTTGCGTTTAGTAGTTTCCTCTGAAGAAGTAGAAATTAAAATCCCTAAAGAATTGCGTACCTCTATTAAGATATCTTTCGTGCCAGGTGATAAAATTCGCGTTGTTGGTGTTAGTAGGTTAAATAAGCTGACAGGGGAACTGAAACTTAAGGCTGATGGTGTGTCTCGAAGTGGTGTTTGCCCAAAGCAAAATGCACCTTCTCAAAAAGCACGGATTATGATATGTCAAAAGTCCGGTTGTTTGAAGCGTGGTGGTAAAGGTTTGTTGTCAGAATTAGAACAGACTTTATGCGATCGCGGTCTATTAGATCGAGTTACAATTGAGCGTACCAACTGCCAAAAAACTTGTAGCAGCGCACCCAACTGTATTTTACAGGTTGGGAAGAAGCAATACAACAAAGTGCGCCCGGAAGCGATCGCTTCTTTGTTGGAAAATCACTTTACCTGCAAAAACGATGAGTGCTAACTCTGACAGGACTTACGCACTGACTACTTATTTCCGTCATTGCGACGCAAGGAAGCAATCTCAAAGTCTTGTTTTCTCGTGACTGAGTGCATAAGTCCTATCTAATTAGAAAGCTTTTCATCAAATAGACATTAGACATCTCCAGAAATTAATTATGCGTTGTCCGAAACCCTTGTAGAGACGTAGCAATGCTACGTCTTTATGTCTTTTTTACCAGATGCCTATTTGGTATAAATTAAATATGCTTTATTTAGAATCTTTAGAGACGTAGCAGTGCTACGTCTCTACATTTTTGTAATGAATATATCACAACGAAACTTGTCATATCATGTCTGTTTAATTAACAGTAATAAAAACCATCTACCGTCGTAGAGACGTTCCGGCGGAACGTCTTTACAATTGCAAGTAATTTACAGGACATGATATCACTGTTCTATTGGTTACGAGTAGCTTAAGTATTTATAGCCAGACAAAGTATTTTGAGAACGCATTCTTCTCAACTTGCAAGCATTAAAATAAAAGTAGCCCTACACAGCCGTAACTGTTATGACTATCACCACCAAACGCTTTACCATAAATGAATATTACCGTCTTGCAGAACTCGGATTTTTCAAAGAAGATGAGCGATTTGAGCTAATTAGAGGAGAAATAATCTCAATGGTAGCTAAAGGTAAGCCGCACGCAGTTTGTGAGACACGTTTAGAGCGAGAATTATACAAGTTGGTAGGAGAACGTGCAACGCTGCGAGGACAACAGCCGATTATTATACCAGATTATAGCCAACCTGAACCAGATCGCATCATTGTCCGCAATCGTGCTGATGATTATCTAGATGCTCATCCCACTTCGGCTGATATATTACTTTTAATTGAGGTTGCTGATTCTTCTTTAAAATACGACCAAGAAGTAAAATTATCACTTTACGCTGAAGCGGGTATTTCTGATTATTGGATATTCAATTTAGTAGATAATTACCTGGAATCTTACAGCGAACCTTATCAAAATTTATCAGATAAATTCGGTTATCGTCGCAAATTTATTTCTCTGCCCAATGAAACAATTATTTTGCCTTCCTTCCCTGATTTAACCCTTAATTTATCTAAAGTTTTTCCGGGATGATGTATTTAACTTCACTCGCTATTATATAAAAATAACTCTGCGAAACTTAGCGAAACCTTTGCGTTCCCTTCTCTTCGAGACGCTGCGCGAACGGGTTCATCAGTTCGACGGGACGGAAACCGACTCCGCCGACTGATTCACCTTTGCGTTAAAAAAATGATTTCGATGGCAATATAATCAATTTAAAATAAACGACTCATCATGCTAAACTACAATACGCCTGAGTATTTACCCTCCTCAGAAGAGTTACCTTGCTCCGACGATACCCCCGTGGATAATGAACTACAAAACCTGATTCCCAATTTATTAAAAGCCATTTTAGCTTTAATCTGGCAAGACCGATGGGACTGGTTTTTTGGTGTTGATATGGGAATCTACGATCGCACAGGTCAAATTCGACGAACTCCAATAATTCCCGATGGTTTCTTAAGTTTAGGAGTACCGCGTCGCAAAAATGATCCTAAAGGACGTTTAAGTTACGTTTTGTTAGAAGAAAATAATATTGCTCCCATTTTGGTGTTAGAACTTGTTTCTCAAACCTACGGGAAAGAATACGAAGAGAAAATTAACGCTTATGCTCGGCTGGGCGTGTTGTATTATGTGATTTATAATCCTGAATATTATCAGCGTGACAAACATCAATCTTTTGAGGTTTATCGCTTAGAAAATGGCGTATATTTGCTTTGTTCTGATGAACCAGTGTGGATGCCAGAAATAGGATTGGGAATTGGTAGAGGTCAAGGTATCCATGAAGGATGGCAGCGTGAGTGGTTATACTGGTTTGACGAACAAGGAAACAGATTCCCCACTCCTGAAGAAGTTGCACAACAGCAAAGTTTTCGCGCACAACAGGAAAGACAGCAAAGAGAGTTAGTTGAACAACAAGCAGCAGAAATGCAAGCTTTGTTACAACGGTATCGCGATCGCTTTGGGGAATTGTCTTAGATAGTACTTTAAGCGCTTCAGCGCTTAAATCAAATTTTCCATCGCTTGTTGCAAATCTTTTGTCAACTCAGCAACTGATTGTCTCGCACATTGACGATTTTCTTTATATACTGAATAACGTTCAGAAACTGATATTGGTTCACCTATAGTAATTCTTGCTTTTTGCTTGCCTAATTGCGGACGCTTAAAGGGATTACTGCCTTTAATTCGTGTTACCATATCCCATAAAAGTAAAGTTGTTTCCGCAAACCTTTCTGCTGTCGGTTTTTCTTGAATGTATTTTCCTGTAACTGCAACGAAGCTTTCTACAAGTCGCATGTGCCACATTCGCAAATTGGCTTCTTCGGCAATGCGATCGCCTAAACCTTTTTCCACAGCAGACAGCGTTTTGACATCTTTAAATTCTTCTCTAAATATATAATTCCATCCCGCTTGTTCTACTCGACGACAGCGATCGGTTAAATTTCCTTTCGACTGCAAATCAAAATATTGCTCTGGTACTTGTAGAACTATATTTAACATCGCTTGTAGTCGATTTGCTAACGCTTCATTTCTATCGTGTCCTTCTGCAATGTTGATTTCTGGCAACTTTTGATGGTAAAATCGCGTGTAAAACTGTTCCATCAAAGACATTAAATGTTCAGCCACATTTAACAACCTGGGATAAAGCGACTCGAAGGTAGCATTAGTTTGTTCCACTGGTAAACCGCTAGCTGCTTCTAATTCGCTTAGAATATGAGCGATCGCTTCCCAAGGCGCTTCAACATAACTATATTTGATTCCAACTGGTACAATTAAAACTTGTTCCGAGCGTTGTGCTTTGTGCAAATCTTCCGCGCACCAAAAGCTTAATTGTGCGATTCCCGGTTCTAATGGACTGATCAACTCACTTAAACCATTAGTACCACCTTCTGGCGCCGCCGCCATCGGGAATTTTCCATTGACAAATAATTCCCGTGCCGATCGCAAACCCGTCCAATCAGCTTTACCCCGTTGAATTGGCGTCGCACTCAAATTAGAAATGATCCAACCGACATGGGAACCAGCCCATAAAGGAATACCGCGATCGTAGATAAAATGAGCATGAATCGGCGACTCTAGTATTGTACCCTGATAACGTGCTACCTTTGGCACGAGTTGACTCATCAAATAACCCAAACAAAATGGATCGTCTGTCTGCGGATGACGAAACGCCAACATAAAGCGGATTTTGCCATCTTGAAATTGGCGATAGAGGTCTACCAAAATCTCTACTTTATCTGCTTCCACATTAGCGATCGCAGTTTTCCAACGCATCCAACTGGGTAAAAACAGATGGACAAATCTCAAAAATAACGGGTTCTGCGCCGGTGGTATAAATTCTAAAGGTGGTTGTGCTTGATAAATTACATCAGACAAAGCGGTTTTCTCCTGGATTTAATTTCAAACCCTCACCCTAGAAGGGTGGGGCTATACGTACAAAGCCTGCCGACGCAGGCTGAAAACTCTAACTTTCCTAGCCCAGGTCGGTTGGGCTTCCCTCGTATAGCCGCACCCTTCAGGGTGTCGGGTACTTTATACTTCAATAGACTTTAACTGAGATAAAAATTATCGAATCTGGAAAGGGACACACGATGCGACTGTCACAAATGTTATTCGTTACACTCCGGGACGATCCAGCTGATGCGGAGATTCCCAGCCACAAATTACTAGTCCGTGCAGGTTATATTCGTCGCATCGGTCGAGGTGTCTACGCATATCTCCCCTTTATGTGGCGAGTTTTACAAAAAGTATCTCAGATTGTGCGGGAAGAAATGAACGCGACAAACGCACAAGAATGTTTGTTACCGCAATTGCAACCGGCTGAGTTATGGCGCGAATCTGGTCGGTGGGATACTTATACTAAAGCTGAGGGAATCATGTTTTCCCTCATTGATCGCAAAGACGAACAATTGGCGCTAGGTCCAACTCACGAGGAAATAATTACAGCGATCGCTCGTGATATGATTCGCTCATACCGCCAATTGCCACTGCATCTCTACCAAATTCAAAATAAGTTCCGCGATGAAATTCGTCCCCGCTTCGGTTTAATGCGCGGACGCGAATTTATTATGAAGGATGGCTACTCCTTTCACGTCGATGAAGAAAGCCTGAAAAAAACTTACCAAGATATGTACACAGCATACTGCAATATGCTGCAACGCTGTGGTTTAGCTTTCAGAGCTGTTGATGCTGATTCTGGGGCAATTGGTGGATCTGGTTCTACAGAATTTATGGTATTAGCAGAAGCTGGTGAAGACGAAGTTCTCTATACTGAAGATGGTAAATATGCCGCTAACGTCGAAAAGGCTGTTTCTTTACCCGTTGATGCTGAACCTTCTCAGTTTACCACCTTTGAGAAACGCCAAACTCCAGGCACAGAGACAATTGAGACAGTTTGCCAATTCCTGAAATGTTCTCCTACCCAAGTTGTCAAAAACGTCCTTTATCAGACACTTTACGATAATGGGATGACAGTTTTAGTACTGGTGAGCATTCGCGGCGATCAAGAAGTTAACCAAGTCAAATTGCAGAATGAGTTAACTAAATTAGCTTCGCAGTACGACGCCAACACGGTTATCGGTTTAAGTGTACCAGATGCAGAAGCACAGCAAAAATGGGCGGCAAAATCTCTTCCTTTAGGTTACATTGCCCCCGACCTCGCTGATGATTATATTAAGTCTACGAAAGATGTTTCACCGAAGTTTGTCCGGCTTTTAGATAAAACCGCAGTTGATTTAAAGAACTTTGTCACCGGTGCAAATGAATCAGGTTGCCACGTAGTTGGGGCGAATTGGTCAGAGCAAATTCAAGCACCCTCCTTAATAGTAGATGTACGTAAAGCAATTCCAGGCGATCGCGCCCAACACAACCCAGAACAAACTCTGCAAACAGCGCGGGGAATCGAAGTAGGACATATTTTCCAACTCGGAACCAAATACTCCCAAATCATGGGAGCAAATTATACCAACGAACAAGGTGAAGAAAAGCCTTTATATATGGGTTGTTATGGCTTTGGTGTCTCTCGACTCGCTCAATCCGCCATAGAACAGTCTTATGACAAAGACGGGATAATTTTTCCAGTAGCGATCGCACCTTATCACGCGATCGTCACAATCCCTAACATAAAAGATGCTCAACAAGTCGAAATTGCCGAAAAACTTTACAAAGAACTAAATCAAGCGGGAGTAGAAACCTTACTCGATGACCGTGATGAGCGTGCAGGCGTTAAATTCAAAGATGCCGACTTAATAGGCATCCCCTACAGGATTGTAACCGGAAGAGCGATCGCCAACAACAAAGTCGAAGTAGTCGAACGCCGAACTCGTCAAACTCAAGAAATCGCCATCGATGAAGTCGTGACAACCCTGAAACAGTGGATTGACGCAGCAATAGAAGTTCAAAATTAAAAGGGGTACGCAGAGAAATACTCTGCGTACCTCCGCGCTTCCCTCAGCGTCCCTTTGCGTTAAAAATCTTTACTTCAAAAAAAGTAGAATTACAGGAAAACCGAAAAAGAAAACCACTTTTAATTAAAGCATAATCACGAGTGAGTATATTTAATGGCAGACAAATCCAGCTAGTTAATTTAGTTGGACAAGTAGATAAAGTAGAAGTTCCACCAAAACTTATTAATCTAATCCTAAATAACATCAACAAACGATTAAAATTACGTAACCTAGAAGGTGGCAGACTGCAAGGGCGAATTCTAAAATTGAAGATAAGTCAAGGAGAATTAGAGATGGCAGCATTTATAATGATAAACCCATCTTAAGTCGCTTTTGGAAACTCCCCACTTCTAAGTATCGTCGTTACCCAGGCTTCTACTCACATCAATATTATCTTAGCTCTCAGGAAGCTTTTAAGCATGAAAGACCAACAAGGATCTAAACGTATTTCTTCAGGTGTAATTGCAGCTGTTTCAGCCGCAGTTATTGCCGTCAGTGGTGGTGTAGCTTGGTTTACTTGGAATGCCAATCATTCTGGAGTGCCAACTCCTGGTGGAGGTATAAGCTTACCAGATTCCGGGAATACTATACCAGCCCAGCCTGTTAAACAAGCAACTAATATTTATTGGCTGAAAGACAACGGTAGAAACGTTGAATTTGTTCCCCAGCCAGTTCAAGTTCAAGTTAAAGCATCTGGTAACAAGCAAGACCAAGTTTTAGAAGCGGTTTTCCAAAGTTTGTTAGCAGGACCAACTCAACCAACAGATTATACCACCATTCCCAAAGGAACAAAATTAGAAAGTTTAAAGGTGAAAAATGATGAGATCCACGTTAATTTATCCAATAATTTCACTAGTGGAGGTGGTAGTGCTTCAATGATCGGTCGCGTAGGACAAGTTGTCTACACAGCTACCACTTTGAATCCCACCGCCAAAGTATACATTGATGTGAACGGTAAAAAATTAGAAATTTTAGGTGGTGAAGGTTTGGAAGTAGAACAGCCATTAACTCGGGAAAGCTTTAAGAAAGACTATTCGCTTTAGTCAATAGTCAATAGTCAACAGTCAACAGTCAATAGTCAATAGTCAATAGTCAACAGGCAACAGGCAAGAGTAAGTATTGGATTGTGGACTTTTGACTATAGATTACAAACTATGGACTTTTGACTGTGGACTAATGACTCTTGACTCTTGACTTAGATTTTGCTGTTCAAAATCCGAAAACTACGAGCTTGCTGTTCTAACCTAGTGGCAAGGCGATCGCAAACCCGATTGTACAAATCAAAAATCATTTCGTCTTCAACGCGGTAATAAGCGCAAGTTCCTTCACTGCGACGGCTGAGGATTCCCGCTTGCCACATTACCTTCAGATGTTTTGACACATTTGCCTGAGAAGTTTGTGTTGCCTCTACCAACTCTTGCACGCATTTTTCATCATCCCGTAGTAGGTGCAACAGCCGCAAGCGCATTGGTTCACTCAACAGGCTGAAGTATTCGGCTACTTGTTGCACCACTTCAGGGGGTATAGGCAACACTTGTTTCATTACTGTTTAACCCGCAAGGACAGAAAATATCAACAATTACTCATTTCATATATAGATTAATACTTAATCAGGGTTAATTTTCATCAAAGGTTGACCATATTCAACGGATTCGCCGTTCTGCACCAAAATTTCCATCACTTGTCCGGATATTTCGGCTTCGATCTCATTCATTAACTTCATTGCTTCGATAATGCAGACAGTTTGACCGCTCTTGACGCGATCGCCCACTTCCACAAAAGACGATTCACCTGGAGCCGGAGCGCGATAGAATGTTCCCACCATTGGGGAAGGAACTTCTACTAATCGCTGGTCAAGTGTCGAGTTTTGTGGTGAGGAGGGCACCCCAGTCCCGGCATTTTCTGCAACGCGACTTGTGGCAATCTCCTGTAAGGAAGTAAATGCCACTTGGGGTGCCGTTGGTGTCGTTGTCAATCCAGATCCAGCCGCACCGCTAACCTGGGCTTGATTGCTGACGTTAACCCCCTTGCGTACCGTTAATTCAAAATCGTTACTTTTAAGGGTTACTTCTGCAATATCTGTTTGTGCAATAGTTACCAGCAATTGGCGGATTTCATTAAAGTCCAATGGCACAGTTTTTCTTACCTCAACCTATCCGTGTGAAATGTTTTCCGTGGCAGAAAGCTCGCATCCCGATTTAAGAGGGAAATTTTCAGGTGAGATAAAACAGGTGAGATAAAAATTATTCCCTGCTGATATACTTATCTTCCTGAGTATCAACTCTGATACGTTCTCCCTGAGCAATAAACAAAGGAACCATTACAGTTGCGCCAGTTTCTAGAGTTGCTGGTTTTGATCCACCTGTGGCAGTATCACCTTTGACACCTGGATCTGTTTGGACAATTTCCAAAACCACAGACTTAGGCAATTCCACACCCAGCACCTGCTCACCCCAGCGGATGACTTCAGCTTCCATACCTTCTTTGAGGTATTTTACGCGATCGCCAATTTGTTTAGCGCTCAATTTGCCTTCTTCATAAGTTTCCATATCCATAAAGACAAACTCATCGCCGTCTTTATAGGTAAACTGCATCGTGCTTTTTTCTAGATTAGCCTGGGGCACACTTTCCCCGGCTCGGAAGGTTTTTTCTACCACACTCCCACTCTGGACATTTTTCAGCTTTGTTCGCACAAAGGCAGAACCTTTACCTGGCTTAACGTGCAGGAATTCTATCACCCGCCATACAGACCCATCTAGAACAATTGAAACACCGGATCGAAAGTCGTTACTGGAGATCATTAAGCTTTTACTCTTTGGAAGACAATCGGCATTTATTGTACCCCTCAAGCGGGGAGATTAGTTATTTTGTCATTGATAATTGGGAATTTGAGGAGGGGAAAAGCGTAAAGGGAAAGGGAAAAGGAATTAATTCTTCATCTCCCCCTGCTCCCCCTGCCCCCTGCTCCCTGCCTCCCCTGCTCCCTGCTCCCCATACTGTGGGAAGATTATTCATGGGTTACGCAAGAAGTCAAAAATTTAGATGTTGCATTTGAGCCATGCCATGTTCAACTTATTAAAATCCTGGCTGAAAACAAGCCTAATTGCAGTGTTGTTGGTGACAATAAGTTTAGGCATAAGTACAGCTGCGTGGACTCCCATCAGTAGAGCCGCACTACCAGCTGGAAATGCAATCACCGATGGCAACGCCTTGTTACGCTACGCCTTGCCCATAGATAATAAACCCGTGCGGCAACTGCAAGCTTCTTTGGAAGACATTGCGGCGCAACTGCGAGCAAATCGCCGCTGGGGGGCTATTTCCAGAGATATCAGCAAAGCATCGCGGATTCTGAATAATCCCGGACAAATCCTAGCAAGCGTCCCCAAAGAACGCCAACCCCAAGCTGAAGCTTGGATTGCTGAGTTAAAATCTGGGGTGACTTCCCTGGATGAAGTCGTTAAAACCAAAGATAAAGAAAAACTTCGCTCTGAACGAGCCAAACTGTTGAATCTTGTTACTTTGTTAGAAGAGTCAATGGTGAAAAAATACCCCTTTGAAGTGCCTGCTGAGTACAGCAACCTACCTCAACTCAAAGGTCGTGCCACCATAGAAATGAAAACCAGCAAAGGTAATCTTACTATGGTTGTGGACGGCTACAGCGCCCCTGTTACCGCCGGAAACTTTGTTGATTTGGTACGCATAGGGTTTTATAACGGTTTAGAATTTACCCGATCTGAAGAATCTTACGTTTTGCAAACCGGAGATCCCGCAGGTAAGGAAGTCGGTTTTATTGATCCAAAAACAAACAAATACCGCGCTATTCCCTTAGAAATTCTCGCTGAAAACGATAAAAAACCGACTTACGGCATTACACTAGAAGACGCTGGACGTTATCTTGATATGCCAGTTCTGCCTTTTTCTGCTTTCGGCGCGTTGGCGATGGCTCGTCCGGAAAGTGAAGTTAATGGGGGTTCTTCGCAATTTTTCTTCTTTTTGTTTGAAGCAGAACTCACCCCAGCCGGACGCAACCTGTTAGATGGTCGCTACTCCGTTTTTGGTTATCTTACCGAGGGTAAAGAAGTTTTAGATAAACTTAAGGCAGGTGACAAAATCGAATCAGCAAAAGTCACCCAAGGCATAGAAAATTTAGTCGAGCCGCAAACAGCATAGTTGTTGGTGGCGGTTGGTGGTTGGTGGTTAGTTGTTGACCATCAACTATCCAGCATCCGCTATCAACTATCCACCATCAAAATATGCAAATTCGAGATATTGGTGAACAAGGTCTTTTAGAAAGATTGCAGCGCTTTTGTCCACCGGAGATTATCGGGGATGACGCAGCGGTTCTAGTGACTAAACCAGGGAAATCTTTGGTGGTGACAACGGACGTGCTGGTTGACGGGGTGCATTTTAGCGAGATTACCACTTCGGCTGTTGATGCCGGTTGGCGAGCTGCTGCTGCTAATTTATCAGATTTGGCGGCAATGGGCGCTTCGCCACTGGGGATAACTGTTGGTTTGGGACTCAGGGGTGAAGTGAGCGTCAATTGGGTTGAGGAATTGTACCAGGGCATAACACAATGCCTGCAAAAATACAATACCTCAATTGTGGGTGGTGATGTAGTGCGATCGCCTGTTACAACCCTATCAATTACCGCTTTTGGTCAAGCTCATCCCCATCAAATTATCCGCCGCAATCAAGCCAAAGTCGGAGATGCGATCGTTGTCACAGGCGTTCATGGAGCCTCCCACGCTGGCTTAGAACTGCTGTTACACCCGGAATTAAGACACAACCTCACTCAAGGTGATTATACGGCTTTAATCCGCGCACACCAGCGCCCACAACCCCGTTTAGATGTCTTACCCATCCTCTGGTCAATTTTATCCTCCCCAATTCCACAAGGGCAGGAAAACCATCCCCCCATCCCCCCCTCTCCCCATCCCCCCCTCTCCCCCCTCCTCCCCGTCGCTGGTATGGACAGCAGCGACGGTTTAGCGGATGCAGTTTTGCAAATTTGCCGCGCCAGTGGGGTTGGTGCTGTTCTAGAATCTACACAAATTCCTTTACCAGATGCTTTCAACTACTGGTTAACAAAAGAAAAAGCGCTCTTATACGCTCTTTACGGTGGCGAAGACTTTGAATTAGTGCTGTGCTTGCCGTCATTACCCGCTGATGAATTAGTTCAACAACTTGGCAATGGGGCAGCGATCGTGGGAACAATTACATCTGATTCCAAAGTCCTGTTACACGACCAGAACGCAAAAAAAACCGACCAAGTTCTCACTCTTGGTCGAGGGTTTCAACATTTTGGTCAATAGTCCAAAGTCAATAGTCCAAATATTCGGTTTTGACTGTTAACTAATTAGTCCACTTCTCGGCTACTAGTTCTGCCAAATCCAAGACTCGCTGGCTGTAACCCCACTCGTTGTCATACCAAGCCATCACTTTCACCATGTCGCTGCCCATGACCATTGTCAAGCTAGCATCGACAATGGAAGAAGCTGGATTACCTTGATGATCGGATGATACCAAAGGTAAGTCGCAATAGTCCAAAATGCCTTTCATTGGACCTTCAGCGGCATCTCTCAAGGCTTGGTTAACTTCTTCGGTAATTGTACGTTTCTCGACGTTAACGACGAAATCCACCATAGAAACGTTCGGGGTAGGTACGCGCAATGCCACACCATTCAGCTTCCCTTTGAGGTCTGGTAGTACCAACGCTACAGCTTTTGCCGCACCAGTGGAGGTGGGTACAATATTCATTGCCGCAGCACGAGCACGTCGCAAATCTCGGTGGCTAGCGTCTAACAGACGTTGGTCACCGGTGTAGCTGTGAGTAGTGGTCATTGTGCCTTTGATGATGTTGAACTTTTCGTGCAACACCTTGGCAACCGGAGCCAAACAGTTGGTAGTACAGCTGGCATTACTGATGATGTTGTGTTTGTTGTGGTCGTAGTCGTGATGATTCACGCCAACTACAAACGTACCATCTTCGTTTTTGCCTGGGGCAGTGATCAGAACTTTCTTGGCGCCTGCATTTACATGCCTCATTGCCCCTTCTTTGCTGGTAAATACACCTGTTGCTTCAATAATCAGGTCTATTTCCCAGTCTCTCCAGGGCAAGTTATCTGGATTGCGATCGGATACGCACTTAACGGTTTTACCGTTAATGATGATAGAATTATCATCGGCAGAAATGTCAGCATTCTGTAACTTTCCTAGCATCGTGTCATATCTGAGTAGATGCGCGTTGGTTCTAGGGTCTGAGGTGTCATTGATAGCAACCACGTCGATGTTGCTATGTTCTCTACCTACCCAGCAGCGCATAAAGTTACGTCCAATGCGCCCAAAACCGTTGATTGCAACTCTAATCACAGTGTCTTGCCCCTCTGTATTTATGCCTATACATTAATATCGTTGACAATGATCATACAGCAAAGGGAGGGGGTATTTATAACTATAAAGTGCTAGAGCAACAAAAAAATACATATTTTATTTAGATTTATCGAAGTAGAGGTTTTGGGCAGCGATGTACGATCTGACCGATTCCGGGACTAAGTAACGAATTGACTGGCGTTCGCCCTTGGCGTTGACGGAGTCATCGCCGCACATCTGTCGAATTAGGGTTGACGAAATTCCCACTAAAGGTATATGCAATAATTGCCAGTTAATGGTATAGGATTGTTTTTGCAGTTGTTGCTCTACTTGCTTGCAGATTAACTCGCTTTGAGCTATATTCTCACCACCGACTAATCGGGGTGCGACCAACAAATCACACATTTGTACTAGTTCTCGTCCACGATACCAACGGGGCAAAGTCAGGATGGCATCCAAACCTAAAATCCAGTACCAGTGAGTATTAGGGTAAAAAGTAGATAACTCAAGTAGGGTATCAATGGCATAGGAAGTTCCGGAGCGATTCACCTCAACCAATGAAATAGTAAACAAGGGGTTGTCTTTGATCGCTAGTTGGAGCATTTCTACTCGATGCTCAAAGGAAGTCGCTTGTTTATGAGGAGGATTTAACGATGGCACCCAAATTACGTATTCTAAGGGTACTTGATGCAAAGCAGTCTCGGCTAGAATCAAGTGTCCCCAATGAACAGGATCAAAAGTGCCGCCAAAAATTGCAATAGACCGCATTCGCTTAGTGTGAGTTTTATTTCAGTTTAAAAGCAGTTTCCCATCCCAATGTACTATTGAGCGATAATTCCAACAAGGAAAACCAAAAATGTATTTGAAATTACAGTCATTTTTTTCCCGATTCGGCGGAAATTTTCAGAATAAACATAAAAACAGTTCAGAAAAAGAAAAAATCGCTTGTCAAGGTAAAATCGTTCTGAACATGCAGATGTTTAGCATTTGATAGCAACTGAATCATTAGACAGAAAATGATGCATGATGTATAACGGTAAAAATCAAATTCCTGTTATGATACGCGTGTCATTTGTGAATATTGGTGTGGTGTGGTGTAAGAGGATTAAACAATGAGCAATTCTGTAGACTTTAGTGGTAGACCATTTCACTTTATTGGTATTGGTGGTATAGGTATGTCTGCTCTGGCATACGTTCTGACAAAACGTCATTTGCCAGTGTCAGGTTCGGATCTTCGTCCAAGTCACATTACGCGAAAGTTAGAAGACGTCGGATCTCATATATTTGGTACACAAGAAGCAAGCAATCTCGCCTTTTTTCATGCTGAAAGTGAGGTGAGTACTGAGAGTAATGCAGTAGTTTTAAACTCACTAGAAAAATCCCATACTGTAAGTAAAGCAATACTGCCCCAAGTCATTTGTTCAACAGCAATTAATGCAAATAATTTAGAATACAAAGCAGCACTAGAATTAGGTTGTCCAATATTTCATCGGTCTGATGTATTGGCGGCATTAATTGCGGAGTATTACAGTATTGCAGTAGCAGGAACCCATGGTAAAACTACTACTAGTAGCATGATTGGTTATATGCTATTGCAAGCTGGTTTAGACCCAACGATTCTGATAGGTGGCGAAGTAAAAGCTTGGTCTGGTAATGCCAGATTGGGAGAAAGTGAGTATTTAGTAGCTGAGGCAGATGAATCAGATGGATCATTAGTGAAACATGCCCCAGAAATTGGCATTATCACCAATATTGAATTAGACCATCCTGACCACTACGAGACATTAGAGCAAGTGGTGGAAACTTTCCAGACATTTGCTCATAGTTGTAAAGTATTGATCGGTAGTATTGATTGTGAGACGGTAAGCTTACGCCTCAAACCAACTATCAGCTACAGCTTACACTCAGACACCGAAGCTGATTACACTGTCACCAATATCGAATATCGCGCTGATGGCACAACAGCTTTAGTTTGGGAACGAGGCAAAGCCTTGGGTATCTTAAACTTGCATTTGATCGGTCGTCACAACCTCAGCAACTCCTTAGCCGCAGTCGCAGTTGGTCGAGCTTTAGGTTTAGAATTTGGCAAAATCGCTGAAAGTCTTGCCACTTTTGAAGGTGCAAAACGCCGCTTTGAATTGCGAGGTGAAGTCAATGGTATTACCTTTATTGACGACTATGCCCATCATCCCAGTGAAATTCGCGTCACTCTCGCTGCCGCACGTCTCCAAGCAAGACCAGGGCAAAGAGTAGTTGCGATCTTTCAACCACATCGTTACAGCCGCACACTCACCTTTTTAGAAGAATTTGCTGAATCCTTTACTCATGCTGATTTGGTCGTCATCACTGACATTTATAGTGCAGGTGAACCAGATTTAGGACAAGTTAGTGGTGAGCAACTGGTGGCGAAAATTGCTACTCACCAGCCCCAGGTGACTTATCAACCGACTTTATCCTCAGTCCGTGAATATTTACTTTCTAAGCTGCGTCCTGGAGACTTAGCTTTGTTTTTAGGTGCCGGTAACTTGAATCAGGTGATACCCGAAGTAATTACAACTCTTTGCGAACCAGCTAAAGCTACATCCTAAAAGCTGACACTTATTGGTTAATTCCTGAGTATTGTGTCTATAAGAGCGAGAGTTTCCTTACTTCACCTTTTTGCCGTATCTGTACGGCATATAAATGTAAAAAAATCACCAATTGAAGTTATATGACAATTTCCCAGGCAGCTGAAAACGTCTGCAAAGTTTCTACTTTAGCCACAAGTAAGCAAGAAACAGTTAATTCTATCGACAAGAAAGTTTACATAATCGGTAACGATTTTGCGATCAAGTCTCAGGCTTCTCTCGCAGCGGTTACTTCCTACAGAGTTGGGGGACCCGCCGAATGGTACGCAGCTCCGCGAAACTTAGCAGCGCTGGAAGCAAGCGTCAAGTATGCAAAAGAACGTGAACTATCAGTAACAATACTCGGTGCTGGTTCTAATATGTTGGTAAGCGATCGCGGTATATCCGGTTTAGTTATCGCTACTCGTCATCTGCGCCACAGCTGCTTTGACCCCCAAACAGGTCAATTAACAGTTGCGGCAGGAGAATCAATTCCCAGCTTGGCTTGGCAAGCAGCAGATTTGGGTTGGTCCGGATTAGAATGGGCGGTTGGCATCCCCGGAACCGTCGGCGGTGCGGTTGTGATGAATGCTGGCGCACATAGTAGCTGTATCGCACAGATGTTAGTCAGCGCCGAAGTGCTTTTACCTGATGGCACATTAGAAATTCTCACCCCTGATGAGTTGGGTTACGCCTATCGGACTTCATTATTACAAGGAAGCGATCGCATAGTCACCCAAGCCACTTTCCAACTTAAGCCAGGGGCAGATCCGGCTTTAGTTGTAGCCGCAACAAAACAACACAAACAACATCGTCTGACCACTCAACCCTACAACTTCCCCAGTTGTGGTAGCGTCTTCCGCAACCCCAAACCTCATAGCGCAGGCTGGTTAATTGAACAAACCGGTCTTAAAGGCTATCAAATAGGCGGAGCGCAAGTAGCACTACTCCACGCTAATTTTATCGTCAATCGTGGCGGGGCAAAAGCTAACGATATCTTTGGTCTGATCCGCCACATTCAGCAGCGCGTACAAGACCGCTGGTCGATTTTGTTAGAGCCAGAAGTTAAAATGATCGGAGATTTTCAACCAGTTTGAGGCAATGGGCATCGTCCAAGTGGGCATGGAAATAATCGTATTAGAACGCGCATCACTTACAACCGCTTGTTTAATTCCAATACCTTCGCCAATTTTCTCAAACGCCCACAGGCGCGAGATTCCTGGGGCTACACAAACAAAGTCCACCGACCTGGACTGAAATCCTTATAGGCTGCGGAGGCACACGAGTGTTCCTATAGCGACACCCTTCTAGGGTGTTGGATTTTGGCGAAGGTATTGTAATTCCCAATTCCCATTGCCCAACTATCAATGCCGTTGCCCCTAACTCTAGGTAAAAAAAACAGGCAACTGCAAAAGCACATCTATAATTGAATTTGATTTGTTATTCAACGCACACGCGAACAATCAGTTATGGCAGAAAAAGGACAGGGATTTGGCTTTGGCTTGGGAAAAATGAAAGAACTCGCCGAAGCGTTTAAAAAAGCGCAGCAAGTTCAAGAAGGTGCCAAAAAACTCCAAGAAGAATTGGAGCAAATGGAAATTTTGGGAGAGTCTGGTGGTGGTCTGGTCAAGGTGATTGTCAGCGGAAACCAAGAACCAAAGCGTGTAGAAATTGCCCCAAGTGCTTTAGAAGAAGGTGCAGATGTACTTTCCGACCTTGTGACAGCAGCAATGAAAGATGCTTACAACAAGTCCACTGCGACAATGCGCGATCGCATGGAAGAGTTGACCAGTGGGCTAGAGCTTCCCGGATTTTAGTAAAGTGTTAATGGTCAATAGTCAATAGTCAATGGTCAAGAGTCAACAGTTAAGAATTTTGGACTATGGACTTTGGACTCTTGACTTTTGACTTTGGATGGGAGCAAAACGGATTTTTATGTCTTATAAGCTGCTTTTTGTCTGCCTGGGGAACATTTGCCGATCGCCATCGGCAGAAAATATTATGTACCATTTAATTGAGCAGGCAGGTTTGAGCGATCGCATCTTCTGCGACTCTGCTGGGACATCTAGTTACCACACTGGTAGCCCACCTGACAGACGCATGAGTGTTGCTGCTACTCAAAAGTTGGGAATTAAACTACGTGGTTCAGCCCGACAGTTTCAAAAGTCAGATTTTCAAGATTTTGATTTGATTTTGGCTATGGATCGAGATAATTATGAAAATATCCTCTCTCTCGATCCAACTAGACAGTATTCCCAGAAAGTGCGCTTGATGTGTGACTTTTGCTCTCAATACACGATTAAAGAAGTTCCAGACCCTTACTATGGCGGTTCAGAGGGATTTAATCAGGTGATTGATTTACTCGTAGATGCTTGTGAAGGTTTACTGAAACACGTCACCAGCCAACTAAAGGATTAAGTATGAAGTATGTTCGCGTGTCACCAGACGCACTCGCGAACATGCTTTTTTGGTCAGTAATCAAGGTGTCATATCATGTCCGACAAATCACATATACCGTAGAGACGTTCCGGCGGAACGTCTTTACGACGGTTGCGATATTTTTATTAGTGTTAATTAAACGGACATGATGTGATTACCTATTATTTAACTAAGCCGTGCGTCATGGCAAAACGCACTAATTCAGCGCGGTTGCTGGTTTCGGTCTTCCTTAGTAAGCTGCTAACGTACTTTTCTACTGTCCGAGGACTCAGATGTAACTGATTACCCATCTGGATATTAGAATGACCATGCGTTAACAGCTCCAGGACTTCCTGTTCTCTAGAACTTAAAGATAAAAGTACTTCGGACTTCTCAAAATGAATAATATGATTATGAGAGTCAGTAACTTTAGGAACAGAATTACCTGGATTTTCTTGATGAGAAAAGCCATACTCTGATTTCATGATTTGCGATCGCTCTAAAAGATTGCGAATCGCTGCGGCTAACTCTTCTAACTCAAAAGGCTTAGGCAAATATAAATCGCACCCTGACTGATAGCCCAAGATTCTTTCCTGAGTCTTAATTCTTGCTGTTAACAAAATAACCGGTAACAAGCGAAACGCTGGTTTTTGACGCACCTGACGCACCAATTCATAGCCATTCATTCGTGGCATGACAATATCGGTGACAATCAAATCAGGATGGTACTCTTCCACAATCTTCAGAGCCTTTTGACCTTCATCAGCTGTAATTACTATGTAGCCAGACAGTTCAAGATAATCGCTGATAGACAAACGAGTGCCCAGGTCGTCATCCACTACAAGGATCGTCAAGGGCATGGACAGTACACCCCTAGCATTTTTTAGAATAAACAATTTGCTTCAATGAGCAATATGAGTAGACTTGAGCAACAATAGTACTATTATGTTTCATACTATGACAGGATTACTAGTTAGTAACTGCCTTTGGGTTGATTTATAAATAAAATATTAAATTATTATAATATATTAATAAATTTTAACTTATTTAGGTGTGCAATGCGGGCAGATGGTTTTGCAATTTGTCATCACTCACTCATAATTGAAGGCGATCGCTCTTCTTGTGACTGTAAATTAATACCTACTAAATAAATGACCTCATGCGTTAAATTAATAAGATAACACTGATATCGAGTAAAGCATTTATAGTAGTTTAATATCCCCTACTAAAGTTTAGCAACAACTAAAGACGAATTTTTAGGCAAATTTGACCCAAGCAAAATATTCAATGAGCGAGAAAAGCGACAGTTACAAAGTTGTAAGTGATAATCGGCAAGCCCGTTATTTGTACGAAATCCTGGAAACCTACGAGGCTGGAGTTCAGTTGACAGGCACCGAGGTTAAGTCAATCCGTGCGGGAAAGGTTAATCTCCAAGATGGTTATGCTTTGATTCGCGATGGCGAAGCATGGCTGCTGAACGTGCATATCTCCCCTTATACTGCTGGTGGACAATATTTTAACCATGAACCGCGCCGCACACGCAAGCTGCTGCTGCATCGCCAAGAAATCCGCAAGCTAATTGGCAAAGTGGAACAGCAAGGTTTGACTATAGTACCTTTGAAAATGTATTTGAAACGAGGTTTAGTAAAAGTAAGCATCGCTCTAGGTAAAGGTAAAAAGCTCCACGATAAGCGAGAAGACTTGAAACGACGCCAAGATCAACGCGATATTCAACGAGCGATGAAGAATTATTAAGCGGCAATGTGACAAATGCGACTACTACATCAGAGAGCATTTGTCTATCCTCAGCGTGAATTTAGAGGAACTTGAGTTTATAACCGTAGGTTGATTCAATTAATCTTTGGACTAGATAAATTGGTGACTAACAAACGAACCGATGAGTAACAAAGATTTATGAAAAGTAATCTTACCAAAGTTATTGGCGCTAGCGTTTTCGCGTTGAGTATGACAATGTTGCCCTTAACTTTACCTGCACAAGCTCAAGTTAATGATGGAACCACCAACACCACCCCAGATGGAACCACAACAACTGCCCCAAGCACAACAACAACCTATGAAAGAAATGATTTTGATTGGGGTTGGTTAGGATTAGTAGGCTTATTAGGTCTAGGAGGTTTGGCTGGTAAAAACCGCCGCGAAGACGCAAAGAGCTATCGCGACCCAAACACCGCAGGTACTTCTACCACTTACAGAGAATAATCAGAACTTCGCCGCTTCAGTTGCTTATTTTGGATGAAAATGGAATCACGAAAAAGAAGAATGAAGGGATTTATAGCCTCTTTGTTCTTTTTTCACTTTGTTATAAGATTGCGCTCTAATCTAATACACCTAGAGACGTAGCAGTGCTACGTCTCTACGTGTACTCGGTTTTATATATGTACTTCATTGACCTTAAATCTGCTGTATCTGTCCTATATTACGACACATATCGTAAAGACGTTCCGTCGGAACGTCTCTACAACAGTTGCGTTTTTCTAGGATGCAGGTAAAGGCGAATTTTCTTCTTGACTTTGGTCTTGAGGTGTGTACGTGTAATAGCTGGCAATCAAACCAACTACTAGCCACCAAATGCTATTAACTTCCGGACGATAAAAGACAGTATCTACCGTGCCATGAGCAAGCATACCTGCCATTGTAGCGATCGCTCCAATTAACCAAAAGCCATCGGCACTTCTCAATTTTCGCAACCTTTGCATTTGTAAAAATGCTGTATTAAAAGTCACTATTAGCAACCATAGGAAAGCGGCTAAACCAACAAAGCCAGTTTCGACAATCACCTCTAATAAAATCGAATAAGCACTCAAAGCAGTATAACGAGGGCGTTGGTAAAGCGGGTAAATTTTATTAAAAGAGCCGTGACCAGGACCAATACCGATAATTGGGCGATCGCGAATCATCTCAAAAACAGCATCCCAAACATTGCGACGAAAATTATTACTGCTGTCTTTGCGATCGGCAAAAATACTCACAACCCGCAAACGCACCGGCTCTACAAATATCACCGCTAGCAGCAATACCCCAATCAAACCTCCTAAAATAATCGGTAGCGACCAAGTTCGCCAAAAAGGAGGCATTTCTATACTCCACCAATAAATCAACAATGCCATCACAGTTAAAAATGCCACAACTAGCCCAATCCAACCACCACGACTAAAAGTCAAAATTAGGCAAGCAGTATTGACAACAAACATGGTTAATGCTAAAGCTTTCTTGATCCAGCCTTGCCACACAAACACGGCAACTAAGCTGAAAACCACAGCGGGCAAAAGGTATCCGGCAAGTAAGTTAGGATTGCCCAAATAACTATAGACCCTTGTAGTCTTAGAAAAAGCAGATTCTTGATCAACCCAAGTTGCTAGGGGAGGAGCGCCGAAAAACCATTGCCGCATCCCATAAATACTCACAATCAGGGATACGTGCAAGTAAAGTACAATCATCCAAGAGCGGATGCGGGGCGACCTTAACACCCTAGCACAAAGGGCAAACAGCAACAAATAGAGCGTTAACGTTGTCAAATCGTTAACCGCAACCTTTTTTACAGGTGATAATGCTGTAGCGATAGCAGCAACAGCCCAGTAAAGCAATACCAGCAGGTGAATTGGAGTAACTGATGGAATTCTTGGTGCGGCTTCATCTGATAAAGTCAACAACAGCCACAATCCCACACAAGTCGTCAGCAATAACCCGATAAGTGTACTCGATACAAAAGGCGCAAGAGCATATACCAAGCTCAAGTTAGCAGCTGCGATCGTGTCTCCCCATTGCATCAAGATACTACCTTGCCGCCAGGAACTCAACAACCCGACTAGAAAACGGTGTAGGTAGCTAGTGGTGAGATATTGTTTGAGCGGCAAGTAAGATAAAGTGAATCTTTGCCAGACTAAATTCATAAAGAAAACTGCGATCAATTAACAATCCGCGTAGAACTTGGACTCGATCATAATGCGAGTAGTTCCAAAAAGGTTGGAGGTTTAGATGAATTAATCGCGTTTGAATTCCTAATGGTATAGCAATCCGAATTGAATAGTGAAAAAATACGTAGCTTAGACATCAAACCATGTCCGTTTAATTAACAGTAATAAAAACCTACCTACCGTCGTAGAGACGTTCCGGCGGAACGTCTCTACTTTTTTGCATTGTACGTAATTTACCGGGCATGACATCAAATATAAATGCAAAATCTTATTCAGCCCTGGCGATTAGAAATTGCGGCTACACAGACCAAACCCGCGATGATGGGGTTATTTTATTAAGTCTACTTAGGTGGACTTTGTTTGTGTAGTAGCCAATTCTATTTGCTCAATTGCTAATTGATTTTGAACTTATTTACATTTGTTTGCAATTCCTGAGCAATGTTTACAGTTTTTTGCAAAGATTGAGAAATTACCTGAGAACTATTAGTGATTTCTGATACTTGAGAAATTTCTTCTAGAAGTTTTGTGACTACTTGCGATTTTTGCACCTGAGATACTGTTGCTTGAGAAATAGATTGCACTAATTCATCAAGTTGCTGGGATACATTCAAAATTTGATTTAGGGATTTTTTCACATTTTCTGCAATGGGTGTTCCCTTGACCACTTCCGAAGTTCCCATCTCCATCGCTTTGACAACTTCTTGTGCATCCCGTTGCGTATTTTTCGCTATTTGCTCAATTTCTTGGTTAGCACTTGTACATCGTATAGCTAGTTCACCTAACTCTGTAGCAAATACTAAAAAACTGTTGTTGCCCTGATTAACTCTGACAGCTTCTAATTCCGCATTAACTGCCAATATGTTGGCTCGCGTTCCTATCTCTTCAATCAAAGAAACTATACGGCTAATTTGTTGCGAAGATTCTCCCAAGCGCTTTACTTTTTTTGCCATATCATCAATTGTGGAGCGCAAATTAAAGATGTTTCGCATCGTCAAATCCATAGCTATTCCGCTTTCTTGAGCATTAAAAGAGGCTGTATGAGCGCATAATGCAGCTTTTTTAGTGTTTTCTGACATTGATTGCAGAGAACCTGTAATTTGATGAACGTTATCTAAAGTGAGGTTAATTTTAACAGATTGTGTCAGCGTTTGTTCAGATAGTTGTAGAATTGCATCTTCGTTTTCATTAACAGCTATATTTACCTGAGAGGTAGATGATTCTACTTTCACCACAATTGCTCTGAGATTATCGACTATTGTGTTAAAATTTTCAGCGATAATGCCTATTTCTCCAGATATCACTTCTGCCTTAACTGTCAAATCACCTTGAGACGCTTTGTCGATATCTTTGAGCAATTTGAGAATTTGCTGTTGTAGTAATTCTTGTTGTTGACGTTGCTCATCAGTAACAAATTCAGCATGAGAACTGGCATTTGCAATTTTTTCAATTAGTGATGCTTGCTCTAGAGCATAGCCAATGGGAATTGTCACTTGCTTCAACAAACTAATTTCTAATTCTTGCCATTGACGGGGACGAGAACATTGATGAGCGATAAGCAAGCCATAAAGTTTATTATTAATCAAAATTGGTGCAACTAAATTTGCTTTGACTGCGAATTGTTCCAACTGAGCTAGGTGACAATCACTCAAATCAGTTGCATAAATGTTTGTTGTCGCTTGCGCGCGTCCTTTCTGGTATTTTTCTACATAATTCTTGGCAAAACAAGGATCGTCGATTTCTGCTGCCAAAGCGACTGGAAACTCAGGATTTACCGATTCAGCAATTACCTTGCCTTGCCAATTTTCATCAAATTTGTAGACAATAACTCTATCTGCTTCGATCGCTGTTTGTACACTTGTCACAGCAGCATTCAAAATGTACTGAGTATTTAGGGAACCACGGCAACGCCCAGTAATTTCATTAACTAGTTTCGCGACTTTTACTTCATCTTCATGTTGACGGACTTGTTGGGTAATCTTGCCTGCTAATTGGTTGAAACTGAGAGCTAATTCTCCAACTTCATCAGTTGAAAAAATTTCTGCACGAGCAGAGCGATCGCCTGCTGCATATCTTAAGGCGATTCCCTGTAGATGCTGAATCGGTTTAATAATTGTCCGTCTCTGAATCAAAGTCCAAATCAAGATAATCAATAATGCCAAAACAACCGTGAATAATTGCACCCAAAAACTATCTGCAAGCAATTTATTCAACGCTGTTTCTGGAGTTACCCGCACTAAAATAGCCACAGGCTGCTTACTAAAAATAGCAACCGGTTCATCATCGGCTTGAATAATTTTGTAGGGTACAGCCTTCGCTGCCACAGTGTAAGTTTGATTGTCAATTTTTATCCGTGCCGTGACTGCTTCACCTGCCGAATTTAATGCTGTTTCTAGTAACGATTTACCTGTTTGAGCTAAGTCTAAATTTGAGAATTGCTCTGATTCACTTTGAGCTAAAGATGTTGCTAAGGTAAATTTTCCAGTTGGTTGGTGAAAATAAACTCCGCTATATCCACCAGCAGCAGTTGTCAATGGACTTTTCAAAATTGAGTTTTTGCCGTTGACTATATCTCCAGAGACTAAAGCACCAATTACTACATTTGTTTGGGGATTTTTCACTGGAGTAACTGTGTAACGAATTAGTGCATCTTTATTTCTAAATCCACTTGGTAAAGGTGGTGCTTCTCGACTCAGTTCCGACCATTTAACAATCCGACTAGCTTTAATCTGTTTTGGATAGTTGAAAACTTCATTAACTAAATTATCAGGATTAAAAATTTCCCCTTGACGGTCAGCATTGCCATTGACTATAATCTTGAAATCCTTGCCAACAAGGGTAGCATATTCTATTGTTCTTGCTTTGATTTCATTTGTCAGAATTTGCTTGACTTCTGCTTTTAAGCTTGGAGTTAGGGGTTGACCAGAAGCATTAAGCTGTGCCGCTTTAATAATTGCAGTGTTATCTGATTGCCCTCGAAAACCAAAGCCCATTTGATTAATTTTAATATTGTAAGCCATATCTGTAACTGCAACTTCTGACTTAGCTTGTTCCAGTGACAAAGCTTGAAGATTACTTGTAGTTAAATATCTACTGACAATACCCAGCCCAAAAATTGATATTAGTTCCGAAGCAATCAATATAATCAACTGTTTGCGACCAATAGAAAGATTAGCAAACTTTTGCAACAAAGAAGGTTTGACTCGCAGCGAATGAAGCTCATTTCTAAGTTGTGCAAATTTTTTTAATCCAGAATCTTGATGAGAGTTATCTAACAAATGTGTTGATGAACTCAATTGACTATCTTTTGTTGTTGAAGAATCTTTTCTCATTTCAATTTTCCTCTTAATTCAATAACTTATGAATTTTGTTCGTAGCATAAATTTAACAGTTATGGCACTAAGCTTAATAACTGCCGAAGAGATAACGAATATATATTTACACGATGATATGGACTTAAGCGATGATTAAAGCAATAAGCCTAGTAGCATAAATAAATATACATTATCAATTGAATAAATCCAGCTAATTTCTAACCGGGAATCTAAATTGAGGGATACACTATAAAATCAGAAAAAGATAAGGACACACTCTGATAGTCGAATAAAGTTCTGCCGGGTTTGTCTAATATGGCTCGCGAGTCAAGTTACCAATTTATCATAAAAAATCAGTCTTAAGCTATATTTTTGATGAAATTGCCTGAAAACAAAGACACATAAAGTCTTTCTCCTCATTCTGAATCGACCTGCAATAATGATTTAATACATTTTTTACTTACGTATATGCTTACGTATACGTTAACAACCCCATAACATCAGCATATTGGGAGTGCTAATAAGCTAATATTTGCGCCTACATCTTTTGACAAAATTAGCTGAAAACAAAGACACATAAGGTCTTTCACCTGATTCTGAATCGACCTGCAAGAATAATTTGAGATATTTTGTACTTACGTATGTACTTACGTATAGGTTAATAACCCCATAATATCAGCATGAGTGGGAGTGTTAAGTAAGGTAATATTTGCGCGCACATCTTTTGACAAAATTAGCTGAAAACAAAGACACATAAGGTCTTTCACCTGATTCTGAATCGACCTGCAAGAATAATTTGAGATATTTTGTACTTACGTATATGTTAATAACCTCATAATACTAGAATGAAGGGAGTGTTAATAAGGTAATATTTGCGCGTACATCTTTGGTGATAAAAACTTGAGCGATCGCAGTCGTCACCAAAAGCATATTTTACATTCATTGGTGACGACTAGTTTCGCAACAATCAATCTTAATTTTTTCTCACTCTTAGATAAATAGACTAAATAGCTGATTTTTCGACGTATTCAACGATAATTCCAGGTTTCACCGCCAACATCACAAACATTTTTGCCATCCTCATAGGAGATGCATTACATATTGTTAACTTTTTTTGTTGTCGCCATTTTTAATGGTATAGAAAGTACATAGCGGTATCCTGATTCTGGTGAACCTTGAATCGAAATTTGCCCACCATGTAAGGAAGCCAGATGACAACTAAGCAACAGACCCAAACTTTCGCGAGACATGCTTTTATGGGGCTTAGTTAAATCTAAGTTGGAATCAATACCAAATTCGTATGAATTTGAATCATCCAACTCTACTAATGGCAAACTCCTTACTTGCTCTTGATTTTTCTGATGAATATTGTAGCTTGCAGCTTCAGCAGTCAGTTCCACCAACGCTAGTGGACTTACACGAAAATAAGGATCAACCTCGGTTATACCGTCTCCCAACCAAGGATGCGATACCCAGACAGTAATGTTGAGTGTATCTTCCTTGGAAGAAACATGAATGCGAACAACGCTACCTGTGGCAGAAAGTTGAATCACGCTGAAAACCAGGTGATAAAGCATTTGTCGCACCTTGTTTTTATCCAATGTCCAAATGCGACTGCGGTTTGGTTCTATGGACAAGCGAATATCTTGCTCGCGACGGTTGGCTGCTTCTTCTAATGTATTGATAGCTTGTTGACACAGCATTTCAATATCCATAGGAGCTAGATTCAGCACATTCGCTCTTTCATCCACTGCTCCGAGTTCGGTAATTTCATTTACCAAGGAAAGCAAGTATCGACCACTGTGTTGGATAATCTCTAGATATTCTCTTTGCTTTGTGGTCAAAGGTCCATAAATCTCACGTCCCAAAACACTAGCCATACCTAACACAGATGTCAACGGTGTACGCAACTCCTGAGTTAGCTGCCCTAATAGTTGTAACTTGAGTTCCTTGGTAGGATCGGTGTCTTTTTCTAGGGGTGTGGTAATTCTGATTTCGCTGCGCTGCTCATCGTTAAACGAGAAATGAGAAGCACCATTGTGAGTGCTTTCTGGCTTTTGCTGCAAAAGTCGATTGCGCTCAAATTCACTCATGCACCAACGAGCTATGATTTGTAAAAATTCAATATCTCGATGGGAAAATTCGTGTTCCTTGAGATACATGACTGCCAGCGAACCCAGACAATGCCCAGAAGCATCAATTAGCGGTGCCCCCATGTAAGCGCGAATGCCATAATCCCGCACTAACTTACTACCAGCAAGTTCTGCATCCGTAATTTTTCGCATATCAGTGATAACCACTATTTGCGAAGTCTCTACCACTTGGGTACAAAACGATTCCTGACGTAATAGTTGACGACTTTGTGCCAAATGATTCATGATTCCCAGCCTAGATAAGCCTACAGCTGATTTGAACCAATGACGGTCTTGATCGACAAATCCCAATATGCAAATTGGGGAATCCAAAAAATGGGCAGCAGTTTGAGTCGCTTCTTCAAAAACAGGAATCGTTTCTGATTGCCGCAAACCTAGTTCCAACAACGCTTTTAGTCGTTGTTGCTCTTTCGTTTCTTGGGAAGCCCAACCATCTTTTAGGGCAAACAACTTGTTTTCCGGCTCTATCATTGCCACTTTTACCTTGATAATTGCTTGATACTGTAATTTACATAACCCTTATTATGGATTATTGTTTGCTAACTTAAGCATTCCCCAATTTTGCTGCCGATAAACAATTTTGCCGTAAAAATTTTTACCTTACTTAAAATTATTGAGTGCCGAGTAAAACAAGAAATACTTTGAGAATGCGACTCGTGTATTAAGTTTATGGTATGTGAATGCATTTTGGTAAACAATACCTACACCTGTAGTGGCTTTTTGGTAGATATCGAGAAAGCAGTTCAATAATTATCTAATGGACATCTCCAAAAAAGACGTAGAGACGTAGCAGTGCTACGTCTCTACAAGGGTTTCAGATAACGCATAATTAATTTTCACTTTCGCGTGTCTAATAGACAAATGGCAATTATTTGGAGAAAGGACTAAGAAAAAACATGCACTTCTCTTACTACTGCAAGGGTGTTAATCCAAGGCAGTGTCTTTGTTTGAACTGACTGCTGTACTTTATTTTAGGTTTTAATGTCAGCGATCGCGTTAGTTTTGCATTTGAGGTGGGTACGATAACGCTAAGGATAAAATTTTTCGATTATTCATATAGAAAGGAAACATTTTACGTTTATCTACTCAATTCAATTTACTCAAAATTATTTTTTTACTAGAATTTACTGAGGCGGTTTTCTCGAAAATAATGAAAGCGATCGCGCTTTATATTTATCAAGTTATATCAAGTGATTTTCAAAAAAAATTACCCAAATAAATATTAAATATAACTTGTCACTTTGTCGGTAATAAGTTGATGAAGTATGACAACAAATGAAATATACAATCCTTTTTTGCTAAAAAGAAAAATGACAATTAAAGTAAAACTTAATATAAAATTCATAAATACTTCATAATCAGTAATTACCCAAAGCTTGGGTATTCAGTCAAAAATGGATTAGATGTGAAAAAACCGGATTTTAAGATTAATTTTGAGGCTTTCTGAAAAAGAATAATATGACAATTAGAATTCCTTTTGTAGACCTGAACTTACAACACCAATCGATGAAAACTCAATTGCAGCAAGCAATGCAGGCTGTATTTGAAAAGGGAGATTTTATTTTAGGGCAAGCCTTAAAAGAATTTGAGATAGCATTTGCAGCGGAGTCTGGGACAAAATACGGTGTTGGTGTTGCTTCCGGAACCGATGCGATCGCTCTCGGTTTGCAAGCTTGTAAAATTAGTGTCGGACATGAAGTAATTTTACCAGCAAACACCTTTGTCGCCACTCTAATTGGCGTACTGCGAGCGGGGGCAAAGCCGATTTTGGTAGATTGCGACCCCAAAACAGCCTTAATTGATTTAGAAGCGGCAGCAAGAGCGATTACGCCGCATACCAAAGCGATTATCCCCGTGCATCTTTATGGACAAATGGTATCGCCGCAACAGTTGCTAGACTTTGCCGATAAATACAAAGTACTAATTTTTGAAGATGCGGCACAAGCGCATTTAGCCGAACGCGATGGATATCGCGCCGGTTCAGTAGGGATAGCAGCAGCATTTAGTTTTTATCCGAGTAAAAATTTAGGTGCATTTGGGGATGGGGGAATACTGCTAACAAAAGATGCAGATGTTGCCCAGAAAATGACACGCTTGCGGAATTACGGCGCATCCTCGAAGTATTATCATACAGAAGCGGGTACGAACAGCCGTTTGGATACTATGCAAGCGGCAGTGTTGCTAGAGAAGTTACCATATTTAGCGAATTGGAATAGCGATCGCTTGAACATCGCCCAACAGTATAATACTGAATTAGCACCCTTAAATCGGCTAGGTATCATCCCCATACAAAACCAAAGTGGCACAGGACACGTTTATCACCTTTATGTAATCAAAATCGATGATTCTTGTGTGGTTGAACGTCAACAAATCCAGGAAAAACTCACAGCAGCAGGAATTCAAACAGGCATTCACTACCCAATTCCTTGCCATCTCCAGCCGGCATTTACCGACTTAGGTTATCAAATAGGAGACTTTCCCCAAGCAGAAAAGCAAGCAAAGCAAATATTATCATTACCCATGTACCCAGGCTTAAAAAATAGCCAAGTCAAAGAAGTTGTCGCAACCTTGGCATCAATCCTCACCGGCGAACAACAGTTATTGTGCATTTAATCACCAATAGACATCTCCAGAAAACAATGTAGAGACGTAGCACTGCTACGTCTAATCAAGGGTTTCGGGCAACGCATAGTTAATTTCTGGAGATGTCTAATAGACAGGCGAAACAGACGTAGCAATGCTACGTCTCTACAAGGATCTGGGTAACGCATATTCGTAGTGAGCGGTTTACCGCTCATATCTTCGGTGTACCCGGTACTCCGTTTATTGATAATTAACATTAATAAAAATATCACAACCCTCGTAAAGACGTTCCGGCGGAACGTCTAATTGTAGAGACGTTCCGCCGGAACGTCTAATTGTTGTAATTAATAAACCATGATATCAGTGTGGGTAGTTCACATCACCAAAAACTATGACATTCCAGCGTCAAATTCAAAACAGAAACATAACACAATTGTTCAACTTCGCCATTCTCGGTGTATTAGCGCTGCTTTATGCCCCAATATTACTGCACTGGTTGGATGGTTGGCTAAACAAAAGTATTAGTACAGAACACGAATATTTTAGCCACGGTATTATTGGTATGCCTTTTGCCGCTTATCTGAGCTGGATAAACCGAAAAAGATGGCAACGACTGCCCAATGTCAATCATCCTTTGGGTGTAGCCTTATTGATAATTGGGGGAATTTTTTATCTGAGCGGCGTCACCGAATGGGTTAACCTTTCCTTCCCCGCTATCCTAACAGGATTGTGCTTGTGGTTAAAAGGAATTGCCGGCTTTAAATTGCAAGGATTTCCCCTATTATTAGTATTTTTAGCAACTCCAACAGCATTACCTTACCTCATCGCTCCCTACACCTTGCCTCTTCAAAGCTTCATCGCTGGTACAGCTGGCTTCATACTAAGTCAATTTGGTATGGAAGTAGCTGTTGATGGCATAAATATCTTCGTCGGGGGACGCATTGTGGAAGTTGCCCCTTACTGTGCGGGGTTGAAGATGCTATTTACTACCTTATACGTCTGCTTAATGCTGCTTTATTGGACAGGTGCTTTATCATCGCGTCGCACAACTATTTGGTTTTTATCTACAGCTGTTGTTGTCAGCGTCACCGCGAATATCATTCGTAACACTTTACTGAGTTTCTTTCATGGCACAGGACAACAGGCAGCTTTTGAATGGCTGCATGACAGTTGGGGTGGAGACTTATATTCTGCCATTATGCTGCTTTTGTTAGTACCTATTCTCAATCGATTTGATAGATATTTTTCAGAACATGAAGCAACTTTGCCAGAAAGCGAAAGTTAAAGCCAGCATTCATTCTACACAATTGTAGAGACGTTCCGGCGGAACGTCTAATTGTAGAGACGTTGCGCCGGAACGTCTAATTGTAGAGACGTTGCGCCGGAACGTCTAATTGTACAGACGTTGCGCCGGAACGTCTAATTGTAGAGACGTTGCGCCGGAACGTCTTTACGAGGAGTTTTTTGGTAATATTAGGGGAGCGATCGCAACTGCCAAAAAAACCCTCTACACCTGAGGAAAGGGAAAATACTTAGGGGATTGGCAAAATTACTGAACTCAGGAAGTGATTTTAGCAGGTAAAATTTTGCGTAAGTATTGCAAATTTTACTGATGATTTCCTTTTCTAAATTACTCAAAGAAAACCAATTTCCTCAGCTAGCAGCGCTTTTGTTGTTACTAATACTGCTGGTGATAGGAGCTGTACCCGGATACATGACAGGACACTGGCAATGGCAAAAGCTGCCTCCTATCACTACTATTAAACAGTTGAGACAGTTGCGGCACCAAGGGTTAAACCTTCCTGGTTGGCAAACAATTGAAAAAAGCCAACAACAGATTGGGGGACACAAATGGTTAATGCAAGTTACCAAAAAACAAGGGACACAAACCCAGGCTATCTTGCTTTTGCTGCCGCAAAGTGATTCCAAAGATCAACCAGAAGTAGAATGGACAGAGATTCAAAGCTGGCAGCAGTGGAACGTAGCTCAATATCGCTCTGCTGAATTTACGGTAAAACAAGCATCAACCCAAGTTAAAGTTGAGGCTCAATTTTTTCGCGCCTCCACTATGAAGCAAACATTTGCGGTTTTGCAATGGTATGCTTTCCCCAATGGTGGAAATCCATCACCTATACGGTGGTTTATAGCAGATCAATTAGCACAGTTACGCAAGCAGCGTGCTACTTGGGTTGGCGTGAGCATTATGATTCCGATGGAACCTTTGGGACAGGTAGAAACAACTTGGTCTTTAACCAAATCTCTTGGCGAAACAGTCCAAGGGGCATTAATGGCGGGTTTTTTATAAAAGGACTCTTAGTAAAGCTTTGGGTAAAAACGAGCGCGTTCTTTTAACGCAAAGGGACGCAAAGTAAGCGCGGAGGTACGCAGAGTTTTTTTCTCTAGGATTCCCTAGGAAAAAAGCGAAATTCTGTACTTAGGTGATGCAAAAAAAGGTAAATTGTATAAAAATACGTTTGATTAAGAGCGGACACTCAGAGTATTTCCAGGGTAAAATAGCGAGTCGGCGCGACAGTTTATTAATTTAGCTTGATTGCCATTGATGTTCATAGTTACCGGTTCTTGTAGGCGTGTATTCAGCGCTTTGTGTCTTGTTAGTCTTCAGGTAGGTGTGTTCTGTACAATATCTCTACAGGATGTTGTGGCTCAACCTTTACCCTCCCCAGGACAGTTGCCTGGGCAACCTCCCTCACCCCCATCGAGTGTTGATTTTGCACCTGGGGGTTTAAACGAGGGAATATCACCCCAACTCGGTCGCTATCTTTTAGGACCTGGAGATGTATTGGGGATTACAGTTCAATCTCCTCCAGGTCGCTACCGCTTAGGACCTGGAGATTTAATCAGCGTTGCGGTTCAGCGCTTTTCTGATTTAAGTTTTCAAGCGCAAATAAATCCTGAAGGCAATATTGCAGTCCCGTTACTGGGTACAGTGTCGCTAAAAGGTTTAACTTTACAACAAGCAGAAACAAAAATTCGCTCTGGTTTAAATCGGTTTGTGATCGATCCGATTGTCGCTTTATCACTCTCTAGGCAACGTCCAGATTTGAGTTTTCAAGCGCAAATAAATCCTGAAGGCAACATTGTAGTGCCGCAATTGGGGACAGTTTCGGTACAAGGCTTGAGTTTGGAAGAAGCTCAAGAAAAAATTCGCTTGGGTTTAAGTCGCATTTTGGTCGATCCGGTTGTGGCAGTGGGGTTGGCAGGGGCGCGACCAGTTCAAGTTACGATCAGTGGTGAAGTGCCGCGTCCAGGAATTTATCCTATCGCTTCCCCGACACCCCGCATTGCTGATGCGCTGTTGGTAGCTGGTGGTTCAACGCTCAACGCAGATCTGCGGCAAGTGCAAGTGCGGCGGAAGTTAATTGATGGTTCTATAATTTCACAAACTATTGATTTGTATGCGACGTTGCAAAATGCTAGCTCATTGCCTAATTTACGTTTGCAAGATGGTGATGCGATAATTGTGCCGCGTCGAGAAATCGGTGCTGATGACGGTTATGACCGAAATTTAGTAGCTCGTTCAACTTTAGCTCAACCGCAAATTAGAATCCGTATTTTAAATTATGCGGCTGGTGGAATTGGCACTCAAACACTGCCTAATGGTAGTAGTTTTATAGATGCTATAGGAGGAATTAATCCCGATACTGCCAATCTCCGAGAAATTGCTCTTGTTCGCTTCGATCCCGAACGAGGTAAAGCCGTCACCCAGAGACTTGATGCAAAAAAGGCACTTTCCGGCGATGCGTCTCAAAATGTGCCACTACAAGACAATGATGTTATTGTTGTAGGTCGGAACCTGATCGGTAAAATCACTAATGTTTTGACTACGATTACTCGACCTTTCTTTAATGTTGAAAGCTTCATCCGCTTCTTTGACACTTTTAGTGGTGACAGAAGGTAGTTACTTTACAGCAGATTTCACTCCTTAGGAGGTACATGCGTAAAACCCAAAACCCTGTAAAGACGTTCCGGCGGAACGTCTCTACGTGTATTTAATAACAACGCAATCTGCTTTATTCCCTTTTGCTGTTGGTCACAAAACTTGTTTAAAGTCAAAGATGCGATCGCTTTTTTTCCTGCTTCTGCTTTTCTGCTAAAACCTGCCTAAGAATTTGATTATTGTTATGGCTCCACCGATTGTTAAGCGCTACCTGATTGCTTTTGATAAGTACAAGTGGATTGGATTAGCCAGTTTTGGTTTGGTTGTAGCGGGATCAACTCTGGTGGCTGTGCAACCAGATCCACCCACTAGCTATCTAGCCAGTGCTGCACTTGCCTACACTCGTCCACCAGTTTCTTTTTCGGCAACTGGTACGCAAATTCAGCAGCAAGGGCAAGAACTCAGCCAGGAAATTTTGCTCTCAGACCAGATAATTGAATCTGTGGCAACCAAAGTAAGGGTCAAGCCAAAAACAATTGGTGAAAATCTGGCGCTTACTGTTCCGAAAGCAGCGAAGGAAGGTGAAGCTGCTGCCCCAGCAATTATTGAAATTAAATATAAAGATAGTGACCCAAAGCGGGCACAAGAGATTGTGCTGGCATTAATGCAAGCAATGGTCAAGTTAAGCGGTGATATTAATACTGGGCGATTAAAGGCAATTATTGCCAAAATTAACGAGCGCGTACCACGAGCTAAGGTAGAATTGCAAGCTGCTGAACAGAAATTAGAAAGGTACGATCGCCTGCAACGACCTGCTATACTAGCTGCTGAAAATGGCAGTTTGTTAAACGCAGTCACTATCAGCCAAGGTCAGCAACGGCAAATTCAATTAACGCTGTCTGGTATTGATGCTCAACTTGCCAGTTTACAAAATAAGCTGGGGTTGACAGTTAACCAAGCTTATGTATCTTCGGCTTTGAGTGCCGATCCGATTCTTGCTAACTTGCGATTGCAAATTTATCAAACTGAGTCGCAAATTGAATTGCTCAGAAAAGATTTGCGACCAGAACACCCAACAATGATTCAGTTGCGACGTCAGAAAGAAACTTCGGAAAAGCTGTTGCAACAACGTGCAACTGAGGTAGTAGGTGGTGGGGGGACGGCAGCTCCTTTGACTGCTAGCTCTGGGGCTATTCGTAGCAATAGCAATTTAGACCCGGCACGTCAGCAGTTAGCAAATCAACTGGTGGGTTTGCAAACCCAACGGGATACTTTACAAAAGCAACTTGCTGACGAAATCAAACAAGAGGCGCGATTGCGACAAGAGTATTCTCTGATACCTAATAAGCAATTGGAGCGATCGCGCTTAGAACAGGAAATTCTACTTAAAAAAGCTGTCTATGACCAAATGCAAATAAAGCTAGCTGATGCGAGAACCGCAGAAGCAGAAACTGTCACTAGTCTCAGCATTGCTAAACCACCAGTAGTCATTAGCGACCAAAAACCGCCTAAGAGTGTGCCAATTACTTTGGGTGTAGGCGCAATACTTGGATTATTGGTTGGTGGTGGGGTAGTATTTTTGTTAGGAGCAATGGAAGGGACTTTCAAAACCCAGGAAGATATTCGCGACAATCTCAAACAACGAGAAGTGGCTCTGCTGGGGGAATTGCCTTTAATGCCAGTTGATGATTTAACTAAAGAAGCAGTGCCAACAATACTTTCTGCGGATTCTCCCTATTTAGAATATTATGAAAAGTTCCGCAGTAATCTGCGCCGCATTGGTGGGAAAAATTTGAAGGTGGTATTGATTACTAGCACCAGCAGTTCCGAAGGAAAAACCGTGAGTGCTTATAATTTGGGCATTGCTTCTGCCCGTGCTGGCAAACGAACTTTAATTATTGAAACAGATTTGCGATCGCATAGCCGTTGCCAATCTCTTAATGTTACTCTCGACCCCGATGCCACTCTTGAACCCTTACGCTATTATGGCAGCTTGAGTGAGTGTATTTACTTAGTTCCTGATGTCGAAAATTTATATATTGTTCCCAGTCCGGGTCCTGTGCGCCAATCTGCCGCCATTCTAGAATCAAGCGAAATGCGAAAGCTGATGGAGGATGCTCGTCAACGCTACGATCTAGTGATTTTAGATACCAGCACTCTCAGCTTATCTAATGACCCCTTGTTAATTCAACCTTACAGCGATGGCATGGTGTTGGTAGCACGACCAAATTATACACAAGAAAACATGCTCGGTGAAGCTGTGGATCAATTGGTTGAATCTGAATTGGGGCTATTGGGAACCGTTATTAATGGCGCTGATATCATCGTTTCTATGCCTGAGCCAATTGTACCACGAGTCTATCCACCTGAGGAACGAGAAGTGTCTGTTGGGTGATGTCTAGGGGAGGGATTGGGAGAGTACAGACGTTCCGGCGGAACGTCTGTACAAGAGTCAAAAGTCAATACTTACTCCCTGTCCCCCTTGTCCCCCACTCCTCTACTCACCTTGCCTAAATAACCCAAACAAGGGACCGAGAATTATCCCGAAGACAAAGCCACCGATGTGTGCCCAGTAAGCAACTCCGCCTGATTCTACACTCATATTGGCGGCTGCTTGCAGGCTGGCTAGACCAGATATCACATTCTGGACAAAGAAAAGTCCGATTATTATTAGTGCGGGAATTCTGATGGTGGTGACGAAAAATCCTAAGAAAATTAAGGTGACAACTTTCACGTGGGCAAAGCGGATAATGTACGCACCTAAAATTCCGGCGATCGCTCCACTGGCTCCCAAAGATGGAATTTGCGAATTTACACCGACAAACCACTGGCACATAGCAGCTAAAGCGCCGCACGCCAAATAAAAAATTATATACTTTAAATGACCTAAGCGGTCTTCAATATTGTTGCCAAAAACCCAGAGATACACCATATTCGAGATTAAGTGCCACCAGCCACCGTGTAAAAATTGTGACGTAAATAAGGTTGTCCATTCTCCGGCAAAGTTGGTGGTTAACTCTTGTGGTATTACCGCATAGGACTGAAAAAATGGCTCTAATGCTTGTTCGGATAGACTGACTTCATGAAGAAAAACTAAAATGTTCATCCCAATCAACCCGTAGGTAAAATACGGAGTGATTCGTGTCGGGTTTTCATCGTAAAGGGGAAACACAGATGTTTTTCCTTATTATTGATTAATTGCAATATATCCTGATAAAGTAGTTAGCGCTTCAGCGCTGAAGCGCTGACTACAAGTAAAGTTTATGCTGATTTACAAATCAATATTTAATTCACTCTTTGTACAAATAATCGTCGTTAGATTTATCGCTAAATAAGCCTAACACAGGACCGAGAATCGCCCCAAACACAAAACCTCCTGCGTGTGCCCAATAAGCAATACCGCCGTTTTCCATACCGATGTTAGCCGGTGTCTCTAAACTTGCGACACCGTAGAAAGCTTGCTGGATAAACCAAAATCCGAGAAAGAAATAAGCTGGAACGCGGAAAGTGGGGAAGAAAAAGCCTAGAGGAACGACACCGAGAATTTCGACTTGGGGAAAGCGGAGAATGTATGCACCTAAAATTCCGGCGATCGCTCCACTCGCACCCAAAGAAGGTATATTAGAACTTTGCGAAAAGTACCACTGGCTTAACCCTGCCAAAACACCGCAAGATAAGTAGAAAAGCAAATATTTGAAATGCCCCAACTTGTCTTCAACGTTGTTGCCAAAAATCCAGAGAAACAACATATTGCCCCCCAAGTGCAACAAACCAGCGTGGAGAAATTGGGAGGTAATCAAGGTTGCCCACTCTGGAACTGGTTGATTTAGGGAAATTCCGGCAAAACTAGCAGTTAGTTCTCGCGGTACTACAGCTGCCAGGTGTAAAAATCCATTTAATGCTTGGGGAGGAAGACTTGCTTCATAAAGAAAAGCAAGGACGTTAGCAGCAATCAGCCCATAAGTGACATAAGGGGTGATTGTGATGGGATTATTGTCTCTAATTGGAACCACAAGCGTTTTTAGTTATTTTTGATAAACTAGCCTCACAATACAGAATTTTTTGCATAGTTTCTTCTAGCCGGTGGGCAGATTTTGTATTTTAAATTTTGTCGCGCAAGTGCAATCAGATGTTTTTTTACTAACTTAAATAAATTTACACTTAGAGTAGACAGCAGCTTGACCACAAAGCTGATTCTGCTCATTTAATAGGTTCCAAACTATACCGTCTTGGATTTGAAATCGCTTGCCAGTACTGGTGATACGTACACCAGAAAAATTGCTAAAGCCTTTGGTTCCTGCTTCTGCTAACAAGCGATCGCGTTCTTCTTGCACTACCTCTTCAGGCGATTGACGTGAAGGCATTTTGGTAAATTCTTCCCAAGAAAGTTCCCATAGTTCCAATGCTTTGCGATTGCCATAATTAAAAATAGGGTCGGATTCCGTGCCGTGAGAAACTAATATAAAAGGTGCTTCAAATAGTGCTTGTGCTATTTCCTTTGGTGTACCGCTGACATCAAGCAGAGAATGTCCCGTCCAATGTTTAAAACTATACATTAGACGTTGACTGTGGTTAATAATTGCCTCTTGTTGCCAAGGAAATTGCGAAACGCTGGACATAGAGAAGGAGAAGATAGCATCAAGATTTTAGTATCTCATTTATAGTGTAGTTTACCCATGAAAGCGATCGCACTCAATGTAAGTTTCCCTGACAATGCCAACTACACTGAGAGTATCAGCCTGAAAACCCTAAATTTAAAGGTGCTGTAAGCATGGTACAACAATTAACGCCAGATACTACCGAAGAAGTCATCTACCCAGAAAGCGACGGACAACCGATGGCAGATAATACTGAACAATTTCAGTGGATTGTAAAAATAAAAGAAAATTTAGAAATCTTATTTGCATTACAAGATAATGTGTTTATCGCCGGAAATTTACTATGGTATCCTGTACAAGGAGAAGCGAAAATACGACAAGCACCTGACGCAATGGTGGTGTTTGGTAGACCAAAAGGAAAACGCGGTTCATATAAACAGTGGCAAGAAGATAATATTCCTCCACAGGTAGTATTTGAAATTTTATCACCTGGTAATAAGACTAAAGAAATGGCAAATAAATTGCTGTTTTATCAACGTTACAACGTGGAAGAATATTATATCTATGATCCACAGATAAATGAATTAACTGGATTGCTGCGATCAGGTGCGAATTTAGAAGTTATTGAAGAGATAAATAATTGGGTTAGTCCTCGCTTGGAAATACGTTTTGAACTTACACCGAATACTCTAGAAATTTTTTCTCCCTCAGGACAAAGATTTCTCACCTCTGTGGAACTAGACCAAATACGAGAACAAGAACGTCAACGTGCAGATACTGAAAGCCAACGTGCAGATACTGAAAGCCAACGTGCAGATGCTGAAAGCCAACGTGCAGATGCTGAACGTCAGGAAAAAGAAGCAGCGTTGCTTAAGTTAGAACTCGAAAGACAGCGCTACCAAGATTTATTAACCCGACTACAAGAAAGGGGAATTGATCTGTAAAAAAGTGATGGCGTTCATAGTAACCGTCGTAGAGACGTGACCATGGAACGTCTTTAGAATATATGTGATTTGTCGCACATAATATGACATCGTAACCGTCGTCAAGACGTAGCAGTGCTACGTCTCTACATTTTCATTTTCGCGTGTCTAATATCTAACGTCCTACCAATTTATCGCGCAAATGCTTAATGCGATCGCGCAATTTCCCCGCTTCTTCAAATTCCAGTTTCTTTGCTGCTTCTTTCATCTGTCCTTCTAGCAAAGTAATCAAATCTGGAATTTGTTCTAACGGTAATTCATCTATATGTTCATCAACTATTTCTAACTCAGTTGCATTCAAGCGCCGCGATGCTTCCAAAAATGATAAAATCGCATTAGTCGATTTTTTGATAATCGGTTGCGGTGTAATATTGTGCAACTTGTTATATGCTGTTTGAATACCACGCCGTCTGTCAGTTTCGTCAATCGCTTTAATCATGCTCTTTGTGAGATTATCAGCATACATGATCGCTTTGCCGCGAATGTGACGCGCTGCTCTACCTATAGTTTGAATGAGCGATCGCTCTGCACGCAAAAACCCTTCTTTATCCGCGTCCAAAATCACCACTAACGAAACTTCCGGTAAATCCAAACCTTCCCGCAGCAAGTTTACACCAACCAACACATCAAATTTACCTTCGCGCAAATCCTGAATTATCTGAATTCGGTCAATTGAATTAATCTCAGAATGCAAATATCGCACCCGAATCCCATTATCTTCCAAATACTCAGTTAAATCTTCCGCCATGCGCTTAGTTAATGTGGTAATTAACACCCGCTCATGAAGGTCAACTCTATCTTTAATTTCTCCTAACAAATCATCAATTTGTCCTTCTGTCGGACGCACATTAATTTCTGGATCAATTACTCCCGTTGGGCGAATTATTTGTTGTGCTATATTATTTTCGGATATTTCTAATTCCCATTCTCCTGGTGTAGCAGAAACAAAAATACATTGATTGACCTTTTGCCAAAATTCTTCTGCTTTCAAAGGACGGTTATCAGCAGCACTAGGCAAACGAAATCCATGCTCAATTAATACTTTTTTCCTTGCCTGATCGCCGTTGTACATGCCGCGAATTTGTGGCACAGTAACGTGAGATTCATCAATTACTAACAGCCAATCTTTCGGGAAATAATCAATTAAAGATTCTGGAGGTTCTCCAGCTTGTCTGCCGGCTAAATGGCGAGAATAGTTTTCTACACCGTTGCAATAACCGACTTCGCGCAACATTTCCAAATCATAGCGCGTGCGCTGATCTATACGTTGCGCTTCTAATAATTTCCCCGCTTCTTCTAATTCAGCTTTGCGTTCTTTTAATTCTGCTTGAATATCATCACAAGCTATATCTAATCTTTCTTCTGGGGTAACAAAGTGACGCGCTGGATAGATATTCACCGCTTCTATACTTTTAATGATTTCCCCTGTCACCGGATCGACGTAACGAATTGCGTCAATTTCATCACCAAAGAATTCAACGCGAATAATTCTATCTTCGTAAGCCGGACCAATTTCTAAAACATCACCTCGAACGCGAAATTTACCGCGACCCATTTCTATATCGTTGCGGCTATATTGAATTGAGCCTAAATCTCGCAAAATTTGGCGTTGATTAACTTCCATACCTACTTGAAAGCGAATGGCAGCTTTGAGATATTCTGAAGGAATTCCTAAACCGTAAATGCAGCTGATGGAAGCAACAACGATGACATCGCGACGTTCAAAAAGCGATCGCGTGGCTGAGTGACGCAACATGTCAATTTCATCGTTAATCGAAGCTGTCTTTTCAATATACGTGTCACTGACGGGAATATAAGCTTCTGGCTGATAATAGTCGTAGTAGCTGACGAAGTACTCGACTGCGTTGTGGGGAAAGAATTCCCGCAACTCGTTACAAAGTTGTGCTGCTAGAGTTTTGTTATGCGCTAATACAAGTGTGGGTTTCCCGACTTTCTCAATTACTGACGCGACTGTAAATGTCTTGCCTGTTCCCGTCGCTCCCAGTAAAGTTTGATAATGGTTGTTCGCTTCGATACTGGTGGTAAGTTGGGCGATCGCTTGTGGTTGATCTCCTGTCGGCACAAACGGTGCTTGAAGACAAAATTCTGTCATACAAATGTACTATAAATACCCTATCTCATAGTAGCGAATGCGCTGTGTTTTACGTTGAGTACTAACCAAACGTCATTACAACGCACTGCCTCCCTCTTTTTAATATGTGTATTTTGAAGAAAAATATATCCAGAGCAACTTTTTTAAGGTTACACTATACATATTAAGGAAAAATTTATTTTACCCTAACTATTGTAAAATTTACTTAACAATGCAGGCTGAGTTAGGTCATGAGCGTTAGTAGTACTGATAGAACAATCAGTCAAGGGCAAAAGCCTGCCAATTTAAAGGGAGATACGACAGTGGAAATTGAAAATAACCAGGATAATAACTTGAATATAGATGCAGCAGGGCAAGATGATAAGCAAGTGTTGCTAGAGTCACCAAATGTAGAAGTTCATGAGACACTAGCTATTTCTAGTGTACGTCCAATCAGCGCAGGTCATTTGGAAGTTACTCATACAATGAATTCTTCAGGAATTCGTCCAATTGGTGCCAATACAATGCAAGTCGTTGAAAGTATTTACGAGTCTGGGATTCGTCCAATCGCTTCAAGTGGACTAGTAATTTCGCAAACTTACTCGGTAATGGGGAATCGTCCAGTAGCATCAAATATGATTGACGATGCAGATACTATGATGGGTTTTCTGGATTAAACAAAAATAATACGAGCGAATATCAACCCGATTTTTATGTATAATCGGGTTTTTTTATTAAATAGCCAATAGACATCTCCAAAAATGAATTATGCGTTGCCCGAAACCCTTGTAGAGACGTAGCAGTGCTACGTCTTTACGTATGATTCTGGAGATGTCTAATAGACAACCGATGTGGAAATTAATTATGCACTATCTGAACCCCAAGAGACGTAGCAGTGCTACGTCTCTACATTATTTTCCACTTTCGCGTGTCTAATAGTCAATAATTAGGAACTGACACCTACTCAGAACACCGACTTCACAAGAGTAGTCGGGAATCTTTTTTTACCTATTTGCTTTATTAGTACTTTAGTTACTGTTGATTTTCTTATCTCCCTCTTTAAGCATAGATAACTAATATATCTTGTGGCAGAAGGCTACAGCAACAACATTAAGTTACTTTGTAATAGTAATAAAAACTAATTTCAAAGTTATAAAAAACCTTTGAAATAAAAACTATCTAAATTAGGAAAACAAAAATGAGTATCGAAGATCGCGCTAAAGCAGTTGGTAAAAATATCGAAGGTAAAGCTCAAGAAGCTCTAGGAAATGTTACCGGCGATCCAGAAGATAAAGCAGAAGGCAAAGCAAAGCAAGCTGAAAGCCAAGTACGTCACGGTATCGAAGACGCAAAAGATAAGGTCAAAAAGGCAATTGACTAAGTAAAATGCTTTTTGCATAAAGTCTGGGGAGCATTCCTGACTGGATAGCTGAAAAACGTAAATTCCTACACTCCTTTTATCCCCCATTAATGGGGGATAAAGGTGTAATTGATAGATGTGCAGGCGAAATTCAAAATTAATCTCATTAATAAGCTACGTCTGAATTACTATATTTTGTCGGATTAAAAATGTAATTTTTGGGAGGATAGAGAAATGATTCTGATTCAGCAGAGTCGTCGAATCTTGACAGCTTTTGTCTTGATTTTAGTACTGACAATAAGTACTGCTTGCAGTAGCGGTAATGTAGCGCAACTTGATCGCACAAGCAATCAACCAGCAATTGGTGCAAGTACAGCTTACGCGGAACTAGAGCGAGGAAATACCCCCACAGGACAAACCTTTGCTGACTGGGTTGTGCAATCATCGAAGGGATTAATTCGTGATGCTTACGTGCGTGATAATAACAAACTAGGCATTGTTATTTCTCCTCAAGTTCGTCCTAACGAAGTGCGAGACTTGGCAAAATCTTTAGCGCAAGGTTTTCGGAAAAATTTCCCAAATCAAGACTTAACAGTTTTGATATATGCACCTGATAAGCAGTTGATTTTGACCACGAAATATGATGTTCAAACTAATAAGATTGAGTATAACGCCTAATTACTCAATATTGGTTTGGGGTAATTGGTACTAAATTTTTGAATTACTAATTACTAAAGGTAAGCAACTTGAAATACGTGTTAATTAGTTGCTCTTAAAAAATTGAAGAATAAAGCCATGAGCTTTTAGTTAACGGAGAAAAATAAAGTGTCAAGTAGTGAACAGTACAAGCGTCAAATAATGAACGACTTGGCTCAAGGGAATGTTGAATCATTGGATGACGCTCCAGTTGATCCATCAAAGCAGTATCAAAGCTTCGACGATTTTGCCCAACGGACAACTACAGACGAACGTCGTCAGATGTTTGGTAAATCTTTGCATCCCGATCGCATTCCAACCAGCCAAATGGAACCCGAATTGCAGAAAGCGATCGCACAAATCAAACCCAACGAACGCGATGATGTCGCGCGATCGTTTTTCAAACACTTCAAGCGCATAGGATTGGATGAGCGTCATCTAGAGCAACAGATTGGGCTTTCCTCTCATAACGCAAGTCACATGAGCGCTGATGATGTCAGCAAACTCGCATCCTTCGCATATCACAACCATCCCGACATATTCCGCGAAGTACTAGCCGAGCAACCAGGTATTCTCAAGTTTCTCAGCAACCCCGTCGTCGCAGCAGTTTTGGGAATCGCAGCTGCTAAATGGCTGGGTGGTCATCATAAATAACAGCTGAAACTCTAGTTGTGTGTGGGTTCTAATTATCTAAGGTGGGGTATAATACCCCACCTTATTTTTTTCGTAGTAAGCACGGAGAGTGCTTAACCCTCTTTTATTACTCTCACAAAATGAAATTCTAAACCTCTTTTCAGATTAGTCCGCGTAGGCGGACTTTGTTTGTGTAGCCGCGATTTTAATCGTCGGGGCTTCTAAATATGTTTCTCGTGTTCTATTGGAGTCAGAATAATCTCTACCCGTTTATTGAGGACTTGAGCAATTTTTTGGAGCATTGAAAGAGAGTGTCCTTGATAATCAGCATCTTCAAGTCGTGCAATTACAGGTTGCTTTGTACCGATTAACGCAGCAAGTTCGTTCTGTGTTAGTCCTGCTTTTATTCTTGCTTCATAAATAAGCTGGGCTACTTCTGCATTAATTGAAGCTGCTGCTATCATTTCCTCAAGCTGAGAATCGTTACGATTCATTTTATTGATGATTTTAATGGCATCATTAGTTTTCGCCATCCTCTTCCTCCTCTACATAGGTATGAGTTTCTGGGTTCTCTACAAACAAACGCTTTCGCTCTACTGCCCGTTCAATATCAATATCTGGTACTGCTGCTTCTTCTTTCGTAAATTATTATTCTATTTATTGGTAATTTTATTTTTTGGAAGTACCTTAGTAGGTAATTTCCTGCAATCTCAAGAGTATTCACATAAATTTTATACAACAAACGCCTAAGTTTAGCCTGCAACCCTTATAAAATCTAACTTTTGGTAAATGAAAATATCTAAAATTAACCTTCACTAGTTTAAAGATTTCATCAAGACAAGCCTTTACTAGTTGATTTTTCGTACGTAACTCGCAACACTGATTACTGTGCATCTGAGAGTAAATGCTGAAGACATCGCCAGCAACTCGAAGTATGAGGCAGATTAAAGACTTAAGTCATATCTGCGCTTTCTTGTGACAAGCAGCACTCACCTATCGCAGCGTAAATGCGTCTTGCGGGAGTTTGTGTAGCAACTTTGAGATAAAGAGCGAATCTCACTACCGGGTAAATCTACCATCAACCTTTACCTAATTACGGAAGTGAATTCAATGACAAAATTTCAAGTTAGAAATAAGTTACGCAAAGCTGGTTCTAAAGCCAAATCTATTGCTTTAGAAACACTTAGTATCGGACAGGCAAATGTCGGTCAAGACACTTTTAGATTAGGCATACGCAAAGCTAGTATGAATTTTATGCCTACCTGTTTTCCAAAAGTGTTATCAATTTATAGACTGGGGGCAACTGTAATGGGTCTGGGAACAGTCTCAGCCGTTTTGGCGCTGGGCGTGCTGTCCCCGTCAGCATCCTTTGCCGCTACCATAGTAAATACAGAGTTGGTACTCTCTGTTGATGTGTCTGGGAGCGTTGATACCAGTGAGTTCAACCTACAGCGTCAAGGTTACGTAAACGCCTTTAGAGATCCGGGCATTCAAAACACAATCGCAGCTCTACCAGGAGGTATTGCAGCAACTTTATCCTACTGGTCTAGTAGTGCGGCTCAGTCCGTACCTTGGACTCTTATCACTAACGCTGCTCAAGCTAATGCCTTTGCTGATGCGATCGCAGCGACTTCAAGACCCTTTTCCGGCGCCACTGGCATTGGCAATGCCATCAACTTTGCAAGCAATCTAATAGCAACCAATGATTTTGATGGGAACAGAAAAGTCATTGATGTGTCAGGTGATGGTAGTGAGAATGTCAGTAGTAATACGTTCCTTCAAACAGCGCGAAATAACGCAGTTAATGCAGGGATTACCATCAACGGTCTACCCATTCTTAATGATGAGCGAAACCTTGATACTTTTTACACAAACAATGTCATCGGGGGTCCTGGTTCCTTCGTCATTGCTGCAAATAACTTCTCGGACTTTGAAAATGCCGTCACGCAGAAAATTGGACGTGAAGTTGCCCTTCCACCTGATGAGACTGTTCCCGAACCTTTTACCATCTTAGGTTCATTAACAGCCGGTGGTATTGGTCTAGCTTTACGCCGCAAGCGTCAGCAACAAGAAAAAGAAGCTGCCAAAGTCTAACCTAAGCAGCTAGGCGGTAATTAAATATTACTACCGTTGGTGTTAATACCAATTCCTTATGAAGATGAATAAAATTAGCCCACGCAGGTGGGCTTAGATCGTCTAGCCCCAGGCTTCCAGCCTGAGGGCGTTATGTGCAGCCTCACATAAAATTGGGTGTTAAGCCCGATCGCACGAGTGTAGAGACGCGACCGGTCGCGTCTAACAACTAACAACATGACTAAATCAAATAGTGATAGATTTACTCCCTTGTTAGAAGAGCTACAAGCATTTGCTTTTAGTCAGCAAGGGTCGATGAATATCTTGCGATCGCTTGGCTAAAGTCTGCTATTATAATGTTTTTTTGTAGAGACGTAGCAATGCTACGTCTGTGAGCGGGTTTTGGGTTTTACGCATGTACCTCATCTACCTGAAATTTGCTGTATCTTGGTTAACGCAGTTAACAAGGGAACTTTGCCGGAAGCCTCGTCTTAAAAACGATTATTTTTTTTTGAAGTTCCGTAGTAAGTAATTCACTACAATTTCAAGAAAATTCACATAAATTTTACACAATAAATAACTAAATTTAGGCTGTAACCCTTATCAAATCTCACTTTTCGTAAGTGAAAATACTTAATAGTAACCTTCGCTAGTTTAAAGATTTCATCAAGACAAGCCTTTACTAGTTGATTTTTCGTACGTAACTCGCAACACTGATTACTGTGCAGAGAGTAAATACTGAAGACATCCCCAGCAAATCGAAGAATAAGCCAGATTAAAGACTTAAGTCATATCTGTGCTTTTTTATGACAAGCATCACCGCATCGTAAATGCGTCTTGCAAAGGTTTGTGCAGCGACTTTGAGATAAAGAGCGAATCTCACTACCGGGTAAATCTACCATCAACCTTTACCTAATTACGGAAGTGAGTTCAATGACAAGATTTCAAGTTAGAAAGAAATTACTGAAAGCTTTTACTGGCAAAACATTAACTGGGTTTTCCCTGAGAAAGAAGTTACTGAAGGCTGGTTTCGTAACAACATTTACTGCTGTGGGAGCGGCAGCATTTAGCACAGGACAAGCCCAAGCAGCTGTAGTCGTTCTTGACTTTGAAGGAGTTGGAAATTCTAATCCTGTAGGGAACTTCTACAATACAGCACCCCAGGACTTTGATATCACTTTTTCAGATAATGCACTGGGTATTGTCGATTCTGATGATGGCGGTACTGGCAATTTTGGCGGTGAACCCAGTCCAAGTACCATTCTATTCTTCCTAGATGGACCTGCCGCAACTTTGAATGCCGCGAACGGATTCATCGATGAGTTTTCATTCTTCTATTCAGCGATTACAGAGCCAGGATTTATCAATATCTATGACGATTTAAACGGAACCGGCAACCTACTCGCCACTCTAGATTTACCAACAACACCCCCTGGTGACGGTGATCCAACTGGGGACTTTAGCCCATTTGTCCCGATTGGTGTATCGTTTTCAGGTGTTGCTAAATCCGTGGATTTCGGCGGAAGTTTTAACCAGATTGGCTTTGACAATATAACCGCCAAACCCGTCCCCGAACCTTTTACCATTTTGGGTTCATTAACAGCCGGTGGTATTGGTCTAGCTTTACGCCAGAAGGCATCAGCAGCAAGAAAAAGAAACCGCCAAAGTTAATGTATAGACGCGAAATTTCGCGTCTTATACAGGTCTAAAATAAGTACCAAAAACCTTAACACCAAGTAGTTATGTTTTGTTCCGCCTATCTAATAATCAAATATTTGCTGAAACTGCCACCACATTGAAATGAAATCCATCCACCTGACGTCGGTCAGTCGTTTAAAAAATGCCCAATTCTGGCTATTAGCGATCGCGGCGGGCTTAATTGCGATTCACATAACCCTAACTTGGAAATCGGACAATGATAGCCTGTTAGGAAACAGTCTTTTATTTTGGATTGCTATCTCTTCTATCATTTGGGAAAAACGCGACAGCTTAAATCTAGAAAGCGGAGTTTTCTCAAGCTTTTTAGGTTTATCAATTGTTGGAATCTTACTTCTCAAAAGTGCATCTCTAACAAGTTTTGGTGGCTTTTTATTTTTCTTTCCTTTCATTGTTGGCGTCGCTATTGCCTTACTAGCTTCTGGCTTTCGTGGATTAAAACAATATAAAGGAGAATTGCTAGTACTGTTTTTAATTTACGCACCCAAGCTATTACCATCATTTCTGATTAATCATATAACTTTACTCACGGCAAAATTTGCCACTTTTATCCTTTGGTATACAGGTTTTGAAGTTACTCGCTCTGGGGTGTATGTTTATCTGCCAACAGGAAGTATAGAAGTAGCTCTTGGCTGTTCTGGGATACAAATTGTATTCCAACAATTGGGTTTAGGAATAATTTTTCTTTTAATGTTTCCTCTAAATCGGCAGCAAAAAATACTTGCACCAATAGTAGCGGCAACTTTAGGATTTGTCGTCAATGGTATCCGCGTTGCTCTCATGGCTGTCATAGTCGCCAAAGGTAATGACGAAGCATTTGAATATTGGCATCATGGAGATGGTTCTTTAATTTTTTCTATGATTGCTGTGATACTTTTTGGTTTATTTTGCTGGTTTTTACTAAATATCAATGAAACAAAAAATAAACAGCACAAGTCTTCATTAAGGTGATGATTATTTGGAAACAATTTCGCCTTCCACTTTTGGTTCTGACCTTTAGTAGTGTCTTTTTAGTTTTAGCAAAAGTCATAATACATCCCAATGCCGAAAAATCTACCCTTATCCCATTAATTTTCCCCGAAACAGTACCATTATCAGAATGGCAATTAAATACAAAATATTCCCAGCCAACATCAACTAAAGATGATTCTAATCTCATTGCCCAAAAGCATTATCAATACATTCAAAAAGATGTGCCCCTAGATATAGAAATGCGCTATGTAACAATTTTTGATGTTAGTCAACTCCTCAAAGAATACAATTTGATTTCATCCTCTGCTGAGGTGCGTCAGCGAGAGAAAGTAGGTTACTACGGGCTTGGAATTGACAAAGGAAGAGCATATTTAAGTGCTTGTATTAACCCACAGGGCAGCAGTACCTTCACCTCTCAACAGTTTAGCCAAAATCGCTCTTTATACGATCGCCCCTGGCAGCGTCTATTACCTTGGTTAATGGGCAAAAAGCCAATCGAAGATAAACGTTGTTTATGGACACATTTGTCCATTCCTGTCAATAATAATTCTTCTCCAGAATCTGCTTACAAAAAACTAGAAAACGTCTGGTTTTCTTGGCATCAGTGGTGGCAACCCCGCTTTCCAAAACTTTAAAGTTAATAGTGGATAGTAGTCAAATAAAATCAACCAACAACTAACAAATAAAAATTAATAATTAATAACATGACTAAATCAAATAATGATAGATTTACTCCCTTATTGCAAGAGCTACAAGCGTTTGCTTTTAGTCAGCAAGGGTCGATGAATATCTTGCGATCGCTTGGCTACGGTCTACTATTATTAGCGCTTTTTGACATTGTTGAGATGTTCGTCCCACCGAACTTTATGAACCCGGCTTGGGAATTTAAAACTTTTGGGGCATTGGTTGAACGAGTACCGGTGCCGTTAATCGGTTTAGTGCTGGTATTTTTTGGAGAAATGAATTCGCGTTCCAAATGGGAATTCCCTATATTAAAGTTATTATCTTGGTTAACTTTGTTATTTTCATTATTGTTTTTCTTACTAATTCCTTTAGGAGTTGGTAATACTCTCCGGTTAAATAATCAAAGTGCTGCTCAAATTAGCACTTTATCTAAGCAACAAATATCTCAAGCTGAACAGGCTGAAAAGCAACTAAACGAAGCGACACCGCAACAAATTGATAATTTTCTCAAAAGCCAAGGTCGCTCATTAGACGCTAAGAATCCTGAGGAATTAAAAGCTCAAGTATTATCTAAAGTTTCCCAAGCTAAAAAAGAAATTAAAATTCAAGCTGAAGCAACTCAATCTTTTCGAGGTTTAAGTTTAATTAAGTCTTCTGTAAAATGGAATTTGGGAGCTTTAGTTGCTAGTGGTTTATTTATTAGTATTTGGAAAGGTACTCGCTGGGCAAGAACAGAGTGATATTTAAAGTAGGCATTTTCATGCCTACTTTAAGCTCTCTTTGTGCTGATTATGAGCTACTAAATACCAGGTGCTAATAAAATATGTTGAGAGTAACAAGTAATGTTGTTAAGATGATTGTTCCCTTGAAAATCAAAATTGAGTTGAGTTTCATGAAAATATCCTACGATTGGGACATCAAGCTTCAAAAAAGTTTGATGTCCCAATCGTAAGAGTTGGTTTAGGTAAATCACATGGATCTAATGTCCCAAAAATATTTCGGACTAAAGGACTGATATAAAATGTGACTTTAGTACCATGCTTTATGGCAGCAATCGTGACTAGAGGCTCTTCTGACTAACTACTCAAATGAGTAGATTAAATTTACGCGATCGCATTTCTTTCAGCTTTGTTCACCACTTCCTTTTTACAAGAAACTGGAAACTGAAGAAAGTTGCTAAACCATTTCTAGCACTGTCGCTATGATTAATAGGGGTTTGTTCACGCACAAGCTCCCTGAAAGCATCTACCCCAGGCAATAAATGGTGACATTAGTTGTTATTATTAATATTCTCATTTCCTTAATACTACTTTATGTCGCGAGGCGAGTGTGGAAATTTAAACAACGGTTGACGAATATGGCGAATCGGTTAACTGCTCTTGAACGCTGCACTCATGCGGTACTCGACAGAACATCGGCAAATATTTCTAGACGACAGCAAAATATTCATAACTTGCGACAGGGAAACCAGTCGAGACAAGTACAAATTCAACAGGTACGGCAAATACTCAGCCTACTGCTTGTCGGACAGCAAATTTACGGGCGCTATTTTGTAAAACTTGGGTTAGGAACACTCATATCAGAAAAAAATAGTAGTAAAATCAACTAATAAATAAAGGCAACAATTTCAGATGATATATTGTCACTTAAAAAAGATAAGTAAAATTATTTTGACTTGCAAGGCGTGAAAACCCACCTAAAATGGGTGTAAGGAGAAAAATAAGAAGATGTCTAACAACCGTTCTGGAGTATTTATTGGCGGTTTGATGCTAGGAGCTACTATCGGTGCTTTGACCGGTTTACTGGCTGCTCCACGTACTGGGCGCGAAACGCGGAAAATATTGAAGAAATCTGCCGATGCTTTGCCAGAATTGGCAGAAGATTTATCAACAAGCGTCCAGATTCAGGCAGATCGTCTTTCTACCAGCGCATTGAAAAACTGGGATGAGACATTGGATCGACTGCGAGATGCGATCGCCTCCGGGATAGATGCAACTGTACGAGAAAGTCAAGTCTTGAAGCAAAAAAGCGCACAAGAAAACCGAAGCGCGGCTTCAATGCAACTAGAAAATTCCGATTCCCGAACTTCAAATCTAGATCGCCCATAGATAGCATAACTGTGATTGACCCCCTGTTTTGGCTGGGATTATCGATTCTTTTCGTCGCCGTTAGTTTAACTGCTGTTTTAGTAGCGGCTATACCAGCTTTGCAGGAGTTAGCTAGAGCCGCCCGTAGTGCTGAAAAATTATTTGATACCCTCTCACGAGAGTTACCACCGACTCTAAATGCTATCCGCACCACTGGTATGGAAATCAGTGACTTAACTGATGATGTCAGTGAAGGTGTCAAGAGTGCTAGTCAAGTTGTTAAACAAGTTGATCAAAGCCTGGATAGTGCTAAAAAGCAAGCGCAAAACCTTCAAATAGGTACGCGCAGCATATTTGTTGGCGTGAAAGCAGCCTGGAAAACCTTTACACGCCAAAAATCTCCCAGACGACAAGTTGACCGTTTGTCACCAAATGCTTCATCATCACCGCTCACGTCGCGAGAACGTGAAGCCAAGAGGCAACGCAGCCGCAATGAGAACGGTTACAATGACGCTGCTAGCTGGGGTTTTGATGATGAAGATTCGTTGCCGAAATCCACTCTTGCTGAGGAATGGTCTGACCAAGAATAAAGTTAAAAAAATATTGACTTTTTCTCGAAATTATGCAGTAAGCTAATTATCGACACTTTACCTATGGAAGAAGCGATCGCTTCTAATTTTTCCCCAAAAATGAGGATGTGAAACAATGCTTTGATCTACACCCTTAGATTAGAGTAAAGTAAACAAGTGTAAAGAAGTATCACTTTTGTCGTATTCTTTTAAAACAACTTCTTCACGTCTACTCTTGAAATTTGTATAAAAACGTCCATGCAGAATTGTTTTTGGCGACGAATTCTGGTATCCATTACTGTATTTTTCTTGGTTGGGTCAATTTGGGTGATGCATTCCCAAAGCGCACTGGCTTATAACAATCCTGAGTTACTACCTGACAAACCAACTCCAGTTGTAGACTTAGCCAAAACTCTCACCGACATTCAAGAAGAACAGCTTGTCAGTGACCTAAATCAATTTCAAGCCGAAACCGGCTGGAAACTGAGAGTTTTGACTCAATATGACCGTACCCCAGGTCGCGCAGTAATTAAATTTTGGGGTTTGGATGACAAAAGCATTCTGCTAGTTGCGGATTCCCGTGGGGGTAACATCCTCAGCTTTAGTGTTGGGGATGCAGTTTATGAACTTCTACCGCGCACTTTTTGGATAGAATTACAAACCCGCTTCGGTAACTTGTACTTTGTCCGAGAAGAAGGCGAAGACCAAGCCATTCTCCAAGCCTTACAATCAGTTAAAGGCTGTTTGCTTAAAGGTGGTTGCATTGCCGTTCCCGGACTACCACGAGAGCAGTGGATTCTCACCCTAATTAGCTCAGTAGTTGGTGGGGTAATTTGTGGATTTGCAGGTCAACCCCGCAGCGAAAAACAAGGTTTTGCTTGGCAATGGGCTTTAATTTTCTCACCTTTGTGGGGAATTTTGTTTATTGCCTTCGGTATTGGACCGGTAGTATCGCGGACGCACGAGTGGCTACCTATAGTTCGTAATATCTCTGGTTTTCTCATTGGTGCGTTAGTTGCCTATCTGTCAATTGTTTTCAGCCGGTCTTCTCCTAGTGCTGAGTCCTAAGTGCTGAGTTGTAGAGACGCGACCGATCGCGTCTCTACGAGTTATAAATTTTTAATTAACTGCTCACTTTTGACCATTGACTTTTGACTCTCTATTCCTGATAAGCTGTAAGCTGAAAGCTCTAGAGAAGCTGATACCGATGGAATGGCACCTAACTGATGCTCAAAGTTTGGCAATGATTGATAGTGAAATTGGCGAACATGTCTTTTCACCAGCAGAGTATGAAATTGTCCGGCGGGTAATTTATGCAACAGCCGACTTTGAGTATAATTCTTTGATTCGCTTTTCTGAGCGTGCTTTGCAAGCGGGAGCAGCAGCACTAGCGGCACGTACCACGATTGTTGTAGATGTGCCAATGGTGCAAGTGGGTATAGCACAACACATTCAAAATACTTTTGCCAATCCGGTGTATTGCAGTATGGAAGCGCTGACACGTCCCCAAAAAGACAAAACTCGTGTTGCCTGGGGAATTGAAACTTTAGCTAAACGTTACCCAGAAGGTATTTATATTGTCGGTCAAGCGCAAACCGCTCTGACAGCAATAGTTGATTTAATTGAAGCGGAAGAAATTCGACCAGCTTTAATCATCGCTACCCCAGCCGGATTTGTAAATGTGGATGCTGCTAAAGAACGTTTACACGATTCTCTCGTACCTAATATTACACTTAACAGTCGCAAAGGTAATGCTGTAATTGCAGCAGCGATCGCCGACGGTCTGATAGACTTAGCTTGGCAGGCTTACGGGCAAGATGCAAATAAGGTAAATTAAAAAATTAACCTTTAGACATCTCCAGAAAAAACGTGTAGACGTAGCATTGCTAGGTCTAATCAAGGGTTTCGGGAAACGCATAATTAATTTCTGGAGATATCTTTGTTGAATTTTAATACAGATTCTAACCGCCAGCCATCTGCAATTATTCTTAACAATTTTTTATGTAAAACTTAACCAAGCGAATACATCTGCAACAGATAATTGCCAGTCTCCTAATACACTGAGAACTGGTAAAATATCTTGTCCTTCTTTAATTTCTGGTAGTTGGTTAGGTTGAAAAACCATTACAGATTCATCTTCGGGGTCAAGAAACCAACCTAGCTTTGTACCATTTTGGATAGAAAATGTAATTTTACGGATAACTCGGTTTGGAGATTGTTCAGGAGAAAGAATTTCAATTATCCAATCTGGATAAATTTCAAATTTATTAGCTACTCTGCCTTTGGCATCAAGAGGAATTCTTTGCCATTCAAATACAGCAATATCTGGAACTAAAGAGCGTCCCGCGAATGTACAGCGTAATTCTGGAAATGCATAAGCTATTTTTTGATTGATTCCAATCTGATTAATAGCAGTAGCTAAACAAATTTGAATTGTACTATGTTTTCCCTGTGCCATTGGCTTTTGGTAGATGCGTCCGTCGATATATTCACTAGCTGGTTTTGTTTCTGACAATTTCAGAAACTCTTCTAGTGAAAGGTTTGAAGATACCTGAGTTGATAGCAGCATAAGCAATTACTCCTTAAAACCTCTCCAATAATTTTGCGATCTTTAGTCCAAATTTTAAAAGGTGTTGATTTAGCAGGAATTTAAAACTTAGCTATTATATGATGCATATTAACATTCTCCGCCGCTTCTAACACTAGGTGTAGCGGCGGAGAACTAATTACGTACTCAAGGAAGGGCAAAACACCCCGATTATTACATTCTAAACTTCTCGGTAATCCGTTTCATCGCCTCTTCCACGTTTTCCCGGCTATTAAATGCCGAAATCCGAAAATAACCTTCACCCGCAGCACCAAAACCAGAACCGGGTGTTCCCACAACGTTTACAGTTTGCAACAATTTATCGAAGAAATCCCAACTCGATAAATTATCAGGTGTTTTCACCCAGACGTAAGGCGCATTTACGCCGCCATATACCTGCAATCCTGCTGCTGTCAGTTGATCGCGAATTATTTTCGCATTTTCCATATAAAAGTTGACAAGTGCCTTAGTTTGTGCTAGTCCTTCCTCAGAGTAAACTGCCTCCGCTCCGCGTTGGACAATGTAAGACACTCCATTAAACTTGGTAGATTGACGACGATTCCACAACTTCCACAGTTCCACATCAGAATCATCAGCAGCTTTGCCTTTGAGTGTCTTTGGCACAACTGTTAAGGCACAACGAGTACCGGTAAAGCCGGCATTTTTGGAGAAAGAGCGAAACTCGATCGCACAATCTCTTGCACCTTCAATTTCATAAATCGAGTGGGGAATCTCAGAATCGGTGATAAACGCTTCGTAAGCCGCATCAAAGAAGATGATCGAGTTATGAGATTTAGCATAATCCACCCAAGCCTTGAGATGTTGTTTGCTAGCAGTTGCACCGGTGGGATTATTGGGGAAACACAGATAAATTAAATCGATTTTCTTGTCCGGAATTTCGGCAGTAAAGTTATTCTCAGCGGTAATTGGCAAATACACAAAGCCTTCAAATTCACCTTTATCATTAGCCGCTCCCGTATGTCCAGCCATGACATTGGTATCTACATACACCGGATAAACAGGATCGGTGACAGCGATCGCATTATCATTACCAAATATATCCAGAATATTGCCCGTGTCGCACTTAGAACCGTCAGAAATGAAAATTTCCGATGCATCAACCTCACATCCGCGAGATTGAAAGTCATGTAAAGCAATTTTCTCTCGCAACCAGGCATAACCTTGTTCCGGACCATAGCCTTTAAAGGTAGAGCTTTTGCCCATTTCTTCGACAGCTTTAATCATAGCTGTGCGACAAGCTTCAGGTAAAGGTTCGGTGACATCACCAATACCTAACCGAATGATATTTGCATCACTGTTTGCCTCCGCGAAAGCATTGACTCGTCGAGCAATTTCGGGGAATAGATAGCCTGCTTTGAGCTTAAGGTAATTGTTGTTAATTTTTGCCATAGTAGATTGCGACAAACAAAGGAGGACGACATCAGCCGGAGAATGCCTGACGTTAGTGGAACCTCAATATTGTGCAACATTATTCCTCAGAGTCACAATCTTGATCTTCAAAATTCACCTGCAAACAATTGGCATCGATATACACAAACAATTAAGGTTACACCAATGCTTTACCCTTATACCATTTCACGAAAAGCCTGATACAAATAAAGCCGACAAAATAAAATCCCAGCCCACAATAGATTTTACTTGAAAGGACAGAACAGGCTTATTCACCTCTAAAGTAACGGTTGATATCCTTACTACCGTGAACAATGCCTATTACTTCAATGTATGTATCTTTCACTTGATAGAAAATGACGTAGCTCTCGAATACCCAACTACGACACCCTGGATAAAATTCTTCTCGTTTTCGCCCTATTTCAGGATTGTCACAAAGGAATTGAAACCGATCATACAAGGCAATAATGAATAGCTCTGCTCTCCCCTTGCCCCAAGTTTCTCTGCCATACACGTATATCTCTTGAAGATCCTCTTCGGCTTCTAGGGTAAGCTTAACGATTCGATGTTCTTTGCTCATAAAGCGCGTCACCCTTCTTTAGGATGTCATCCACAGTCGCATCCGAAAAATGACCCTGTTCAGCCTGCAACCTACCTTTTTCAAGCTTATTTTTGAGAGATTCATATTTGAGCCTTTGATATTCCTCAAATATTTCAGGGCTTAGAATGTACACATCAGGCTTGCCATGTGATTGCACCTCAATAACATCCCTCTGAGCTTTACGGCGTATCTCTCCCCAATTTTCTCGTGTTTCGCTCGATGAAATGATAATCATCAGATTCTCACAATTTGTACAATTAAGCGGTTTAGTACATTATCGCTGATATATAAAAAAAGCGAGCACATCTGTAAAAAGCCCATTCCATAATACTTTTGAATGCGTGACTTCCCCGCAGCGGTACTAGTCATCTTGAGATGACTTTAGCTATTAGCCATAGGTTTTAACCTATGGCGGGTAATGCAGCAAAATCAATATCTCACAACCAGATTTGATATTACTGTTGCTCAGGTGTCGTTGTCGATTCCTCCGGAGATTGCTCTGGTTCAGGTTCAGGCTGAGGCTTGAGCAACTCGCGCCAATTCCTAATTTGCTCTCGCGCTGCGCTGTAAGCAGCAGAACCTTGGGGAATCAGTTTTGCGGTTTCAATACCTTGGGTAATATCAGACTGACTCTGAGAGCGGGCTATATCTAATAATTGCTGACTCCATTGGTCAATAGCCGGATTCACATCATTGCGTAACAAACTACGACTTGGCACTCGATCCGCTAGCTGTATTGCCTCTGACAAAGCCTCAGGAGTGCCAGCAAGTGCGACTTCCCGCGCTTTTCTCCAATTTTGTCTGGCGCGGATTTGCCCTTGCCAATCGTCTATAGACGCTTGTGCTTCACCACTTAGTGCGCGTCCCGATGAGGCAATTTGTTCGGCAGCTTTAATTGCAGAGGCTAGATCGCCGCTACTAGCAATTTGTCTGGCTTGATCCAAGTATGGCTGATCTTCAATTCGCTGAATTTTTGCCGTCCATGTGCGAATTTTTCGGCGTGCTTCTGGATACAATGCCCGACCATTACGAATTTGACTTGCTTCGGCGATCGCAGCTTGCAATGAGTTAACATCTTCTATAAAACTTATCTGTTCAGCGCGTTCCAAATAAGGTTTATCTTCGATTGTCTCAACTTTGGCACGCCATTGTCCTATATCTTGCCTAGCTTCAGATCCACGAGGATTATTAACCGGGATAAGACGCGCTTGAGCGATGGCTGCATTCAAATCACTAATTGTTCCCTGATTTGCCAGTGTACGAGCTTTGTCTAGATTGGCAACATCTTCAACTTCCAACTGCCAACGGGCAATCAGTTTTTGTGCCTTGTCGTAAACTGGTCTTGAGGGGTCAATTTGTTGTGCTTGGGCGATCGCTGTTTCTAAACCAGAAACAGTGCCTAACCACGCATTTCTTTGGGCATCAGCTATAGCTGTAAAGTCTTCAATTTCCAACTTGAGCTTTGTACTTACCGGGATTTTGCCGACAATTTCCAGCGCTTCATCTGCATCTCGACGATCTAGCTGTTTCTGTGCTAATGCCAGCATTTTACGTCCAAATACTGAAATCGTTGCCTGTGCCTTTTGATAAACGTAACTATCTTGCTCTATTGATTCAGCTACTTTGATGGCTTTTAGTAAATTATCTACTCCAGAGTCTTCAGCCAAACCCTTGGCTTTTGCTAACTTCTCACCATCTTCCCGCGCTGACACAATCAAGCGATTCAATTGATCGTACTTAGCTGTTTGCCAGTATTTATTATCTACCCGCAGCAATTTAGATGCCGCCATAAAAGCGGATTGCCAATGTGTTTGGCGTAGTTCGTTTTCCGCTGTTTGGTATATTTTTTCTCCCTTAGACCAAGTGGACTGCCATTTGGAGATTTGCTCATCTACTAATTTATCAGCCGAGAGGTCTTGAGGGATTTTACGTGCTGTAGCGATCGCTTCGTCTAACTTCCCTGATTGAAAACTTTGATCGGCTAGCTGTAAAATTGAAAGCGACCACTCTTCTAGGTTGCGATTTATTTCTCGCCGTAGTGGGTGATTTTCTGGCAGTTGCTTGACTAAGGCGATGGCTTGTAACAAGTCATTCACCGTCTGCTTAGAAGCCGCCAATTGAGCGCAGTGCAGTCGCACCGATGCACTAGCAAGGGGCCAAAAAATCGATGGACAGTTTGGCGCCGTTGGTAACTTTAGCAGCATCGCCATAGAAATAAAGCCGATACTACCAGGAACCAACGCTAATAAAACAGTCCATAATACCCAACTTTTCATCCAGTTGGGCATTCTACCATAAGGAGTGCTGGTTGTCACAGTTTCTTCATCAGAATTGCGTTTTTTTCGGCGCTTCACTGACTTTGAGGTAGAACCATTAGCTGGAACACCAGACACATGAGTTTCACCAAGTTCTGGCGATGGCGATAATCTGGTTATTTTATCTGGCTCTGTTGCTCTGGCTGATGACCAACTCTCTGGAATATCCCGTTCTGTCATCTCTCACACCAAAATAGTTTCACAGGAATCTGTTATGGATCGATAATTTCTTTGTTGCCATAGTAACTTTCTCGTCATCAAAAAGCTAGTCTCTCCATATATATCATTAACCTCAAAAAATATTCGTATCTTATTATACTTGTCTCGAAACGGAAGATTCCGCCTGTAAATCGTCAATTAGTTGCGCTAGCTGGTCGCTACTTGCGTGATATACTGTGCCGCAAAAATCGCAAATTGCCTCAGCACCATCATCTTTGACAATCATGTCTTGCAGTTCAGCTTTTCCTAAAATTTTTAATGCTCCGAGTACGCGGTTAAAAGAGCAACCACAATTAAAGCGTAGCATTTGAGTTTCGGGGAAAATCACCAAACCCATATCACCCAGCAAGTCTTGAAAGATTTCTGGCAATGTTTTGCCTGCTTGCAACAATGGCGTAAATCCAGCTAAACCCGCCACTCGTGATTCCAGCTTTGCTACTAGCTCTTCATCTCTAGCGGCTTTTGGCAACACTTGTACGAGTAAGCCTCCAGCAGCAGTCACCCCATTTGCACCCACGAACACACCTAAAACTACAGCTGAAGGTGTCTGTTCTGAGTTTACCAGGTAATGAGCTACATCGTCGCCAATTTCCCCAGAAACGAGTTCTACCGTACTAGAGTAAGGATAGCCGTAACCCATATCCCGAACGACGTAAAGGTAGCCATTACCGACTGCGCCACCAACATCAAGTTTTCCTTTAGCATTGGGAGGCAATTCCACAGCGGCATTTTCTACATAGCCGCGTACTGTTCCATCCAAGCCAGCATCTACCAAGATACCACCCAAAGGACCATCGCCTTTAATTCGGACATTGACTCTAGAGCCTTCTCGCTTCATATTAGAAGCCATTAACAAGCCAGCTGCCATAGTTCGACCCAAGGCTGCGGTTGCTACATAAGAAAGTTTGTGTCTAGTCCTTGCTTCTTCTGTCAGACGTGTGGTAATCACACCGACTGCACGAATTCCACTATCAGCCGCTGTGGCGCGAATTAATTGATCCGCCATGAATAACCTTACATTTCTTAACAAGTTAACTTTTTCTATTTTAAGTTCAGAAGCTCGGAGAAAAGTAACCAAACAAAGCAATAATGGTTAAGGATATCCGTATGAAAACGAGGGGCAATCCTGTGCTTGTAGGGAGTAGGGAATTTTGAACAAATATTTCATCCTGGGCGTAGTGTAATGAAATTTCCATTTTCCTTTGAACAAGCCCGTATCTAATGAACCACATTTGTCATACTAAAAGAAAATGCGATCGCTCTGCCAAAATGCTCGGTAATTTTCAACAAAGTCAACTACGTATAGAAGTTCAAGCCTCAGCAGCTACAATCAAAGACAGTCTGCTGCGTCCTGTGCAACAAGAAAAATGGCTCATCGGGCAAGGTTTTTCCCCCGGAATGCCAGAAGAATTACATTCAGGATTTCAATTTACTAGCTCAATTGGACTAGTTAAGATTCATCATCAAGTGGACGTAGCAAAACCCAACTGTTTGCGCTTACTACTCAGTCAAGGTATCGACGGCTTCCATGAGTGGTACTGGGGTGAAGGTTGGGTACAATCTCGCTTGGAAGGAATATCAATTTTGCCGTTGAATTTGGGGCAAAGCTTGAGTTTGTTGAGCTTGCGAACCTTTTTAACGACTCAAAAGGGGTGAGTCCAGACAGATAATAAGCAGATTGCACTCGTAGCAAAGACGCAAATCAAGGTACGCAAAAAGAATTACGTTTAATAAGCGGTGACCATTTAGATTTTTTAAATCCTTGATTGGGAATGCAATTTGACAACTTGTGTAAATATTTAGCAGAAAAATATCCCCAGCAATTTGCTAATTGGTTATTGGGAGAATCTACAACTAAGGTAGAAGTCTTAAAAACTGAGTTGAGTCTTGAGCCAATTCGTGCTGATTCTGTAACATTTTTACGCACCCAAAAGCAAATTTTGCATTTAGAATTTCAAGTTCAAGTGCCTACTGGCAAATCTATGCCGTTGCGAATGTTAAATTATTGGGTGCGATTGCATTGGCAATATGGATTACCAGTAACTCAAGTGCTGATATGGTTGAAAGCAACAACTAATACAGCTGTCTTTGAGAATGAATTCCAACTGGAATCTACCAGACATGGGTATCAAGTCATTCGTATGTGGGAGCAATCCCCAGAACCATTGTTACAGGAACCCGCACTGCTACCTTTTGCATCCCTGTGTGCTGCGGAGAATTCTACACAATTGCTCAGTCGGGTAGCCCAAAAGTTGAATAACATAGAAGAATCACAACAACGTCGGGAAATTGTGACTTGTACTCAGCTACTAGCTGGTTTACGATTTAGCAAGAATTTGATTGTTAATCTTATCACAGAAGGAATTATGCGTGAGTCAGTCATTTTCCAAGAAATTTTAGAAGAGGGAAGACAAGAAGAGGCGTTAGTAATGACTATGCGTCTACTGACACGGTTGTTCGCTACACTCGACGCTGATTTACAAGGACGTATTCGCCAGCTTACCACCCATCGCTTGGAAGATTTAAGTGAGGCTTTGTTAGATTTCTCTGAGGTGGGAGATTTGATAACTTGGCTGGAACAACAAAATGAGAAAGAGGGGTAAAGGGGAAAGGGGAAATGGGACTCATAAACCCCATATTTAAAAATAAGGGAATAACAGCGCAAGGATGCTGATTTTTGTCGCACTATGTGTATGGTAAAATCTTCCTTTATGTCTATTAGTCCACGAAGGTGGACTTCGTTTGTTTAGCCACGAATGCGCGTCGTTGGGCAATAAGCAATAAGTCTTGAAATCTGTTCTCTAATCTTGGGCTGTTAAAACTTGCTCAACTGTTAATTTTAATTCTGGAAAGATTTGAGATTGAATGCGATCGCTACCAACAAATTCTGCTGGTTCGTATAATTCTTCAATTAATGTGAAAACAGTTACTTTGTTACTTAATAAATCGACAATCCAATACTCTGGAATATTTAAAATATTATACTCAACTCGCTTGGCTCGATAATCTACGGTTTTTGTAGACTCGCTCACAACTTCCACCACGAGTAAGGGAGGTGGTTCATTAAGTTCAATCACTGCTTCTCGGTTTCTCAATTCTCGCCATTGGGATAATGAAAGCACAGCTACATCGGGAATTCTCGATGTATCTCATCTGCCAGCGCGAGGAGAACGAACACCGACAAGCATTTGTTTAGATGTCCAGTCTAACTTTAATCGGATAATTTCTTCACGAAAGCAAACATTGATAAATTCTGTTAAGTAGTTGGACAAAAATATTTACAGTCATTGTGTAATTAATTCTGTCTGACTACTTACCCCCCATGTTGCCCACTTCCCAGACTCATGGGAATTAGTTCTCCATCAACTAATTCGTAACGTTTATCACTACCATCATAATAAGCTAGATACTCTTCAAAGGTAAGTCGTTTAGTGACTGCTGGAGTTGTAGTCATGGCATTATCTCATTTGCCGTTACCTGATTTTAATTCGGCTTTACCACCAATACTGAACAAGGGGACTCTTCCACCACTTGACTACTAACTGAACCCTGAACAATTCGCTTCATCCCAGTTAACCCGCGACAGCCAATAATAATCAAGTCAGCTTGGTAAATATTGGCAAGACGAATAATCTCTTCTGCCGGATCACCAGTTACTAATTCTAATTCACTGTTGACTGGCAACTGTTCCTGGTAGGATTGCAGTTGTTTTTCGACATGAAAATAAGAAAGTGTTGGTGACTCTCCTTGAGGACGATCTGCGGATAGTTCCATTTCCGACTCTGGGGTGGGAAATACATGACAGAGAATTATTTTGCTTTCTTTTAGCAGCACCAATTCCTGTAAAGTCTGAATTTCACGTTCTGCAATTTCTGAACCGTCCAGAGCTACCAAAATAGTATTTAGCACCGGTGTAGTTTCCTCAACGTAGACATTTGACATTATTACCTGCTTTATGTGTTGGCGGTTATACCAACACAGTAGCTAAGGACGTGCCTTTGTCGTGGAAGCTACGCCCTGCTTAATAGCATCTTTGATCTGTACTTCGGAGGTTGCCCTCCGTTGTAACATCTGGGTTGCGATCGCCGTTCAAACTTTTAGTTTGTAGCCACTAGGTAACTTTTGTCAAAAGTTTAAGAAAAAATTAAGAATTTGTAATTATTCGTCTTGTTGAACTCGGCGTCTAACTGAATCAGCATGAGAAGGCAAGCCTTCCGCTGTCGCTAGTAAGTCAATTGCGCTAGCCACTTTTTTCAGGGCGGTTTCTGAGTATTGGATGATACTTGAATGTTTCAAGAAAGTTTCCACACCCAATGCCGAAGCATAATGAGCAGCCCCAGAAGTAGGCAAAGTGTGATTTGGTCCGGCTAAATAGTCTCCCACAGCTTCTGGTGTAAAATGCCCTAAGAAGATTGCCCCTGCATGGCGAATATGTTGAATTAATGCCCAAGGATCTTCCACTTGTAATTCTAGGTGTTCCGGGGCAAATTCATTCGAGAATTGAGCTGCGGCTTCCAGAGATTCCACAACGACGATTAAGCCATAGTGAGCGATCGCTTTTTCTGTATCTATTCTTCTAGGGTGATCTATTAGCTGTCTTTCCACAGCGACTTGCACGTTCTTCGCCAAACTTGTATCCGTTGTCAACAATATTGCTGCTGCCATGGGGTCGTGTTCGGCTTGTGCTAATAAATCCGTCGCCACATGTACGGGATTTGCGGTTTCATCGGCAATAATTAGCACTTCGCTTGGTCCTGCTAAAGAATCAATGCCCACAGTACCGTATACGAGTTTTTTCGCTAGGGTGACATAAATGTTACCTGGACCTGTAATCACATTTACTTTCGGAATCGTTTCTGTGCCGTAGGCTAAAGCGGCGATCGCCTGGGCGCCTCCGACACGATAAATTTCTTGTACCCCAGCTTCTTGGGCAGCTACCAACACTGCTGGGTTAATCGCTTTGTGCGCTCCCGGTGGCGTTACAATTACCACACGGGGGACATTAGCCACCTTCGCTGGAATAGCATTCATCAGCACTGTACTGGGATAAGCCGCTCGACCACCAGGAACATATAATCCCGCTCGGTCTACAGGAGTGTAGCGCTTACCCAGTACTACATCATCGTCGCCAAAATGTACCCAGCTTTTCGGTACTCGCTGACGATGAAACGCTTCAATTTGCCGACTAGCGAGCCGAATTGCCTCTAGTAAGTCCTTTGACACCTGTTGGTAAGCCGTATCCAGTTCGGAACCGGAAACGCGCAGTTCGTCAGGTTTGAGGGTTTGGTGGTCAAATTCGGCTGTGTAATGCAATACAGCTTTGTCGCCTTGGCGCTTCACTGCTTGCAACACTTCCCGCACGGTTGCTTCTTTGTGATGCACCTGTTCATCATGGGTGCGATCGCAGATACGTTGCAGTTCTGCTCTGACATCTGCCTGCTGAGTAATAATTCGCAGCATGGAGTAAGGAGGGTGCCAAAATGAACGAATATTCCCGCCGAGAATCAGTTTTGCCCTTTACCTAGTTAGGCGTAAAGCTTACCCTAATTCTCTTCTCTAGCTTAACCTGGATTTTTTTGATACTCCCAACGTGAAAAACGAACTTGGGTTGTTAAGAATAGCGACTTATGCTTTACTAACCTCAAACGGGGGAGGTGTTTTGTTTGAACATCCTGCCTTTTTCTTGGAGTTTAGGTAAGCCTTGAGTATAATTTATGTCTATTCTCTAATTTATTGGTCAACATTTTGTAGAGACACAATGTATATCTATCATCGTGTTTCTACATTTCCACCACTGAATTTTAACCGTTCAATAGATCCTTGCCAATAGCCATACCTTTTCACACTTCGGTCGTCCTGCTTGGTAACAGGTGGCGAGAACTCCCAATTTGCTGGAGTACCTAATTTTAACTTATTTCTTTAGTTGTCGTCATATCCAAGGGAGGTGAGTTAACGTATTTTTTTCTGCTTACGGTAAAAATAAAAATAGAAATGCAAAATTTAGTTATGATATTTTTTCCCTCGAATTATAACATTGGCAATAAAGATGCTATATTAGTAAGCCTAGTAGTGTGTGTACATAAATAATAGTATTTTTGGGATTGACAGTGGCGAATACAAAATCTTCTCTGAAACGCGCCAATATCGCAGAACGCAATCGCTTGCGTAACAAAGCTTACAAGTCAGCGGTGAAAACGCTGATGAAAAAATACCTTTTAGCTGTAGCAACCTATGCAGCTAATCCTAGCTCAGAATTAAAGAAAGAAGTAGATGATCGAATGTCGGAGGCATACAGCAAAATCGACAAAGCTGTAAAGCGGGGTGTACTTCATCCCAACAACGGAGCTAGGAAAAAGTCAAAATTGGCGAAAAAACTACAAAGCTCTACCGTATCAGCATAACTCTTAACAGTCATGAGTTCTAAGTGATCAGGACTCATGCTTTGAAGAAGGACAAACGACAAACGATGCATCTGATTGATACCCATGTTCATCTCAATTTTGACCTTTTTCAAGCGGATTTAGCCGCAGTGCGATCGCGATGGCAAGAAGCAGGTGTAGTACGTCTAGTACATTCGTGCGTCGAGCCATCAGAATTTTCCAGCATTCAAACGATCGCTCACCAGTTTCCCGAAATCAGCTTTGCCGTAGGCTTGCATCCTTTAGATGCTGATAAATGGGATAGCCAAACAGAAAAGGAAATATTATCTTTGGCTAGCTCTGATGCCAAAGTGGTAGCAATTGGAGAAATGGGGCTGGATTTTTATAAAGCCGATAACTACGACAGGCAACGGATGGTGTTTGAAGCTCAATTAGCGATCGCTTCTCAACTTAACTTGCCAGTGATTATCCACTGCCGGAATGCGGCATCAGAACTAAGAGACATCTTGCAAAAATGGAGGAATATTAAAGGAGACAGTATCCGAGGCGTCATGCACTGCTGGGGTGGAAAACCACAAGAAGTTCAATGGTTTCTCGACTTGGGCTTTTATATCAGCTTTAGCGGCACCGTCACCTTCAAAAACGCTATAGACATTCAACAATCAGCTGTGTTAGTGAAGTCAGATCGCCTGTTAATCGAAACAGATTGTCCTTTCCTAGCGCCGGTTCCGAAACGAGGCGAAAAGCGCAATGAGCCAGCTTACGTGCGTTACGTAGCAGAAGCTATAGCTCGTTTGCGTGGGGAAACTTTAGAAGCGATCGCTACTCAAACTACTGAGAATGCCTGTAAACTATTTGGGTTAGTACTCTAGACCAAGTGAGCCGGATACATCATCCTCTCTTAGTTATGAAGCCACAAGATACGGGAACGCCACACGCGCTGCCGCATCGAGGGAGCTTTAGGGGGGAAGCTTCCCCCTAAAATGTGCCTCGAAAAAATACGCAACGCAGTGGCTCATATCAATCGCTAGAAAAATAAAAATCGAAGAGCGCAAAAATATGCTAATATTATTGCCTCCAAAATGTTTTTTTTGCGCCATAATGGTTAAGGAAGGAACTAAAAATTAGTTCGTTGAAGTTCCACGCTTCATCACTTGACCATCCTCCTCTCTCTACATGCGGATGCGAAAAATATATGACCGTCCGGCAAAAACAACTACATTGAAGCTAAAATTTTGACCAAGAAAGCAGATCTGTATTTAACCTATAAAAATTGTTAGCCGTTAATTGACTTGTGATTAATACCCAACAAGATAAAGCCATACTGATTAGAGCTTATAAAAGCCGAAGGTTGCTTCAGTCTTAAATAAAACATCACCCTGAGTTGAAAAAGGCTGTGCGTGTATCAGAGACAGAATAGTGTACAGCGCACTCGTGCGCTAATTGACGCGCTTTATATGGAAGTGGAAGTGAGGAAAGAAAATAAAAATCCAAAAGATATCTTTCATCTGCAATTGATTCAACCCAATAGCAGGATTTTTCCCCTAATTGACTTTAATCGGGGCACTTCGATGATAACCTTCTCCTGCAAAGACGCAAGTGCGATCGCCCTTGTGCAATGTACGCTTGATAATTCACAATTGATAAAGGTAGAGGCATGACTAAAGAAACATATATGGAACCCGCCTTTTTATTACCCGACTTGATTGAAATCCAGCGTTCAAGCTTTCGCTGGTTTCTAGAAGAAGGGCTAATAGAAGAACTTAACTCCTTTAGTCCAATTACAGACTACACCGGCAAGCTAGAACTGCACTTTTTGGGTCATAACTACAGACTTAAGCAGCCTAAATATAGTGTAGAGGAAGCTAAACGGCGGGATAGTAGCTATGCGGTGCAAATGTATGTGCCGACAAGGTTGATTAATAAAGAAACTGGGGAAATTAAGGAGCAAGAAGTCTTCATAGGGGATTTGCCTTTGATGACCGATCGCGGTACTTTTATTATCAATGGCGCCGAACGGGTAATTGTTAATCAAATCGTGCGATCGCCTGGGGTATATTACAAGTCGGAAATTGATAAGAATGGACGCCGCACTTATTCGGCTAGTTTGATCCCTAACCGGGGGGCGTGGCTGAAGTTTGAAACTGACCGTAATGACTTGGTTTGGGTACGCATTGACAAAACGCGTAAGTTGTCGGCGCAGGTGCTGTTGAAGGCGCTCTCGTTGTCGGATAATGAAATATTTGATTCGCTGCGTCACCCGGAATATTTCCAGAAAACCATTGAGAAGGAAGGGCAGTTTTCGGAAGAAGACGCTTTGATGGAGTTGTATCGTAAGCTGCGTCCGGGTGAACCACCGACGGTGTTGGGCGGACAACAGTTGCTGGATTCGCGCTTTTTTGATGCCAAGCGTTACGATTTGGGTCGGGTGGGGCGCTACAAACTGAATAAGAAGTTGCGTTTGCAGGTGCCGGACACGACTCGTGTGTTGACTTCGGTGGATATTTTGGCGGCGGTGGATTATTTAATCAATCTGGAATTTGACATTGGTAACACCGACGACATCGACCACTTGGGAAATCGCCGAGTGAGAAGTGTGGGTGAGTTGCTGCAAAACCAGGTGCGGGTGGGTTTAAACCGTTTGGAGCGGATTATTCGCGAACGGATGACGGTGAGTGATGCGGAGGTTTTGACACCTGCATCTTTGGTGAATCCGAAGCCTTTGGTGGCGGCGATTAAGGAGTTCTTTGGTTCTTCGCAGTTGTCGCAGTTTATGGATCAAACCAATCCTTTGGCGGAACTGACCCACAAACGGCGTTTGTCGGCACTTGGTCCGGGGGGATTAACTAGGGAAAGGGCGGGTTTTGCGGTGCGAGATATTCACCCATCCCATTATGGGCGGATTTGCCCAATTGAGACACCGGAGGGTCCGAATGCGGGTTTGATTGGTTCTTTGGCGACTCATGCGCGGGTGAATCAATATGGTTTTCTAGAAACGCCTTTTCGTCCGGTGGAAAATGGCAAGGTGCGGTTTGATGTGCAGCCTGTATATATGACGGCTGATGAGGAAGACGATTTGCGGACGGCGACGGGGGACATCCCGGTAGATGAGAATGGGTATATTATTGGTCCTTCGGTGCCGGTGCGCTATCGCCAAGATTGGGCTACGACGACGCCTGAGCAGGTGGATTATGTAGCGGTTTCGCCGGTGCAGATTGTGTCGGTGGCGACTTCGATGATTCCCTTTTTGGAACATGACGACGCCAACCGGGCGTTGATGGGGTCGAACATGCAACGGCAAGCGGTGCCATTGTTGAAACCAGAGCGTCCTTTGGTGGGGACTGGTTTGGAAGCACAGGCGGCTCGTGACTCTGGGATGGTGGTTGTGTCGCGGACTGATGGGGATGTGGTGTATGTGGATGCGACGGAAATTCGCGTCCGGGTGAAGAAGGATGTTACCGTGGAACGTCTGTACGAAGGTCAGGAGTCAATAGTCGATGGTAGAGATGTGACCGTGGAACGTCTCTACAACAGTCAAGAGTCAAAAACTGTGGACTCGCGGGTGCCTAAGGAGATTAGGTATAAGGTTTCTAAGTATCAACGTTCTAACCAGGACACTTGTTTGAACCAAAAGCCGTTGGTGCGGATGGGTGAGAGGGTGTTGGCTGGGCAGGTTTTGGCGGATGGCTCTTCGACTGAGGGTGGGGAGTTGGCGCTGGGACAGAATATTGTGGTGGCTTATATGCCTTGGGAGGGCTACAACTACGAGGATGCGATTTTGATTTCTGAGCGGTTGGTGCAGGAGGATGTTTATACTTCGGTTCACATTGAGAAATATGAAATTGAGGCTAGGCAGACGAAGCTGGGACCGGAGGAAATCACTAGGGAAATACCCAATGTAGGGGAAGATGCCCTGCGATCGCTTGATGAGCAGGGAATTATTCGCATTGGGGCGTGGGTAGATGCGGGGGATATATTAGTAGGGAAGGTGACGCCGAAGGGTGAATCTGACCAACCACCGGAAGAGAAGTTGCTGCGGGCAATTTTTGGTGAGAAGGCGCGGGATGTGCGGGATAATTCGTTGCGGGTGCCCAATGGTGAGAAGGGTCGCGTGGTTGATGTGCGGCTGTTTACACGGGAACAGGGCGACGAGTTGCCACCGGGAGCGAATATGGTGGTGCGGGTGTATGTGGCACAGAAGCGGAAGATTCAAGTTGGGGACAAGATGGCTGGGCGCCACGGGAATAAGGGGATTGTTTCGCGGATTTTGCCGTTGGAGGATATGCCTTATTTGCCGGATGGGTCTTGTGTGGATATTGTGTTGAATCCGTTGGGTGTGCCGAGCCGGATGAATGTGGGACAGGTGTTTGAGTGTTTGTTAGGCTGGGCTGGGCATACTTTGGGGGTGCGGTTTAAGATTACACCTTTTGATGAGATGTATGGTCCGGAGGAATCGCGGCGGATTGTGCATGGGAAGTTGCAAGAAGCGCGAGATGAGACGGGTAAGGACTGGGTGTATGACCCGGATAATCCTGGGAAGATTATGGTGTATGACGGTCGGACGGGGGAACCTTTTGATCGAGCGGTGACTATAGGGGTGGCTTATATGTTGAAATTGGTGCATTTGGTGGATGATAAGATTCACGCGCGTTCCACGGGTCCATACTCGTTGGTGACACAGCAACCGTTGGGTGGTAAGGCACAACAAGGTGGTCAGCGATTTGGGGAAATGGAAGTATGGGCGCTGGAGGCATTTGGGGCTGCGTATACATTGCAGGAATTGCTGACAGTGAAATCCGACGATATGCAAGGCAGAAACGAGGCATTGAATGCGATCGTTAAGGGCAAGTCAATTCCGCGACCGGGGACACCGGAGTCGTTTAAGGTATTGATGCGCGAATTGCAATCCTTGGGGTTAGATATAGCGGTGCATAAAGTGGAAACCCAAGCAGATGGTAGTTCATTGGATGTCGAAGTTGATTTGATGGCAGACCAAGGAACGCGTCGCACTCCTCCACGTCCGACTTACGAATCTCTATCGCGGGATTCGATGGAAGACGAACAATAAGAAAGAGGGGTAAAGGGTAAAGGTATGGAAATAAAATAGCGCAAAGTTGGCTCTTTCTTCGGTTTGGGTCCCGTCAACCTTTGTAAGAACGGATTTATTCAAATAACTCTATATTTCTTACCCTTGCCCTTTCCCCCAATAGCAAAATCCCCTTTCCCCCAATAGCAAAAAATATATGAGAAACGCACAAACTAATCAGTTTGACTATGTAAAAATCGGCTTGGCTTCGCCGGAACGGATTCGGACTTGGGGTGAGCGGACTTTGCCCAATGGTCAGGTGGTGGGTGAAGTGACGAAGCCGGAGACGATTAATTATCGGACTTTGAAGCCGGAGATGGATGGGCTTTTTTGTGAGCGCATCTTTGGACCGGCGAAGGATTGGGAATGCCATTGCGGTAAATATAAGAGGGTGCGCCATCGCGGTATTGTTTGCGAACGCTGCGGGGTGGAGGTGACGGAATCGCGAGTGCGGCGTCACCGCATGGGTTTCATCAAGCTGGCGGCACCTGTAGCGCACGTTTGGTATCTCAAGGGTATCCCCAGTTACATTTCTATTTTGCTGGATATGCCTTTGCGGGATGTGGAGCAGATTGTTTATTTCAACTCTTATGTTGTTTTGAGCAAAGGGAATGCCGAAACTTTGACTTATAAGCAGTTGCTGAGTGAAGACCAGTGGCTGGAAGTTGAAGACCAGATTTATGCGGAGGATTCCCAACTTCAAGGTGTGGAGGTAGGAATTGGGGCAGAAGCGCTGTTGCGATTGCTTGCTGATATCAACTTGGAGCAAGAAGCGGAAAATTTGCGTGAGGAGATTGGTAACGCTAAGGGACAAAAACGGGCGAAGTTGATTAAGCGGTTGCGGGTGATTGACAATTTCATCGCCACTGGTTCGTTGCCGCAGTGGATGGTAATGGCAGTAATTCCGGTGATTCCGCCAGATTTGCGCCCAATGGTGCAGTTGGATGGGGGACGCTTTGCCACGAGCGATTTAAATGATTTGTATCGCCGGGTGATTAATCGGAATAATCGTTTGGGTAGGCTGCAAGAGATTTTGGCACCGGAGATTATTGTTCGCAACGAGAAGCGGATGCTGCAAGAAGCGGTGGATGCTTTGATTGATAATGGGCGTCGGGGACGGACAGTGGTGGGGGCAAATAACCGACCGCTGAAGTCGCTCTCGGACATTATTGAAGGTAAGCAGGGACGGTTTCGGCAGAATTTGTTGGGTAAGCGGGTTGATTATTCCGGTCGTTCTGTCATTGTCGTTGGACCAAAGTTGCAAATCCATCAATGTGGGTTGCCCAGAGAAATGGCAATTGAGCTATTTCAGCCCTTTGTGATTAATCGCTTGATTCGCAGTGGCATGGTGAATAACATCAAAGCCGCGAAAAAGCTGATTTCTCGCAACGACCCCAGTGTGTGGGATGTGTTGGAAGAAGTGATTGAAGGGCATCCGGTGATGTTAAATCGGGCACCGACACTGCACAGGCTCGGCATTCAGGCATTTGAGCCGATTTTGGTAGATGGTAGAGCAATTCAGTTGCATCCATTGGTGTGTCCGGCATTTAACGCCGACTTTGACGGCGACCAAATGGCAGTGCATGTGCCGCTGTCGTTGGAATCCCAAGCAGAAGCGCGATTGTTGATGCTTGCCTCTAACAATATATTGTCGCCGGCGACTGGTAAGCCAATTATTACACCCAGCCAAGATATGGTATTGGGGGCGTATTATTTGACAGCGGAAAATCCCGATGCCATAAGGGGTGCAGGAAAATACTTCGCTTCCTTGGATGATGCGATTATGGCTTATGAGCAGAAACAAATTGATTTGCACGCCTATGTATTTGTGCGATTTGATGGTGAAGTAGAAACCGATGTGCCGGATACCGAACCCGTAAAGGTAGAAGAAAACACCGATGGCAGTCGGACATTGCTGTATAAATTCCGTCGTGTCAGACAAGACAAGGAAGGAAATTTGATCTCTCAATATATACGTACAACTCCCGGTCGCGTTATTTATAACAAGGCAATCCAAGAAGCGCTGGCAACCTAGTCAAGAGGGGGAAAGGGGGATTTGAAGAGGGGGAAGGGTTAAAGGGGTTCATGGCAAAGGTACGGAAATAAAATACGGATTTATTCACTATAACTCTATATTTCTTACCCTTTCCCCCTTTCCCTTTACCCTTTCCCCTTTCCCCTTCTTAAAAATCCCTTTCCCCCTCTTAAAAATCCCTTTCCCATGAACCCCTTTCCCCTTTACCCCTCCTCAAATACTAATGACTGAAAAACTGATTTTTCGCAATCGCATCGTTGACAAAGGTCAACTGAGAAATTTAATTTCTTGGGCGTTCACCAATTGTGGCACGGCGCGAACGGCGGTGATGGCGGATAAGTTAAAAGATTTGGGCTTTCGCTATGCTACCAAAGCTGGGGTTTCCATTAGTGTAGATGATTTGATGGTGCCGCCCAGCAAGCGATCGCTCCTCGATGCCGCAGAAGCCGAAATTCGTGCTACGGAAGAACGCTATCAGCGTGGTGAAATCACGGAAGTAGAGCGTTTTCAAAAGGTAATTGATACTTGGAATAGTACATCGGAAGCGCTCAAAGATGAAGTAGTGAAGCACTTTAAGAGTACTAACCCACTCAACTCAGTATATATGATGGCATTCTCTGGTGCTAGGGGTAACATCTCCCAGGTGCGCCAATTAGTCGGGATGCGCGGGTTGATGGCAGATCCCCAAGGGGAAATTATCGACCTGCCCATCAAAACCAACTTCCGGGAAGGATTGACTGTTACTGAATATATTATTTCTTCTTACGGCGCTCGTAAAGGGTTGGTAGATACCGCATTAAGAACTGCCGACTCTGGATATTTAACTCGTCGTTTGGTGGATGTATCCCAAGATGTAATTATCCGCGAATTTGACTGCGGCACATCCCGGGGGCTAACTCTGGGAGCGATGACAGAAGGTGGCAAAATCTTGATTCCCATCGGCACCCGCTTGATGGGACGGGTAGTGGCGGAAGATGTAATTCATCCCACCACCAAAAAAGTTATTGCCCCACGCAACACCCCAATTAGTAACGAATTAGCTGCTGTAATTCAAAAAAGCGGCGTCCAATCGGTGGTAGTGCGGAGTCCTTTAACTTGTGAAGCAGCGCGATCGGTTTGCCAACACTGTTATGGCTGGAGTTTGGCACACGCCAAGATGGTAGACTTGGGTGAAGCAGTGGGTATTATTGCCGCTCAAAGTATCGGTGAACCGGGTACCCAGTTAACCATGCGTACCTTCCACACAGGTGGTGTATTCACCGGGGAAGTGGCAAAACAAGTCCGTGCCGAAAAAGATGGTATCATTCGTCTGCCCCGCAAGTTGAAAACCAGAGCATATCGCACTCGACACGGAGAAGATTCCCTGTTTGTTGAGGCAAACGGTGTGATAACTTTAGAAGGTGGGGAGAAGGTAAAAGGTTCTTCACTAATTGAAATTGCCGTGACTCAAGGTTCCACACTATATATAGTGGATGGACAGCAAGTAAAGCGAGGTCAGTTGCTTGCCGAGGTGGCATTAGGTGGCAGGACAACTCGTGCAAATACTGAGAAAGCCGTTAAAGATGTCGCCTCAGATTTGGCAGGAGAGGTGCAGTTTGCGGAAGTCGTGCCAGAACAAAAAACAGACCGTCAAGGCAACACGACGACCACAGCAGCCCGTGGTGGTTTGATTTGGATTTTGTCTGGGGAAGTATATAACTTGCCACCTGGAGCCGAGTTGGTAGTGAATAATGGTGATGCGATTGAGACGAACGGTGTCTTGGCAGAAACCAAGTTAACTACTTTACATGGCGGTATAGTCCGCTTGCCGGAAGCACAAGTGGGTAAGAGTACTAGGGAAATTGAGATTATCACCGCTAGTGTGGTTTTAGACCAGGCAACCGTGACGGTCCAAAGTTCCCAAGGTCGCAATAATTACCTGATTACCACTGCTCACAACCAAGTCTTTAACTTGCGGGCAACTCCAGGCACAAAAGTGCAAAATGGTCAAGTGGTGGCAGAGTTAATTGACGATCGCTATCGCACCAATACAGGCGGCTTGCTGAAATACGCCGGTGTGGAAGTGCAGAAAAAAGGCAAGGCGAAACTAGGTTATGAGGTGGTACAGGGAGGCACATTATTGTGGATTCCCGAAGAAACCCATGAAGTAAACAAAGACATATCGCTGCTGATGGTCGAAGACGGTCAGTATGTGGAAGCTGGGACGGAAGTTGTTAAGGATATATTCTGTCAAAACAACGGTGTCGTTGAAGTTACCCAGAAAAACGACATCTTGAGAGAAGTCGTCATTAAGCCCGGAGAACTCCTAATGGTGGACGATCCCGAAGCAGTCATCGGGCGAGATAACACCTTTGTTCAGCCCGGTGAAGAGTTATTGGGGCAAGTGCAGAGCGAATTGCGCTACATCCAATATATAGAGTCACCAGAAGGTCCAGCACTCCTGAGTCGTCCGGTGGATGAATTCGCAGTGCCGAATACTCCAGATGTACCCTCAACCACATCAGTTAGTCAGCAAACCGGACGCAGTATTGAGCTGCGTGCCGTGCAACGACTGCCTTATAAAGATTCTGAACGGGTTAAGTCGGTGGAAGGTGTAGAGTTGCTGCGGACTCAGCTTGTGTTGGAAATCGAGACTGAGGGTGATGCCGACCACAACGCTTCGCCATTAGCAGCAGATATTGAGTTGTTGAGTGATGGTGAATCAGTCGGCGGGGACGGTTTGCGTTCCGCCGAACTGATGAAAGAAGGAGAGGGTGAAGGTTCGGAAACTTCTCGTTTGCAATTAGTGATTTTGGAATCTTTGATAGTGCGTCGCGACATTACCGCCGATGCAACTCAAGGTAGCACAACAACGAGTTTAGAAGTAGAAGCACTGCAAACCATTGCTCCTGGTGCCGTAGTTGCCCGTACCCAAATTCAGTGTAAAGAGGGGGGTATTGTCCGGGGAGTGCAGAAAGGAAGCGAAACGGTGCGGCGCTGTTTGGTGTTGCGTGATGCCGACATGGTGACGGTGAACACTCCCACAGCGCCGAAGTTGAAAAAGGGCGACTTATTGATAGAGGGTTCAGAAATTGCCCCAGGTGTATTTGCTCCTTTGTCTGGGCAAGTACTGGATGTGAAGAAGAGACAAGGGACAAGGGACTCTTTACAGGCGACAGGGGAAGAAGGGGGAGCAAGGGAAGACCTTCTTTCTCAATCCCCAGAATACACTCTGTCCATTCGCATTGGTCGTCCTTATCGAGTCTCACCAGGAGCAGTGTTGCAGATAGAGGATGGAGATTTAGTGCAACGGGGTGATAATTTGGTGTTGTTGGTGTTTGAACGCGCCAAGACGGGAGACATTATTCAAGGTTTGCCGAGAATTGAGGAACTGCTAGAAGCTCGTAAGCCAAAAGAAGCTTGTATTTTGGCGAAGCGAGCCGGGGAAGTATCGGTTGTATATGGTGACGGTGATGAAGCTATAGCTGCCAAGGTCGTTGAACCAAATGGTGTTGTCACCGATTATCCCTTGGGACCTGGACAAAATTTGGTACTGACAGATGGAGCGATGGTGAGTGCAGGGGAACCGTTGAGTGATGGTCCTGCCAATCCCCACGAAATTTTGGAGGTATTCTTTAGTCTTGGTTCTGAGGACGGCATATATGCTTGTGCATCTCTAGCCTTGCAGAAAGTACAGACTTTCTTGGTGAATGAGGTGCAAATGGTGTACCAATCTCAAGGTATTGATATTGCCGACAAGCACATTGAAGTGATTGTGCGCCAGATGACTGCCAAGGTGCGGGTAGATGATGGTGGTGACACGACGATGTTACCCGGAGAGTTGGTAGAACTGCGGCAAATTGAGCAGGTGAATGAAGCCATGTCAATCACCGGTGGTGCGAGGGCGCAATATACCCCAGTATTATTGGGGATTACCAAAGCATCATTAAATACCGATAGTTTTATCTCCGCTGCATCATTCCAAGAAACAACGCGGGTGTTGACCGAAGCGGCAATTGAAGGAAAATCTGACTGGTTACGCGGTTTGAAAGAAAACGTGATTATCGGACGATTGATTCCTGCCGGTACTGGGTATAACGCCTATGAAGAGACGGGTATAGTTGAAGACTATGGAAGTGTAGAGAGCAGCAGTGTCTTGGATGAAGTCGATGATCCGATGGATATGGTGTTAGACGATCGCACAGCTCGCGCTTACAATTTGGATTCTCCTGGTCTTGCAGACTCTGGATTTGGCGCCAGACGTAAAGAAGCACCGTCGATCTTAGATGATGAGGATGAGTTGATGATTGCTGATGAAGTCAACGACCTTGTTGAGGAAGACGATTTCGAGGAAGACGAGGAAGACGAAGAAGACGACGATTTCGACGAGGAAATCTAAAGGATAAAGTGTGAAGTATGTTCGCGTAGCGTCTCCCCTTGGGAGAAGGATAAAAGAAGAAAAGAATTTTTCCTTTTTCATACTTCATACTTTATCCTTCATACTTCAGATGACTTTTATTTGTGTTGGTTGATAATCGTCTCCTAGTTTGTTAGCACAAAAGCCGATGTCTCTAACTTGATTAGGTTCAATCACCCGTCCCCAATCCAAAGGAGTCGCAGTAAACTCGAAATCTCGTTCTTTAAAATTAGCGTTCCAAGAATTATTGATGGCAGCTTGTTTCATCTGAAATTTCAACTGCCAATTATCAACCTTGTTGCTACCAAAATTCTTAATTTTGAAGCTGACACAAAATCCTGTTTGCCAATTTGAGTAAATATCAGTAGTGACGTTCAATTGGACGGAAGCGCTCCTAGATAAGGGAGATGAGGGGGATGCTCCCGAATTTACTCCTCTAATTCCCTCAGACACTACAGACGGAGGTGGAGACGCGATCGGACGAGGTGGAGACGCGAAATTTCGCGTCTCCACATCAAGCAATTGGGATAATAACTGCTGTTTTTGTATATCAACACTTTGCCAATCGTCTTTCAGGATACCGCCGGTATCAACACTATTTGGATTCCAACTCCAGTAAGCAAAGCTCAACTTTTTCTGACGGATGTATTTTACAAACTTGCTTTGCCAAATTCCTTCAGGGGAACTTGTATCTGAAAGCCGACCACCAAATTCGCCAATTAGTATTGGGGCAATATTCTGCCTAGAAATATAGTAAAATCCTCTTTGCCAGCGATCGCTCAAATTTTTGGGAAAGTTCTTTTCAGAAAAATAGGGCTGGTTGTACACCCCAGGACCGTACTCGTGGGCTGAATAAACTAGCTTGTCGCGACGAGATAACCTTACTGGGTAGTCTTTGACACCTTCTAGGTTGCCTCCGTGCCAATAATTCTTTAGCTTTTGACCAGGGACATTATTTTCTACCCCTTGGACTACAATCAGCCAGTTGGGGTTAACATTGAGAATAGCATTGCCTACACGTTCTGCGGCGAGTCGCCAGTCAGTGAGTATTTTGTTAGTACCCCAGCTAGCTTTGCCGTGAGGTTCATTTTTTAGGTCTGCACCGATAACGTTAGCTTGATTTTTATATCTAATTGCTAACTTGATCCAGGTATTAATCCAATTAGCTTCACTAAAGCCATCTCCATACCACAATTCGGGAATACGTTCATCATTGAGACGGTGGCTGTCAAGTAAAATTAATAATCCCTGGCGATCGCTCTCTTGAATAATTAAGTCCATTACCTCCAAAGGCGTTTTGGCTTCAAGTTCTTTATTGCTGCCAATGCTAAAATCAATGCCACTTACATCAGTACTTCGCAATGCTTGCACAGAATAAGGCAAGCGAATGAAGTTGTAACCGAGCTGTTTAATCTGCGCTAGCATTTCTTTATAATCTCGCCGCCACAATCCATGAGGTGCGTGTGTGTTTGTTTCTATACCAAACCAATTGACACCTTTAAGCAAAACCCTTTTACCTTTAGCATCAACGATTTTGGCACCACGAGTTGAAAGTGGTAGTTGTATTGTTTTAGCAGCGATACCAACCCAAAGATGCGAGGACGCAATACCTTCGGCGATAGATAAGGGCAATTTTGTCAAAATCCCCCCCAGGAAAATTATTAAAGTTATTAAAAATACAAGTAATTGCTTGTCAAATCTCAATTTACCGCGTTTCTGAAAACGGGTGTAGCGCTTACTCTTTTTATTTTGCTTGTAAAAATATACCTGGGGCAAATTCCCACAGCCATAACGCATATTTTTCATAAACTTATTTTATGAGCGTTGAGCTTAGATTAATTCAAGACTTACACAGAGTTTAGGGCAATAAAGTGAGATAAGTATACATATTATTACATCTATATATAGTTAAGTAGTCTTTCTTGAGTCAAAAAATAGATACAGCAAGTAATAATATTTTTGTAGGGTGATGACTTGATTTTTGACACCTTTTAGTGAACAATCAAAAGTGCTAATTAAGTTAGCACTTCTGATATAGAAGTTTCTTGTGGTGGTAAAATTAAGTGCATCTACTTAAATATTTAAATTATATCAGGGGCAATTAGTCTGCTTACGTTTTACCGTTTGTCTTTTTTTTGACAACTGACCCATCTTTTAAATATGACTCTATCTGCACTGCAAAAATTTTTCCTCCCGTCGATAGTCTCTGCTGTCACTGTTTTTTCAGCCATGTCATTTCCCCTTGCGACATTAGGCGACAAGCAAACAGTTGTCAAATTTGAACAAGAAACTATTTTTGATGGCAAACTTCGAGATGTTGCTACCCCGTACGTAGTACTAGCAACAGCAATGAGTGTTGGAACTGGTATTTTCGTGATCGCAGTCTGTGGGTGGCAGTATCATACTCGAAAGTCAGAGGAATTCCAGCAAGAATTGTCTGGCTTAGAAAAGCACTTAGAAGTAAAGGAAGCACAACTTCAAGAATTTAAATTGTCTGAGTCTCGATTGCAAGTTTCTGGACTCACCAGTTTTTTGGATGATGAAGTGCCTTTTCAGCAAACAGGAAATTCAAAAAGCTTGAGCGCAACCGTAACTCAACCTGTTGTAACTCAACCTGTTGTAACTCAACCTGTTGTAACTAAACCTGTTGTAACTAAACCTCCAGCGTCATACGAACAGTCGGTAAATACTGTGCGAAGAATTGCAACTAGACAAACAACTCCAACCGCTAGAACTGTGACTGCGGCTTCTGGCTTTGCTTCTGCTCAAACTTTCCTGGGTTACGCTCAAACAAACACAAACAGCACCCAAGAAATTCCTACCCCTGTTGTTGTAGATAAAAGCACACCAACAGCATCAGATTTTGAGATGTTGCAAAAACAACTTAGAGAAATGATGTTGCAGATGCAGGAAATGCAGAGCAGTCTGGGAATCATGTCTCAACAAACAAATAGCGAGGTAAAAACGCCAGATAAATTTAGAGTTTCTTATGATGCGCCACACACTGAAGAGGTACAGTTTTTGTAAATAATGAAGCAAGCCACCTTGGGAGCAAATTGCTTCATAATTATGTTTTTTTTGAGAATTATCCATATTCCGCACCTCCCACTGTCACAATCTGTTTTTTTTCGGACTTTATGTCCTATTCAGGGCTGTATTTTAGACAAAATGGCAGGGGGATTGTCCGGCTCTAGCATTGCTCCCAAATTTTTAAACGTCCAAAATTCCTTGTGTAATAGTTTAGGGTGCGGAATGTGGTTAATTAAGCTCTATTTTTCAACGTAGAAACTCTGAAGGTGATAGGGGAGCATTGGTCTGTCTAAATTTGATTGCTGGAAGTACAGTAGCTCCAGAAGTTAGCGGTTCTGGTCGAATCTGATATCGATTTCCCCAGCCACCATTAACGTTTTCCGCTTGCGGACGAGGTGGTATTGTTTTTCCCCCAGGCAAAGATACAGATAAAATTTGACTCGTTTGCACATATTTTTCACCTGAGTTAGTAAAGCGAAGCAACTTACCTTCGATGTTTCGAGGTTCTGGATCTCTTTCTTTCACCTTTGGTTTCTGTGACCTTTGCCACTGAGTTTCAGGATCAAAAGTAGCCATAAACGTGACATCACTATCTGGAGTCAGTTTCATTGACCCTTGATTTGCTTGCCAGACTTCCTGAAAATTTCCATTAGGTGCGACTTGCCAGAGATTCAGTTCTGCTTGCCATTTAGATTGCTTTACTTCAACAGTTTTGCGATCCAAAATTGAGCGGTTAACATTTGCTTCAGTATTCAACGGTCCTCCACCAAGTTCTTCTGGTGAATGCAAATAGCGAATTGCCGTTACTGTAATTCGACTAGACTCTGGTAAATTTGTGTTTCCAACTACGGTGTATACCCCATTACTTTGTGTAGGTTCTAGATTTTTGATTTCTAGCTGTACTTCGTTTTGTGCTTTTTGAACACAGCCAGAAGTGACAACTAACAACATCAACGAGGTAGGCATGAGAGATTTATACACAGACAAATTTTTAATTTTTTGCCAAATAGCTGGTAAATGAAGACTGAACATAGATAAATCGGGTATTTGGTTGAAAGAAAAATAGACAATCTAGGCTTTTCTTGATTACGTCCAAATTTGCGACCAATAAAGAAAAAGGATCACTTCTCTGCTAACCTAACTAATTAGGTATCAGAAAATCATATATTGATTTTCGCCCATCTTACGCACAATTACGCATATTTTTGATAAAGTGGTGACATCGAAGAACGTACATATTTAGTTGTTTATCGGCTAAGTTAATGAAGCCTACAGTATTCGATTGTGATAAATTGACTTTCCCAAGACAGTTAAACAAGGTTCATTTGTTGCTTTGCACTGCCTCAGTCTCTTTATTCTGGGTGGTAGCATTCAATGATGCTTGTTTAGCTCAAGTAAACCCATCTAACGATTTCCAAGTGGGTTTAAAAAGACTCAGAAGAGTGCCTCAATCTTCCATACCTACTAATGAATCTCAGCCCAGGTTGCAACCACCTCAAGCATCAGGAGCGGTTGCGACTTCCCCTGCGCCGGTGTTCAAATCACAGCAAACTCCAATAGATCAGATCAACCAGCTGGAAAATGCTTTTATCCAGCAGCAAGTTACTGAAAAAACCCCAAAAGCAAAACCTCGTTCTACTGCACTTACACCAGGTAAACAAAGACAAAGAAATTTACCAGTGTTAGCGGCGGGTGAGAATAATGATTTCAAGAACTCGCGCTCCAACCCACTGCTGCCATTACCAGACGCTCAAAATATCCAAGAATTCACGGCACCAGGGACATCGACTTTCAACCAGGTACAAAATCCCCAAATCGCTCCACTGCCGCCACTTCTAGGCACTCCGAGTCCACAAGTTGCGCCGACTGCCACACCAACTTTTGACCAACTACTCAATCCCCAAACTCAAGGTACAAGAGTCGGAACTTTCAACCAAGTACAAAATCCCCAAATCGCGCCACTGTCGCCACTTGTAGGCACTCCAAGTCCACAAGTTGCGCCGACTACCACACCAAATTTTGACCAACTACTCAATCCCCAAACTCAAGGTACAAGAGTCGGAACTTTCAACCAAGTACAAAATCCCCAAATCGCGCCACAGTTGCCACTTGTAGGCACTCCAAGTCCACAAGTTTCACCGACTACCACACCAAATTTTGACCAACAACTCACTCCCCAAACTCAAGGTACAACGATCGCAACTTTCAATCAGGGACAAAATCCCCAAATCGCGCCACTGTCGCCACTTCTAGGCACTCCAAATCCACAAGTTGCGGCGACTGTGACACCAAGTTTTGACCAACAACTCACTCCCCAAACTCAAGGTACAACCATACTCAACTCTCAAGCAGCTCCACCATTAGTAACTCCGACAACTCCCAGACAAGAAATCCCTCCAAGTTTGATTGCTCCAACACTACAAACTACACCACGCTCGGTTAATGAGCTAGCAAATAATCGACCACGCCCCCTGCTCAATAGTACGGCTTTAAGAGAACCGTCTTTATACCTAGAAGGTGTCTATGTAACTCAAGGAGGGGATGACTCAGCACGGGCAAGAGTTTCGGGAATTTATCCACTGTCACCCCAAGCTTTGTTTGGCGCAACCTTCGATTTAACGAGTCGAAACAATACATTTGATGACTCTCGCTCAGAGGGTTTGAGTGTGAATGAGTTGTATTTTGCAACTTCCCTTGGAGGATTACCAAATCTACGTTTTGTAGTCGGTCAGTTAGATTTAACATCTTATTTTGACCGCAACAGCTTTGCTAAAGATGGAGCAAGCCAATTTTTTAATCCGGTTTTTCAAACAAATCCGGCACTATCGGCTACAGGAATTGGTTCGCGTCCTAGTTTGTTAGTTAACTGGAGTGTCAACGATTATATTGAAGCGAAAGGGGCAGTATTTTCATCGTCAGACAGACTCAGTGATTTTTCTTTAGATGGATTTGCCGGAGAAATCGGCATCCGTTACGGTAACGCGATTATTCGGGGTACTTATGCAACCGATCGCGATGCCGGGATTCGCGATACCTTCCCAGAAAGCTTTAGTCTTGCCAGAAATAGCGATCGCACAATTTTTGGTATCCAACAAGGCGATCGCGAAGAAGCGTATGGTATAAACGCTGAGGTCTTTATTCCCAACATCAAATTAGGTCTTTTTGGGCGCTATGGCAAATACGAAAACAGAGATTTGGGTAGAGGTGCAGATACTTATGTTTTCGGTGCTAGTCTTCTAGATTTGTTTACCAGAGACGATCGCCTCGGTTTAGCCTATGGACGTGGGCTATCCAACGATAGCTTGCGGCGAGGAAATGCCCTAGATGTATTGGAGGCATACTATGATTTTAAATTTCTACCCAATCTGCGCTTAGGTTTCACAGTTCAGGGACGAGACAATTTCGAGGAAACTGTTTTCGGTATCAGAGTAAAAACTTATTTTGATGTGACTCCCAGAGGAACTGCTCGATGAGTAAACATAAACACGGTAAAGGGACTGGGGACTGGGGACTGGGAAAGAAGGTGTTCCCTTGTCCCTTCTTCTTCCCTGGCAACTCTTCGTTGCGACCTTTTAAATCTCTTTGTGTTTTGACTTCTTCATTTTTGCTTTTCACTTACCCGGTAATAGTTTTACCTTTTGGAAGTATTGCTCCAGCGCAAGCACAGAAGGCATCATCGGCAGTTGGACGTGGTTATGCGTTGTTAAAAAAGGGATGGGTAAATGATGCGATCGCCGCTTTTCAAAAAGCCCTAAAGCAAGAACCGCAATCATTGCAAGCAAGATTAGGATTAGCGATCGCCTATAACCGCGCTGGTAAAATTGTTGATGCTTGGAATAGCTATCAACAAGTACTCGCACAAGATCCCAACAATCAAGGAGCGCTGAAAATTGTCGGTATCATGGCGACTTATCGCCCAGAATGGAATGTTAAAGGGATTCAAGCTTTAACAACTTTATTAAACCGAAATCCCAATGATTTCGATGCTCGTAGTTACCGCGCTTTATTGTATGCTTATCAGCAAAGATTAAGTGAGTCTATTGCCGACTATAAAATTGTCCTGGCAAACAACCCCTCATCAGAGGCAGTAATTGGTGCAGCTCAAGCTTATAGTTACAGCGAAAATTTTCCTCAAGCGTTGGAGTTGTTTAACCGCTACCGTTCATCGGGAAAAAGTATTAGCGGATATGCAGCAGTCGCTTACGGTCGCACCTTGCGAGAAACTGGTAATCCTGGTGGTGCAGTCAAGGTTTTAGAAGCACAGTTGCAGCGCTCAAAAAAGCTAGACGAATTAGCGATCGAAACTCGTAAAGAGTTAGCTGTAGCATATCTTGCCAATGAACAGACAACCCAAGCATTAGCGGTATTAGATCCGCTACAAGGTAGACAGGATGCCTTTTTGCCTTTAGCGCGATCGCTTAATGAAATTCGCAAGCGTACCAACAACCCCACTCTGACACAACAAGTCCTAAATCTGTACCGTCAAACACTGGCAAACAATCCCAACCCTTCCCCCGCATTACTGCGAGAAGTCGCTGATGTTTTTACTGGCTTCCCCGAAGGACGGCAAACAGCACTCCAACTTTATCGACAAGTAGCTGTGCAGTATCCCAACGATAAAAGCCTAATAGTACGGCAGATAGCTTTAGAAAATCAACTGGGAATTATCGCCAAAAACGACCTGAAACAGCGTTTGGCTTTATCATTGCAACCTCTGCCCACAGACCGCGTAGAACTGCAACAGCTAGCTAACGCCTTGGTAAATATTGATGCTCCCGACCCAGACTTTTTACCGATATACCAAAATATATTGCAGTCGGGAGTAAGCACACCGTTTTTGAATTTCCGGGTGGCGCAAATGTACGTGCAGCGCAATGACCTAAATAATGCAAGGCAAGCTTTAGCTGCTTACACCGCCACTCCCGAAGGTACTAAAAACCTCGCACCGCAGTTGTTAGCCGCAGAAATCGAGCGGCGGGAAGGCAGCTTAGATGCCAGTGCCAAACGTTACCAAGCTGTGCTAATCAGCAAACCAGACAACGATATTACTGATGCTGCTTTGCGCGGACTAGGGGGAGTGCGACTCCAACAAAAGCGTTTTGATGAGGCTTTGGCAGTTTATGACCAACTAATAACTCGGAATCCTCAAGATGTGACAACTCAGCTTGGGCGTACTAGCATCGCTTATCAGGCTCGTAGGATTTCTCAAGGGGAGGCAGAAGCAGTTCTCGACAATTGGTTAGCAACACAAAGAGCAACTAACACTCCTCCAGAATTATACAGTTTGGTGGGAGTGTTACCCGCCCAGGCGCGGCGTGAAGCTCTTTACAATTATCTGGCAGAAGTTGACCCCAATTATTTACCGGTGCAACTGCGTTTAGTGCAAGTTCTTGCCGATCGCAATCCTACGCTTGCCCAAGCGCGAGTCAAGCAGTTGATTGCCAAGCTTCCCAACACTCCTAATTCTTACTTGATACAGGGAGAGTTAGCGCGAACTATCGGCGATTACAAGCAAGCAAGCAGTGCTTACGAGAATATTTTGGCGCAGCAACCAGATAACATTGATGCCTTGTCAGCTTTGGGGGGAATTCGCTTTCAACAAGGGCGTTATGATTCCGCACAACAAATTTTTAATCAGGTGCTATCACAAAAGCCGGACGATACAGAGGCACGCCGCGCTCTTGCTGGTTTGAATGCGATTTTTGATCAACCTTTGACTGCGCTTGCACAGTTAGAACAACTGCAAATTCAACAACGCACCCAAGGAAGCACAGATGCTGATATATCTCGGCAAATGCAGGAAATTCAAGAAGACTTTCTGCAAAGGCGTGGTTTTCAACCCCCGTGGGAAGATCCTCAACGTCGAGGCAGATAGCAATCTAAAGAAAGAGGGTTGACATACTCCCTGACCTGAAAGTTCAGGGATTCTGGATTCAAACAGCAACAGCAGGCATAGCCCGTCTTAGATCACCTAGTCCAACAGACAAAGCCAAGCGCCTGCTCCTACTATTGTACCAAAAACCAGTACTTTAAGGACGGGGCTTTAGACCCAAATTTTTGGTAAAGGGGGAAAGGGGAAAGGAAAAAGGTATGGAAATAAAGAGTTATCTAAATCACTCATCATATTTTTCTTGCTCCTTGCCCCTTACCCCTTACCCCTTAACCCTTTCCCCCTCTTTTTCATAATTGATGTATTTATTTTCTATCGTGGCAGTTATTGTCGGCACATTCAGTTTATACGGCTGTGCAAGTAATTACCCAAGAGTAGTTAACCCCCAAACACCGGATAGTAGAACTCAGACGGCAAAATTTTCAACGGTAGATGGTAGCAAAGATATGTCAGTATTTTTAGCGGCTCTACCTAAATCCACCCCGAACCGGGACTTATTAGCGCAAAGCTGGGACAGTTACCGAAAAAAATTTATTCAAGGGGATGGACGGGTAATTGACTATGAAGCGAGCGATCGCTCAACTAGTGAAGGTCAAGCATATGCCATGCTGCGAGCAGTACTCATCGATGATCCTGCAACTTTTGCTTTAACCTTAAACTGGTCGCAAAATAACCTCCAACGCCAAGAGGGAGGTAAAGCCACCGACAGTTTATGGGTTTGGAAGTGGGGACGCAAAGATGATGGTAGTTGGGGTAGCATCGACAACAACTTTGCCAGTGATGGTGATATTGATGCGATTACGGCATTGATTTTTGCCTCACGGCGTTGGAATCGTCCTGAGTACCTGGAACTGGCGAAAATCAAACTCAAAGATTTGTGGAACCTTTCAACGGCTCCAGGTATGGTGGGCAAGCGCTATTTGCTACCCGGTCCCGTTGCGGCATTTGTCCCCAATGAATCAACCCTTTACCTTAATCCCTCTTATTTGACCCCCTATGCTTTTCGCATATTTGCCCAAATTGACCGCGAACATGACTGGTTGAGTTTGGTAGATACCAGCTATCAAGTGCTGGATTCTTCCACGGGACTTTCTGCGGTGGGATTACCTAGTGATTGGGTAGCTCTAGACACTAAAACAGGTCAATTCCAAGCCTTGCCATTATCTAGCCCACTTCAAACCTTGTATAGCTTTGATGCTTATCGAGTTTGGTGGCGGGTAGCACTTGATGCGGCTTGGTTCAATTCGCCACAAGCACGGCGGTATCTACTGACATCTACGCCTCACCTGCAAAAGCTATGGCGGACACAATCACGTTTGCCGGCACGCATAGACTTGCAAGGGAAAGCATTAGTAAATTATGAAGCTACATCCCAATACGCGATGTTTTATGCTGCCATGCGGTTAGTCGAACCGAAACTAGCTCAAGACTTGCTAGTGAAAAAATTGATACCTCAATACAAAGATGGAGTTTGGGGCGATCGCACAGCTTATTATACCCAGAACTTGGCTTGGTTAGGATTGCTGTCACCTGACTCTATTCCCAAGCATCTTCTAGAAGTTGAAGAGGGGGAAAGGCTAAGGGGTAAGGGGGAAAGGGGTTTTTAAGAGGGGGAAAGGGGTTCATGGGAAAGGTATGGAAATAAAATAGCGCAAAGTTGGCTCTTTCTTCGGTTTGGGTCCCGTCAACCTTTGTAAGAACGGATTTATTCAAATAACTCTATATTTCTTACCCTTTCCCCTTACCCCTTACCCTTTCCCCCCTTACCCCTTACCCTTTCCCCCTCTTATCCCCCTAGACACTAAAACAACCCATAATAATCGCACTGTCTTATGAAGCAGTTGTTTAACCTTTCCCAAATCAGTAAAAAAGCAATTTGTGTTACTTCTTGCTTTTTGGTGTTGCCTTGTTCATTAACATTAAGCGCCAAACCTAAGAGCGAAAGTAACTTACAACAAATTGTCTTAGCACAAGCAACTACACCTGAAGTTGACAGCACAAACAATCCCAAAACTGCCCAAGATAGGCAAAAGCCAAAACCTGACGTTGACACAGAAACTGATGATGACAAGAAACTGAAAACCTACAACTTAGAATTTAATCGCAGTCCAATAGTAGGCAACCGCTTGCGCTTGCGAGGAGTTTATTCTGAATCTCGTCTTGCCTTTACCCGTCCTCGTGGCTGGAACCTGAATAAGGTAAAAGCCTTAATTCGCTTTCAGCATTCGCCATCACTGTATGCAAATCGCTCTAATTTCACTGTCTTGGTCAATGGCACCAGTATTGGTAGCGTACCCCTGAACAAAAAACAGTCTCAAGTCGGTCAAGTCTTGATGAATATAAACCCAAAATTACTTCAAGACTATAACGAACTGACTGTGGCAGCGTTGCAGAGTAACACCCAAGGATGTACCGATCCTAATAGCCCTGACTTGTGGACGGAAGTTCTGCCAGATTCTAAATTAACCTTCAACTACCAACGGTCGGAGATTCCCCCTAACTTTGACCGCTATCCTTATCCTTTATTTGACAAACTCGGCTTAGAGACTAGCCAAATTGTCTACTTGCAACCTAGCGAAGTGAGTCAATCTTGGTTGAGTGCAGCAGCTCGTTTGCAAGCAGCATTGGGTAGACTAGCAGACTTTCGCCCAATCCAGACCAGGATGTCATCTGATGTGGTGGATGTCAAACCTAATGAGCGATTAATCATCATTGGTACTCCTAGCGAACAACCAGTTTTGGCTTCCTTAAATTTGCCCCTGAAGGTAGTCGGCAATCAAATTATTGATCGCAATAACTCCCCCGTAGCAAGTGACACAGGGGTGTTAATTTTAGCAACGAGTAAGAAAGAAGGTGGTGCGCCAGTTTTAATTGCCACTGGCAATGGAGCCAAAGGAGTCGCCAAAGCAGCACAGTTTTTGGCGCAGCCAGACCTGCGGAAAATGGGCACCGGTCAGGTAGTTTTAATTCGTCAAGTCAAGGAGGTAGAAACCCCAGGCGATCGCGAATGGCCTCGTTATTTGCCGTCTGCAAATTCCTTTAAACTGAGTGACTTGAAAACCCCGGTAACAGGTGAGGGTTTTAATGATGTGACTGTCCGTGGTGCAAATGCGCCGGCAATTGAAATTGATTTCCACGCTTTGCCTGACGAACGTTTTGTGCGTGGCAGTTCGATGAATTTAGTTTACAGCTATGGTCCGCAGATTAATCCACGAACCTCTGCTTTACAAGTATTCCTCGATGACAACTTCATCGGTGGGGCACGTCTTGACTCAGATAGGGGAGAAACTCGCAAAACCCTGAAAGTAGATTTGCCGCCAAACTTGGTTCAGCCAAACTCTAAACTTCAGGTGTTTTTCCGGATGAGTGCGAGAGAACCTTTTGATAGAGAAAAATGCATTTATCCACCAGATCAACAACTTACAGGCACTGTACATTCTGATACTAGCTTTGATTTAAAACGAGAAAATTCTGTACAATTACCAGATTTGAATTTGCTGCGATTTGGTTATCCGTTTGCAGCACCTCAAGATTTGTCTAAAACGGCAATTGTCGTCCCAACAAATCCCTCTAATACAGATATTTTGACTATGCTGGCGTTTAGCGAACGCTTAGGACGGTTGACTCAAGCTAATTCTGTCAAATTAGATGTTTACACGGTGGATACATTATCCAAATCAGTCCGGGATAGTGATAATTTGGTGGCAATTGGGACACGGGACAAACTTCCTTTTCAACCAGAGTTTAGTAAATCTAGTGGGTTTAACTTGCAAGGGGCGTTTTCGCGAGCATCTGCTCAAGGTACGATTCAAACCCCGCAAGATGCACAAGGCATGATTAAACAAATCTTGTCTCCGTGGAATGGCGATCGCGTAATTTTGGCTTTAACTGCTCAGACAGAAGCCGGCTTGGAACGTGTACGCCAAGTCCTCAATCAAGATCCGTGGTTCTCCCAATTAAAAAAGGATACGGTGTTAATTAGTAGTGATAAAAAAGACCCACGTCCCTACGATCCAGATGCCTATGAATTAGAGTTTTTCCAGAGTGCCCCTTCGAGTCGTCGTGTGGAAAATACAAATTTCCTCAGTAAAGCATCCCACTTGATAGAGGATAACTGGCTGTTGCTACCTGTAGGCATTGTTGGCGTATCGCTTCTACTTTATGGCATTGTTCAGTTGTATATCAAGCGGACGGCTGATGCTGATTGAAGAGGGGGAAGGGGTCGGGGATAAGAGGGGGAAAGGTTAAAGGGGTTCATGGGAAAGGTACGGAAATAAAATACGGATTTATTCACTCTTACTCTATATTTCTTACCTCTTCCCCTTTACCCTTTTCCCCTCTTAAAAACCCCTTTCCCCTTTTCCCCTCTTAAAAACCCCTTTACCCTTTCCTCTTTACCCCTCTTTTTCATTTATGTCTTCGTCCTCATTTAGACCACCTCGCTCACCAGGCGATCGCCGACGTAAAATCACCACTTTCTTAGTTGACTCCATACCAGGATTTTTTGAACGTGCTTTAGCTCCTATTGGCATAAAAGGGTTGAAGTGGGTGGTGGCGCTGCTCTTGTTGCTTTCACTGCCACTAATTATTACTCCACTAGCAATTTGGCAGCAGGGGGTAGTAGCTGTGTTTTTATTACTACTTGGTCAATTCATCGTCCGGGTAGAAGAGCAAGAAACTTCTACCGAAACCAGCCAGTATTATCATTTATTCATGGTGTGGCTGAGTTTAGTAACAACACTGCGTTATTTATATTACCGCACAAGCTACACCCTCAATTTTGATGGTTGGATTAACAGTATCGCTTGCTTACTGTTGTATTTCGCAGAACTATATGCGGTTCTAACTTTGGTCTTGGCATACGTTCAAACCCTAAAAATCAAAGAACGCCAGCCAATTAGTCTTGCTGCCCTTCCCGAAGAAAAATGGTTTAAAGTTGATATTTATATTCCCACCTTCAACGAAGACGTTGAAATTGTCCGCAAGACCGTATTAGCATCTATAAATTGCGATTACGCTCCTGGGAAAAAAAAGGTTTATGTTCTTGATGATGGTCGCCCAGAAAGATATAAAGAAAGCGATCCTCGTCATGAAACCTTGCGTGCAAGACGTGAGCAAATCCGCCAAATGTGCGAAGAACTAGGCTGCATACACATGACGCGGGACAATAACGACCACGCTAAAGCTGGAAATATCAACACCGCTTTTGGGAAAACTGACGGCGATTTAGTCATGATTTTGGACTGCGATCACATTCCATCGCGCCAGTTTCTTTTGCGTACCGTAGGCTTTTTCTTCGATCCGAAAGTGTCGTTTGTCCAAACTCCGCACTGGTTCTATAACGCTGACCCCTTCGAGCGTAATTTGCTCACAGGCGGTAAAATTCCGGTGGGTAATGAACTATTCTACAAGGTGCTACAAAAGGGCAATGATTTTTGGAATGCTGCATTTTTTTGCGGTTCTGCTGCTGTGATCCGCAAGGAACACGCTTTAGAAGTTGGGGGAATTGCTGTAGAAACAGTTACCGAAGATTGTCACACTGCACTGCGTTTGCATTCGCGGGGTTACAAATCGGTATATTACGACAAAATTATGGTGGCGGGTTTAGCACCAGATACATTTTCTTCCTATGTCGGTCAACAAGTGCGCTGGGCTAGGGGAATGGCGCAAATTTTGCGATTGGAAAATCCGTTGTTTAACCTCAAGTTAAAATTAACGATTCCCCAGCGGATTTGTTATTTTAGTGCGACATCGCACTTTTTGTATGGATATCCACGATTAGTATATGCGATCGCTCCCACTCTGTTTTTATTATTTGGCGTTAACTCTGTCCGGGGTTTAGGTTATGAAACTCTGGCTTACGCCATACCGCATATTGTCCTCTCGCTTTTTACTAACCACATCATCTACAAATACGTCCGCTTTTCTTTCTGGAACGAAATTTTTGAATTTGCAATGGCTTTCCAGACTGGATGGGTGACGATGTTGGCGCTGCTTAATCCTAAACTCGGTTCGTTTAATGTTACCGACAAAGGATCAAATATTAGCAAACGTACCTTTGATTGGCAATCAATGCGCGGTTTGTTAATAGTCACTTTATTTGTTGTCTCTTCTTTGCTTGCAGTTCCTTATTGGTTGTTGCTACGTCCAGAGGATTCTCAAGCTGTATTCGTGAATACTTTGTGGTCTGGCTTTAACTTAATTTTGCTGTCATCAGCTTTATTAGTTGGCTTTGAACAACCGCAAGTCCGTACAGCACACCGCTTAAACCGACACCTACGCGTGGAGATTTATAGTAACGGCTTAACCGTCAGGGGTGAAACGGTGAATATCTCAGAAACTGGGGCATTGATTTCTTTGGAATCTTGGCCCAATTTACCAGATGAAGTCCAAATTGAAGTGATGGGAGATTTTGCTGCTCGCGCTAACCTGACAGCGCGAGTTATTGGTTTGACTCCAGTTAATGACACAAAAACGCTTTTGGCAATTGATTTTATCAATCCCAATCGCGCCCAGCTAGATGCTTTAACTATAGTTTTGTATTCTGACGTGCGAGAATGGTATTCTCAAAAGCGGCAGGATATAGACAAGCCAGCCGCTTCTCTTGGATTCCTCGCTACTACTTTGACTCGCTCTTTGCGCGATCTCCAACCATCTACACGCAGGAAGGTACGCAAGCAGGTACGTGCGATCGGTCAACTTTACTGGGATGGTCAGTTATTTGAAGGAGTAGCAACGGAACTAGGGGTAACAGGTTTACGGCTAGAATTACAAAGCACAAAAGCCTTATCTTCTAACAAAATCCTTGGACAACAAGAATTTCACAGGATGCGGACTCTCAAACCGCTTGTTGGTTTACTCTTGAATTACGAACAGGGAAACCAAAGCAAATTTGTTGTCGAAATTTCCTCAGTAGAAGAACAGGCAAATGGCAAGATTGGTATTGAGTTGAATTTTCCAGAGAAATTGAAGCCGCGACAAGACAGCAAAATTAAACAAATTTTGCAAGTCATGTAGAATCTCGGTTCTCATAGGGTGCCAGTGTCTAAACCAGAGACACTGGCACTTTTTTTGATTTTCTTATATCGTGTCAGGTTTGTTACTTACAATGTAAAGACGTTCCGGCGGAACGTCTCTACGACGAATGTAAAGACGTTCTGCCGGAACGTCTCTACGATGTACGAATGAGGACAGTATTTTACGTTTAATTTCATCTACTTATTTAGTGGCTGACAGAAGTCACACAATCTAATACGCTATTTGAAAGAAGCGAAAAGTGGGTGCGTCACGGTTTCCGTGCGTCCAACTTTTAAAGAAGCGATCGCCATTAGCGCTAATATATATCTGTAAGAAAAATGCCTTTTAAAATCGTCCAAAACTTTGATAGCAGTTTCACTCTCGAACCACAAGCTAAAGAAAGCCTTTTCAACTTGTTGACAAGTGTTGCTTTTATCAAGCAAGTTTGTCAACAACTCAACTGTGAAAAAGTCGAGTTTACAGAATTGCTTTTTCAACCAGTTCCTTATAGCTTCACTACTCCCAAAGGAATGCCAGCCGAATTTGAAAAATATCATGATAATAGCGACTACATAATTATTAACGTCCCGCCAAACTTCATGTTTAATGCCAAAATATTCAAACCCAGTCGTCTTTGTGCAATTTACATGAAAAAAAGGTAATAGGGAATAGAATTTTGTAGAGACGTAGCACTGCTACGTCTTTACTAGTGACTGCCTCACAATTAGCAATTTTTAATTTAAATTTATGACAACCCAAACAAACATTTCTTCTTTAGCAACTCTCGAATATATTGCTTACATTGACGATAACGGTCAATTACCTGAACAATTTCAAAGTAAAATAGGAGTTTATGCAATTTTGAATCAAGAAAAAGTACTGCAATTTGTTGGTTATTCTCGCGATGTATATCTCAGTCTGAAACAGCATTTAGTACGTCAACCTCAAAATTGCTATTGGGTAAAAGTTCAAACCATTGAGCGACCTAGCCGCGCCACTTTAGAAAACATTGAAAATGCGTGGATTGCCGAAAATAACAGTGTTCCTTTGGGAAATGCCGAACAAAAAGAAAAATGGACGCAACCAATTGATGCTAAAGCGGTAATGACACCTGAAGAACAAACAAATTATGAAAATCCATTAATAGATGAGATGACGCAAGTTAAAATTATGAAAAATGTGGCGCGACGAGTCGAAGCTGAAATTTTAGAAGTGTTGCAAGCGCGTGGATTGCAACTTCAAATTCGCTTTAATCCTAAGTTAAAAGAAGAAGGATTACTCGATTTGAAGTGAATAAATATGGGTCTTCAGTACTTGTTATGCTAAATTAATACTCTGCGATTAGGGAATTTTCTAATAGGGAATAAGAAATAGAGAGCAGGAGGGAGAAGCAAGCTATTCTGAAGAAGCTTGGTATCAACTTGTATGCCAAGTTATGAGCGGAATTGACCGAAAAATCATCCTTGATCCCCGATCAAGCCTAATTGTTCGCCATTTGCCCAACACGCTTCAGGTTCAACGACTGCTCCGAAGAGAAGGCAGAGCGCACGTATTCAATGATCGTGAAACTCTAGAACAAGTCACACAAGCTATCATTGCAAATGGAGAACAAACCGGAATAGAGGATGAAGATGATGATTACGAACGATATGGACTCTACTTTCCAGAGGCGATCGGTTACATAATTAGAGTAGACGGGAGCCAAACACCGCTTTACTACGGTGAAATCAAAATTGTAAAAGCCACAGGAGAGTATCATGCTATCCCACGCACCAACCCTCGTAGAACAAGCTAAAACTTGGAAATTTCTAGAACTCTGGGTTGATCCAGTTCTTTTTCCACCCAAAATTCTCATGCTAGTGGGCGATCATGACGGTACGTGCCGTATTTTTAATCCTGCATCTGACTATAAACTTGTAGTCGCTCACTCCAACTATCAAGCAGCCCAAGAGTGGTTGCTTGAGGATGAATATGAAAGGGTTAAGGGGCAACTTTTGGCTGAAGAAGTCATGTAATCATGAATTTCCATTCTCGCAGAAATACCGCATAACATCATTCACAGTGAATGATGCCCAATGCGAAGTGCGATCGCATTATATCAGTTGCCTAAGTATTAATTTGTGACGACGACAAATAATTTATGATTCGACAGTAAAAATTAATACTAAATGTTATTTTTATAAATTTCTACCTTTAGATAGATGCGGAAAGATTTAGTTATCATTGATATTTAATTGAGACAGATGACTTCTGATTTATCAATATCTGCCGATAAAAACATGGTAAATCTAATTAGTCTACTGCATCACCAGGGTTAATTTATCAAGTCCAGCTAATCACTTCATATACAGCTTGCAGTGGTAATTAGTGATTACTTCTATAGGACTTACGCACTCCTGATCGATAAAACGAACCGCCAAGTACGCCAAGTATGCCTTCGCCCTTGGCATCTCCGAAGGAGAAGGAATAAGAGTTGCAGAGAGTTTTTGCGTAAGTCCTGTTCTAATTCATTGGTTTTGCCAAAACCAGAAAAGTTAAAGCCTAAATTCGACTTCTGGTTTAAGTTGATGCGATCGCGTTTTGTGGAGAATGGATAAAGTCAAGATTAGAAGATGCGAGTGAAAGTATTATTTTGTCATGCTGTATTGCCTCGCAGAACCTGAAGGATAAGTAACAAAGCGGAGTTTAGAGTTTCACTACACCCCTAAACACGCAAGTTAATCAGTCAGCGCGTTGCGAAACTTTTGCTGTGCGGGGTTTCTCCCGTTGTAGCGATTGGAAAACCCGAAGGGGCAATGCTTTCGGGAACGCTCCACTCAGAATGACATTTGGGTATTAGTTTTGACTTAAAGCAGCACAATTGTAGATGCATTTGGGCAAAATTTTGATTTTTGATTTAGTAATCAATTCTATGTCAATAAATTCTTTTCAAGACAACGAAAGTCAGTTTTTAACACCTCTTCAGCACAAGGATTTATTAAAGAATTTGCAAGCTAATTTGCAACCAGAATACCGTCGGCGTCTAGAAATTATGTTGCTGGCAGATATGGGGAAATCGCAAACCGAAATCTGTCAAATTTTAGGTTGCTCTCAGGAAATGGCACGTTATTGGATTACTATTACCAAAGCAGGTTTAGTGGATCAATGGCAGCAACGATCAATAGGCAGACCGAAAATTGTAAATGAACAATATATTCAAAGATTAAAAGAATTGCTGAGTCATAGCCCACGGAAGTATGGCTACGCATTTAGTAGTTGGACATCTCAATGGTTGAGCAAACATTTGGCAACTGAATTTGGGATTGAAATTAGCGATCGCCCGAAAATTTCCCTGTTTTCACTCACTTCACCTTTTGACAACTTTGTCAATGCGTAAGTCCTAGCTCAGTCGATGGGAGCAATTTTCGCGGTGATTGGCACACCAACTCAACCACCCAAAACCCGTGGAAAGTCCCCTGGGTGGCCTACAGGACAACCTCGCCACCGTAAAATCCGTTGCCCTATTGTCAAAAAAAGTATGACTCGACCAAAAAAACAACAGTCCAAGTCGGCTTGACTCTTTGACTTTTATATTTTGATGCGTGTAGTTCATTAACTCAGTACCTCTGAGTCATTTTTTCATGCGTTAGTCTAAACTCCAGTAGAAACGAACCGCACTAAACTACCCACCACCAATCCAAATCGCATGAATGGTCAGCCTTGCATTCGTAATCTCCGGCTGACAGTTCGTCGGGTGATAGAATTACTGGCGACTTACCCCGATCAAGAAGAATTGCGTCAAGAATTCCCAGAACTGGAAGATGAAGATATTAGACAAGCCCTGATTTTTGTATCTTCTTACCTAGACGATCGCATCATTGAGTTACCTGGAGGAGTTAGAACAAGGTTCAGCTATCACGGTTGAGCCAAGCCGTATCCGTATTCGTCGTTTGCCGCTAGTGCCTAATGTCTAACCATTAAGAGTGCGATCGCACTCTTGAGAAGATGCGATCGCTTGACTTTTAAGACAGTCGCACAAAGAGCGATGTCTAGGACGGGCTACGCCTACGCACTTGTCTGTGAGGTACCATAGAGCTAGATTCTTAAGGAGTACAAATGTAACTCCAGCATCGAATTGGAGTAACAATGAAAGCACTTAAAGTCATGGCAACGATTAATGAGCAAGGACAACTGACCTTAGATAATCCTCTCATAACGGATAAAAATAGCCGCGTAGAAGTTATTATTCTAATTCCAGAAGAGGAAGTTCTGGATGATCAATCTCAAGCAGAAGTTTTAGCAGATTTCCGGCAAGCTTGGCACGAAGCCATGACTGGGCAAACTATCCCGGTGGCTCAACTTTGGCAAGGGCTTGAAAATAACTGATCAGCCTTTGATTCAAGTTAAAGCTTCGCCAACGTTCAACCGAAATCTACGCACTCTTGCCAAGAAGTATCGCAGTATTCGGAATGATATACAACCCGTTATCGAACAACTTGAACAGGGAGAGTTGCCAGGAGATCAAATACCTGGGGTTGGTTATGCGGTCTTCAAGTTAAGAGTCCGAAATAGCGACACTCAAAAAGGTAAAAGCGGTGGCTATCGTCTGATTTACTATGTCAAGACAGCAACGGGAATTATTTTGCTAACTGTTTATGCAAAATCTGAACAAGTCGATATTGCCGCAGATAGCATTCAGAGCATCATTACAGAATATGAGCAACGGGCGATCGAAGATAAAGAGGATATGTGACATACTCCAACACCTCCGCTTTCCCTTTCAATGAAAGATAATTTCATTCTTCAGTTCTTCGACGCCTGGATCTAGAGTCTTCGTCATCACGGGAGTCATATTCGGGATTTTCAGTTCTTCGCCGGCGCCTGGTAGGTCTAGAGTCTTGGTCATCAAACGCCTCATATTCGTTATTTTCAGTTCTTCGCCGGCGTCTGGGTCTATCTTGATCATCACGTAAACGATCGCTCACCTCATTAAAGAAATCGCGACGCAAAAAAGGATAATCGCTCACCCACAAATTGCAACTGCGAATATAAATATCGCTGATTTGGTCAATTGTGCTTAAATCAGCGCGATTGGACATGACGAGCATTTCTGCTATTTGACCACGAGCGATCGCTTTATGATAAGGACGTAGTGGTGCTTTAAACTCGGCGGTAAATCCGCTATCATCGCCTAATTCTAAGTTAATCCACTTTTCCCTATTTTCTACAATCACCAATTCGCCTCTATTGTTGACTGTTTCTTGTTTACCAATCAACTCTTCTGTCAACCACCAATCCAACACTCGACCGCGAAAAAAGCCACTATATTTATAATTGCGATATTTAGCATTACGCACACTTGCCCAAAATACTGGTCCCCAAAACCAGTAAAGAGATACCACAAATACTAGCAAAAATATTATTGCCCCAAAATCAAGTCCGAAGAGGACTTTTATAAGCAAAAGAACAGCCGCAGATACTACAGAAATTAATAGCCGTTGCAAAACATCAGAAAACTTCCCCCAATAATATTTATACTGGGGAGAACTAGCAATCCAAGGAACGAGTTGTTCAAATTTTTGGCGAGTCAGTGGAACTAACATGGTTTTGTCATTTGATAGTTGATGCTGGGCATAGGGCATAGGGCATAGGGCATGGGGCATAGGGCATAGGGCATTTCTCATGAGTCCCTTTGCCCTTTCCCCTTTTCCCCTCTTTAAATTCCCACTAACAAATTAGAGTATTTTTTCTAAGCCATATACTAACGACTTTAGCTGTAAAACTTTGCGAATAGCCAGTAGTACACCTGGCATATAACAAGCGCGATCGCTTGTATCGTGTCTTAAAGTATAAATTTGACCTGCTGCACCAAAAATCACTTCCTGATGGGCAATCAGCCCCGGCAAGCGCACGCTATGAATTCTAATACCTTCATCTGCTAAACTTCCCCTAGCTCCTTTTATTTTCTCCGTTTCTTCCACAAGAGGGGGGTTAAATCTTTTACCCAATTCTGCCAGCATCTGCGCTGTTTGAATTGCCGTACCGCTTGGTGCATCAGCTTTTTGGTTGTGATGCAACTCGATAATTTCTACATGCTCAAAATATTGAGATGCTGTGACAGCTGCTTGTTGGAGCAATACCATTCCAATGGAGAAATTAGGAATAATCAGACATCCGGTACTTGCTTTTTCGGCAAAATCTGCTAATTCTTGAATTTTTTGGGGACTTAAGCCGGTGGTACCAACTACAGGACGAATACCGTAGGCGATCGCACTGCGAACATTGTTATAAACTGAATCAGGATGAGTAAAGTCTATCATTACCCCTGGTTGTTTTTCCTGTGCCGCAAACGCCAGCATCGATTCCAACTGATTGGTAATTGGTACTTCCAACGGTTCACTTAAACCCGCTAGTTCTCCAGCATCTTTATCTTGATGTTCAGCAGTTGTGTCAATTGCACCCACTAGGATCATATCAGGTGCGCTAGCGACTGCTTTGATTACCTCACGACCCATTTTGCCAGCAGCACCGATGACAACAACTGGAATACGAGCTTGATTTGCCATAACTTGAGAAATACTTGTAAACATCACTTGCGAATTGTAGAAGAATTTGGTTCTCTAGAGATTCGCTTTTCAAATCCACTTTCTATTGTGACTTAATTTACATGGCAAAGAAACTTGAGTAATGCTAAATTAGTCCCAGTCTTGAACACGAGCGTCTACGTATCTCAAGCTTTCACAATTTTGGTTGAGCAAATTTGTATAAGTCGTACTAATTAAAAACCAAATTGTGTGAAAAGATTAATCCGATGTCCGATCTAGCTACAAATATATTATTCCAAGTAAATGAACAAAAAATTTGTCCTCACCTTGCTTTCCAGTCCTGTACTGTTTAGCTCTATACTGTCTATAGTCATGATGACTCAGCCTGCTCATGCAAGTCAAACAGGTAATCCAGCAGGAACCCGTCTTTCATGCGTGCGAGATCCCCACACCGCAACTCCTCGTTTTGCATGTCAAAGAGTTAGCAATAGTAGTGCTACTCAAGCTAAACCAGCAACTAAAGTAGCACCAGTTCAACCAAATGAGATTACTGAGCTAGAATTCACTGATGCAGAAAGCGATGAAGCAATAAAATTATTTGGCTGTGATTGTCCTCCCTGCATCAATGCTGTGCGTAAGATTCACGGTTTGACTCAGATGGCAAGTTAATATTAGGTTTCGTAGTGAGCGCTGTACTCGCTCAAATCAAGGACTGAAGTCCTTACTACAAACTTATTCCACGAGTATAAAAAGCCAGTTATTCTCCGGAAATAAACGAATAATTACTTTAAAAAAAGAGCCAGAGAGTAACTTTTCTGGCTCTTATTTTGACTAAAAATAATCAAATTCAGACGACATTAAACAAAAATTTAGATTCTACCGACGTAATGTAGCCCTAAGATTACCCCTACACCTAAAAGATGACCAAAGGAAGTAGTTGCTAATAGCGCAGGTAAACCAAAACCACCAAAAAACTTATCTGAAGGTAAAGCTGGTTCAGAGCTGGGATAGCTAATGCTAGATTTCCCGAAAGCGATCGCAATCACATTGCAGAGAATCATAATTATCCCAACTGTTGGACTCCATTGCAACGGTGTTGTGGCAAAAGTAGCAAGCAAGGTGGATGTAATCAACTTATTTTCTCCAAAATTTTTCTGGAATAAAGATATAATCTGAGTTTTTCGCAACTAAATTCAATAGAAAGCTGGGAATTTACATCAATAATTTACATATTTTTTCATAACTTCATATAACCATGTCTTGCTCTTTCTCACTCGCTTGTTCATCCCTAATAGCTTTTCACACCCCAACAGGACAATTGCACGAAGGATATATCAAACGCTTGTTATCGTAATAGACATAGAAAGTAAAAATTAATTATGCGTTGCCCGAAACCCTTGTAGAGACGTTCCGTCGGAACGTCTCTACGTATGACTCTGGAAATGTCTAATAGCTTTCCACACCCCACAAGAGAATTGCACGAAGGATAATCCAAAAAGGTACTCTTGAGGGTACTATCACAAAATCTAGGCATTACCCAAAATGAGGACACAGAAAACTTATTTTAGGAATTCTTATGTTTATCAAAACCTTTAGCACCGCCATTGTAGACTATAATTTTGCCGCTAGTCCAGCGCCCAACATAGTCTACCTCGCACCAAACATCGGAACCTTCGTTTTAGCCGACAAGGGAACCGCTAATTTTGTTTGGCAAAAAGACGAAGATATTGAGTTTTACTCTGAAAAGCTAGCATATAAAGGAATCCGCACCATTTCAAATGTCAAGTATTATGAGTGCAAAATCGTTGTAGAGACACAAGAAATGATTATGAAGCTGCTGTTTGCTTGCAAGCGTGCAAGTCTTGATGCGGGATATCGTATCTTTTACCAACGACCCCAAGATGAAGATTATCAGCTTTGGGCTTGGGATGCTCAAACTTTTAAACTGCACAAAGGAGCAAATAACTAGTAATACTGCCTTAAAGGTGTCTATTATGACTTTTTATAAATAGGAAAAATTCCTACGAGAATATAAATCGCTACTACAGAAACAACCTTTATTTACGTGTAGTTAGTAAACAAACCTCATAAAATAGAGTTTTTGCTTTGTGTAGCCACGATTTATAATCTCTATGGTTTAACAAATATTACCTTTTGAATTAATATAATTCTATGTATTTATGGTGATTTAATTCGGATTCGTATAGTATTACAACATACTTAGATATATTCTGACTTTTCAATTCCGAAGGGCTGAATTCTTATTTAGCGGCAACCAAGACCCCAAGAATAATCTAAACTCAAGGTGATAGCGATTATTTCCTGCCTTTGTTATGTCCTCGACTATAGACTCCTTGCCACCAGCTCTTGCTAAAATAGTCCAACGCTTTCAACGCGCTTCTGAACCGAAGCGACGTTACGAACAGTTAATCTGGTACGGACAGAAGCTCAAAGAGTTTCCCGAAATTGATAAAATACCAGAAAACAAAGTTCCTGGTTGCGTTTCTCAGGTTTATATCACAGCAAACCTGGATGATGATAAAGTAGTTTTTCAAGGTGATTCTGATTCTCAGTTAACCAAAGGATTAGTAGGACTTTTGGCTGAAGGGTTGAATGGACTAACACCTACGGAAATTGTCCAACTGACTCCAGATTTTATCCAAGAAACTGGTTTAAATGTTAGCCTGACACCTTCCCGTGCTAATGGTTTTTACAACATTTTCAAAACCATGCAAAAAAAAGCGCTGGAATGCAAGTTAAATATGTCTAATTAAGGACTGGGGCAATGGGAGGGAAAGGGGGAGATCAGGCAAATAGTTCTTTTACCCCCAATATTCTATGCCCAATAGACATAGGAGTGAAAATTAATGTAGAGACGTAGCAGTGCTACGTCTTGTTTGGTGATTGATGACTATGCTGCGGCACTCAAGTAGCACTGCTACGTAGACAGACGTAGCACTGCTATGTAGACAGACGTAGCACTGCTATGTAGACAGACGTAGCACTGCTACGTCTCTACAAAGGTTCTGGATAACGCATATTTAATTTATAGAGATGCCCAATTACCAAAATTTAGTCTATGTCAACTGATTTATTATCTTCCCCTGTCGGCATTGGTGGTGTAGTTCAAGAATATTTCTGTTCCTTGGAAAACCAACAATTGCGCGTTGTTTATGAAACTTTAGGTACAGGTTCGCCGATATTATTGCTTCCAGCTTTCAGTACTGTTTCCATGCGATCGGAAATGGGCGAACTTGCCAAGCTTTTATCTCCACATTTTCAAGTTGTTGCTGTAGATTGGCTTGGTTTTGGAGAATCGTCACGCGCCAGTTTAGATTACCGACCTGAATTATATCACCAATTTCTGCAAAATTTTGTGAAATCTGTTTTTAATACGCCAATTGCCATAATTGGGGCTGGACATGCTGCCAGTTATGTGCTGCAATTAGCTGTTAATCAGCCAGATGTTGTTTCTGCTGTTGTGTTGTTAGCTCCAACTTGGCGTGGTCCTTTGCCGACAATGGGGGCAAGTCAGCAGATTGCGGGTATGGTCAGAGGATTAGTGCGATCGCCTATTCTCGGTCAAGTTCTCTACAAGCTCAACACTACGCCATCTTTCTTAAGTTTGATGTATCGGCGCCACGTTTACGCCGATTCTGCTAGACTCACACCTAGCTTCATTCAGCATAAGTGGCGCAACACTCAACAGCCAGGAGCAAGATTTGCTCCCGCAGCTTTCGTCACCGGCAACCTCGACGCAGTACACAGCCAAGCTGATTTTATCGCGATCGCAAAGCGCTTGTCTGTCCCCCTAATGGTGATAATTGGGGAATCTAGTCCCCCCAAATCAAAAGCAGATATGGAAGCTTTAGCTGCTTTACCAGGTGTGAAAAGCGCAGTTATTCCCGGATCTCTGGGACTGCATGAAGAATACCCAGAAGTAGTTCTCCAAGAAGTCTTTCCCTTCTTAAAAGCGCTATCATAGGCAGATAATGATTATCATTAAATAAGAAAAAGACATTCAAAGTATGTTTACGGAAACACCGAATACAGTGCCTGTAACCGTTTTGACGGGCTACCTGGGTGCAGGGAAAACAACACTTCTCAATCACATCCTCACCTACGAACACGGCAAGAAAGTTGCTGTCATCGTCAATGAATTTGGGGAAGTAGGCATTGATAATCAATTAATTATTGATGCAGATGAAGAAATTTTTGAAATGAACAATGGCTGTATCTGTTGTACAGTGCGGGGTGATTTAATTCGCATCATCGGCAACTTGATGAAGCGGCGTGATAAATTTGACCATTTAGTAATTGAAACTACTGGATTAGCAGACCCCGCACCGGTGATTCAGACATTCTTTGTTGATGAAGATATGCAAAGCTTGCTGTCTTTGGATGCAGTGGTGACAGTTGTCGATGCCAAACATATTTGGCAACATTGGGATGCAGACGAAGCACAAGAGCAAATTGCCTTTGCTGATGTGATTTTGTTGAATAAAACTGATTTGGTAGCACCAGAACAGTTGGATGAATTAGAAAAGCGGATACGGTCGATGAATGCGATCGCCAAAATCCACCGTACCCGCAACTCTGAGTTAGGAATGGACGCTTTATTAGGTGTGAAAGCCTTTGATTTGGATCGCGCTTTGGAAATTGACCCGAATTTCTTAGGTGAAGATGCTCACGTACATGATGAAAGCGTATATTCTGTAGCTTTGGTAGAAGAGGGTGCAGTGGATGGAGAAAAATTAAACAATTGGCTCTCAGAGTTATTACGTACCCAAGGAACAGATATCTTCCGGATGAAAGGTATTTTGAATATCGCCGGCGAAGATAATCGCTTTGTGTTCCAAGGAGTGCATATGTTGTTTGATGGTAAAGGCGATCGCCCCTGGAAACCAAACGAAACCCGCAAAAACGAACTTGTCTTCATTGGACGCAATCTCGACGAAGCCAAACTCAAAGAAGATTTTCGTGCTTGTCTAATTTAAAACAAAGTGGGTAATGCTCCCGTAGGAAGTGGGGGAAGATAAAGAAGCTTTCCCTTTTTCTCCCTCATCCCCCTCATCTCCCTCATTCCCCTCATCCCCCACTCCCCCAAAATGAACCCCCTAACCGCCAAATCCAAAGAATTCGACCAGCATTTTTCTGGGATGCTTTCAGATTATGTGACAGCGATCGCCTGGTCGCCAAATAATACAACTTTAGCTGCAACCTCCGCTGCTGGGGAAGTCGCGCTTTGGCAAGATGGCAATTTAGCAACTTTGCAAGCTGGCAACGGTGAATCACTAAACTGTGTAGCCTTTTCCGCAGATGGGCAATTCTTAGCCGTTGGGGGACAAGATGGAAGGGTGAAAATTTGGCGGCAAAGTCAATTAATTACTACTTTGGAAAATGCCCCCGCTTGGGTTGACAAGCTGGCTTGGAGTCATACTAACAATCAGTTGGCTTTTATTTTGGGGCGTTACGTCCAAGTGTGGGATGCAGACTTAGGGGAAACAGTTGTCACGCTAAATTTTGAGAATTCCTCGGTATTGGCTATTGATTGGCGAAATGATGGACAATACTTAGCCGTTAGCGGTTATCAAGCTGTCAAAGTATGGAATTCTCAAGATTGGGATGACGAACCATACATTTTGGAAATGCCTACAGTCAGTGTAGCTATGGCTTGGTCGCCCGATGGCAAATTTTTGGCTTCTGGAAACATGGATCGCAGCGTCACCGTGTTGGAATGGGATAATCCTGACCCTTGGGTAATGCGCGGCTTTCCTGGTAAAATTCGCCATTTAGCATGGTCAGAAGTTACCACCCAAGTAGGTGCGCCGATTTTAGCTTCTTCCAGCGTTGAAGGTATTGTAGCCTGGGAAAAGCTGGAGGATGAAGCTTTGGGATGGGAAGCGACAATATTAACAAATCATGTGGACATCATTCAAGCGATCGCTTTTGCACCCAATAGCTTTATTCTCGCTTCTGTTGCAAGTGATGGCTGGCTATGTTTGTGGAATCAAGCCAAGCAAGTCTCACAAGTTCTTACAGGTGCATCAGCAGGTTTTTCTTGTCTAGCTTGGCATCCCCAAGGCAAATTACTTGCTGCTGGTGGTGAGAATGGCGAATTATTCGTATGGTCAAAAGTTAACCTGGGTCAAGGATTTGGGCAAAGTTAAGCAAAAATTGGGATTAGCGCTATTATTTATTAGCCGAAATATTTGGAGTAATCTAACAAAATTGGATTGCTCTCTTTTCATGTTAATTATCTATAAATTTAACGAAATAACCGTAATTTGCCAGACATAATATAACGATATAGCCGAATATTATCTTCTCTGTAACACTTGTATCTACCGGACTCCCAATGCAACTGAGCGTTCTGTAAAAGAATTCTTATGATAACCACCTGCAAAAAGCAATTGCCTTATTATGGTATTCTGCTAATTTGTTTTTATATGAAATTTCATATATTATGGTCGATAGTGAGGATATTTCCGAAGTTCCTTTACGCCCTCTTGTCTGGATGGGGAACGCTCGAAAGAATATCCGCGAATTTCCTTCAGAAGTACAAAAGGCAGTAGGCTATGCGCTGCAATTGGTGCAGGCAGGGGAAACACCAATGGAAGCCAAGCCTTTTAAAGGGGTGGGAAGTGGCGTGTATGAAATTATCAAACGTTACGATACCGACACTTACAGGGCGGTTTATGCGGTCAAGATTGGGGAAAAGGTCTATGTGCTGCACGCCTTCCAGAAGAAATCAAAGGGGGGTATCAAAACCCCACAGGCTGACGTTGACCTGATTAAACAACGCTATAAAGACGCGCTAGAAAGAGAAGAACAACTATGACCAAAGAAACCGTTTTTGAGGAAAGCAGCGGCAACGTTTTTGCTGACCTTGGTTTAGAAAATGCAGAAGAACTTTTTACCCGTGGCAAGATAGGGATTCAGGTACTTCGGCTTCTAAAGCAACGTAATTTGAAACAGCGGGAAATCAGTGACCTCCTCGGCATTCCACAGCCGGAAGTATCTCATCTAATGAAGGGCGAGTTTCAACGGTTCAGCGAGGGCAAGCTGCTTGTTTTTCTCAAGCGACTTGATACGGAAATCACCTTGCATCTTCGCCCCCGTCATGGGGGAAATCAAGCTGGGGAAACGGTGGTGTCGCTTTAAGTCTTTATCTTTGAGTTGATGGTGAACAATCTGTTGGGATATGCTGTATCTGCAAGACCCTCTGTAATTTATCACTTATGAAGATCGCCAAACTTATTTTGCTCGCCTTTCCTGTAGTTGTAGCATCAGCATTGATGCTTGCCTTACCAGCCACAGCGTCGATTGTCAATGCACCTACAGCCCAGGTTACTTTGGTATCTACACAACCAATTTCCCAATCGCTTACACCAAAATTCACTCAAGAATCTAATCCTATTAAAGATCAACTTGGTTGTAATTGCGCTAGTTGCGTTCAAGCTAATTCTCAGCTATTGCAAGGTAAGCTACCATTTCCAGGCATTTAAAAAGTTATAAGTTATGCAGTAGGGGTACAGCACAACGTTGTACTCCTATTTAATTTTAATTGGATGTGAATCCAACTGCTACAATTTTCAACAGATGCCTGACAGTGATGTCAAAAAAAATACCATCAAGTAACTTCCTGCAACTTGCCCTTCTTGCTTTAGCGATTGGATTCGCTGGCTGTAATCAAAATACAAACACCGCTTTCACGCAAACCAGTAGTAGAAATAATAATTTGCCTCAAGTAGTCGCAACTACAAGCGTACTGTGTGATTTAACTAGACAAGTAGCGGGTAACTCAGTTAATCTGACCTGCTTGATTCCCCCAGGAGCAGATCCGCACGTTTATCAACCAAACCCGGAAGACCGGGAAGCGATGCAGACGGCTTCCCTTATTTTATACAACGGTTACAATCTGGAACCAAGTTTGATTAGATTGATTAAAGCTAGTAAAAACCGTACACCGAAAATTGCAGTAGGTCAAGTTGCGGTTCCCAAACCACAGCAGGTGCAAAATAGCAAGATAAACGATCCTCATGTTTGGCATAATGTCAAGAATGCGATCGCAATGGTGGATGTCATCAGTCGCAACCTACAAAAAATCTCACCAAAAAACGCACCGCTTTATAGCAGTAATGCCCGACAAATCAAAAGTGAGCTAACTCAGCTTGATAGTTGGGTTAAGTCAACAATTACAACTATTCCTGCCAATCAACGCAAATTAGTTACAACTCATAATGCAATGGGTTATTATGCTTCTTCTTACGGTCTTTCATTAAAAGGCACCCTAGAAGGCATCAGTACCGAAGGAAAACCCACAGATGCACGAGTCAAAGGCTTAGTAAATAATATCAAGCAAGCGAGGGTGCCGACAATTTTTGCCGAAACGACAATCAACCCCAACTTAATTGAGTCTGTAGCAAGACAAGCGAAAGTCAAAGTTTCCCAAAGAGAACTTTTTACCGATGGTTTAGGTGAACCAGGAAGCGAGGGAGAAACCTACGAGAAAATGATGACGGCAAATACCCGCGCAATTGTTGAAGGATTGGGAGGTACTTACTTGAGATTTGTACCGAAAACTAGGTAATGGGGCATTGGGCATTGGTAATAATTCTTTCCCCTTTCCCCTTTTCCCCTCCTCAAATGCCCATTGCCGAATTTTCAACGTTTCGGTTCCGGGTTCCCTAGAGGAGGTGTAATTAGCGGAACATTAATAGGTTGTGGGCTTTTGTTCAAATTGGGAGTTGGGGCTGGCGTGGGGGTAGTAGGAACTGGTGGAGGAGAATTTGCGGTTGGGGAATCTCGTCCAAAAAATAGGAGCGATCGCGCAGTTTTAAAGTAAGTTGCCCAAACATGCGGATCAGGACGATTTCGCCATTGCGGACGACTAACTTCTAATGCCAAAACTGGAGCGATCGCGCCATAATTTTGAGCGGTTACAATTACGGAAACGTCTGTAACTAAAATATCTTGGTCAAAGCTACGTTGAGCCGCTGCCCTAGCTACCGCTTCCGCTCTCCTGAGGATGGTTTCGTAGTTTTCTTCTGGTAAAGTGTCAATTGCCAAGTCAACTCTCGCGGTATAAGCTTGCACACTAGTAGGGGCGATCGCTTCACACACAAGCCACACCGGAATTGCAGTACCAAGCAAAACAATTAAAGGAACTATCCGGATTTCTTTGGCAATTTGGCTAATAACTGAAAAGGGAATGATGGATAATAGTTGGTGAGCAACACTTCTGCTCATAGCTTTATGCTCCTTACTGATGATCTGTAATTTGAAATAAGCGAAGGTATTTTCGGATAAAAAATGTAATAAAAATTACACATAATCAGAAGCCTCATTCAGAATCACCTGAACTATATGACATAGGTTAGCCTTGTTTTTTCAGCAAAGCCAACCGCAATTTTATGCAAATAAACAATAAGTAGAAAAAGCGCGATGGCAAATTATTGGGCGATCGCTATAGGCATCAATCAATATCAATTCTTTCAGCCTTTAGGTTGCGCTCAAGCAGATGCTGAGGCAGTCTTAGATTTTTTCGTTACACAAGCAGGTTTTTCGTCGCAACAGTGTCTGTTAATGACAGATACTTCAGCACCTATTGGCAATAGATCGACTTATCCCAGCAAAGAAAATATTCTCGTTTTGCTTGAGGATTTAGTCGCCAATTTTTGGCAACCCCAAGACTATGTATGGTTGTTCTTTAGCGGTTACGGAGTCAACTACAATGGCAACGATTATTTGATGCCAGTAGAAGGAAATCCCGCTCAGGTGCTTCATACTGGGATTCAAGTGCGATCGCTGATGCAAAGTCTGCAATTTGCCAACTTGAATCTTGTCCTAGTGTTGGATATTAACCGCACTTTTGGCGCTCAAGGAAATACTCCCGTTGGGCAAGAAATTTTAGACCTAGCGCAAGAACTCCAAATTGCCACAATTGTTTCTTGTCAAAGCGAACAATTTTCTTACGAAAGTAACGAACTCGGTCACGGAATCTTTACCGAAGCCTTGTTAGCAGCTTTGCATTCCGGTCATGGTAGCAGCTTAACAGAGTTAAAAACTTATTTGAGTCTCCGCACGCCAGAATTTTCTCGACACTACTGGCGTCCAACACAAAATCCTGTTGTTATTATTCCATCAAAACCGCAACAAATCTTACCTTACCAAACTCAAACCAGCAACACTAACGAAGCCTCAATTTTTCCTACAGAAGAAATGTTTGCTGTTGCTGTTGCATCTCCCTCGCTCCAAGAAAATTCTTTCAGAGAAACTTCGGCTCAGTTACAACAAGTTCCACTTGAGCCACTAACCTGGGGAGAAGCCCCAAGTATAACTTCCATATCACGCAGCTTCGGAGGAGGTCAAGCAACGTCAGAGGATATTTCTACTCTGAATTCCCCACAGATGACTAGAAGTAGAAGATTTATCCCTGAATCACCTCAATCCTACGTCTCTCAATCTTCTAGTAGAATCAACTTTCCCCAAAAAAGAAGGAGATATGCTCGATTGTGGAAACAGCTTGTATTGTGGGGTGTTGGCACCACAATGGTACTAACTTCAATCGTGCTAATTTGTGTCCGCAATAAGCCAGGATTTAGATTTGGGGAAATATTGCCAAAAGCACCTACCCCTACGACTAGTGACATAAATGTCGTCAAAACACCAACTGTCCGCTCTATTTCTGAGACAATTCCCCCAGTTCCACCAGAAAATCAACCCAAATCCCAAACAGCTTTTATTTCTAAGTCACAACAGCGAAACCAAGCTGTATTAGATTTGGCGAAAATGTCGCTCAGACAAACTCAAGCTAGCGACTTAAGAATGGCGATTGTCACTGCTCGGAAAATCAAAGCCGGTGAACCGCTTTACGATCAAGCTCAGGAGAATATTAAGATTTGGAACCGGATGATTTTAGATTTAGCGGAAGGTCGTGCCAAACAAAGACAATATGGGAGTGCGATCGCCGCAGCTCGATTAATCACCAAAAGCGAGCCGATTTATCCTAAGGCTCAAGCTGCAATTACTCAGTGGCGGCTAGAAGCAAAGCAGTATGTTAGTAATACCACCGTTTTAGACGCCGCTAACGGCTTAATCCAGCGCGGACAAGCATCTACTTATAATCGGGCGATCGAAGTAGCGAAGAAAGTATCACCCGGTCAACCAGGCTTCGATGAAGCACAAAAATCCATGAATAAATGGAGTCAAATAATTTTATCTCTCGCCAAAAGGCGTGCTGCTAGAGGCGAATTTAAAGCCGCAATTGAAACCGCTCTTTTAGTTCCAGAGGTAACAGCTCCTTACGAAGAAGCTCAAACAGCGATTCAAAAATGGCAAAAAAAATAGTAGAGACGTTCCGCCGGAACGTCTTTACCGCCCAGTGGAACGTCTTTACCGCCCAGTGGAACGTCTTTACCGCCCAGTGGAACGTCTTTACCGCCCAGTGGAACGTCTTTACCGCCCAGTGGAACGTCTTTACCGCCCAGTGGAACGTCTTTACCGCCCAGCGGAACGTCTTTACCGCCCAGTGGAACGTCTTTACCGCCCAGTGGAACGTCTTTACCGCGCGCCGGAACGTCTTTACCGCCCAGTGGAACGCTTTTATTATTTTTAGCAGTACTGTGATATATCCTCGCCGCAATCATCGGCTAGATAGCACAGCGCTCGAAACCGTAATCCAACCACTTCTTCGTATAAGGGGTTAAGCTTGCACATCGGTGGAATGTGAAACAGGGTTTTACCGAATAATTTTACATCGCGCTCAAAAGGACATTGAGCCGGAATCAATTTGCACAAGCGGTGAGCAAAAATGCGATCGCTTACTTTAATATTGTCTATCCAAAGCCGCAGCGGTTGAAGAATGTCACGGTCAGACTCTGAGGAACGACTGTACAGCGCGGTTACATTAGTGTCAGGTGCATTTGCTGGATTTAACGATACCCAGCTTGCTAAAAAAATCTTTGGCGTGGTACTATCAAATACCTTCATGGTTCGCTCCTCTGTGTTTGTGAGGTTTCGGAACTGTCCGATGACTCTCTACAATGTGTAAATAATTTTTCCGGGAAGAATCGTGTTTTGACTTAGACACATTCTGATCTTTAGGTAGCTACTAGAATCAGAATCTACTTATTACTACGTCAAGTTAACCGCACTTTTCCCAAAACTGGAAGTCTACTAGCACTATCTTGTTGATAACTTGACACAGTTTAAATTCTAATAAAGACATCTGCCTTGAGACAGGTTTTATTGTAACATTTACAAAACTTAATGGAGGTTGCTTGTGCCAGTATTTTTACTGGAAATTGGGCATTGATAATTGGACAAAACCATTACCCATTCCCTAGTCCCCAATTCCCAATCCGTTGTTCCCAGTCTTCGGTAAAAAAGTGATTGTCGTTAAATATGGAATTTATAGCGTATTAGGGTTAACTTACTTAGGATTAGCGTTATTGATTCGGTAGCAATTTTGAGCGGAAATCCGCAAAATATATTGATTGGCTCGTTTTCCGGTATCAGCTATTTAGAGTTTTTGCGGGCATTAATTCCAGTTGCATTGATTGGCTTAATAATTCAGATAGGATTGCTGTGGTTGCTTTATCCAGATGTGCGATCACGGAGTGTGCCGCAGGTATCGCTTCAAGCGTGCGATAATTTTATTACCACAAAAGAAATGAACTATGCGTTGCCTAAAACCCTTGTAGAGACGTAGCAGTGCTACGTCTCTACATCTTTTCCACCAGATGTTTATTAGCATCCTACGACTAAAGTCGCGGCTATACGAACTAAGCCTGCCTACGCAGGCTAAGAGGTTAAACCGAGACAGTTATGAAAAATATTAATAATAATAACTCTAGGCTGAAAGCACCTGCTGAGTATTCAAGGTTAGTTGGGGAAAGGTTTGAGAAACAATTTGTTGGTTTCCGGTAAAAACAGTTTGCTTGTAACTACCCTGATCTAGCAGACACACCGTCAGCTTATTTTCCAGGGGGTCAACAATCCAATACTCTATAACCCCAATAGCGGCATACTCAGAGGTTTTTTGGTTATAATCACGGTCAATAGATTCGGGACTTACCACCTCAACTATTAGCGGTGGAGCAGTCTTGAGGATAGCTGAGGTACTCTCAATACTTTGTGCCTGCTCGTTAGTAATCACACAAACATCAGGTCGTCTGGATTGTTTGTTGGTCAGCACCTCTGTACCGTTGGGACGGGGTTGTAAAGGCAGTCCGCTTTTTTGAATTTCTAAAAAGAAGCGAACTAATAGTAGGGTGATAATCGCCTCATGTTTGCCAGTACCCGGAGGCATTTCTACCAGTACCCCATCCTCAAGTTCATAGCGCTTGTCCGTACCGTCATCAAAATTTAGATAATCCTCAAGAGTGGCAATTTTGATTGGTGTTTTCGTCATAGCGATCGCCTTCTCAAGTCAAGCCGCAGGTTTTTTGGCTTTATCTAACATCGTCACCAGTAGCTTATCACGTTCAAGCTGCGAACTATCCAAACGTGTCATCTACAATCTTCCTTAACAACCCTTAATACTCCGCGTGCCTCTGCGCTTACCTCTGCGCCCCTCTGCGTTTAAATTTCAATCCTCAACTCACCACCAATTTATGCAAAGCTGTACTTAGTCTTCATCTTTCTTTAAATCTCACACCAAAACGCAAAGACTCAAAGCTTTTTTTGCTAAGGCAGTCGCTACAACCGGGGAAACCCCGGCAACGCGCTGCCTCGTCTTTGCGTCTTTGCGTGAGCTTTTCTCTTAACTTCCTACGACGCCACTTGAGCAGTCGTGCGAGTCCGACGCCTTCTGCCATCGGTGGCAACTTTCACCGGAGGTTCATCAGGAATTTGCATCAACAAAGTTACAGATGGTTGACATTGCAATTCCTTTCTGATTGATCGTTGCAATTCCCGCTCTAACATGCCTTGCAATCCACCCCAGTCCATCTCTGATTGCTCGTTTTCAAAGCCAGGATTGCTAAATTCAGACCAACGCACGCTGAGGATTTCTTCAATGCGCTGTTGTACCCACTTTTGCAGTAGCGATCGCTCTATACTTGTCACTACCCCGCGCAGGTGAATTTCTGGTTTTGCCATCAGCTTACCATGCCAATCTATTGCCGCAGCGATGGTGACGATACCTTCTGAAGCCATGCGTTGCCGTTCTTGCAATACTTTGGAACTAACCATGCCAGAACTAGAAGTATCTACTAGTTCTATACCAGACGGCACTTTACCAGCAATTTTCATAGAATTTTCAGTTAATTCTATGACATCGCCATTATTTATAATCACCATGTTCTCTGCCGGAATGCCCACACTTTGAGCTGTCTGGGAGTGCTTCACCAGCATCCGATGTTCGCCGTGAATTGGCAAGAAGTATTTAGGTCGAGTCAATGCCATCATCAGCTTTTGGTCTTCTTGACAGCCGTGACCGGATACGTGTATTCCTTTATCTCTACCGTAAATTACATTTGCGCCCTGCATCATCAACTTATCGATGGTGTTGACGACAGCAATGGTATTTCCGGGAATCGGGTTAGCTGAGAATACTACTGTATCGCCTTGCCTGATTCTGATGTGGGGGTGTTCTTTATTAGCAATCCGTGTCATTGCTGACATCGGTTCACCTTGGGAGCCAGTAGTCAAAATCAGCACTTTATCTTCTGGTATATTCCGAACCGCGTGTAACGGCTGTAAAAGATTATCTTCACACTTGATGTAACCCAGATTACGCGCATGGGCAATCAAATTCAGCATTGAACGCCCAACAACCGCTACAACTCGGTTATACTTCTGCGCCAGTTGTAAAGTCATGTTGATGCGATGCACGCTGGAAGCGAAGGTAGTCACGAACAGTCGCCCAGGTGTTTGCATGAAGATGCGCTCTAAGTTGGGATAAACTGAACGTTCTGAGGGGGTAAATCCGGCTATTTCTGAGTTGGTTGAGTCACTCATCAAACAAAGTACGCCTTTTTCACCGTGTTCGGCTAGTCGTTGCAAGTCAAAATGCTCACCATCGACTGGGGTGTGGTCAATTTTAAAGTCGCCCGTGTGAATGACTACACCAACTGGGGTATTAATCGCCACAGTAAAACTATCGGCGATGGAGTGAGTATTACGGATATACTCGACTACAAACGATTTGCCAAATCGCACGACATCACGGGGTCTGACTGTTCTTAATTCAGTGCGATCGCGTACACCAGCTTCTTCTAATTTACCTTCTAACATTGCCAGTGCTAGTCTCGGACCATAAATCACCGGAATATCAAATTGCTTGAGGTGAAAAGCGATACCCCCGATATGGTCTTCATGACCGTGGGTTACGATCATCCCTTTAATTTTGTGGCGATTTTCCCTTAGATAAGTTGTATCTGGCAGAACAATGTTTACTCCGTGCATTGCCTCTGTCGGGAAAGCCAAACCTGCATCTAATAGGATAATTTCGTCATCATACTCGAAAACGCAGGTATTTTTTCCAATTTCATGTAAGCCGCCCAATGGAATGATTTTTAGGGCGGAGTTAGCTTCGTTTTTAGGCATTTTCTCCTGGATTGTTGTTTAAGGTTAATAAGTTGTAAGTAAGCTGTCTTCTATTACAGGCAACAGTATTTGTGTTTTATGTCACGAGTGAAAAAGTGTGAATTTTAAATTACGACGGAACTGTTGTTCAATAAAATCGACTTTTATTGGGTCAAATTTCATACTATATCGTTAGTTTTAACACAGGCTTCATCTGTACAACCTGGTTATAATTACGTCTTTTTTTCAGTAATTGTGTCAGCCAAAATTTGCTTATTTCTCATCAAGTTTGTGCTTGAATTAAATTAAGTTCCTGAAGAACCGACTTTAATTTTTGAGTTACTTCTGCGTCTGCTTCACACAGCGGTAGACGAGTTGAACCTACTTCCCAACCTTGAAGTTGCAAAGCTTTCTTAAGTGGAATGGGATTTGTAGTTGTAAATAAAGCTTTAAACAACGGAAATAGTTGTAAATGAATCTCAGTAGCAACTTGAGTTTTCCCCGTTGAAAAGGCTTGGATCATCTGCTGTAGTTGGGTTCCTACCAGATGACTCGCCACGCTGACTACTCCCTTTGCCCCGATGGCTAACAAAGGCAAAGTTAGTGAATCATCTCCAGAGTAAATCTGAAATTCTTTCGGTGTCAAGCGGCGAATTTCACTTGCCTGGTCTATATTACCACTAGCTTCTTTAATCCCGACAATGTTGTTTACCTCGGCTAAACTTGCTACTGTTTTTGCACTGAGGTTTTGACCAGTACGACCTGGGACATTGTATAACAACATCGGGAAATCTGGACAGGCTTGAGCTATCGCTTGAAAGTGCGCTTTTAATCCGGCTTGGGGCGGTTTGTTGTAATAAGGTACAACTTGTAAAGATCCATCTATTCCTATTCTAGCGGCTTTTTGAGTAGCTGCGATCGCTTCTTTGGTGGAATTAGAACCACATCCTGCCATCACTTTAGCTTTTCCTGCAACTGCCTCAGACACGACAACAAATAACTGATATTCTTCTTCCCAAGTTAAAGTTGGTGATTCCCCAGTTGTCCCGCATACCACCAGTGTATCTGTACCATTTTTCGCTAGATGTGCTGCCAATTCTGCGGCTACATCATAATTAACACTGCCGTCTGCTTTAAACGGCGTAATCATCGCGGTTAAAACTCTACCAAAATCAACCACCCTTTTTTCACTCCTAATTAAATGGATGCTATTTTTTTGTATCTTGGTGGCTTTATCTTGTCATAACCGATCTGCAAATTCCTTTCAAGCGTGATTCGCACATTTCCATTTATTTTTCTGTATCTTGGTTAGCAATTTTCGTGATATAAAAAATGCCTTTTTTCCTAACTAGAAACGTAACTTGCCATCGGTTTAAGTATATTTTTTTCTACCAACAACTCAGCAATTTGCACTGCATTTAATGCTGCACCTTTACGAATTTGATCGCCACACAGCCACAGTTCTAATCCGCATGGATGAGAGATATCCTGACGAATTCTCCCGACTAAAACCTCATCTTGTCCGCTAGCTTCAATTGGCATGGGAAAATGATTTGTTTCCCAATTCTCTACCAATTTTATACCAGGGGAATTACTTAAAATTTCTCTGGCTAATTCCACACTAAAAGGTGTGGCAAATTCTAAATTAATTGCTTCCGAGTGAGCGCGAAGTACGGGAACCCGTACACAAGTTGCAGTAATTCTTATATCTTGATTTCCAAATATTTTTCGGGTTTCGTTAACCATTTTCATTTCTTCTTCGCAGTATCCCAAATCATTCAATGGGGAGTTATGCGGGAATAAATTAAACGCCAACGGGTAAGGAAATATTTCTGCGACTGGTGGTTGTCCTTGTAAAATAGCGCTTGTTTGGGTTGTTACTTCTGCCATTGCTTTGGCACCCGCACCACTAGCAGACTGATAAGTGGCAGCGACAATGCGCTGTACTGGCTTAACTTGATGCAATGGATATACTGCTAACGCCATTAAAATTGTCGTGCAGTTTGGGTTAGCAATAATGCCAGTATGGTTAGCTGCGGTTTGGGGATTTACCTCTGGAACTACCAAAGGTACTTCTGGATTCATCCGGAAAGCGCTGGAATTATCAATTACCACCGCACCGGCTGCGACAGCTATTGAAGCCCAAACTTTGGATATCGAACCTCCGGCGCTAGCCAACACAATATCTACATTATCAAACATAGCGTCGGTTACTGCTTCTACTCGTAAATTTTCCCCTTTAAACGGTAGAGTTTGCCCTGCACTACGAGCGGACGCTAATAACTTTAAATTAGAAACTGGAAAATCACGACTTTCTAACAATTGGAGTAATTCTTTACCAACTGCACCAGTTGCTCCTAAAATGGCTACACTATAGGATTTAGACAAATTTGCTTCCTCCTGACTTCATAAGTATTTTTTATTCTTGTTCAAATCTGTAATTGATCCATATTGATCCATATTTAATTATTAATAGTAGATATAAAATAAATCCGAATAGTTCACTTACTTATCTTTTAATCTAATACATTATTTATTTTCTTGGTCATATTTGGTAATGTTGCAGTTTACAACAATTACTGTTTTCAGTTTTACCAATTTAAAATAAACATTATACAACAAACTTTCATCTTTAGGGTGAAAACAAGTTTGATATCTGCACTCTTGTTGCTGTAGAAGCCGGATGGCGATCGCTTTAATCTTCCATTCTCTCTAAACTAGGTAGCCAGGATGATGGATATACTATGATGCAAATGGACGCTTTTGAGCCATACCTCAAGGCAACTGGCGTTTGAGGCTAAAAGCTGTGGACGAACTGCTGGTTGAAAACCAGGATATCACGGTGTAAGCCCCAGAGCGAAAAATCAATTTGGGCATGGGGCATCGTCCAAGTGAAATACGTCTAACTTCTTTTTATTCCCAATGCCCAATGCAAGCGTGCCCAATCTTAGGTAAAGTTATTGCGCTAAAGTGTCAAGTGCTTTGACATTAGCAGTAAACTGGATCTCTGGTGAAGGGCATCCATTTTTCAGGTAGAGACGCTCTAGTTTGATGCGTCTCTAGTCCACTCGGAGTAAAAATAACAGACAACACAGACGAAGCATGAAAGTTACCCAGGAAAAACTTCCCGCTAGCCAAATAGGGCTGGAAATCGAGATTACACCAGAAATGACTAAGCAAACTTACGAAAAGGTCATTAAGAACTTCACTAAAGATGCTAATATTCCTGGGTTTCGCAAAGGCAAGGTGCCTCGCCCCATATTGCTACAGCGCATCGGTACAGCTAGGATTAAGGCAGCAGCACTAGAAGAAATAATTCAAGATGGCATTGAAAAAGCGGTAAAACAAGAAAACATCCAGGCGATTGGACAACCGCAATTGCGATCGTCGTTTGAGGAATTGATTAATAATTATGAACCGGGCAAAGCTCTGATATTTTCCGCCGGTGTAGATGTAGAACCAGAAGTAAATCTGGTTAAGTATACTGACTTTGAAGTTAAAGCTGAGGAAGTAAAATCCGATCCAGAACGAGTGGATGCAGTCCTAGAGAGCGAACGTCAGCAAATGGGAACATTAATTCCCGTGGAAGGACGTGCAGCGCAAATCGGTGATGTGGCTGTGGTGGATTTTAAAGGTGTGTACTTCAAAGGAGAAGACGAAACCGCAGAACCTGAGCCAATTCCTGGCGGTGAAGCAGAAGATTTTCAAGTAGAATTGCAGGAAGATAAGTTTATTCCCGGTTTTGTGACGGGGATGGTAGGGATGAATCCTGGGGAAACCAAAGAAATTTCCGCTCAGTTTCCCGATCCCTATGCAAACGAAGAATTAGCCGGGAAAAAAGCCAAATTCACAGTAACGCTCAAAGAAATTAAAGAAAAAGAGCTACCGGAATTAAATGATGATTTTGCTCAAGAAATGAGCGATTTTGATACATTAGCCGAATTGCGTGCTTCTTTAGAAGAGCGATATGAAAAAGAGGCTGCTACCAAAACTAAAACAAATAAGCAGGAAGCGTTATTAGAAGAATTGCTCAAGCATGTATTCGTAGACTTACCAGAAACGATGATTTCCCAAGAAGTCGATCAGATGCTGACGCAAACAGCGATGCGACTTTCTCAACAGGGGTTGGATGTCAAGAAGTTGTTTACCCAAGATATTATTCCTCAGTTGCGGGAGCGATCGCGCAATGAAGCAATTGAACGGTTAAAGCGATCGCTTGCACTTGTAGAAATCGGTAAACGTGAGTCCATTGAAGTCACACCAGAAGAAATCGAGGCAAGAGTTACAGAACTGATGCAAGAGTACGCAGATCAAGATGTTGATCCCGAAAGACTCCGTGCAGTAGTCGATCAGGAACTCTCAACCGAAAAAATCCTCGATTGGTTGATAGAACACTCATCAGTTGAACTTGTCCCTGAGGGTTCTTTGGCTCCTCAAGAAGAAACAGAATCACCAGAATTAGAAGCAGCAGCACCTGAGATAGAGGAACAAACCACCGAATCAGTTGAACTTGTCCCTGAGGGTTCTTTGGCTCCTCAAGACGAAACAGAATCACCAGAATTAGAAGCAGCAGCACCTGAGATAGAGGAACAAACCACCGAATCTCCTCCAGAATCAACACAGGGAGAGTAGGAGACAAGGGAGACAAGGGAGACAAGGGGGATAAGGGAGACAAGGGGGACAAGGGAGACAAGGGAGACAAGGGGATAAATCACTCCTGACTTTTGACTTTTGACTCCTAACTCCTGACTTTTGACTCCTGACTCTTGACTCTTGACTTTTGACTTTTGACTGCCGAGGTGCGAGATTTTGAAGAAAACCTAAATCAATAACTACCCAGATTACCGCCTTAGCTTGATAGTGTGTAACACGAGAGCTATTTACATAAGGCATAATGGTTAACACATAGCTAAAATACAAATCAAATTCGCTCTCAAAAGCAGCAAAAGCTGCTTTAACCTTTGTCCTGTTTGTTCTCAAACGTTCTTTTATGTTTATATCGCAGTCGGGAAATGACCCAATCAACAGTTTGGGTATAAGACAAATTAACTCTCAAAGCAGCCCTAGCAACATCGTCCCGATGGTGGTAGAGCAATCTGGTATGGGAGAAAGAGCTTTCGATATCTTCTCGCGCTTACTGCGAGAGCGGATTATCTTTCTGGGTACGCCAATCGACGATACTGTTGCTAACTCGATTGTTGCCCAGTTGCTGTTTTTGGATGCCGAAGACTCAGAAAAAGACGTTCAACTGTATATTAATTCTCCGGGCGGCTCAGTCTACGCAGGAATGGCAATCTATGATACAATACAACAAATTCGTCCTGATGTTGTAACTATTTGTTTCGGATTAGCTGCAAGCATGGGGGCGTTTCTGCTGACTGCTGGAACCGCTGGTAAACGCATGTCTCTACCGGATTCTCGGATTATGATTCACCAACCGCTTGGTGGCGCTCAAGGGCAAGCAATTGACATCGAAATTCAGGCAAGAGAAATTCTTTACATTAAGTCGAAGTTGAATCAGTTATTGGCAACTCATACTGGTCAACCCTTTGAAAGAATCGAGGCTGATACTGAGCGCGACTTCTTCATGTCGGCAGAAGAAGCGAAAAACTACGGTTTGATCGACCAAGTCATTTCCAGACAAAATCTACCCACCGCTGGGGAAAACGTCACCATTGTGAAATAAGAGGCTGGCATGTCTAAGTACGACTCCCATTTAAAATGTTCATTTTGTGGCAAGTCTCAAGAGCAGGTGCGTAAATTAATCGCCGGACCAGGAGTCTACATTTGCGATGAATGCGTTGACTTGTGTAATGAAATACTAGATGAGGAGTTACTCGACACGAATGGTGCGGCAACACCACCAGCCGCACCACGGTCAGAACCGCCTCAAAAACGTCGCGCTCGCTCTAACAGTATCTCATTTAATCAGATACCCAAGCCACAAGATATTAAGAAATATCTCGACGAACACGTCATCGGTCAAGATGAGGCAAAGAAAGTACTGTCAGTCGCGGTTTACAATCATTACAAACGGTTGGCGATCATTCAGTCTAAAGGCAGTGGCAAAGCTGGGGCAGATGATGCTGTAGAACTGCAAAAGTCCAACATTTTGCTCATGGGACCGACCGGTTGCGGTAAAACCCTGTTAGCACAAACTTTGGCGAAAATTTTAGATGTACCCTTTGCCGTCGCGGATGCCACAACGCTGACGGAAGCTGGGTATGTAGGAGAAGATGTAGAAAATATCTTGCTGCGACTATTGCAGGTAGCAGATTTGGATGTGGAAGAAGCTCAAAGAGGAATAATCTACATCGACGAAATAGACAAAATTGCTCGCAAAAGTGAGAATCCCTCGATTACGCGGGATGTTTCTGGCGAAGGCGTGCAGCAAGCTTTGCTGAAGATGTTAGAAGGAACGATCGCCAACGTACCACCCCAAGGAGGACGCAAGCATCCGTATCAAGATTGCATCCAAATTGACACAAGTAATATCTTGTTCATCTGTGGTGGTGCTTTTGTCGGTCTGGAAAAAATAGTAGATCAGAGAGTTGGCAAAAAGTCAATGGGTTTTGTCCAACCGGGAGAAGGTGTATCGAAAGAAAAGCGGGTGGCAGATACTCTGCGCCATCTAGAACCGGATGACCTAGTAAAATTTGGGATGATTCCCGAATTCATTGGACGGATACCAATGGTGGCGGTAGTAGATCCGTTGGATGAAGAAGCACTGATGGCAATTATGACACAACCGCGTAGTGCCTTGGTGAAACAGTACCAAAAACTGCTGAAGATGGATAACGTGCAGCTAGATTTTAAAACAGATGCCTTAAAGGCGATCGCTCAAGAAGCCTATCGCCGCAAAACAGGTGCTAGGGCGCTGCGTGGTATTATCGAAGAACTGATGCTGGATGTAATGTACGAGTTACCCTCTCGTAAAGATGTAACTCGCTGCTCAGTAACGCGGGAGATGGTAGAAAAGCGATCGACTGCCGAATTGCTCATGCATCCATCCTCATTACCCAAGCCAGAATCAGCATAGAGAGTCATTAGTCAAGAGTCATTAGTAAAAGGCTTTTGACTTTTAACCTTTGACTTTTAACTTTTGACTTTTGACAAATGCCTTATATTAATGTTCGGGGTGTTGAGCACTATTACGAGTGGATAAAAAAATTATCTGGTTTGCAGGTGAAACCAGTGATGGTTTTTATTCATGGTTGGGCAGGTTCAGCTAGGTATTGGCAAAGCACCGCTCATGCTTTATCAGATGAATTTGATTGTTTACTCTACGATTTGCGCGGTTTTGGACGTTCTGGTGGACAACAAATTGTAACATGTGCAAGTGAATCTGTGGTTGAGTCAGTTGAGTCGCAGTCAGTAGAAGAAGAATTGGAGGCGATCGCTGAGTTAACCTATGAATTAGAAGAATATGCTGACGACTTGAAAATGTTGCTAGATAAGTCGCAACTACAGCGCGTCTATATTAATGCTCATTCAATGGGCGCGTCAATTGCTACTTTGTTTCTCAACCGCTATCCCGAACGAGTAGAACGAGCAATTTTGACTTGTAGCGGCATTTTTGAGTACGATGAAAAAGCGTTTGCAGCCTTTCATAAATTCGGTGGTTACGTAGTTAAATTCCGTCCCAAATGGTTAGGAAAAATACCATTTGTTGACCGAATGTTTATGGCGCGATTTCTACATCGTCCCATACCAGCGGCGGAACGGCAGGCTTTTTTGGAAGATTTTTTGGAAGCAGATTATGATGCTGCCTTAGGCACCATTTTTACTTCTGTAAGCAAGACAGCATCTGAATTAATGCCCGATGAATTCGCGAAAGTGACAGTTCCTACCTTGCTGGTGGCGGGAGAATATGACAAGATTATTCCGGCTAAGATGGGGCATCAAGCAGCGGCATTAAACGATAAAGTTGAGTATGCCATGATTCCCCATACTGGTCATTTTCCGATGTTGGAAGACGCACCAACTTATTTACGGCTGGTGCGAGAGTTTTTGAATTAGTTGATGGTTGATGGTCAATGGTTGATGCTTAACCACTAATACCAATTTTATGTGAGGTTGCACCTGGTCGCCCTGCGCCGAGCGCACGCTACGCGAACAGGCTGGAAGCCGCTGGCTCTACAAACAAGAGCTTACCTGCGTGGGCTGAATTATATCCATCTTCATAGAGAAATGGTATAACTACTATCCATCGAGAAATTACCCCAAACCTAGCTCTCTTTTGAGCAAGTTAATCGATTTAGTACCAATGTAATTTTCGCTGCGAATCAGTTTTGGTGGACGGATAATGTCCTCTTGAGCAGCGTGGACTGCGGCTTGGACTGCGGAAAAACTAACTTGATCGCTGCTAAAAATTACTTCGGCACGTTTAACGATCGCTTGAAGTTTGTAGGCATCTTTTGGTTGAGAAGTCATCACCAGTAGTTCATCTCCCCGAAAGCCGTGGATGATCACTTCTGTAGCACGGAGAATGCCAGAACTGAGGCTGACTATGCCCACACAGCTATCTTTTGGTAGGGTTCTCACCAAATTGATTTCTTTGGCGTAGTCGTAGATATCTAGGGGAATAACTCGCACAGTTTTCGGGGCAGCGATCGCTTCGACTTCCGCGATAAAATACCGACTTGTAACCACAGTGGCAGAGGATGTTTTATCTAACACTTTAATTAATTCTTCCATCGCTACCAACTGTACGGGCATTTTGAGGGATTGTTCTAATTCATACATCATTAACTCCCCAGCGCCAATATCTTGAGATGGAGCTGCCACTATTACTCGCGCACTACAACGCAAGCGCCAATCAATTTCTGCCAAGAATATCTCACGAGCTTGATTGAGCGAGCAGCCTTGAGAAAGTAGTTCATCCATTGCTTGTTGGACAACTTTGTATGCTTCTGGATGTTCGTTGAGAATTGGCGATTTCAGACGACTTCCGCCTTCATGACCTTGGGCACGGACGTAAATTCCCGAACCAGCAAGACTTTCGACAAATCCCTCTTCTTCTAACTGGCGGTAAACTTTGCTGATCGTATTGCGATGTAACCCCGTCTGCATCGCCAGCGCTCGTGTGCTTGGTAATTTGTATCCAGGTGGATATTGCCGGGAAGCGATCGCAAACCGGATTTGATTAAACAGCTGGGTTGATGCGGGAATTTCACTGTCTGGCTGAATACGGAATTGAATCATCACCAAACCTCCAAATAGTGCTAGTAGTCCTATGCGATCAGCGGCATATGCTACTTGTCAAATATTTTATTTATACATGGAATTCATCGGCGTGGAAATTTCTGATAGCGTCCAAGCCTTCTCACTTGTCGCCAAAAGAAGTGCGCTCCCTGTCCTATAAACTTGGCGCGAAGAGTTGAGATGAAGTTAAGATCCTGGCATAGTTATATCTGATAATTACAAACCATGAGTAAAAATAATTATGACTCTTCAAGTAATCGATACCAAAACGGTTAAGCTATCCCTTGACAATTTACAAATAGAGGCTTATCTGGCACAACCACAAGAACCAGGTTCCTACTCAGGTATTGTAGTATTGCAAGAAATTTTTGGTGTCAACGCCCATATCCGGGAAGTTACAGAACGTATTGCTAAACTTGGATATGTAGCGATCGCACCAGCAATTTTTCAACGTATCGCTCCCGGTTTTGAAACTGGCTATACCCCAGAAGCTATTGAAACTGGCAGAAACTATGCTATGCAAACCAAAGCATCAGAATTATTAAGCGATATTCAAACAGCGATTAATTACCTCAAAAGTCTCCCCCAAGTAAAAAAAGATGGTTTTGGCTGTATTGGCTTCTGCTTTGGCGGTCATGTAGCATATCTCACTTCCACTTTACCAGATATCAAAGCTACCGCTTCATTTTACGGCGCAGGCATTACCAGTCGCACACCAGGAGGTGGCGCTCCTACCCTTACCCTCACCCCAGAAATTAAAGGCACACTATACGCCTTTTTTGGCAAGGAAGATGCCAGCATTCCTCAACAGGAGGTAGATCAAATAGAGGCAGAGTTAGAAAAATATAAAATCGAGCATCGTGTGTTTCGCTACGATGGAGCTGACCACGGATTTTTCTGTGACCATCGCGCCAGCTATAATCCTTCATCGGCGGCTGATGCTTGGGAGCAGGTGAAACAACTGTTTACACAATTAAGCCACTAGGTAGAAAGAAATATCCGTTCATACTACAAATGGCTAATTGCCAAGCATTTGGCAATTAGCAAATAACAATTTATCTTCAAAGATCATGAATTCCGAAGCGAAACTTTCTCAAAAAGCTAACTCGTCGTTTACAATGGACGATTTTGCCCAAGCACTGGAAAAACACGACTATCAGTTTCAAAAGGGACAGGTGGTACACGGTAAAGTGTTCCAGCTTGACCATGATGGAGCATATGTCGATATTGGAGGCAAATCTTCCGCTTTTATCCCCCGCGATGAGGCTTCTTTGAGAGCAATAACTAATTTGTCGGAGGTGTTGCCGCTACAAGAAGAACTGGAATTTATAATTATCCGAGAACAAGATGCAGAAGGTCAAGTTACCGTATCTCGGAAACAGTTGGAAATTAAGCACATCTGGGAACGGCTGGTGGAAATGCAAGAAAACAGCCAGACGGTACAAGTGCGAGTAATGGGTGTGAATAAAGGTGGTGTTACTGTTGATTTGCTAGGTTTGCGGGGATTTATTCCGCGATCGCACTTGGTTGAGCGTGATAATTTAGAAGGTCTTAAAGGTCAAACTCTAACTACTGGCTTTTTAGAAATTGATCGCAATAATAATAAGCTTATACTTTCTCAGCGCTTGGCAACTCGTTCTGCCGGCTTCAGTATGTTGGCGAATGGTCAGTTGGTCGAAGGTAAAGTTACTGGCATCAAGCCTTTTGGTGTGTTTGTTGATTTGTCAGGTGTTAGTGCCTTACTCCACATCAAGCAGGTGAGCCAAAAATTTATTGAAAATCTGGAAAAAGTGTTTCAAGTTGGTCAGTTGATTAAAGCTGTAATTATTGACTTGGATGAAGGTAAAGGTCGCGTTGCTCTTTCTACCAGAGTTTTGGAAAATTTCCCAGGCGAAATTCTGGAGAATATGGACGAGGTAATGGCTTCAGCCGAAGCACGTGCTAATCGAGCGTCGGACAAAGTTGAAGAAAGCTAGTTGATAGTTGTTGGTTGATAAGGCGTTGCAAATGTGATGTTGTTTACCTCTACGCTTTCCGTTCTTGGGAATCTTCGTAGACCCACAGTATAGGCATTACACAGTAGATAATCTCAATTCATCCCTTTATTATGCAATGCCATTTCATTAACCATATTCCCTCCTAAATTTATCTTTGGAGGGAATTTTATTGCTTAAGTGACCCGAAGCGATCGCCTGAATCTATAATTAGCAACTTGGGTTATTAGTCTATTTAACATAATTTAGTATCAAACTATACTTTTTATTATAAATATGTTTTAAATGTTACAATAGTTAAAGTTTATAAGTGTTGTGTAATTTAGATTAACTATTGGGCAGAAATTCTCTCACAGTGAGTAGAATGACATATACCACAACTAATAAACTACTTTATGGATTAGTTACCATAGAACCATAGCTTATTTTTTAAGTTTCAGTCCTCAAGAAGCGCGATCGCAACTTGAGGCGTACAAAACAACACCAAGTCCAATTCTTTACAACCAAACAGCCCCCAAAAATCATACATGACGCCTGTGATTGAGAAAAAAAGAACTCGCGATCTGCCCCAAATTAATGAAAGAATTCGCTTCCCGAAAATTCGGGTCATTGATACTGATGGCGCCCAACTAGGAATTATCACTCCTCAGGAAGCACTGCAACTAGCAGAAGAAAAAGAACTTGATCTGGTGCTACTCAGTGACAAGGCTGACCCGCCGGTTTGTCGGATTATGGACTATGGGAAATACAAATTCGAGCAGGAGAAGAAGGCGCGGGAAGCCCGGAAAAAGCAGCACACCGCTGACGTCAAAGAAGTGAAGATGCGCTACAAAATAGAAGAACATGACTACAACGTGCGTGTCAAGCAAGCAGAGCGGTTTTTGAAAGATGGTGATAAAGTCAAAGCCACTGTGATGTTCCGAGGTCGGGAAATTCAACACAGCGACCTAGCAGAAACTTTACTCAAACGAATGGCTACTGACTTAGAGCCATTTGGCGAGGTACAGCAAATGCCCAAAAAAGAAGGGCGAAATATGATGATGCTCATATCGCCTAAGAAATAACGATCCGATTGTTTTAGAGAAAACGTCTTCTGCTACACAAAACTTAGCTAAACTTTCTCAAGTCTCACTATTCAATCAAGATTGCTCTTGAAGGGTCTGCTTCCTGCTTCACCCAAGGGAGTCGGCTCCTTCTTGTCCACAGGCGTAAATTCGGATGTAGCCCATCCTAATCCAAAAAACAATTCTAGCTGAAGCTTTTAGCCATGAGTCACCCACTATATGAGCGCCAATTTAACGAGTTGTGGACTTCCTTCTCGACCTTAACAGGCTGGCTAGTACTGACAGAACTGCGGTTTACAAACCGGATAATTGAGCCTTGGTTTTCGGCATTGCAGATACTATATCAATTCTAGACTTATCTTGTCCAGCGAGTTTTGACTAATTTTAGATAACTATTTCGCGATTAAGTTAACCTCTAAAACAAAAATAAAATCGACTCATATCATGTCCGGTAAATTATTTACAATGTAGAGACGTTCCGGCGGAACGTCTCTACGACGGTAGGTAGGTTTTTATTCTGTTAATTAAACGAACATGATGTCATAGGTCGTTTAAATAAATTAACAAACGATAGTCTTGAGCGCTGAGTGGGAAAGATAATACTCAGTTGCTCAGGACTTTTGCCATTTCTGGGGACTTTTTACTGAGAGACAAGGGGACAAGGGACAAACAGATAAGTATAGGTGGACAAAAATATTTACAGTCATTGCGAAGGTCGTGAAGCAATCCCAAACCCTTGCGATTGCTTCGTTCCACTCGCTTCGGACATTGTGTAATTAATTCTGTCCGACTACTTATCATAACCTCACCCCGACAAAGCTATGCTTTATCTCCCCTCTCCTTAACAAGGAGAGGGGTAGGGGTGAGGTTATATCTATGCTGTGCAACTCGGTATGAATAATCTGTTTCAAGCGTCCTTAATCCCTAATCCCTAGTGGTCTGTCAAATTTATTTTGACGGTTAGAGAGACGCAAGGGAATCGCCGTCTCTACAGCGAAACTATCCGTCAATTAGTTCTTGACAGACTCCCTAATCCCTAGTCTTTAGTCTCTAATCCCTAGTCTCTAGAAAATACAACTTGCATGGAACTAAAAAAACTCTCTTTTGTTGCGAAAAATAAAGGTGTTCTTAACCGATTGCTGAAGTGGGTGAATCTCCGACCGGAGGAGAGCGATCGCACATTTTTAATGTTTGCTTTTTATACAATTACATCTATAGGATTGCGTTGGTCTGAGGATAGTACAGTCGCGCTTTTTTTAGATCAATATGGGGCAAAGTCACTGCCTTGGATTTATATTGCTAGTGCAGCGCTTGGTTCTGTACTGGTTTTTTTTTATTCTTGGCTGCAAAAGATTTTTCCCTTGCGGTTGGTAATTGTGGCGATCGCACCTTTTATGTTCGTGCCACTAATTTTACTACCTTTTGGTTTGCAAGTTTTACCTTTTCAAGTCATTAGCATATTTCTACTGCGCTTGTGGGTAGATGCTTTTTACATTATCAACGACCTCAATACCTCAATTACCGCCAATCAATTATTCAATATTCGCGAGATTAAGCGCACCTACCCATTAGTCAGCAGTGGTATTTTAGTTGCTGATGTCCTCAGCGGTTTTAGTTTACCTTTACTGCTGCTATTTGTCGGACTGCATAACGTCATCGTTCCCTTCGCTGCTACCTTCATCGTTTTGGGAACTCTAATTCTCTGGTATCTCACTCACAAGTACCGTCAAGCTTTTCCCAATACTCCCCAACGATTAATTCCGACGACAACATCACGTTCCACCAAAAGCCGTCTTACAGGTCCTGTGAAGCGCTATGCATTGCTGTTGTTTGCGTTTTTTGCGTTGCTGCAAGTCATGGGGATTTTAATCGATTTTCAGTATCTGACTCAACTGAAGTTAAATTATAACGACAAACAAATCGCCAGCTTTCTAGGGATATTTGGCGGAATTACCGGACTGTGTGAGTTAACTATGCAATGGTTTATCTCCAGCCGATTGCTCGAACGTTCTGGGGTGTTTGTTGCCGTTGCCACATTACCAGCAAGCGTCATAGTTTTGATCCCAATAGTTATCCCGATACTCGGTTTATTTGTGGTGATACAAGGGCAAAACTTTTTCTGGGGTTTAGTGATTATCAAGTTTCTAGACGAACTTTTGCGCTATACCTTTGTCGCTAGTAGCGGACCATTGTTGTTTCAACCAATACCCGCGAAAATTCGCTCTCGTGTGCAAACATTTTCCGGTGGGATTGCGGAAGCGTTTGGTGCTGGAACGGCAGGTGTAGTGATTTTAGTTACTTTGTGGCTGTGTACGCGGTTTTTGCCCATCAACGCACACGACTTAATATTATTGCTCTTAACAGCGATCGCTGGTGCGATTTGTCTCGGCGTAATTTGGTTACTACAAAAAGGCTACGTTGAACTGTTAGTTTCAAGTGCAGAACAAGGTCAAATCAATGCTTCAAATATAGATTTGCCACTATTCAAGCAGGTAGTAATAAAAACTTTAGCAGAAAAACGCACAGAAGCAGATAAACGCTCTTGCATTGAACTTTTATCTCAATTTGACCTTCAAGGTGCCGCAGAAATTTTAGCATCCATGTTAGTCAAGTTATCCCCAGATTTACAAAAGTCCAGTTTGGAAGTGATGCTTGCAGCAGGTGCAAATGCAGCTTATTTACCTGAAGTCCGCACTTTATTAGCACAGCGCCAAGAAAATCTTACTCCAGAAATTTTTGCTCTGAGCATACGCTATATTTGGCTAGCTGAAAAACATCCAGATTTAGGGAAATTAGAAGAGTATTTGCATCCGCAAGAAAATTCACTTATTCGAGGTACTGCTGCTGCCTTGCTGTTACGTCAAGGAACACCAATGCAAAAAGTAGCAGCAATGCATACTCTGCGAAAAATGCTGACTCATAAACTTGAACTTGAACGGATGAATGGGGTCAAAGTATTAACAGAAGCAGTTTATTTACAAGCGTTGCGAATTCATATTCCTAATTTATTGCAAGATGAGTCTTTACGGGTGCGTCGTGCTGTATTAGAAATGATTGTGGCAAACCAATTAGAAGAATATTATTCAGCGTTATTAGCAGGGCTTTGCTATAAATCAACTCGCAATACAGCAATGCTTGCTTTAGTGCAGTTAGAAAATGAAGCTTTCCCGATGCTGTTGAGCCTTGCTACTAATATTTATAAACCGGATTTCGTGCGAATGTACGCGTGGCGCACTATTGGTCAAATTCCCACTTTAGAAGCAATGGATATTTTATGGCAACAATTGGAAATTTTTCGTGGTACAAGTAGAGATCATATCCTGAAAACTTTACTCGCAAGGCATAAAAAAGAAGGAATTATCAGTTTAGTATATGGGTTATATCAAAAAAAGGTGGAAATGCTAATTGAGCAGGAAATCAGCTTTTTAGGAGAAATTTACGCCGCTTGTATTGACTTTAAAATTCCCAAAGAAATATCCGCAAATTATATAGATTTTAAAACAGAAAAACACCAAATAACTCCAAGAGAGATTACTATATTATCGTTACTAAAACGCGCACTTTTAGAATTAGAAATTAATGTAAAAGAGCGATTGATGATGTTGTTGAAACTGCTTTATTCTCAGGATAATATACAGGCAGCGGCGTTTAATCTTCGGTCTGAGTCAGCAGTAAACTTAGCACGGGGATTAGAAATTTTAGAGCATACAGTTAATTTACCGAGTAAATCTGTATTGGTGAATATTTTTGATCAGCGATCGCCTGAAGAAAAACTACAGCATATAGTGTCTAAAGGAATGGCTGAATATCAACAAATGTTATTAAGCGATCGCACTTGCAGATTGATCAGCCAGGGAAATTTACTTTCCGATTGGTGCTTGGCTTGCTGTTTTCATTTTGCCCAAGTTGCTTGTATTCCATTGCCAATTCCCGAAATTATGGCAACCCTGCGTCATCCTACCGGATTTGTGCGAGAAGCTGCGATCGCATATTTAAGTGTAGTTTCACCCCGCGTTCTTCTAGAACTTTTACCTCAGTTGAAAAACGATCCACACCCTCTTGTAGTCGCTCAACTTAAAAAGTTGATGGTTGATGGTTGATAGTAGTTAGCTAGGATGATGCCAACAAAGCAACAAACTCTGCCGCTTTGACAATCGCAATACTCTGATGGCTTGTCAATGACAAAAGATGCTTGTCCCCTGTAACGATGTGAGTCGCATTACCAACCACTGCACTTTCTACAACCATGTCATCATCTGGATCATCTAGAACCACCTGGAGTATTCCAGGAATCTCAACCAGACGGGAAAACTCACGCACCTCCTTTACTGCTGCTTGCGTCATCTCTTCAGAAAATTTGAATTTCACGAGCAACTTCTCAGCAAATTCGTCCAAAATTTCTTGACAGATCACCGACTCAACCTGCCCTATCCTTGCCAAAGCTAGACATCGAAATGGATTACCGTTCGTAGAAAGTAGGGCGGAGAGCAAAATATTAGTGTCAAAAACCGCAACGTATCGCATTAATCCTCATGCACCACATCATCGATTAAAGCTTCGCGGTCTTCCTCAGTCATTGCATCCCAGTCGAAACCTCGCTCTTGGGCAACTAATCTAGCTTTATCGGCTCCGTAACGTGACAATGATTCCCATTTCCCCCACTGATGGAGAAGTAAAAACCTAAACACCTCTACTTGTTGTTCAGACGATAACTGTTTGACCAGTTCAACAACCTGCTCATTACTAAGGGTTAGTATCGGCATCTTTTACCTTAAAACTATGCAACTACCTACATTGTAAGCAAAATCTGATTTCTCATTATTGAAGATAAAAAATCTGTGAAGGTGATTTTGTGGCAACTGAGCCTCAAATGCCTACTGCTTCTCTCGCGTATCAATTGATTTCATAAAAAATAGACGTAACATAATCAAGAAAAGGGTGAAATAATGCGGAGCTTTTCTGATCGATTTTAAGAACATATTTTGATTTGATATATTAATTTTTTTATTTTCTAAAATATGCAATGAGCAAATGTCTAATTTTTCAAAAAAACGTGGCTCTTCAACATCAAGAATTGTGGGCAGATCTTCCCTGATAGTGTTGTTGACCTTTTTTATTGTAGAAACATAGTATTCACGAGCATCTAGCCCAAGCAATGCAAGGAGTTTATCGTTACTCTTATATTTGAAGTATGTCATACTAAAAATCAAAAGCAAAAAAAACTTGCAGACTATTTTTGCTCTTAATCCATTAGAAAATTGTGGTTGCGATTTAATAATTGCTCCAAAAAAATCTCCATGTCGATTCTCATCTTCACTCCATGATTTATAAAAGCTAAAAAGAGGATAGATGGAGCGCTCAGGATAAGCCTTTAAATGCTCGAAAATGGTTATATAATAACAGCTAGAAATTCTTTCAGACAGGTAAGTAGAATAGATAAACCATGAAAAAGGCAGAAAAATATATTTTCTATGTTCTTTTTTTAGAAAATCTAAGCCAGGTTTGACATGAAAATCTAAGAGAGCTTTATTTAGAAAACTAGCGTGACGGGCTTCATCACGAGACATCAGGGAGAACCCATCTGAAAGAATGCTGTTTGTTTCCTTGAGTTGATATGATAACTCTTTGTACAGAATGAATCCTGAGTACTCAGCAGTAAAGTACATTTCTAGAAGTTTAATTATGAGTTCTTGCGCCTCACCTTGAATGTGATCCCAAGACTGATTAAATCTGCCGTCACGTATATACTTGTCTTTGTTATAGTCGTTTTTTAGATTGGCTACAGTAGTATTAAAGGCTCCTTGAAAGCTTAAAGTATCAATATCAGAGAGCTTTCTGATATTAGTTGTGTAGAATCCTGGAGAGATGAGAGTTTCTTTCGCTAAAACCATAGTGTTTGACTGTGTATTTTCAACATATTCCATATTTTAAATCTTCTATTAAACATTAGTCTCGACACTTTATTATACGGAAACTTTCCGTCTATCGCACCAAGCGATCTACATTTATACAAGGGTTTCAGCTTTAATCCGCAAGCCCTAGTTAGTTGTTGACCGACTAACCACTATCAACTATCCACTATCAACCAACCACTATCAACCAACCACTAACATTTATGTTAACTAGCGTTGACCGTTTATTATTTGTTCGACAAGTCCCAATTTTTGAGAAATTACGGGATGATTTTATTGTTCGGCTGGCTTCGGTGATGGATGAACTTTCGTTTCCTGCTAATTATGCCATTTTTAAACAGGGAGAAGAAGGGCGATCGCTTTATATTGTTGTTTCCGGTAAAGTTCAAGTTCATATCGGTAATAAACTTCTAGCTGAAGTACCTAAGGGAAAATACTTTGGGGAAATGGCAGTATTTGATACTGAGCCTCGTTCAGCCTCCGCAACCACTTTAGAAACTTGTGAATGTTTAGAACTAACCCAAGAACAACTATATGATGCCATAGAAGAAACTCCAGAAATAGCTGTAAATATTATTCGTGAACTAAGTAGTCGCATTCGACAACTTAACCAGAAAATTAATGCGATCGCTTTGAATAATTAGTATTTTATAGAACTTTTTTTGAAGATGAATCGCGATCAATTTGGAGATGTGATCGCCTAAAATCTAAGTCTTCCTTGTGTTATCAATTGAAACCCACCTGCTAAAGCCGCAAAGGCAATAAAAAAGTTCCATAGGCTGGTTGGTTTTAAAATAATGCCACCACTAAAAAAGACTAAGACAGCACCGACACCAAGTAAAATCCATCCCATATTGCCGGTTTCTCTGGAGAAAAATAACAGACTGATAATGCCACCCATAATTGCTAGAACTGAAGCACCAGCGGGAATATCTCGCCATAAATAGGGAGAGTAATGAGTGGTAAAGATAATGTTCTGTCCCAAAAAGTAAATGCCAAGGACAAGTAGTGCAATTCCTAAAAGTTTGCTCATGTTTTTTATTTCAGGTATTTATAATTTAATACAATTGAGGTGCGGAATGTGGGGTAAAAAATGGTATGTAGAGACGTAGCATTGCTACGTCTCTACGAGGATTTGGGGCATAAATGAACGGTATTGATTTATAATTATCAAAAATTACCCCAACTTTAATTGATGAATTACAGAGGGGGTTGTTACATTTCCGATTTGGAAACGAGTTATTAATAGGTTGATAATATTACCCTATATGATGGCACTACAATCTATCGTCTGTCCATTGTTTGTTTCAGCTTGTATCTTGTTATATCATGACAGGTTTATTACTGACAATGTAAAGACGTTCCGCCGGAACGTCTCTACGACGATAGGTAGGTTTTTATTACTGTTAATTAAACTGACATGATATTATGTGAAATACAAGCTATCGAGGGCGATTATACTTTAGTTTATTGTTCGCCTTTTCTTAAGTTATATTCCATAGATAAAGCAATTTTTGAGAAACCGCTGCGGAATTTCTGGACACGCTCCCCAGTGCATATGAATATAAGAAGCGTGAAGATTCATCGGTAAATTCCATCCTTCATTTCCAGTTGTTTCCTCAGAATCACATCGATAAGTTTGAAATAATGGTAAATTCGGTTCTGGTATTAAACGGGAACGATGAAACTCATGTCCGTAAATGGTTGTACCTGCATCCACTAAGAGATTACCTTGCAAAGCAACAGCGCGACGATACCCCAAAGTTAAACGTCCACCCATCACAGATGTTGTCGGCAAAACTCCCACCATCGACCAAGATTTTCCCTCAAAATCAACAATTTCCTCACACAAATACATCAATCCACCACACTCGGCGATTGTAGGTATTCCGGCAATAATTGCTGTTTTAACTGCTTCACGAGCGCTAGTATTTTCCGCAAGTTGCTGGGCAAAAACTTCTGGGAAACCACCACCAAAATACATACCTTGGACATTTTTAGGTAAAGCATCTTCCAGAGGACTCCAGAAAATTAGTTCTGCACCCAATTGTTGCAGCAAGTCGAGATTATCTTGATAGTAAAAATTAAAAGCGCGATCGCGTGCAACAGCGATTTGAAGAGGAAAGGAGGAGCGGGGGAGCGGGGGAGCGGGGGAAGGAAGACGTTCTGATTTCAGTAATGGTAACAAGCGATCCCAGTCAAAGCAAGTATCGCCTAAATCGGCAAGTCGTTCGATAACTGCATCAAGTTGAGGAAGTTCTGCTGTGGGTATTAAACCCAAATGGCGATCGGGAATGGTGATGTTATCTTCACGCCGCAAAACGCCGATAATTGGTAATTGTAGGGGTAAGAGTGAATCTTTGAGTAGAGATAAATGGCGATCGCTTCCTACCCGATTTAATACCACCCCAGCAATTTTAATTCTCGGATCAAAAGAGCAATAACCGTAAGCGATCGCTGCTACAGAACCAGACAATCGACTACAATCAATCACCAATACTACAGGCAAATCCAACAGTCGCGCAACATGAGCAGTACTGGCAAAATCTGTCTTTGGTAATTCGTCTTTTACAAATGACCAATCTGACGAAATTCCATCAAATAAACCCATTACCCCTTCTACAAGGGCAAAATCTACTTCTTGAATGTGACGCGCAAAACATTCTTGAACGTAAGCTTCCGAAGTCAGCACGGGGTCTAAATTGCGACAAGCACGATTAGTTACATGCTGATGAAACATTGGGTCAATATAATCTGGACCCACTTTGAAAGATTGCACCATTTCACCACGACGGCATAAAGATGCTAAAAGGGTGAGCGTGACTGTTGTCTTACCCACCCCACTACGTTCACCGGCAATAACTAAAGGCATTGTTGGTTGTTGGTTGTTGGTTGTTGGTTGTTAAGATTTACCATTATCAACTATCCACTAACCACTAACCACTAACTACCATCTACTAACAACCAACATTACAACATTATTGATTACCCAATTTCAGAAACTTACCTATAACCGCAAGACTTTCTTCAAAAAGTGCCTCATGACCCCAACGTTGCACCTGCTGACTTAGCAAAACTTCTGCTTTTTGTTCAGAAAGTGAAGTCACATGTTGAAATAAACCAGAAGATTGGGCACCACCTTGGGTTTCCATCCGCATACAGCCACCGGTTTCCGAACAGATAAGTGTACCGCAGTCAGCTTGGGGATTGGTCGAACTCAAGCGCAAAGCAATCAAGTCGCCGATAATTTCTCCTCCATGAGCCACCGGGACACCAGCTAATTCAGCTTGTACTTGGCGTTGGTCTTGTGTAAGAAAGCTAATTTTAGTGATTTGGTAGTCTCCGCTTTCTTTTTCATAAGAAACTGGACTCCATTCCAAGCGATTTGCCAGCCACCCTAAAAACATTAACGCTTGTGCGGGATTGCCTTTTTCGTAATCAATTGTTACTCGGTCAATTTCCCGCAGAGAAGCGCGACGCAGGGGGGGATCGTAAGCTTCAGCGGTTAACTCTTGCCATGCTGAGAGACGACGCCAGTTCAAGTCGGCTAAAGGCACACCGGTTTCTACCAACTCTTGCAAACTGAGCAAATCGCTTTCTGGCTCGTTAAATTCACAAGAATCGACGATAACATTATTGCATACTGCCGCTAGTCGTTTAAATAAAGCATTGTTAGGATCTGGTGTAGCCTTCCACCAGAGAAACTTCGGCAAACCGCCAATCAACAATGCCGGAATCATCCCCCCGACTCGTTCCAAAGCGGCAGCAGTGCCGGTTAGGGTGATGTATTCGCAGCAGATCAGTGTACTTGAGGACTGCTTTTGAATTGGGCAATAAGCAGAAACTTGAGCTTTTACCCCTTCGTCTTCACCTGTTGTTGGACACAAAGCAATAATTCGGCAAGGGTTGCGGAGGGCAATTTCGTCGGCGATTCTGGGGCTTTTCGCATCCAAACCATAGGATGCCTTAGAACCTATTTCCCCCGTTCCGTCGCCATGACGTTTAGCAATTTCTTCGCGCAATATGGCGAGAGTTTCTGGTGTTGCGGTTCCAGTTTCTGGCAGTTGATGCGTTCTCTGAACTTCACGTAACGCTGCTTCCATCTGTGGTCCGAGAATTCCGTCAATCGGACCGTTGTAATATCCGGAAGTTGCCAAAAGATATTGAGTTTCTTCCGGTTCGTACACCACTAAACTAAATGTTGTGGCACGAGTAGCGGCAGGAAGCGCACCGTTTGCGTCGCCGATACCGTAACTTTGCCAAATTTGACTCAGTTCCGCTTCAACGTCTGAGAGCGAAATATCCTTTGGAGTTTGAAGTGAATAAATAGTAGGAGCTTGGGAAGCCATAATAGTTTTAAGTTGTGAGTTTTGAGTTTTGTCAAAAGTCATTTATCACTTATTTTTTACTAATGACTAATGACTTTTGACTAATGACTTTTGTTTACAGTCTGCGCCAGCGACGACCATCTTGATTAATCAAGAGTTCTGCTTCGGTTGGTTCCCAAGTACCAGCTTCGTATTTAGGAACCGATGCTGGATCAGCCGGTGCATCCCAAACAGAAAGGGCTGGTGTGACAACTTGCCAAGCGGCTTCTACTTCGTCGGCGCGTGTGAATAATGTTTGGTCGCCCATCATACAATCGAGAAATAGGCGATCGTAAGCATCAGAAGTTGCTTCGATGCCAAAGGAACCATAACTAAAGTCCATATCAACCGAACGAGTGCGGAAATCTGCCCCAGGCATCTTGACTTCAAAACGCAGGGAAATTCCTTCATTGGGCTGAATCCGCATGGTCAAAATGTTGGCATTCATTTGTTGCGCGGCTGATTGAAACATCCGAGAAGGAACTTCGCGGAAGTGGATGGAAATTTCACTAACTTTTTTCGGCATCCGTTTACCTGTACGCAGGTAAAAAGGAACTCCTTGCCAGCGCCAGTTGTCAACCAGAAATTTCATTGCCACGTAGGTGGGTGTTGTGGATTTAGGAGCTACTCCTGGTTCTTCATGATACCCAGGTACTTGTTTTCCTTTCATCCAGCCGGCGCTATATTGACCGCGCACTGCGGAACGCCCTAAATTTTGAATGTCTGCCAATCGCGTAGCTTGGAGTACTTTTACTTTTTCAGTGCGGAGACTGTCGGCATCCATCGCGTTGGGTGCTTCCATTGCGGTGAGGCAATAAAGTTGCATCAGGTGGTTTTGCAACATATCCCGCAATGCGCCGGCGCTTTCATAATATCCCGCTCGGTCTTCTACTCCCACGGTTTCAGCTACTGTAATCTGTACGTGGTCAACAAATCGACGGTTCCACAACGGTTCAAAAATCGCGTTGGCAAAGCGAAATACGAGGAGATTTTGAACTGTGTCTTTACCCAAGTAGTGGTCGATGCGGTATACTTGGTTTTCTTTACAATATTTCTGCACCACTTGGTTCAAGCTCTTGGCAGAAGCCAAGTCTCGACCAAAGGGTTTTTCAATTACCAGACGATGTTTGTAAGGATCGTCCAGCATTGATTTTTCGCCCAGTTGCTTGATGGCTTCTGGGAAGAAGTTAGGAGCGACGGAAAGATAAAACATCCGGTTTCCCCGTGTTCCCCGTTTCTCATCTAACTCGCTTAATAAATTCTTCAGTTTCTCGTAACTTTCTGGGTTATCTATGTCACCAGAGCAGTAGAATAATCCTTGGGAGAAGTCTTGCCAAAGTTCTTCTGGATGCACGCCACCATGAGCTTCTTCCATGCCCTTTCGCATTTGTTCGCGAAAGTACTCATGGCTCCAATCTCGACGCGCCACGCCGACAATAGTAGTTTCTGGTGCAATGCGCCGTTCTTTTCGCAATTTGTAAAGTGCTGGTACGAGTTTGCGCCAGGTAAGGTCTCCAGAAGCACCAAAGATGACTATAATTTGGGGTTCGGGCATCCCTTGCTGTTGCAGACCTACGCGCAAGGGATTTTCTAGCAGACTAACCATAATAATTGTAAGATGTGGGTTTAAGATTTTCGATTGGTGATTAGGGTATAGGGCATGGGGTATGGGGCATGGGGCATTGGTGATAATTTTATTTCCTCATCTCCAGTCCCTAATCCCCAGTCCCCAGTCCCTAATACCTAAACTGGTGACAAGACCTTGATTTTGTCTTCTAAGGAATCCATCAGTGATTGGAAGGGCTTGACAAACTTATCAATACCATCAACAAGTAGTTCGTCCATAACTTGGTTGATGTCAATGTTGATATCGGGTTCTTTCAAGCTTTCGATGAGTTGATAAGCTTGAAAGACATCTGTCTCAACACGACTTGCAACATCACAGTGGTCAGCGCAAGCTTCTATTGTCGCTGGTGGTAGGGTGTTAACGGTGTCGGCACCTACTAACTCATCAACATACATCACGTCGCTGTAGCTGGGGTCTTTGGTGCCGGTGCTTGCCCAAAGAAGCCGTTGAACTTTTGCACCTTTTGCGGTTAAAGCTTGCCAACGATCGCTCTGGCTAATTTTTTTGTACTCTTGGTACGCTATCTTGGCGTTTGCGATCGCTACTTTTCCTTTCACTGCTCTAAGTTTCGCTTCTACGGCAATATCATCAACGCCTTTCTTCAACTTACCATTAATCTTGCCGTCAATGTTGCTATCAATGCGACTAAGAAAGAAGCTGGCTACGCAAGCGATGTTACTAATGTCTTTGCCTTCTTTGACTCTAGCTTCTAAACCGCGAATGTAAGCCCCAGCTGAGTTGACATAGCTAGAAACCGAAAATAACAAAGTGACGTTAACGTTGATCCCGGCAGCTATCACTTGTTCGACTGCTGGCAAACCTGCTTCTGTACCGGGAATTTTAATCATCACGTTTTCCCGACCAATTTCTTGGTAATATCGATGAGCTTCAGCGATGGTTGCCTCTGTATCGTGAGCGATGGTTGGTGGTACTTCTATGCTCACGTAACCGTCTAATTTATCTGAGGCTTCATAAACCGGGCGTAAAATATCACACGCATTGCGGATATCTGCAAAAACTAGGGATTCGTAAATTTTGTATGTCGGTAACTTTGCACGAACACCTGATTCTATATCGGCATCATAAATCACGTTTCCGGCGATCGCTTTTTCAAATATGGCTGGATTCGAGGTAATCCCACAGATACCTTTATTTTCCACCATATCTTTCAACTCGCCTGACTCAATCAGGTCACGAGTCAAGTTATCCATCCAGATACTTTGACCATATTCTTTTATCTGTAATAAATGGTTAGTTGAGGTCATAGATTTCTTTAACTCCGGTTAATTATGTCTTCGATTGCTATAAGCCTGCCTTTATCAGTTGATACTGACCTTTAAATTTTGACGTTGACAATATAGCATTGCATCGACCATCTGAGATAATCAAGGGACTAAAAGCGCTACCCGTGCTGAACTAATCACTTTTTTAATTATTGGGGTGCAAAAGCACCCATTAAGGTTTTTGTCAAGCTGTCTTAGTGACCGTTTTGAATAAAAGACTCCACCTTTGCTACATCTTTTTTGCTGCCAATAATCAAAGGGGTGCGCTGGTGCAATTTTTTCGGTACTATGTCCAAAATATCTACGAGTCCCGTAGTAGCACGACCACCTGCTTGCTCTATGACAAATGCTAAAGGAGCAGATTCATAAAGTAAGCGCAGTTTACCTTCTGGCTTGGGAAGTATACCTGGGTATAGAAAAACACCCCCTTGAACTAAAATTCTGTGTATATCACTTACCATTGCGCCACTATAACGAGCGGTATAGCCTTCAGTGCGATGGACGTAGCGAATATATTCGCGAATTGATTCATCCCATTGCCAAAAATTACCCTCATTTACGCTGTAAACTGAACCGTGTGCCGGAATTTGGATATTTTCTTCGGTGAGAATAAACTCTCCTAAGCTGGAATCGAGGGTAAAAGAATGAACTCCTTTACCTATAGTATATACCAGCATGGTACTCGGACCATATAGGATGTATCCGGCGGCTATTTGTTTGCGTCCATCGGTAAGTAAATCTTTCGCCTCACCATCAAGATCGTCTCCTTCTTGTTGGCGAATCGCGAAGATTGAACCCAAGCTGAGATTGGTATCGGTGTTAGATGAGCCATCAATGGGATCATACAACAGTGTGTAGCGACCAATCGGGCAGTTTTCCGGAATGTAGTAGGGTTTTTCCATTTCCTCGGAAGCTAAACGACAAACTAAGCCGCTTTGCTTAAATACCGAGATAAATACGTCATTAGCGTACATATCCATCTTTTGGACGGATTCTCCTTGGACGTTGACATCCCCTGTAAATCCAAGAACACCTTCCATTAAACCAGCATGGCTGAGGCGACGGGCAACTAGCTTACCTGCCAGGGCTATGCGGTTCATCAGCGCACTTAAATCTTGTGCCTGGGGCGAAAAGCTCTCAAATTGCTGTAGGACGTGACGGGATAGAGTTGTACAATCACGATCTAAGCTTTTGTCGGTGATGTCGTTGTTCGACAATTCAAGAGATTCTGGCGATGGAGCCATGTTTTAGTCCTTCCTGACGATTTTGGTTGGTTGAGTTCGGCTTCATGACAAAGTGTAGAGGATGAAGTTTGAAGTGAGTTTGAACGGATTATCACGTTCTTATTACTAATTTATTTTTTTCATCCTTTATCCTTCAGCCTTAATGAAAGCTGCTGCCTCTATCTTAGAAAGCTAATTTGATAACTTAAGTATGATTTTAGATAAACTAAATATTTGAAGCTTTTTTCGGTCTGTGCCAAAGCGCGATGGCGCTTCGGTCATACTTGGGCAAATTCACCTAACAAAAGTAGAATTAAATTATTTTTGCCAACATTTTTATCTCTCTCTTGACTTGTCGTCTGTAAATACTAATACGTTTGATTTGTACCAAGCAAAGTTATTGAGATACCTGCTCAAAAAATACCATCTGTAACATTGGCTGCACTTAGAAGATGCTTGCTATATCCTTATTTTTAAGGATTAAAAGACCGACTAGTGCAACCGCTTACAGTGGTGACATTTCCCTATCCGCGTCACAACTTGTTTGGGACACTTTTCTAGGTTTATGGAAATTGCTAATTATTTCTAATTTTTCCGACTTTCGTCTTGCAAAGCTAGAAAACAATTTGCTCTTGTAGGAATTCTTCTTTTTAATAATCTTGTTTTTTCCCCCAACTACTTCGTTGATTCTCCTCGCGTGGTTTGGCTTTATTAACTCGAAGTTGACGACCCATCCATTCTGCGCCATCTAACTCGGTAATAGCAGCATCTTCTTGAGCATCTTCGGACATTTCTACAAAAGCAAAGCCGCGTAGTCGTCCTGTTTCGCGGTCAGTAGGCAAGACGACTCTTTTAACCTCACCATAATCTGCAAACACTTCTTTTAAGTCGGCTTCGCTAGCGCGGTAGGAGAGATTTCCAACGTAAATAGTCATGTGGGATCACGTAAATTTCAACTAGGAGCGATGAGTTCAGCTGTAGAAATTCAACAAATCTCAAAGATTGGTTTCTTCGCATCCGAGTCACCAAAGCACGGATGTTATAGATTAGCAAGCATATTACTTGCATCATCTACTAATCGACTAGCGATCGGGCTGAACTTAGGCATACGCTCATATAATAACTGATTGTGTGATTATTCAAAGTATGAGATTTTACAAACACTCATATTTTATAATTAGTTGCGCTTATAGGTTTAATATCTGATGCCAAAATCCAATATAATCATAATCTTTAACGTGTCAAAAAAGTATCATTAAGGCTGTGGTACTTCTCTAGAAGCATACTTAGTTTTTCTTTATAAAAAATATATTAATGATCGACACTAGAGGCGTTGTATTCAACGCCTCTATATGTGTAAAATTATTTATTCAATTGATATTGACTGAGGACCGCTGGTTCTGCCATTATGTGCTTGAGTATTGGAAGTAGTTGAGCCTAGCTGTTGATTGAGCCAGCTTTTAACTGGGTCATCACCCAACTGGAGTCGAAGTAAACCAGAGAAGAATCCGCCTGTAAATGAAGCTGGATGCTGGGTGAACTGTTTAAAGATTGGTGACAATTCATTAAAGAACATGAAGAATCTCCTAATGGGGTGTGAAAAATTATGAGTGCTTAATTTATCGTAACTTGTTGTTCAAGGCTTTGTTAGTTGTAGAGACGTAGCAGTGCTACGTCTCTACAATATATGTGATTTATTAAACATGAAATTCATGGGAGCGCAAATCACACATACGCTCTGAGACGTAGCACTGCTACGTCTCTACGATTGTCTATTTTTACATCGGACTTTGTTCAGGCATCATGCACTTATCAGAGTCGCAACCGGCAGGTCCTGCTTCCATTAACTCACCGGAATCATAGCGACTTAAGACAGTATGAAAGTCATCATTTTGACGACGCATTTCTACTTCTTTAAGTAGATGCTCATACTGTTCTTTGGTGATAGGCTCGAACGGCAAACGCGGGAAAGTTTGATGATCGTCAAAGCGTGCCAGAAGTGCAGCGCTAATGTAACCTTCATCATTTTGTATGGCTTGCCAAATCAGATGTGATAGCGGTTCTACTTCGTTTTCCCGTAGTTCGATGGTGGCAGAGGTGTTATGTGTGACATAGAATTTCTGCACTTGCATGTAGAAATCCATTTGAGCGATCGCACTAAATTGACTAATATCAATTTCATCAACTCCAGCTATATCAGCCCAAGGTACAGCAACGGGAATTTCTACCAGCCATTCTGAGCATCTGGGATCGAAAGGATCGTCTAATAAATTGCCCTTTTCATCTTTATCAGATTGGGAGGGAATGACATTATAGCCGTAGTCTATACAAGCTAAAGCTACTGGGTCATTTTTCCCAAAGGTGATGCGTCTGAGAAATCTTTGTGCTTTGGGGGGGTGCCATCCTGGACTAGCACCAGTTAGTAAAGATTTAGTGCCACTAGGTTGAACTGTGGTGCAGCGATTTGGACGTTTGAAATTATGGCGATCGCAATAATCCCAAACAACACGATGCACGATATTTTTCCATGAGGTTAGGTATTCTTCCTCTTGTCGCTTAAACGCGATTCCTTGAGCATTTTTTGGTCTTCCTTCTACCCACCAACGCAACCAATCAACCCCAAAAGCATGAACAAAGAAATCAAATAACCCTGTGAAAGAAACCCCTACAATCGGGTCTAATTCACGGCTGTATTGATAACGTGGCTCAAGGAATTTGTGATGCAAAAGTGCGGCTACAGATAGCGCTCCAGCGGTGAAAGCTTCCTCCTGTTCTTTGTAGTTAGTTGGGTCAATTTGATTGAGGTGAACCTCAGAAAGGTTACAATTTCCAGTTAAAGTATTACCGAAAACACCTTTATGATATTCTGGCTCATTAAAGCAGTAAGTATCATGTAAACCTGGCAATTCTTCAACACTTTTCACAACTTGCCATTTACCTTTGCATTTGGCATTTGTTCCTTTACTTACATCCAAACGTTGGCAAGGAATCTGCTGACAATCAGTTATTTGCAAGTAGTACAAATCTCTGCTTCTGACACCAAAATTAGTTATTGAACCTTTGTGAGCGCAAAGATTTAGAGATGAACGAATACCACATTTAGTTAGTAGTAACTGAATTCTGTAAGCACGCTCGTAATCAGATATATAAATCCTAATACCGTTGCTTGACGTATTCGAGCCATCTGTATCAGCTAAACCAGCAATAAAATGTAAAATTGCTTGTTTATTCCAACTAGCAATTACATTCAGCGATTCCGAAGTTGTTTTTAAGGCTTTGAGAAATTCTCCCGAAAAGCCTAAATCTGTGACATCTGTAAAAGTAGGTAAGTAGTCATAAGTTCTTTGAGGAGACTTATTACCAACTACAGATAATGCTGCTTTATTTTCGTACAGCCTAACTTTGGCATTGTTATTTTTATCTGTAGTACCATCGCCTACAGCTACCCCCAAAGTATAAGCATAACCCGAATCAACATTTAATCCATCTTCGTAATTAATTGTGAAAGGTTCAGTGTGAATGCTATATCGACTCGTATCCATCAAGTCTTTGGTTTGAACTTCCTTATAGACTTTGCCGAATCTATCTTTCACAAAAAAGCGATGATATTCAGTTGCATCTAAATAAGAACCGTCTCCAAACCGAACTCGATAAAGCTTGCTATTACTACCAGTCTTAAATGGTGTAACTAAGCTCCATTTTTTCCCATTCCAAATCTCAATTTCACATCCGACAACATCTTTAATGTTGTACATTCCTTCCCTAGTGATGAGTAGAGTATTGCCACTGACACAGTGAAAATTGCTACCTAAAATTTCTCCACAATTGTGTGCAACAAACCCATTAGCATCAAAGCGAGATACACCAGGTACAGTGCAATCATAAACAGACTCTTCACCATCAAAGGTAATAGATTCAATCCTTACATCGAACCGTTCTTTGTAGAGATTGCGCTTATACCCTGATAACAAAGAGTCTAACAACTCAGCTTTTTTAGGTTCTTGGAAACCAACTATTTGTTGAAATATTTGAATGTTATCTTTAGCAATAACTAATTCATGTTGAGTATTACAAAAATACTCAGTCAAAACTTTCTTGCTATTAGGTAACATCCTCAGACCTTCTGCTCTACGATTCTTGTAGATTTTACTGGCAATACCTAATCGTAAAAGCATCCTTTGTATAGCTTCTAAATTAGGCAAATCACTTTGCGCTAAACGAACGCTAATTCCCTTGTCATGGTTCCCTTGTACACTTCCATCAGCGTCAAAAATACCTCTGAGAAAACCACAATAAAAATCGTAGCTTGCTTGCTCAATCTCGGAAGTGACTTTTTTATGTTTATGTACTAAACCAAAAGTACTAGCCAGTTTTGCGAGACTTACAGAACTAACTTGAAAATATTTGTTTGTTTGGTGGTAAACACCTTTCAAATCCTGAGAATGTTGAAGTGGTTTTGGTAAATTATTCACTAATGAAAGAGCAAATTCTTTCATCTCAGTTTGAGTTTCTCCCCAGTAGCGTAGTGATGCTTGATAGGTAGAGTTAGCAGCGTTTACTGAGAAACAATCATCACCTAATAAGCTACCGAGTAACCAACCTTCTGCATGTGTACCTAAACCATCCCAAGGATTTATATTTTTATGGTCATGAATTAGTATTCGATCACCAGGTTTTAAGTCTTTGACTTCACACCATTCTGAGTATTGCTTACGTTGAGTTTGTGCTGTTACTTTTAAAACTTGATGATTTTCGGTAAGCCTTAAAGCGTAACCTTCTTTGGTTTGTAACTTGACTACAGGTTTCACTCCTGTGAAGAAAAAACCATCAGATGTAGTGCTAAAAAGTTCACCGTTCACATAAACAGCTAATTGTTTGCCAATTAAATCTTTAACTTGCCTTGCACCGTGTTCTGTATGTATCCAAGTATCTGAGGTTATACACGGGTTTAATCCGTATCGAGCTAAACGATGTTCTAACTCTGACGCATCAATGTCAGGATAGTGTTTTTGCAACCACTGTTTTGCTGTTCCTTGTTCGTAAGCTTGTAAAAAATCAACTTTCAAACTTTGAGTTGATAGCAAATCACAATTAGCTCTGGCTACAGCTTCACCAGCCCATTGAATTGCTCCCTCGCCGCTATAATACTGTTTGCGGACAGCATCAATACATTCTTCTAATGTTGGTTTGCGGTGAAAAACTCTGGTATGGTTTGCCATTCTCAGAGCATCACGCTCTGGATCGATTCGCCAGTTGCCGTTTTCGTCTTGCTGCCATAAATTATCTTTAGCAGTGGCTGCTTGTTTATCATCAGAATCAAACTGACGCATCCCAGCGCTATTATGCGTCAGATAGCCATCACAGTAGAAGCAATGAGCTTCTTCAACTTCTATGTCGTAAGTTTGCACATAATCGTAGCTTCCCAATCCTTTGACTGTGACTGGAATATCTAGCAGTTGCTCGGACTCAGCAATATAGCGTTCATAATTGGCATCAACAAGGCGAGAACCTTCAAATCCCATTTCTCGCATTTGGCTGTAAGTGTAAGCCTCCCGCATGATAGCACCAGGAACGGTGAAGCCGTACATTTTCAGTCCACCTCGAAGCTCTCCTTTGAGAGAGTGAGGTGCAATCAGAGCGTTATAACGTCCTTTAAGGGCAGGAATTGTCAAATTGTATTTAAGTTGCCATTCTTGCTGTTGGGGACGAGTAATGCTGATTCTACCAGCAATACCTAAGCTCGATAAAACCGCTCCTACCTGTCTGGCAAAAGAGCGATAAACAGTAGTCACTAAATGAGCCAGCGCGGTGGACGGGTTCCCCGGCATAAAGCGACTGGCGAACCCGTAAGGGTGAGGAGGACGGTTATTAATAGCACCATCACTATCCATTAAGCCAGCTAAGTAAGCAGTCCTAATATCTACTGAACCCTGCAAAATAAAACTAGGAACTGTTAAGGGAACATGAGGTTGCTTAATGTAGCGATGGAAATATTCAGCAAGACGAATTGATGAACAGATAGATTTGGCTGTGTTTTCACCTTTGATGATGCCATGAGAAGCAGTCAGTCCAAACAAAGCTAAAGCTGCATCAATTTTTACTTTAATTTTTGCAGTAAGTTCTGTATCCAAGCTGTTCATTGTCCATTCGACGCGACCATAAGGCTTTTCATGCTTATTGCGACCGAGGGCAACATAACCATCACCGTGGGTTAACCCAATGAGCCAAGCAACCTCAGCTGTTAATTCGGGAATTACAAAGGACTTAGCTGTGCGACTATTTGAGGGTCGAGATTCAGTAAAGTCAGACGGTAAGTGTGTAATTGTACCAGGTAGCACTTGCGTATTGTGGAGGAGGCGATCGCCTTCAACCAAATTCGCAATCGATTTCCAGGTAACTCCACCTTTAACATCAGCAAGAACTGCTTGTCTGTGGTTTAAAGTTGCTCTAGGGTAAGTAGCATTAGTTTCAATCTCGTATACATCCTGAAATCCTTGGTCGAATTTATCAACAACTCGCCGAAATCCCAGAGGAGTTTGTACCAAGTCACCAACTTGGATATCACGAATGGGAACAAGACCTTTTGATGTGTGAACTAAGGCATCTTCTGGTAGACAGCGACGAATATTGCCGGCAACAATTGTCACAGCAGCTTGATCGATTAACAAACAGCATTCAACTGAATTTAATTGTCGTCCGACAGCTTTATTCAGGATGGATGCACAACGTTCATATAGTCCAGGCAATTTTACCGGGTTAGCAACGCCACCAAAGCCTTTAAGAGTTTCTCCGACTTTACGTACATCACTGATATCAACAATTACTTCAACTTTTCCAGAAAATCTTTCATCACTAGAGAGTTTTAAAAGTGTTTCATATGATTCTACCCAACCTTGACGACTGTCTCCAACGTGGATGGTGACGGAATTTCCGGTTATTTTGGTTTCTGTAAATTCCCGACGCAGTTCAACAGGAATACTGCCAATTTCACCTTGGACGGTTATATTTAGGTGATTTTGGATGGGGGGAATTTGGCTGATATATTTTGGTTCGATGATGGCACCAGTACCGCAACCCATCATTGCCAAATCCATCATCAAGCCAAAAGCACTCCAATCTTCTAAATTGGTAGAAGTGCAATTATAACCCCCAGAAAAGTTTTTGGGCTTGGATATCCACTCTGTACCACCAACCCACAACCAGCGTCCACTGGGCAACGCTTTGAGGTTTTCCTGCATTTTTTGGAGTATAGCTGCCTCATCTGGACGTAGCTTGCCCACCTTGGTTAAGCCGTTGAGAGTGCGATCGCATACTCGTTCCCATGTTTCCCTTTGTCCTACCTCTAGAGCGCGGCTATAAGTTCTAAAAAACACTGGATTAGCAGCGGGGGCAGTTTCTGGAAACTTTGCCTTGATGCATTTTAGTTCAAGTTCTCGAACCATGAGTCAAATATTGTTGGTTATTTTCCGACAGATTATGACTATACGCCAAGTAGATGTAACGTGAAAGATTGTAATTTTTTGCGGTTTGCGCTAGCTCTAGTTCCGGACTGACTTGCAGTAAAATTTTAATTTTATTATGTCTCTAGCTCCTTGGCGATCGCTAGTCGCTGCTGCCCTTCATCGCAACCGCAGTCTTGTTTATGCTCGTTACCTCCAACTGGCAACAGTTCGGGCAAATAATCACCCCGCTAATCGTACTGTTGTCTTTCGCGGCTTTCTCGAAGACACTAACCAGTTAAAATTTATCACCGATGCTCGCAGTGAAAAAGTCGATCAGATACAACAGCAACCTTGGGCAGAAGCTTGCTGGTACTTTCCCAACACGCGAGAACAATTCCGCATCACTGGTTGCCTAACCTTGGTAGGTTGTGATAATTCTGACCCAGTTTTACATAAAGCACGTATGAGAACTTGGCAAGAGCTAAGTGATGCAGCGCGGTTACAATTTGCTTGGGCTGATCCTGGTAAACCTAGAGTTCAAGATCCAGCAGCTTTTGATCCACCACCACCGGATGCGACTCAACCTTTAGCAAACTTTTGCCTACTGCTACTTGATCCGGTACAGGTAGATCACCTGGAATTAAAGGGTGAACCACAAAATCGTTATTTATACTGCTTGGATCAGCAGCAACAATGGTTTAGTCAAGAAATTAATCCTTGAGGGGAATTATGCGTTGTCCACAACTCTTGTAGAGACGCGAAATTTGAGCCACCGCGTTGCGGGGGTTCCCCAATTCAGTTACAGTAGCCGCAAAACCAAATTGATAATTTAATGCACTTGCCACTTTCTCCAAACATCTCGATACTCTCCATACAAATGTGATAAGTTGTATAGTTGCTCATCGCTCATGTTAGACGGGTCAGTATTCAAAAGTTCATTAACATACCAGTCTGCGAAATTAGCGTAATACTTCACTGACTGTTTCACTTGGCATATTCTCTGGTCTTTAAATATCAATCCAGCAATAAAAAACGATGGCTGAATTACCACTCCCTTCAATATCTCTATAGTTGCTGCCACTATTGAAACTGGAATAGAAATAAAAATACCAATTAGTGGGAGTTTTGATAGAAACCTGAGAAGGGTGTTATGTAAGCAAATGCCAAAATTTACAAAAAGAAGGGCAGAATTTGAAACTTCAATTGGAAGCCAAAAGCGTGATAGGGGCAATGCGATCGCTGAACAAGCTAGAACATGAATTGATGCAACAGAAATCCAAGCGAATGATGAGACATCACCAAGAACTTCACTAGAAGAAGCTAAGGATTCTGACAAAAATGATCCTAAAATCCCCCATCCCATTAGTCCACTTACTAGAGATGTCAGAGCCAATGCAGTTATGTTGTCTTGTAAATCTCTATCCAGTACCTCTCTGAGTAAAAAGCCCTCACTCAAAACAACAAACTCTTCTGTCACTTTGAAGCGAGTTCCAGCAACTTCCTCCATTGTCTTACGTAGCAATTCCTGCATTGCTTTCGCATTTCTCCGAATGATATCTATAGGATCTTTCTTCTGCGGGTTGAGAGTGGTAATCCTCTGAAAATCGTTCTGAACTATGTACCTCACCTCTTAGATAGGCTTCAACCATAGCAATAGCCTGATCAATCAACCTAAAATTTCGCTCATATCGTTTAACGGTTTCTTGTGAGGGATTTGTGTGTGCGATCGTATCAGGATGCCAACGTTTAAAGGCTTTTCGTCGGATAAGAGGTAGATCGCTTTGAACTACCCTATCAAGATTTGAAATTTCCAGTAAGAGCAATGCTTCTTGTAGAGTAAATATTTCTTGTTCCATATCATCTCCATAATTAGCTGTTGACTCTTATACTTTTTAAAGCATGACTACTTCCTCTTAACGTAGCTTTTTTGGTGAGGATGAAAAGAAGATTCTACAAATTTAACAAAATCTAAATCAGGCTCGTATGTTGTCTTATCGCAGATTAAATACCAACTTTGTTGAAATGCAGGTCTAGAAAAAGCAGACTTCATACCTATCTCCCATAATTTCCATAGATTAGAGTTTATAAATCCAAGTTTGTGTAGGTGGTATTCTTCATAGCAAAGATCAAAGTACATCCACATATATCGCAACAAGCTCTCTTGGTCATTTTTTGGTATAGAAGTAATGTCAAAATCCTGATTAATTACATCTTTTGGGAAGTGTGAAATAATCTCTTGGTATCGCTGAGTATATTCCAAAAAATTACTCAGCATAATTTGCTTTTGACTGCCTGAATTTTGCAGCCAAAGACTTAAGATAGAAATTGATAAGGCTGATAATGCAATAATGTCGCTTGTCTGCATTTGCTGCTTGGTTCACTAGTTTACAATTATCAATTCCGCCAAATTCTCTTAATTAGAAATCTTCTCTTCACGCACCTGATTGTTTTTGTCCCTGTAGTAATGAACTAATGGAGTCACTGGATACGGCACTTCTGTTTGATTAATTTTTTCAAAGCTTCCATTAGTGCTTCTACAAACAGACCAAGCTGCTGGAGCATACGGCTCTGAGTACTCCTCATGATAAAGGTAGCCAGACTTTTTATCGCGGTAGGAGGTTCCTACGTAATCCCAGCCGTCTTTCGATTTTGCATAAGGATTTAGCTTATACCGCTGAAATTCAGTTACAATAATTGCTATGATTCCCCCTAGTGAACTCTTGCGCTCAGAGTACTCATAATCTTTCAGCACTTGGAGACTGAATGGATGTCCAGTTGCACAATAAGTAGCAAAATGTTCACAGTTGTTTCGTGCTGCATTATATTTATTCTCTCGAAATGTTGTTTCTAAATATTTAAATGCCTCATTAATAATTTCTTTACTACTGCGTAATTTAATATCTTTAGGCGGTAATGGAGAGGGTTGTGGTCGATTTCTAAGAGCTTTTTCTACATCAGAACCGAATTCATAAGATGCAAACTCAATCAAGCGTTCATAGGGGAAAGGTTGAGATACTCTGTACCATTCAAATGCTTTGATACTTGTTCGGATCACTCTTGCAGTTGATTTGTCAGCACCTGAGAAATGAATTACAGTGCCGTCGCCTAGATCTATGCCGTGATGCATCATCCCCACAGTCATCCAACCGTTAGGACTTTTTACAAAAATGTGCTGACCTTTTGCCATCTGTTGTATCCTCCCTCGTTGCAGAATCAATACCTTGAGTTCAGGGTTACAGTGTATAACTGGACATCTTCATACTTGATGTAATCAGTGAAGCAGTTATTTAGACTTAAATCGAGCTTAGTTACTGACAGCGTGATGATGATTACTTTCTTACTCATAGCGTATGTGTCTGACACACTACTACAAGAGAGTTGATCCCGTAATTATTTGTAACCAATTTTCAATCGTCAGTTGCCTACGTTGCTTTACTTATTCTTAACATTTTTTGTAGTCAAAAAAGCCTCAAAGCTATACACACCAATCATTTAACCTGGATTTAGTTTTTTCTTGATATATCTGGGTCTGGGCAATTTTTTGGGTTTTGAGGTATATCCCTTGCCCTAAATGGATTTGAGGCTTTTTTCTCGTTGTTTTTTGTCTAAGTCCCGTTAACAGATAATATCTCCACGGTTAGGTGCATGGGCGTTATTAGCCAGCGTCAGAGGGGCAGCTTTGCAATACGATCAATCCACTCTTCTGCACTGGATGCTGCCCAAATCAGCAACAGTTCCTCAATAACGACTTCAATGGATAACTTCCTAGAAACGATGATAACTCCTGAACTCTGATTGTTGGTGATAAATTCAGCAAATTCTGATGGCATTGTTTTGCGGTCATGGCTGACGAGAATACGCCCCTGTTGTACAGCGATCGCCAATACTTCTGAATCTTTAACACCTTCCAACCCAGCAGCAAAGGCAGTTTGGAAATCAATTGTGGGCTGTCGCCGCAAAACGCCCGTTACGATCGCCTGATTCAAGTCAGCATCGGCTTGGTAACGAATACTCACGATCCCGCTAGCTGACTCGCTGACTTAGCTACCATAAGCTTATTGTACAAAGCAGGATCAGTAGTTTGTAGGGGTTGGGGCATAGCATCAAAAGCCACTTCCTCGGCTGCCAGGTAAGAATCTATCTCAACATGATTAGCTAGATAGAATGCGATCGCCCCATAAACTTGTTCCAATGTTAGTAACGGAAAAGACTGAACAATGCTTTCAGGTGATAATCCACTTCGGAAGGCATAAACAACGGAGTCGAGGGAAATTCGGGTTCCCTCGACCCAGTAAGCATCGTTCCGATACTCTACATAAGATTTGGCTGCAACAACTGGCATATGTTTGTTTTGGCTCTACCCATTGGTAATAATTTAAGATTATGACGCATTTGTCAATATACCTAACGAATGAAAATAATCCAAAAACAGTGATAGAAAACATCGTTTTTGGATTAGCGATGCCTAGGTTGGGCTACGCCTACGTTTAATTTTTGCACTCCTCATTAGTATTCGCTACATAACGATGCCCCTGCGTACCAATCATGTTAGGAGTTTGATCTGTCACACGTTTATCACATATTCAATTTGGTAGACTAAAGACATTGATTCGGCTAAGTTGACCTATGACCATTGCGATTCCCTCCGGGACGGCAAAGCCGAACGACCAACCAATTCAACACAAGCCACTCAGCTTTGACGAGTTTCTCGCTCGTTATGGTGACGATAACCGCTACGAACTGATTGATGGAGAGGTGTTCGACTTGGAACCAACAGGCTTACATGAAGAGGTTTCAGCCTTCATTACCACAAAGATCTGTGTCCAAATCGACGCAACAGGCTTACCTTGGTTTGTTCTTCAGCGGGGACTATTGCGTCCTTCTAGCATTGGTATGACAGCATTTCGACCTGACGTTGCAGTTGTTGATCGAGATGAACTTATTAAAGAACCGCTTTGGTCTGAGCAATCGATCCTAACCCTGGGCAGTTCGATTAAATTTGTAGCGGAAGTTGTTAGTAGCAACTGGCAAAATGATTATGCCCGTAAGGTGGAAGACTACTCAGTTTTGGGCATTTCTGAATATTGGATCGCGGACTTCGCAGGATTAGGTGGTACTCGACACATTGGGAAGCCCAAACAACCTACCCTCTCTATCGGTACGCTAGTGGATGGGGAGTATGAAATTCAGCAATTTCGGGGTAATCAGATCATTGTCTCTGCAAGCTTCCCAGATTTAAAACTGACGGCTGAACAGGTTTTGAGAGCTGGTAGGTAAAACCTCTATGATTCAGCTGTTAATATACCTAACGCATAAAAATAAACCCAAAAACAGTGATAGAAAACATCGTTTTTGGATTAGCGATGCCTAGGTTGGGCTATGCCTAAGCTTAATTTTTGCACTCATCATTAGACCTCTGGGAAAATTAAATATGCTTTGTCCACAACCCTTGTAGAGACGTAGCACTGCTACGTCTCTACATTGTTTTCCAACAGATGTCTATTCATTGAAGGTTTTGCTCATAGGTCTAATGCTTTCAAATCCCCGCACCATCGAGAAACTGCTGAATAGCTTTATCTCTCAGGTTGCAGCGTAATTTATTTTCTATTTCTTCACCTTCATTAGCGACGAATTTACCCACCATCACAGGAGTTTTTGCAGAAGATTGGAGTTGCTGAAGCTGTTGTATTTGTTGTTCTAACAACTCTATGCGGTCAACTAAAGCGCGAATTACTTGTGCCTCAGAATCAGGTAAATTGCTATGTTCTAAAGGAGAAACTTTGACTCCAGAACGATAAACAATGCGACCGGGTACCCCCACCACAGTACAATCAGAAGGGACATCCCGTAGAACAACTGAGCCGGCACCGATGCGGACGTTGTTACCAATTTGAATATTACCCAGTACCTTCGAGCCAGCACCAACTACGACATTTTCCCCTAAAGTTGGGTGGCGTTTGCCGCTTTCTTTACCAGTACCGCCAAGGGTGACGCCTTGATAAATAAGCGCATAGTCGCCAATAATCGCTGTTTCACCAATTACCACGCCCATACCGTGGTCAATAAATACGCCTTTGCCAATGGTTGCACCTGGGTGAATTTCAATTCCAGTCAGAAACCTAGCAATGTGGGAAATCAGCCGGGGAAAAAAGGGAATAGCAATTATATGCAGTCGGTGAGCTAGCCGATGGAATAGCAAAGCTTGCAAACCAGGGTAGCAAAATAATACTTCCAACCAGTTACGAGCGGCTGGATCTCGTTCAAAAATGATGCGAAAGTCTGTAAGTAGTGTAGATAGCACTTTTATGATACCCTCGGAAAGCAAAACGAGCTACTTATCTATTTTATCCTTCCGAGTGCGATCGCTCTTAATTTAGCCTTCAACAAAAAGAAGCCCCACGTCTTACCGTCGATAGAAGCGTGGGATGAATTTTTGGGCAATGACGAATTGACCAACAGGAGATAATGAATGTAGTTCATTGAGCGATGTTGGTCGAAGGCGTTGCCTCTCGAAGAGATGAGGAATTGCACATCTCCGGGGTTGGCAACGAGTCAATGAAGTCTTCCAGTATTTGAGTCATCGATTTCTCTTTCCAGACTGAATATAAACGCAACTTATTTAATCTCCTCTCTGATATTCGTAGGTTTAATGTTTTATTCTTCATAATGCCAGTACAAATGCGTTACATTCATGCTAGCATTGAAAAGTACAGGTTAAACAAAAACTAATAGCTAACCGCTTCCTGTACGCTGTACCTTGAAAACTCAGAGTATGGGGTTCTACCCAGTAACAGACACTTCTGTGTCGCTTTCTGTGGGTAGGTAAAACTCTGACAGTACGAAGGTTTTGAACAATCTTTATATTGCTCAAAGTCTGCGGAGGGGCGTCTCGTGGACTCTAAACAAAGCTCAGTTAATGTCCGACGGAGTACCGGGAGTCGCTGAGAAGCCCACACTGACCCGATAGGGCAGTGTGGGAGTACGTCACGGCATTCGTAATTACCCAATTTATGGTTGCTCCACTCTTAGGGTGTAGTTGCCCTTGTCTCCAGAATTAAATGTACCTACCCAAATCTTATAAGTTCCAGCTTTCCAGTCACTACCTTGAATGCTGGCATCTTTTCTTTTACCAGTGTCATCTCCGCAACGAATAATTCCTTCGTCTGGTCCTTGGATGAGTAAAGTGGTATCTTTTCCACCACTATTTACTCGTATATTCAACTGGGAAAAGTCTTTATCCAAAACCATCAGGTGATCTGGTTTGGGATCGGCAAAACCAATACAAGCATTTCTGTCGCGATCGCGGTTACTAATCGCAGACAATGAATAAGAACCGCCAGTATACCCTTCTACCATTCCTTGTGCTGGTGCAAAACCTGGTGCCAAACTTAACTTACCAAAGTTTGACGTATCCGCCATTACAGGGCTAGCAGTAATGCCACTTAACACCGCTAAAATAAAGCCGCTTCGGAGCTGAAGTCGGGGGCAAAAATATTTCATATCAGCCCTCCAACAGGGTCTTTAATAGTTTTTTATATACATATCATAAAAAAGATAATCAAGTATATTTATCCATGTGTGCCACATTAATATGTGCCACAATAGAAGTTTTTGTGAAGTCGGAGGGAGAGGGGGAGGGGAAAAGGTTAAAGGGTAAAGGGTAAAGGTATAGAAATAAAGCGCCTTCCTCAGCGGAGTCGGTTTCCGTCCCGTTGACGTTTGTAAGAAGAGTTATTTAAACACGCGAAAAGCATTTTCTTACCCTTCCCCTTTCCCCTTTCCCCCTTTCCCCTCTTCAAAAAGTCCCCCTTGTCTCTACAATCAGGAGTGAAGTTGGAAGAAGATGCCACCTTTGAGTAATCCGGTGTCGCTACCGTAACTACTAACTATGAGCGATCGCACTTTATCCAGAAACGGTTTAGCGACTACTTCCACGAGCTTGAGAATGGGTATTTGACGTTCTACAATCTCGTGACTCTTTGCCCAGTCGAGGTAAAGATAGCCTTGATTCGGTTGGGGAATCCCAGCAATACTATCTTGGAAATTGCGATTTTTCACTAAGGAATTATCCTTGACTTTCAAGACTTGATTCATCACATCAATTGAAGAAGTAAAAATTTCGTAATTTCCTAAACTTGTATGTACCCCCTTGGCTTTTGCTTTGAGGTTAATCGATTCCGAACCGCGCTCGGCATTATTCGTCACGGTTGTTAACTTTGTCCAAGCAAAGATTTTTTGATTATCTAAAGTGAGGCAGTTAATGTTTAATCCTTGGGATGAAGCGATCGCATCTAACCGAGAAATCAATAAAGGAACATCTTCGGATTTTTCCACCACAAAAATCCAATCATAATTAATTTGCTCTTGATCCGGTAACAATGCGATCGCATATTCACCTTGAACCAAACTGAAAATATCATGACGCAAATCGATACCCCAGGCTTTTTCTACATCCGTTAAGGGTTGTACCAAGCCAGAAGTAACATCTTTTTGCGATCCAGATATTGCCGTTGTCAGTTGTTTCCAAACTTGAGCTAAATCACTCTTATCCAAATTGCTCAAATCAACACCTGAGATTGCTAAACCTGCTGTTTCGGGAATATATTCCAATGCTCCCACAGGTTGCGAAAGTTGTGAAGATGGCGATGATGTTGCCGATGATGCCAGGAAGCTGGTTTCTGCAAGCAATCCTTTGGAGTTCAACCTTAAGGAAACTATTTGGCTGTCATAAGTTGCTTTTGGCAGCTTTAATTTTTGCCATTCAGCGACAGCGGGAAGATTGAGAAAAGCCGCAGCTAAAGAGTTTTTCGGCAGTTGTTTTAGCGCTTTCTGGTATTGGACGGAATTTGTCAAATTGAGATCCGGTGCTTGGACGTTATTAATTGCATCTCGCAGCACTTTTGGATCGTTGGCAAATAAGACAAAATCCCCTACAGATGCACCGGCAAGCAAACCTTTTTCCGACGAGGAAGTGTCAGAAATCAGCTTTACACCTTCGTATTGTTCCACAACTAAGTTTTCGCCAGCGATCGCACGCTTGGAAAATAACAACTCCACAAACTCGCGACTTTTTTCGGGTTTATTGCTTGCTAGTGCCATTAGATACCCGGTTTGCAGTCCGTTTGCGGCGTCGCGATCAATATCTAAGCTGGTGACAGCGAGTGTAATTTCGTTTCCCAACCAGGGTTGAACGTCTTTTTTGTAATCAATGCCAGTATTAGCTAATAAACTTGTTTTCAATTTTGACAGTTCGCCATCGCTACTACTAGCCTCCAATTTGCCTGGATTCATCAGCACTGATACCATAACTGGTGCGCTTTTAGACACGAAAATGGCGGCGCCTGGTTCCGAAGCAGTCCCACCACCAATGAGGTTAACTGGACTTTTGCCAAAGAACCAGTAAAAGCCTGCGATAATAATCAATAACAGTGCGATCGCACCAGCTGCTAGAAAACCAAACAATGAGTTTTGTCTCATAATTTTCTTTTAAAGACCGCGCAAGCGGCTTTTACACACAACAATAATGTGAAACCGTCTTCTCAACAGAGAAAATGCGGTATTGATACTAAGACTAAGTTTATTACTGAAACCTGATCAGAAATCTGTTAAAAATAAAGAAGAGCATTGCCCAATGCCCTAATCTATGAATACCCAACCTATTACCCAAATTAGTGTAGATGAATTGGCGGAACGTCTAGCTTCAGGCGATCGAGATATTCAGTTTTTCGATGTGCGCGAACCAGAAGAATTAGCGATCGCTAGTATTGAGGGTTTTGTCAATCTACCCCTGAGTCAATTTTCCCAATGGGGCGATCAAATTCCTACCCGTTTCGATCCTCACGCTGAAACCCTTGTATTATGTCATCATGGCATTCGCTCGGCTCAGATGTGTCAGTGGTTAGCGGCTCAAGGATTTACAAATGTTAAAAATATTGCAGGTGGTATTGATGCCTACTCCACCTTAGTAAACCCTTCCATTCCGCATTATTAAAAACGTAAAAACACGGGCGTGGATGCCTTAATTGTGGCGATCGCGCCCAGTTAAACTTAAAGCGAAAATGGTTGGACTGTTTGGATGTAGGGATAAATTTTTTGATAAAAAAAAATCTTCTGTCAGTTCAGTGGTGTGCGTTGTGTACAAATGTGCATATAATGAGGGTTTGAAGAAGAACGATTCATTACAATTGGAATGGATGCTTTGGGTCGAGTCCTGGTGGTGGCGTATATGTGGCGCGGCAACGAGATTCGATTAATTTCGGCTCGAAAAGCGACTGATCCTGAACGAACACAGTATGAAGAAGGATAGATCATGGAAGCAGAGTATGATTTCAGCCAAGGGAAGCGAGGTGCAGTCGAGCCGACAAGCGCCGGAAAGACTCGCATCACGATTCGATTAGATGATGAGGTATTGGCGTGGTTTCGCGAACAGGTTCATACAGCAGGAGGAGGCAACTATCAAAGCTTAATCAATGAAGCGTTACGTCAGCACATTGAACAACAACGTGAGCCTTTGGAAGCAACATTGAGACGAGTTTTGCGTGAAGAACTTGAGCGCATAGGAAGATAGAGCAATCAACGTTAAAGTATTTACGTGTATTTTTTACTTTTGGAAAAACACACTACAAAAGGGAATAAAATATTATGTAAATATACGGTAAAAGCTAAAAGCGAACTTTCAAAATAGGCAAATTGGGGAGTTAAGTTTTACTAATTATAATAGAAGTAAATAATTTGCTATTTTAATTGAAAAATTATTAATTTTTTCAAAATCTAATAAAATTCAGCTTCGTAAAACATTCCCTATGCAAGTCAAGCTGACCAATCGACAACAGCATATACTTTGGGCAACGGTACGACATTATATCGCTACCGCAGAGCCTGTGGGTTCTAAAGCTTTGCTTGAAGAATACGACTTAGGTGTTAGCTCAGCCACAATTCGCAACGTGATGGGCTTTTTAGAAAAAGGTGGGTTGCTTTACCAACCTCACACTTCTGCTGGACGCATACCTTCAGACTCTGGCTATCGTACTTACGTAGACCAGCTGATTACACCTTCAGAAAATTTATCACGAGAGGTAGAAGCATTACTGCAAAAGCGCCTCAAGTGTGAAGATTGGAGTTTAGAGGCTCTATTGCAAGGAGCAGCACAAATATTGGCAACTTTGAGTGGTTGCATTAGTTTGATTACCATGCCGCAAACTGAAAGAGCAACGTTGCGACATTTGCAAATGATGCAAATTGAAGTGGGACGGGTAATGCTGATTGTAGTGACAGATGCTTATGAGACGCATTCGACATTGATGGATTTGCCAGCAGCATCGGCAGAAACACAACTGGAACCAGAAGTCCTTGATCGGGAGTTGCAGATTATTTCTAACTTTTTAAATAGCCAGTTGCGCGGACGGAGTTTGTTAGAATTAGCGACTCTCGACTGGACGCAGTTAGATAGGGAGTTCCAACGTTACGGAGAATTTTTGAAAAACTCAGTCGCAGAATTAGCCCGTCGTACTATCACACCATCTGCTACACAAATTATGATTCGCGGCGTAGCAGAAGTTTTGCGGCAACCAGAATTTTCTCAACTACAGCAAGTGCAAACGATTATCCAACTGCTGGAGGAAGAACAAGACCAACTGTGGCGGTTAATATTTGAGGAACCTCCATCGGATGAGGTGGGTAAAACACGGGTAACGGTTCGGATTGGTTCGGAAAACCCGCTAGAACCGATACGCAGTTGTACCTTAATTTCTGCCAATTATCGCCGAGGTTCAATATCGGTAGGAAGTGTGGGAGTTTTGGGACCAACGCGCTTAGATTATGAAAGTGCGATCGCTGTCGTCTCTGCTGCTGCTGATTACCTCTCAGAAGCCTTCCGTTAACCAATTTGAAATATGTTGAGAAAAATCGCTTTTGCGCTGCTGTGGCTGGGATTTATTACCTATGCTTTTGTTTTTGCCCCTGCGGATCAACCGGATACATTTGAGTTAATTAAAAACCTTTCTACCGGACAGTGGCAAGGCATTAACCCTTTAGTAGTGGCACTATTCAATATTATGGGCGTTTTCCCTATAATCTATAGTGCAGTATTATTTATTGACGGCAGAGGGCAAAAAATACCCGCTTGGTTGTTTGCTATTCCCTCTTTCGCAGTTGGCGCATTTGCAATTTTACCTTACTTAGCTTTACGGGAACCAAATAAACAGTTTACTGGCAAAAAAGACTTTTTCATTAAACTGTTAGATTCTCGTTTCACAGGTATTGCGCTAACTTTAGGCACAATTATTTTAGTTGCTTATGGCTTACAAGGTGGAGACTGGGGAAATTTTTTTCAACAGTGGCAAACTAGCCGTTTCATCCATGTCATGAGTTTAGATTTCTGCGTACTTTCCCTAGTTTTTCCGGCATTGCTAGAAGATGACATGGCACGTCGTCCGGTGAAAAATCCTCAGCTACTTGGGTTAATCAGCTTTATCCCGTTATTCGGTCCTTTAATATATTTATCTGTGCGTCCACCTTTATTAGAAGCAGAAACAGTATCTATTAAACAACCGATAGCGAATTAATCTTAATCGTAGTAAGCACTTTAGTGCTTAAATAAGCGTTGAAACGCTTACTACGAAATATCTCTTTTTCCCGTAAAGACGTTCCAACGGAACGTCTCTATCTAACTCGTAACTTACTTTGATAAATTTCTGGTAACTGCCACCAAGAAACATGAGGATATTCATGATGTTCTTCATGATAGCCGAAATGATAGCAGGTAATAAATGACCACCAAATTGGACGGGAAATAGTTTGAGCGCGATGAGGTTCACTATAACCTGATTCTGGCTCGGTATGAGGTAAAAAAGTACCAAAATAAAATAACTGTAATGAGCTTAAAATTGAGGGTATGACCCAAAAGTAAGTTAAATTATCTTTGGGTATATGGGTTGTGTAATGGACAATATTATAGATACTCGTTAGAGCAATAATTTGAGTCCAACTCCAGTAACCCTTCATAAAATGAAAGTACCAAGCAAAGAAATTTTTCTGTTTCCCATTGTGAAAATCGGGGTCTATTTGACTAGCAGGATTGTGATGGTGTAACCAATGTTTTTTCAATAATTGTTGATATGGTAAAAGACCATAAAGAGAAAGGCATAATGAACCGATAAAATGGTTAACTTTAGTATTTTTAGGAAATACTACCCCATGCATGGCATCATGTGCCGTAATAAATAAACCAGTATATAGAAATGTTTGCCAAAAGATGATAGGCAATAACATTAAAAAGTTAACCTGGGTAATGTCAAGTGAAAGTAACACTACAAGACTAATTGCCCATAATCCAATAATGGCAATTGCAACGAAGACTGCTGTATTTGATTCCCTGGTCAATTTTATCGGACGACTGGGCGATTGTTCTAATGAAATCACGCTTTTTCTCCACGTAGCAGATGAAAATTTCACAAAGTATAGTCATGGCAAATTACACTAACCACTAGGTTGAAAAATCCTAGAAGTCAGTGTTATGCGTTGAACATCGCCAACCAACTAAATATTTAGAAACGTTAAGTTATGCTAACTATTATTACACAGTTAGCCATATTAAGTACATTTTTAGATATCCAAGTATGCTCGTACAAGTGAAGACACTGGGAAAAAGTGTTTGCATTTACTCTCAGTGTCTATAGTCAGCTTGTCAAGTATAATTTACACGAACACCTAAAACATGCTAAGGGGCATAGGAAACGAGGTGTAACACGTCACGTACCACGCTGTAGCTGTTCAAGTCCCAAAGAAGGTAGGCTAAAAAACCAATCATTGCAAAGCGTCCGTTCCATAGTTCAGCTTGAGGAGTAAAGCCAAACTTGAAGGCATTGCGATCGCTTCTATTGTACGAGGTTTCGGTCGCATCAGTCGGGAATGGTCCGACAGATTGACGATTGCTGACACCGGCAGCAGTTTTAGCTGGATTAGTAGGTGATGTTTCCATTGTTAATTTTCATAAATAATGTATTTACAATTTAATAGTATTCTGGTATATAGATAACGCTATCTATCCGTGGTTCCAAAGTCTTAGCAAGTCCAAAGGATGAGATTTTGGGCATTGTGGGGAAAATTTGTATTGCTTTATGTTAATTAACATTGGATTAACCTATCAAATAGAGGATTTTTATTTAAAGGATAGTAGTAATTGCGTATACAAATTTTAATCGGTTGTTTCCTGGGCTTCAGTGGGTTTCTCGACAAGCTTTGAAAAATAAGGATAAATAAGCTTACAAGAAAATGGATAAAGTCGAGTTAATAGTATTAGACATCTCCAAAATTTATGTGTTACCTAAAACCCTTGATTAGACGTAGCAATGCTACGTCTCTACATCTTTTCTGGAAATGTCTATTGGTGATTAATTCCAGTGCAGGACTTTTTCTTTGATTATGGTTTGACCGTTATCAGAAATTTTTAGCACTTTTCGGGTCAGAACATAACGCATATCACCGTTGACTGCAATATACTGACTGGCTTCCGGTGTGCCTTTAGAATTATAGCTAGAGAGTGGAACTGCGATGCGACGATTACCACTTCTAGTTATAGCGATATAGTTTGTGGGAAAACTGCTGCCGCAAATATAAACAATAAAGCTTTTGGTTTCGGCTTCGCCAAAGATATTTTCACCTTCGGGACAAGCTTTAGCAAGAGGTTGACCGTCACCTGCGATCGCATTATTTACTCTTTCTTTAAGAATAACACGTCTATTTTTAATTACTTGCAGTTCATAGGGGGTGACAGCGTATGCTATTTCTCCCTTGCTGGCAATATAAGTTTCACCAGTTGTACTACTTACAGGTACGGTGATTTTACTATTATCTGTTTTAGAAATACGCACGTAATATCCCAGCGCATTGTTATTATCACCTCGACAAATATACACAGAATATTTAGTTGTATCGAAACTGCGTTTGGGTAGTAATTTTGCCAATGGACAAATTTGTGGCTGTGGATTTAATTGTTGTGAGTTGTTTGTAGGTACGGCTTTTACTGACGGTGTAAGTAAAAATAATGAAGTTGCACTCAGCAAAGCTAACTTTAAAGTATCTTTGTAGTTGAACCCTGTTTGTAAAAATTTCATGTTTCTCAAATTTGAATCAGTAAAATCACTGTCGCCACAAATAGTTTAATTCAGTAATTTAACGGTAGAAAAAGTATTTTTATTATCGTAAAAAAAGAAGCTCAGGACAAGTAAATATCCTGAGCGCTCATATATTCTTTAATGAAAGTTATTTTTGCGTGATTTTACTGTTAAGTGTATTCTCTTAACTTGACTCGCACTCTCGTTTAGTTACATAATGACGGTAGCGAAACATTGCTTCTAGTTGTGCTTGCACTAGCCAACCGCTGAAAAATTCTACAGAATCGCCACCTGGCATTGAAAAGGCGATCGCATCAGTTAATTTAGTTTTGCCATTTTCTGGTTCAAATTCATGTCGATGCACCCAAGATTCAAATGGACCTGATATCTGTTCGTCGGTAAATAGACGATATTCTTCACATTCGGTGTGACGCGCTAACCAAGTTAAAGGTAATAATCCCAAGAAAAGCCGAAATTCGGTAATCGCACCAACGTCAAGTCCCCCCTCGCGACGCATCACTTGTACTGGTTGCCAAGGTGGGGTAAGAAGTTGTAAAATATCTGGTCTTTCGTGAAATTTCCAAACAACTTCTACCGGTGCATTAATTACTGAAGAATGTTTAAAGTGAAGCATTGACAGAAAAACCTAAAATTCAACCTTCATATTCTGTATCAATTTCTATATCTAAAGTTTCTTCATCCACCCGCAGATATAGAATGTTTGGACGACAGCAAACTTGACAATCTTCTATATAAGATTGCTGTCCTCCTGCACTCAAGTCTACAAAGGTTACGTTTGGTTCCCCGCAATAAGCGCAGTAAAATTCAGATGTTGTTTGCATTTTAATTTCAAAATTTTTCCTGATGGTAGAGACGTTCCGTCGGAACGTCTTTACGATAGTTGTTTGCATTTTAATTTCAAAATTTTTCCTGACGGTAGAGACGTTCCGTCGGAACGTCTTTACGATAGTTGTTTGCATTTTAATTTCAAAATTTTTCCTGACGGTAGAGACGTTCCGTCGGAACGTCTTTACGATAGTTGTTTGCATTTTAATTTCAAAATTTTTCCTGATGGTAGAGACGTTCCGTCGGAACGTCTTTACGATAGTTGTTTGCATTTTAATTTCAAAATTTTTCCTGATGGTAGAGACGTTCCGCCGGAACGTCTTTACGATAGACATCTCCAGAGTCATACGTAGAGACGTAGCAATGCTACGTCTATCAAGGGTTTCGGGCAACGCATAATTAGTTTCTACGCCTATGTCTGATGAGTTAGGAATTTCATGTCTTAATTCAGCAACGTTGAAAAAATTATAAATTTAATGGCTGTAATTCCTTTGTAGGCGAGTTAAATTTACTGGTGGCATCAGCCAGGTGTTTAATTAGTGTAGACTGTGGTAGAGGTCCTTGCAAGTGACTCCAGGGTAATATTTGTTCGGTTGACCAGTCGGCGTGAACGTAAAAATCTAAGTCGGGAATTTGTCCTTTGAGTTGTTTGAAAGCACGTTTGTAACTACCCAAAGAATCGCCAAAGTTACGAGTTAATTGTAAAAGCGGAGAAAGTCGGCGATCGCCTCGTGACAACAAAGCTTGAATTATTGACCAATTGTAACTTTCTGGGCGAAAATCTATTCCCTGTGGTTTTAGTTGTTTTTGTAAAAATTGCAACCGCTTCTCAGCTTGGGGATTTACTCCAAACCATTGAAAAGGTGTGTGTGCTTTGGGTACAAAGGTGCTACATCCTAGTGTTAACCGCAATCCAGGAGCAGCTTTTTTTATAGCACGCATCATTGCCACAGTTTGCTCTAAATCCTCTGATTGTTCGCCGGGAATTCCTGCCATGCCGTAAAGTTTTAAACTAGATAAGCCTCCAGCTTTGGCATTTACCGCAGCTTGGATGATTTCATCATTATGCAGCTTTTTGTTAATGATTTCGCGTAATTTTTCCGAACCGCTTTCTATGGCAATGGTAAGCGATCGCGTGTCTCGTTTGGCTAAAGTTTGCGCTAATTGGACAGTTACTGTATTAGTTCGCACCGAGGCAATACTCAAGCGTACATCGTCATATTTTGGTTGACTAATATAATCGAGTAACGATGCAAATTCGGGATGCTGAGTTACTGAAGCCCCTAATAATCCTAACCTATTTGTAACAGTTAAACCTCTTTCGATTGCCGGAATTAAAGATTCTTCGATACTCGCAGTTCTAAAAGGTAAAGTGAGATAACTTGCTAAACAGAAGCGGCACATTTCTGGGCAACTTCTCACCACTTCCACCATGTAAATATTTTCCCAAGCGGCTTTTTCGGTGACGACAGTTGAAGCTGAGAGAACATTTCCTCGGTAAGTTTGCTTCTGCACTATTGCGGGAATTTCTGTAGAAATTGGTTGAATTGATTTGATAGCACCATCTAATGTGTGATATTCAACTTCATATAAACTAGGAACATAAATTCCTGGTACTTGTGCAAGTGCTTTTAATTGGATTTTTCTAGAAGCGTTTCTAACTTCTTTGTAAGCGTTAATAAAATTGCCTAATAAATCTTCACCATCTCCGAGTAGAATTACATCAAAGAAATCGGCAAAAGGTTCGGGGTTAGCTGTGAGAACTGGACCACCACCAAAAACTATCGGATGATTATTATCACGGGTAGATGTTGTAATCGGAATTTCTAAAGATTCCAGCAGATTTAAAATATTCACATAATCTAATTCCCACGACATCGAAAAGCCGACTAATTCCGGTTTTCTCGGAAGTTGTTCGTGAGTGTCGGTAAACATGCGACTCACTTGCACATCATCACGCATTGCCAAAGTTGCCCAAACTACCTGATAGCCTAAGCTAGTGATTCCCACAGTGTATTCATTGGGGAAAGCGAAAATTGTGGCGATCGCGTCGTTGTCGGGGGTTGTGGGAGTGAATAAAAGGCGTTCAGCAGCGAATACAGATGATGTCACAGTTGTTTTTTTAGGGAATGTTTGTAAAAATTATGGCAAATGGTATTCGCGTCTACACAAACAGAACCCACTTTATTGAGTTCTTTAGAAGTCCGCGTAGGCGGACTTTGTTTGTGTAGCCGCGACTTCTAGTCGTTAGGGCTTCTTCATCTATATTTAATTTTAAGCCATAGAATTATGATGTTAAAAAATAATGTTACCCCGTTGGCAAGAATAATCGGCAACGCTTGTAGAGATATTCCATAGATGAGCCATAAAAAAATGCCGATATTAAAAGTAATCAGCATCACAAATGAAACATCTTTGGCTGATTTACTTTGCCATGTTTTTATCATTTGCGGGATGAATGAAAATGTTGTTAAGGAAGCGGCGATTAATCCTAAAATTGTAATAAAATCCATGATTATGCAACTATTTTAATTTATCATTGTTACTATAGCAGTCAATTTAGGATTCGTGAGAAACAAGATACCTGACTTTTATAAAAAGTCAGGTATCTGAAGATTTATACTCTAACAAAAATAAAGAAATATTTTTGCAACCAATATCTACAAAACCTTACACTGTCCTTGCTGCCTCAGCAAATGGTCGCACAATACTAAAGCAACCATTGCTTCTACCATCGTTACAGCACGCGGTAAAACGCAAGGATCGTGTCTTCCTTTAGCAGCTAAAAGCGTTTCTTCACCCTCATTTGTCACCGTTTTCTGTTCTTTTCTAATGGTAGCTGTCGGCTTAAATGCTACTCGTAAAATGATATTTTCGCCGTTGGAAATTCCCCCTTGAATTCCTCCAGAACGATTAGTAACAGTGCGAATTTCACCGTTTTCATCAATATAATATTCGTCGTTATGTTCAATTCCAGTTAACAGCGTCCCCGCGAAACCCGAACCAATTTCAAAACCTTTACTAGCGGGGAGAGACATTACACCTTTGGCAATATCTGCTTCTAATTTATCAAAAACTGGAACGCCTAAACCTTTGGGAACATTTCGCGCTACACATTCTACCACACCACCGATAGAATCACCTTGTCTTGCGATCGCCTCAATTAATGAAATCATCCGTTCTGCACATTCAGCATCGGGACAGCGGACGATGTTACTTTCAACTTGCTCTAAAGTGACGGTATTTGCATCAATTGCACCTTCTAAATCTTTGATGCGCTTGACGTAACCAATAACTTCCACATTAGCGACTTGACGAAGAATCTTTTTAGCGATCGCACCAGCTGCGACTCTACCAATTGTCTCACGCGCTGAGGATCTACCGCCACCTTGCCAATTACGTATACCATATTTGGCGTCATACGTCGCATCGGCATGAGAAGGGCGATACTTTTGTTGCATTTCGTCATAATCTTGAGAACGAGCGTCTTTATTACGCACCAAAATTGAGATTGGTGTTCCCAGAGTTTTACCCTCAAAGACTCCTGAGAGAATCTCGCACTTATCTTCTTCTTTGCGAGGTGTTGTAATCTTACTTTGTCCGGGACGCCTTCTATCTAATTCTACTTGAATTTCTTCAACAGAAATTTCTAGCCGTGGTGGACAGCCATCAATTATAACTCCCACACCACCGCCGTGAGACTCACCAAAAGTAGTGACGCGAAATAAATGCCCAAAAGTGTTACCCATAATTAAAAGTTAAAAGTTGGCAGTTAGGCTTATGTATTTTAGCTGATGTTTTGTCCTCATCACAAAGACAAAAAACATTATAGATATTAGCGTAATAACCATAAGTTTGGCGTTACTGATTTCATATATGACTCAGGATTTTACGTAATACCAAAATCATTGTAGAGACGTAGCACTGCTACGTCTCTACATCGTCGAGACGTTCCAATACGATTCGGTTAAATATTTTAATTGTGTATTTGCGTATGTAGAGACGCAAGGGTATCGCGTCTCTACAATGATTTTGGGTTATTTTATATTCGCTAAGACAATTTCTCCTTTTTTATTAATCTTTATCGGCTTATCAGGAAAATCACTCTTATTCAAATAACGTAAAAGACTGACAGTTGTAAAACGCTGATCTATATGGGGAATTCCCTGCCGATTTATCCGAACCGGGATAATTTTACTTCCTACTAATTCGCCATAAGGGTTTATTTTCACTTCTAAAATCATTGAATAACCGGTTTCGGCTTCTGTTGATAAAGTCCGGTATCCGATAAAGTTTCCTAAGGAATAAGCGATGAGTTTTCCTTTATAGATTTCCATCGCTCTCGGTACGTGAGGTCCATGTCCGATAACTAAATCTGCACCTGCGTCAATCATTGTGCGAGCAAACTTCATTGAATTTCCTCGGTTTTCTCCATAGAAATATTCTGTTTGATTTTTCACATGCATTGCCCCGGTTCCCTCCGCTCCTGCCTGCATGGAAATAATTACTAAATTGGCATTTGTTCTCGCTTCTTCAACAAGAGCTTTAGCTGTTTCTAAATCGTGCATTGAGTTGTAAATATCGTAGGTAGTAAACCCAATCATCGCTACCGGGACATTACGAACTTGTTTATAAAGAATTTGATTTTTATGACCTAATGTTTCAATGCCAACTTCGGCAAGATTATTAACTGTATCTCGAAATCCTGTTTTACCAAAGTCTAATGCATGGTTGTTCGCCATATTGAAAACATCAAAGCCAACATCAGCAAACAACTTTGCATATGTTGGTGGAGAACGAAAGGCAAAAGTTTGTCCTTGATTGATATCTTTAGAAGAATAGGGATAGGTAGTTAAGCTAGTTTCAAGATTGCCAAATAATAAATCGGCTCTTTGCAAGTATGCTCGCACCGACTTGGGAATTAGTTGATTGCGATCGCGTGGAAGTCTGTTATTAGGATAATTAGTACCGGGAATCACATCCCCCACAGCCTGAATCGTGATATAATCCGATTCAGGCTCCTCAAAAACTGACGGTGGTGTGTATTCTGGCTCATATCCTGGTAAAAGGGGTATAGCTTCCTCTGAACTTGCAGCTTGCGATCGCTGCACTTGCCCAAAGCGGACAAAGATTCCGATACTAATGCCTACACAAAAACAGAAGCTGATAAAACTCAACGGGAGTAATCGCCCAATTCTATTTACCATATTCGCACTTGTGCCACTCCTGGGATTATGGGATTAGTTTACCCCAAAAATTCCCCATTTTTAGGATAAATTAAAGTGTCCTCTTTGCAAATCTTGAGAGCGAAATATTTAACAAGACTGCAATGCCATTGTGATATCATGTCCGGATAATTAGTTATGATTCCCATAGTCATTGCACCCCACCCCGATCAGCCCCTCCCCGCCGGCGGGGAGGGGAGACAAAGCGTAGCTCTGGCGGGGTGGGGTTCTTGGCGTTTAGTAAGTAATCAACTGGACATGATATCATATCATGTCCGGCTAATCACACATACTGTAGAGACGTTTCGGCGGAACGTCTTGACGACGGTTGCGATGCTTTTATTAGTGTTAATCAACCGGACATGATATGACTCGATGCAATGCCATTGTCACCCGATGCAATCACAATGCAAGGGTATTGCCAAATTTAACTAGTAGACCTTAATCGTCGATCACCGGATAGAGGTTTTCAAGTTTTGCGAAGACGTTTTCAATGATTAATGGCAAAATTTATCCGGCAATCGTCAAGGATGCTCTACTAGCGACAAATTAATCAAATGCTGTACTTAGCGTGATAAAATTTTACTCCTTAGGAAGTACATATATAAAACCCCTCTCCTTGTAGAGACGTAGCACTGCTACGTCTCTACGTGTATTCGATTAGAGGAAGAGACTGCTTATCCTAAACTTTCAACGGAGAGGGGGGGATTTGAACCCCCGTTAGGTTTCCCTAAAACGCATTTCGAGTGCGTCACCATCAACCACTCGGACACCTCTCCACAAGACATATTAAGCCTATAGTAATTACACTACCACGAACTGATGAATTTTCACAACACTGAAGCTCTATTTTCTGAAGCTTGAATAAACGCCTCAAACTCACCTTTGGGAGTCCATTGAATTGCTCCATCTCGCCCAGTAAAAAAGAGCTTCGTCTTGCTTTGACTCAATTCGGAGACAATTTTTGGGTCAAGGTCAGCGTTAGGTGCGATCGCTATCTGTGGTTGCAGCGCCAAAACCAAATCTTTCAAAGATTCAGTAGCGCACCAAAGCACTTGCGGATGAGGCAAGTCTTTCTTCTTCAAAAGTTGACGCAGTTCGTCTGACTTGAGATTACCCACCAACAACCAACTTTGATTTTGAATTTGCATTTGTAAGATGGGTAATTGGTCATTAATTAACTGCACGACTGTCGAACCAGTATTCACAGTTTGACCGAGGGACAAAGGCTGATAAATTCCCTTGCTTTTTGGTAGTTCCTTTTGGATAGCCTGACTTGCCAATATATTGTCTGGGGTAGCAGAATAATCATAGAAAACCTTAATGGGCAAACGTTGCAGCACCTCCAACCAACCATTGCTATTATTGCCTTGGAAATGAAGAGCGATCGCCCAATCAATTTGATTCACACCTTGCTGTTGCAAAAATGGTACAATTGTGTAGCGCCCCGTACCTTCATCACCACTATTAATCAGCGTTACCCTTCCTTGGTTCTGAATCACCACAACTGGTTCTCTATCAGCCGCAAGCACCGTAATCCTAAATAAACTACTTGCAGAATGCCAAACTGGTATCAACACCAAAGCAACCGCAATCACACTTGCAAACCACCACCGTTGCTGCCACCAACGCACCAACCAAACCGCTGTAATTAGTGCATAGATTGCCACCAGTTGCCAAATAGATATCGTGCCAACAGCAAGAGAATTTCCTGGCAAATTTCTGAAAAATTCCACTAACTTAATTAGCCAATCTGTAGGGTAATGTAACACCACAGCAAAAACGCCGCCAGCGTCTGGTAAAATTAACGCGGGTATGGCGCTGATAATCCCACCAATACTAATAATAGAAATGAATGGAGTGCTAATGATATTTAGTAGTATGCTATAAATTGGCACAACTCCAAATGTGTAAAGCTGCACTGGTAAAGTCCAAATCGTCGCCGCTAGGGGAACAGCAATTAAAGATGCGATCGCAGGAGGCAACCAATTCAAACGCTGAGTTAACGGTGGTACTGTCACAATCAATCCCAGCGTTGCTAAAAAACTCAACTGAAATCCTAAATCCCAAATCCACAAAGGATTAAACAACAACAACAGCGTTGCCGCTAGCAGTAATGATCCCAACTGCACTACCTTTCGTTTTAATACCAAAGCAATTAACGCGGCAAATCCCATAATCACCGCTCTCAGTACCGACGGCTGAAAACCAGTTAAACTCAAGAAAAGAAGTAAGGCAAACGAGCCAAGAACAAATTGCGTTACACGTTTGGTGCGCTTAGTCAACCCCAGCACCACACCTAATATTAGAGAAGTTTGAAATCCGGAAGCAGCCAAAGCATGAGCTAACCCTGCTTGGACAAACAAATCGCGAATATCGTAAGGCAAATCAACAGCTTTGCTACCCAAAACCATAGCACTGACAAGGGGACCTTCGGGGATACCTAACCAACGAACTTGCGATTGGACAATTCGCTCCCCGATTTTCCACCATCCCCATTTATTTTCTTCTTCTAAAATATTGATCTGCTTTCCAATCAAACCAGCAAAAGCCCCTTGCTGGTTAAGAAACTTTTGAAAGTCGAAACTACCAGGATTTGATGCTGCTTTTGGTTTATACAAAACCCCAGTTATTGCAACTTGTTCACCAGGACTTAACCCAGTAGCTTGAAGTAAAGGCACAGTCACATACAATTTACCTGTTGCTCCTTTACTCATACCTGCTGAGTTACTTTCATTTTTTACCTCATCAAGAGTCTTGACTTGCAACCAAAATTGTCCCCGTTGACTGCGAGTTAACCGGGGTATACTTGCCACCTCCCCTCGAACAATCACAAGTTGCTCTTGATTGTTGTTATTTCCTGGTGGAACAAACAAACTGATATCATTTTTTCCCGGTTGGGGTACACGCAATTGAAAATAGAAGCTTGCAAGTAACCCAACTAAGCCAGCAACTATCCATGTGATTGGCTTGGCATTAGTTTGCCAAGTAGGTGGTGCAGCCTTTGTTTTCCCTGGATGCTTCTCTGTTTTCTGAGACAGTTTAGCTGAATTAATGCGGCGTCTTCTGAAAAAAACCGCTCCCACTATCCCTAAAATCAACACCCAAAATCCACCGAAAGGAACTGCTGTAAATAGCAACCCGAAAATGTAGCCAAGACAAATAACTACACCACTCGCTTGAATCATGAAACTAATGAGCAAAAGTAATTACCAACTATAACTTACCGTTACATTTGAGCAAACACTAGGTAAGCTTTGTACGCGCAAGGCTCTAGACTTTAGTTTGAGGGTATGAGGGCATATGCAGGCAATAGACACCTCCGAAAATTAAATATGCCTTGTCCACAACCCTTGATTAGACGTAGCAGTGCTACGTCTCTACATCTTTTCTACAAAATATCTAATAGCTGACGTGGTTTAAGCAGTACGGCGTAAATAAAACTACTACAGGACTTACGCAAAAACTCTCTCAAACTCTTATTCCTCTGTGTTCTGTGCGATAGTAGTGCGGTTCGTTTTTTGGTCATCTTGCCGTCTTGTACTAGCCTTATGGTAGTTTAAGGTTACACATATACGTCGCAATGTCAGGAACCTCAGCCGTCATGCTGACGCTTGAAAGAGAAATCTAACAAGCCATTCTGACCCGACCACCCTGAGCTTGTCGAAGGGTAGACGTTATTTGAGTCACGACACCTTGGGATACGCAGCCAGTCCCCCGCCCTGTCGCTTGTGATTAAACAGTTCTAAGGTCAATGGAACAGTGTTGCAAGCTTAAACAAGCTCTTATAACTGGTCTAGGCTAACATCACCCCGCAAGGGAGGCTCGAAAGAGCAAACATTATGCGTACAGGATTGTGAGATTTGAAATGGTAACTGTCCCATTGAAAGTACAAAACCCTTCGGGTTCATCAGTTTGCCGGAACGGAAACCGTTAGAAAGCAACTGATTCACAAAAGTACACCGAATTAAGCAATCCCTAGACGGTAATGGAGCAAATATAAAGCCGTCCTACAAGGACGGGGTTTCATACCCATTTTTCTGATGACTGGAGAGCTAAACTTTGGGAATAGAACTACGCAGTTTTGTCTTTCTAGACAGCCTGCAACCTCAACACGCAGCATATATAGGAACAGTAGCCCAAGGTTTCTTGCCATTACCAGGAGATACATCGCTATGGATTGAAGTCTCCCCTGGTATCGAAATTAATAAAATTACCGATGTCGCACTCAAATCTGCTTCTGTTCGTCCGGGAGTACAAGTAGTTGAACGACTCTATGGCTTATTGGAAGTTCATTCCGGTTCTCAAGGGGAAACACGAGCTGCTGGTCAAGCGGTTTTGGCTATGTTAGGAGTTAAAAAAGAAGAGTGTCTGAAACCCCGTGTCGTTTCCACCCAGATTATCCGCAATGTTGATGCTTACCAAACACAACTTATTAATCGCACTCGACGAGGACAGTTACTATTAGCTGGGCAAACGCTGTATGTTTTAGAAGTTGAACCTGCTGCTTACGCTGCACTTGCCGCGAATGAAGCTGAGAAAGCAGCATCGATTAATATTCTTGAGGTGCAAGCTGTGGGGAGTTTTGGACGGCTTTACTTAGGTGGACATGAACGGGATATTCTCGCAGGTGCTCAAGGAGCGTTAGCAGCGATTGAAAGTGTCCCTGGTCGGACAAGTCTTCAGGGTGGGCGTCAGGAGTAAAATTAAATATCATGGCAAATCGAGAGCATCTAGCTTTACTGAAAGCAGGTGCAGTTACATGGACTGAGTGGAGAAAGAAAAATCCCCAGATTGAACCAGATATCAGCGCTGCAAACCTCTCTGGGTATAATCTCAGAGGTGCAAACCTTCAAGGGGTAAACTTGAGCAGGGTGGATTTGAGTAATGCTTTACTTGTGCGAGCAAACCTCAGTGGTGCTAACTTGAGTAGCGCTAACCTTGATAAAGCAAACTTGATTGAATCAAACCTGATTGAAGCTAACTTGAGTGTTGCTAACTTGAGCGGTGCTACACTGACACAAGCAGATTTGAGTTATGCCAATTTGATTGGAGCTAATTTGAGTGAGGCAAATCTGAAAGATGCTGCGATCGCTTATGCTAATTTAATTGGCACTGACTTGAGCAAAGCTAACTTGAGAGGTGCTGATTTAGAAGCGGTAAAACTTTGTCGAGCTAACTTGAGTTTTGCTAACCTGGTGGAAGCTAACTTGATTGCAGCTGACTTAAGCCAAGCAAATCTCTATGAAGCAGAAGTAATCGGAGCTTATCTTTATAAAACTGATTTGTACAAAGCCAATTTAAGTTATGCTCACCTGGTTGGTGCATACCTGAGCAAGGCTAACTTGAGTGAAGCTGACTTGAGCAAAGCTAACTTGAGATGGACTAACTTAAATAGTGCGAACTTCGCAGGCGCTAACCTCAAAGGTGCTAACCTCAAAGGCGCTAAAATTAGAGGAGCTAACTTTAGTGGCGCCAATCTTCACCAAACAATTATGCCTGATTAAATTAAGTCTTATCCTACATATTTGATCCAACTGCGTCCATATACTTTGGCGACATACAAAGTGAAAATGAATGTAGAGACTACCAAGTGCTACGTCTAATCAAAGGTGAAAATGAATAGACATCTCCAGATTCATACGTAAAGACGTTCCGGCGGAACGTCTCTACAAGGGTTTCGGGTAACGCATAATTAAATTCGGTCGATGTCTAATGTAGAGACTACCAAGTGCTACGTCTAATCAAGGGCGGAAAAAATGTGGAGCCAAAGTCCCCAAAAATGTCATTATAGTAATAGTAGGAAAATAGTGGAGATAAGACAACGGTTTACGCACGTCCTTTAGCACGGTTAATTGAACAATTGCAACGTTTGCCAGGTGTGGGTCCAAAAACTGCCCAACGTTTAGCGCTGCACATCTTGAAGCGTCCAGAATCAGAAGTAGAAGATTTAGCACAAGCTTTAATTGAGGCAAAAAAACAGATAGGTTTGTGTTCTGTCTGCTTTCACTTATCTTCTGAACCTGTTTGTGAAATCTGCCGCAACCCTAACCGTGACAACAGCACTATCTGTGTGGTTGCCGATTCTCGCGATTTGATTGCACTAGAAAAAACCCGCGAGTACAAAGGCAAGTATCATGTCTTAGGTGGGGTAATTTCTCCCATAGATGGAATTGGTCCAGAACAGTTAACTCTACAAGCTTTGGTGCGACGGGTAAGTAAAGATAAACCCAAAGAAGTTATTCTAGCAATTAGTCAGAGTATCGAAGGAGAAACTACCACACTATATATTGGTCAATTAATCAAGCCATTTACCAAAGTAACACGGATTGCTTTTGGTTTGCCTGTAGGTGGCGATTTGGAATATGCTGATGAAGTGACGCTGGCAAGAGCTTTGGAAGGACGTCGAGAATTAGATTAGTTATATTATATCATCTCCGGTAAATTACTTACTTTTGTAAAGACGTTCCGACGGAACGTCTCTACGACGGTTGCAATGTTTTTATTAATAGACATCTCCAGAAAAGATGTAGAGACGTAGCATTGCTACGTCTCTACATCATATGTAATCTACCGGACATGATATAATCCTTGGAAACACAAGAGTTTCGTTTTATCGCACATTCTGCACTTCATTGTGTAATATACATAGATTTCCAGGATTTGGCTAATGATGGTTAGATACAAATTACCAATGATTATCCAGTATTAATACTTAATAATTGACCACTATTTAGAAACAATTCTTGAATATCAATCTACTACATCTTGAAGTGCGGAATATGGATTTTATTGTAATTGATCGCCCTGTGATGGATTACAATTATGATGAATACACCCTGATGCGTATCTATTTAGTGTGGTTATCGATTATCTTGGCTAAACCTGGTATTGCGTCTTCGACGTGTTTCTTCGCTGAGTTGCGGAGTTTACTATATGCTCCTCGCACAATCGTGTTATTGCTTTTGTCGATCTTAGCATCAGTGATGGCGAGTAATGCGTTTGCTGCGCGATCGCGGTTTTGAGTTAGGTGTCCGACAGGATTGCCCGCTTGTATACCCTCACTCCAAATAGGATCAAGTGCATTTAAAGATTGTGGCAAAAGCCCCTCAATCGCATCGTTGCAATAAGTTGGTCTAATTCCCTTGACAACAGAGTAGGCTGCTTTCAAGCCTAGACCCGAAACCCCTCCCATGTTAGCAACTTGTGTATCGAGCAACTTTGTGCAGTCAGCTACAAGTATATCCTTTTTATTTGGGTTTAACAAATCATCGCTAAGTGCCATTTTGATTCTCCTTAATGCAAATGTGCTTAATCGATTTCTATTATAAGGCAAAGTTCTGGTTGATTGGTATTAATTACTTCCAGTAAGTAGTTACGTAATATTTATGTCCGAAGCGATCCGTTGTCAATCTCGCACCCTATGTATCGTGGGGAATTAAGGATTAAAATTTAAACGCACTCGTGACGCGGAGAATTCACCAGGAAGTTGTGAAATCCTGTACTTTGTCAGGGTTTTAATGCTTGATATGAGCGGTTTACCGCTCACTACGAAAATAAATTTTATGATTCGTCATTTAAAGTTTCAATTAATAAGTTTACTTGCTGTTGTCGCTGTTGGAGGAAAGTTTCGCACTGACGTAAATATTCTACTGCTGCGGCAAATTGTTCAAATACTTCTTCTAATTGTAATTCACCCGCTTCTATGCGAGTGATAATTGTTTCGATTTCGGCAACTTTCGCTTCATAATTTCCCCCATCCATCTCGTTCGTAGAAGCAGTTTTACGTTTAACCATCAACTTCGGTAATTTTCACTTTAAGTTTCCCTTGCGCTAACTGAATCGATAATTCTTGTCCTACTTCTAACTCAGTTGCAGAACGAGCGATCGCCCCATTTTCTTTTTTTACCACAGCATAGCCACGCTGTAAAACTGCCTGGGGGTCGAGAGTTGTCAACTTTTGCCGCAACAATTCTACATGTTGGGTTGTTTTCTGCAATCTGCCTGTAGTTACTTGGATTAATTGCTGACGCTTCCAACTTAGCTTTTCTACCTCTTGCTGTAATTGTCGATCTAAACGCAAACGATGCAAGCGATCGCGCATTCCTTGCAATTTATTTCCCGCAGTTTGCATTCTAATTCGCATCGTGTCGTGTAAAACTGCAATTCGCTCTTGATGTTCAGTATACAACTGGGCGAGTGCCGGCACAACCAATTCTGCCGCTGCTGTGGGAGTATGTACGCAAGCATCCGCAGTTAAATCTACCAAAGATTCATCTCTTTGATGACCAATCCCAGTAATTACCGGAATTGGGCACTCAGCAACTGCCCGCACTACCCTTTCATCATTAAAACAGGCTAATTCCTCAACTGCGCCACCTCCCCGCGATAAAATTAACACTTGGGCGCGATTATCTCGTTCTACGCGGGCGATCGCCTTTACAATAGATGTTGGTGCTTGTTCACCTTGTACCGTTGCCGGCGAAAATAAGACGTGTAAACCGGGATATCGTTGCTTAAGTGTTTTTTGAATATCACCCCAAGCAGCAGCAGTAGGTGAAGTGACAACAGCGATAATTCGGGGATGAATTGGAAGCGATCGCTTTCTTTCTAAATCAAACAAACCTTCCTCTTGCAAGCGATTTTTTAATTGTTGATAGCGCAACGCTTGTAAACCTAAACCAGCAGGCAAAACCTGCCAAACTGTAAGTTGATATTCTCCTCTTTGCGGATAAACTCGAATATTTCCCAAAATAATTATCTGTTCACCACGAATTGGTATCTGTGCCAATTTTGTTAATTGACTATTCCACACAACACATTTAATTGCGGCGCTGCCATCTGGATCTTGTAAAGTAAAAAATAACCCACTGCGATGTTGATTTGCGCTGGAAACTTCACCAGTTACCCAAACTTGCCGCAGTTGATGATCTTGCTCTAATAATAGCTGAATATAATTAGTTAATCCAGCTATTGAAAGTGCCGTATCCGGAATTAAATAACTCATGAGCAGTAAATGAAACGTAAAATAATTCCGATTCGTAGTGAGAGTTGAAACCCCTTTTACCCTTCGTAAACAATAAAATGAACTACATATATAAAACCCCTCTCCTTGTAGAGACGTAGCACTGCTACGTCTTTGTGTGTATTCGATTAGATCGATAGGCTGCTGTATGTGACACTTGCGTAAGTCCTATTAATCCAATTATCATTCAACATTAAATATTCTACAATCTACCAAATACGGCGAATCAAATGCAGTCATTTCTCCAGCATTTTTCCCAGGAATCGGAAACAATCTTGCTGAAAGTGGTTTATCTAACTTTATCGCCAAAGTCGCCATATCAATTAATATTGCCGTAATCTTTTCTATTGTTATATTACCAGGAATCGGAACTGTATCAAGTCCGCAACCACAAACGGCAGAATAAGCTAATAAATTTGTGAGATTGTAAGTTTGTTCGTTAGCTCTTGCCGCTAAACCGACATCTTCACAAACCGAAAGCATTAACCCAGAATAGCCGCAAGTTTTTACAGATACGCTTTTCAAAACACGAGTTAGCATTCCTGATATTGCCAAAGTTCCTTGATTTCCAAACTTCCCATCCATGATTTTTTCATAAGCAAAAGCGATACTTTCTTTTTTACCTAAAGATGGTGCAAGAGAGGTGTCAATTCCTTTATATTCCATAGCAAGTTTAGCGGATATTTTTTGAGCGATCGCTTCAATTTTACTTAATTCTTTATCTAAAATCAACTTCAGCTTTTCTTCCGCATCAATAATATCATCAGCATCAGAAAAAGCTTGCATTACCAAGTCGCATAATTCTAATCCGATAGCGAAAGACGTTTCACCTTGATGATACGCAGTTGGAAAAAATGGGATTCCTGATTGACAATTTGCCCAAGCGCAAAAATTAAAGTTACCATAACCATCTTGAGTTTCTTGAGAAATTCGCTGAATAACTTTAGCCGATTCTCTAGCGTTTACAAAGTTTATCCCAGAAGTGCGTTCGCGGAGCGACTCCTTTGGAGTATCGCCGATTTTACTGGAAGTATATAAAATCGATGTATTTTTGAGAATATCTGGAATTAGAGCGATGGTTGACGGTTGACTTGCGTAACCAAGACTGAAAAATTTGATATTCAAGTTTTGGCAAACTTCTTCGATTATTTTAACTTGATTGATAATTTGATGTTTTGATAAACCATGTAGATATTCTTCCCAAGAATTAGTCGCTATTCTCGTTGTTTGTACTTCATATCCCTGTTCTTCAATTATTAGCTTTGCTTGCTGATTAAAGTCAGTTGCTTGTTTAATTTTTTCGATTTCTGGGAAAGATGAAAGTGATATACCAGTTGTGATAGTTCTAATTTTCATTTTGATAAAATATTGAAAAAAATCGTAGTGAGCAATTTATTGCTCAAAATAAGCACTCTTCGTGCTTACTACAATTAAATAAGTGAGTAAAGTAAATAAACGCCATGAATAATGAATTTTACAATAAAGGATTAGAACTAGCTCGGCAAAAAGACTACACGAAAGCGATTGAGGAATTTACCCGTGCTTTGCAAGAAGATCCTTACTTTGCGGAAGCTTACAGACAACGGGGATTAGCATATTATGACTCAGGAGCAATTCTCCAAGCTGTCTCAGATTATACTGAAACTCTAAAACACGATCCTGAAAATGTAGAAGCATATTATTATCGGGCATTAGCACGGTTGACGCTGAAAAATCTACCTGGTGCCCTTGCGGATGTCGATAAAGCGATCGCACTTGAAGTAAATTATGCCGCAGCTTATGATTTAAGGGGAGTTGTGCGGCGCAAAGAAGGGTATATTCATGATGCGATCGCTAACTTCAAAAAAGCCGCAGAATTATATCTGAAGAAAAGTGACAAAGAAAAATGTCGTCAATGCTTAGAAAGCATTAAACAGCTACAACCGAAAGAATATCCTGTTGAAAAGCCATCAATTTCTACCCCCGCACCGATAATTTCTGAAAAGGAATATTTTCGCACCTTATTAGAAAAGGCAGAAAAAGGAGATACACAGCAAGCCATTGATGATTTAAACTGGGCATTGCAAGTCGATCCCCAAGATGGTATAGCTTATTGCTGTCGTGGTGTGGTGCGTTGCAAACAAGGAAATTATCGCGATGCTATTTCTGATTTTAACTCAGCGCTGCGCCTAAATTTGAAATCTAGCATTGTGTATCGCAACCGAGGAAAAGCACGTTCTCAATTAGGAGATCATCAAGGTGCCATCGCTGATTATAATTCTGCACTGGAAATGCAGCCTGAAGATGCTTTAATATATATTGCTAGAGGAAATACTCACCGAGGAATGGGCAACTATTACGCTGCGATTAAAGATTACACCCAAGCCTTACAAATTAATTCATCGGATGCCCAAGCCTATTATAATCGAGGTATCGCCTATACTCATTTAGAAGAAATGCAACACGCGATTGAAGATTATCAGCGTGCGGCAAGTATCTTTTGTGAAAAAGAAGATTGGCAGAATTATCAACAAGTTTTAAATAGCTTACAAAAAATACAATTTTCTACCCCGGAAGTCAAAAATGCCAAAGATGATTTACTGCGTCAACGCTTGTTGAGAATGGTAGGGGGATATTGGGAAATTGCCCAACGACTAATTGAGCAGAAAAAGGATTATTATCCAGGGATGTCAGAGGAGTGGTATTTGCAAACAGTTATTGATGATTTGGAAAGCGATCGCGGAAAATGAAACTAAAATATCCCCCCCCATTTCTCTCTCGAAGTCGGGGCAAAATGAAACCGGACAAGGGGATTGAAATATGAGAAGCGATCGCAACTTTGAAAATTGCCAAGACGATATACTAGACAAGTCAATTAACAAAAATTAACAATGGTAGAACGTCCAATCAAAAAATCGGAACGTCAGCCTTCTTCTGATACTGACAGTAAGCCAGAAAAGTCGGATTCTATGCCGACTGCTCAACCCAATCCCAAAAGCTCAAAACGAGGTGGTGAGCGTTCGGAGGGTAAAGGCAAAAAAGCGGCATTTGGGGATGAATCCAGGCAATCGGCTAATCCAGCCCTAGCACGGGGTCCCAAACCTGTCAAACCTCAGCCCAAAGTCATTATAGAGCCAGAAAGCGAATCAGAAGCAATTCCCGAAGAGTCTCAAGATTAATTATCAGAAAAATGGGTTGAAAACCCCGTGCTTCGTTTCCCGGCTTTGCGTGGTACAATGTATATACCGCAAAGCCGACGGGCAACTTGACTCAACCGAACACGCACTAAAAATGCGTGGTGTCCGGGCAGAGGTTGCAAACGGTGTAGTACCGATGGGCAGTCGGGAATCGAAAGTGTCTGGGCAATCAGAGCGCCGGGGATATGTAGTCAAACTGCATATCTAGGTAGTGGGTGAAACACCAGTAATGGAAGTAACCAGAAAGTCTAAATTGTGAAGTTTAGAAGCTCCGTACCTTTAGGTCGGAGTCATGTCACCAGGATAATTCAAATAATCACAGTTGAAGGATTTGAGATTCTTTGACGTTATCGAAATTCTTGAGAGTCCGAATGCTGCGATCGCTCAGTTCGATTGATTGAAACAATGCGATCGCAGTCTGAAGAATTTAACTTGATTCATTAGACATCTCCACCAATTAATTAGGTGTTGTCCGAAACCCTTGTAAAGACGTTCCAGTGGAACGTCTTTACGTCTTTTCTGAAGATGTCTATTGATGTAAGCGTTCTTGAACGTATAACCTATTTTCAAGCTAGGCGCGTTGTTTTGTATCTGCTTACGATCAAGGATGTGTATCTATTCTCTATTTGCCAAAAGCATCCTTGATCTTATCAACGGTGCTTTCAACGACATTCTTTGCCTTGTCTACTGCTTTTTCAGTACGAGCAGCATCTTCATTTGCTCTTTTCCTAATTGTAGCCGCATCTCTTTTTGCTTTGCGCTCTACAAAGCTACCATTGTCATCCGTTGCTTGGTCAACTTTATCAGCATTTTTATTTGCAGTTTCCTTAACCTTGTCTGCCGTATCTCGGATGAAATTCTTGGCTCGTCCAGCATCTTTACTGGCTTTATCTTGAACTTGATCACCTACGTCTGCGGAAGCGATCGCTGTTGCAGCAGGTGAAGCCATTGCTGCGGTGTTCAAGGGAAACGAAAAGTTCCAAACCAAGGCGATTGCTGACACACAAAGCACAGTTGTAGCTAGAAAGCGTCCCACAGTCGAAAGCTGTTTCATCAAATAATTCCGTTTCATAGAATACAATCTTCATTTTGATTTAGCATCCTAATTAATACTTCATTTGCCTCCCTAGCCAAATCATTCCCTAGACAGAAGTTCTCTGCTCATAAGTTGTTTTACCTGTAGAGACGCGAAATTTCGCGTCTCTACACTGGTATTTTGGGCTTAACTGAGAGGTTATTATAATCCTACCCAAATACTACCTTCATCTACACGGGTAGGAAAAACAGCTAGTGGTTTTTCTTTGGATATCATTCCCAACACGTTGCCAATAACGGGGGGAAAAGGACTCCATTCCTTAATATTACCGGTACCTAAGTCGAAGGCGCTACGGTGAAAAGGACAAATAATCGCTCCATCTTCTGTTAGTTTGCCCTTTCGCATCGGTAATCCCAAGTGCGGACAGGAATTTTCTATTGCGTATATTTGGTTGTCATGGTGAAGCAGTAGAATAGCGCGTTGTTCAACTTTAACAACTTTTCGCTCATTAGGGGGTAGTTCATCTTGAGTCAATACCTTAATCCAATTCATACGCACCTCGCAGCTATGGCAGATTTGGGAATTTTATGCGTTTTTGGCGATCAGTAGGGCGATCGCGTACATAATTTCACACTTACCCTTCCCCAACCCTTCCCCAGCTTGATGACGCTAGCTCAACAACAGATTAAACTGTGGATAAGATGTAGCGATTGTTGCTATCAGCAACACTTACATACATTCCATGACATTCATAAACATTCCTAAATCTAATCTTATATCTAAAACAACTTATGTCAGTGTATCAATCTACTTGCGGGGAAGCCGCTGATTTGATTATTGGGGTTTGCAATCCAGAAAACGACGATTTAAAGCCAAATTCTACTTCTGTGGGTGTCCTCGCTAAAAGAAAAGGCACTATATCTAATTTTCTGGCTCCCCTCACCCAGGATACTTTTAAACAGGTTGTTACTGAAGTAGAACAAAAACTGCTGATTGTGAATCAAACCCTTTCCATGTTGGATTCCCAAGGGTTTGAAACTATTTTGCAAGAAATGTTACACACGATAACACTTAAGACAGGGGAATTACTAGGAGCAGACCGAACGACGATATTTTTATTAGATGAAGAAAAACAAGAACTTTGGTCAATTTTAGCAGAAGGGGAAGGCGATCGCTCTCTAGAAATTCGCATTCCAGCTAATAAAGGGATTGCAGGTGAAGTCGCTATGTATAAAAGAGTGATTAATATCCCTTATGATTTTTATGAAGATTCGCGATCGGTATTTGCCCAAGAACAAGAAAAAAGAACCGGCTACCGCACTTACACAATGTTAGCTCTGCCGCTATTAAACGAACAAGGGCAATTAGTAGCAGTAGTACAATTACTGAATAAATTACTATCTTCTGATAATCCACATGCTCCTATTTTCGAGCGAATTGATATTAGGGGCTTTACTAGCGCTGACGAACAATTATTTCAGGAATTTGCGCCTTCAATTCGCCTAATTTTAGAATCATCACGCTCTTTTTATGTCGCAACCCAAAAACAAAGAGCAGCAGCAGCGTTGATGAAAGCGATTAAGTCTCTTTCTCAAAGCAATCTCGACTTAGAAGAGACTTTAAAACGAGTGATGGACGAAGCGAAGGAACTAATGAACGCCGATCGCAGTACTCTATGGTTAATAGATCGCGATCGTCATGAATTGTGGACGAAAATTACTCAAGATGATAATTCTACCAAAGAGTTGCGAATCCCAATCGGCAAAGGCTTTGCTGGCAAATTAGCAGAATCTGGGAAAACGGTAAATATCATGTTTGATTTATATGACGATCCTGACTCTGATACGGCAAGAAATATGGACAAGGAAAATGGCTATCGCACATGTAGCTTACTTTGTATGCCAGTGTTTAACGCCGATCAAGAATTGATTGGTGTTACCCAGCTAGTGAATAAAAAAAAGTCAGGGAATTTTCCCAATTATAACCCGAATTTGTGGCCCCAAGCGCCTGAATGCTTCCAAGCTAGTTTTGACAGCAACGATGAAGAGTTTATGGAAGCTTTTAATATTCAAGCGGGAGTTGCATTACAAAATGCTCAGTTGTTTGCCACAATTAAACAACAAGAACAAATGCAACGCGACATTTTACGCAGTCTTTCTAATGGTGTAGTTTCTACTGATAAAACTGGGTTAATTATTGCCGCGAATGAAAGTGCAAAACGCTTGTTAGGGCTGGACGTAAATGACCGTTTAGAAGGTAAATTAATTACTGATATCATCCGCATCAAAGAAGGTGACTTTAGCAAGTGGTGTAATGATGCTTTAAATGCAGCTAACCTCAAATGCAGTCAACAATATTATCCCGATCGCACACTCATTGCCGATCAAATAAAACCACACAGTATTAATTTATCAATAAATACAATTGCTGATGTTAGCGATAATCAGCAAGTTCGTGGTGCATTAATTGTCATGGAAGATATCAGCGATGAAAAACGCCTCAAGAGTACAATGTATCGCTACATGACTCAGGAATTAGCTGAAGAATTGCTGAAATTGGATGACGCTAAATTAGGTGGCGATCGCAAAGAAGTTTCGATTTTGTTTTCTGATATTCGCGGCTACACCACTTTAACTGAAAACCTGGAAGCGGAAGAAGTGGTAAGTATGCTCAATGAATATTTTGAATCGATGGTAGAGGCGATTTTCAAACATAAAGGCACTCTTGATAAATATATCGGCGATGCAATTATGGCAGTGTTTGGTTCTCCCTTACCCCTAGAAGAACACGCTTGGATGGCGGTGCAGACATCTTTAGAAATGCGCGATCGCTTAAAAGAATTTAATGCCCGTCGTTACGCAGCTAGTAAGCCCAGAATCAAGATTGGTATTGGTATCAATTCGGATATTGTAATTAGTGGTAATATTGGTTCTAGCAAGCGGATGGAATTTACAGCGATCGGTGACGGTGTTAACCTTGGTTCTCGATTGGAAAGTGTTAGCAAATATTATGGTTGCGATATTATTCTTAGTGATAACACTTATAAACCATGCCAAGATAAAGTCTGGGCTAGAGAACTAGATTACATTCGTGTTAAAGGTAGAAATGAGCCAGTTGCAATTTATGAATTAATCGGTTTGTCTTCTGATTCTCTCAAGAGCGAAAAATTACAAATAATTGAGTATTATCATAAAGCACGAGAGTATTATTTAAATCGCGACTTTAAAAAGGCTGAAGCTGAGTTTTCTAAAGTTTTGCAAGTTGACAAACTTGACCAAGCTGCTATGTTACATGTACGGCGTTGTCAGCACTGGTTGCACCAACCTCCATCTGATGCAGATTGGGATGAAGGTGTCTGGACTTTTAAGGATAAGTAACTTGTACTCGCTTTTTTCGTAGCGAATCCTCTTAAAAAAACTCTGCGTTACTCTGCGCTTACCTCCGCGTTCCTTTGCGTTAAAAAACGCGCTCGTTCTTTGCGATCGCTGTACTAAGACAAGCGCGAATGTCATCTTCGGTCAAATAGGGGAAATCCTCAAGAATTTCTTGGTGAGACATTCCTGCTGCGAGGTACTCCAACACGTCATAAACTGTGATTCTCATTCCTCGAATACAAGGTTTACCACCACGCTTACCTGGTTCGATGCTGATAATGTCTCGATAGCTCATAGCTGAAAATTCCACATAGGTTAAGCAGCAGTCATAATTCTAGTTTACTGCTCAGGCATAAAAAGATAGCCAAACCATAGCGACCCTTTTTTGCGGTGACGTGTACTTAGATTTGAGCGAGTACAGCGCTCACTACGAGTTAAAATCAAGGACGATGGAACAATCCAGAGTCAAAACTGTGACTGTAAAATTGTAGCCTTCCATAGCCGAGAAATTGCCCGTGTGATTTCTCACCTGCCGGAAAAGCTGTGACTCCAAATAGATAAACACCGCTAACTATCGGATTTTGCACTGGTTTCAAACCTATTGTAATGGTTTTACCTGGAGACACTGGCGGGTTAAATGTTAGCGATATTGTCTTTTTATCTCTGCTAATGTCTGTCAGTTGCAACTTCTGTCCTTCCTTAGAACGCGTACCTTCAAATGCGTAACTTTTTTTGAGTTCAAACTCGATGTCATCTATTCCTTCATGCTGGTTAATAGTTATTTTTTGTAAAGGTTCGCCAGCATTATCTGGCAAGCTGACTGTAAAATAATATGTCGCGCCTGACACATAAACGTCGTTATATGTAGTCCCTGTATAAGTCAGGCTCGGCGGTTGAGCAAAATATACTGTACCATCTCGCAATTGGATTGCTTGAGTTACGCGATCGCTATATCCGCCAATTCCGATTGTGCAAGCAATTGCGCTGCTAAATAAAATTACTATATGTGTTGCTTTATTCACACAAAACACGCTTCAAAATGTTAAATATGCCTTATCCAGAAACCTTGTAGAGAGACGTAGCAGTGCTGTAGAGAGACGTAGCAGTGCTACGTCTCTACATTTTTTTTACGTCTATATCTATTGCTAGATTACCATCAAATAGCAACAATTATTTTCATTTGTGAGCTTTTGTAAACTTAGGTTAAATTTCTCAGAAAAGAACCAAAAAAAGTAACAAATATATTGTTAAAGATAATTGAGATTGCTTGTCAAAGTAACTATTTAGGCGACAAACTAGAAATTAAATACAGGCAATTATTCTTATGAATGCTATTTCTAACGTTGAATTCAAGCGCCCGATTTGGCAAACCGCTGTCATCTTGACTTTAGGCTTCTGGCTCAGTGCTAGTCTAGTTTTAGATTGGGTAATTATGCCTAGTCTTTATTTTTCCGGCATGATGACTCAAGCGAGTTTTGCCACAGCAGGCTATGCAATATTCTGGAATTTTAATCGCATTGAATTATTGTCTGCTGGCATAATATTGACTGGTATTTTGGCTATGAACAAAACTCATAGCTGGCGTGGTGGTACTCTAGTTTTAGCAGTATTGCTACTAGCTGTATCTTTGGTTGAAACTTATTTCTTAACTCCGCAAATGTCTGCAATTGGAGTTCAACTGAATTTGTTTGAAACAGCTACTACAATTCCAACGGGAATGAATTTGTTACACGGTGGTTACTGGATGCTGGAAGCCGTGAAGTTATTGGCTGCGGGGACGCTTTTAAGTCGCTGCTATAGAGAAGTTTAATTGCAACTACGAATCGCGCATTTCTAAAATTTGCCTACCAGACTGATAATCACTGGTAGGCAATTGTTTTATTAGACATAGACGTGGAGACGTAGCAATGCTACGTCTCTACAAGGATTTTGGGCAATAGACATCTCCAGAAATTAATTATGCGTTGCCTGAAACCCTTATAGAGACGTAGCAGTGCTACGTCTCTACATTCATTTTCGGAGATTCTAATGCATAATTAATTTCCACTTTCTATGTCTGTTGTAGTTAGGGTGCTTATTCAGAATCTGGGGATGCTTCATTATTGGGTAACAACAAACGTAGAGCTAGTATCCCAAATCCCACAGCAGCGATCGCTTTTAATATACGTGTGGGTAATAATTCTGCCACAGTTCCCCCCGCCAGCGCTCCTAACAAGCTAGTTAGTAGCAACGCACCCGCTGTGCCAAAGAACACAGCACGCTTCGATTGACAACGACCTGAAAGCGCGATCGCTGCTAACTGGCTTTTATCACCTAATTCTGATAAAAAAACTGTAATAAAACTTAACCCTAAAAGATGCCAATCCATTAATTTTATCCTTTGTTAATTGTTCAACTATCCAATAACCAATAACTAATAACCAATAACCACATCCCAAAACAGCATTATAGAAATCAGCAACAACATCACCCCAGCAGCTTTTTCCACGGTTTTCGGAGAAAGTCGGCTACTTATCCAACTACCCAAGAGTACACCTAATAAACTTGTGGTAATCAAAGCAGCCGCAGATCCCATAAATACCACCCACGGGGAATGGGATTGAGCGCTCATCAATAAAGTTGATAGCTGTGTTTTATCGCCAATTTCCGCCAGAAATATTGTGATAAACGTAGTGCCGAAGGTTACTAGGGCTGACTCTGGCTTTTCAGCAAAATCAGCATCCACAGGCTTAACTTGCTCAGTAGCAATATTTACTGAGTCGCCTTCACTACTATTGATTAGTTCTGTCTCGCTTTCAATTGGAGATATGGCAGAAAGGCTCAAAGGCTCATCAAGTTTCACAAGCAGTAGTCCTAGATTGAGGGATTTTCATATTCTTCTCATTTTCCCAGTTTATCATGATAAACCAACAGAAGAATCAAAACGCAGTATTTCCAGACTGCGATCGCCATAAACTCCCTCTATCTGTTGCCGACAGCAATCAATGGCAAAATCATTCAGTTCCTCTGGCTCAATACCATACATATCCTGAAAAACCTCTGTTTCGACACGGCAGAAACGAGGACGATTTGCGTAAATGCGGCACTCTCTCGTGGTATGGTCAAAATTAACGCACCATCCACCCTCACCAACCATACTTAGATAGAGTTCCAGTTCCTCTGGTAATAAATACTCTTCTAAGTCTGGACGCTCTGCTGGGTCTAGATGACAGCAGGCTCCACATTGCTTTATACATACCCAAGTTGCCATTTTTTCCACCTTGATTAGAAAGAGCGGTAGAGACGTTCCGGCGGAACGTCTGTACGATCGGCGGAACGTCTGTACGACGAAATGCGTAGACAATGCCCAGTTTATGTTTTTTCTTATAATTTTGTTAAGTAAATTAAATTTAGTGCGCGATCGCCGGATATGATCGTTTTCGGGCTTTGCATTTGATTTATTTAATTTTTTTAGATCAATATTGAATTCAACCGGAGGCAATAATGTTTGACGCTTTATCGAATATCCATTGGGAAGTTATATTTCAGCTAGTTTCAGTTGGGCTAATTATGATAGCTGGACCAGTAGTTATATTTTTGTTAGCATTTCGCAACGGCAACCTTTAAGATTTGTGAATGAGCTAGAGACGTTCCGACGGAACGTCTCTACTCCTAACTTTTAACTGATTTTAAAGCCTTTAGAGCAGCTTGGATAATGCCGTCATACTGCGGTTGAGAAATATCAACTATTTTAGCATCTTGGCGATTGGTTCCTAAAAGAGCGTTAGATTGTCCTGGCTGAACAGCGAGAACTTTACCTTCAGAGTTTTTAATTCTTAATTCTGGTAACTCACCATTTTGATATATACCACAGCTATAGTGGCGTTGGTTATACTCAAAGGTGCTTTTTGATGGCGTAGATGTTGAAGTGAAAGACAGGTGAGACTGTTTTGCTAGTCTGACACCTGTTAATTCTAACTCGATAGTGGTGCTGCCATTAAAGTTATTTTCGCGTAACTTGTAAGCGATATCTACTTTTGAGGGTAAGGGAAAGTAGTCACCCCAACGCCAAGCGATCGCTTTAATTTTAAATTGTCGATTGTCGATAATTTGTGCCACTGTCAATTTAATGTGACCTTTGCCAACAATTTTTTGCTCAATTACTTGGACATCAGGCGTCCAGAATACCGGATCGGGGTTGTCGATACCGCAGGGATGAAGGACATTAAGCTGTTGATAAAGTTGAGATTTGATTTCATTCAGGTTTGCTTTGGCATCAATTTTGATTAATGGTTTGATATGCTCAAGTGCTAAAGATTTATTGGCAAACTCACATAATAGCGATCGCAATGCTGGCAAATTCTCTGCTGGGAAAGAAAATCCTCCAGCTGCTTTGTGTCCACCATATTTGCCAAGCAAGTCATGACAATATTCCAAAGCTGCAAACACATTAAACTCTGGAATTCCGCGTGCAGAACCACGAATGTGTGTTTCATCCTCATAAGTGGCGATGAACACAGGCACACCGTAGCGTTCCACCAAGCGAGAGGCGACAATACCAATCACGCCATGATGCCAATTTGATTTTACAACAACTAATACCCGGTTTTGCTGTAATGATGAGATAAATTCAGCTTCGACAATGGCGATCGCTTCCAATTCAATTTCTGAGCACATTTGCTGTCGTTGCTTATTAATCGCTTCGCACTGCATCGCTCTTGCCAGCGCTATCCCCATATCATCAGTTGTCAGCAAGTCTATCACAATTTGCGGATCACCAATCCGACCAATCGCATTAATTCGCGGACCCAAGCGAAACCCGATATCCTCAGGTTTGAGAGATTTGGGATTTGAGGAGTTACGAGTTGGGTAGAGACGTTCCGCCGGAACCTCTGTATTTGGGTAGAGACCTTCCGGGGGAACCTCTGTATTTGGGTAGAGACCTTCCGGGGGAACCTCTGTATTTGGGTAGAGACGTTCCGCCGGAACGTCTGTATTTGGGTAGAGACCTTCCGCCGGAACGTCTGTATTTGGGTAGAGACCTTCCGCCGGAACGTCTGTATTTGGGTAGAGACCTTCCGCCGGAACGTCTGTATTTGGGTAGAGACCTTCCGCCGGAACGTCTCTACGGGAGTTAGGATTTAGGAATGAGGAGTTATGAATTCCTTCGTCCCCCACTCCCCTTGTCTCCTTGTCCCCTGCTCCCACTCCTGCTACTTGAATTAACGCTTGCACTCCCGCTAACTTAGATTTAGGTAACTGTTGTAAACCACGTTTCACCCATCGACGGTTGACCCCTACCAATGGGGCTAAGTCTGCAATGGTTCCCAATGTAAAAAGTGCTAGCATCGGCTGAATTAAGCCTTTAGCTTGTCCTAGTTTTTGTGCGAGAGAAACCGCCAAAATATAGGCAACGCCAACACCAGCAACACTGCGATAAGGTGACGATTCCGCTATGAGTTTGGGGTTGAGGATGGCGTTAGCTGGCGGTAATTGTTGGGGGATGTCGTGGTGATCGGTGATAATTACTTTTAGATTGAGTTCTCTGGCAAAAGCGATCGCATCATATGCAGAGATCCCATTATCTACTGTGAGAATTAGTTTAACACCTTCCTGCTCAAATTCTTCAACGATGCGTTTATTAATGCCGTAGCCTTCGTGCATTCGGCTGGGGATAGCGTAGTCAACATCTGCGCCTAAAGTTCGCAGACTACGCAACAATAAAGCTGTGCTAGTCATGCCATCTGCATCGTAATCACCACAGATAGCGATTTTTTCTTTTGATGCGATCGCCGACTCCAACAGCTCTAAACTTATCGCTAAATCTGGAAATTCTGACAGTGGTGATGGCAAATTTAAAGATTCTGGATCTAAAAAGGCTTGCACTTGTTCTTTTGTTTCCATACCGCGATTTATCAACAATTGGCTGATAATAGGCGATATATTTGTCAATTCAGCCAGTTGTTGGGCAATTTCTGGTTTTTCTAGGCAAATTTGCCACCGTTGAATCGGCAAACCAGTTAGTCGGCGATTGGGCAATTCAGATGTCAGTTGGTCTGCCATGCAAGCTATAACCACTTCAGGTGTTAAGTAAGTCGGCGAGAAAAATTCAATGTATGTGAATAAATATAAATTGCCTGTAGTGTGTTATGACCTAGTACCGCCGTGAAGTCACGCATTCACCCACTCAAAAGTGATATGGAGTAGGCTTTTTAGCGATTGAGAATGGTTAGTTTATTTACGCTAACCTGTACTAGGAAGATCCCACCTTGATATTAGTGGATTACGTCCAAAGCTATGGTATCGCCAAACCATGCCCGTTTGAGTTGGGGGCAGGGGATAATAGTTTCACATCCTGTTGGAACACACTTTTTTTAGTATCAATAATAACTTGCGCCCATACATTGTTTACTGATAATTACTACAAGAAAACTACACCCCAACAGATTGATTGTGTTGGGACGCACTTTTTTTATCAACGCCAAAATTTAGCTGGCGATGCTGGGGGGTATACCTTCTAAAGCTTCCTCTTCAGTTTCAAAGATTTCAAAGACCGTATCCATCATCGTCACTTCAAACACCAGTTTTGCTTCTGGATGTACATCACAGATGCGGAAACTACCTTTGACTTTATCAGCATCACGCATCCCCGCGACTAAAGATGTCAAACCAGAACTATCAATAAAATTCACCTGACCGATATTGACAACTATATGACGACTCAGTTTGGAGATACATTCCTGTAACTTCAAGCGAAATTGCCAAGCTGTGGTAATATCTAGGCGACCGGATGGAATTAAAACAATAACGGTATTGCCATCTTGAGTTGTGTAAGTTTTTTGATCTATATGAATCACGTTCGCCTCCCGTTGGCGCTTCTGTCAAATTGACATCGGCTGTATTTCGCGTTGGACTAGTAAGCCAAAAGATTTTTTTAAAGTAATCTTTATCACCTTGCCACTGATACACAGTATAGAAGCTGATAGTGAAATAGTTGGCTCACTAATTTAAAAAAAAGTCCAATGCTTATGCTTGAGATTAACAAGCAATAGCCAAAACTGTCACTTTTTTTTTGCTAAGTGCTTTCATTGAAATACACGGGATGAGGGACAACTCAGTCTCTTGAGGACTGAAAGGGAAGCGGCACGAGCGGTTTTAACAATAACGTTTACCTCTTGCTAGGTGGTCAGTATGGCAAGCTTAATTGCTCAAACATACACTCCCTTTCTGTCGGTGGGTTACTGACGATAGTAGTTTAATTCACCACTCAACACTTAGGAGGCTTATTACTCAGCACTGTGATTTGGTGTCCAGTTTGCCCAATCTTGAGGTTTCAAGAAGGTTTCGTACAACTGGGCTTCGGGAGAATTAGGTTCTGGCTGATAGCCGTATTCCCAGCGTACCAGGGGAGGTAAAGACATGAGAATAGATTCGGTGCGTCCGTTGGTTTGCAGACCAAAAATAGTGCCTCGGTCATAAACCAAGTTAAATTCTACATACCGACCCCGACGATAAAGTTGAAAATTGCGTTGGCGATCGCCGTACTCTGTATTATGTCGCCGTTGAACAATTGGCACGTAAGATGGTAAAAATGCATTACCACAATCTTGCACAAAAGCAAATAATTCTTCCCAACTGCGTGGTTCTGGCGCCCCTAATTGACTGCTGTAAATAGCCGCTTCATCATCTGGCTGGGGACCGCGATATAATTCACCTTCACCATGTTGGTAATCAAAAAATAGACCACCTATACCCCGTGTTTCCCCACGGTGCTTGAGGTAGAAATATTCATCACACCAGCGCTTAAACACTTGATAATACTCTGGGTGATGCTGATCACATGCGGATTTGAGAGTTTGATGAAAATGTGCTGCATCTTCAGCGAAGGGGTAAAAAGGAGTTAAATCCGCACCACCACCAAACCACCACACCGGACCTGCTTCAAAGTAGCGATAATTTAGGTGAACGGTGGGTACATAAGGATTGCGAGGATGTAGCACCATTGAAGTACCCGTGGCATACCAGCGGTGTCCTTCTGCGTCTGGGCGTTGGCTTAAAATAGAGGGTGGTAGGTGATCTCCCCAAACTTCCGAAAAACCGACACCAGCTTGTTCAAATATTGCACCCTCACGCATCACACGCGATCGCCCTCCACCCCCTTCAGGACGTTCCCAACTATCTTGTTGGAACTTACCTACACCATCTACGTCTTCCAGGGTTTGAGCAATTTTGTCCTGCAACTGTTTCATAAACTGACTCACCCTAGCCTTAGCGTCAGTTGGCGGTAAAGACTTAGATGATTCGGTTTGGCGATGAAGCGAGTTAGTCAACATCATAAATTCAGCAACCTAAATTACAATTTCTAAAAAGCAACAAATCTCTCAACTTAAACATTTGCAGGCAATACGCGCCAAAATAACCGACTCAAATCGCAATTGCTTGTATGGCGTTACAGTCAAGCATTCACCTCCCAAACGTGGGCATAACAAAGATATTGTCCCTCAAATGCGTATACGTTTGTATATTGACTAAGTTTTTTATCCTTAATTTATGTGAACATTTAAGTGTAATACCAAGTTGCAATTAAAAGATATTACTTTGAGATTGTGTATAAGGGCATAGGACGTACAAAAAAATAAACATACGGACTGGGGCATTGGGCATGGGGCATTGGGCATGGGGCATGGGGCATGGAAAAAATCTCGCATTAAACAATTAAACAATTGCCCATTAAATAATTGTCCCTTTGTGAAATACGCGATCGCTTCTTTTTATTCCCATTGCCCAATGCCCAATGCCCAATGCCCTAACTAGATGTGTAGCCAGGAAGAGGATTATAAAAATGCAAGTTTGGTTGTCCAAATTTATCCACCGCAAACGGCGTCTCTTTTGTGCTTCTTTGGTGCGAACGTATCGAGAAATTAGTTCTGCTTCAACAGACGAACTATGGCAAAAGGTAGTAGATTTAGCAGACGTTTCCTGGCATCCAATGCTCAAGAGTACCAACGTTCCCTACGGATTAGTACCCAAACCCGGATTGATTTATCAAGCAGTAACACGCTTGTCGCCGATTCCTATCCGCATTTTTGTAGAATGCGTCAATCCCAGAGAACTGCTAACTGTACGCGTGATGGCAATTCCTGGCATAGAAGAACGAGTGACTTATCAACTAGAGTCCACAGTTTGTGGCACTTGTTTATCTTATTCTGTTACCCTACGCGGTTGGTTCTCGCCTTTGATTTGGTCGTTTTCCCGTCCCTATAGCGATCGCGTAGCACGCGCTTTAGTTGATGCTGTAGAAAAGGCAGGATTGCCAGCAGGGAGTTAGTGGATAGTTGATAGTGGATAACTGTTGACCGTTGACCATCCACTAACAATACCCTCATAAAGTTAAGATGCAAGTAGATGATAAAAACTAGTTGCAAAGATTTATTACAGCGGCAAGGGTGAAAACACGATGTATGATGTCCTCGATTCTCAGTCGGTTCTAAATGTGCTGCGACCGGTGGAAGATCCAGAACTTCGCAAAAGCCTGGTAGAACTCAACATGATTCGCAACGTCAAAATTGACGGTGGCAAAGTTAGCTTCACTTTAGTATTAACAACACCCGCTTGTCCTCTACGTGAATTTATCGTTGAAGATTGTAAAAGAGCCGTTAAAAAACTGCCTGGTGTTACAGATATAGCTGTAGAAGTCACAGCCGAAACACCTCAGCAAAAAAGCATAAGCGATCGCACTGGCATTAATGGTGTGAAAAACATTATCGCCATTTCTAGCGGCAAAGGTGGTGTAGGTAAAAGTACGGTAGCCGTGAATGTGGCAGTAGCATTAGCACAAACCGGCGCAAAAGTCGGCTTACTCGATGCTGATATTTACGGTCCTAACGATCCCACCATGCTAGGGCTGAGTGATGCCCAAATTACTGTCCGTCCTGGGGAAAAAGGCGAAATCCTGGAACCTGCTTTTAATCATGGCGTCAAGTTAGTTTCAATGGGCTTTTTGATTGACCGAGATCAGCCAGTGATTTGGCGCGGACCAATGCTAAATGGAGTTATTCGTCAATTTCTCTATCAAGTTGAATGGGGAGAACTTGACTATTTGATTGTGGATATGCCACCAGGTACGGGAGATGCTCAGTTAACTTTGACACAAGCTGTGCCAATGGCAGGGGCAGTAATTGTCACCACACCGCAAAACGTAGCTTTGTTAGATTCTCGTAAAGGTTTGCGAATGTTTCAGCAGATGAACGTGCCAATTTTAGGGATAGTGGAAAATATGAGTTATTTTATACCCCCAGATATGCCAGATAAACAATATGACATCTTTGGTTCCGGTGGTGGTGAGAAAACTGCTGCCGAGTTGGGTGTGCCATTGCTGGGGTGCGTACCCCTAGAGATTTGTACCAGAGTTGGGGGTGATAGCGGTGTGCCGATTGTTGTCGGGGAACCAGATTCAGCTAGTGCAAAAGCATTATACGCGATCGCCCTCACCATCGCTGGCAAAGTATCGGTTGCTGCCTTAACATAGAATTTTAATTTTCATCTGGTTCCCCATCCGCAACCGGGGAATACAGATTTAAAGTGCTAATTAAATTTCAAATCTAAAACCTAAAGTCTAAAATCACACAATCAATGTTGTTAAAAAGGTCGCTCTCCAAAAACTCCGTGCCAAAAATCCGCTGGCAACAATGGGTTAAACCCTGGCAGCAAACAGACTGGCTGCTACTTGGCTTATCAATCGCCGTCACTGTGTTTGGTGGCATTATGATCAAAAGTACCGAATTGAACCAAGGACTCACTGACTGGTGGTGGCATTGGCTCATGGGTGGTATTGGTACCGTAATAGCCCTGATTCTTGCCCGCATCCGCTACGACAATCTGATTCAGTTGCACTGGATAACTTATACAATAATCAATATTAGCTTGATCGCCGTCATGGTAGCTGGTCAAACTGCCAAAGGAGCACAACGGTGGCTTAGTATCGGTGGCATTCCCGTACAACCCTCAGAATTTGCCAAAATAGGATTAATCATCACCTTAGCGGCTTTGTTACACAAGCGCAGCGCTTCTCAAATAGATAATGTTTTCCGTGCTTTGGGAATTACTGCCATTCCTTGGGCATTAGTATTTATACAACCTGATTTGGCAACATCACTGGTATTTGGAGCGATCGTTTTAGGCATGTTGTACTGGGCAAATGCTAACCCAGGCTGGTTAATACTGATGATTTCTCCCATCGTTGCTGCGATTCTCTTTAGTACACCTTGGCCCCTTTCGGCACCGATAGTTTTGTTTAATCAACTATCTTTGGGACCTTTAGGATTAATTTGGTCAGTTGCTATGGGTGTATTAGGCTTTTTGACTCTCCCCTGGCGTCGATTTGGTATCAGCGGCATCAGTGCATGGGTTCTGAACATGCTAGGCGGTGAAATAGGTGTTTTCGTCTGGAACCATGTATTGAAAGATTATCAAAAAGGTCGGATCACCTCATTTCTTAATCCCGATGGCGACCCCCTCGGAACAGGATATCACCTAATTCAATCTCGCATTGCCATTGGTGCTGGGGGAATTTGGGGATGGGGACTAAATAAGGGTCCGATGACTCAACTAAATTTCGTCCCCGAACAACATACAGACTTTATATTCTCTGCCGTAGGTGAAGAATTTGGTTTGATTGGTTGTTTGCTATTGCTGGCTGTCTTATGCTTTATTTGTCTGCGATTATTACATATTGCTCAAACCGCCAAAGATAATTTTGGTTCGTTGTTGGCTATTGGCGTTTTGTCGATGATCGTGTTTCAGGTGATTGTTAACGTTGGGATGACGGTTGGTTTAGCACCAGTGGCAGGGATTCCCTTACCTTGGATGAGTTACGGTCGTTCTGCCATGTTAAGCAACTTCATCGCCTTAGGACTAGTAGAATCAGTAGCCAATTTTCGTCAACAGAGGCAGAGATATTAGTCAAAGGTCAACAGTCAATGGTCAACGGTCAATGGTCAATGGTCAACGGTCAATGGTCTATGAACTTTTGACTATGGACTTTTGACTATGGACTTTTGACTATGGACTGCTGACAAGTATTAAGCTATTAGAAGGAAACAAGCGAGGTTAAAATCATGATCCTGCCAGGAGCGACTGTTCGTGTCAAGAATCCCGCAGATACTTATTATCGCTTTGAGGGACTCGTACAACGGGTGAGTGATGGTAAAGTAGCCGTACTGTTTGAAGGTGGTAACTGGGATAAGTTAGTTACCTTTCGCCTCCGCGAATTGGATCTTGTAGAGACCACTGCCGGACGGAAAAAAGCGAAATAGACGGCGTGAAAATGAATGTAGAGACGTTACATGTAACGTCTTTAGGGTTTCAGGTAACGCATCATTAATTTATGGAGATGTCTAATGGTCAAGAGTCAACAGTCCATAACATTTTGACTCTTGACTGTTGACTTATTAATACTATGCGCCTTCCTTTACCACAGTTTACTTATTCCGATCGCCACCCCAACCACATTGCGGAGGTGATCGAAACTACAACTACCGAATTTTTGGCACAGTGTCTCGAACCTGAAGATTTGAGCTTCCCACCCATGCCACCATTCGGTAGCTGGGTTTGTTCTGTGGATGAAGAATCGGGGAATCAAGTTTATGGCTTGGTGTATTATGCGACAACAATGCCCATAGATTCTGTACACAGAGCAAGAGCCTTAGGTTTGTCTTTGCAAGATTTGCGAGAGGAACAACCCCAGATATTCGCCATGCTGAAAACAGAATTTCGGGCAGCGATCGTCGGATTTGAACAGCCATCTGGTAGTATAAGTTCTAAGAATAGGGTATATCAATATCTACCACCGCGTCCGCCACAAATTCATCAAGCTGTTTATCGATGCGAACCAGAAGCGATCGTTAAATTCACCGAAGAGCTAGATTTTTTGCGGACATTGCTTTTTGTCAACGGTGCCCCAGTAGACTCATTAACCGCAGCAGCGATTAGAGAAGTGTACCAGTTACGCAAAGCTGATCGACAATGGTTAATCAAAGCCGGTAGAACCTTAAGTGTGCTGCTCAAAGACGATTACGATCGCTTGCGATTTATCCTCAGCCAAATTCACCCATAGTTAGCATACGCGATCGCCTCAACTTCTGTAAGTCAAATTTTCTCACTTTTTCATTTTCTCCAGGGTGGATGATTAATTTATTTTCACAGCGAACAATTACCCCAAGGCAATTGTCATTTCACCCTATGCGAACACACAAGTCCTACCTATGGAACTCATCTCCCAAGTTCTTGTATTGGAACCGACAAACCAAGTTCTCGGCAAAGAACCAATTGTTTCTTTTGCCATTTTATTACTGGTTATCTTAGTCGTACCGATTCTATTTGAGCGGCTAAGACTACCCGGATTAGTCGGTTTGGTTTTTTCCGGGGTAGTACTTGGTCCCTCAGGTTGGAATGTATTTCAGCCTGATTCGCCAACTATCAATTTGCTATCAGATATCGGATTAGTATACTTGATGTTTGTTGCAGGGTTAGAAGTTGACTTAGAACAATTCCGTCGTCAAAAAAGTCGTTCTATTGGATTTGGCAGCTTTACCTTCTTTATCCCCCTAGCGTTAGGAACATTAATCGGGCACATTTTTGGCTTTAGTGCCAATGCTTCAATCTTAATTGGCTCTTTGTTAGCTTCCTACACTTTGTTGGCATATCCCCTGATAAATCGCTTAGGAATAGTCAAAAATCAAGCCGTCAGCGTCACCATTGGAGCCACAATTTTTACTAACATTGGTACATTGCTGGTGTTATCTTTGTGTATAGCCGTTCATGCTAGACAATTCAGTTATTGGGGATTGATAACTTTATTTAATTCCTTAATTATTTACTTAATCGTAGTATTAGTAGGCTTTTATTGGGCGGGTAAAGAATTTTTTCGACGCTCTGGAGACGATGAGGGAAACCAATTTTTATTTGTATTGCTTTGCGTATTTATTGCCGCTGTCGGGGCTCAATTAATCGGAGTAGAAAAAATCGTTGGAGCCTTTTTAGCAGGTCTAGCGGTAAATGGTGTCCTCGCTTCTGGACCAGTCAAAGAAAAGGTAATGTTCGTTGGTAGCGTGCTGTTCATTCCTATTTTCTTTGTTCACCTTGGCTCATTAATTAATTTGCCAGCTGGCAGCAACTTTAGCACGCTGAAGCTAACCCTATTTATTGTAATTGGTTTATTTTTTAGCAAATTTCTCGCCGCTTTTTTAGCTAAACTAGTTTACCGCTATAACTGGCAAGAAATGTTAATGATGTGGTCACTGAGTTTACCCCAAGTGGGTGCGACATTAGCGGCAACATTAGTGGGATATCGAGCGGAGTTGTTACCGATATGGGTATTAAATAGTGTTGTTAGTTTAATGCTCGTGACATCAACCGTAGGACCATTGATTACCAATCGTCTTGCTGCTGGTTTGGCTTCATCATCTGTTGAAGAACACACAATTACAACACCTTCGTCTCAAAATATAGAGAAAAAACGCAGTAATTTTACTATAGTCGTACCTGTTTACAATCCGCAAACTCAGCAATATTTAATTGAGATGGCGGCACTATTAGCGCGTCAGGAAAATGGTAGGATTATACCGTTAGCGATCGCTACAGCAGCGGCTCAAATGGATGCACCACATTTAGAAATTTCTCTGCAACGTAGTGAACGCTTACTTTCCAAAGCCACCGCTCAAAGTCAAGTATTGAGCGTAGAAGCAGAACCATTGCTGCGAATTGATGATGCTTTTGCTCAGGGGATCAGCAGAGCCGCTCGCGAACAAAAAGCTAGTTTAATTGTTATGGGTTGGGGTAAACGCACTGGGTTGAGAGCGCGTTTATTTGGTAATGTGATTGATGGCGTTCTCTGGGCATCTCATTGTCCGGTAGCGGTGACACGTTTAGTAGAATCGCCGAGAAAAATTCAGCGAATTTTAGTGCCTGTAGAAAACCTGATGGCACCCTCATTACAGCCTGTTCAATTTGCCATCATGTTAGCAGAAGCAAATCAAGCACAAGTTACCGTCTTGAATGTATGCGATCGCCGCACTAGTTCTAGTAAAATAGCCTCTAGGCGATCGCAACTTGGCTTATTAATATCTAAATTAGCTTTGCCCAATCCCCCAGAAGTTCAAATCATTGCCCATGAAAATGTTGCCCAAGCAATTTTGCAGGCAGCGCGATTATATGATTTAGTAGTGTTGCCTTTTATACGCAATCGCACAAGTCCCGGTGGATTAGCCATTAGCGATGTCACTACCCAGTTAGCCAGACAGCTCACCTGCTCTATCGTCATGCTTGGCGAACCAGAACGCAATCCCACAGCAGTTTTGCCTACAGTCGTTTCCAATACTACTGCTACTGTGTAGGGACTTTTTACTGGGGACTGGGAAATAGTAAACATTCTTTTTACCTAGTTCCTAATCCCTAAAAGCATAGAGCGCGCACTTGTTATTATCCAATGGAAGGGTGATTTGGGGCGATCGACTCACGACTGTCTGCTTGCTCTATGTAATGACTCTATCCGGTCAGCTTCCCCTTCTTCTTCAGCAATATCATGATCAATTTCTTCTCGATTTATATGATAGTAAGTTAATGCCGCATAAACTTGTGCAATGCTTAAATGCCCAATTCGTGCAGCAATCTCTTCTGCTCTCAAACCTTGCTTATACCAGATAGCAATTCGTCGTACTGTGACACCAGTTCCAGCAATAATCGGACAGCCCCCATGAATTCCAGGCTGACGGGTAATGAGAGTACCAATATCAGTAATAGTAGTTGACATAGTTGATTATAACTGTTGTTTTTTCTCTATTTTAACAAATGTTTGAAATACACGTAGTTTTTGACCTGCATTAAAAGTGAAAGCGTGATCTGTGGCGATCGCATTTAGTGCCATAATTTCTCACAGCATCATCAAAAATATCTTGATTCTGCCATTAACTCAAAATATTGATTTACGATTGATTTCAGCTACATCAAGTTCGCTCTTGGTCTGCGCCTAATACCATTTATGTATGAAGATGCGCCTAATGAGTGCCCACGCAGGTGTTCCTTGTTCGTATAGCCGAGCCAGTGCGTTGGGCGGCTCCGCCGACTTGAAGCACCTGGCGTCCAGGCTTACAGCCTAAGGGCATTATGTGCTAAATTCAACCTTGGCTTGGCAAAATCTACTGCCGTCTTGAGGTAGCTTAATTATCGGTATCACAAGCGCAAAGTTGACTTGCCAGACTAGTAGTCCTAATCCCATTCCCAGGTTTCAAAACTTTATATTTTTAAAGACTTTGTAAATTATTGCCGAAAAGCCCAAATTAGACTGTGAATGTTTGTTATTTTGCTAAGTGAATTGTGAAGTAATTTAAGTGATTGATTGCATCTAGAAGTAAATCGCGGATAAAAATACTTTTTTAGTTACCCGTGGAAGTGTTCTATTTTTGTTGTCAGGCTGGGTATTCTAAAAACAGACGCGATAGCGAAGCGCTGCGGCGAAGCGCCGATCGCACTTTACAAAAACATGTAAGTAACTGGTAAACTATGAGAATTTTGGTGACAGGCGGTGCTGGGTTTCTTGGTTCCCATCTGATCGACAGACTAATGGCTGAGGGGCATGAAGTTATCTGCTTGGATAACTTCTACACAGGTAACAAACAAAACATCCTCAAATGGATGAATAATCCATACTTTGAACTCATCCGCCACGACATCACCGAACCAATTCGGTTAGAAGTGGATCAAATTTATCATCTGGCTTGTCCTGCTTCCCCAGTACATTATCAATACAATCCAGTCAAAACAGTAAAAACCAACGTTATCGGAACCTTGAATATGCTGGGGTTGGCTAAACGTGTCAAAGCACGATTTTTCTTAGCTTCAACCAGCGAAGTGTACGGAGATCCAGAAATTCATCCGCAAACTGAAGAGTACAGAGGTAGCGTCAATCCCATTGGGCTGCGTTCATGTTACGACGAAGGCAAACGAGTTGCGGAAACTTTGGCATTTGACTATTACAGACAAAATAAAGTTGATATTAGAGTTGTCCGTATTTTCAACACCTATGGTCCTCGGATGTTAGAAAATGATGGTCGGGTAGTAAGTAATTTTATCGTTCAGGCTTTACGGGGCAATCCTTTGACAATATACGGGGATGGTTCACAAACCCGTAGTTTCTGCTACGTTTCCGACTTGATCGAAGGATTTTTACGGTTGATGAAGAGTGACTACGTAGGTCCAGTAAATATAGGTAATCCTGGTGAATACACGATCTTAGAATTAGCTCAAGCCGTGCAGAACCTGATAAATCCGGATGCAGAAATAAAATTTGAGCCTTTGCCTTCTGACGATCCGCGTCGCCGTCGTCCCGATATTACCAAAGCAAAAACTTTGTTAGATTGGGAACCTACCGTTCCTCTACAAGAGGGGTTAAAACTGACCATAGAAGATTTCCGCGATCGCATCAAAGGTAATCAATAGTCAATAGTCAACAGTCAATAGTCAATAGTCAAAAAACTATTAATTATGGACTCTAGACTGCTGAAAACTTCTTTTTGACAACTAACCCCAAAAAACTAAGGAATTAACAAAATGCGTGTTTGTGTAATTGGTACTGGCTACGTTGGTTTGGTGACAGGCGCTTGCTTGGCTCATATTGGACATAATGTAATTTGCGTAGACAACAACGAAGAAAAAGTCAAGTTAATGAAGTCTGGACAGTCGCCAATTTTCGAGCCGGGACTCTCGGAAATTATGCATTCTGCCATTCAATCGGGCAATATTGAGTTCACAACTGACATCGGTGCAGGCGTTAGCCACGGGGAAATTTTGTTTATTGCAGTGGGAACACCACCCTTACCCAATGGTGAAAGTGATACCCGTTACGTTGAGGCTGTAGCCCGTAGTATTGGCGCACATCTTGACGGTGGTTATAAGGTCATCGTTAACAAATCTACAGTGCCTATTGGCTCAGGTGACTGGGTACGGATGATTGTGATGGATGGTATCGCTGAACGCCAAAAAACATTAGTTCCCGCAGGTGGGGTTGGAAGTGAAGAGAAATTACCTGAGTATACATCTCAGTTTGATGTACTCAGCAATCCAGAATTTTTGCGCGAAGGTTCGGCAGTCTACGACACCTTTAACCCCGATCGCATTGTCTTGGGTGGTAACTCTCCCAGAGCGATCGGCATGATGAAAGAATTGTATGCCCCAATTGTCGAGCGCAACTTTGCTTCTGATAAATCTTTACCCCAAGTGCCAGTATTGGCAACAGATTTAAGCTCGGCAGAAATGATTAAATATGCTGCCAACGCTTTTTTGGCAACTAAGATTAGTTTTATTAACGAAGTTGCGAATATTTGCGATCGCGTTGGTGCTGATGTTACCCAAGTAGCAAAAGGTATCGGTTTAGATTCTCGCATTGGTAGCAAATTCTTGCAAGCTGGTATCGGCTGGGGTGGTTCTTGCTTCCCGAAAGATGTCTCTGCCTTGGTTCATACTGCTGATGACTACGGCTATGAAGCTCAACTCCTGAAAGCTGCCGTCAGCGTCAACGAACGTCAGCGCTTGATTGCTCTAGAAAAACTCCAACAAGCCCTGAAAATCCTCAAAGGCAAAACTGTCGGATTACTCGGTTTGACATTTAAGCCTGATACTGACGATTTGCGCGACGCTCCCGCACTTAACTTGATTGAGCAGTTGAACCGACTCGGAGCCAAAGTTAAAGCATACGATCCAATTATTTCTCAAACCGGAATGCGTCATGGTCTTTCTGGTGTGTTGGTAGAAACCGACGCCGAACGCCTTGCAGATGGTTGTGATGCTTTAGTATTGGTTACTGAATGGGAACAGTTTAGCAATCTCGATTACGCCAAAATGGCAAAGTTGATGTCCCACGCGGTAATGATTGACGGTCGTAACTTCCTCGATCCTGAAACAATGGTACGGGCTGGATTCCAATATATAGGCGTTGGACGCTAAATCGATTTTGGAGACGTTCCGGCGGAACGTCTCTACAATAGACATAAAAGTGGAAATGAACTATACGTTGCCCCAAACCCTCATTTTCAGGCGTTGCTGATTTGAAATATGAATTTTAAATTTTGACGGGTGATTGTAACATTAAAACCCGCCTTTGTAGAGACGTTCCGGCGGAACGTCTTTAGCAATAATTAGGAATTTCATATTAATATTCAGCAACGCCCATTTTCACGTCTATGTCTACTTTCCTTACGCCATAAGTAATACTAAAGCATCTTTTCTAAGAATTGCTTTGCGCGATCGCATTGAGGGTTTTGGAAAAATTCCCTTGGTGTAGTATCCTCTGCCAGACTTCCTTGATCGAGAAACATAATTCGACTGGCTACTTCTCTAGCGAATCCCATTTCATGGGTCACAATCGCCATCGTCATTCCCGATTGCGCCAAACCTTTCATCACTTCTAACACATCTTTGACCATTTCTGGATCTAAAGCCGAGGTTGGTTCATCAAACAAAATCATTTCCGGTTCCATCGCTAATGCACGAGCGATCGCAACTCGCTGTTTTTGTCCCCCTGATAATTTAGATGGGTAAACATCGGCTTTTTCTGCCAAACCGACTTTATTAAGTAACTCTAACCCTTTCTGTTTTGCTTCTTCTTTATCAACTTTTTTCACTTTAATCGGTGCATAAGTGACATTTTGTAGCACCGTCATGTGAGGAAATAAATTAAAGTGTTGAAACACCATCACCAAAGAAGAGCGAACTTTGAGAATATTTGTCTTCGGTTGAGTAATTTCTTGTTCATTAAAGTAAACTCGTCCTTTAGTCGGACGTTCTAACAAATTCATACATCGGAGAAAAGTAGACTTACCCGAACCCGAAGGACCAAGAATAGCCACTACTTCACCTTGATAAATCTTCGTCGAAATATCTTTGAGGACATCGAGTTTGCCAAAAGATTTATAGAGAAACTCGGTGCGAATTACAGCTTGATTCATATTTTTGTAGTAATGGCTTCAGCCATTAAATTTTATAGTTTTGAAGAGCGCTGAAGCGCTCACTACGAAATTACTCACTTCGTCTTAATTTTGTTTCTAAAGCGGAGGCACCAAAAGTCAAACCCATGACTAAAACATAGTAAATCAAACCTGCAAACAACAACGGCTCAAAGTAGATATATTTATTTGCGCCGATAATTTGAGCGCTGCGTAGAATTTCCACCACACCAATGGTTGACACCAACGCGGAATCTTTTAATAGTCCGATAGTTTCATTCACCAAAGCTGGTAAAATGTTCTTTAAAGCTTGGGGTAAAATTACATCCCACATCATTAACCAGTAAGAAACACCCATCGACATCGCCGCTTCACTTTGTCCTTTGTCTACTGCTTGAATTCCTCCCCGGATAGTTTCTGACATATATGCCCCAGAGTTGAGTGTAAATGTTAGCACACCTGCTTGCAATGCGGAAATATCATAACCTGTAAGTTGAGGCGTTGCGTAGTAAACCAAAGCCAATTGTAAAAGCAGCGGAGTACCTCTAAATACAGAGGTGTAGGCATTAGCAAATAAAGTCAGGGGCTTGATGTCGGTAATTTTGAATAAAGATAATATTGTCCCCCAAATTAAACCTAAAAATACTGACAAGAAAGTGAACAAAAGAGTTAATGGTATTCCCTGAAGAATAAAGGGAATGTCGGGAAGAATTCTGCTAAAATCGAGATTTAATCCGGTTTTGGGTGTGGGTAGTGATGAGGATGCGGCTGTATTTTGGGAAAACCATTTGGTTGCTAATTGTTGTATTTCACCTTTATCCTTCATTTGCTGAAGAACTTTGTTGAAAGGTTCAACTAAAGAAGAATTTTTTGGGAAAGCGATCGCTGATCCACTTGCTTCTTCTGAGGGAATCAAGTTAACTTCTAAATCAGGATTAGCTTGCGCGAATCCCTTCGCCACGGTATCCTCAACAATAGCCGCATCAATTCGCCGCGATTTAATTTCTTGAATCGCTTCCGGCACTTTGTTGAGTTGTTTTAACTGGATACCTGTAACTTTTTGGGCAATTTTTTTCGCATTTGTTTCCTGAATTGTCCCCAGTTGGACACCGACTCTTTTACCTGCCAAGTCTTGCGGTTGCTTCAAGTTGCTACCTTTCGGTGCGACAATGGTATCTTTGGCTTGGTAATAGATAATTGAGAAGTCGGCGTTTTTCTTGCGTTCTGGAGTCGGAGTCATCCCTGCCATAACAAAATCAGCCCGATTTGCTTGGAGTGCCGGAATTAAGCCGTTGAAATCCGACTCCATCACCTTAAGTTTAAATCCGAGTTCTTTGGCAATAGTATTCGCAATATCAACATCAAAGCCAATGATTTTGCGATCGCCTCCTTTGGTATCGTAATACTCGTAGGGAGGATAATCAGGTGAGGTAATCAACGTCAGCGTATCTTTCCCCACAGACGAAGCTTGTAAAGGATTGCTGTAACTCGTAACGATGCTAATTGTCACCATTGCAGCAAACAGCACCTTAAATAGCAAAGCTTTGCGTTTCTTCATTTTTTGGTAGATGCAATTTTAGCCGAGGTTAGGTTAAATCACCAGTTTTGACAAGTTGCGTTTTTTGCGAGTTAAGGAAAACAAGTATCACTGAAACGCTTATTTGATAATGGTTTTAGCCTTAGCGTCCAATTTTTCCGTTTTGGCACGGTGATGCCAAAACGGTCATTTTTGAGAATATGGCAGGTAGAACGGGTAAAGCCTCTCAATGTGGGGTAAACTGCAATGCCTGATAGATAGCTTCGGGATTGGCGGCAATAACCTTAAGGTATGCCTTTGCTGTTTGATCTGGTTCGCTGCGTCCTTGCTCCCAGTCCCGCAAGGTGCCAAGCGGGATATGGTAACGCGCTGCAAATTCCTCCTGCGTCAATCGCAATGCACGGCGGATAATTTTTACACGGGATACCCGCTTCATACGGGCTAAATCTTCATCCGTAAGCGGTTGTGCATCAGGATCGCTAAGAGCCGCCGCGTGAATTTCTTCTTCGGTCATGTGACGCATAGGCTTTTCTGGAAATGGTCGCTCGCTACCGTCAGCCAACACCTCAACTACCGTCCCATCCTTGTGCATTCTCGCGGTAATAGTCGTTTCGTTCATTCTTTGTTACCTCGCGTGCTGATATAATTCTGGTTTTCTCGCCCCGTTCCGTATACACAACCATCAGAAGCTTGTTACCTGCTATGCCAATACGGATAAACCTTTCCTCACCGTATGCTTCTCTGTCGTCCTGTTTTTCAATGCCGAAAAGGTCATTAAATACCTCAGAAGCTTCCTCAAAACTCACACCGTGCTTGGCATAGTTTACGAGAGCTTTTTGATCGTCCCATTCAAAGTTATCTGCATCATTCATAATATACGGGATACCAGTAGTTATGTCAATTGTCTACTGGAAACGGAGCGTTATGGCGCATTTTACACAGTCAGTAAACCAAAAAGTTTTTCCTGCATAGCGATCGCCAAAAAATAGTTCCGTAGTGTCAAGTGTTTCATTACACTAATGAGAAGGCTTTAAAAGCGAATGAGAGTTTGAGAGAGTTTTTGCGTAAGTCCTGTTCTTGTCCCCACTCCCCGTTTGTATAAAAAAAGCCCTCTTGCTAGTTACCTAACAAGAGAGCAAAAGTGTTCTGTGAGGAGCAAACTGGACGTTTGCTTAACATAAGTTTAGCGAGAGAATGAGATAGGCGGTTATTATTTTTTTGCGATCGCTTTCCCAACCTTGATTTGCATATTATGGAAATGCGATCGCTAATAAAGAGTCAGGAATTCCCAGTCCCCAGTCCCTAATTCATCTTCATCAAAGGAACCCAACAAATGACAATGACGCTTATCCAGGGCAACTTTAAAATCTTAAAAACTGCTCCTGATGGCGATTCTATCCGCTTTTATCCCCACAATACCGAATTGTGGAAGACATTGGAGACACCAGTAAGTCCCAACCGCTCAGGAGGTGCCCAGCTGCGTTTGGATGCCATCGATGCTTTGGAAACACATTATCGCCCGAAAATGGGTAGTCTAGGCATACAGCACCAACCGGCGGAATTTGCTGATGCTGCTGCTAGCGAACTGTTAAAATTTTTGGGATTTCAAAACGTTACCCGTGGTTCCAATCAAGTAATTACTGCCGCAGAACCGGAAGAGACACCTGGTTTCATTCTCACCCGTTTTGCAGACAAGTATGGCAGAGCTATAGCTTTTGTTTTTAAAGGCAATTTGGAACAAGAGGATGGCAGTAGCATCTATTTAGAAAAACCTTTACTAAAAAAGAGTGCAAATTATCATCTTTTAGCTAAAGGGTTAGTTTACCCTACCTTTTACTCTAAGTTATATCCTGATATCCGCAAGCAATTAATTGCTGTCACCGAAAAAGCTCGTAGTGATAAAAAGGGTTTATGGGCATCAGATAAAAGTAATAAAGGTTTTGTGTTGGAAGAGTTAGAAACTATCACCGACAAAGTTGTTATTTTACCAAAACTGTTTCGTCGGCTGCTTGATTATCTCGCAATTAATGATGGTAGTGTAGCTCTAGACGGATTTATGAACTTTCTAGAATCTAAGAAAGATAAAGTGATAATTCTCCCCGATGGTCATGTTACAGGATTTGATTTTGTGGTGAAAGTCGATGGTCAAGATATCAAATTAACTGTTCAACCGGAAGATTTAGTTTTCATGGAGAAATAGCTTGCTTAAATTTAGTGAGGGCTGAAGCTCTTTGTTTTGAGTGCTGAAGCCCTCACTACGCAAGAGGATATTTTAGTTTTAATGTCTACTTATTCATCAAAAGTATCAATAATACAGTGAGAGATATGGGCATGGAATCTACTTAAAGCATTCCATGTGCGATATCCAATGATGCCGTTGGATTGTTGATAGCACGATGTCTGAAAAGCTTGTATTGCTTCAGTTGTTTTCGTGCCAAAGATACCATCGACTTCCCCAAAATAATATTTACCATTCTTGAGTGCTTGCTGAACTGCTTCCACCAAGGAACCGCTACTTCCTTGACTTAACTCTGGCAAACTATTTGCACCTTCACATAAATATCTCCAGGTATTTTTTCCGACAATACCATCAGCTTTGAGGAAGGCAAGACACTGAAAATATTTAACAGCATCTTGGGTTTGTTCTTCAAAGTGACTTGTGACAATAACTTGTAAAGGATAATCTGATAAAGTATCCAGTTCTGCAAGCCGCTGGTTTAATGCTTTTTGCATTTCTTTGACAAATTGACTAGTTGCACCAAATCGCAAGGTTGGTCGATTGGTCGGACATTTAATTGTAGTAGACATCCTCTTTTATTCTCTTTAAATATTTGTTGGTTACAGAATAAGTTCAAACAATTCAACACTGATTACGGAATCCGATAAGTATTATTTGGAAAATAAGGAAAGAGCGAAAAATGAGGCGATACAGCAGATTTGAGGTAAATGAAGTACATATATAAAACCCCTTTCCTTGTAGAGACGTAGCACTGCTACGTCTCTTGTATTCGATGAAAGCGGAATCTGCTGTATCTATGGCAATTAATAGCCATAAATATCACACCATTCTTTTTATACCAATAATAGAGTAACTTTGGACACAAAAAACTCCCTTGTTATTTATTTAACAAGAGAGCGGGGAGAAATATTTCTTTTTTCGGTGTTATGAATCCGGATGTAGAGACGTAGCAATGCTACGTCTCTATGTCTTTTCTGGAGATGTCTATTGAAATTCCCCAATGCCCAAAGTCATCAACTGCCTTGAGAAGGAGTGTCTCCAGGTCCTGCTGTGACAATCACCAGTTTGTCAGGATTAATTAAGTCTTTGATTGCTTGCTGCATTTGAGTCATGGTTACGGCTTGGATGCGGTTAGGAAATTCTCGAATTTCTGTAGATGAAAGCCCGTAAACAGAATTGTCTAAAATGATGGTAGCGACATCGCTAGGATTTGCCAAATCTACAGGATAACTGTTGGTAATTGAGCGTTTTGCCGAGTTTAATTCAGCCTCTGTAATTCCTTGTTCTCGCACTTGTTTGAGTAAACCAACAGCGCTGGCGATCGCTTTCCTCGCATCTCCTGGAGAAGTTTGCATCTGAATTAAGAAGGGACCTGGATTAACTCCAGCGGCAAAAGCACTGTAAATACCGTAAGTTAAACCTTGGCGATCGCGTACTTCCGTACCCAAGCGGCTAGACAATGTATCACCACCCAAAATTTGATTCAGTATCAGCGCTGCATAATAGCGAGGATCTTTGCGCGAGATGCCGTTGTAGCCTATATAAGTAACTGCCTCTGCCTTGCCGGGAATTACTTTACTCAAACGTGTCAAACTTGGCGGCAACGGTACTGAGGTGATATTCAAAATCGGCGCTTTACCTTTTGCTTGCCATTTACCGAAAGCTTTATTTAGTGAAGCTTTTAACTTCGTAGAATCGAAATCACCCACTATCGCTAACGTTGTTGTATCCGGTCGATAATGTGCTTGATAAAAGCCAAGTAAATCATCGCGAGTAATATTCTTCAAACTTTCTTCTGTCGGAAAGCTGTGGAATGGATGATTTTCGGGGTAAATTGCTTGCTGAAAAACTCTTCGTCCCAGTCCACGGGGGTCATCTAGCTGTGCTTTCAACCCCGTTAATGACCGGCGCCGGCTGAGTTCTAATTGGTCTGGGGGGAAAGTAGCATTTTGGACTACATCTGCCAGAGTATCTATCAGTAATGGCAGATTCGCGGACAAACCTTGACCACCAATAGCGACACCCTCACGGCTAGCACTAAAACCTAAACTGGCTCCTTTATCTTCTAAGGATTTCGCCAGGGTGAGAGCATTTTGAGTTTTGGTGCCATTCATTAAGTTACCAGCAGTCAAACTCGCTAGTCCAGCTTTTGGAATTTTGTCAAATTCAGCACCAGCGTCAATTTGTCCGGTGAGGTTGATGGAGGGAAAACTGCGATCGCTTAACAAAAGAACCCGCATCCCATTCGATAGGGTAAACTGTTCTGGTAGCGATTGTTTCCTATTAGTGGTGGCTGAAGTGGCAGGGGGAAGATATTTTGCCAATTCTGCCGGATCTACCGGTTTACCTGGGTTGAAGTTCTCAGCGGTGCGACTAGAACCAGCATTAGAAGTTCCTGGTTTACCATCAGATTGGGTAGGTTCAAAAAAGCCGATGGTTTGTTTAGCGGGATTGAGGTAAGTTTTCGCTGCTTTCTGCACATCAGCTGGTGTAACTTTAGCGATCGCTGCGAGATACCCCTCAATAAAACGATAATCTCCGGCGACAGTTTGATTATACCCCAGTTGATTTGCCTGACTGGTGATATCCTGATTATTCAGTATAAAAGAAGCTTGTAATTGCGTCTTTGCCCGATTCAATTCTTCGTTAGTAACTGGCTGTTGTTGTAGTTTCGTTAACGATTGTTGCAGTACCAAAGCAATTTTTGATAATTCTTGACCGGGTGCGGCTGTAGCATTAATTTCATACCAACCTGGTTCAATTAATTCTGCTGCACTCGCACTTACTGAACTACTAAGTCCGGATTCTACCAAGTCTTGGTAAAGTCGGGAACTACGACCGCCTGTAAGAATACCATCCATCAAATCAATCGCCGCGACATCGGGATGCTTGACATCTGGTAAAGGATAGACAACTTGCAGCAGTGCAGCGCTTCCCGGTTGTTTGAGAACAATTGGCTCTTTTTTCCCAGGAGTATTAGGAGCTACAGATACAGAACCTTTGATTGGAACCGTCTTAACTCGTTTGGGAACCTTGCCGAAAGTATCCTTGATAACTTTCAACGTTGGTGCGGTGGTAAAATCCCCTGTAACTACCAATGTGGCATTATCTGGACTGTAGAAGGTTTGGTAATAATTCCGCACCTGTTCCACCGTGAATTTCTCGACATCGGCTTTTGTGCCTCCTACAGGTAAGCCATAAGTTCGATTCGGGAAAGCAGCCCGCAACACCGCTCGACTGAGACGATAGCTAGGGGAATTTTCGTATCCCTGTAGTTCGGAAATGACTACACGCTTTTCACTCGTTAGTTGCTCAGATCCAACTATTGCACCTTCCATGCGATCGGCTTCTAAGGTTAGCAGTGCTTCGAGTTTATCTCGCTGCACTGTACCAAAGTAAGCAGTTTCGTCATAGCTGGTGAAAGCGTTAAATTGACTACCTAAAGCACTAAACAGTCGTCCAAATTGTACTGGACGGGTAGAAGTGCCTTTAAACATTAAATGTTCCAGTTGGTGGGAGATCCCATTTTCCCCCGTCCCCTCGTTGCGTGAACCAACTTTATACCAAACCTGCACGCTGACCACTGGTGCAGTATGGATTTCTTTGGTTAGCACGATTAAACCGTTGTCTAATACTGTTTTTGTTACCCCTTGGGTTAGTGCTGAACCTGATATAGGTGCAACTGTAGTTGGTGTTGCCGCGTTGATAAAATTGTCTGAAAACAAATCAAGACTGAGAAAAAGGCTGAGGAACAAGCCTAGAAGAATGTATGGACGCATTTTAGGAAAGAAAGGCATTGTTAGTAATTGAAATTCAAAACTGAAAATTTACGCATCGGATAAATCCATCTTGGCAAGTATTTTACGATGTTGGGGAAAGGGGGGAGTGGGGGAGTCGGGGAGGCAGGGGAGGCAGGGGAGGCAGGGGAGGCAGGGGGAGCTTTTGACTTTTGACTTTTGACTAACGAGAAATTGCCTTAGCGATCTAAAATGACACTGTTCATAGGCACACAAGAAATTTAATATATGGCGCGTCAACGCTCGATATTGTCATTGATTCTGGTAATTTTGGCAACATTCCTGATTAGTTGTGGCAGTCCTACTGTCGCTACAGCACCTCCAACCTATACTACGTCTCAGTTAGAGAAAATTCAGGAATATGTTCCTGAAATTCTTTCGGTACGCGATCGCTCACAAGAATTGCAAAAGCTGATCCAAAAAAAAGATTGGATCTATGTAGGGAATTTTATCCACGGTCCGATGACATCCGCAAAGCAGAATATGAGTTATATTACTTCCAATCTGCTACCTAAAGACCAAACCAAAGCACGTCAGATAACGCGAGATTTATTGAAGCACCTAGTAAAAATAGATCAAGCCGCAGGCGCCAGCAACTCTCAACTAGCTTTAAGTAACAACAAAGCCGCTTTTGCTGACATTGACAATTTCCTACAATTGTTACCACAAACCAGCAACTAGGCTTTTTTAAGAGGGGAAAAGGGGGAGTGGGGGACAAGGGAATTGTTGACTGTTGACTCCCGTACAGACGTTCCACGGTCACGTCTGTACCCCATTCCTAACTGAATCAAAAAGCAATGAATCATGTAGTCATTATCGGTTGTGGTATTGTTGGGGCGGCGATCGCCTATGAACTCAGTCAAGTTAAAGACCTAAAAATCACTGTCATTGATAAACAACCACCCGCCCAAGCCTCTACAGGAGCGGCATTAGGCGTTTTGATGGGTGTGATTAGCCATAAAATTAAGGGTAATGCGTGGCGAATGCGCTCTTCTAGTATTGAACGTTACGAAACTTTAATTCCGGAACTAGAAGCGATCGCAGGTCGTAAAATCCCTTTTAATCGTCAAGGAATTCTTAAGCTTTGTTTGCAAGAAGATAATTTAGCAGATTGGCAAAAACTCGCGGAAATTCGCTCTTCTCAAAACTGGAATCTGGAAGTTTGGGACGTAGCGAAATTAAAGTCAATGTGTCCGCAGATAAATAACGATAATATTATTGGTGCTGTTTATTCTCCCCAAGACCGTCAACTTGACCCAACAGCCTTAACTTTAGCTTTAGTTGATGCATCTCAACGCAACGGCGTTACATTTAAATTCGGTGTTACTGTCAACGGAACTTCCACTTTTGCGAATTCATGCAATGAACTTGAGACGACAGAGGGTAAAATTACTGCTGATTGGTTTGTAATTGCCGCTGGATTGGGTTCATCACTTTTGACAGCCCAATTAAACCAAATGATTGATATTCGCCCTGTGTTGGGGCAAGCTTTGCAAGTAAGCTTAGGACATCCTTTAGGAAATTCAGACTTTCAACCAGTGATTACAGGTGATGATGTTCACATTGTTCCTGTAGGTAACGGAGATTATTGGATTGGTGCAACGGTGGAGTTTCCCAATGATAGCGATGAAATACCACCTGATAAAGAACTATTGAAGCAAGTTTTAACTCAAGCGATCGCCTTTTGCCCAGAATTAGTATCAGCCACAATTAAGCTTACCTGGTCTGGGTTGCGTCCCCGTCCCGAAAAACGACCCGCACCAATCATAGGCAAACTACCAGGCTTTAATAACATTCTCCTCGCCACCGGACATTATCGCAACGGCGTTTTATTAGCACCTGCAACAGCATACGCAATTCGTGAGATGATTATCTCCAACGATTGCTAGCGCAAAAACTCTCTCGCTTCTCTTATTCCTTAGCGTACTTGGCGTACTTAGCGGTTCGTTTTTTTCATAATTCTGCCTAAGTCCTAATCTTAACAAAAACCACTTTGCCTCTCTAGCCCTTTGCGTAATAATTTTCTTCATGTCAATACAAGAACATAAAATAACCGTCAATTCCTTAGAATGGTTTTATCGCGAAGTTGAACCTATTGGTCAAACAGACTTATTGCCTGTATTATTGCTACACGGCATAGTGTCACAAAGTTACAGTTGGCGTAATATTTTACCAGCTTTAGGGAAACAGGGTACAAGAGCGATCGCACCAGATTGGATTGGTTATGGTTTTTCATCCAAACCTGAAAAAAGAGACTTTGCTTACACCCCAGATGCATTTATTACAGCTTTATCAGAATTTATCCAAGCCTTAGAACTACAACGTTTTTCTTTAGTTGTCCAAGGATTTCTAGGTTCTGTAGGCTTACAATACGCTTTGCGATATCCAGAAAAAATTGCCAACATAGCTATCATCAACACACCGATTACTAGTGCGGCAAAATTACCTTGGAAAATTCAACAATTGGGTTTACCTCTAGCAGGTGAAATGATGACCCAAGACCCTTTATTAGTTGATAGAACTTTAGAAGGTGGTTGTCGTTACGTCATCGAAGAGAAAGATTTAGATATTTATCGAAAGCCGTATCTCAAAAGTTCCTCTTCTGGAAGAGGACTTTTATCAACTATCCGCAATTTACAACTTCAGCCAGCAATGATCGAAATAGAATCTGGCTTTAAAGAATGGCAAAAGCCAATTTTAATTCAATGGGGAATGATTGACCCTTGGCTTTCTGTAGATATAGCAGAAAATTTTGCCGATTTTGTATCTCATACCGAATTAATAAAACTTAATAACGTCGGACACTATCCTCAAGAACATTATCATGAAACGATTTTAGAAGATTTATTACCTTTTTTGCGGTGTTCGGAAAAACCTTGACGAGCTTAAAAGAAAAGCCGCTATAGACAATAGACATCTCCAGAAATGAACTATGCGTTACCCAAAACCCTTGATTAGACGTAGCAGTGCTACGTCTCTACATCTTTTCGGGAGATGTCTAATACGGTTCAGTAATGAACTATACGTTACCCAAAACCCTTGATTAGACGTAGCAGTGCTACGTCTCTACATCTTTTCGGGAGATGTCTAATACGGTTCAGTTAAGGATTTTTGGGACTGATTTTAGACCTCTCCTACATTACGCGCAGCGAGATACTCGTACATTTTCCAACGCGCATCCACTTCAGCTTGCGCTTCTTCTAAAAGACGTTTAGCAACTTCGGGTTTACTCTTAGTCAGCATCTTGAAGCGATTTTCTTGATACATTGACTCTTCTACCGGCTGCTTCGGCTGACGCATATCCAATTGCAATGGATTTTTACCCGCTTGCTGCAATTCGGGATTGTAACGATACAGCAACCACCTTCCTGATTCTACCAAAGCTTTTTGATGATTCATTGCCGTGGTCATGTTGATGCCGTGGGCGATGCAATGACTGTAAGCGATAATTAAGGATGGTCCTTCATAAGCTTCGGCTTCGAGAAATGCTTTGAGGGTGTGTTCATCTCTCGCACCAAGGGCTACACTCGCTACGTAGACATTACCATAAGTCATGGCAATCAAGCCTAAATCTTTCTTCGGTGCTGGCTTACCACTAGCGGCAAATTTAGCGATCGCTCCTCGTGGTGTAGCTTTAGAAGATTGCCCGCCAGTGTTAGAATAAACTTCGGTATCCATGACCAAAATGTTGACATTGCGACCAGTGGCAAGAACATGATCCAATCCGCCAAAATCAATATCATACGCCCAACCATCACCCCCAACAATCCAGACGCTTTTTCTCACCAAGTAGTCAGCTAGGGATTTAAGATTATTAACCGCAGATGAACGCGGATTAACGCTGATGCTTCTCTCTTCCATCTGCGTCCATCTGCGTTCATCTGCGGTTAAATTATAATCTTGGATTTCATCAGATGAACGCGGATTAACGCTGATGCTTCTCTCTTCCATCTGCGTCCATCTGCGTTCATCTGCGGTTAAATTATAATCTTGGATTTCATCTAATCTTTGTTTCAACAGCGCTACTTGTTCGCGTTGTTCCCAAATATCCGCTTCAGATTTTTGCTTCTGGTTGAGAATAGATTGAACAAGATTATCGCCGATTTCACCACTTAATTGTTGCAGTAGTTCGGCAGCAAATTCGGCTTGCTTGTCTAGAGAAAGACGAAAGCCAAGACCGAATTCTGCGTTGTCTTCAAAAAGACTATTCGACCAAGCAGGACCTCTTCCTTCAGCATTTGTCGTCCAAGGGGTGGTGGGAAGGTTTCCCCCGTAAATTGACGAACAACCTGTGGCATTGGCAATGACAGAGCGATCGCCAAACAGTTGTGTTAATAATTTTAAATAAGGTGTCTCCCCACAACCAGCACAAGCACCAGAAAATTCAAATAAAGGTTCTTGCAATTGCTGTTGGCGAATCTGGTTTAGTTTTAATTCCCGGCGGTCAGGATTTGGTAAACTGAGAAAGAAATTCCAGTTTTCCCGCTCTTGCTCGCGTAAAGGCAACTGCGCTTCCATATTAATCGCCTTGCGCGTCGGCTCTAACTTATTTTTAGCCGGACAAATCTCTACACAGATAACGCAGCCTGTACAGTCTTCTGGGGCTACCTGAATGGTAAATTTTGAGCAAGCAAAGTCTTTATCTTTGGCATCGATTGACTTGAAGCTTGCCGGTGCGTTAATTAATTCCCCTGGTTGATAAACCTTGCCTCGAATGACTCCATGAGGACAAACCATAATACATTTGCCACACTGCACGCAGACATCCGCATCCCAAACGGGAATCTCTGTAGCAATATTGCGTTTTTCCCATTTAGCAGTGCCGGTAGGAAAAGTCCCATCAACAGGCAGCGCACTTACAGGTAAATCATCACCTTCCCATGCCATTATTTTACCTAAAACTGACTGCACAAATTCGGGAGCATCATTCAAAGGTAGAGACGTTCCGTCGGAACGTCTGTATTCAGGTAGAGACGTTCCGTCGGAACGTCTGTATTCAGGTAGAGACGTTCCGTCGGAACGTCTGTACAAAAGTGATGAGTCAATATCTCCGACATCGACTTTATGCAAATTCTCCAGCGTCTGATCTACAGCTTGCAGATTCTTCTGGACGACTTCTGTGCCTTTTTTGCCGTAGGTTTTTTCAATTGCTTGCTTGATTTTGGTTATGGCTTCTTCTTGTGGCAAAACACCTGCTAAGGCAAAGAAGCACACTTGCATAATAGTGTTAATTCTACCGCCCATGCCGCTGTTCCGGGCAACTTCGGTCGCATTGATGACGTATAATTTAAGTTGCTTGGCGATAATTTGTTGCTGTACTTTTTCCGGGAGATGTTCCCAGACAATATCAGCATCATAAGGACTGTTGAGTAATAAAGTTGCCCCAAACGCAGCCGCTTTCAGTACATCTACCCGCTCTAGGAATTCCCAGTGATGGCAGCCGATAAAGTTGGCTTTGTCAATTAGGTAGGTTGAGCGAATAAGTTGTTGACCAAAGCGTAGATGGGAAACGGTCATTGAGCCAGATTTTTTGGAGTCGTAGACAAAGTAGCCTTGAGCGTTGTTGTCTGTTTGTTCACCAATAATCTTGATGGAGTTTTTATTAGCACCAACTGTGCCATCAGAACCTAATCCGTAGAACATTGCTCGGACGACGTTATCTGCTTCGGTGGAGAAGTTAGGGTCAAAGTTTAGGGAAGTGTGGCTTACGTCGTCGTTGATACCGATGGTAAAGTGGTTTTTCGGTTGTGGTTGGGCAAGGTTGTCGAAAACACCTTTAACCATCGCTGGGGTAAATTCTTTAGAAGAAAGACCGTAACGACCACCGATGATTTTGGGCATAGGGGTAGAGTCGTGACCGTGGAACGACTCTGAGACGTTCCACCGGAACGTCTCTACGGGACGCCATTCTTCATAAATAGCAGCAACTACATCAAGATACAACGGTTCGCCGGCGCTACCTGGTTCTTTGGTGCGGTCGAGGACTGCGATCGCTTTCACACTTTTCGGCAAGGCTGATACAAACCGTGTTGCGTCAAAGGGGCGATATAATCTGACTTTGAGGACACCGACTTTTTCCCCACCAGCGTTCAGATAATCTACGGTTTCGTGTACTGTCTCACAGCCGGACCCCATAAGTATAATGACACGTTCTGCATCAACTGCACCATGATATTCAAAGATTTGGTAATGTCGTCCAGTGCGATCGCCTAATTTGTCCATGATTCGCTGAACAATATCTGGACAAGCGTTGTAGTATAAGTTAGCGGCTTCGCGGGATTGAAAGTAGACATCCGGGTTTTGAGCCGTTCCTCGCAATACTGGACGATCTGGGGTAAGAGAGCGATGGCGGTGAGCGAATATGAGATCATCGTTAATAAGCGATCGCAAATCCTCGTCTTCCAACAATTCGACTTTTTGCACTTCATGAGAGGTGCGGAAACCGTCGAAGAAGTGCATAAACGGCACTCGCGCTTCTAAGGTGGCAGCGTGAGCAATCAGGGCAAAATCTTGACTTTCCTGCACTGAGGCAGAACACAGCATCCCAAAGCCAGTAGCACGCGCTGCCATGACATCACTTTGGTCGCCAAAAATTGATAATGCGTGGGTAGCCAAAGAACGTGCCGCAACGTGAATCACCGCGCTAGTAAGTTCCCCAGCGATTTTGTAGAGGTTGGGAATCATCAACAATAATCCCTGAGATGCCGTGAAGGTGGTAGTCAGGGAACCTGTTTGTAATGCTCCATGTACGGCAGCAGCGGCTCCACCTTCACTTTGCATTACTATCACGCTTGGCACAGTACCCCACAAATTACGGCGGCTTTCAGAAGACCATGCATCTGCCCATTCACCCATTGCTGAAGAGGGGGTAATGGGATAAATAGCAATTACTTCATTTAACCGATAAGCAACACGGGCAACAGCCTCGTTGCCGTCGATGGTTGCAAATTTTTTCTTCATCATTTTCTCCTGCTAGATTGCCCGGATGCGAAAATATTTATATTAGACATAGAAAGTGAAAATTAACCGTGCGTTACCCGAAACCTTTGTAGAGACGTTCCGGTGGAACGTCTCTACGTGTATTCGATGAGAGCGAAATCTGCTGTATAGGTCTGTATTTAAAGAATGTGCAAAGCGCTATATTTAGTGTTTCAATTTAAATAAGCAAACAAGAAGTCTTTCAAAATATTATTTTAAAGTTCTTATATAAATGTGTGATAAGTTTGACAATCAAAATAATTGAATTTGTGATACTGGATACAAAAAACAAGCGATCGCCTGTACATGTTAATCAGGCGATCGCTATGAAAAGTAGGTAGTGTATCCTAAATCTATTTAGGAATATAGGCATGAAAATTAATTTTGCGTTGCCTAATCGGACGAGGGTGGAGACGTAGCATTGCTACGTCTCTACATCTTTTCCACACCTATGTCTATTGATTATTTTTTAGGTGCTGAAGTACCAGGAATGGAATTTTGCTGACGCAATCGCGCTAGTTCTGTCTTTTGTTCAGCGGTCAGAACTGCTTCCATTTGTTGTTGCGACGTTAGCATGATTTGCTGCAATTGAGTGCGCTGTTTTGGGGTAAATGTTAGCGCTTGAAAAGCTTCGCGTCCAGACTTCCCTGACTGCGTAGCGGTTTGGATTTGTGTGCGTTGGTCTTTTGTTAGCACTTCCTCAATTTGCTTGCGGACATTACCGCGAATTTGCTCGATTTGGGTTTGTTGTTCCGGTGTGAGTTGGATACCACCGCTTTGTTGAGCAGGCTTTGTTGGCTGTGCTTGTGCTAGTCTTGCTGGTGCATTAGAAGTGGTTTCTGCCTTGACCGAGAAGGGAACTGCCGTTAAAGTTAGGGCGAACGCTCCTGCTATCAGTGATAAGTTTTTGAACTTCATTTATTGCCTCGTGGATTTCTCCAGTTTGTCTTCACTATTATAGAATCCCCAATTAATCATCACGTCCGGGAAAATGACAAATACAAGTATTTTTGACTAAAATTATATTTTTTTTGGACGATTGTCACCTATATTTTTGTGTGTGGCGGATGAGATTTTCCGCCACAATCAAGTGAATATCAGCGCTTAAGGTTAATTAGTTGCCTGAATTCGGCTGTTGACGACGAGAACGTCTATTATCTTGAAATTCCTTTAGTTGTTGCTGCTGTTCGGGAGTCAGGATTGCTTGGATCTGATTTTTCTCTGATTCCTTAATTTCACGCATCTTGGTTTTCTGTTCTGGGGTAAGATTCAAAGAAGCAAAACCCTTCTTTGGACGCTCACCTTGACTTCTTTCTTGCCGTGGTTGATCCTGACGTGCTTGTTTTGCAGCTTCTAGCTGTTGTTTTTGTTCTGGGGTGAGAATTGCTTCCATTTGAGTGCGACTATTGCGACGAATCTCTTTAATTTGGGTTTTTTGTGCATCCGTTAGTCCCAACTGTTCAAATGGACTATTGTGAGGTGGTTTAACTTCTGTTGCTGTTTGCGATATTGGTTGCGCGTTGACAACAAAAGGAGTTGCACTTAAAGTGAGGGCGATCGCTCCAGCTATCAAGGATAAATTTTTAAGTTTCATTTATTAGTTTTTGGCTTTGCTTGTTTGCTGTCACCATCATATAAATTTATCTGTTGCAACGACATGAGGAAAAAGTCATGAATAAACCCATGACTTTAGTCATGATTAAAATTTGATAAATCTGGCTAGTAATCTATCACACTAACTAGTTGATAGTAAGGATTTTAGTCCTCAAAAAGCGATAAATCGCTTACTACGAAAGAAAGCAAAGTTTCATTGGTAAACTAAAGTAGAGACGTTCCGGCGGAACGTCTCTACGACGGTAGGTATGTTTTTATTGATCTTAATTAAACGGACATGATTTAACTTTTGGCTATTAACTAATTACTAAAGTGTAGCAACTTATGAGCCGCCCAATTGAATTTAAAAATCATCCTTTTAGGTTTTTGCTTTATTTAGAGTGGATATTACTCGCATTTTCAGCTATCAGCGCAGTTTTACCATTTCGATCTGAGCGATTTCAGACCAACTTTCCAGAACTGACAATTGCTTGTCTGATTATTTTTGGTTTAATGGGCTTAAGATTACCTACAAATAATCAAAAAAATAAATTACTTTATACAGCTTTGGAAATAATCTTGATTTTAATAACTGCTTTTTTGGGGGGTGGAACTGCTAGATTATTTCCATTTCTTAACATGATTATAGTCACTCGCAGTTGCTTAATATTTCAGTTGACTGGTCGTTTAGTAGTCGCTAGTTTATCATTTGTCTTAATTTTAATAACACTTACACAACGATTTTCCCGATTTCCATTACCACCAAAGGCACAAGAGCGATTTTGGTTTTTGACATTAAGTTTTATGGTTTCCTTTGGATTAGCTTTAGTTTTTGTGTTGTTATTAATGAATGCCATATTATCTGAACGGCAGAGTCGAGAAAAACTAGCGATCGCTAACGAAAAACTCCGAGAATATGCCCTGAGAATTGAAAATCAAGCTACTCTCGAAGAACGTAACCGCATCGCACGAGAAATTCATGATTCTTTAGGACATTCTCTCACTGCTTTGAATCTACAACTAGAAACTGCTTTAAAATTATGGCAATCTAATCCTACCAAAGCTCAAGATTTCTTAGCTAGAGCAAAAGAATTAGGTTCCAAAGCATTGCAAGATGTGCGACAATCAGTTTCGACAATGCGCTCTCAACCTTTACACTCGCAATCTTTAGAAGAAGCCATCGCTTTACTTGCAGCTATATTTTATCGCTCAACTGGTGTTGTGCCAATTTGTCAAATTGACCTCGCTTATCCCCTACCACCAGAAATTAGCACCGCTATTTACAGGATTATTCAAGAATCATTAACAAACATTTCTAAATATGCAAATGCTACAGAAATTAAAATACAATTAACTACAATAAAAAATATAAATTTAATAATTGAGGATAATGGTAGAGGATTTGATGTAGAGCAAAATACAACTGGTTTTGGATTGCAAAGTATGCGCGATCGCACTCTAGCACGAGGAGGCGAATTTCAAATTAACAGCGCTCCCGGTTTTGGTTGTAAGATCATAGTTGATATTCCTTTTCCCTCGTTTTCATAACGAACCGCCAAGTACCCCAAGTCTGCCAAGAAAAGAAATAATAATTAGTGATAATATCAGATTTTTCATAATATATAAAATTAAAAATGAATATGATTAAAGTTTTAATTGTAGATGACCAAAATTTAATTCGCCAAGGATTAAAAGCATTATTGGAATTAGAAGCAGATTTAGAAATTATTGGAGAAGCGGAAAACGGTGAACAAGCAATTAATCTTATTGCTCAACAGCCGCCAGATGTGGTATTGATGGATGTCAGAATGCCGATTATGGATGGAGTTGCAGCTACGCGAGAAATTCACAAGCGTTTTGCCAAAGTCAAAGTTTTAGTACTGACAACTTTTGATAATGATGAATATGTGACAGCAGCATTGCAAAATGGAGCAATGGGTTATTTACTTAAAGATACACCTTCAGAAGAATTAGCTGTGGCGATTCGCGCCGTCCACAAAGGATATACTCAATTAGGACCAGGAATAGTCAAAAAACTGTTGACTCAATTTCCCACAACAACAGCATCTCAATTATCTCCATTGCCAGCAAGTTTAGCTGAACTTACCCCTAGAGAAAAAGAGGTTTTGCAGTTAATTGCAACAGGTGCAAATAATAAAGAAATTGCTCAACAATTATACATTTCTGAGGGAACAGTAAAAAATCATGTCACAAATATTTTGAATAGATTAAATTTACGTGATCGCACTCAAGCCGCAATTTTTGCCAACACATTTTCGGCTTATTTAAATAATTAAATCTGAGATTAAAACCTGGAGTTTCGCTCTTATTCAATACTACGAAAACGCTTCTAGAGACTTTTGCCTTGACAGTCGGATGCATTAAAAGCTCAAGTTTTAAATGCGATCGCTTTTTTAATTTGTCCTCGTTTGTAGTTGTCACGTATAATATTTATGAAGATAAACGCTATTTTCATCTGCTGAGTGCGCGGATGGATAGGTGTAGAATACGAAAAACTAGTGTCAGGAACCCTAGCCTAAAGGCATAGGGCTTGCATGAGAAATCATCAAGTCATTCTGACCAGACCACTCGGTAAAACGAGTAGCCGTTATTTGAGTCACGACACCTCGGAATGCGCAGCTAGTTCCCCGCTCTGTCGCTTGTAATTAAACAGTTCTAAGGTCACTGGAACAGTGTTGCGAGCTTAACAAGCTCTTATAACAGGTCGAAGCTAACATAACCCCAGAAATGGGAGGCTCTATGGAGCAAAACCGTTACGCGATCGCGGGTTGTAAAATTTGAAATGGTAATTGTCCCATTGAAAGTGCAGTACAACAGCACACCGAATTAAACAACCCCCGTGTAATGGAGCAAATATAAACCGGTACTAAAGGACGGGGTTTCATACCCAATTTTCTGATGACGAACTTTCAACCCCAAACGTTACGCAAACTAGTAACATTCGATGAATTTATTACTTGGTATCCAGTAAATACACTTAATCGCTATGAACTGCATGATGGAGTAATTGTTGAGATGGCACCACCAACAGGCGACCATGAAGAGATTATTGGATTTTTAGTTGGAGAAATAGTTGCAGAATATAAACGTTTAAAACTGCCTTATTTTATCCCCAAAACGGCATTCATTAAACCAAGCATGAGTGAATCAGCTTACTCACCGGATGTGCTGATATTAAATCAGCCCAATTTAGTGAATGAACCTCTGTGGAAAAAAGAATCTTGCATTACCTGTGCAGCATCAATTCCTTTGGTAGTTGAGGTGGTTAGTACCAACTGGAGAGACGATTATTTAAAAAAAGCAGCTGATTATGAGGCAGTAGGCATAAGCGAATACTGGATTGTAGATTATAAAGCGTTGGGTGGTAAGCGGTTTATTGGCAATCCCAAACAACCAACTATCTGGGTTTACTTTTTAGTTGAAGGAGAATACCATGTCAGACAGTTTCGAGGCAGTGATAAAATTGTCTCAATCACTTTCCCGGAATTGAATTTAACCGCCGAACAGATTTTTCAATCTGCTACCTATTAGGGATTGAAACTATATAGATATTAGGACTTACGCTTTTAGAACCAAAAAACGAACCGCCTTCGCGCAGCGTCTCCGACAGGAGAAGGAAGCCAAGGAATAAGAGTTTAAGAGAGTTTTTGCGTAAGTCCTAGATACTTAAAAGCGCTTCCACCAACTTCTGAATATGTATCGATTCATGGGTTGCCATCAAAGATATGCGGATGCGACTTGTGGGAACAGTTGGAGGACGAATCGCACTTGCAAAAATGCCACAAGCTTTAAGTTGCTTTCCTGCTTCTAAAGCTGCCGCTGCACTTGGCAATTGAAAACATAATATAGGAGATTCCGAAGGCAATAATTTCAACTTCGGTAATAATTGCAGCAACTTTTTCAACTCATCGACATTCTCCCATAATTGCTTGCGGCGTTGCGGTTCAAGTTGTATAATCTTGATTGCTGCTAACGCTGCTGCGGTGTCTGCGGGTGACAACGCAGTGGTGTAAATCCAACTGGGGGCGCGATTTCGCAAAAAGTCAATTAAAGTGGCACTGCCGGCAACATAACCGCCTAAACTGCCTAAAGCTTTACTCAAAGTACCAACTTGAATTAATTGCTTTCCTGTACAGCCGAAATGTTCGACACAACCGGCGCCAGTTTTACCCATTACTCCAGTAGCATGAGCCTCATCAATTAGCAGCATACAGCTAAATTCTTCAGCTAAATTTAACAGCGTCGGCAATGGACATAAATCCCCATCCATGCTGAAGACGCTATCAGTGATAATTAAACAGCGTCGGTAATTTTGCCGCTGACTCAAGAGATTTTTTAAAGCTGTTACATCAGAGTGCGGATATTCGATAATTGTCGCACCACTGAGAATGGCTCCATTTTTCAAGCTGGAATGATTGTACTCGTCAGAAAGTATTAAATCACGCTTGCCAACTAAAGCGGTTATTGCTCCTAAATTTGCTAAATAGCCAGAACTGAATACTAGAGCATTTTCTGTTTGTTTGAGAGAAGCGATCGCTACTTCCAAATCTCGGTGTAATTCACGATGCCCGCTGAGTAATCTAGAACCAGTGCTTCCCGTCCCAAATTGTTTGGTAGCTGCAACCCCAGCTTCAATTAAGCGATCGTCCCCTGCTAATCCCAAATAATCGTTACTGGCAAAATTAATTACCTCTCGACCATCCACAATCACCATCGCACCAGGGCGACCGTGGATGGTTTGTACTGAACGATACCAGTCTGCCCGGTGAATCGTTGCCAGTGACTCGTTTATCCAAGCATAAGGATTTGGGGACATGGGGGAGTGGGGTTAATAACTATCGACCCTTGACTATTGACTATTGACTATTGACTAAGATTCAACTGGTTCGCTACTTAGAAGTGCGATCGCTTGTTTGATCCAATCTTCTACATAAGCATCTTTTGGTAGTCCAATATCCTCACTTACTACGTGTAAAGCGTGACTGACTTCATGAGCAGTATACCCCAAAGCGAAGAGGGTCATTTGCACTTCTTCGAGAATATTTGGGGCAGGACCACCTGTAGCCACGAAGAAGCCTGCTGATTTCCGCCATTCGATTAATTTGCTTTTTAGTTCCAAACAGATGCGTTCAGCGGTCTTTTTGCCCACTCCTGGCGCTTGAATTAAGATTTGTATATTAGCAGCAATGATGGCTTGGACTAATTCTGGTAATTCCAGAGTGTCCAATAAAGCGATCGCGCTTGCTGCACCAATTCCATTTACACTCAAAAAGTGGCGAAATAAGTCTCTTTCGGCTGGTGAAGCAAAGCCATATAGGAAAGGCAATTCTTCCCGAATTTGGTAATGGGTAAAAATTTGTATCTCCCCTCCCGTTGGTGGTAACTGTTTTTCCAGTCGTTGGGGAACTTGTAAATCGTACCCGATGCCATTTACTTCGAGAGTCAGCATGACGCGATTTGCGCCAATTTTTTGGACACCAGCAACCAAACCTTTTAGATAGCTAATCATTAAATAAAGCCAAAGTGTTTTAAACCTTCGAGAATTCCACCTGCACAAAAGCTTTGTGCGAGGTAACGATAGTCAGCGGGATTTTCATTGTGCCATTGGAGTAATTCCGGACGGGCATTCCCAACGAGAATTCCTCTTTCGTTCCCCACGGCAAATAAAGCAATATCATTGCCAGAATCGCCACAGACAACTGTTTCCTCTGCTGCAATTCCCCACTTTTGGCGGAGAAATTGCATAGCCTGACCCTTATCGCTGTGGTGGGGTACGATGTCAAGGTCAACACCGCTGCTATAGATTAACTTTATATTTAAACCACATTTTGACAGATTTGTGTCAAGTAATGGTAAAATTTTATGTGCTGATTCTTCTTTGAGGAAAAAACTTATCTTAAAAGGACGCTGTTCTGAGTCGGGTTGGGGGACTAATTCTGGATGTTTTGCGGTTTCGGCTAATACAGTGTCACGATTCCAGCCGTCGGCAAGTCGCGTTGACCAAGTAGAATCAGGATTATCGCTTCCATCAAAATAAATTTCTGTTCCGACAGAAACGACCAAAGCGTCTGGTTTGATGAGGTTTTTTTCAATTTGCAGTTCTTGATAAAGTACACGCGATCGCCCCGTAGCATAAACAATTTTGGTACCATACTTTTGGCGATGTTCCCCCAGTGTTTGCTGAAGTTCTGTTAAAGCTTCGTCATGTCCCACGAAGGTATTATCTAAGTCTGTTACAAAAAGAAATTTATCCACAGCTACCTCTGATTGTGTTGCCAGCTTTCCCATCAAAAAGTTTATGTCCTTTTTGCTCTTGATGTGCGATCGCAGTAGGTAGATTTTTCCCAAAATATCCAATTCATTCAAAATTGCACAAACTAGTACTAATCTACTAATAATTAACAATATAGACGTTCCAACGGAACGTCTCTACTATATAGACGTGACCGTGGAACGTCTTTACTATATATTTGATTTATCTGACAACCAAAACTAGTAGCCTGTCAATTATATTTTGATGGTTGTGTACAAATCCACAACCGGCTCACAGACGTAGCAGTGCTACGTCTCTACAACCATCATTTTTATCTTGACAGACTACTAGTATTAATTTACTATTTTTGCCTACCTAATATAAAAAATAGGGTAAGCAATGCTCACCCTAGATTGAAAAATTCAGCAACAGTAAATTAGACAAACTTAACTACTGAGAAGTTTCGCGTTTTACTTTTTCAATATTTTGATCGTAATCTCCACGTTGCGCTTTGTTGCGGGCAAGTTCTTGCTCAATTTGGCTACGTTCGTAATCTTCTGCCCCAAAAGAGCGTTTTGCAGGATCGTTGGTTAGTTCAGAGCCAAAGCGCTTCAGCATTTCCACGGGATTTTTTTGCTTAATTCCAGTTCCCAAATCCTTGGGGATGACTTCTGCTGCACGCTTACCGCTCTCGATATAATCATTAGCGCTTTCAGCTTGTGCAGAAGCAGGTAAACTAGTTAACAAGACTAAACCAGCTAAAAATGCGATCGCTATTATGCGACGCAATTGGTTAAATATTTTGTTGAATGCTAACATTCGCGAATTTCCCTCTAATTTTTAGACCAAACGCTTGAATGTTAAGAAATTCTCGTTATGCGATCGTCTTCCTCTGGTAAGGTTAAATATCTATATCAAAAGTAAGGGGAAGGGAAGAACGTAGTTCACTTTTGTAGTAACGAGTATCAAAGACTCTCCAATCTCCTTCAAAGACTCATCGACGAGTATCAAAGACTCTCCAATCTCCTTCAAAGACTCATCGACGAGTATCAAAGACTCTCCAATCTCCTTCAAAGACTCATCGACGAGTATCAAAGACTCTCCAATCTCCTTCAAAGACTCATCAACGAGTATCAAAGACTCTCCAATCTCCTTCAAAGACTCATCAACGAGTATCAAAGACTCTCCAATCTAGTTCAAAGACTCTCGCCAGATTAAATATGAACCTTCAATGACTTCCCGAATTTGCTCTGTTTCAAACTCTGGTACAATTCGACCAGATACAGGGAAATTCGCAAGCTGCTGGGAACGTTTGGTTATACGGTCAATAATCCTGGTTGCGTACCGAGGTGAATTCTGGGCAATGTAAGTATAAATTGCAGATAGGTTTTCTACGGCTGTTTCTGTCCAAAAAACTTTCACTCTGGTAGTCCAAATTTTGCCCTAACTTCCTGTGCGGAAATTACTTTACCAACTTGACTGTCAGCAAGTCCAGCTTCAACAACTTGCCTAACATAAATCTCATACATGAGGTCATCCCATGTTGAGTTAGCAGGTAATTTATCAATTAGCTTTCGAGCTTCTTCTTTAATATTGAGCTTTTCCATAGAGATTACAGATAATTTGCTTTTTTATATTGTAGACTCAACTCACGAATCGGGAAAACGCGCAACTTTTCGCTATTATCCCTCACAAAGGAACTGCCTCACTGAATAGGGGAAAGTTTTTTATTCCTTTCCCCTTTCCCTCTTCCCTTCTACGCGATCGTCACATCTTTCGACAAATAAACATCCTGAATCGCGTGAAACAACTTCACACCTTCCTCAAAAGGACGTTGGAATGTCTTGCGTCCAGAAATTAAACCCGTACCACCGGCACGTTTATTAATTACAGCAGTGCGAACCGCTTCGGCAAAGTCGTTTTTACCAGACGCACCACCAGAATTAATCAATCCAGCACGTCCGCAATAACAATTTAATACCTGGTAACGAGTCAAGTCGATGGGGTGGTCGGTTGTCAAGTCTGTATAAACCTTTTCATTGGTTTTGCCGTAACTCTCACCTGTCGCTTTGACAACGGCACCGTACCCATTGTTAACTTCAGGTAACTTTTGTTTGATGATGTCAGCTTCAATGGTGACACCCAAATGATTCGCTTGTCCTGTCAAGTCAGCGGCAAGGTGATAATCTTTGTCTTGTTTAAAAGCGTTATTACGCAGATAACACCACAGAATCGTTACCATCCCCAACTCGTGAGCGCGTTTAAATGCGTGGCTGACTTCTTGAATTTGTCTGGTGGATTCTTCCGAACCAAAATAAATTGTCGCACCTACCGCAGCGGCACCCAAATTCCAAGCTTGTTCCACATCCGCAAACATAACTTGGTCGAATTGATTCGGGAAAGTTAGCAATTCGTTGTGGTTGAGTTTGAGGATAAAAGGAATTTTGTGAGCGTATTTGCGAGAAACGCTGCCCAATACTCCTAAAGTGGTAGCTACCGCATTGCATTCAGCAGCTAAAGCTAACTTGACAATATTTTCCGAATCGAAGTAAATCGGGTTAGGTGCAAAAGATGCGCCGGCAGAGTGTTCGATACCTTGGTCTACTGGTAAAATCGAGAGATAACCAGTATTGCCCAAACGACCTGTAGAATATAATAGTTGCAGATTACGCAAAACTTGAGGATTGCGATCGCTATTTATCCAAACTCGATCTACAAAGTCTGATCCCGGTAAGTGCAATAAATCTGACGAAACCTTTGCCTTAAATGTCAGCAGGTCTTCTGCTTCTTTACCTAGCAACGATTCGATAGAATTAGGCGCAGATAGGGTTGAAGTCATAGCTATGATATAAAAACTTCTGTTTCTATGGTGGCATTTTTAGTCTAGCGTGTGTCTGTCTTAAGGCAGAGTAGAATTATTTTTACCTTTGAACTGATACGATTTGACGTTAATAGCGATACATAATTTGAATCTTGTAGAGACGTAGCAATGCTACGTCTTTTGCCTAAACCTAGCCGTATTGAGAGACGTGACCGTGGAACGTCTCTACAGTAGACATCTCTAAAAATGAATTATGCGTAATCCACAACCTTTGTAGAGACGTAGCAATGCTACGTCTTTACATTTTTTCTGGAGATGTCTAGTATTGTGTGATAAGCCTGTTATAATATTATTCTGTGACACGACTTACGCACAGTCTACGTATTTCCGTCATTGCGACGCAAGGAAGCACCTATCTAAGTCTTGTTTTCTCGTAACGAGTGCGTAAGTCCTATGTGAGAAGAAATCACACTTATTTTAAAATTGCCTTGCCCATTCATCACGCCAGCGTTCAACAACAACTTTCGTTTGAGTAAAAAACTCGACTGCGTGATTGCTTTGTCCGTGTAAGTCACCAAAAAAGCTTTCTTTCCAACCGCTAAAGGGGAAGAATGCCATAGGTGCGGCAACACCAATGTTGATGCCAATATTACCAGCTTCTGCCTCATAGCGGAACTTCCGCGCTGCGGCACCATTGGTAGTAAATAAACAAGCCATGTTGCCGTATTGACCCCTATTAACTAAAGCGATCGCTTCATCAATACTATTCAAATGAATTAAACTCAGCACGGGACCAAAAATTTCTGTGCGGGCAATTTCACCAACTGGATCTACATTTTGTAGAATCGTTGGGCGAATAAAGTTACCATTTTTATAGCCCGTAATCTCAGGATTGCGACCATCTACTAATAACTTTGCCCCTTCCTTTGCTCCTTCTTCAATTAAACTTTCAATCCGCATTTTGCTGCGGACATCAATCACCGGTCCCATTTCTACACCTTGGTCTAAACCATTACCGACAATGCGGTTGATTGCAGTTTCGGCGATCGCTTCCGTAAATGTATGACGCGCTTCTCCCACTGTCACCGCAATTGAAGCTGCTAAACAACGTTGCCCCGCACAACCAAAAGCACTATCAGCCGCAATCCGGGTAGTCATTGCCATATCTGCATCCGGCAAGACTATAATCGGGTTTTTCGCACCCCCTTGACATTGGAGACGTTTTCCGTTTGCCGCTCCCCGACTATAAATATATTTAGCGACTGCTGTAGAACCAACAAAACTAATTGCGCGAATTTTCGGATGATCTAAAATTGCGTCTACAGCTTCCTTCGCACCATTAATTAAGTTAATTACACCTTTAGGCAAACCTGTTTGTTCTAAAAGCTGAAAGATTTTTTGCATAGTTAGCGGCACCTTTTCCGAAGGTTTGACAATGTAGGTATTTCCGCAAGCGATCGCATAGGGCAGAAACCAAAATGGAATCATCCCCGGAAAATTGAAAGGACAAATCACCGCTGCAACTCCTAAAGGTTGCCGAATCATCATTTCATCAATACCCTTTGCCACATCTTCTAAATTAGTTCCCTGCATCATCATCGGAATACCGCAGGCAACTTCTACATTTTCAATCGCACGACGCATTTCACCTTCAGACTCACCCAAGGTTTTACCACATTCTAAAGTAATTGTTCGTGCCAAATCCTCAAAATTTTCTTCTAACAGATTCTTCAATTTAAATAAATATTGTACCCGTTCCTGGGGTGGAGTACGTCGCCATGTGACAAAAGCTTCCGCTGCCGCATCAACAGCTTCATTGACTTCAGATGCAGGTGACAAAGGGACTTTAGCCAGTATTTCTATGGTCGCTGGGTTGATAACTTCTAAGTATTCTGTAGCACCAGATGCACACCATTGACCATTAATGTAATTATGTAAGGTGGGAATAGTATTCATGGAAAGAAAAATGTAGATGCAACAATATAACTATAGTTATTCTATAAATATTAATTTTGTTTAAATAATGAAAACTTCCACAGCCGTATTACCGCCCTTTTTGATACTAGATCAATTATTACAAAGTTGGTTAATCGAAGATATTGGGAGAGGCGATCGCACAACCCAAAGCCTCTTATCTCAGAATACAATAGAAGGAACAGCCAAATGGGTGGCGAAAGCATCAGGAGTTATCGCCGGTTTACCAGTAGCTGCGAGAGTGTTTCAGCTTTTAAACCAAAAAGTCAGCTTTGTGGCTCTTGCGGCTGAAGGGCAACAGTGCGAACCTGGGGAAGTAATCGCCGAAATGCAAGGTTCACTAGATGCACTATTAATGGGGGAAAGGGTTGCTCTCAACTTAGCTATGCGTCTGAGTGGGATTGCGACTCTAACTCGTAAATATACAGCAGAAATAGCCGATTTACCCGCTCAGTTAGTTGATACACGCAAAACGACACCAGGGTTGAGGATTTTGGAAAAGTATGCAACTGCTGTTGGAGGAGCGACGAATCACCGCATGGGCTTAGATGATGCAGTCATGATTAAAGATAATCATATCGCGGCAGCGGGAGGAATCAAACAAGCAATTACCCGCATTCGTTCTCAAATTCCATATCCGTTAACAATAGAAGTTGAGACAGAAAGTTTAGACCAGGTGAAAGAAGCTTTAGAGCATAAAGCTGATATTATTATGTTGGATAATATGTCTCTTGATTTGATGCTTGAAGCAGTGCAGATGATTCGCCACCTAGATAGCCGCATCAAAATTGAAGCCTCAGGTAATGTAACTTTAGAAACTCTTCGCCCTATAGCTCAGACAGGTGTAAATTATATTTCCAGTAGTGCGCCGATTACCCAGTCAAAGTGGTTAGATTTGAGTATGAGAATTCAATAGACATCTCCGAAAATGAACTATGCGTTACCCGAAACCCTTGATTAGACGTTCCTTTCGTAACGTCTCTACGTATGACTCTGGAGATGTCTAATAATTATAGCGCTTCTCGGTTGCGTGCAATACGCGGTGTAGAGACTTGGTATTTCGCGTCTCTACATTAGACATCTCCGAAAATAAACTATGCGTTACCCGAAACCCTTGATTAGACGTTCCTTTCGTAACGTCTTTACGTATGAATCTGGAGATGTCTATTGATTTTTTGAACATGTATGTGATTCAAATGAGAACCGCTACATTAGACATCGACCAAATTTAATTATGCGTTACCCGAAACCCTTGATTAGACGTTCCTTTCGTAACGTCTTTACGTATGAATCTGGAGATGTCTATTGATTTACGAATGCTTTCTTTACGACATCAGTGTGCAGAGTATATGTCTTTACGCTATAAAAAGAATAATGAGGACTCAAAAGAATCGAAACGCTCTGCGTCAATCATTGGCTGTATTCCGCTACAGTGGACGTGCTGTCAACTTGGTGTGGACTACTAGCCGCTTTCTAACTATTATTCTTGCCAGTTTAACTTTAGTGGGTGGTCTTTTGCCGGCTGCGATCGCTTACATTGGTAAGTTAATTGTCGATGCGGTCATTTTTGCGGCTCAATCACATACACCTGGTAGTGATTTTGTCAATAGCTATCATCCGCTGATGTATGTTGGCTTAGAAGCGATCGCTGTTGCCTTATTAGCTGCCACTCAACGAGGACTTAGCGTCTGTCAATCTTTATTGCGGGTGCTACTCGGTCAGCGGGTCAACGTTCTTATCTTGGAAAAGTCCCTCACTTTGGATCTTACCCAGTTTGAGGATTCGGAATTTTACGACAAATTAAGCAATGCGCGGCGGGAAGCTTCGACTCGTCCCCTTTCTTTGGTAACGCGCACATTCGGCTTGGTGCAGAGTGCCTTATCACTTGTAACATATGGAGCTTTGCTTGTCAAGTTTTCGGTTTGGGCATTGCTAGTTCTAATTTTAGCCGGGATGCCTGCATTCTTTGTCGAAACGAAGTTTGCGGCACAAGCTTTCCGGCTATTTAGTTGGCGGGCGCCAGAAACCCGCCAACAGCATTATTTAGAAACGCTGCTTGCCAGAGAAGATTTTGCCAAAGAAGTCAAACTCTATCAGCTAGGAGATATGCTGTTAGGGCGTTATCACGCACTATTTAATCGGCTTTATGGCGAAGATCGCGATTTAACTTTGCGTCGGGGATTGTGGGGATATCTATTAAGTTTACTATCTACTGCTGGTTTTTACATCGCCTACGCTTGGATTGTGTTGGAAACCGTAGCGAGTAAAATTTCTCTCGGAGATATGACAATGTATCTTACCGTCTTTCGCCAAGGACAAAATACTTTTTCCGGGGCGTTGACTTCCATCGGCGGGATGTACGAAGATAACTTGTATCTCTCCAACTTGTACGATTTTCTGGAAGAAGAAGTACCAACGGCAAAAGGTAAAGCGATTAAAGGTGTTAAACCCGGTGATGGTATTCGTTTTGAGAACATGACATTTACCTATCCGGGAAATTCCCAACCGGCGTTAAGAAATATATCTCTACATTTGCCCCCAGGTGAAAAACTAGCGATAGTTGGTGAAAATGGTTCTGGGAAGACGACTTTAATTAAACTGCTGACTCGGCTTTATTACCCAGACTCCGGACGCATCTTACTTGATGGCTTAGATTTGCAAGAATGGGATGTAGATGTATTGCGGCGTCGTATTGGTGTAATTTTCCAGAACTTTGTTCGCTACCAATTCACCGTTGGCGAAAATATTGGTGTGGGTGATGTGGAACGATTAGAAGATAGGGAACTTTGGGAAATTGCTGCCGAAAAAGGTATGGCACTACCTTTTGTTGAGAAGTTACCCGCAGGTTTTACAACTCAACTTGGTAAATGGTTTAAAGGTGGACAAGAACTTTCTGGGGGACAGTGGCAAAAAATTGCTCTTTCTCGTGCTTTTATGCGAAATAGAGCAGATATTTTAGTTTTAGATGAACCGACATCAGCAATGGATGCTCAAGCTGAGTTTGATATTTTCAATCATTTTCGCACTTTAACCAAAAATCAGATGGTATTGTTGATTTCCCATCGCTTTTCGACAGTGCGGATGGCTGATAAAATCGTGGTGATTGAAAATGGGGAAGTGATAGAACAAGGAACTCACGAAGAGTTATTGCAAGCTGAGGGACGCTATGCGAAGTTATTTTTATTGCAAGCAGCGGGGTATCAGTAGGGGTGTGGGGAAGGAAAAAAGGGGGAAGGGACGGAGTTATTTAAAATTACTTCTTCACCTTTCCCCTTTCACCTTTGCCCTTTCCCCCTCTTTCTCATAGACTTGTCATCACATGAGCTAATTCCCTAGATAAATCAACATCACATTCATGGCATTTTTTAAATAAGACTCCCGCTAAGAAGTAATAATCGCCCGAATAAAACGCCATTTTATTTTTTCTTAATTCTTCGATATGTTTTTTGACTTTTGGCTCAGAACTATAGTAACCAAATCTCAACGGCAAGAGGACAAAATTATTAACATTGTAGCCGTTTTCTTTCGCTTTTTCAATCGTGCTTTCGGGATTAGAATAACTAGATATTAAAAGTAATACATTCTCATAACCTAATAATAATAGCTCGTTGGTAACTGCGGCTCCATCTATACCGCCAAATAATAATGGCATATAAATATCTTTGTCTGGAGCAGGCAAATATGGCGGATTAGCAATTAGATAGTCGGCTTGAGGTTTAGACGAGTTAAACAAACATGAATTATTGATGATGTATTTATTAGCGAGATCATATTCATCAATTGTGGAATTAGCAACTTTACAGGCAGAAGTATTTAATTCAAATCCATGTATGACGCCATCAAATTTGTTTCTTAATAAGGAATTGATAACAGGACTACCATCTCCAGAGCCAAATTCAACAACAGACTCATCATTTTGACAATTCCTGATGACAAGGTTTTCTAAACAGTTAGAGTAAAAGTTAGATTCTTCCGGACAAACAAAAATTTCTTTCATTTGATTGCACTTTATGATATAATTTGCGAAGAGATTAACTACTTGCTTAAAAAAGCGAGCAGGAATTGTTCCTTTAGCTAGTAATTAGTGACTAAAGGAATATTTGGATAAGCAAGTTCCAGTAACAGAATTAAGAAACAAAATTAAAAAGGCAAGAGAAAACTTGCCATATTTAATTTCTAATTTTTTCTATTTCATTGATGAGTGAAGCAGAATGCTCGGCTTCGCGTATCGATCGCACGACGGCACCACCAGCGCGATCGCTCATCAATTTTTCCTGGTCATACCCCAACACCAATTCCCACGCATCATGGGGATATTGTTCTGCCAAAGGCAAAGCTACATCATCCAGCATCCAACGTCCGTGACGTTCGTCTTCCCTGATGTGCAGTTCCCAATAACCCATCGCCGCCTCCGACAGTTGCAATCGTTGCGCCGCTGTGAGATAATTTCTATAAGCTGCGGGTCCTCCTACTTCAAAGTAGGTCAACCCCCCATTATAACGCAGAAAATAACGCTTACGCTCCGTTACCAAAAAGTTATGATTAGCGCAAGCTAGTACTTCCCAAGGTACTAAATCCAAGTATCCTTCCGGCTGGGTGTTCATATCAAACTCAGCCATCATTGCTTTGAAAAATGTCGAATGCTTGCGAGATAAACGCCCGTTGCCGTATTCTTCTAGGAGTACCCGCACCAATGTACATTGCACCTCATTTGCTGCACCACCTAAAATGCGGGAAAGCCGACTACCTTCAACTAAACCATCAAACGAAGCGATCGCTAACAAGTGACAATAGCCAACTAAGCTCATTTCTTCACGGATGTAGCGACTCTGCGGCGACAATGGCGGCTCTAAATCTTCAGCAGCACGTTTAATTAAAGCATCTTTGACATCCAATTGTTGCAGTGCGGCAACATCGATTTGCGCTAATTCCCAATTTTGCCAAGCTGCTTCAATTTGCTGGCATAATGCAGATAAATAAAGCGATCGCTCATTGTTATAGTGCCGCAAATCATCATACCAAAACAGCTTTAGCCGATTGATGCCATAAAGAATTCGCTGTAAAAAACAGTGAGCGTCATCTTTACCATAGCCTTTTTGATAAGCGTCACAAATTGCCGATTGTAGTGTAGCTTCAAACTCACTAACGATAGATACTTGTGCATCCAGTTTATTATCCAAATCTTCCGTTGCCAGCAGTTCACTAAATTGCTGCTCCGCACAATCGTACTTGGTAAATGTTTTAGAAAGTGTTTGTTCACTGTTTCCCGACATCTCAGGGATGGGGAACCTAACTAAATTGCTTTGCATAGAATCTTTATTTGGTAAAAGGGGTCTCAACAGAAGTTTCACCTCTTATACCTACATTCGCTCCAAGTAAGTTTATCTACCTCTTCCCCAAGATATAAAGAAAACTTAACTGTTTGAAAAAAGATTCTGTCGGAAGTATCTGTAAGTAAGTCAGGAATATTTGATAAAGTTATTTCTAATTCCTTAGGACTTACGCAAAGTCGAAAATGTCATACTGAGCGAAACGAAGTGTAGCGAAGTATCTCGGAGATTCTTCGTTTCGCTAACGCTACACTTCACTATGACAGTTTCTCGTTAAAATGCGTAAGTCCTGTTCCTAAATCTTTGTAGAGACGTTTCGCCGAAACGTCTCTACAAAGATTTATAACTCAATTGGTGCAACGTCTTATATTATGTCCGCGCTTATTACATATGATGTAGAGACGTAGCACAAAGCTACGTCTCTTGGGGTTAGGTTTTATTATTAATGTCAATTAAACGGACATGATATTACTTGACGATTCCTAAAATTTGTGATTTTTCTACTTCAGCAATTTTTGGTGTCAAGAATCCATTTGCGTAGATTGCGGGGTTTGTTTGAGCTATTTGCGTGTAGGATTGGCGAACTTGGGCGTTAACTGCAACTGTTTTTACATCATACATTTGCATTGTGAATTTAGGATATAAGCCAATGCCAATAATTAAGATGATGAAACTAGCGGCAATTAATATTTCTCGCGAACTTGCATCTCTGTAAACAGCTTGAGTGGGAATAACGCAATCCGTACCAAAACAAACTGCTTCGTCTTCAAGTTGATTCTGTACCCCAGCATCATCAATGTTACATTTAAGTTCTGCACCAGTTCCGTAAAATACCTGTTTCAACATCGATAGCAGGTAAATCGGGGTAAGAATTACTCCAACTGCGGCAAGGAATACTGTCACCGTGCAGAATGTTGAACTGTAGATATCGCTGGTTGTCAGTCCGATGAATACCGAGATTTCGCTAGCAAAACCGCTCATTCCGGGGAGTGCTAAAGATGCCATTACAGCGATGGTAAACAGTGCGAATACTTTGGGCATTACCTGACCAATTCCACCCATTTCAGCCATTGTCATTGTTTTGGTGCGGTCATAGGTTACACCAGCTAAGAAGAATAATACTGATGCAATCAAACCGTGGGAAATCATTTGCAACATTGCACCGTTAATACCAATATCGGTAAAGGATGCAATACCCAACAGCACAAAGCCCATGTGGGATACTGAAGAGTAGGCAAGACGACGTTTCATGTTTGTTTGGGCAAAGGAGTTTAAGGCACCGTAGATAACGTTAACTACACCTAAAATTGCCAGAATCGGTGCGAAGTAAATATGTGCGTCGGAGAGAAGTTCTAAATTTAAGCGAATTAATCCGTATCCGCCCATTTTTAAAAGTACACCTGCTAGAATCATGGATACGGGTGAGGATGCTTCACCGTGGGCATCTGGTAGCCAAGTATGCATTGGAAAAACAGCTAGTTTGACACCGAATGCAACCACCAATCCCGCATACAATAAGAGTTCTAAGGCAAGGGGATAATCTTTGAGGGCAAGTTTAGCGATATCAAAGGTTACATCACCACCCCCAGAGAGTGCCATACCCAAGGCAGCTACGAGTATAAAAATAGAAGCTGCTGCTGTGTAAATAATGAATTTTGTGGCTGCGTAACGACGCTTTTGACCACCCCAAATATTAATTAGTAGGTAAACGGGGACTAGTTCAACTTCCCACATGATGAAAAACAGCAGCAAGTCTTGTGCGACAAAAACTCCTATCTGCGCGGAATATAACATTAACATCAGCGCGTAGAAAAGTTTTGGTCTGTGGTCAACTTGCCAAGCGGAAAAAATCGAAAGCGTTGTCACAAATCCAGCTAAAAGAACTAGAGGAGCTGACAACCCATCGACAGAAATAGCCCAGTTTAGGCTTAACTGAGGCACCCAAGTATAACTTTCTGCGAGTTGGAAAGTTGCGGTGCTTGCGTCGTAATTGTTCCAAAAAGCATAGCATATCAAGATAAAATCTGCGATCGCAACACCTAATGCATACCATCGTACCCACTTACCGTCTTTGTCAGGTAATACTGGAATTAGTAAGGAAGCTACGGCAGGCAGCAGGATTATCGCAGTTAGCCAGGGGAATTGTTCTGCCATTGTGGTCACTGAGCAAAAATACTTATTTATTCAATGAAATTATCTTAGAGCTTTTTGTAAACAATTGTTCATAATTATTTATCGAGGTTATCTATAAGTAAAGATAATCATAATGATTTCTCTTGGCTATCCATAGAGAAATGCCGGATGTTAATTCATGCATTAGACATAGGAGTGGAAATGAACTATGCGTTGCCCCAAACCCTTGATTAGACGTAGCAGTACTACGTCTCTACGTATGACTCTGGAGATGTCTATTGTGGGAACAGTTGATTGTAAACGAATGTGACATGACTCCGACCGTCGCGGACGGAGCTTCTAAGAATCACTTCTTAGATTTCCTAGTTGCTCCCTTACGGGTTTTCGACTTTGACCTAGATTGAGTTTCCCCAATCCCCGGCAAACCGTCTGCATAGGCGTTTTGGATTCCCGACAGCCCATCGGTACTACACCGTTTGCAACGTTTGCCCGGACACCACGTTGCTAAGACGTGTTCGGTTGAGTCAAGTTGCCCGTCGGCTTTGCGGTATATACATACTACCACGCAAAGCCGTCCTGGAAGGACGGGGTTTTAAACCCATTTTTCTGATAAACCGACTTTTTTCGCCACAATGAATACTCAATCGCTGTTCTAGGGGAAATTGCGCCTTAGAGTGTTCGGTTCTACGACTGTTGGCACTACACAAATAACTATAACCTCATAGTGTAATGTCTTTTATAGATGCTCTCAGCCCTTGAGTGAACTAAGAGGTGAAAACCTGTGTACAAATGGATCTTGCCAAGTCTGAGTGAAATTTTAGCCGAAAGTCAATCAAACGTGGCTAAATGTTCACCTGCTGCATCAGACCGGCAGTGGTGCGTCAGTTTAGCAGCAACAGAACAGTTGCTATTAAATACTTTAGCAACTACTTCGACTGATGCCACCCAAGGATTAGTTTTAGCTGCACCGGCACCTTTGTTCAGCGATCCAAGATTAACTCAAAGCTTGCAGACAATAACTTTTACAGCAAAACCATTCAACCCGTTGGCACTGATGCCATTTCAAATGCCGACTGGTACGGCAGTAACGTTAGATGAAATTGCTCCTTATGAATCGGTACTACCTTTATTACCTGCCGATCCGTTGGGAAGTGAGCAGTTTTGCTTAATTTTTACAGAAAAATTTAGATTAGTATTAGTTTTAGCAGAAGATAGTTGCGGTAAAAAAAGGTTTTCCTTTTCCTTTGATCCAGAGGTGGTTGAGATAGCGTGGCGATCGCTTGGTGCGAGAGTTATGATAAATAATCCTGATTTTTACACAGAACTGAATTCTTTAGTGGAAAAATACGAGCCAGTTGCACCAGATTACCACATTTTGATGCAATTTAGTCAGTTATTGTTAGCGCAACTACCCCAAGAAGAAAAAGGTACGAACCGATACGATAAAGAAAATTGCCCTTCTTCTCCTTCTGCTCACCGTTCACCCCGTCCCGATGTAGAATTGCTTCAAGCTTTTGCTCACGAAGTCCGCACACCTTTGACAACAATTCGCACTATGACACGTCTGCTGTTGAAGCAGAAAACCTTGCCCGCAAATGTTATCAAGCGTTTAGAAGTTATTGACCACGAGTGTACAGAGCAAATTGATCGTATGGAGTTGCTCTTTAAAGCCGCAGAATTAGAAACTTCTGCCACAGCGAAATCGAGCAACACTCAACTGACACCAACTTCTCTAGATCAAGTTTTACAGCAGAGCATTCCCCGTTGGCAACAAACCGCAAATCGGCGTAACTTAACTTTAGATGTTATCTTACCGCAGCAATTACCAATGGTGGTGAGCAATCCTTCAATGCTCGATCGCATACTCACCGGTTTAATAGAAAATTTTACCCGCAGTTTACCATCTGGTAGCCATATTCAAGTACACGTAATTCTTGCTGGCGATCAATTAAAGTTACAGTTATCACCCCATAGTCAATGCAAAGACAGTGAAAACCCCTTCGCAGCCGTAACTCCACCAATTCGTAAGGCTTTAGGTCAATTGTTGATGTTCCAACCAGAGACGGGTGTAATTAGCTTAAATCTTTCTGCGACAAAGCATTTATTTCAAGCGATCGGCGGTAAACTAATTGTCCGTCAGCGTCCACAGCATGGCGAAGTTTTAACGATCTTTTTGCCGCTGAATGATTAACCTACGGTGTATACACGAGTCATCGAATTAGCCAAAAAGGAGTGAAAAACCTCACCCTCTCCGAGCTTGCGGAGAGGGAAAGATTTACCCTTGGGTAAAGCGAGGATGAGGTTGTAGATTAAAGTAAGTCAGCAGGAATCGCGTGACTAAAAGTCACGCGATTCCTGCTTCAACGATCTGTGCCGGAATTGCTTCTGGACTTACAAGTTCTCCGCAGGCGTTTTTTAAGTCTCCGGCGCACCGACGGCGACTTTTAAACAAGTACCTAAAAGTTAAGTATGTTTAACCTCTGTACCTTAAAGATTTTACCTACCAGAGGAGCAATACAAAAGTATCTATTTCCCGGTAGAACCCCATATCTTTAGTTGTCGTGGTTCAGTTTTAGCTTGGTTTTCGCTATCTGCCTATTTTATCACGAATATGGAGCGCCTAACTCATGACGCTTATGTCACGAGTGTGCGGCTTGAAGAAATCAAAAATCTGTTGCACTGTCAAATTCAACTCTGGGAATGTTGACGACACTAAGTGGTCATTACCTCGAAATTGACTTACTTGATATTCCCCATCCACAAGCTGATAAATCGAGATAGTTGGTTGCTTGGGATTACCGATGAATTTACGACCACCTAGCGCAGCATAATCTACAATCCAATATTCGGGTATTCCAATACCTTCATATTCACCAGCTTTGGTATAATAATCATCACGCCAATTGCTGAGGCAGCGCGTTGGACGGGTTTCCCGGCTTGAAGCGACTGCCGTGCTGACTACTTCAATTATTAATGGAATTGATTCAGCCTGAGAAAGTGTAGATGATTTCTGCCAGAGTGACTCGTTAGCTAAATTAGAGCGATCAACTATGAGAACATCTGGTAAATAGCCTGATTCTGCATCTACAGCTTTAACCAGCGCTTGAGGGGGAATAAAGTAAGGTAAAATTAATCGCCGTAATTCAAAATTAAGTTCAGCAATTAGAAAGGCTCTGATTAATTCATGTATTCCCGTAGGTTGTGGCATCTCAACAATTACCCCGTTGCGTAATTCGTATCTTCCTTGGTCGGGATACGATTCGATAAATTCGTCAAAGGTTATTGTTTTAGTTAAGGCTTGAGTCATATTGCTGATGTTACCCAATACAAGTAACTAATTGATTTACACGCGGTTTACCGAAGCGTTCCCAAGCGTTCCCACCGCGCAAAAATAATTCCATCCAACGAATCGATCGCTTTCCATCAGGTGTTAACCAACCCGAACTTCCCGGTGCAAAAGCTAATGTTCCTTCTGGCACTTTAAAGCTACCATCAGAGTATACTGCATCGCTGACTACATCACCGACGCGGATAATTACTTTGGCTTCGGGTTTGAGGTTAATGCTATCTGCGGGGATGGTGGTTTTGATGTTACCATAACCATCAATCCAGGCTACGCGATCGCTTGGTGCATCAGGAATATCACTTTTGTTCAAAACTTCTCCCAAAACGCTTAAATCCCCTCTACCAATTGCACCGGCTGCACTGGGAAATACATCACGCGATCGAAATTGCGAACCGCCTCTAGAAACGTTGACAATATGCAGCACTTGTGAATAATCTTTGATAAACGAGAGGGTGTAACCAGCATTAACACCAACGACTTTAACATTATTAGAAAGCAGAGCATAAGTTAATCCCTCCCCTTCATTATTCCGTCTGGCTTGTTTATCATCTTGGCGAGGCGCACAATTGTGATAAATTAAACGTTCTTCCTGACCAATGTTCAAACCAAGTTGAGCAATCCAAAACCCAGTAGCAAGGGTACTAAAAGCCGGAGTTGAAACTAAATTGATTTGCGCTTGCGGTAATTCTGTTAATAAACGCTGCGTAACCTCAGCAAAAGCCGGATCGCCATTTCCGTAGTCTGCAATTAAGGTGATGAACATTGTTAGTTGTTAGTTGTTAGTTGTTGGTTGTTGGTTGTTGGATATTAAAAAGTACTCCTAAGCACTATCTACTATCCACTAACCACTATCTACTATCTACTATTTACTATCAACTATTAACTAACTGCTAACTGTACCGTAAAAATAGAACCTTCACACAGTTTACTTTTTACAGATATCGAGCCTCCAGAGCCTCGCAGCAGTTGCTGAACAATCATTAAGCCTAAACCGACGCCTCCCTTGTCTTCCGTTGCTCCTGAACGCACGCGATAAAAGCAATCGAAGATTTTGGGAATCTCGTTTTCGGCAATACCTATACCTGTGTCGCGAAATTCTAGTTGGACATAATTCCTTTGAACCTGGCTAGTGGTAGATGCTTTTTGGATGCCTTCACGCGGGTAAGTTCCGCTTACAAAGGCTCGCACCGATACTTGACCACCATTAGGTGTAAACTTAATACTGTTATGCAATATATTAATTACAATCTGCCTTAATGTACCAGTGACACATCTAACTGCTGGCAGGTCATTGGGTACAGTGTAACCAAGTATAATGCCTTTTTCTTCGGCTAAAGGTTGATAGGTACTGACTACCCCAGGTACAATGTCACAGAGGCGTACTGATTCCAAAGTAGTTAAGTCTAAATTGCGCTCTAATTCTACCAAATCCAGTAAACCAGTAATTAGGGAGCTTTGGCGATCGCACAAACCATTTAACATTTGTGAATAACGTTGTCGCTGGGTTGGTTTGAGATTGGGAGAATTTAACAATGAAAGTGCTGTCTTCATGTGTGTTAAGGGTGTACGCAATTCTTGACACACATTGTTTAAGTATTCATCCTTAAGTTCTTCTTTCTTGTATTGTTTTTGATTTTGCTGCTGAACTTTCCTTGAGCGTTCAACAGCGATTTGCCGATTTATTTCTTCTTGTCGCTGTAGTTGTTTTCCTAGTAGGGAACTCATCAATGTTGCATCCGGCATACTTGGGCAAAAAAAATCAGCCGGTATTAGAGAAAATGAATCTGCCGCAGTTGCTTGTTTTATACCATCTAAAACTCGTTGAATTATTCTTCCCTCAAAAGTATTTATTGTTAGTAACGCTCTTGGTTTATTGCCTTTTACTTTTGCGTTAGGGGTTTTGGGTATTTTGTGCGTAGACGCGTTCGCGGAGCGGCTTGTCGTCAGACATCGCTTTACTAAAATTAAACTACAAAATTGTGGTGACAATACCATTAAAAAGTATTCCCGTGCCAGAAGGCTTGTTTGTGGCAGTAGTTGCACTTGGCGCTGATATGATGGAATTATGCCTTTTTTCTGACTATAAGCCAAGTCTGCATCTGAATCATGTAAACTTTGGACTGGATCTACCCTTTCCCCAACGTTACAACTATAAATGACATCAGACACTTTTACCCACGAGTGATAACGCGCTAATTCTGATTGCCAAATTTTCTGTGGTGGTAGCTTTACCCATAAAGTGGCTGCAATTTTCTGCTCAATCAATAAGTCAATTTGCGATCGCACCAGTGACAGCAAAGTCCCAGGACTAAGAGATAATGGTTGGGGAGGCGTTTGTACGCTCAAAGCTAGCTGATATATAGACAGATCCTGAGCTAAAGAAACATTCATTTTGCGCTTTCAGTTCTAAGAACCATAACCCTTGTAGAGACGTAGCATTGCTACGTCTTTTCTGTAAATGTCTAATAGACATCTCCAAATTTTAAATATGCGTTACCACGAAGCCAAGAGACGTAGCAGTGCTACGTCTCTACATTATTTACTCGTAATTAGCAACCAACAACTAGCCACTATCCACGTTCTTTATTTACCTTCCCATATAACGATTAGCCATTTGCATCGCGTCAGCAATATCGACATCACCATCGTTGTCAGCATCCAAGAAAGAATTCAGCACCGAATTCCCTCCCCCTTCGGGATTTTGAGCATTTGCTCCAGATTTTAACACATTTAACACAACGGGAACTAGCATCGGTAGTAGTTGTTGAATCATATTTGCATCTAACCCAGTACGTTGGGCAACATTTTCTGCTAGTTCTTGCTGCATCCCAGCTGAGAATAGGGAAGTAACGGCGTCATGATTGGCAGAAGTACCACCAAATTGATTTACTAGAGCTTCTGCTGCCTCATTACCATCTGTGTCTCGCTTTTGTTGTAAAGCAGAACGTACTTGTCCACCGACAATTGAAAAAACCGACTGCATAGTTGAGGAATCTGCCCCAGTGCTATTACTCAGTTGCTGCACGGTGTTGATGATACTACCGATTTGTCCGATGTTACCTTGTTGATTGGGATTGGCAACAGCACCAATAATTTGATCGAAAAGTCCCATACCTTTTTTCTCCTTTTGTTTTGAGCCTACCAAATGCAAATTTTCACATGTTGAGTGCCACTAAAGAAAGCAAGTGTGATGAAATTAGCTTGATATCGAACTAAATACAGTTTTGCGTAAAAGCGTAGCGTTTTTAAATGGATCGCTCTGCATTGGCATTGCATCGGCTTGCCAAATTTAGTTTGCTACGAACTTATGCAAAGCTGTACTAAGTAGACTCATTGTACAAAACCTATACGAAAACTTTGCATCGGGAGTGCGCTCCTGTGCGTTTAAAAACGAAGAGCCTTTTTACGCAAAGCTGCACAAAAACATAGCGGTGCAAAAATTCCCATTTTCCCCCACCTACAGCGCAAACCATTAAGATAAAAAGCATCATCTGCTTTACCACACTAATCTATGCCATCCATGCCTCTGTCGCGCATAGTAACGCTGATTGTTGGTCTCATCCTTATTTTAGGACTAAGCCTGTGGCTGATTGATTCGCTATCACGCCTTTATTGGCAGTTGTCTTATTCGCCGCTTTTGGGCAATTTGCTGTTGATGCTGCTGGTTGTTTTGATTGGAGCATTAATTGCCGCTTTTGTCTACTATGTATTGGTAATTCAAAAAAGTGAGAAGCGATCGCAACGTAAACGTCGTGTCACTGCGGCAGAAATTCCTGCTGTCAAATCTGAAGCCGCTTCTTCTACATTACAAGCTGTGCGGCAACAAGTATCAATAATTCAAGATGAAGTGCAGAAGCAAGCTTTACTGAGTCGATCGCGTGAGATTGAGGCAAATTTAGCACGTCGCGAAATTCAAGTAGTCGTATTTGGCACGGGAAGTGCTGGTAAAACTTCTTTGGTAAATGGGGTAATGGGACGCATGGTGGGACGTGTAGATGCGCCGATGGGAACCACTCAGGTAGGGGAAACTTATTGTTTGCGCTTGAAGGGATTAGAACGTAAAATTTTAATTACGGATACGCCGGGGATTTTAGAAGCGGGGGTAGCGGGAACCGAACGCGAACAATTAGCGCGAGAACTGGCGACTGAAGCTGATTTGCTGTTGTTTGTAGTGGATAATGATTTACGGCGTTCTGAATATGAGCCGTTGCGGACTTTGGCGGAAATTGGTAAGCGATCGCTTTTGGTTCTCAACAAAATCGATATGTACACGGAAGAAGATAAAGAGGCTATTCTCGCACGGTTGCGTCAACGAGTGCGCGGATTTATTGCCGCAACTGATGTTGTGGCGATCGCTGCTAATCCCGAAGCTGCACAATTAGAAAATGGCGAAATCTATCAGCCGGAAGCAGATATTTTACCATTATTGCGGCGAATGGCTGCAATATTGCGGGCAGAAGGTGAAGATTTAGTGGCAGATAATATTTTGCTGCAATCAATGCGATTGGGAGAAGAAGCCCGGAAGCTCATCGATGCTCAACGTCGCCGTCAAGCTGATAAAATTGTTGAGCGGTTTCAGTGGATTGGTGCTGGTGTAGTTTCGGTGACACCTTTACCGATGGTCGATTTGCTGGCTACAGCCGCCGTCAACGCGCAAATGGTGGTGGAAATTGGTAAAATTTACGGCTGTGAGTTGAATTTGGAGCGCGGACGAGAGTTAGCGTTGTCTTTGGCGAAAACTCTTGCCAGTTTGGGTATTGTCAAGGGAGCGATTCAATTACTTTCAACTGCATTGCAACTGAATGTTGCCACATTTATTATTGGTCGGGCAATTCAAGGTGTCACAGCGGCTTATTTAACTCGGATTGCTGGTAAAAGTTTTATTGAGTATTTCCGTCACGATCAAGATTGGGGTGATGGTGGGATGACGGAGGTAGTACAGCGACAGTTTCAAATTAATCGTCGTGATGAGTTTGTTAAGGCTTTTATTCAACAAGCGATCGCACGAGTAGTCAAGCCGTTGCAAGATAAAGTTGACGCCGTGGAAGATAAGGAACTGGAGACTGGAGATTAACGGTTTATTTTAAACTATAATTATAGCGCGATCCGCGATCGCTCTTTGCCATTACAGATAAGGGGTTATAATGTCCGATCTTCCCGTCAGCGAGGCATCTCGTCACCTACAACAACTCATCGCTCAAGTTGTCCAATCTCACAAACCTGTTCTCATCAGAGGTGAACATAATAATGCCATCCTCCTTGCCGAAGAAGATTGGTCTGCGATTCAGGAAACTTTATACTTACTATCTGTCCCTGGAATGCGAGAATCTATCAAGACAGGTTTAGCAACTCCGATTCAGGAATGCGATAACAAATTGGACTGGTAATACCATTTCACTTTATGAATTGGAACCTGGTTTACACAAAGCAAGCTCAAAAAGACGCAAAGAAGTTAGCGGCAAGCAATTTAAAAGGTAAAGCCGAGGAATTACTCGAAATACTCAAAGAAAATCCTCTTCAAAATCCTCCACCCTATGAAAAGTTAGTTGGTGATTTATCAGGTGCTTACTCCCGACGGATAAATATCCAGCACCGCTTGGTATATGAAGTTATTGAATCCGAGCGAACAGTTAAAGTCATTCGGATGTGGACGCACTATAAGTAGATAACTCTTAACTCCTAACCCATCGTCAAAATACTTACAAAGCACCAAATACCCAAACTGGTATAGTAGAAATGTGAAGAATAATCTCAATATTCCATAATAGAGCAATATTTCATACGTGATGCGCCATCTTGTCAACCGTATTAAAAATTATAGTTTTAAATAAAGATTTTACGTAATAATACATACAAAATATAAAGTATTATCGAATGAATCAGCGCTATATTGAAGAATTTGTAAGGGTTTCCGGAAAAACCGGGCAATGTCAGAAAGCTTAAATAACGACTTATTCAGTAACCTACTCATGACTCAATACATGATCGGTAAAGTACTACAAGGACGGTACCAAATCGTTCAAGCCCTCGGTGCAGGGGTATTTGGACAAACATACATCGCCGTAGACATAGATCACCCTGAAAATCCAAAATGCGTAGTTAAACAGCTAAAAGCGACTGGTTCTCAACCGAGTTACTTGGACACTCTCAGGTTGCGCTTTCTCACGGAAACCGAAACTCTCAAGCAGTTGGGGCACCATAACCAGATTCCCGAACTTCTTGGTTGTTTTGAAGAAAAGGAAAGATTCTATCTAGTACAAGAGTTTATTGAAGGACATGCGTTGACGGCTGAATTGCCTATGGGTCAACAATGGGGGAGTCTTTGGAATGAAAGGGAAGTTATTCAATTTCTCAATGATGTTCTCGAAATTCTCGAATTTGTTCACTCCCAAGGAGTTATTCACTGCGATGTTAAACCAGAAAACTTGATCAGACGCGCTTGTGATGGTAAACTAGTTTTGATCGACTTTGGTTCAATCCAGCCGGTTGATTTTGGTGTAGATGCGGCAATGCCGATTTATCACCTTCCCGTCACCTCTTTGGGATATATACCCCCAGAGCAATTCATTAGTCAAGCGCAGCCCAATAGTGATATTTATTCTTTGGGCATGATTGCTATCCAAGGTTTAACAGGGTTAGCACCGTTACAATTAAAAATAGATCCTTATACAAATGATATTTATTGGCGTTTAAATGACACACGGGTTAATGATTATCTAGCTGCTGTCCTCAGCCAAATGATTCGTTATAACCATGAAACCCGCTTTCAGTCAGCGGTTGAGGTGTTGCAAGTCCTTAAGCAAATGTCTTTGGATAAGTCGCAAATACTAGATGCAGAATATAGTGTGTCTGAAGGTGATAACTCCCAAGGACGGTTTAAGTTTATAAAATCACCTTCCCTAGTTACAGGAATGAGAGTCGGGTTAGCGGCTAATTCTTTGGTGATGGGATTTGGAGTATATTCTTTAATCAATAATTCTCCAGCATATTCAGAAACAGAAGCTTTATATAAAGCAACAGAACAATATCAAGCGGGGAATTTAGAAGGAGCTTTAGCTTTAGCAAGATCAATTAAGCCAAACAGCAACGTTTATTCAGAAGCTCAAACCACAATTACCGAATGGCAACAACAATGGAAAGTTGCAGCACAACGTTACCAAACTGTTGAAAATGCTTTTAACGAAAATCGTTGGGCAGATGTACTTCGTAATGCTCCTCAGGTTCCCGATATTTTATATTGGCAATCGAAATCTGATAAACTAGTTAAATCAGCACGCGCTAACCTCGAAACTGAGTCCAAAGGCTTATTAGCCAAGGCTTATCAGAGAGCAGGTGAAAAAGATTTCTCCACTGCTTTAAACTACTTGCAGCAAATTCCCCAAGAAAGCTCTTCTAAAACTGTAGTTCAACAAAAGTTAACAGAGTACAATCAAAAGCAGCAAATTAGAGCAGCTTACTTAGTCCAAAAGGCTTACAACAAAGCAGCAGCAGGTGACTTTAATGGTGCTGTGGAGTTTCTCCAACAAGTTTCCCCAGGTACTTCAATTTATGCTCAAGCTCAAGCTAAACTAATAGAGTATACGCAAAAGCAGCGTCTACAAGCTGACACAATTCCTAATGATAACAAGCGATCGCAACTTCCACAAGAAGAAAAGGTAGCTACATCACCAATAGCCAAAGCTATGTGGACAGATTCATTCATCAGCAGCAAAACCGCTACTAAGCTAGACAATTTTCAACCAGGAAATTACATGCAAGAGGTGAATATTAGATAGTAAAGATACAAAAAGCTAGGATACATCAATTATCCAGCTTCTAGCTAGCAAATACCATGTTTTAGCATACTAACTTGCGTGGTTCCAGTCACTTAAGACTTCATGTTGCTGGTTCATTTTGTGTTGGCGAATTGGTACTTTAGGTGTACCGATATCTGTATGATAAGAAGACTGTTGTTTCTTCTTCACTGATTTGTTTTCTGCTTTCTTTGAGCTAATTTGTGTGGTTGTCATTTTATTTACCTTCCTGTTGTCAGTGAGATTTTAGTTATTTTAAGCGAAAAAATCACAGTGACATCGTTTAATTTACAATTAAAGCCTAAGCCTTTATTTATCTCTTCACTCAAGAGAAAGCTATTTCCCGAAAAAAAGAAAAAATAAAATTGCAGTCTCAATTAATTTCAGATCCCCAAGAGACGTAGCATTGCTACGTCTCTACATTTTTGATATGTCTGTCTATTTAACTACAGAAAAGCCGTGATGTGTGGGTTTGATATTAGCTAATTGTACTTGAAAAGTTACTTTGTCACTGGTTTCACCACTTTTTGCTGATAAAGTCCAGTTACCGGGACGTAATGTCCAAAACAACGCATTCGCTGATGTATCTAACTTTTGATTATTCAACCACCACTCTACAGGTTTAGATGATATTCCCCCTAACTTAAATTCTAATTTTTGCTTTCCTTCTTCACCTGGATATAATAAGAATAAATCGCGATTATGAGGCGATAAAATCTTGAAATTATTAGAAGTCAAACTGAATTGATTTTGTCTTGCTAACCATTCATCATACTCACCGGGTAAATTCAACTCAAGACGTTCATAGTCACTTTTGTCTTCTGGATAGAAATATTCTTCCACAACTGAGGTACAACTTGGTGTAGGTTTTAACCCCGAAATTGCACACATAGGTAGTTTCACCATCCCGGATGGAGGAGGAAAATTAGCTGGTTCTTGTGAGGAGTGTAAATGTAACATAATTCGATTCCACAAAGGCGCTGCACCTGTAACTCCAGAAATTTGCCGCATGGGTTCCCCGTCGAAATTACCTACCCAGGTAGCCACTGTGTAATCGCTAGAAAAGCCGACAGTCCATGTATCACGAAAATTAGAGGATGTGCCTGTTTTGACGGCAGTGGAAAATGGTAAGTTTAGTACCGATTCTACACCAAAAGCTGCCGCACGAGCATAGCGATCGCTCAACATGTCAACTATCAATTCCCACGTCGTCGGGGAGAGAGGGGGGGAGGGGGAGAGGGGGAGAGTGGGGGAGGGGGGAAATGTGGTTATAATTTGGGTGGCTAGTCCTTGTCGTGCTATAGTTACATAAGCTTGAGCTAATTCCCATAAACTGACTTCGCCACTACCCAAAGTCAACCCCAACCCATAATATTCTGCCGGCTCATTCAAGTGTGCAAACCCCAAGTCACGCAGACGAGCCAAAAAAGTCTGCACACCAACCTTTTCTAAAACCCTGACTGCTGGTATATTCAGCGAATTTGCCAAAGCGACACGTACCCGCACTGGTCCTGTAAAGCTTCGGGTATAATCTGTAGGAGTGTAAAGTTTTGCCCCAGGAATTGCGTAATTTACAGGTACATCTGCTAAAATAGAGTTCGGACGTATCACAGATTTTTCTAAAGCTAACTCATACAAAAACGGCTTGAGTGTAGAACCTGGTTGACGCAACGCCTGAACTCCATCATTACGTCCGAGTTTGGCTTCGTTAAAGTAATCAGGGGAACCGACATAAGCCAAAACTTCTCCCGTGTGGTTGTCAATTACTAAAGCAGCTGCGTCATGAACGTTGTTCGCAGCAAGGTTGGTAAGTATTTGCTGTACTTGTGCTTCCACAAACTGCTGTAAAGGACGATTGATGGTTGTGCGGATGGGAGATGAAGATTTGTTAAGGGAAGTTGATAGCCAAAATAAAAAATGTGGTGCGGCAATGATTCCTGGTTGACGAGAGGCAAATATAACTTTTTCGGTGTATGCTCGTTGTGCGATCGCCTTCTGGATATACCCATCCTGTATCATCCGATTAAGGACATATTTTTGTCGCTGTTTCAACCGTTGATAATGTTCGTAAGGATTAAAGTAAGTGGGATTATTGGGGATAGCAGCTAATAAGCTCGCTTGTGCGAGATTTAAATCTTTTGCAGGTATGGAAAAATAGATTCGAGATGCAGCTTCTACACCATAGATATTTCCTCCCATTGGCAAACGATTGATGTATGCACTTAGGATATCATCTTTGTTCATGCCGGCTGTTAACCGCCAAGATAACCAAATTTCCTGAGTTTTACCTGATACCGTGCGAGGCAGTGAATCTAACATGCGAGCTAGTTGCATGGTGATGGTAGAAGCACCCGAAACTATTCGTTTCACGTGAATTGCGTCTTTGATAGCACGAGCGATCGCTTTGAGGTCTAATGCGCCGTGGTGATAAAACGTACCATCTTCCGCTGCTAAAATGGCGTGGATAAATTGGGGGGAAACTTGATTTAATGGTACGACTGCGGTATGCTCGCGATGTCTGACGACAAGCCGCTTCGCGTCTACGCGTGTGAGTAGTGTTCCTAATGATAGCCCATTACGATCTGTAAAAGCGATCGCTTGTTTATCTTGGGCAATATCTGCGGTACGAATTGGCGCTAAATATGGCAATAAGCGTATTGTCACGCATAATAGCAGGATTACGATAACCGTAGTGAGGGCTTTAGCACTCATCATAATTTTAAGGGCTGAAGCCCTGACTACAAACTTCTTTCTACTCATTTATATTAAGATTTGTAATGTTTTTCGGAAATAATAAGATTCAATTGGTTGTTTAGAGAATCCATACCATTTTTGTCATAATTACTATAGCGCTTCTCAGTTGAGTGCAATACATCAAAGAATTAAGGAACCGCAGATGAACGCAGATGGACGCAGATAAATCTGTATTTGATTCAAACGAGAAGCGCTATATAGCAGTCTTATTTGCAACAGGAAAAAGATGTAAAGACGTAGCATTGCTACGTCTTTAGGAGTTCTGGGTAACGCATAATTAATTTCCACATCGGTTGTCTAGTTAACGAACCGCAGAGGAAAGAAAAGAGAGAAATTTTGACGCTCTTATTTAGGATTGCTATAACAGTTATACTATTGCCATATTAGTTTATTTTAGATGCTCATAAAAATAATCCGCTCGTTGCTTATTTTAGCATTTGTATTAGGAATAACAGGGTGTAATTTAATTGGTATCGTTCCAGGTAAGGAACAACTACCAGAAGTTTCTGCACTAATTCCCCCGATTTTACCAGATTGGATTGAACAAATTAGTCCACTCGGAGATGCAAAACCTCTTCAGCAAATTCGCGTCCGCTTTAAAGAAGCTTTAATTCCTCTTGAGAGTCTTGATAATCCAGAACAAGAAAGTTTGTTGCAAAAATTTGAACTTACGCCAAATTTACCTGGTCATTTTCGATTTTTGACACCGCGTATGGTCGGATTTCGATCTGAGAAAGCGTTACCTAAAGCAACGCGGTTTAAAGTTACTCTCAAAGCAGGTTTAGCTGATTTAAAAAAACACCGTCTTGAACAAGATTTAGCTTGGACTTTTAATACAGAACTCATTAATTTAAGTAATTTACCAGGTGTTAACCCTATAGAAAAGGTTGAAGCTGAATCGATTGATTTAAAAGAGAAGTTGCAATTTACCTCAAATGTAGAATTGAATTTAGCTTCAGTGAAAAAGCATTTGCAACTTCTTCCTGAAGGTAAGAAGGGAGGTGTTCGCTTCAAAGTTGATTTAGCGAAGGAAGAAAAACCTTTAGAGAATGAAGAACCGTTGGAAAAATTTGACCCTTCAGCACGGAATTGGGTTTATAACTTAATTCCGCAGCAAAATCTTGATAAAGCAACTCGTTATCGCTTGCAATTTTCTCCCGGTGTCCGTCCGGCTGATGGTAATCTGTTAAGTGAGAAGGAGTTTGTCAGTAAGTTAATAACTTATTCCCCATTGACTTTTCAAGGAATTAAATCTTACGGACAACCTGATGCAAGTGGAACATATGGCAGATTTATTCAAGGTAGTCCCCAGCTAGAATTTAATAACGTCGTCATACCAGATTCGGCTATTGAAAATATTACAATTAATCCTGCTCCGCAAGATATTTCTCGAATTATTCAAGTAAACAATCAAGATAAACTTGTCAGCATCAATCCTTATGCTTTAAAACCTGCCACTCATTATAAAATCACGATTAATGGAAATGTCAAAGATAAGTTTGGACAGACTTTAGGTAAACCAGTTACCGTGAATTATGATACGGGAGATTTAGCTGGGGATATTTGGGTTCCTGATGGTTTAAATATTTTCCCTGCGGGTAAGAATTTACAGCTAAATATAAATACAGTCAATTTGCCAGAGTCGAAATATAAAGCTGCTTATAAGGTAGTTCAACCAACAGATTTAGTTTATTTCAACAGCGGGAATGATTTATTACCTCAAACCTCGGAATGGCAAAGTTTCAAAATCGCTGCCAAGAAGAATCAATCAGTTGATGTGAGTGTTCCTTTACGAGAAAAGCTGGGTACGTCTACAGGAATGCTAGCTTATGGAGTACAGGGACGCACTAATCAATATAAAGAGGATAATAAACAACTTTGGAGAGAACCTACTAATTATGGGTTAGTTCAATTGACGAATTTGGGTGTATTTTCCCAGTGGTTTCCAGAATCGAGTTTGATTCGGGTTCATCATCTTGCTGATGGTTCACCTGTAAAAGGTGCTACTGTGGAAATTTATGAATCAAAATTGAATGCCAAATCTCGTCCGCAACCGATACGTTGTGCATCAGCGAAAACTGATGAAAATGGAAATTTAAAGCTGAATCGTTCAGATTTGCAGTCATGTTATGCTCAAAGTAAAAGCTTGAAAAAATCACCAGAACTATTAGTTGTAGCGCGGGAAAATCAAGATTGGGCATTTGCACGCACTGATGAATATAGTGGTAGTTATGGTTATGGGATTGATGCAGGTTGGCAAAATGATAAACCAGAATCACGGGGAGTAATTTTTTCTGATAGGCAGTTGTATCAACCAAACGAAAAAGCTTATTTTACCGGCTTTGCTGATTATTTACAAAATGGTACGATTCAGCAAGATAAAAATGCTGTTTATCAATTAACTACTATAAATCCAGATGGACAAAAGACAGATTTAGGTACGCAAACCACGAATGAGTTTGGGACGTTTTCTGTAGAAGTCCCTATTAAGAGCAATCAAAAATTAGGCTATTATACAATTCAAGGGAAGGGGAAAAACGGACACGAAATTTCTGGAGAATTTCGCGTAGCTGAATTTAAACCGCCAAATTTCAAAGTTGAATTAGCTTTAGATAAGCAATTTGCTCTGATTGGTGATAAGATTGATGCGAAAACCACAAGTAATTATCTATTCGGATCACCTGTGGAAGCAGGAAAGGCAAAATATTTTGTGACGAGAAGCCAAACGAATTTTATTCCTAAGGGTTGGGAAGAATTCAGTTTTGGTAGACAATGGTTTTTCCCGGAAGAATCTCCTTCTTTACCAAGCGATGTTTTACAAACTGATACTCAGCTAGATGCGAATGGTAAAAGTAGTCAAATTGTAAATGTGGAAAAAGATTTACCTTATCCGATGATTTATCGGGTAGATGTTGAAGTTGCAGATGTTTCTAATTTATCTGTAGCGAATTCTCAAACTTTTACAGCTTTGCCGAGTAATCGTCTCATCGGTTTGAAAAGCAACTTTGTCGCTGAAGCTGGAAAAGCTTTTCCGATTCAAGTTGTCGTTTCTGACTTTACAGGAAAAGTGCTGGAAGGTGAACGGATTCGGTTAGAATTGCAGCAGATGAAATACAGCAGTTTAACTCAAGTGGTGGAAGGTAGTAAAACTGCGAAAAATCAAGTTGAATATAAGACTGTCGGAAAAGTAGAAGTTACATCCACTAACATTCCTCAATCTGTAAGTTTAACACCACCCGAATCCGGTTCTTACAGAATTAGAGCTAATTTTAGCGATGGTTGTAGAGACGTTACATGTAACGTCTTTACAGTTACAGATTTGCAAATTTGGGCAACTGGTGAAAATCCAGTGCTATGGAGTGAAGGTGAAAAAGATAAGTTGGAGGTGAAACTTGATAAAAAAGAGTTTAAAGTCGGTGAAATTGCTACCGCACTAATTCAATCTCCTTATAAAGAAGGAGAATTATACTTTGCCGTTGTCAAAGATAAACCGCTCTATCAACAGATTACCAAAGTTAAGGGCGGTGCGCCACAAATTCAATTTAAAGTTACACCAGAAATGCTCCCAAATGCAGCAGTTGAAGCTGTGTTGGTACGTCAAGGTGTTCCTCTGAATAAATCGGAACCAGGAAGTTTAAATAATTTGGGAAAAATTGGCTTTGCACCTTTTAAAGTTAATTTGGCAGAGAAATATTTAAAGCTGCAAGTTACACCTTTGCAAACTTCATTGGAACCTGGTGCTTCAGAAACGGTACAATTGGAACTCAAAGACAATCAAGGAAATCCCACCAAAGGACAATTCACCGTTATGGTGGTGAATGAAGCAGTGTTACAACTTTCTGGCTATCGTCCCCCAGATTTGGTAAATACGGTTTATGCTGAACAATCAATATCTACCCGCTTTAGCGATAATCGTCCAAATGTGGTGGTAGAACAAAACGGTTTAGCGGAACCGAAAGGTTGGGGTTATGGTGGTGGTTTCTCAGCCGGTGCAGCAAATACGCGCATCCGCAGAGATTTTCAAGCTTTAGCTTACTATAGTAATGTAGTTACAGACGCTGATGGTAAGGCACAGATAACATTTAAATTGCCAGATAACTTAACTACATGGCGAATAATGGCTGTAGCTACTGATGGAAATCTGCGTTTTGGTAATGGTGAAGCGACGTTTATCACCACAAAGCCACTGCTAACTAATCCAATTTTGCCACAATTTGCGCGTCCAGGCGATCGCCTAAACGCTGGTTTATCCATAACTAACAACACTAACTCATCTGGTACTTTGGCGATTGATGGTACAATCAAGTTTGAAGGTAAAAATCCCATAGCCGTTTCTTTACAAACTCAAGTTGAATCAGCTACTTCTGCTTATCGCTTTCCCATCGTCGTTTCAAATGTTGGTGAAAGTAAAGTCCGCTTCAACACTCAACTAAATGGCAACGCAGATGCTTTTGAAGTTCCTTTGGAAGTTAAACCCCTGGAAGTTACAGAAGAAGTTGTCGAAACTGGTGTAATATCAAATTCGTTTGAAACGCAAAGGAGCGCAAAGGGTAACGCAAAGGATCGCAGAGTTTTTAAGAGTCAAGTTGCAAATCAAGTAAAAATTCCTTTGAATGTCGATAAAAATGTCTTACCTGGAGTGGGAGGTTTAGACATTCAATTGGCAAGTACTCTGATTCCGGAAATTAAGGCACCCGCAAAACAGGTTATGGAAGATGATGATTTACCTTTTGCAGAACCCGCTGCGAGTCAATTGATTATTGCCGCTAATCTGAAAACACTTTCTGAGAAATACGGTCAAATCCCAGAGTTTGATTTTACCAAACAATCAACCCAAGCGATCGCCCAATTGCAAAAACTCCAACTTGCCGATGGTGGTTTTGCAGCTTATCCGGGACAAGAAAAGTCAGATCCTTGGATTTCTCTTTATGTGGCTGAATCTCTGGCGAAAGCAAATGTCGATGCAGGAATGATACCACGCCTGAAGGGATATTTGCCGAAAATCCTCGCCAACCCCGGACAATTTGAGTTTTGTAAGCAGCAACTTTGTAAAAGCCAAATGCAACTTAATGCTTTAATTGCCACTGCACAATTTGGCGAAAAACGCAATAGCTTTTTGACAGATATTTACCAACAACGCAACAAGTTTGATTTAGTGACGCAAATTAAATTGACGCGATATCTATCTGAGTTGCCGGAATGGGAAGATGAATCTAAACAACTTTTACAGCAGTTACAACAAAATATATATGAAACTGGTCGCACGGCACTTATAAATTTACCCAGCAGTTGGGGATGGATGAATTCACCGACAACAGCGCAAGCTCAAGCTTTACGTTTGTTTATCGCTGCCAAAGTCAGACAAGAAGTTATCGATAAGTTATTTCAAAGTCTTTTAACTCTGCGACGCAATGGCACATGGCAAACTAGTTATGACAATGCTCAAGCGCTGACAGCTTTGGTGGAATATGCCAAATTGCAACCAACACCACCGAATTTTGTTGCCACTGTGAAATTAGCTGGTAAGAAAATCGGCGAAAGTCGGTTTGAAGGATACCGTAATTCTAGTTTACAGCTAAATGTGGCGATCGCTAACTTACCTCGCGGACGTCATGATTTAATTCTGCAAAAATCAGGTTCGGGCAAATTGCACTATCTACTAGCTTACCGCTATCGCTTGCCAGGAAATCAACCTGGGAGATTTAACGGTTTACGAATATCGCGAGAAATTAGCCGTGTCGGTGATGAAAAAGTGTTGCAAAAAATCGGACTTTATGCTACAGATAAGCCGTTGACCATAGAGACAGGGCAGGTATTTGATATCGGTTTAGAAGTTATTGTAGATCATCCTGTGGAGCATGTGGTGATAAACGATCCGCTACCTGCGGGATTTGAAGCTGTCGATGAAAGCTTTCAAACTGCCACATCTGCGTTAAAAGCAAAAGCCGATAATTGGCAAGTTAACTTTAAGACAATTTATGGCGATCGCATTATCGCCTATGCCGACCATTTAGATCCAGGCGTTTATAGTCTGCATTACTTAGTGCGTGGAGTGACACCTGGCACATTTATTTATCCAGGTGCGAAAGTATATCTGCAATACGCACCAGAAGAATTTGGGCGATCGGCTGATTCTACGTTAGTTTTGGAGGAGCGTAAATCGTAGAGACGTTCCGCTGGAACGTCTTTAATTGGAATGAGATTTTAGAAGATAAAGCAGGTGAAAATTTAGAATCACAGAACCAACCTAACAAATATTCCCAAAGTATAGGCGTAACCACAAAATAGACCTTTTTTCAAGTTAGAAAATACAAGCATATGACTACGAACCAACCTAATTCCATAGAAACCCGTTTAACTCGCCTAGAGACTCTTTTCACGAATGTGGGCGAGACAGTACTCAGTCAGAATGACGCCATAACCGCACAAAGCGCAACAATTGATGTTTTAGTTGCAAATATCCAGCAATTAACCGAGAATGCTGCCGCAGTAGACCGAAGAATCGACGCGCTAACTACAAATGTTACTGAAGTTGCCAACCGTGTAGATTCTTTGGCAGAGCAAGCAGCACAAGACCGTCAGCAAGCAGCCATTGACCGCCAAGAGTTCCGAACTGAGATTAGACAAATTTGGGAGTATTTACGAGACCGCAATGGTGGCAGCAGTACACCACAACGTTGACTTAAAAATTAATTGTAGGGTGCGTTAGACGTTCCGTCTAACGCACTCCTCTCCCTAAAAATGGTGCGTTACGAGAAGCGCTAACACACCCTACGTGTCTTTGGGGTTAGAAGTTTATCCACGTTACCCAACTCAGGGATACCCGCTTCGGCGTAGATTTTGCTTTTTCTCTCTAAATCTTTCTCCAAACTGGAGTTAGCATACTCAATCAGCCAAAAAAAGTTAGAATGAACAAATTGCCCGACAAAGGTGATTATTTCTCATCAGGCATGTGACTGGAGACTCAAATGACCTCAGCAGCGATCGCTATACCCACAAAGGAATCACCCCTTTTGTTTGAGGGAATGACCTGGAGAGAATTCAAAGCCATTGAGCAGTTATTAGACCGTCCAGGATATCGGCTGTCTTTCCTAGATGGTATTTTGGAGATCCGAAAAATGCCTGGAGAACCCCACGAAACCGTTAAGAAGAGAATTGCCGCATTGTTGGAACTTTACCTGCTCATGGCAGGATTTGACTTTACTCCAACAGGCTCAATGACCTTGGAAAGTGAATCAGGTGCGGTGAAGCGAGAAGCAGATGAATCTTATAAACTCGCTCCTGGTCGAGTGCGTCCCGATTTGGCGATCGAGGTGGTGTTTACCAGTGGCGGAATTAACAAACTGGAGGCATACAAGCGGCTCTTGATTCCGGAAGTGTGGCTCTGGGAAGATGGGGTATTAGAAGTTTATCACCTGCGTCAAGAGGGCGACGGACTTGACTATGAAAGGGTTTCCAGTAGTGAAGAGGTCAAAGGAATCGATCTGGATTTGTTGTTACGCTGCATTAATATGGTAAATCATGTTGATGCCATCAAGACTTTTCAGCGATCGCTTCAAGAATAGCTTATCTAGTACCGCCGTGAAGTCACTCATTCACTCATTCACTCATTCAAAAGTAATATGGAGTAAGCTTTTTAGTGATTAAGATTGGAGACATTGCATTGGCGATCGCCCAAATCAGCATCCCAGTATTGGTGGATGTTCCTCAATCAACGCCTTATCCCATAATATTTTGGCTTCACGATACTTTTTTGGTCAATTCGACACAAAAATCTCATCTGTTAATAATTTGCTCCACCGAAACAGAAACATCTGGGAATGCAAGGGGTTGAATTATTCCCGCAGTTAGTGTCAATTTTGTGGCGTAATCTCCCTCTAAGGGTTCTCTAAACACCACCAAATGTAACTTTTTGAGATTTACAACCCAATACTCAGGAATACCCGCTTCGGCGTAGATTTTGCTTTTTATCTCTAAATCTTTCTCCAAACTAGAGTTAGCATACTCAATCAGCCAAAAAATATTTTCTGGATAGGGGTGATGCTCTCGATAATCGCGCCCTAAACGTTGGACAATGGCAACATCTGGCTCTGGTTCGGAATCGTTGGGTAAGGTGATAGGTTTGGCTTGACGTATTGTGGCACGTTCAGCCAGTAATTTTGCCAGATACTCTCCAGCCTCATGACTACAATAAGCGTGTGGTTCTCCTTCTGGGGACATTTCGACAATTTCTCCCTTCAACAGTTCAACTCGGCGATCGCGCAAAATCTCAGCAGCAATCATCCGGTGATATTCGTCAATCGTCCACTTAGCAGCGATAAAAGTCATGCGATCGCCTAGCGACTCAATAATGATTATTTTATTTTCCCATATTAAACCATTCTAAAGCGCCCCCCAGTCTGCTGAGGTACAAATTTATCTGCGTCCATCAGCGTTTATCTATCTTCATCTGCGGTTAATTCAATATTCTATACCTCTCGAAGTCATCCTATTTCATCTTTCCCCGGACATGAGCATAAGTCGCATGGGATCTAAATGAACATACCAAGGGAAAGGTTGGTCTTTTAGTGTCGTCCATTTCTCTTTGAATACTTCGCCTTGTAAATGATAATCTTGATTACCTGTACTAGACGAATGCAACTTCAAAAATAACGTCATTCGGTGGGGTGTTTCAATGGTTTTTACCAACCAACAAGGAAATGTATTTTCACTTTTTGAGTCGCTTTTAAAGGTAATATGATGGGCGCGAATCCCTATGAAGGATAATTCCTCTGGAATGGTTTCAACTACTCTTAGTGTACAACCCCAATCAATAGCCTCTACTTCGTGGGGTTTAAAACTGCGAGCGACAGAAAAGTTCTTACACCCTGTTAATTGAGCAACAGTAACTGTAGCAGGATGTTCAAAAATTTCGTATTTTGAACCATAATGAACTTGTTGTCCAGAGTCCATCACCAACAAATTTGGACAAATTCGGTAAGCTTCTTCCAAATTGTGGGTGACAAATAAAGTGGTTCCCTGGTAATCTGCTAGGATAGCAATCATTTGCTGTTCTAGTTGACTCCGCAAGTGAGTATCGAGTGCTGAAAATGGTTCGTCTAAAAGTAAAGCTTCAGGATGTGATGCTAAAGCTCTGGCTAATGCGACTCGTTGCTGTTGACCACCAGAAAGTTGTGAAGGATAGCGATCGCTCAATCCTTGCAATTGTACCCCTATAAGTTGAGCCTCTACTTGCTGCTTCACTGCTGTAGAAGATAATCCCTTCGGCAAACCAAAGGCGATGTTTTGTGCTACCGTCATGTGTGGGAAAAGCGCGTAGTTCTGCACTAAAAAACCAATATGGCGATCGCGTGCAGGTAAATTAATTTTACGTTCCCCATCAAATAACACCCGACCATTTAAAATAATCCGCCCCCAACTCGGTGTTTCTACTCCCGCCAAACAGCGTAAAATCATACTCTTCCCGGCTCCAGAACCCCCCAACAATCCCAAGGGTTCCTGTTTCTCAGCACTAAATGATACTTTCAACTCAAAACCAGCAAGCTTTTTCTCAATATCAACAAAAAGTCCAGAGTCGGGGGAGTGGGGGAGTGGGGGAGTGGAGGAGTGGGGGAGTGGAGGAGTGGGCGAGTCCCCTTGTCTGCGTTGTCTCCCAAATCTCCCAAGTCGTCCCCCTCTCCCCCTCTCCCCCCTTGCTTCTTGCCAAATATTCACTGCAACTATCCCCGATAGGGAAGTAGCCATAATTACCAGCGACCAAAGCCAAGCTTCATTATTATCACCTGCTTCCACAGCAAAATAAATTGCTAATGGCATAGTCTGGGTTTGTCCGGGAATATTGCCAGCTAACATCAAAGTAGCTCCAAATTCACCCAAAGCACGAGCAAAAGCCAGCGTCGTTCCCGCTAAAACTCCCGGAAGTGATAAAGGTAAGATGATACGCCAAAACATCGTCCATTGGGAAGCACCAAGGGTTTTGGCGACTAAAAGGAGATTTTGGTCAATTTGTTCAAAAGCTCCCAGTGCGGTTCTATACATCAATGGGAAAGAGACAACTGTAGCAGCGATCGCTGCACCATACCAATTAAAAACGATGCTAAAGTTAAACTTATCCAGAAATTGTCCAACCGGTCCATATTTGCCAAAAAACATTAGTAATAAAAAGCCTACGACTGTTGGGGGCAAAATCAGCGGAGAAACGAAGATTCCCTCAATCAGTGATTTGCCTTTACCTCGGTATCCCAACATCCAATAAGCAGCATAAATACCAAGAAAAAAAGTAATAATTGTCGCAAGTAAAGAGGTTTTCAGGGATATCCACAAAGGGGTTAAATCGAAGGGCATAATTCAAGAGACGTTCCACCGGAACGTCTTTATAAGATGTGCGATTTGTCGGAAATGATATAATATCACGTCTTCCTAATTAACATTAATAAAAACATTTCAATCGTCGTAGAGACGTTCCGGCGGAACGTCTTTACAAGATGTGTGATTTATCGGAAATGATCTAATATCATTTCTTCCTAATTAACATGAATAAAAACATTTCAACCGTCGTAGAGACGTTCCACCGGAACGTCTTTATAAGATGTGCGATTTGTCGGAAATGATATAATATCACGTCTTCCTAATTAACATTAATAAAAACATTTCAATCGTCGTAGAGACGTTCCGGCGGAACGTCTTTACAAGATGTGTGATTTATCGGAAATGATCTAATATCATTTCTTCCTAATTAACATGAATAAAAACATTTCAATCGTCGTAGAGACGTTCCGGCGGAACGTCTTTACAAGATGTGTGATTTATCGGAAATGATCTAATATCATTTCTTCCTAATTAACATGAATAAAAACATTTCAATCGTCGT
>JAHHIJ010000059.1 GCA_019358985.1 Tolypothrix brevis GSE-NOS-MK-07-07A | reverse complement strand
AGAGACGTTCCGCCGGAACGTCTTTACTATAATGTTGAGTGAAGGAGCTTTAAGGCAGAAGAAAGCCGTATTTAGTGAGTACAGCCTTAGCTTGCTCACTCGTCAAAAACTGGACAAAATCCTTCGCAGCAGCAGCGTTTTTACTACTTTTCAGCACTGCCATCGGATAAATAATTGGCGAATGATATTTTTCATCAGCAACAACAACAATTTTCACCTTATCGGAGATTTTAGCATCAGTTCTATAAACCAAACCGGCATCAGCATTACCACTTTCTACTGCTGCTAAAACTTGACGCACATTGTTAGCATAGACAAACTTAGTTTTTACTTTCTCAAAAATGCCCAATTTCTTCAAGACTTGCTCACCGTATTGTCCTGCTGGCACACTTCTAGGTTCACCGATCGCTATTTTTTTGATATTATCTCCACTCAGCTGATAAAAACTGGTAACACCGGCAACATTCTTAGGCACAACCAAAACCAAACGGTTCTTTGCCAACACTGCACGAGTCCCCCCAAGCAATTGTCCTGCTTGCTCTAATGCATCCACCTGCTTTTTCCCCGCAGAGATAAAGATATCTGCCGGGGCACCTTGCTGAATTTGTTGTAATAAAGCACCAGAAGCCCCAAAATTATAGTTGATGTTGACTCCTGGTTTACTTTGTTGGTAAACAGTCTTAATTTCTTCCATCGTCTCTTTTAGGCTAGCGGCAGCAGAAACAAGTAAGTTGCTGTTAGACTGTGCTACCACAGTAGAGTCACTCAACACTCGCAAGCCAATTGTTAGCAGTAAGCTGACAACTCCTACACTAATTAAGGTAAAAAATTGTCTTCTGTTCTTCATTAACCCGATCATGAGATTTTTTCATAAAATTATCGCTTGGTAGTCATAATACCAACATAACCAATTAATTACCAAGTAAATTGGTAATTTTAGGGGAAGAAAAAAACATAGTGCTGGCTTTGAGACACTATGGTTAATCGGGAGCGAATTAAGCGATAAATCGTTTGCTAGGAGCTATTTTCTTGCTTTGATTAATTGTAAACTTCCACCCGCAGTCAAAGTGCGATCGCATTCTCGAAATCCTGTCTCTGTCAACAATCCAGGCAAATCGGTTTTCAACAACTGCCAAGCCGTCTCTGTCTCAAACAAGAGCAAAAATAGCGACAACCCAGGCACGAATAGGGGATTGGTGGGATTATGAAAATCTACTAATGTAAATACCCCACCTGGTTTCAGCACTCGATAAACTTCTTTAATAATTTGTTGCAATTGTCCACACCGCATTTCGTGTAAAGCTACGCTAGTATGCACAACATCAAATTCATTATCTGCAAACGGCATTTTCTCGGCAAAAGCTTCTACATACTCTGCTTGCGGCACATTCTGCCTTGCCCGTTTTAAAGATAGGGGTGAAGCATCGAGTCCTGTTACATTTTGTGAATATTTGACTAAGATTTGTGTAGCTTGACCGCTACCGCAACACAAATCTAGAACTTTAGTACCTGATTCAATGGTTAAACCTTGTATTGCAAGTTGTCGGAAACGTGCTTCACCACCGACGCTTAAAGCTGCCAAGCGAGATATAGCATCATATAACCATTGATAGCGATAACTCCAATCCCTGAAAATTGTTGCCATTGTTTTCACCGTTGCCGTTAAGCTTTATATTTAATAAAGATATATTGTTAACATTAGTAAAAAATCTGAAAAGATTGGGGGAATGTAATTGCTATGGATCGTGTAGGCGTTTTATTACTCAATCTGGGCGGTCCAGATAAATTGGAAGATGTTGGACCATTTCTGTATAATCTGTTTTCCGATCCAGAAATTATCCGTCTACCCTTTACTTGGTTGCAAAAACCTCTGGCATGGTTCATTGCGTCAAGACGAACCCAAAAATCTCAAGAAAACTACAAGCAAATTGGCGGTGGTTCTCCATTGCGACGGATCACCGAAGCGCAAGGAGAAGCTTTAAAAGAACAATTGCAAGCCTTGGGACAAGAAGCGAAGATATATGTAGGAATGCGTTACTGGCATCCTTATACGGAAGAGGCGATCGCTCAACTTATCCAAGATAACATTGAACATGTAGTAATTCTACCTCTTTACCCCCAATTTTCCATCAGTACCAGTGGTTCAAGCTTTCGGCTGTTAGATAAACTCTGGCAAGAAGACCCAAAACTTCAGGGGATTTCATACAAGGTCATTCCCTCTTGGTACAAACAACCAAGCTACCTGCAAGCAATGGCAGAACTGATAACTCAGGAACTGGATCAATTTCCCAATCCCGACTCTGTTCGTATCTTCTTCAGCGCTCATGGTGTTCCGAAAAACTACGTTGAAGAAGCGGGGGATCCTTACCAGCAAGAAATTGAGGAATGTACTGCTTTAATTATGCAGACCCTCAATCGACCAAATGAACACACCTTAGCTTACCAAAGTCGCGTCGGTCCGGTAGAATGGTTGCAACCTTACACTGATGATGCCCTTCTAGAACTAGGTGCAAAAGGTGTGAAAGATTTGATCGTTGTACCTATCAGTTTTGTCTCAGAACACATCGAGACATTACAAGAAATTGATATTGAGTATCGGGAACTCGCAGAGGAATCGGGAATTGAAAACTTTCGTCGCGTACCGGCTCCCAATACTCATCCATTGTTCATTAGAGCTTTGGCTGATTTAGTTCTAGAGGCACTCGAATCTCCCAGTCTGAAGCTTTCACAAGTCTATCAGATGAAGAAAAAGGTGAGAATTTACCCACCAGAGCGTTGGCAATGGGGTATGACTACTAGCGCGGAAGTTTGGAATGGTCGTATCGCTATGCTTGGATTTATTGCCTTAGTTTTCGAGTTAATTACTGGTCATGGTCTGTTGCATATGATAGGTCTTTTGTAAAAGATAAATAATCAAAGGTAAAAATTGCTTCTTACAAGAAACGGACGGGAGCTTGAAAGCCCACCGAAGTTCAGGCACGTAGTGCCGTATTCTGTGCTTTAGATCCGGTAGGAAAAGCGACTCAGTAGGCTTTAGTTGGTGAAAACCTGTTTGAGCAAGTTATGCCTTAGATTCAAGAATCCCCGTGCGTTTACGCCGGGGAGTGTCAATAGGTCAAACTGCTGCTCTATCGCTAAACGCACTGGGGATTCAAGGTAGTGACTAATTAAAAGAGTTGCTTTACGATTAAATTATATAAAACTCATGCCGATTGCAGCAATGTTGAGGAATTAAAGTTAAAAGCTGAAAAATTCCTTTAAATTACATTTGGCATTCCGCGAATTATATTCGCTTGATGGTGGTGCAAAGCATGAGTTGAAAATACTTAACTTGAGTATATTTACTATGAAAAGTCTGATTTATTCTAACTGGTTGCGTACCTTAAAAGTATTTATTACTGGTGCTGCATTGACTTTGACTTTTGTTAATGTTGAAGCAGGTGAAGTGTGGGCAAAACCAAAAACCCAAATAATTGCTGAACAAATCCAAACTCTACAAAAATCTAATCAACGCTGGATTCAAATTAATCTCTCAAAGCAACGTTTAATAGCTTGGGAAGGGGCAACACCAATGTATGCTGTTGCTATTTCCACAGGCAAAAAATCTACCCCCACTCTCATAGGTACTTTTAAGATTCAATCCAAGCACAGAAAAACCAGAATGCGGGGTGAAAATTACAATGTTCCCAACGTTCCCTATGCAATGTTTTATGATGGCAACTACGGAATTCATGGTGCATATTGGCATCGAAAATTTGGCACTCCAGTGAGTCATGGATGCGTGAATGTCGCAGTAAATCATGCTAAATGGTTATTCAATTGGGCACCGATGGGAACTTCTGTGGTTATACAGAGGTAGGGGACAAGGGGACTTATTTTAACGCAAAGGAACGCGGAGGGAAGCGCAGAGTGACGCAGAGTTTTTTAAGAGGATTCGCTACAAAAAAAGCGAAATTCTGTATTTAGACATCTACTAGAAATTAATTATGCGTTGCCCGAACCCAAGATACGTAGCAGTGGTACGTCTCTACGTTTTTTATGGAGATATCTATTGCCGATTCTTTTTAACTCAATTGCGCGACTAATTGATTTTCTAAGAGGGTTTCATGTGTGAATAAGTCTTCAACTGTGATTCGTAAAAAGCGTTGCCCATCGACTTGAAAAAGAATTTTGATGCGATCGCTTCCAGGATATCCTGGGGGTATAAGTTGGGCTATTGTTCTGGCGCCATCTTTGTCGTTGAGGGGTTGGACGGTTGTTTGTATGTTATCCTGGCGACGGGTAATTAAGCGATCCCCATCAAAAAATACTTCGATACCGCCTGTTTCTGCTCCCAATTCCCCCATAATTAATTCTATGCTGGGCTGATTTTCTACAGATGCGCCTAAAACTAATTCTACTGCTTGATTCATTGGGTAAGGCTGTCCCTCTTTTATGATAGGATGCCAGCTATGGCGTTTGTTACGCCGATCCCAATAGCGGACACCATAGCTGTGGTAAAGAAAATCTTTGATTTCTACACCTTGGGCTAATTGTAAAGCACCTTGAGCGATCGCTTCAAAAGGACGTTCGCAACGAATTTTATCTTCGCTAAAATACTGCTTTACCCAAGTTTGCACTGCGGGTAATTGTACTGTTCCACCAACTAATAAAACTGCATTAATATCGGCAATTTCGATTCCCTGACGTCGCGCTTGTTGTAACAGTGTCGTCATCGATTCATCTAATAACTCAAAAAACGAGTGTTCTTTGAGAATACTTTCTAAAGTATCGCGATTTAGTTCTAATTCGTAACTTTCAAATGTCTCATCATCGAAATAAACTTCGTTTCCTTGAGTTTGGGTTGAAAGTTGAATTTTTATCTTTTCTGCTAATCGCGTTGTCAAAGGACTTACTGCTAATCCTTGATTTTTGGCAAAGTAATCTACCAACCAATTATCAATATCAGTACCACCTAGATTTTGCCCTGCTTTCGCCAGTACGCGGGCAGTTTTTACTTTTTGTTTTGAATCTTCGGCTAAAGATTTATTACCCCATTTCAACAGAAATCCGACTGGTTTCTGGGTTCTTTGGACGCTTTTATCTAACTGTACTAAAGATAAATCTAAAGTTCCGCCACCAAAGTCAATTACTAAAAGAATTTCTTCGTTTACCATCCCATAACCCAAAGCTGCGGCTGTGGGTTCATCTAGCATCCGTACAGATTCGACGGGAAGGGCTTGACAAACTTTTCCTAACCAATGACGATAAGCTTCAAAGCTATCTACCGGGACGGTTAATATTAGAGAATCTAACCCTCCTTGCATTGGTGCTAATTCCGAAATAACTTGAGAAAGAAACCATTGCCCTACTTGCTCAAATGTGATATTTTGTCCATCAAGTTCAGGTAAGAAACCTTGAATTTCTGCACCAATTCCGCGTTTAAAGCTGCGAAAAAATCGCGGTTCCTGACTTAAATCAAAACCGCGATCGCGTACTTGTTGCCCCACTAATACTTGTCCAGTAGAAGCATCTTCAACGTAAACCAAGCTGGGAATTAGTGGTGGATTCAGGCTTTGTTTAACTGACAAACCTGGTATAGTAAGGGTTTCTGCGCTGTTGGTGACAGGATTCCAACGAGCTATAACTGTGTTGCTGGTACCAAAATCGATTGCGATCGCCATATTAATTACTTTATTTGAGATTATTTTCCCATAACCCACCAAGAGCGCAAATGGGCGATCGCTTCTTCTTTACGTTTTGCTTCAATTTCTATCCAAGGTGCTTCCCTATACACACTTGGCATATCGGTAATCAATTCGCTGTGTTTTCTATCCTTAAAAGCTTGTTCACCGTTGGAAATATGCACTAATTGCCACTCTGGATTAGCCCAAGTTTCTCGCGCTGCATAAAACATCGATGCTACACTTGCATCATCGTAGCTATCTAAATTTTCATGGCAGATGTGGTGATGAGCATCAAAAACCATCGGCACACCAGTTCGCTGACACACTTCTAAAATTTCTTCACTGCTGTAAGCGTATTCGTCATTTTCAAAAGTCAAGCGGTTTTTGATGTTTTCTGCCAGTTCCGAAACTACTCGCACCAGTTGATCTGCACGTTGAGATTTGCCACCATGAATATTCATCAAAGACCAAGTGGATTTTGGCAACCCTAACAAGTCAAGCGTCTGCGCGTGGCGAGCAAGAATTTTGATACTTGATTTTACCACATCTGGCGAATCAGAACTCAAAACTACAAATTGATCTGGATGCAGCACCATTCTAATTTGTAATTCTGTCGCTCTTTGCCCGATTTTGGCTAAATCGCCGCTCATCTCTTCTAATATATGTGCGCCGATTTCATCTTCCATATCACTTAGAGGAAACAAAGCAGACGACATGCGATAAAGCCGAAGCTGATTTTCTTGACAAAAAGACAAGCCAAGATTCAGACGGTGCAAATTATCTTGATAAAGTTCTCTCAGAGCGCTTTCACGTTGTTCGAGAGTCAGTTGCAAATATCGCGTGCGAGTCATCGTCCGAAAACGCACCAATGAAGAAAAGGTGATACACACCAGCCCTAACTCAGGTGTAACGCCTTTTCGCTGCTCTACATTAGGCAGATTGTTTATCTGGATTGCAGTCATTAAATAATTTATATAGTACCGCCTTTGTTTGATTTAACTAAGTTTTGCCCCAAAAAAATCAGTATCTAAAGGCATAAAAGGAAATTGGCAATGGGGGGAAAGAATTATTCTTCTTATCTCCCACTCCCCCACTGCCCCACTCCTCCCCATTCCCCACTTCCAAATATCTATCCAAAGAGTTACTTTTGCTAAATGTTAAATTTATTATAGATTTTGGTCGTTTTTGTAACAAAAATGCATAACTCCCCTGTATAGAATTTCAGGACTCGAATCAAAAAGCATCTTTAGATGTACTTTTTGGCATTTTAGTCAAGTTAATAAAATATTTATTAATATAAAGTAGATACACACAAATTACATATGGGAATTCTACTCAATCATCGGATTCATCAATAAAGCAGGAAATTATGAACAACGAAGAATCACCAGACTCTAATGAATTTGTAGGAAGTCTCAAGAATGGGATTTGGCTGTTTGGTATCTCATCTTGGGTATTTGGTATAACCGATCGCAGTATTGCTTCTTTTTCTGATGGGTATTTGTCTGCGTTGGATTTAACGCAACTATTTACAGCAGCGACATTCTTTGCTGCATGGATATTTTTGAAACCGACATCAAAACCTCAATCATCAAGGAGATAATGTAGCGTGTGAGTAGCAAGTCTGTAGAGGAGTGCAAAGCGATCGCACAAAAGAATGTAAATTATTTTTTATAAAGCTAGCCCTGAGCTAGCTTTATTGTTAATAATGATTATGGAAAATTATATCCATCTTCTACCACACCCCTGACACCCTAGAAGCCTGAGAGCGACTGGCATCATCAATTCATCCTTTCCAGGCTGATGCTAAAACAGGTATAAAATAATTAGTGAGTGTAAAAGCATCAACTCCCAATTCTGTCCGCTCTCCAGCCGCTAAAATCCCAGCTTGCGAATGCCACCAAGCAGCAGTTGCGACAATTTCCTCTACAGAAATATGCTTAGATTTAGCTTGCGCTAACAGTCCACCGAGTACCCCCGTTAACACATCACCGCTACCACCACGCGCTAAAGCTGGAGTGCTTTCGGGATTAATCCAGACTGAATTTTGGGAATTAGCGATCGCTGTTCTCGCTCCTTTTAACAATACTATCGCACCACAATGCATGGCTGCTTCGCGCACTCCCCGCACTCTATCTTTCACGGGAACATCGGGAAACAATCGCTTGAATTCACCAGCATGAGGAGTGAGAATTGTGACTGCTTGCCGTTTTTGTAAGGTGGGAATAGTTCCCATGTGTGCGAGAATATTCAAAGCATCAGCATCGAGAATTAAAGGGCGATCGCTTTCTAAAACTTGTTGTATAATAGGGGTAGTATCTCCTGTTAAACCGGGACCGCAAGCGATCGCATCAAAAAAACTCAAATCTGTGTTTTCGGGTAATTGCAAAGAAGCGATGGCTCCTGTTTGAGTTTCCGGACAACCGAGAATTAATGCTTCTGGCAATTGTGCCACTAAAATCGGTTTCAAAGATTCGGGTACAGCTATGGAAAGCATTCCCACACCACTTACCCTAGCACCCAAACCAGTTAAAATTGCTCCTCCAGAATAGCGTCGTGAACCACAAATCAGCAGTAAATGTCCTTCCTTATATTTGTGGGTGACGGCGGGACGGGGTAGCGGTAAAGTTGAAAGTGCAGTGGTTTGAGTGATGCGGTGAATTCTGTTTACATCCCCCAGAACAGCTTGCACATCAGCCAAAGGGATATCAAAGTCGATTAATTCACATGAGCCAATATATTCTAAAGCATGGTCTTGGAATAAACCGAGCTTCCACAAACCCAAGCAAAACGTGTGTGTAGCGCGAATCGCAGTTCCCAACACCTCACCTGTGTCTGTGTGCAACCCTGAAGGTAAATCAATGCTGATAACTAGTTTAGACCAAGAATTGATTTTATTTATAGTTTCGGCGATCGCATCTTGCAATGTTCTTTCCAAACCAAATCCAAACAACCCATCAATCAACAAATCGCAATCTGACAGTTGTTCTATCGATTCATAACAGGGGATACCCAAACTCTGAGCATACTGCAAATGCTGCCAAGTTAATTCTTTCAGCTTCGAGAAAGAAGCATATATCTTGACATCATAGCCGCAAAAGTGCAACTCACGAGCCACAACTAGGGCATCTCCGCCATTATGACCTGGACCGGCGAGAATTCCTACCCTTGGCAGATTAGAATAAAGAACTTGAATTTTGCGCGAAATTAACCCCGCGACTTTTTCCATTAAAGCAGCTACAGGCATTCCCGCCGCAAATATCCGCGCTTCAATATCGCGCATTTGCTGTGCAGTAACTATTATTTGGGAAATTTGTTCTAGTCTATCTACCATGAATCAAAAGTCAAGAGTCCTTTAGGACTTACGCAAAAACTCTCTGGAACTCTTATTCCTTCCTTGGCGTACTTGGCGTACTTGGCGGTTCGTTTTTTCATAATTTTGCGTAAATTCTATCTTAACTTTTCTACCTCATTACTCAGCACTTTGTTACTTTCCGTAATAAACTCTGGCATTACCGAAGCCTAACTTTCGCAGATAACTGTTCCATTGTTCTGCATCCGCTCGTTGAGTAAAACCACCAACAGCTACATGTGAGCCTAGTGGCTGGCTTCTTTGCAATATTACCGCGCCTTGTCCGATTTTACTTCTAATTGTGTCTTCAATTATTGGTAAGTCTTGCGATCGCGCCGGAATTACTACATAGTAATAATTACTTCTATTATTCCCAGAATAACCCCCTGAATAACCTCCTGAATAACCTCCTGAATAACCTCCTGAATAACCCCCAGGTATTTCCTGTCCGTTAGAACTGATGATCCGTACTCCATTGATTCTGTTGTCTGCCAAATCTTTGACGCGACGTTGAGCGTTACCTGGTTTACTAAAGGTTCCAGCTTGGATTACAGAACGTCCTTGATATTCTCTTAAGAAAGCTTTGGGTTCAACTCGACGTACTTGTTGCAGTAATTCACGATTACCATTCTCGACATAAACCACGTATTGACCTACGTTCTGGTTGTTTTGGTATTGATTTTGGTTTTGATACTGATTATTATACTCATATTGATTAGGTGAAGTTGTTTGGTTGGTAGTTTGAGAATTAAAGTCAGTTTGTTGCACTCCATCAGTCTGGGGTAATGGCTGTTGATTAAAGGGAATTGGTTGCAAGTTTGGTAGTGGTGGTGGTAAAGGTTGAGCAAGCAAAACCCCACCGCGATTGATTTGCGCTTGTGCTGGGTTAGAGTAGAAGAGTACCGAAAGTGCGGAAATTAGAGAAATTAAGAAAGTAAATTCTTGACCTTTGACCTTTGACTCCGCTGCTCCTGTAGAGACGCGATATATCGCGTCTCTACAACTCCTGACTTTTGACTTTTGACTTTTGACTTTTGACACTTGACTCGGTATTGCACTTAACATAATTTTTGTCAATAATTCTAGATAATTTTTTCTGTAACTAATCAGTTAACCGTTGTAGTGAAGTACATAGTGTTAGTTTAGCTATCTGCGACGGGAATCCCCAACTCATAATCTTTGATTTGGGGTGGGATGAAAGACGCGCTCCTGTGAGGAGCGAGCCTCCAAGGGATGTTGAGCGTAGCCAACGCCGCAATATGGAGGGTGGCGACGAGACGAGCACTCCGTCCCAATAATTGCGGTAAAATATTCATATCTTTGATCGCAGAATAACAATCTAGGTCTGAGTGAAAAATTTTTCATGTGACAAGTGGGGCGGGACGTGTTCCTCACTATAAAACGCCATAGAGGGAAACGATTGGAGTACCTTGAAGGAAGTTCTAGATATCCTTAACCGGACTCTGAAGCCCAGACCATACCCGAAGGGTTGGTGTGGGAGCGTCACAATAAGTTGCCTAAGCTAGATTTACGGATGTAAACTACCTGCACCGATTCGGAGTACCGTTCTGATGAAAAAAGTTGTCGTTGGTCTTTCTGGTGGGGTTGACAGTTCCGTTGCTGCTGCTATCCTCCATAATCAAGGCTATGAAGTTGTTGGTTTGACTCTTTGGCTGATGAAAGGCAAAGGTCAATGCTGTTCTGAGGGTATGATCGACGCGGCTTATATCTGTGAACAATTGGGTATTCCCCATCAAGTTGTTGATATTCGCGAAGTCTTTCAAACCAACATTGTCGATTATCTCGTATCTGGTTACAGCGCCGGTATTACACCTTTGCCTTGTTCCCAATGCAATAAAACTGTCAAGTTTGCTCCAATGGTACAATATGCCCGTGAACAATTGGGATGCGATCGCATCGCTACGGGTCATTATGCCAAAATTAGCTACAATGAAGCTACTAATCGTTACGAGCTTTTACGTGCTGTAGATCGCAATAAAGACCAATCTTACTTTCTCTACGATTTGTCGCAAGATTTACTTGGCGCAACAGTGTTTCCCCTGGGGGAATTACATAAGACAGATACGCGTCGCATCGCTGCCGAATATAACTTGAAAACCGCTGACAAGCCAGAAAGCCAAGATTTATGTTTGGTAGAAAGTAACGGCTCAATGCGAGCATTTCTAGATAAATATTTAGCGCCCAAAAAAGGCGATATTGTTGATGGTGACGGCAAAGTGCTGGGACAACACGATGGTGTCCATCATTACACCATAGGACAGCGCAAAGGTTTAGGTATTGCCGCTGCCGAACCGCTGTATGTGATTGGTTTGGATGCGGTGGATAATAAGGTAATAGTAGGCGATCGCACTCTCGCCACCGAGCTAGAATGTACTGTACAACGGGTAAACTGGGTTTCCATAGCCGAACCATCAACCCCAATTCGTGCCGAAGCGCAAATTCGCTATCGTTCAAACCCCGTACCTGTCACAGTCATTCCCCTAGAAAATTCGCGAGTCCGCTTAGTGTTTGACGAACCCCAATTCAGCATCACCCCCGGACAAGCTGCCGTCTGGTACGAAGGCGAAAAAGTCCTGGGTGGTGGGATTATTGAAAAGTTTAATTAGTAGTGAGCGCTGAAGCGCTCTCAAAATTCATATCCCCGACTTCACAGAAGAAGCCGGGGATATTATTTTTCCTATTGACTTGTATTACTTGACAAGATATTATATGGATAATGGAAAAGGTGTGGACATATAGACCCGATTCAGAAGAATTTAACTTACGAACTTGACTCTTGACGACGCCACCAGAGAAAGGCAATTAATCCAACTAGAAAAGAAAAGGTAAATTGCACCCAATGCTAGGGTATCGGATTTTGGCGATCGCATTAGACATCTCCAGAAAAGACGTTCCAGCGGAACGTCTCTACAAGGGTGTCGGATTTTAGCCGCATTGTTAAAGAAACTCGGTTTTTCCTATTGACATGTGAAACTTGACAGTATATTATATAAATAATGGAAAAGGTGTGGACATATAGACCCTATTCTGAAGAATTTAACTTGGTCAGTTTGCCCTTAACGACGCCACAAGAGAAAAGCAATCAATCGCACCAGAAAGAAAGCGCAAATTGCAGCCAACGCTTCTGAGTAAACTTGATAAACCTCTTTGATTCCTCATATTTTTGGAGAAGGTTAGGGCATAATTTCTGGTTCAGATTCCCTGATTGATAGGGTTACTGGGTTGAGCATTTTCCCAGATGCTTCCGGAAGTAGTTGTTGCTGTGTAGCAACCTTAGGATTTGTCTGCACTAAGGTTTCACGTTGGTTGATCAGATAAATGCTGACTAAAGTGATGCAGACTCCCACCCATTGTAGAGGGCTGAGGACTTCGTTGAGCAACAAATTGCCAAATAGGAGGGCAAATACAGGTGTGAGGAAGGTGAGAGAGCTGAGACTGGTGAGACTGCCGCTAGAAGCAAAATAGAAAAACAATCCGTAGGCGATAGCACTCCCAAAGACTGTGGCATATAACAGCGCCATCCAATCAGATACTACAAGATTTTGCCACTGCTGGGATTCTGTAAAAAATGAAATTCCCCACAAAGGCAATCCACCTATAATCATGTGCCATCCTGTAGCGCTTACCGGATCAGCATATCGACATACATATCTAATCAACACCGTTCCCACTGCCATTGAAAGCGCAGCGAACAACATCAACCACTCACCACTTTCAAAGAAGGAGAAGGAGAGGGGGGGAATGGAGGAGGGGGGGGATGAATGATTTGAGAAAAGACTCAAAATTAATTCGTCGGGCAAACCAATTAAACTTATACCGATGACTCCGAATGCTAGTCCCAGCCATCCCCACAAACCAATATGTTCTTGAAATAGCCACAACGACATTAAAGCAACAGCAAGCGGTTGAGAGTCAATCATTACAGATCCCAACCCAGCGCTAGTTCTGACTAATCCCTCTGCCAAAAAGCCTTGAAATAAGGTTCCATCCACCAACGCAAATAAGGCAATCCACAACCATGCTGCCCAACCCTTAGGCTGAGGTTTACTTATGAATGCAGTTGCGATTAAGATTAGCACCCCGGCAGGCACTAGACGCACTCCTGCCATAAATAGCGGGGTGGTGTTGGGAATTACTCCTTTCATTGCTACCATTGCTGTACCCCACAAGAAAAAAGGAGCGATTAACAGCAGGGGGGCAAAGGGAAGTTTGGATGCACGCTCATTGATTTGCATGGAATATAAAAATGCCTTTATTTAACAAAAGCAGAAATTACCTTACCTAGATTTTATGTGAGGCTGCACATGACGCCTTCAGGCTGGAAGCCTGGGGCTAGATGATCTAAGTCCACCTGCGTGGGCTAGTTTTATGCATCTTCATAAGAAATTGGTATTACCTAGATTTTACCGAATTATGTTGTTTTTTGAAGTGAATAATATTTACTTAATTTGCATTACTGCATAGTCAGGATTTGCTGGGTTTGGAATTAATCGCTGATTCTTACAATCCACTAAGAAGTCTAACTTTTCTAATACAACCTGACCAATAAGAACTTCATCACCAGTTACCAGGGCATCTTCAATAGTTTCACGTCCTGCACACTCAATTATCACAGGTTCGGTGACTCCCACACTTTCCTGGCGTCCGTCAGCATATTGTGCTACCCGTTGTCCGCGAATTCGCAAACCTAGCTGGTGTACTATTGCTGCGGGAATTACTAAAGTGACTGCACCTGTATCTACTAAAGCTTCCGTTTCATGCTCACGCAGAAGATGAGGTGCAAGTAAGCCCCGATTTACTAGCGCCTCATCTATTGCATTAGTTAGCTTGACTTTAATGTGAACTGCTCCCATCATTAGGATATTTTAACTTATAGCGATCGCATATAGTAATCCTACATGATTCATGAAAAATAAAAACCCGGTAACAGACGTAGCATTGCGACAAGGAGATATGATATGACTTTTTAAGGCTTGTTAGGCATCTTTGGTGCTTGGATTGTACAGGGTTTAATATTGCACTGTTGTTCGTAAAGCTTTTGAAAATAGGTTTCTTGCCAACTCAAAGGAACTTCCAGTAATGCTAGCGATCCTGTAATTCCTTGGGCGATAAACATTAACGTAGCGATAGAATTTAAAGCGATGTGAACTTTACGCCAGCGATTTGTTTTATCTTTATAGATATCTGGCAAAATTGCGAGAGAGAAAATCATCAACAAAGCGACAACAACACCATAATAGTAGTGAGAAATATACCATTGGTTAGTTTGACGATAAACACCATCCTGACAACCAAGTATCACTATAGCTATTCCACTCAGGGTAGCAAAAATTCCCCGCCACATTTTATCGCTTGCTTTATAAAGTAGAGTTAATGAAGCGATCGCTGCGACAAAAAACAACGTAATTAAAATGACTTTAAATGGCGTTTTTGTCCAAACTTGTTTTTCTAAGATGTGACCAAATATACCGAAAGCCAAACCGATTAAAACAATCCCAACAACCGCTGCTGTCAAAGCACGTCCTAGCTTAACATGTTCCTGTCCCACAACTGGGGGGATTTTACTCTTCCCCTCTGTTGCAGCTTGCAAACGTCGCTGACGAACAAGGAGCGCACGGTTGACGACGATACCAATTAAAGGATAAACGACAATTACAGCGATCACAGGATGCAGCAGCAACATCACATCTCTTAATTCCATATCACACCTCTAAAAGACTACGGTACTTTTCACCAAATCACCACTAAACAAAGCAAATTACTTACAATGTAAAGACGTTCCGGCGGAACGTCTCTACGACGGTACATAGGTTTTTATTACTGTTAATTAAACAGACATGATCTCAAACCAAACCCTTCCTTCTTCTGAATTTATCTGGAAATAAAACTTAGCTTCTACTCAGCATTTTCTCATCTTAAGTGTGCGTTCCGCCCCTCGCATCAGCCTTTCACAACTGCGATGGCAGTTGTATCAGCTTTGCGACCAAATAACACTCTTGGTTTGAACAAAATTTTAAATAGCAACCATAAAGATTGTAACTCTCCGGGTGCCAATGAGCGGCGCCACTGACCAGGACGACAGAACAGCATTTTTACTAAGGAACGATGCTGAGTCAGGTTTACCTCTTCAAACATGACTCGAACTGTGGGAAATTCTTCTTGAATTTCGGTTTGCGTAATAATACCTTGTAAAGTTAATTTTGCCTCCATAATTTCCAAACTTACGGGTAAGAATTCTCCTGGCTTGATTTCTGGCAAACCCCCTTGTGTTAAGGCAATTTCCGCTCCTATTTCGGAAATCTTTGTGGTTATCCCCCACAAGGAAGTATTTTCTTCAGTGTGGTTTTTTATATCTAAGCGCACCGTGCGTCGCAGGTCAAACCAAGCATAGGGGTCAGTTTTGGGAATATCCAGCAAGACCAACAAGGCAATGGCAAGGACAATTAGATTGTAAATGCTCCACAACCAACCTAAACCGAGTCCCTTGACTTGTTGGGCAGCTTCTAATGGCATTGTCTGCCAAGCACCTTTGAGGATAAACATTCCCAAGTTGCGCCATAAGCTGACTGCGGTGCCAACAAATAATACAATTAAAGGTAGGGCTAGTTTCCAGTTGAAAGAAAAGCGATCGCGTCCAGTTCCTTTTGGTGTCACCTTAAAACCGCGAGAAAACGGATTCAGCATGACTTGAATCACCGTCCATGCAATGGGAAATGCCAGTACAGCTGAGTAGATATTTGACAATAATGCCGAACTGCTGCGGTAATTTAGCCAGGAAAATACTGAGAATTGCACCACATAGTAGGGCAAAAAGTAATACAGCATTTCTGAGGGATTTGCTCTAACCGGGATTGCTCCCAAAAACGAATAAACTAAAGGTGCAATCAAAAAACCGACAAGGGAAATACTCGAAAACCAGTGTAGCAAACCGCTGAAGTGCGCTAGTCGTTGCCAAGGTCGTAATCCGCGAATGGTGAGAGGATTCGCTTCAATGAAAAAGGCTTGGAGTGTACCTTGCGCCCAACGCAGACGTTGAGTTGCTTGATCTGCCATGTTATCAGCTGCCAAACCTGCGCTCAATTTTTCATCTAAGTAAACTAAGCGATAGCCTTGTGCCGAAAGTCGAATGCCGGTGAAGTAATCTTCGCTGAGAGAGTCGGTAACAAAACCGCCAACTGTTTTTAATGCACTTCGTCTTACCACAAATGAAGTACCAGCGCAAGTTACACTGCCTGCGCTATCGCGAAGCGGTTGAATTTGGCGGTAAAATACTTCTTCTTCGGGTATGAGAATGTTCTCTAACCCCAGATTGCTGGCAATGGGATCGAAGTTGTAGAAGCTTTGCGGTGTCTGCACCAAGCCAATTTGTTCATCTTGAAAAAAGCCAACTGTGCGGGTGAGAAAATTTTCCGTGGGGACAAAATCAGCATCAAAAACGACAATTAAATCTCCGTTAGTACGAGCGATCGCATGATTCAAATTCCCGGCTTTGGCGTGACGATTATCAGAGCGCGTCATGTACTCACAACCCAATTCTAAAGCCAGCGCTTGCACTCCTGGACGTTTGGTATCATCTAACAAATAAACTTTTTTCTTTGGATAGTCCAGAGCTTGACAACCGATGATTGTCCGTTGCAAAATAAACAGTGGTTCATTGTAAGTTGGTACAAAGATATCTACACTCGGCGTGAAAGTGCCTTCAATTACAGCAACTGCTTTTTCGTCTACTTCCCAAGGATGCTCTTTATGCTTCAGCATCAAAAAAAGCTGAATCAAATTGCTAGTGAGCATCAGCATTTCTAAGAAAAACAAAGCCAAACTGAAGGTACCATTTAAAGGGTTGCTCAGGTTGAGAGTGGAAAGCGATCGCCAAACAAGATATCGTATAGTCAAGATCAACAGTATTCCTGCCACTAGAAATCGCGAGCGAGGGCGAGGTACTGGGGAAACTTTCATAATTACTAACGCGATCGCTAGTAAAATAATAGTTGGGGCAACTAGATACTTTCCTGCTACCATTGGCGCTTCCAGCCACATTGGTGGTGAAGTTTGCAGGGTGTTAATGTGAGCAAAAATACGACTGATATCGCCTTCCCCTGCAAACCATGCTACTGCTATTGCAGCAGATATGGCGATGGCACCAAGCATTACTAAAGATGCCCATTGGGGACGAACCACTGTTTTGGGAATTCTATCCAAACGTTGAGTACTAATTTTGGATGTTTTCATAATTTATTAATTTTGGCGATGGAGCCTGTTAAAAATTAGTGAATTGTTCGTTCAAATGTTACACCATTCCTGATCGGGGAGTTAGGAGTCAAAAGTCCGAGGACTCACATATATTATAGTAAAGACGTTCCGACGGAACGTCTTTACTACGGATGCAGTTTTTTTATTAATCTTAATTAAGACGGCATCACATCACTCTATACGGGATATTGCAACAAAGTGTTTATTTAGGCATTGATCGAATTTAAATATGCCTTATCCAGAAATTCTAGAGACGTAGCAGTGCTACGTCTCTACATTCTTTTTCACTTTCTATGTCTAAAAGATACCAGCGGTGTATTTAATTGCTTGTTGTGTGTCGAGGAGATGGATGTTGCTGAGGGTATCTTTTTTCTTGACCAGTGCCTTATTTTACTTCAGCGGCTGGGAACTTAGCATGTTTACCTTTCTTCGCTGCTACAACTACATCAAACATGGTACATAAAGAGAACGTTACATTACTCGTTTTGCTATAAAGGCTAACTACCATACCTGCACCACCTGGTTGAACCCCTATTGGTGAAAGCTCTTTCGGAAAGTATTCCCGCATCATTTGGGCACTCTCAGGTTTACCCTTATTTGCGAGGATCATGGAAATCTTTTGGTCAACAGTCAAGCTTCCGGTTCCATTGGGCTGTTGGGCTGATACTTGAGCTAGTGAAGGATTAATCACTTGTAAGGGAACATCGGAAAATGTGGAAAGACCTACTAGGGCAGCGGTTGCAAGAATAGATGTAAGTTTCATTCGTTACTCCTCGTTTTTGAGTTATCCTTCGACTTGTTAAAGCATCTCAGCTGCTACTGAAGTTCATCTGAGAAGCAAACCATGATTTTCATGAATTTATGCTGAGAATAAGTTCAGTTAAAACTCAGCGTTTTCTCACATAATCATGGTATGGAGGAATTATACCCTGTCGCGGGTACAAAAACCAAGCCTATTATTAGGGTGCGTTCCACGCTCGTTAACGCACCCAACTTTTATCAGAAAAATGGGTTTAAAACCCCGTCCTTAAAAGACGGACCTGATATTAGAGGTATCGTGGTATAGTTATAAATGGTCGTTGACCCACCCAGACATCGGAGACAGAAGGGAGCATCCCAGTTTTTCACTCTTCCCACAGGCTGTGAGCCTGGGGCTACATACACAAACGAAGCCTGCCTTTGCAGGCTGAAATTCTTTCTTAGCCTGCAAAGGCAGGCTTTGTTTCTCTAGCGATACCCTTCTAGGGTATTGATCAAAAAAGTGGGATGCTCCCAGACAGAAAGCCTAAGCAGAGGTTTCTAAAGTAGCGACTAATTTCAACCCAAATTCTGCCTCAAAGACATCTTTTTTTAAATCCACATTCCAGAGTTCTAAAGCGCAATCTTCATCAGGACGAGATGGAAAAATATGCAGATGTAATTCCTGAGAACCCAGATTGTATTCACACTCCACTCGTGCGATCGCCCCAATTTGCCTTCGATCAAGGGCAACTCCTAATCTTAGCATAGCACTTAATTTGCTGACAATTTGCCTATCTTCTTTGTGCAGGAGATTGGCGTAATTTTCATGCTTTTTCTTCGGCGGTGATTTGCGATGATAACGCGCTAAATTAGCAATGATTTCTATCTCTGTTTCTGTATAACCGAGTAACTCACCATTGCGAATTAAATAGTAAGAGTGTTTGTGGTGAGCGCTATGGTTGACATAATGACCGCAATTGTGTAAAACTGTTGCTGCCCATAGTAATTCTCTTTCTTCTGCACCCCAATTGTGTAATTTACCATGAGTTTGGTTAAATAACGACAGGGCAAATTCGGCAACGCGATCGCTATGTTCTAATTTGACGTTGTACTTTTTTGCTTGTTTGAGAACACTCCGCTCCCTCACCGAACCTTGGTAACGCAGTTGATCTAAAATCAAACCGTGGGTCAACATCCAGTCTACAATTACACCTTCCCGCAGCGATCGCTCGCACACCGTCACCGATTCAGCGCCCAAAAGGGTCATCGCTTCCTGTAATATTACGGCTCCCGCAAGTATCACTTCTGACCGTCTATCGGGCATTCCCGGAATCAATGCCCGTTCTGAGTAATTCAGTTTCCGCAAGCGATTGACCAACTCGCGCAAATCCTTTAAACTGAACTCATAGCGGTTGAGCGTTGCCGGGACAGAACCTAACTTTTCCCGTGCGTGGATTAGCGCTAAAGTTTCAATTGTGCCGGAAGTTCCTACCAAACGCGGAGTTTCTCCCATCTGGACGTTCACCTGTACCTCTTCTACAGAACGTTCCAATGTACCCCGTGCGTAATTTTGCAAGTACTGAAACTCGGCATTACTGATGGGGTCGGTATTAATTAACTCGCTCGTCAATCGCACTGCACCGACTTTAGTACTGGTGAGAACTCGCGCTTCGTGACTATCACCTAAAATTATTTCTGTAGAACCGCCGCCAATATCAATGATAATATGAGGCTGGTTGTTAAATTCCATCCCCGACAGTACACCCAAGTAGATGCGTCGTGCTTCTTCTTGACCAGAAATCAAGTCAACGCTTAAATTCAATTCAGATGCTACCCTTTGCAAAAAATCTTTACCGTTGGGAGCTTCACGCACAGCGCTAGTTGCTACAGCAATGGTTGTTTCGGCATTGAGACTTTTCGCAACTTCTTGAAAACGTCCCAAAGCAGCGATAGCCTTTTCTATTATCTCTGGTTTCAGCTCTCCAGTTTTAATATTGCGATCGCCCAATCTCACAGTTTCTTTTTCTCTAGCAATAATGCTAAAAGCTGGTAATGTTGGTTCAATCCGCACAATTACCATATGCAGAGAATTTGTCCCTAAGTCAATCGCAGCAATAATCCGGTGTTGCTCAACTGTTTGAGTTGGAGTACTCTCACTGCTAGCTGAAACTAAATTAAGTCCCATATTTCGTATTTTCAATACTTTTGAGTAAGAATTCTTAATTAAGGCTCAATAGATGCTCAAATACCTTATTATATTTTACTTAAAGTTTAAATGTAGGGGAGCTAGTGCGTTGCGGTGATATCATGTCCGGTTAATTAACACTAATAAAAACATCGCAACCCTCAGAAGAGACGTTCCGGTGGAACGTCTCTACCATCAGATTACTAGAGTGCGTTACCTATGCAAATAAGAAATTAGCTTTATTAGTAGAAGCCAAATTTGCACCAATGTTATCTGCTGTGAATCCAGTTGTGCCATTGAGTGTAAGTAGCACATCCCCAGTACCAAATCCATTATTATTGTTTAGGCGATCGCTAATCCGAAACCAAGTACTACTACCATTCACCACAACGTCAATATCCGCAGCATCCGTAAAACTCAGTAAATCGCTACCGACACCTTGAGTAAAGTTGTTTACAGTATCTCTGCCATCACCACTGTTATAAACTACCGTGTCAATACCCTGGTTTCGGGTCAGGTCAATCGTATCATCACCTTTGCCACCAACAAAGAAATGAGTACCGCTTCTGCCAGACAAAAAGTCATTACCGTCACCACCGTTGAGAGTATAGTTGCCGTCACCACCTGACAAAATGTCATCCCCAGCACCACCCTCAACAGTACCGTTAGTTGTGCCTCTGTAACTGTTATAAATATCGTTACCAGCACTCAGGAGAACGTCACCGTTGATTGTCCCTTGGTTGTTAACCCTGACCGAAAGTACAGCACTACTAGCATCTATCGCCAGTTTTCCATTATTAAACGCACCACCCTCGATAGTTCCCGTGTTGATGATGGAACCATTAAGTTGAACATTCGCTTGAATGACGACAGCTGCATTATTCTCAGCTACCAAAGTGCCGGAATTATCAATATCGCCATTGAAAACTGCATTTGACGTAATTTCATCACCCCGGAACAAACGCACCGCTGCCGACCGATTAGTCCCAACTGCAACACCTCGACCTTGAAGTAACCCAGAGTTGACTAGGGAACCATTGACA
>JAHHIJ010000069.1 GCA_019358985.1 Tolypothrix brevis GSE-NOS-MK-07-07A | reverse complement strand
AGAAGCCTTTAGAACAGCTATATCTTTTCGCTTTTTTGATTGGTTGACCCTAAATCGTGACCTATTTGCCGCTTATAAAGCTAGTTTGGGCTTCATTTGGGCTTAATTTTTGTCTAAGTCCCGTTAGCCGAGATGCCATGAAGATTGACGCAGGAGAAATGAGTGAGCATGAGTAAAGAGAATCCCCCAATTCTAACTGATAGTGAAACGTTAAAAGAAATAGTTAACTGTTTAGCAGAACATATTCCGATAAAAAACCAAGGTGAGTGTGAACAACAGACGACTCAAGAGCCAAAAGCGTTTGGAAAATGGTGGGCGTTGGTGAGCATCGGACTGGGTGTACTAATGTTCTCTGTTGATGTCAGCATTGTCTACATCTCTCTGCCGACATTAGTTGAAGCACTCCACACCAGCTTCGCCACCATCCAGTGGGTGAGTTTGAGTTATCTGCTCAGCATCACCGTTCTACTAATAGGTGTGGGAAGGCTGGGCGATATGTTCGGCAAAAAATCATTATACCTGGGCGGACTGATAGTGTTTACTATCAGCTCACTGCTTTGTGGACTTGCACCAACGGTAGGCTTTTTGATTGGCTTTCGAGCACTCCAAGGACTCGGTGCTGTGTTTATCTCGGCGTTAGGGGCGGCGATTGTTGCAGAAATCTTTGCCGACTCAGGGCGCGGACTTGCCTTAGGCATTATCGGCGCGATTAGCTCGCTAGGGATGGTACTCGGACCAACAGTAGGAGGCTTGCTAATTGGTTTAGGAGGCTGGCGTTTAATTTTCTTGGTGAATGTGCCGATTGGTCTAATTACTAGTTTGATGCTAGTTTGGACTGTACCATCTTCAGTTGGCAATGAGACCAAACAACGCTTTGATGCTCTAGGATCGCTGATTATGGCAGTAACGCTGAGTTGCTTCGCACTCGGCATGACCTTTGGGCAACTTAAAGGCTTTAGCAGCGCGACGGCGCTGTCCTTGCTCACCACATCTGCCGTTGGCTTAGCGTGCTTTTTAGTGGTGGAAGCCCGTATATTACAGCCTATGCTAGACTTGCGGATATTTCGTAACCTACAGTTCAGCCTCAGTTTGTTGGTGGGTTGGATGATGTTTACTGTTACGGGGGGTACGCTTTTTATCCTGCCTTTTTTTCTGGAGTTAGTTGAGCACTATTCCACTCAGAAAGTAGGGTTGCTGCAGGCAGTGTTGCCGATTGCAGTAGGACTAATGGAACCGATTTCCGGCAGTCTGTCCGACCGATTGGGCTGGCGAATCATCAGCTTAATTGGGTTAGTGGTGATGGTAGGCGGGTGCTTGGCGATCGCAACCTTCGACAGCGAATTAACCTTGCTGGGCTATATTGCGAGGGTTGCTCTTTTGGGACTGGGGATGGGGATATTCCTAACACCCAACAATAGCGCCATTATGGGAGGAGTCCCACAGGAGCGCTTAGGCATTGCTTCCGCGTTGTTGTCTTTGTGTCGTGTATTGGGACATATGGTAGGTATACCGCTTCTTGGCGGTCTGTTTGCGACTTTAAGTGTTGCTAACGCTAAGCTTGCACCAGACATTAATATCACAAACGCACCTGTTGAGGCATTGATTTCTGCCGAACACACTACTTTTTTCATCGCTGCTCTCATCCTGATGGTCTCGGTGGTGATACTGTTTTTTGGAATGCTCCAAGATAGACACGATACATAGGCGACAACGGAGTAAATATACCCCGTCCATTTGGAAAACTGGAGATTTTCCTAGATAAAAAACTACAGATTTCAACTTAGACGAGGTTTACAATCATAATATTAGACAAGGTTTACAATCATATATTGTGATAATGTGTTGATTGTGGTCATCAGCTTTTTAGCTTCTACATCATCCCTTAGGTATAATTCATGAAAAGTTTAACAGCTACTCATCATATTTTTTCTAATCCAAACAAATGCTTAGATGATATTGGTGATTATGCTTACACTTTACATATTCCCGCCTTGGATCGAGGCTGGATTGGTACTCAATGTTCGCAAGTTATTACTTATTCATTAGGTGAAATTATTGTCTCTGAGAAGAAGAAAACTGAAAAATTTAAATCTGAGCCTAACAACATATGGACTCAACTGCGCCAGATTCTCAAGCCTGATAAACCCTATTTTTTTTTGATTAGTCTGGACTTGCACCGAAGCAAACAAGACGTTGACTTACCACTAATCATTTTTTTTCAGCCTGGTTTAGAGATTTGTGTTGACGGGAGTCAACTTCCCGATGTCCAAGTTCTTGCTGAAGATTCGTCAACACAGAAGCAAGCTCAACTAAAGGTTCAAGAGATAATTCGTACCCAGGATTTTTTATCTTATCAAAAAATAAAGTATTCAGATGGAGTAAATCTAAATATAACTGATTGGCAAGGGGAACCGGATGAAAGTTTTCTATCTCGGCTTGCTGAAGCCGTTAGTATCTTGCAAGAGCAGTCGGATCAGCCAAGTAAGATGATAATAACCCGTAGCTATAATAAAATTCTTCAAACTAATCTAGTTCCGTTTGATTTGTATAAAATATATACACTCATGGAACAAAATTGTGCATCCAGTCACTATTTTTGTATGCCTGAGGGAGTAATTTCATTAGGATGTAGTCCTGAGAGTGTTTTTGAATTAATTGATCGAAAAGTTAACTTTGATGTCATTGCATCAACTTGCAAAAGATCGGAAAATCCTGATGAGGATGCTAGATTAAAAGAAATGCTCCTTAAAGACTTTAAGGAAGATAGAGAACACACAATGGCACGTAATCGAAGCCTGAGACAAATTGAGAGTCTCTGTGTTCCTAATAGCATCGAACTGGTGCAGGATAAAAATATTCGACAACTTCGTAACATTAATCATTTATACTCTGAATATTCAGGGACTTTGGAAAGCTCATTGGACTACCTAGATTTACTTGAAGAATGTTTTCCACCCCTAACATCCTACCCTCCATCTTTAGTCAATCTGGTAAACAATCAAAAGGAACCTAGTCGATTCTACGGTGGTATGGTCGGACGTATATCACCTGGCACAACGAAGGAAGTTCGTTGCTTTAATAATCTCCGTTCGTGTCTAATTAAGAAAAATACTGCGTACATACAGGGTGGTGTGGGTGTTATCAAACAATCACGCCCCGAATTAGAATTTTTAGAAGTCGGTAATAAGCTTAGCTGTTTACTAGAGGCAGTTGCACTCTGGGAAAAATGCTCGTTAGAGGTTATCTGAAAAGCCGGCATTTTAAACTCAGCAGGACAGCAATTCCAAATTCAAAAATTTAGGAGGAGTCAACAAGAGGACGAGGAGCACATCTTGCGGGGGAAGGGGGAGAACCCCATACAAATGTAGGGGCTTGAAGTAAGGACGCATTATTTAGGAGCGCTGCGCGTCTCGCCAATCGAATATTTTTACTTTTGGGCATAAAGAAATTTATTTGCTCTGAAACTATAAGTGGCAGGGGAATTCCAGAATCTTTCTCCCCTGTCCCCTGCTCCCTGCTAAGAGTGCCTATGAGGTCACACGGATCTACTTTGCACCGTAGAAAAAAGCAACTTCTTTCTCTTTCAAAGGAGCAAAACCAGCCTCTACAAGCTTTTTGTCGAGTTCTGGTTGGGGAATGTGTTTTGCACCAATTCGGACGATGCGCGATCGCATTGTATTAGATACGCCACTGCGCTGTCTATTTGCCTCTAGTGCCATCACTTCGGTGTACAATTCTAACTTGGCTGGTGGAATCGGAGAACCATCAAAATCAATTCCTTGGGCGATGGCTTCATCAATGGCGTCGGCACCTGTGGTAGTTTGGTTTCCTGGGTTAATTTCAGCAGGCATGGCAATTTAATTCATTTAAAGGCTATAAGTATATTTTACCAGCCTTAGGTATTGAGGATTTGAAGAGGGGAAAAGCGAGGATGCCTACTCACGACTTTCTACAATGTTGTTACTCTGTATTTGCAGATACGCTTGTCAGTTTGAGAGTTTTTAGTTTAATCTCAAACCAATGGTGTAGGAATAGGTCGTGCTATGTCTGAGTCTCATACTCCTCATCAAAAAGAGCGTGCTTTAGAAAAAGCTCTGACCAATAAAATAATAGATGATTGTTTTGCTTATTCGGAAAGTTGGCTACGAGCCATTTTACGGATGTGCATCTTTTCTTTGGCTCATTTAGATGGACAAACAGTGTTTGTGGTTGAATGCCCTAATCAAGCCGTAGCTAAACGTTTGAGTCGTAAGACTTATCCTTTTCGAGGAATGGTATCTTATTTAACAGATCAATTGAATGATAGCGATCGCACTTTATTTTGCTATCAAGAACCAGGCGGCGTTAATTGGCGCTGTTTTGATACTACCACCAACTCTTGGAAAACCTTGACTAATTTACACACACCGATTGCCCCAACTGATAGTTAAAACGAATGTAGAGACGTAGCAGTGCTACGTCTCCACAAGGGTTTCAGATAACGCATCATTAATTTCTGGAGATGTACATTAGTCAAAAATAATTCTATTTACCCTTGACTATTGACTAATTACGAGATTGACGAGTCACTAAACCCCCAGCAAAAGCTCCCAAGACTGTCCCCGTCCACAGTCCGGTAGTGCTACCTTGCCATATTGCTCCTGGTGTTACCCAAGCGTTACAAACTTCCTTTAATACCCAACCTTGATTTTGACACTTTTGGCTATGAATAATTGAAGTAATTTGCCCACTGATATAACCACCAACTAATCCTGAAGTTAGCGCTAAAAAGGTGCAAATTAGAACTTTGTTTTTAGTCATTTTTGCTTTGTTAGTCAACAGTTATCCACTATCCACTATCCACTCCCAGTCCCTAATTTTTATCTGTCGAATCAGCCAATTTATCCCCTGCTGGCACTACTAAAACCTTATCAACACGGTTGCCATCCATATCCATCACCTCAATACGCATACCCTGCCATTGAAAATTATCGGTTGCTGCGGGGATGCGTCCTAAATGGGTGATGACAAAACCACCTAATGTTTGATAGCTACCGCGTTCGTCAAACTTTAACTCTTCCATCTCGAAAAGTTCTAAAAATTCATCTACAGGCAACATTCCATCCAATAACCAGGAACCATCCTCGCGTTGTACGGCTTGGGGATTTTCTTGATCGTCAGCAGAAGCAACATCGCCAACTATTTCGCTCATAATATCGTTGAGTGTTACTAATCCCTGAATTACACCGTATTCATCAACTACCAACGCTATGTGAGTTATGGTTTCTTTGAATAACTCCAAAACTTTCAAACCATGAGTGTTTTCTGGCACAAATACCGGCTGTCGCAATCCCACAGTTAAATCTAGTTCTTGATTAGAGAAACTTCGAGCTAACAAGTCTGTGACGGGAATGACACCGAGTACATTGTCAAGTCCCCCCTGACAAACTGGATATCGGGAATAAGCACTATCTACAATCTTTTGGCGGTTTTCTTCCGCCAAATCTTCTAAATCGAGCCAGACAATATCTGGACGAGGTGTCATAAAAGAACTGACGGGGCGATCGCCTAAACGAAATATTCGCTCCACCATGTCTTGTTCTGCTTCCTCAAAGGTTCCTTCCTCTGTGCCTTGCTCGATTAAGACTCTTATTTCTTCTTCTGTAACTTGTGGCTCTGTAGACGGTGTGACACCCAATATTCGCAATACTGTATCCGTAGAAGCACCTAATAAATAAACAATCGGCGAGCCTATTCTGGCTAACAGTTGCATGGGTAGAGCAACTACACTGGCAATTGGTTCTGGGTGGTTTAATGCCAGCCGCTTAGGCACTAATTCGCCAATAATCAGTGTCAGATAAGTAATAATTAAAATTGCTATGCCCTTGGCGAACTGTTCCTTATACTGGTCGGGCAAAGCGATAAAATTTAAGATAGGTATTATTCTCTTAGCGATCGTCTCTTCACCGTAAGCACCGGATAAAATACTCAAGAGTGTGATCACCACTTGGACGATCGCTAAAAACTGATTTGGCGAAGATGCTAGTTCTAAAGCAGCACGGGCTTTAAGATCACCTCGTTCCGCAAGCTGCTGCAAGCGCACCTTGCGTGATGAAACAACCGCCAACTCCGACATGACAAATACACCGTTGGCGAAAATTAGTAAGAAAATTATTAGAATTTCTATAGTTGGAGACATTCGGTAGAATTGCCAATATATCGGCTAACTGCACTTGACTAAAGAAGTTTGAAGTGTAAAGGATGGAGGATAAAGTAAGAAATTGATACATGCAAGGGTGCAATAGTGGGCAAAAAAAATCCAAATTACAGCCTTCATGCCCCATTTCTTTAGAGGTAGGGTCATTTTATAGTTTATACTCCATACTCCATACTTTATTAGTATCTAGTATTGAAGGTGTTCCAAGAATAAAAGAATCGACCAAGCAAAAAAACTAGTCATTAGTGCCGTTCAAGTAGAACACTGTTCGTATCTTAGCGATTAGTTAGTGGTTATTGTACTAGTAACTAATGATTCTCAAGCAAGAGTCCTATGTCTCTTGACGCTTTTAAAATAGTTGAGTTAGGCACTCTGCGCCTGCAAAGAGTAACGACTTACATATATAGTATAACTTATGGCTTTTTCTTCAATTGTACGTGCGTTAGGGCGATCGCCTCTCACCACTGAACTCGTTTCTAAGTTAAATCGACAACGTAATTTACGCTTAAGTGGCATTTCCCGCTTACCTAAAGGCTTTGTCACTTCGGCATTAGCCCAAACTGATAAACAAAATTTGTTAGTGGTGTGTGCCACTCTAGAAGAAGCTGGACGCGCTTATGCTCAGTTAGAGGCTATGGGATGGCAAACTGTACATTTTTACCCTACCTCTGAAGCGTCCCCCTACGAACCCTTTGATCCAGAAAGGGAAATGACTTGGGGACAAATGCAGGTTTTGGCGGATTTGGTCAATGTTCAAGAGTTAAGTCTTAATGCTCAAGAGTTAAGCCTTAATGCTCAAGAGTTAAGCCTTAATGCTCAAGAGTTAAGTCTTAATGCTCAAGAGTTAAGTCTTAATGGTCAAGAGTTAAGGGTTGATCGCAAAGAAAAAGTAGCGATTGTAGCAACGGAAAGAGCGTTGCAACCTCATTTGCCACCCCCAGCAGCTTTTAAGCCTTTCTGTCTGACTCTCAAACGGGGGATGGAATTTGATTCTAGTAAATTCGGTGAAAAATTAGCTACTTTGGGATACGAGCGAGTGCCGATGGTAGAAATGGAAGGTCAATGGAGTCGGCGGGGTGATATTGTTGATGTGTTTCCAGTTTCCTCGGAATTGCCAGTCAGATTAGAATGGTTTGGTGACGAAATTGAGCAAATACGCGAATTTGACCCTTCAACTCAACGTTCTGCCCTTGACAAAATTGACCAGTTAGTTCTCACTCCTACTAGCTTTGCTCCGATTGTGATGGCAGCACTCAAAGATCGTGCGGAGTTGGAATTTGATTCAGAAGTATTAGAAGGTAGTCGTCGCTTTTTGGGTTTAGCTTTTGATAAACCGGCTTCTTTGCTAGATTATTTGCCCGAAAATACTTTAATTGCCATTGATGAACCAGAACAGTGTCATGCTCATAGCGATCGCTGGGTAGAAAATGCTGAAGAACAATGGGCAATGAGTAATGGGCAATGGGCAATGGGCAATGAGGAAGATTCTTCCCCCACTCCTGTAAAGACGTTCCACGGTCACGTCTCTACGGCGTTTCGTACAGACGTGACCGTGGAACGTCTCTATCCTACGGCACCAATAATACCGAAAATTCATCGTTGGTTTGATGATTCTTTGGTAGATGCGGCAAAATTTAAAACATTATATTTATCGGAACTGGTAGAAGAAAATAGCGGTATTAATCTTGCTAGTAGAGCTGTTCCCGTTACTCCGCATCAATTTGCCAAGCTTGCGGAAACTCTCCGCTCTGAACGCGATCGCAATTTCTCTGTGTGGTTGATTTCCGCTCAACCAAGTCGTTCTGTGTCTCTTTTGCAAGAACACGATTGTCCAGCACAGTTTATTCCTAATCCCCGCGATTATTTGGCGATCGACAAGCTACAAATTAATCACACACCCATCGCTTTAAAATATTCTGGTTTGGCTGAGTTGGAAGGCTTTATTCTGCCGACATTCCGCATGGTTGTTGTCACAGATCGGGAATTTTTTGGACAACATTCTCTAGCTACTCCCAGTTATATCCGCAAGCGTCGCAAAGCTGCTTCTAAGCAAGTTGATCCTCAAAAGCTGCGTCCGGGGGATTATGTAGTTCACAGAAATCATGGTGTGGGTAAATTTGTCAAGCTGGAAAGTTTAACGATTAATCACGAAACTCGTGATTATTTGGTGGTACAATATGCTGACGGGTTGTTAAGAGTTGCGGCAGATCAAGTTGGTGCTTTATCTCGGTTACGCAGTAGTGGGGAGAAAGCACCAGAGCTCAACAAGATGACTGGGAAAGCTTGGGAAAATACCAAGAATAGGGTTCGCAAAGCCATCAGAAAATTGGCAGTGGATTTGTTGAAGTTGTATGCAGCGCGATCGCAACAACATGGTTTTACTTATCCAGCAGATATGCCGTGGCAAGAGGAATTAGAAGATTCTTTTCCTTACCAAGCGACAACGGATCAGCTTAAAGCAGTGCAAGATGTCAAACGAGACATGGAAAGCGATCGTCCAATGGATCGTTTGATTTGTGGTGATGTCGGTTTTGGCAAAACTGAAGTGGCAATTCGCGCTGTTTTTAAAGCTGTCACTGCTGGGAAGCAAGTTGCACTCCTGGCACCAACAACAATTTTGACTCAGCAACATTATCACACTTTGAAGGAACGTTTTGCTCCCTATCCGGTGAATGTTGGTTTACTCAACCGTTTCCGTAGTGCTGAAGAACGTCGGGAAATTCAAAAGCGATTAGCGACGGGTGAATTAGATGTAGTTGTTGGCACACATCAACTTTTAGGTAAAGGTGTGATATTCCGAGATTTAGGACTTTTGGTAGTGGATGAAGAACAGCGGTTTGGGGTAAATCAGAAGGAGAAAATTAAAAGCCTGAAAACTCAAGTTGATGTGTTGACTCTTTCTGCTACTCCGATTCCCCGGACTTTGTATATGTCCTTGTCGGGAATTCGGGAAATGAGTTTAATTACTACACCACCTCCATCGAGGCGCCCGATTCAAACTCATCTTTCACCGCTAAATCCGGAAAGTGTCCGCACTGCTATTCGTCAAGAATTAGACAGAGGTGGGCAGATTTTTTATGTAGTTCCACGGGTGGAAGGAATTGAAGAAACGGCAACGAAATTGCGAGAAATGCTACCGGGGGCAAGATTAGCGATCGCTCACGGTCAAATGGATGAAAGCGAGTTAGAATCAACCATGCTCACTTTCGGCAATGGTGATGCTGATATCTTGCTCTGCACAACAATTATTGAATCTGGTTTGGATATTCCGCGAGTCAACACCATCTTAATTGAAGATGCTCATCGCTTTGGTTTAGCGCAATTATACCAGTTGCGGGGACGTGTAGGACGTGCAGGAATACAAGCTCATGCTTGGTTATTTTACCCGAAACAGCGAGAATTATCTGATGCTGCCCGCCAGCGTTTGCGAGCGATTCAGGAATTCACACAGTTGGGTTCTGGGTATCAATTGGCAATGCGGGATATGGAAATTAGGGGTGTGGGTAGCTTGCTAGGTGCAGAACAATCTGGTCAAATGGAAGCCATCGGCTTTGATTTGTATATGGAAATGCTCGAAGAAGCGATTCGAGAAATTCGCGGACAGGAAATTCCTAAAGTTGATGATACTCAAATTGACCTGAATTTGACAGCATTTATTCCTGCTGATTATATCCCCGATTTGGATCAAAAGATGAGCGCTTATCGTGCGGTGGCAGCAGCGAAGGGTAAACAAGAATTATCAATGATTGCTGCCGAATGGAGCGATCGCTTTGGTACAATTCCGAAACCAGCAAATCAACTCTTGCGAGTGATGGAATTGAAACAGCTAGCAAAGAATCTCGGATTTAGCCGCATCAAACCCGAAGCTAAACAGCATATCGTTTTAGAAACCCCGATGGAAGAACCTGCTTGGAATTTGTTAGCAGCGAATTTATCAGAGTCAATGCGATCGCGCTTTGTTTTCTCTCCTGGTAAAGTTACCGTGCGGGGTTTAGCGGTTTTCAAAGCCGATCAACAGTTGCAGCACCTTATCGATGCTTTCGCGAAAATGCAAGGCGCCCTTCCCGAAGCAGCTTAGTACAGAATTTCGCTTTTTTCCTAGCGAATCCTCTTAAAAAAACTCTGCGTCACTCTGCGCTTACCTCCTTTGTTCCTCTGCGTTAAAAAACGCTACGAACTTATGCGATCGCTGTACTTAGTAAAACCCAAAACCCTCTAAAGACGTTCCACCGGAACGTCTCTACTCAATAATTTTTAATACTCAACTACCGGAAGACAAATTACCCAACGTGATATCTCCCGCAGTTCTGATATTAATGCCAATATTGCGATCACCTAATTTCCAAACAAACAAAGCAACATCATTTGCCTTTGCTTGACGAAATATCACCAAAGTTATTATTTCCACCAATCACGTTGACGATATTTCCCACATCGCTATTATTTACCGCCAAATTATTATAAATCTCGCGAATTTTCTCGCCTACCTACTTATGACCGTAACAAGAAGTAAACCAACGGCTTAAGCATTGCTGATAATGAAAGCGATCGCATGTTTTTTCTAAGTAATGCGATGGTCGAACGCGAGTGCCTCTCCCAGAGAAAACCACTCCTGTGGAGTATCGCACAAATCCCAACATCACAAGTGACTCAAATCTAAGACAATAAAAATTAACAACAAATACCGTATTTAGCTGCACCTACTCGATTGAAATAAATTTTTTCTTATTTTCCATAAATAAATTTGGCTAGGAGTACTTTGTCTTGAAAAGTTTTGTGGACGGAAACCGTCCCCACAACGCGGCTGTGCTTTATGCGGGGGAACCCGTCCACCGCACTGGCTCAACTTTCCGCTTTTTCATCCTTCATTCCTTATACTTTTTTCGGTCAGCACTTAGAGGAGCTAAGAATTGATAATTATAATTAAGGAACGCGCAACTTTGGAGCAGGTCGAGCAGATGCTAGAAACTTTGAGGGTTTATATCAAAGTCGTGGTAGATATTGAACGCGGTATATTAGCAGGAGGAGGAGAAAAACACGCTTGGTGCGAAGCTGTGTTACTGGAAGACGGTAGTAGACAGCGCGACATTTGGGGTGCCGATTGGACTCCGTTCAACCAATCGATTGATTACGAATCGATTATTAATATTCGTCCAAGTCAAAACAATCGCTCAATGATTATTCAAGACCATGCAATAAGAGAACGTGTAAAACAAATCACAGAGGATTTAATTGGTGGATACGAAATCGAATTTAGATGAAAAAAAAGTACGCTTTCAAAACGAAGACATTCCCCATCGTTTAGGACATATAGCTTCTAACTTAGCGCGTGTTCGGTCGTTTTGTAATAGTGCGTACAAAAAAGGTGTAGAAGTTGTAATAGATGAAACTGAGTGGTTTATTGAGTGGATAGCAGCAGAAATTGAACCAGAACAAGCGGAAGAATTAGTTAACATTCAAGTTCAACTCGCGCGCTGGCAAATAAATTTAGACAATATTTTGTTGGATGAACTTCGTCGAGGAGAAGTAGCTAAACAAGCAGAAACATACTCACAAAGAGTTTTAAATATGTCAGGTCTACTTGATTTTGTCTAACCGTATATATTTGAGATATGACCGTAACGGGAAGTAAAGCAACGGTTTAAGCATTGCTCATAATTAAGGCGATCGCATGTTTTTTCTATGTTAGGAAATGAGAAAACGAACCGCAGAGGCACAGAGAACACAGAGAAATAAGAGGAGCGAGAGAGTTTTTGCGTAAGTCCTATATGTAATGCAATCGCACTCTCCCATCAACAGCGTCCCTCTGCATTAAAAAACGCGCTCGTTTTCACCTAAATTTAGTGACCCAAATCTAAGACAATAAAAATTAACAACAAACTTCGTTTACGCACTCATAAACTGTCATGACTATTGATCGTCGCCATTTCTTGTTTTTACTTGGTGCGAGTGTCGGTGCTTTTGCCTTAGATACTCATGCTTCGGCAGAAAAAGCCCCCATTAGCCAATCTACTCCATCTGGCAATACTGTATACTCGGTTCCTCCCTTAACCTATGCTTACGATGCGCTTGAACCACACATCGATCAAGCAACAATGCAGTTTCACCACGATAAACACCATGCAGCTTATGTGAAAAACCTGAATGCAGCATTAGATAAACACCCAGAACTCAAAAGCAAACCTGTTGAAGAAATGTTACGCAACCTCAACAGCGTGCCGGCAGATATTCGCCAAATAGTACGCAACAATGGTGGTGGACATGTGAATCATTCCATGTTTTGGCTAATTATGAAACCCCAAGGTGGTGGAGAACCAACAGGAGCGATCGCAACAGCCATTAATCAAAGCTTCGGTAGTTTCGCTGCTTTCAAAAAGCAATTTAATGAAGCTGGAACTGGTCGTTTTGGTAGCGGTTGGGTTTGGCTTGTCCGCAACAATGGCAAGCTAGAAATAACCACTACAGCTAACCAAGACAGTCCCCTCAGCCAAGGCAAATATCCAATTATGGGTAATGATGTCTGGGAACACGCATATTACCTTAAGTACCAAAACCGCCGCCCCGAATACTTAGATGCTTGGTGGAACGTATTAAATTGGGACGAAATTAATAAACGCTTTGCCGAAGCCAGTAAAACCACTTAGGGCAAGGTGGGGAGAGGGGTAGATGGAGGGAAAGAATTATTCTCCTTGTCCCCCACTCCCCCACTCCCCCACTCCCTCTAAAGCGGCTTTTGAGTCGGTACACCAACAGCGCGGGGAAATTTTCCTGACGTATTACTTACCTTCCGCAAGTACAAACAGTGACGAATGCTATTACTTAAGGGAGTTGTAAATTTTTCAATTAATTCAATTACACCACCTAGCTGCTCAACTGCATTCTCCAAAGCTGTTGTTTCATCTTCTGTCCAATTACCCCGGTAAATTACCGCTAAACCTTTATTTTTCAACAATGGTAAAGTATATTCCGCACAGGCAGATACTGTCCCCACAGCCCGGATTAGGGCTACATCGTAACGTTCTCGATGCTGGGATTGCTGACCTATTTCTTCGGCTCTGCCAACAAGAGTTTTAGCGTTATTTAAAGAAAGTTCGCTTAATATTTGTTCAATAAAAGTAATTTTTTTTCGAGTTGAATCTAAAAGAGTAATTTGACAATTAGCCAGTACAGATGCGACAGGAATACCCGGAAAACCCGCACCTGTACCAATATCAATCAAAGCGGGAGAAGCAGAGGACACAGAAAAGTCTATTTCACCTGATAACAGTGGGGCAATTCCTCGTAAGGAATCCCAAAGATGTTTTTCCCAAAATTCTTCGGGGTCGATGATGCGAGTTAAATTTAATTGACGGTTGCCTTCGAGAATTAATTCATAAAGTTGCTGGAATTGCTTTTGCTGTTCGGTAGTAGGTTGCCAATCGAGAGTTTGCTGCCAAATCTCTGCCATCGATGGCAGTAAGGGAGTTGTGAAGTTAGTCATTGTTATTAATAACGCATCAACTACCACAAGCTTATTTCAGCGCTAAAGCGCTGACTACGAAATCATACTAAAAAGCGCCCCCCGAATTTCGGGAGACGCTTTTTAATTTGTAGAGACGTTCCGCCGGAACGTCTTTACATTGAAGATTAACCGTTGATAGCAGGTGCAGTCAATGCTACAGGAGCGAAGTCAGCAGCAGCCAAGTCTAGAGGGAAGTTGTGAGCGTTGCGCTCGTGCATT
>JAHHIJ010000010.1 GCA_019358985.1 Tolypothrix brevis GSE-NOS-MK-07-07A | reverse complement strand
ATCCCGAACTCAGAGGTGAAACGCTGCTGCGGCGACGATAGTCTAGGGGTAGCCCTACGCCAAAATAGCTCTATGCCAGGTTTTATAATTAAACAATTTGCCTCATGTAATTAATTACATGAGGCAAGTTTTGCTGTCTGGATGCCATACAAGAGCTAACTTTTTATCCCAATACGGTTCAGTTAAGGCTGAAAATCTTGTAAAGTGAGCATTGTCCCAATAATGAAAATGAGCGTGTGGCGCATCTCAAAGATTTCTCATTGGTGTCTCCAGATATACAAAGTAGTGACGTACTGAAAGCAATCGAGATAGCGATTCCAGCTTTTGCCATCGAACAGGCGATCGCTAATATCATGTCCGGGAGCTTACCCATAATACCTAGAACTCTTGCAAAAGTGTTTTGTGGTATAATAAAGAGTTTGGCAATTTGCGATTAGGACTTTGAAGAGCAGTGAAAATAGAGAAAGCTAAACACCTGACTGCGAAAAAATTTAAGCGCATGACTGGAGTAAGCCGTCAAACCTTAGCTAGCGATCGCCTGATAATACTCAATCAAAAAGCTTGGTATGTTAATGATATTTTCACCACCTCAAATAGAGGGAAAAGCAACCCTCAATTGTACCACAAAATATTTATGCAAGAGTTCTCCTATAATGCAGAGACTTTACATGTGAAGTCTCTATAGAGATTTTATTACGGTCATACTACCGGACATGATATAACACCAAAACTGAAGAGGAACGCAGGCTATCGCTACCAGCCCAATTAGTGGTCAGTCTGGTAATAGCAATGAGTATTTGGTCTTAGGGTGTTAATGTTTCAAGCTGCAACTACTGCCGGGGTTCCACCATTACGCCTGGGTTTTACAGGAGCATTACGAGTCATCCGTCGTGCCATTCCTAAGTTTCAACGTTTACAACCAGAACAATTCCCTTTTTTTTCGATTGGCTAACCCTAGAGATTTTAGATACGTTATTAACTGAACGAGTTTCACGTAATAACCCCAGAGTTGTGAAAAAACCTGTATCAAAGTTTCGTTCTAAAAAGCCAAAACATCGAAAAATTACTCTCAGTTTACAAATAATTCAACGGAGAGGGTGAGATTCGAACTCACGGAACCTTTCGGCTCACTCGATTTCAAGTCGAGCGCATTCGACCACTCTGCCACCTCTCCAGGTAGACTGTCAGCTAAGACAGACATACTGCACTATATCATGATTTACGCAGTTTGCACTACTTGATTGGGTTGTTCATATAAAATTTCCTCTGAAGCAACGGTGAAATCCTTGCCAACCCAAACCAAAGAGACTTGGGAAACAACCCCCGCTTCTAAGATGACTATAGAGAAATTACGCAGTTTATCGCTATTATTTTGTACAATCCTCGGCACAGTCGCTGCATTTAAGTAAATCGTGTTTTCTTTAGCTACAAGGGACTTTCGCAGCATTTTCTTTGTGTATCGCAGACTGTGGTGCATATGACCAAATGTTACCAAAGGAATGACTTTCCCCGCAGCGCGAGTTTGGGCGATCGCCTCACTAAAATCTGGATCGCCAAAGTCTCCACCTTTTGGTTCCCAATCTTTACCACAAGGGTCTTCAGGACGATCGCCTAAACCAACAGGTCCATTGTGACCGATAAAAATAATTGTCTCATAAGCGGCACTATTTGCTGCCGCCACAATGCGATCGCTAGATTCAGCAAAACTCGTCACTCCATACCTTTCTTCGTAAAAATCATTATATTTCCACTGCGGTCCACCCCAGCTGAAGGGACGACTCCCCACCACAGATAAATTCAAATCGGGAAAATCCAGCTTACTGTAACCAACATGCGTTTCACCCAACAAATCGAGTTGTTGCTGTACCCAATCTTCCTTAGTGCGATCGTAAGGACACTTTCTGCGTCCCCAATCAGTTGCCGAGTACCATGCATCGTGGTTTCCCATCACCGCAGCTTTGGGGATGTCAATTCGTGCGATCGCTTTCACCACATCTACCGACTCATTGCCAAAATCGCCTACAAACAGCACTAAGTCAATACCCAGATGTTTCAGCGCAATTCCATCTTCTTCTTCCCATTGGTCGTGAACATCTCCGACTACAGCTATTTTCACCATTCTTGTTTTTTTCTGACTGCTCATGCCATCTTCCTTGCCATCTTCTTACCAGCATAGGAAACTCAAGCTTATTTTGGCACATTCGCAAAGAAGGTGGGTAATCCTCCTTCTATTTTTGGTAAAAACTACTATAATTAATTCTACAAGACAATTACTTGCATCTCTTAGCAACTCCTAACTGTGTTTAACACTGCACTTGCTCAACGAGAAAACACCCAACTGGGTGCATTACCACGGGATTTATTTGCTGCGATTGAGAGTCTGAAAAAAGAACTCAACGCGGTAATTTTGGCGCATTATTATCAAGAGCCAGATATTCAGGATATCGCAGACTTTATTGGCGATTCACTACAACTGGCAAATGCAGCAGCTAAAACTAATGCTGATGTAATTGTCTTTGCTGGTGTTCACTTTATGGCAGAAACGGCAAAGATTCTCAATCCTGACAAATTGGTACTTTTACCAGATTTGACTGCTGGTTGTTCTTTAGCTGATAGTTGTCCACCGCAGGATTTCGCAGAGTTTAAAGCTGCTCATCCCGGACATTTGGTGATTTCTTACATCAACTGCTCTGCCGAAATTAAGGCGATGAGTGATATTATCTGCACTAGTTCCAACGCCGTCAAAATAGTGCAGCAGATACCGAAGGAACAGCCGATTATTTTTGCTCCCGATCGCAACTTGGGACGGTATGTGATGGAACAAACAAAGCGAGACTTGGTACTGTGGCAAGGAAGTTGTATTGTGCATGAAACCTTCTCTGAGAAGAAGATGGTGGAGTTAAAAATAACACATCCTCAAGCGGAGGCGATCGCTCACCCAGAATGTGAAACTTCCGTATTGCGCCACGCCAGCTTTATTGGCTCTACAGCGGCTTTACTCAAATATTGTCAAGAAAGTCCAACAGAAGAATTCATCGTGGCTACAGAGCCAGGAATCATTCACCAAATGCACAAATTAGCACCGCACAAGCAGTTTATTCCCGCACCGCCGATGAATAATTGTAATTGCAACGAGTGTCCGTTTATGCGGTTGAATACGCTGGAGAAGTTGTATTTGGCGATGAAGAAGCGATCGCCGGAAATTACGATGTCTGAAGAGATACGGTTAGCAGCCTTGCGTCCGATGCAGCGGATGTTAGAGATGAGCGTTTAGGTATTTGTAGAGACGTAGCAATGCTACGTCTCTACGATAAATTAATTGCAGTTTCATTATTCTTCCTTTTCCTACAAATCTTTGTCCTCAAACACCTGTAGAAACTCATCTGGCTTCAATATCCTGACTCCACTAAACCGATTTAACTCAAGCAAATCCTCGTCTCCAGTAATTATAAAACTCGCTTTTCCGTTCAAAGCGAGTTCTATGGCTCATTCAAAATCGAATCCAAAATTTCTGGAGTTAAGCCTCTGTTGTGTGCATTGCGGCTAATTTGATCCATAATTTCCTCAAGAGGTCGTTTATTGCGTGTCACTTCACGCAACTTAAGGTTGAGTAGAACATCTAGCTTTCGTCGTTCGTCTTCAGAAGCCGATTCATAGGCTTGAGCAACTTCGGCATCAACACGAATTGTAATTGTTTTGGTTTCCATAATTTTTATTTTACGACCAATGTCCGTTGATGCGGTTGAAAAACTTTAATTAAATTTTTATTTCTTGTTTGAAAATTTACAATTTTCTACACTACTTAAAATTTGACTTAAGACTGTAGATACTAAATTGTATAAATGAGATTTTTTACTCATCAAAACCGCGTCTCAATGCCTGAATAGCTGTAAAACCAAACATTCCAGTAACAAAAGAAGCAACGGTTCGTGAACCTCCTTTGGGAAAGTAATTTATCATAAAAATTAATAGAAACGTAGAAACTTTATTATTTATACTAAAAGCTGCTACAGCAGATCCACTTAATGCAGCACCAGCTTCAGGTTCTCCAGTATAAAATAAGTAACCGCTTCCAGCTAGAAGCCCAAAAGGCACTTATGCTGCACTAGACTAGAAGTAGGTTGAATTGACTCGATATTTAACAACACTATCACCATCTATGAAAGCAATTGAAACCACAGCGACAATTAATGAGAGTGGACAACTTACGCTCGATAAATCGCTGGGATTCATCAAACCACAGCGCGTTCGTGTTATCGTCTTACTTTCCGAAGATGACGAAACAGATCCAGATGAAACACCTACAGAAGTTGTTATTGAAGGTATTCGCCAAGGATTACACGAGGCTTTAACTGGACAAACTATTCCCCTCTCAGAAATGTGGTCAGGTATCGATGCAGAGTGAACCATCGCCAATTCAGATTGCTCTTACACCTCGTTTTAAAAGGGATCTTCGAGAACTTGCCAAACGCTATCGTTCAATTCGTACCGATCTCCAACCCTTGATTGACCAACTTCAAACAGGTGAAATCCTTGGCGATAGAATTGCTGGAGTTAAATATCAGGTTTTCAAAGTTCGTCTCAAAAATAGCAACATCCAAAAAGGAAAAAGTGGAGGCTATCGAGTCATTTATTATCTGAAAACTGAGTCAGGAATTATACTCACTACAATTTATTCCAAATCCGATATTTCAGATGTTAGTAATGAAATAATTGAATCGGCGATCGCGCAATACGAGCAAGAAATTCAAATAGCCGATAATTCAGATGCATAAACGGATATACTCTCCTCGCTGCACAAAGCAGGCAGGATGTAAGTATTGTTGCAGCCCAAATGCTGGCTAGCGCTTTGGAATGGGAAGCGCAAGACTCCCAAGAAGCTATTGAAGGCATCCAGCGTGGGTTGGATGATTTTGAGGCAGCGCGGTTTCGTTCTTTTGATGAGTTTGCTTTATAACAACGTCGCAAGTATAATCTGCGCTTCCGTTCATGAAATCTCGCATTGAAATTTCCAGTGTGGCTAAAGCTGAGACTGATGGTACATTATGTTTATAAAATCGGCTGTTGTTAGCACAAAGGCAATATGATATCACCACATTTATTAGAAATAGAGCGTTCAATCCGTACTTTGTCTCTAGAAGAACAAGAATGGCTTCTAGAACGTATTAAAAGACAAGTGCAAGAAAAGAAGCTAACAGCATATAAATTTATTGATAAAAAATATATGAATGAACAGTTAGCTGCAATGGCTAGCGATTTAGATATACAAGCAGAAATTGCTGACATTAATGAGGAATTTACTCTTACTGAAATAGATGGTTTAGAAAAACTGTGAGCATTGAGCGGGGGCAAATTTATTTTGTTAATCTTAATCCAGTAGAGGGGAGAGAGCAGGCTGGAACCCGACCCGTTTTAGTGTTATCTATAAACGCTATAAATCAATTACCTTTGGTTGTGACTGTAGTTGTGGGTACAAAAGGAACAAATATTAAACGCGATTATCCAACTAATGTAAGGGTATCTCCAAGTGAAAGTGGGTTATCTATAGAAACTGTTTTCCTGTGTTTTCAAATTCGTTCTTTAGATGCAATTCGCTTTCCTGCTGACCCAAGTGGTAAGATATCAAATACTAAGATGCTTGAAGTTGAAGCTGCGGTTCGCTACTGTTTGGGTTTGTAAAGCGTTAGTAATTAGGGCTTGCTGCTGTCCCCTTGATAGTGGGTTTACCGACTGTGAATCTCTGGATAAACCACGATTCGCTCTTGCTTTCCTCATAGGATTGCCCGATTGATTGGATTATATTTTAAGATTACTCTGATTTGCTGTCTTATTCATCAATAGCGATCGCACTAAAGCAAAGATATAAACTCTCTACACTCAAACCACTATCTCTAATAATTGCTCGTAGAGTACCCGTGGCTAATTCTTGATGATCTGGAACGACAACTTGGGCAAATGGCTCATCTCTTCGCATAATAATGTGACTGCTCTCTCTGCGCTTTTGATAAAATCCTACCTTTTCCAAAGCTTTGATACATTCCCTACCCGAAATTCTAGGTAGCTTGCTCACACAACCACCAAAAACGCTTCAAAATTTTCTTCTGGAACAGGCAAACCGTCTTCTTGCAAAGCAGCAATATAGCCTGTTATAGCCTCCTTAATATTTGACAACGCTTCTTCTTTTGTTTTACCCTGGCTAACACATCCCTTCAAGCTTGGGCATTCTACAACCCAATAGTTATCCTCATCTTTGTACATAATTACTTGCCTCATTTCGTGCTATGAATCCTCAAACAATTAGCTGGTGGAGATGATTGGATAAATAGTAAAAATTAAAGAGCGATCGCACAGTCATCATATCAAATTTGATAAATATCTGTCATCACCACACGCAGACAAAGCCAAAGTACGCAAAAATTAAAGAATAGACACACTGATAAAACAACAATGACCGAAGCAAAACCGACGCGCACAGCACGAAGAGGAAGAATATTCCCGGAAATTCAGTGGACGAAAGAACAGAAAGCCAAACGAGAAGCTGAACGTGAGGCATTTTATCAACGCTGCAAACCGATTTTCGACAGCGTTCAACCAGAGTTAATCAAAACTCACTACAACTGGTACATAACTGTTGAACCAAATAGTGGAGATTATTTCATTGATCAAGATGAAATTGCTGTTATGAATATGTGTCGTCAAAAGCATCCTAACGCTCCTTTTTATCTCTTCCAGATTAATGAGACTGGGGTATCTGGAACAATATGATTGAGGGCTGGTTTGGTGAAAGGGACGAGTTGTTTTTCGAGATTAAACTAATTACTGTTGATGAATTAGAACTACCAATTGATGTAATGCTAGATACAGGCTTCTCTGGCTGGCTGGTAATTGATGAACAAGACTTACAAGGACTTGATTGGACTCGTGTTGGTGAACGAGATATGCGAATGGCAAAAGGAGAAGTTAAATTTGATATCTATGCCGGAAAAGTCCGAATTGATGAAAATGAATTTGACATTCCCGTTCATGTAGGACAAGGAGTGTCAGAAGTTTTACTTGGTCGTCAGTGGTTAAAAACTCGTCGCTTGTTAGTGGATATGGCTTCGGGAATGTTAACCTTAGGAAATTAATTGTCTACAAAACATCACTTGTAGGTTGCAACCCTTGCTATTTTTTACACAAGTCTTGTCAAGATCAAACTTCACATCGATAATTTAAAGTGATATGAGGAGTCGGAAAATGAAGCATCTTCCGTATTTAGTGTCAGTAGTTCTAAGTAGTTTATTTGTGAGTTTTGCCCAACCAGCGCAAGCTCAAGTAGCTTATGGTAGCTATGTCGGTATCGGTCCGACTGTTGGTCTTTCAGACGGTGGTCAAATTGGCGGAGTTCTTGCTGTCCGCTACAAGCTTCTAGAAACTCCAGTTTCTTTTCGTGCCCAAGCTTTAATTGGTCAAAGCACAGCAGTTGTGCCCACTGTTTCCTACGACGTGCCCTTAAATTGGCAAACTGACGCCTATTTGGGTGCTGGTTTGGTGCTAGCTGGTGGTGATACACCTTCACCTGTGGGTAATAAAATCAGCTTTGCTTTGCAACCAGGAGTTGATTACGTCGTACCGAATAGTAACGCGGTAATTTTTGGCAATGCGATCATTGCCTTTGATGCTTACCGCAATGGGGGTGGCACTGCTGTCTCCGTGCAGGGTGGTGTCGGTTTAAAGTTTTAAAGAAGGACAATACGTAGGTAATGACATTCCCAAGTTTTTCACAAACGTGGGATTTTTACTTGACAGTTAGTTCGAGGTTGTGATTTGCTAGGGTATGATACCAAATTTGCCTTTAGAGTCAAACATGCGATCGCTAATTGAATTGACAATTCTTCTGACAAAGAAGATACGACAAGCAATTTTTTCGGCTTGGCGAAAACCACAAATGTTTTGAGCAAATTTATAAATTGCCTTTGTATTATTTACCTTAAAATCAGGAAAGGTAGTTAAAGCTTTTTCTAAATATCGTAAGTATTGTGAATAGTCAAAAAACAAAGATTCTCGACCCAAATCGAAATAAGATTTAGCTAAAGCATAGCGATACTTTATGGAAAGTTTTTTCAAGTTTAATAGCTTTTTTTCTGCCTTTTCTAATACTAAATAGTGGCTTTTTACCCATAAACTTATAGAGCAACTAGAAACTGTTACATTACCGTATCGTCTATAAACTGAATAGCAACCTGGTTGATATACAACTTTGGCATCATTGATTACCACTGACATGAAAAAATCTCTATCTTGGGCAGCTAGGAAACTTTCATCCCATCCACCACTATTTATGACTACGGTTCTTTTATAAAGTAAAGAAGCAACAGCTGTCCACCAATTTATTAGTAATGACTCCAAAATGTCTACTTGCGCTTCAGTAACTTGTATTTTATCCAAGAAACTTTTTCCATTATAATGATGTTGATATCTCCAATCACCATAAACAACATCTGCGCCGGTTTCCTCTAAAAAACGAACTTGTCTTTCTATTTTTTGCGGCAAAATATAGTCATCCGCATCTAGGTACTGAATATAGTCTCCTCTTGATAAAACAAAAGCTCTATTTCTCGCATGATTTCCTCCTTGATGAGGCAGACTTTCCCAGATAATTTTATTTCCATAAGTTTTGATAATCTCTAAAGAATTGTCAGTTGAGCCATCATCAATTACAATGATTTCGATGTTTGGATAAGTTTGTTGCAAGCAGCTATCAATTGCTTCTGCCAACCATCTTTCTGCATTAAAGCAGGGTATTATTACTGAAACAAGTTTTTCCATTTTTATTTCCTTCAACATAATTAAACAACTAGCTTTCACAACCATTACACTTGTGTCGGTTACTCGTTAAAATGCTATATGTAGAATTACCCTGGAAACTTGAATTTTATGCGTTATCTAGCGCTTATCATCTGGATGAATTACATCTAAACAAGAGTATTTATCTGTATACTTCACCTTCACTCACTGGGTTTCTACATATGTGGTTCTATTATCTTGACAACTTGCCATTTACGTGGTTGATAAAATAAACATCGGCTGATAGTTTTGTTTGTTTTTACAGTGAATCTAAAAGAATCAACAATATCAAAAGAATAAACACCTTTTCTAATGTAGATTTTTGCGCTGTATACACCAGGAATTAAAGAACAGTAAGGCATATACATTTGGATTTCTGATTTTCCCGGAGGTACAGTTAGTTCTTCATTGTCACTAGTAGATGTTAAATATAAAACCAGATCATTTTCTCCTGATAGCGCTGTCACTAAAAGACCGAGATTTGCATTTTTCACCTCCTTATAAGCTTTGCATTCGATGCATAAATAAGCAGACTCACCAGAAAACAGCGTGTCTATTGTTTTCCCTTGTTCATCTTTAAAACTAAGAGAAACAATATCTAAACCTAAACTTTCTTTTTCTGGCTTTTCAGACAAAACCATCTTGCCTAAAGCATTTTCTGTGCCAATTAAACACAAGTCTTCTTCATATTTGCGAATTACTGCTTCAGTACTTCCAGAAGCAATTAACTTGCCTTTAGAAAGATATACTGAAGTTTCACATATATTTAATACGCTATGAGAATTATGAGAAACTAATATAAAAGCTGTACCTTTTTCTCGCATTTTAGATAACTTGCGGTGGCATTTCATTTTAAATTTAATATCACCTACAGCTAGCACTTCATCGATTAGTAAAATATCTGGTTCTATATGAACTGCACAAGCAAATCCTAGTCTTGCAGCCATACCAGAACTATAAGTTTGTACCGGCGCATCAATGGCATCGGCAATTTCGGCAAAATCTATCACATCCGGAAATCTCTCTTCGATTTCTTTAGTTGATAAACCGAGAATTGACATATTTGCATATATATTTTCTCGACCAGTCAGAATAGGATTAAACCCGGCTCCTAATGCAATTAATGGTGCCACTCTTCCCCTAACTTTCACTTCTCCACTATCAGGTTTTATCAAACCGCTAATAATTCTAAGTAGTGTACTTTTACCGGCTCCATTTGAACCTACTAACCCTAGTGCTTCTCCCCGTCGCAGTTGAAAGTTAAGATTATTCAATGCCCAAAATTCTTTTGGACGAAGAGTTTCGCTTTTTCGATTTGCTCCTACTAATTCTGTGGCAATATCTTGAACACCATATAATAAAGACCGTTTTAAATCTCTGCAAAACTTTTTAGAAAGGTTTTCAACCGAAATAACTACATCAGTATCTTTCGATTTAACAGCAATGTTTTGTTCTATCAAATTAGTCATTTTTAAGAACTCACTCTTTCAACCACAAAAGGCATAGCTAGACGAAATCCAATCCAAGTTAATAGCAAACCAACTATAGTAATTACACTTATTATCCAAAATCGCCAAGGTTCTGAAACTACTCCTGTAGTCGCTAATTCTCGCACTGTTACTAATAGAGGTGTAACGGGATTTAAGTTTACTAAAAACCCAAAAATTCCGGTGTTAGGAACTGGATAAACTACGGGAGTTAAAAACAACCAAAAGCCTGTAAATAAAGTTAAAGCTTTAGATACATCTTGATATAAAACAGCGAATGGAGCTAATAAAATGCCAATAAATGTCCCTAAGAAAACCAAATGAATTAATGCTATTGGAGTTAAAATTACTGTCCAGCTTACGGAAATGTGAAACCAAATAAACAAAGCTACTATTAAAATCAGCTTGATCGCAAAGTTAAAAAATACTTCACCCATCTTTGCTAAAATTAATGCTTCTCTAGGAAAGTTAACTCTTGCTAACATTGGTTTTGCAACTGTCACCGCTTGCACTGGACCGTTTAAAGCTTCAACAAAAGTTTGCCATAATGCAGTGCTGAACATGACATAAGCTGGATAAGGTAAATCAGTTTTGCCAACATTAATAACATTAGCATTACTAGCAAGAGTAAATCCAGTTGCCATGAAAATTGGCGGTAAAAAAGCCCAAATTATTCCTAAAAAAGATTGCCGATATTGAGCGCTGATATCGCGCACCATCAAGCGTCGAGCAAGTTCGCGAGAAGCTAACAAATCTCGCCACATTTGTTGAAATAATTTTAAAGGATGTTTAAGCAGACTTTCGGGTGTATAAATAACCTCAGAAAGCTGAGATTTAAGGGTATTATTTGGCTTCAAAATTTATCACCTATTGCGAAAGTACATTATCTTTGAGAAGTCGTGATTGTGGACTTCACAGGTTGTGATGAAACTTGATTTTGCATACCCTGAAGATGTTTGTGAGCATAGCGATCGCTTAAATAACGATTCAGTAGACGATCTAATTTAATTAACAATTTCTCTGCGCGGTAAATTCTCCGTCCAAAAAAACTTTTCACTAAAGGACTAATAATTGTATAGTGCCGTCTTCTTCCTAAAGTGTCGTACTTTTTTTGAAAGTACTCGTCTTCGGTTAAATTCCACTTGTCCCGTAAATGTTTGAGGCTAGATAGTTCCCACGCATCGCTCCAACGCAACATGTAAAAATGTAAGTCTGACCACTTTAAAGGTGGTCCCGGTACGTATGTAATCAGAGATTCGGGTTCTAAATAAATGGAACCACCTGCTTCGGTAACAAGCATACACAAATCTACGTGTTCTTTGGTATTCATTAATCCCTCATCTAACACGCCGATTTGCTTAAATATTTCTGTACGTACAATCATGCAGTGAAACTCTGCAAGCCCGGTTTTTTGTCTTTGCAATTGAGGAAGAATATCCTCAACCATTCGTCCTTGTTTATAAATTTTTTCTATTATTTTGTATCTGGTTATATTGCCTTTAATTTCCACTTTTACCCCAGATTCTCCACCCGCACAATGCACTTCTGAATGTAGTGGGAGGTTCTGACAAATTAAAGGACTAACTAGGGTAGCTTTGGTTTCTTCTGCACAATTGACTAACGTCTTTAACCAGCCTGGAGTAACTATGACGTCATTATCCAGAAATACAACATATTTGCTGTTAACTTGACCCAACCCTAAATTCCTAGCGCGGTTGGGGGAGAGGTAGTAATCAGTACGAATTAGTTGAAACTTTTTTTCACGAGCTTGTTCTTCTAAATAACGCCGAATATCAGATGGTGAATTCCCATCTACATAAATTAATTTGAATGGATATTCTGTATTTTTGTAAATGCTTTCTAAAGATTCACGAGTGTAGCTAAAACGCTCTCTTGGAGCAACAATAATTGTAACTTCTGGGTCGGCAATTGCGTGTAAATTCATTTATTAATCCTCGCGAAAACAATTAAATCAGGTTTTGGTAAAAAACATATATGTAGAATGCACCTATTTTGCTTATGGCTGTACTTCGTTTTTATGAAAAACTGGCGGATTTAGGATTTACTAATGCATATAGAGATTCTTGACTTTGTAAATTATTAGTTGTCACTTGGTGGTAGATTTCTACTAATTCATCATTGAGCTTGTTGATATCGTAGTGCTTTTCTACATAAGCACGACCAGATGAACCCATTTCTTGCCAAATTTCTGGATGTTTAATGAGATAGCTTACCATTTTTGATATGGCGTCAGCATCTCTCTCTGGTACAAGAAAACCAGAAAGTCCATCTTTTACCAATTCGGGAATACCACCGTGTAGAGTTCCTATCACAGGTAAACCCATCGCCATTGCCTCTTTTAATGTGTTGACGGGTGCATCTTGGTTTCCATCTTCAGCGGTTACGCTTGGAGCGATAAATAGATGGGTTTTATCTAAAATTTCAATAATTTCTTTTTGATTTTTCCACCCAAGTAAGTTGACTTGTTGGGTAACACTCAGTTCTTCAATAAGCTGTTGTAAGTGTTCTTTTAAATATCCATCGCCGATAATATTATATTCAATGTTTGGATGAATATTTTTTAGTTTGGCAACGGCGCGAATACTGTATTCTATACCTTTTTTTTCGACAAGTCTACCCGTTGTGGCTATGCGAATTTTGCCGTCAGGGTGGGGATGTCGTATTTTAAATGTAAATTTACTGCAATCTATACTCGAACCATGTACAATAATTTTTTGTTCATCACAACCAAGTTTAATGGCTCGATGTCTAAAAAATTCGCAGTTTGCCAGAAAAAAATCTCCTTTGGCAAATAATTTGTTGTAAACTTGTTCACCGGATTCTTTTACATACCAACTGATATCGTAACCACGAAATGAGGTAATTAACTTTCCCTTGATGGCGCCAATATCACGGTAAATCATTCCATCAATTCCGTACATCCCAAACTGGCAATGAATAATATCGTATGCTTCGCTATCTAATAAAGGTACGATCGCATACAATAACCTCATGGAAGCAGATCGTTTGCCATATTTAAAAATGTTAAGCGATCGCATGAACAATAAAGGAGCTTTGGAAAAATGCCTAAATACTAATTCTAGACCTTTTATCAAGCGCCAAAAATAATTTTCGGGGACACGGGGATAATAATGAGTGTGTTTTAGTAAGTCGTATTTTTCTACATCGGGATGTACTTTATGAATATCATCCGTGGGATAACTATAAATATCAACTTTGTGTCCACGCAAAATCAAGCCTGTAATTTGATTTAGGATAAACGTTTCTGATAAAACTGGAAACTGCCCGACGATAAAAGCTATTTTCATATAATTAGTTACAATGTACTAGCTTTTTAATCATTTTCTCCGATTTAGTAAATCTATTATACAATAATATCTTATGGTAAGAAAATAGTATTTATCAGCATATCTTTACGAATTGTTTAAATAAATTTAATTAAAAGCTCATCTGAAGAAACTTTTTAATTTGGTTGATGGCATTTGTTTTGCTCATAGGTAATAATCAACTTCAAAGGCTTATATAGATGGCTGCTTGATGCGATGAAGTATTATTTTCACAGATAAATTAATATTATTTTCATATTTTCCTACACAAGTCAAGTACCCTCAGACGGTTATTTATTTAATTACCAAGGAAGAAAATTAATCAAGTAGAATCAGGCAAAGATACGATCAAAAGTAATAACTATGTCTTTAACCGAAGAGATACTTTCACAATTACCGGGCAATGTTTTGGAAGGATTGCGTCGGAGCGATCGCACGTTAGCATCACTGAGAGGAAATGACGCATTTATACCAACAATAGTCAAAGAAAGTCAGCAGTTTTTAGGTGCTGTAGATTGGGATGTTGTTATCTGCGGTGGCACTTTAGGTATTTTAATTGGTTGTGCTTTAGCTTTGAAAGGATTGCGGGTGGCATTGATTGAGCGCTCCATTTTGCGCGGTAGAGAGCAAGAGTGGAATATTTCTCGCAAAGAGTTAGAAGTATTTTTGGAATTAAATTTGCTGACAGAAAGAGAATTAAATCAAGCGATCGCAACCGTTTATAATCCTGCACGAGTCAGCTTTCAAGGTGGTACAGAAGTCTGGGTAGAAAACGTACTGAATATCGGCGTATATCCAGTATATCTACTGGATACCTTAAAAGATCGATTTCTTGCCGCTGGCGGTAAATTGTTTGAAAATACGCCATTTACAGAAGCTGTGGTTCATCCAGATGGTGTGATGGTAGACGCTGGCAGCAAGTTCCAAACCAGATTGTTAATTGACGCGATGGGACATCTTTCCCCGATTACACAGCAAGCACGACAAGGAAAAAAACCAGATGCTCTTTGTCTGGTTGTGGGAAGTTGTGCGAAAGGATTTCCGGAAAATGATTCTGGTGACTTGTTGTTATCATTCACATCCTTGCAGAATCAATGTCAGTATTTTTGGGAAGCTTTCCCGGCAAAAGATGGCAGAACCACCTACATGTTTACCTACATGGATGCACATCCACAACGCTTGAGTTTAGAAGCTCTTTTTGAGGATTATCTTCACTTAATGCCAGAATATCAGGGTGTGGCATTGAGTCAGCTGAAGTTGCAAAGAGCGCTGTTTGGCTTCTTTCCCACTTATCGTCAAAGTCCTCTAAAAACTCCTTGGAATCGCATTCTACCAGTGGGAGATAGCAGTGGCAATCAATCGCCGTTAAGTTTTGGTGGTTTTGGGGCAATGGTGCGTCACTTAAAGCGTTTAACATTGGGCATTTATGAAGCGCTGGATACAAATCAATTATCTGCAAAGTCCCTTTCCATACTACAACCATATCAGCCAAGTTTAACTGTAACTTGGCTGTTTCAAAAGGCGATGAGTGCAGGTGTAAATCAAAAAATTGCCCCCGATCAAATTAATCAATTACTATCGGTGGTTTTTAAAGAAATGCAACAGTTAGGGAAACCAGTAATGAAGCCATTTTTGCAAGATGTGGTGCAGTTTTCGGCACTAACGCAAACACTTTTAAAAACAGGTTTGGCACATCCAGGATTGATTGCTAAAGTCATACCGCAAGTGGGTTTAACAAGTTTGCTAGATTGGACGGTGCATTATGGAAATTTAGGTATATATTCTGTTTTCTTTCGGCTAAGTCCAATGCTAGAACCGTGGGTAAAAAGGTTGCCAAAAGAACAGCAATATTATTGGCATCGTTTAGCTGATGCTTGGAAATATGGTTCTGGTGGTGACTATTCTGATTGATGCTTTGGGAAAAATTCAACTTCAACAAGGTTTGTGAGAATAATATGATAGAACGGCAATCTCAAGGGATAAAGTACTTTGCGGTACTAATTGGTTTATTACGCGATCGCCAAGTATTTCTAGAAGAAATTCGCGAAGGAACAAGATTACCAAGTAAAATCATTTCTCTACTAGTTTGCAGTTCGATATTTCTTGCCATTTATGGCGGAATTATCGGTGCATATCATAGTTGGATGCAAGCTTTATCTTCCGCTGTCAAATTGCCATCTCTCTATTTAATCACGCTGCTAATTTGTCTGCCGACGTTGTATTTTTCTAATATTATTTTTGGCTCAAGGCGGAATTTTCCTCAGCATTTTGCATTAGTGCTAACTGCGGTTTCAATAACAAGTGTGTTGTTATTCAGTTTTGCACCAATCACGCTGTTTTTCTTGATAACGACTAATAATTACCAGTTTTTAATTTTGTTAAATGTAGTTATCTTTGCTTTAACTGGATTTTTTGGTATTTCTTCTTTATATCAAGCAACCAGCTTGGTTTTAGAACAAGATAATCAAGGTAGCAATACTCGCAAGAAAATTTTACAGTTTTGGTTATTACTTTATGCTTTTGTCGGTAGTCAGTTAGGATGGACTCTCAGACCATTTTTCGGCACACCTGATTCTGCTTTTCAACTGTTTCGAGAAAGGGAAGGCAACTTTTATTTGAGTATTCTTCAAGCTATTGGCTACCTTTTAGGATTTCGTTAATGGATAGTGATTAAGAGTACTTTTTTACAAGTATCAACTAACAACCAACAACTATCAACCAACCAAATTAATATGCTTCATAAACAATCTCGTCAAATCAAGCACTTTACTGTTCTGATTAGCTTATTGCGCGATCGCCAAAATTTTCTCGAAGAAATTCGTCAGGGAATGGGATTACAAACTAAAACTACTTCTTTGTTTGTTTCTAGTTCTATTTTCTTTGCCATATATGGGGGAATTATTGGCGCCTCCCATAGTTGGGCACAAGCGTTATCTGGTGCGATTAAACTACCAGCGTTTTACTTATTAACGCTCATCATTTGTTTTCCAACTTTGTTCTTTTTTAATGTTTTGTTTGGTTCCCGTAGCAGTATTCAACAGCATTTTGTCGTATTACTCACAGCTGTGTCAGTAATTAGTGTTTTGTTATTCAGCTTGGCACCAGTTACGCTGTTTTTTATAATTACGGCTCCAAATTCTTATCAATTTTTCAAGCTGTTGAATGTGTTAGTTTTTGGTATCACAGGTGCATTTGGGGTTAAGTTTCTTTATGAAGGAATGCAGTTACTTTCTCAACAAGATGAGGTAGGAAAACTAACCCGCACAACTATTTTAAGATTCTGGTTATTACTTTATGCTTTTGTAGGGATGCAATTAGGATGGTTTCTCAGACCATTTTTTGGTGCCCCTGGAACTAAATTTGAATTGTTTCGGGCAGCGCAAGGTAACTTTTATCTTGATATTGTGGCAGCATTTTCAGAGATTTTTGGGTATCGTTAATAGTGTCCTAAATTTTGCACGAACGACTAAAAGTCGCGGCTATACAAACAAAGTCCGTCTAGGCGGACTAATAATTTTAAGTTACTGTTCAACTCGGTTTTGCCACCTGACTTTTCCCGTTAAGTCTCAAAAGACTTGCAAACAAAGGATTTTGGATAAAGCACAGCACTTAGGGTACAATCATCAAGATTGGGTGCTAAAGGTGACAATTATGCTGCACTGGTGGGAGAAAAATTTTGCGACCTGCGAGCTAGGCTCTTGCCGATTGAATGAGCGTCGTGTATTTACCTATTAATTTATTCCAGACAAAAACATGCTTGCTAACTTATCCATCGTTGATATTATCCGCAAACAACGCGAGTTTTTTCAAACAGGAGAAACCAAAAGTATTGATTTTCGCATTGCCCAATTAAAAACTCTCAAACAAGCAATAATCGAGCATACACAACTTATTATCGAAGCACTGCAAGCAGATTTAAAGAAACCAGAATTTGAGGCTTATGCAACAGAAATTTTAGTATATAAGGAAATTGATTCAGCAGTCAAAGATATTAAAAATTGGACTAAACCTAAGAAAGTACCAGTTTCTCTGGACTTTTTCCCTGCATCGGCACGAATTTATCCCGAACCCTTGGGAGTGGTTTTGATTATTGGTCCTTGGAACTATCCATTGCAACTAATTATCTCACCATTGGTGGGTGCGATCGCAGCCGGCAACTGTACAATTATCAAACCTTCAGAACTCGCACCTCATACTTCTCGTGTTTTAGCACAAATCATTCGCAAATCTTTCGATCCAGCTTATATAGCAGTGTTAGAAGGAGGTGTAGAAACAAGTCAACAACTATTAGCAGAAAAGTTTGACCATATCTTTTTCACTGGTGGCACAGCAGTGGGTAAAATAGTCATGGAAGCTGCTGCAAAATACCTCACCCCAGTTACTTTGGAATTAGGCGGTAAAAGCCCTTGCATTGTCGATTCTGACATCAATCTTGAACAAACTGCCAGACGTATTACCTGGGGCAAATTTCTGAATGCAGGACAAACTTGTATTGCACCTGATTATCTTTTAGTTGATAAAAAAATCAAAGCTAATTTGTTAGCTGCTATCCAAAAATGTCTCAAAGAATTTTATGGTGACAATCCGGCAACGAGTCCAGATTATGCCAGAATTATTCATCAAAAACACTTTGACAGGTTGGTTAATTTCTTAAAAGATGGTAAAATTATAGTTGGTGGAGAAAGTAATTCTTCAGAGTCTTATATTGCTCCGACAGTGATTGATCAAGTTTCCTTAACAGATGCAGTGATGCAGGAGGAGATTTTTGGACCCATTTTGCCTGTGATTGAATACACAGATATTAGTGAAGCGATCGCTTTAATTAATTCTCGACCAAAACCCCTAGCTTTATACTTATTTTCCCAAAACAAAAACCTCCAAAAGCAAGTATGTCAGCAAACTTCATCTGGAGGAGTGTGTATCAATCACACAGTCATCCAAGTTGCTGTCTCATCTTTACCATTTGGTGGTGTAGGTGAAAGCGGTATTGGTAACTATCACGGTAAAGCTAGTTTTGACACATTTTCCCATTACAAAAGCATCTTATACAAGCCTTTCCTAATAGATGTTAAATGGTTATACCCTCCCTACAAAGGTAAATTATCCTTACTAAAGCGAATTCTAGGCTAGCAAATCAGACATACAGCAGATTCCAGATAAATGAGGTACATGCGTAAAACCTAAAACCCTGTAGAGACGTAGCAGTGCTACGTCTCTACGTGTATTTAATAACAATGCAATCTGCTGTATTATTGTAGAGACGTTCCACGGTCACGTCTCTACTTGACGACGGTTGCTAAAAGCTGCTATAACGTTCTTCAGCCCAAGGTTCACCACGACGGTGATAACCATTACGTTCCCAAAAACCTAATTCTTCCTTCTCTAAAAATTCTAAACCATTAATCCATTTAGCACTTTTCCAAGCGTAAAGATGAGGAACAACTAACCGCATTGGACCACCATGTTCTGTTGACAAATCTTCATCAAATACTTTAAAAGCAAAGAAGTTTTCTTCACGCACAAAGTCTTCCATTGCAATATTAGTAGTGTAACCACCGTAGCTGTGTTCCATAATGTGAGCAGCTTTCGCATCTACCTCAATCAGCTTCATAAAATCTGTAACTTTAATCCCAGTCCACTTGACATCAAGTTTTGACCAACGTGTTACACAGTGAAAGTCTGCGGTGAATTGGTGTTGGGGTAATGACATAAAATCAGACCAATTAAAAGTAGCAGGTTTTGCCAAACCCCAAACTTTCAATTCCCATTCCTCTATCTTAATTTTCGGCGTTGCACCGTAAGTTAATACAGGGAAGCCCTTAGTTAAATATTGTCCTTGAGGAACGCGTTCGCTTTCTTCTTTTTGTGGTTTCTGAAAAAATTTACCTAGCATAATTAAAAAAAAATAAGTTTTTCGTAGTGAGAGGTTTACCGCTCATAGCAAAGTTTTTGAGGACTTCAGCCCTCACTACATTTAGAAGCGTTTATTTACACTCATTTACTTAATTAATCTTTATACGATTATTTACATGGTCATCGGTCTTCGGTAATAGGTGTTCCCAATTACCGATTACCAATTTTTCATTAACTCGATTAGCTTTTCCGGACTACCTATTCAAAAAAAGGAAATTATTCCTCTTCTTCCTCTTCTTCAGCAGTTGGATAGACAAATGTAGAACGCCCAGACAAAATTGACTTGCCTAAGGAAAGAGCTTTCTGAGCTTGAATTATAGCTTTGTGCTTCCAGGTAGCTCGGCGTTTATCTCTTTTGGACTTCGATGTTTTCTTCTTAGGAACAGCCATGACAACAGATATCGCAACTTTTGACAACCTTTTTATTCTAAGCGATCAATTGTCACTCAGTTAGTAATTGATTTGCATAAATATTCTCCTCATACCCTTCTAGCGTATGGTTACACGAAGGAAGCCAGCCAACCCAGGCTGGCTTTGTTAGTATAGCCCCAGGCTGAAGCCTGAGGGCATGAGGGCGTCTTATCTTCCGAAGCTGACGATCTTAGGGAAGTGTCTTTGCAGCAGAATCGCTGCGAAATTAGACAGCAAACAGGTGATTGCTAGCCACATGAGGATATAAGTAGGAGCCATGACGACGCCAATCATGAACCAGGTATAGACATGCAATATCATCACTACAGCGAAAAAGGTGGCAATTGCACATGCTTGCCATACTTGATGTGTTGGGCGTCGTAGTGCTGCCAAAATGATTGTCGAGGATGTTGCCAGTAAGTTGGCTGGCACGAGAAATGCACAAATAGTCGCGCAGTTGGCGCGGGATAACTCAGTTATGGTGTTGAAATCGAGCATTAATTTGTTGGGATAATGTCAACATCTTAAGAATTTATTTATATTTAATAGATAACTTATTAAGTTTAGCATACACATAAAGTGGATAAATTAAAAATTTAACATAAATTAAAATACACTGTTTATATCCCCGACTTCTTTAAGAAGTCGGGGATATGAGAAGTTTCTGAATGCTAAAAGAAGATAGGGAAATTTCCTCCATTCCCTATTTCATCGAATTTTAACGCCAAGATTCAAGAATTACTGCTGCTGCTAACAAACACAAGAGAATAATTCCTAGCTTTTTAAATCCAAATACTACAAAAGGTAGTAGTATTTTGGCAATAGGTAAGGCGTTAAAAGCTGTTGATAAAATGTAGGCGATCGCAAAGCCTAATATTACCAACAAGAAATACTTGAGAACTTTGGAAGCCAATCTCATCAAAGGCGTATACTGATTCGTAGTCATAGTTTTGCACCCAAATTATGTTGCTGAGTCTAGAAATGAAATGCCATTAAGCATTTACAAAATGATGGATGATAAAGAAGATTGCTTTGGCTTTTCTGGCACTGTTTTTTTATTTTGCTTACCATCATTAGCTAACAGCGATACTATTACCAGCATGGTGAAAATCAGCAGCAAAAAGGAACCAAAATCAATTCTATTTCGATCTATTTGTCTATCAAAACCGCATTTCAGGCAGACATATCTGTTAGGATTATGCGTGTCTTGGGCAAAAGGACAATGATTGCTTTCGCAATCGTGAGGACAGTCTTTTGAGAACATAATTTAACCCCATAATCAAGAGTTAGCTAGTAAATGTTCGGACGTTTTCCTCGATTGAGTCAGTAAATACCTCAGGTAGCTTTAGATAACACAGCTTTAATTAGCCATTTATGTATGTACTGTTGGCACAATTACTAATACTCCTTCTTTGATCGCACTATCAGAGTTATAATAAATATCTCCTCACCAAAGTAACTCTGAGCATTTCTGGAGATTGTGCCCCTTAAAGCTGCGTAATAAACTTTATTTTTCATACTACAAAGTGTATTGAATAATTTATAGCTTGTCAGCCGGATTAAGTGGGTAGTTTTACTGATAAAATCTGTAGGAAAAAGTAGGTTGTATGAGAAAAAGTTGGAAAAAGTTGGAAAAATCACGCTACATTGAATAAAAAACGATACTTCAACTTCAATAACCAATGGGTGCGGAAGAAGCCTTAGAATTTGCTGACAGATTAGTATTTGTAAAAACAGGGAGACACTTAGAACAACCCCAAAGAATTATATTTTCTGATTTATGGCAGGATCGGCGAAAGACGTATGATGACATTGCAGAGAGTTGTGCCTACTCGTCTGTATATTTAAAAGAAGTTGGAGCGGGACTTTGGCAGCTACTCTCAGAGATATTGGGAGAAAAAATCACAAAGGGAAGCTTTCAAAGTGTGGTGGAACGACTTTGGAAACAGCAGTATAGCACCAACAGCGCAAGTATTGAAGATTTGACAAATAGCGTTAGATCAGGTATAGATTCTAACTTTTTGGGACGCGATCGCGAAATAGCTGAACTCCACAACATCATTAATAGTGGTGTGAAACTGATTCTCATCCAAGCAGAAGGTGGTGTAGGCAAAACAACCTTAGCTCGTAAGTATTTCAAAGCGCAAAACTTCGACTTTGTTTTAGAACTGTGGATGGCAACAGAAGTCCAAAACCTCACCCCTGTAGAGAGTGTAGTTGAAGAATGGTTGCGGCGAGATTTTAATGAAGAACCAGGAAGAGATTTTGGGATAAACTTAGAGCGACTGCGACGAAAGCTGCGAAATCAATCTCGAAAAATTGGCGTGTTTATTGACAATTTGGAAACTGCTCTTGATAAAAATGGTAAATTTTTAGAATCTCATCGTCCTTATGTAGAACTATTAAGAGTATTAAGCGATTCGGACGCGCATTCAGTTACTTTAATCACAAGTCGCGAGCGTCTGCGTGAGTCAAGTATAGAAGTTCATCTTTACCCATTAGAAGGTTTAGATGAGCAGGTATGGCAACATTTTTTCAGCAGCCGTAATATCAATTGTAATTCAACCGTCCTGAATGAAATGTGTAGAACTTATGGAGGTAATGCCAAAGCAATGCAAATTCTCAGAGGAGCAATATTCACAGATTTTCAAGGTGATATAGATGCATATTGGCAGGAAAACTCTACAGATTTGCTAATAGAAAGAGAATTAAAAGATTTAGTTGCTAGCCAGTTTAATCGATTACAACAAATAGATTTAGAAGCTTATCGTCTTTTGTGTCGTTTGGGATGCTATCGCTATCAAGATATTCCTTCAGTACCTATCGAGGGAATTTTCTGCTTGCTTTGGGATGTACCTGAACAACAACGGAAACGTGTAATTAAAGCCTTGCAAGATTTATCTTTGATCGAAGCTAAAAAAGGACAATATTGGCTGCATCCAGTAATTAGAGATGAAGCGATCGCTAGACTGAGATTAGTAAGTGAAGAATGGGAATTAGTCAATCGCAAAGCCGCAGATTTTTGGAGAAAAATAATTACAGAAGTCGAAAATACAACTGATGCCTTAAGTGCTTTAGAGGCTTTTTATCACTTTCTGGAAATTAATGATGTTGAAGAAGCGGGAGGTGTAATTCTTTATAGAAGAGATAAGAAACAAAAAAATACTTTACCCTTAGGTTGTTCATTCTATCAATTAGGTTTAATTCAAAAAATAATTTCTGTAATTACGCAGATAATCGACAATATTAGCTGTCAGGAGAAACGTAGTAGGCTTTACAATATTCTCGGTTATAGTTATCGATTAATTGGAAGACTTTCCACAGCCTTAGAATGCCATCAAGAATCAAGGATAATTGTAGATAAATTTGAACTTAATATCCTCAAAATATCTCCCTTGTTTAATATAGGACTCTGCAAAATGGAGTTATGGGAGCTTGAAGAAGCTAAGTTTTTTTTCAATTCTGTTTGTATTATTGTAGAACAAACTGAAACCTCTTATGAGTATATTGTTTACTCGGAATGCTGTTTAGCTTTCGTAAACTCATCTTTAGAGCTAAGAGAAGAGGCTTTTTTCCTAGCTCAAAAGGTGGAAACAGCGATGTCTACAGCTCAATTGACAGCTTGGGGAACTGGACATAACTTATTATTTTTATGTTTAACTTATAAAAATTTAGGAAATATCCCCAAATCATTCGAGTTATGTGAAAGAGTTATATTGTATGCTGAAGAAAACAACTTTACTCAGGTGAAAGCGAAAGCCATAAGTTGTTTAGGGGAACTGTATCGAGAACAGCAAGAATTTGATAAATCGCTTTCGCATCATTTAGAATCAATAAAAATGCTTGATAAAATAGGTGCAAAATCTGATTTAGCTGAAGCTTATTATCAATTAGCGTTAACTAATCAAAAAAAAGGTGAAGTTAACCAGAGTAGAGAAAATTTTGAGAATGCGATCGCTCTTTTTCAAGAAATGCAAGCACCAAAACAAATTGAGAAAGTACAAACAGCTATGGATGCTTTCAGAAATAATCTGTCATAATTTTAGTAACCGCTGTCAAAGGAGAATAGATATTAATGCTAACTTCTACAATTATTGCAAATGTATCAACATTTTCATTAGAAGACTGGATGCAAAATCCCCCTGATAATACAGAATGGGTGGATGGGCAATTAGTGGAGAAAAACGGAGTGACACTTAAGCATAGTCGGATACAGTTAAAATTAGGGTCTTATTGGATAAGTTATACAGAGTCTAGTGGACAAGGAGGAGAAGTCTATACAGAAGTACCTTGTCGCACCAATAAACAAGGACGTGTTCCTGATGTTGCTTATCTCACACCAGAACTAATTAGCCAATTTGGTGAACCTGCTGTTTTACCTCAAAGTTTCCCACTAATTGCTGAGATAGTTTCTCCTACAGATTTAGCTGAAGATGTAATTGCTAAATCTAAAGAATATTTGCAGTCTGGATGCGAAGAAGTTTGGTTAGTGTTTCCTGAAAATCGTTGGATAATTGTCATTACCAAAAATCAGCGACTTGTGTTTACTGATAGTGAAATTGTTAAAACTCAAACTGTATTAAAAGGTTTCAATGTATCAGTTAACGAATTGTTAGGGTGATAAAATTAGTCCACACCCTAGTGCGGCTGCGGGGAAGTCAAAAGTAATAAGTAACCAGACAGAATTAATTACACAATGTCCGAAGCGAAGGTCTACTGTTTCACGGGTAAATTTACAATAAATATACTACCTTTACCGAATTCAGAATTGACTCGAATAGTTCCTTTATGTGCTTCGACGATTCGACGAGAAAGATAAAGTCCTAAACCACTACCAGAACTTTTGTGACTTCCTTGGCGAAATCGTTCAAATAAGGTAGCTTGTTCTTGGGGGGGAATACCTGAACCTGTATCTGCTATTTCGATGGTAACAATTTCAGTTTGAAAAGTTAAGCGGATGGTAATTGAACCAATGTCGGTAAATTTGATAGCATTGCCTATAAGGTTGGTGAATAATCGATGTAATTCTAAGCGATCGCCTATCATTGTACTGCTTAACTCTTCAATGAAATCAAGTTTTATACAAAGTGATTTGGCTTGCGCTAAAGGTGTTAGTTCTCCAGCAATCTCTTCTAATAACGATCGCATATTAACTGGTTGAAATGCCAAGGTTTTGCGACCGGCTTCAAAGCGGTAAACTTCTAATAAGGTATTCACCATCCCTAGCAGGTTGGTATTACTACGTGCCATGATGGTGATAATTTCTTCCATTTGCGCTGATAGATTTCCTAAAGCACCTTGCTGAAATAGCATTAGCATTCGATCTGCTGCTACTAAAGGGGTGCGTAAATCGTGGGTAAGACGGGAGACAAAATCTTCTCGCTGACGGGCTATTTCATCACGTTCGTCTATGCTGCGTTTCAATCGCAGAAGCGATCGCACTCGCGCTAATAATTCATCCACTGTAACAGGTTTGCGGATAAAATCATCAGCACCTAAATCTAATCCTTGAGCAACATTCGGTGCGTCATGTGCGGTAATCAGCAGAATGGGGATATATGGTAATTGCGTATTACCACGTACACGCTTAGTTACTTCGTAACCATCTATTCCCGGCATCATCAAATCTAGCAATACCAAGTCACAACCAAATTTTTCAATTTGCGCGATCGCACTAGCCCCATTTTCGGCTGTGGTAACTGTGTAACCTTCTTCCTCCAGAATAGTTTTGACTAAAAATATGTTATCGGGAGAATCGTCTACAACGAGAATTTTGTCAGATTGGGAACTCATGTAGTCATAATATATACGGTAGACCTAGCGACTAGAAGTCGCAGCTACACAAACAAAACCCACCGGCGTGGGTTTAAAACTCCTAACCTTTCTAAAGTCCACGTAGGTGGACTTGGTTCGTGTAGCCGCGATTTTAATCGTCGGGGCAGGTGCTTTATTGGTATTATTATTGCATTTAAAGCTCCCCCCTCGCTCCCCCTGCCTCCCCTGCCTCCCCTGCTCCCTCTCCCTCCCCTCCCCCTCTCCCCCCATCTTCCAATGAAAGCACCCAACCCAAAGTATGAATATCAAGTAGGGGGAAGTCTGCCGGCTGATGCTCCTACTTACGTGACGCGGCAGGCTGATGATGATTTATACAGAGGTTTGAAGGCGGCGGAGTTTTGCTATGTGCTGAACTCGCGACAGATGGGCAAATCTAGCTTGCGGGTGCGAACTATGCAACGCTTGCAAGATGAGGGTGTTGCTTGTGCGGCAATTGATATTACGATGATTGGGACTTGGGATATCACACCTGAGCAATGGTATGCGGGGGTGATTGATTGTATAGTTAACAGTTTGTATTTATACAATAAGTTTAATTTAGATAGTTGGTGGGAAAGTCACGGTTTACTTTCTCCGGTGCAGCGATTGGGCAAGTTTATCGAAGATGTGTTGTTCGTGGAGATTTCTGGACAAATTGTCATCTTTGTGGATGAGATTGATAGTATTCTCAGTTTGAGTTTTTCCATAGATGATTTTTTTGCTTTAATTAGGGCTTGCTATAACTTGCGTGCCGATAATCCAGAGTATGAGCGGATTACTTTTGCGCTATTTGGGGTAGCAACGCCTTCAGATTTGATTGCGGATAAGAAGCGGACGCCGTTTAATATTGGTAGAGCGATCGCACTCACGGGTTTTAAATTCGACGAAGCTACAACATTAGCTGATGGGTTTGTGGGCATTAGTAATCCCCAAGCTGTGCTGCGAGAGATTTTGGCTTGGACTGGTGGACAACCGTTTCTCACCCAGAAGGTTTGTAAATTGCTGCGTAGAGACGTAACCGTGGAACGTCTTTCCCATAGCGCGGAACAATGTAGAGACGTACCGGTGGAACGTCTTTCCCATAGCGCGGAACAATGTAGAGACGTACCGGTGGAACGTCTTTCCCATAGCGCGGAACAATGTAGAGACGTACCGGTGGAACGTCTTTCCCATAGCGCGGAACAATGTAGAGACGTACCGGTGGAACGTCTTATTGAAGAGTTAGTCCGATCGCATGTGATAAAACATTGGGAATCCCAGGATGAACCGGAGCATTTAAGGACGATACGCGATCGCATTTTGCAAAATCAGCAGCGTGCTGGCAGATTGTTGGGATTATATCAGCAAATATTGCAACGCGGTGAAGTTGCGGGTGATGACAGTTCCGAGCAAATGGAATTGCGGCTTTCCGGGTTGGTTGTGAAGGAGCAGGTATTAAAGGTTTCTAACCGCATTTACGCAGAGGTTTTTAATCAAAGTTGGGTTGATGAAGCATTTGCCAAACTGCGTCCCTATGCACAAGCGTTAACAGCGTGGTTCGATTCCGGTTGTCAAGATGAATCGCGTTTGTTGCGGGGGCAAACATTGCGAGATGCTCAGACATGGACAGTGGGCAAAAGTTTAAGCGATCAAGATTATCAATTTTTAGCAGCTAGTCAGCAGTTAGACCGGCAAGAAGTGCAAATTGCCTTGGATGCGGAAAGACAAGCGAAGCAAATATTAGCAGATGCACGACAGAAAGCAGAAATCGCTTTAGAAGAAGAGAGACAAGCGAATCAGCGGTTAGCGCAAGCGCAACAAAAAACACGACGACAAACTTATATTGGTGCTGCTATTTTGGGAGTGACACTTTTGGGAGCGGTAGGGGTAGCAGCACTGGCAGAACAAGCCAGACGAAGGGCTTTTAGTATTAGTGAAGTGGAACAACAAGGCAGCTATGCCTTAGAACAGTTTAAGTCGAATAAAAATGAAAGTGTTCAAAGTTTAGTTATGGCAATGAAAGCTGGGCAAACTCTCAAAGGGTTGGTGAAAGAAAAGCCCTCGATTGTCGATTACCCTACTTTGAGTCCCATATTGAGCATCCAAGAGATATTGCCGGAGATTGAAGAAAAAAATACCTTGGAGGGACATTCCGGTTCTGTCACTAGCGTCGCTTTTAGCAGTGATGGCAAAACTATTGCTTCTGGAAGTTACGACAACACGATCAAAATCTGGTACTTCGATTTAGATAATTTACTTTCGCGGGGTTGTCACAAGCTCAAAGCTTATCTGATTAGCCATGCAGAGGCTTTAGAACCACTGACATTTTGTCAAGAACAAAATCCCGATATTTTATTGGCAGCAACCCCATTCATGGTGACAGCCGGAGAAACTGCCGCCAGAAATGGTAATTTTGAAGATGCCCTTGCTAAGTTCAAAACAGCTAAAAAATGGAACTCTAAATTAGACATTAATCCAGAAGTCAAAACTGCTTCTCTCCGCTTCGAGTTTGCAGGTAGAGACTCAGCTAAAAAAGGCGATTTTGATGGTGCAGTAACCAACTTTAAACAAGCAAAGCAACTAAACGTCAAAATTGACTTCGACACAGATACCGATGGTGTGCAGAACGATCCCGAAAAAGTTGCCAAAGAACTTGTCAGTCAAGCTTTAGTTAAACAAGCCAGAGAAATAGCCGATAAAGGTGATGTTGACGCTGTAGTTGCCAAGTTTAAACAAGCACAACAACTAAACGCAAAAATTGACCTTGATGATAATACTGAAGGTGTGCAAACTAACCCTCAAGCTGTTGCCAAAAAACTTGTCAGTCAAGCCTTAGTTCAACAAGGTAAAGACGTAGCCACACAAGGTAATTTTGATGGTGCAGTTGCCAAGTTTAAACAAGCACAGCAACTAGATGCCAAAATTGACCTCGATGATAATACCGATGGGGTGCAAACTAACATCCAAGCTGTTACCAAACACTTTATCAGCAAAGGACTTGTTGATCAAGGCAAACAACTAGCCAGACAAGGTGATATTAATGATGCAGTTGCCAAGTTGAAACAAGCACAAAGAATCCAACCTAAGATAGATATCAATCCAGACATTGATGGTGTACAAAATAACCCCGAAAAAGTAGCCCAAGACTTTTACATAGCCGGTTTAATTGACGAAGCCGAAGAACAATTAAAGCAGGATGAATATAGGAAAGCACAAGCAGTTTATAAAAGAATTGAAAACTTAAAACCAACAAAAGAAAACTTAGCTAAATCTGAGAATAGTTTCTGCCGGCAAGCTAGCTTACAAGGTTATGTCAAGAATGTAGTTAATGATGCTTGTGAAAAAGCAGTGAAACTTGCACCTAATAATGCTAATATCCGCGATAGTCGCGGTTTAGCAAGAGCGCTAACTGGTAATTTTCAAGGTGCAATTGAGGACTTTCAGGTATTTATCGAATCAACTAACGACGCTGATGCGAAGGAACTACGGGAAGCTTGGGTTAAAGACTTGCAAGCCGGTAATAATCCCTTTACCCCAGAGGTGTTAGAGAAGTTACATTTGTAGAGACGCGATAAATCGCGTCTTCTTCGGTTCATTTCCAACAAATGCATTTGTAGAGACGCGATTTATCGCGTCTTCTTCGGTTCGTCTACAAGGCAACAGACGCGATAAATTCTTACAAGGCAACAGACGCGATAAATTCTTACAAGGCAACAGACGCGATAAATTCTTACAAGGCAACAGACGCGATAAATTCTTACAAGGCAACAGACGCGATAAATCGCCGTCTCTACAATATATATATATTATAATATAATATGTGGTTTTCCGGACATGATATAAAAGGACGAAAAGAACGCGATCGCACTTTCATTATCAACTAAGCGATCGCGCAACACAGTGTTTTATTCTTATATCGTTACCAAAGTCTCGACGTTAGTAATCAAAGTCTCGATCTTAGTAATCAAAGTCTCGATCTTAGTAATCAAAGTCCCGATATTATAAGCAAAACTTAAGCTTTAGTAACGAAAACTTTAATTTTTATAATATAACGTTATGTGTTATGTGAAAATTCTATTGATTTACTAACCTACCACCCAGAAAGTACAAGACTATATTTGTATCTAACAATATTAAAGATTGTGTCAACTTCATTCATCCCTGCTTTGCTGCTGATATTCTAAAGGGTCTTGAGTAAGTTGAATTACACCAGCGTACTTATTTAAATCAAAATTTTCTTGTTGTGATTGATAGGCATTTAATATTTGCTCAATTCTCTCCCAGTCTTGATAATCAATCAAAACTGCTACTGGACGCATTGCTTCATCAGTGACAATTTTCTTGTTGATAGGTAGCATAACTATTTAGTTGGGATGTAAGTTGACTTTTTTATCTTAGCTTTTTAACTTAATTGGACGAATAGCGATCGCGCTTCGACAAACTACATGAAAAATAGTCGGCGATCGCCTAAATCAAAATAAACTAATTACATCACACCTCCGGTTCAATTCCCGCTGCCCTGAGTTGTTGTGCTAATCTATCAGCACGTTGCCGTTCCTCATCAGCACGTTGACGTTCCTCATCAGCACGTTGCCGTTCCTCATCCGCACGTTGACGTTCTTTAGTTGTCAACTCCGAACCCCACAGCAGCAATTCTCCGCTTTCATTCCACCAGCGCAACCAATAGCCATTTCGATTTTCACGACTACCTAACCACACACCGAGAAAAAGGTTAATTTCTGGAATCCAACAACGATTATTTTCATCCAAATCTTGGATTTGATAGCGTCCTGAATCATCCAATCGATACACCTCCAGTACTCCAGTACTAGGTTCAAAAATTGCGTAATTTGGAACTTGTAAAATCTGTTCATAAAAAAACCACTTTCCTGGTGGATAAGTTGGTTTACTGGAATACTCGTTTTCTTTAGTATCGGAAATAAATTCCATCACAATGACTGGAGTATCTCCTTGAAGTCGCGGGGTATAACTGCGCGTCACTTCTTCTCGCGAAACTCGAATTGCTGGTACATATCCCCAATCAGGTGCTTTCACCACAAACCTATTATTTAAAGTGGCACAAATACCGTAGTTAGTGGTAGTCAAAGCATTCGCAGGTAATTTCCCAGCAAATACCAAACTTTCAGTTAACGCAGCAGCTAAAGGTGGTTGATTAATATTATCCACAGGCTCGTCATCTAAAACAAAATCGTCTGGTAACTTTTCCCAAGTAACTTCAAATGTGGTTGAATTAGCTAACATAATGCTACTACCTCATTACGCCGTTTAATTATCGTTGGTTATTCTTGGGGTGCGATACTTGATAAGATTTGTTGAAATTCTGCTGTGGAAGGAATAGCGATCGCTCTTTTATGAAGCATTTTTAACACAGCCGATTCCTCAATTTGATTAACAACCTCCACAATCGAACTTGGCACTTCTCCAAACCGCGTCTCTAGAACTTCAATCAAATTTTCTCGACTTGTTTGCAGAATTCCTTGTTCAATTCCTTCTTGAATTCCTTCTTGAATTCCTTGTTCAATTCCTTCTTGAATTCCTTCTGCTTTTGCTAGCCTTTCAATACTTGTTACGTACCGCATTATATTTACCTCTTCGTAACTTCTCAATTCTCTTTTAAAATTATTTGCCAGTTCTTCTGGAAGTACCATCACCCAATCAATAAACCGAAATAATCCCAAAATGTATTCTCGGTCATATCCTCTTTCAAACAAGATTCTGACTAAGCTCAATTTCCACTGTAACCTGCTTTCGGGATTTCGGTTTGTCGCCTTAGTTCTGAGATGCGCCATCACAACTATACTAAAGGGATTAGTGCTTTGTTCCAGGCTTTCCCAGTCAGCTTCATAGTCCAGAAGTTTCGCTACAGGAAACTCCAAGCTGACGCGACATCCCCCAAGTTGATAATTATAACTTGAAGGTCGCCAACTTTCTGATTCATCCGCTAAAACCGCCAAGCTAATAACTTGCTTTTTATGACGATCAAACAAGCGATAATTATATGTATACATCCTTTCGGCAAAGTTGCTGTCATATTGTCCTTGAACTTCGACATGAATTAATACCCAAGCTTCTTCACCATCAAGTAGCCAAACTTTCGCCACTTTATCAACTAAACGCTTGCCAATTTCTGCATCAGGTTCTAACTGTTGCAGTTCAGTATCGAGAAATTCATAGTCTCTTTCCCAATCAATAACAACGTAGGCATCAAGAAAGAAGTATTCTAAAAACCGAGGAAAAAAGCTTTCAATAACTTCTTTCCAAGGACTATCATAATCAGTAAATTGCTCAGTCATGAATTAAAACAAAAAGTACCTTTGTGCCATCGGTAAAATCGTCGCAGGTTCGCAAGTCAGCAACTCTCCATCAGCACGTACTTCATAAGTTTGGGAATCAACTTCAATATGAGGTAACGCATCATTTAGCTTCATATCCCGCTTACTCAATTGACGTGTCCCGGAAACTGCAACAATTTGCTTTTGTAAACCTAACTGACTGGGTATTTCTCTTTCTAACGCTGCTTGCGAAACAAAAGTAAATGAAGTTGCGTGAAGCGCACCCCCAAAACTGCCAAACATCGGACGCATATGCACAGGTTGTGGTGTCGGAATACTTGCATTAGCATCACCCATTTGCGACCAGGCAATCATTCCCCCTTTAACTACTATCTCAGGCTTGACGCCAAAAAAAGCGGGACGCCACAAACACAAATCTGCTATTTTCCCCTCTTCCACCGAACCGACATACTGAGCAATTCCGTGGGTAATTGCTGGATTAATCGTATACTTTGCAACATATCTTTTAGCGCGATTATTATCAGCTTGTCCATCTCCTGTAAGGCTTCCGCGCTGCACCTTCATTTTATGTCCTGTCTGCCAAGTTCTAATTATTACTTCCCCTACCCGTCCCATCGCTTGAGAATCGGAAGAAATCATACTAAACGCGCCCAAGTCGTGTAAAATGTCCTCTGCGGCGATTGTTTCCCGACGAATGCGCGACTCAGCAAAAGCGACATCCTCAGCGATCGCAGGATCGAGATGATGACATACCATTAACATATCCAGGTGTTCATCCAAAGTATTGACCGTGTAAGGGCGTGTAGGATTGGTAGAAGATGGTAATACATTCGCTTGACCGCAAACCTTGATAATATCTGGTGCGTGTCCCCCGCCTGCCCCCTCGGTATGGTATGTGTGGATAACGCGATTTTTGAAAGCAGCGATCGTATCTTCCACAAAACCAGCTTCATTCAAAGTATCGGTGTGAATTGCGACTTGCACATCATACTCATCAGCAACGGTGAGACACGTATCAATTGTTGCGGGTGTAGTTCCCCAATCTTCGTGTAACTTTAAACCGATCGCACCCGCATTAACTTGCTCCACGAGTCCTTGAGGTAGGCTGGTGTTACCTTTACCTAAAAAACCCAAATTTACAGGGAAAGCATCAGCCGCTTGCAGCATTCGGTAAATATTCCAGGGTCCAGGCGTGCAAGTTGTCGCATTTGTACCAGAAGCAGGACCAGTACCACCGCCAATCATCGTCGTAATTCCGGAAGCGATCGCTACTTCAATTTGTTGCGGACAGATAAAATGAATGTGGGTATCAATACCCCCAGCGGTGAGAATCATTCCCTCCCCCGCTAAAGCTTCAGTTCCCGGACCAATAATAATATCTATATTGTCTTGAATATAAGGATTTCCCGCTTTCCCAATTTTAAAAATCTTGCCATCTTTAATGCCAATATCTGCTTTGACAACACCCCACCAATCGAGAATCAAAGCATTAGTAATCACTAAATCAACCGCACCATCAGCATTAGAAATGGGAGATTGTCCCATCCCATCTCTAATAACTTTACCACCACCAAATTTCACTTCATCGCCGTAAGTTGTGAAGTCTTGTTCAACTTCAATAAATAATTCTGTGTCTGCAAGTCGGACTTTATCTCCGACAGTGGGACCGAAAGTTTCTGCGTAAGCGCGACGAGACATTCTGTAAGGCATAATGCACTGCTATTAGAGGTTAGAATTGAGTTTAAACGCAAAGGGACGCTGAGGGAAGCGCAAAGGTACGCTGAGGATGGATGAGAATGATTTGAGTGGGGTGATAATTGGCTGTGGGATGCGAGTGCATACAGCGTTGGGACCGGGTTTGTTAGAGTCAGCTTATGAGGAGTGTTTGTATTACGAGTTGGGAAAGAAGGGATTAAATGTTGGTAAGCAAGTTCCATTACGGCTTATTTACGAAGAGGTGCAATTAGATTGTGTTTATCGATTGGATTTAATAGTTGAAAATAAAGTAATTATTGAAGTCAAATCTGTAGAATCCATCAACCCAATTCACTCAGTACAACTTTTAACTTATCTTAAATTAGCTAATTGCAAACTTGGTCTTATTCTCAACTTTAACGTTCTCCACCTTAAAGAAGGCATCAAACGTGTGGCAAATAAACTCTAACTCCGCGTACCTTTGCGTTTACCTCAGCGTTCCTTTCGGATAATTTGGGTTTATGGATTATGCGATCGCATTTGCCCTAGACTCAAACAAGACGAACAAAGTTGATGCAATGCTGATTCCAAATGCAGAGAATGCAGTTGTTGATATTCGCAAACTACGGGATTACTGTCTAAATTTAGACCACGATGAAGGAAAGCATAAAGCTCGACTATTTTCATCAATAATAGGCATGACGGCTGAAAATGCCGAGGATTTACGCCAAATTCTTCTCGAAGTCGTCAAAACACACGAGGCTAAATTGGCACGACGTGATGATTTTGGACAACGCTATACCCTCGATTTCCCGCTTGAATGGCAAAATAGAAGTGCAACCATTCGGACTGGCTGGATTATTGAGCCTGATTCTAACACTCCGAGATTAACAACCTGTTATCCTCTTTAATATCTGGAGGTAATAAGAAATGACGATAAACACACCAAAGTTACTTGATGTAGTTGCATTAACAATTGACCTTCCTGAGTGTAACTTGTGGCGCGGACAAGTTGGCACAGTGGTTGAAGTCTTAGCTGATGGTGCTGCGTTTGAAGTCGAGTTTAGCGATCGCAACGGAAGAACTTACGAATCTCTCGGTTTAAGAACAGAGCAATTTATGGTGTTGCATTTTGAACCAGCATCACCTGATTCCAAACCAGAGATGGTTATAGCCTAAACACGATTTATAATTTACCATTAATTCTGGCATTAAAACCGTAAACTTGCCGACTACCAGCAAGAGGAATTAAAGTAACTTCTTTTTCATCCCCTGGTTCAAACCTCACAGCTGTCCCCGCAGGAATATCAAGACGCATTCCTCTTGCTTGTTCCCGATCAAAATTTAAAGCCGCATTAACTTCAAAAAAGTGAAAGTGGGAACCAATTTGAATTGGTCTATCTCCTGTATTTCCCACCAGCAATCTTACAGTTTCACGACCCGCATTTAATTCAATTTCCCCTTCTAATGTAATAATTTCTCCAGGAATCATACTTTGCGCCTCTGCATCTTTGCGTGATATTTATCTTATTGGATTATGGACAGTTACTAACTTAGTCCCATCAGGAAAAGTCGCCTCCACTTGCACCTCATGCACCATTTCCGGCACACCTTCCATGACCTCATCTATTGTTAACAAAGTTGTGCCATAACTCATCAATTCAGCAACAGTTTGCCCATCTCTCGCACCCTCCAAAATAGCAGCAGAAATATAAGCGATCGCTTCTGGATAATTCAATTTCAAACCTCTATTTTTACGTCTTTCAGCTAACAACGCAGCCGTAAAAATCAATAATTTATCCTTCTCTTGCGGTGTAAGTTGCATTTCTACCCCTTTGTGTCCTCTGCGGTTCGTTAAATCTGCCAAACCCTCGGTATACAATTATCACGATTCAAAAAAGACATCCGCAACAACTGCCAAACATCAATAAACCAGTTTCTCACCTCAGATGTCGAACAACCACGATATCGACACAAAAATCCATTTTCCAAACGAGTAACCCCAACTTCACCCTTTCCACTCCAGAAATTGCGGGCTTTTTCCACAATTTCCGCGCTCACAGAACTTCCCACCCAAACTAGACTACCAGTAATTGGTTGCCCAGCCAAGCCGTGAGGACTATGAAAAACATCTTCGCTACCCGGCAGCCATTGTCTATCAATCCACAACGGTTTTCCTTGCTGCCAAATTTCAGTATGATTGCGCCATTCTCCCTGCACAAATTTCTCACCTCTAGCACTGCGACCAAATCGAGTAATTTCCCAGGCTAAATAACTAGCTTTTGTAGCTAATTCTACCCGTAAATCTTGCCGATAAATTGCCCCATTAAAAACAATAGTTTCTTGAGGGAACCATTCCAAACAAGCGCCAGCATCAACTTTTATATTGATGCTTTGTTTTGCTTTAATGCCGTTACTGCGATAAATTTTACTAGCAGCAGCTGTAGTAATTAATGCTTGGGTGTTGGGTTGAAGGTGGAAATTAAGAGTCATGCGATCGCCTCCCACAACGCCCCCAGCCGTGTGTAAAATGACGCTATGACAAATTTGTTGCCCTTCTGGATAAAACGGGCGCTGTACCTTCAGTGGGGCTTGATGGGAGTTATGAATTAGGGCAGTTGTCCCCAGGCGATCGGCATACACTAAATTCAGTTTGCCATGCCAGCCATTTTCTGATTCTGCTATTGGATAGTTACATTGATTCACAAATTATCAAAAATTAATATTATTCCTAATTAATATTAAGATTTTTTTGCCAATATTACATAATCATCTAAGGTATAGCATGACTGATACTTCTGACCAAGATACTTTTGAATCATCGAACTCATATACAGTTGCTTGGGTAAGTTAGCTTGTGCAAATTTTGCAAATTCAACAGCCGAATAAGGTGTTCTTGAGCCTGTCGATGTTAAATACTTATACCACACAAGTTCTAATCCAAGTTCTGCCAAAAATTTATTTACCACCTTTTTTTCTTGTTTTTGGTCTTCTACTTGATAAGCATCATAAGCTTTAAATAACTTCTTATCTTGGATAACTAGCAGCACATAACCTTGTGGCTTTAATCTAGTAGCAAATATTTCTTTGTAGATATTATTTGCTTGAAGGCTTTTAACTGAAGTGTTAAAAAAACAATGGGAAACAGTTATAAAGTCAAAAAATTCTTTTGGTATATTACTAGATTCAGTATTCCAAGTAAAAATGTCGTCAGTCACAAAACGAAAGTAAGCATTTACAGGCGTTTTTCTAGATTCTATATATCGACGCCAAAATTGTAACCCTCGGAATTGAAAAGCATCTTGTTTTTCTAAAGAATAGTAGGATATGTGCATTTGCGGGATATCGAAAAAGCCGCTAGTACTTTGCAAAAACAAAGCTAAACCATAAGCAACTGTTCCCGGACCGGCGGCAATATCAAGTATGTTAATCTTAGTTGGTAGTAACCCAGCTTTGTAAATCAAAAACCAAGCTAAGTAAACGCAGTAGACATTTTCTAAAAAATACTTCATAAAGTAGACATGGGGAGTCAGACTAAAACGGTAATCTGGATCTTGTCCATTTTTTAAGCTATAAATATCTTCCAGAGCATGTTCTATTTTAATTTTTAACTTGTTATCAGGTATCCTACTAAATTCTTCTTTGATATATTCAACTAATCTCGCTTCAAAGTCATCAAATATACGCTCATCTAGACCAGTAGATTGTAATTTTGTGACATCATGTTCTATTAGCTTAAATGCTTTGGAAATAAAATTGATAAATTCTGCTTCTGGCTTTAATATAAAACTATCTTGTTTATCAAAAGCTACTTCATTTAAATTTTCTTGTTGTTGAAGTGCTTCAGTTAATTTAAAACTTAAATTAGCTACCTCTCTTTTATCTTGCTGCGAAGAATTTTCTAACTGAAGCTTATCTCTAAATAGCTTCTCTAACCAAGAAAATTTTGCTCCAGATTTTTTAATTTCTTGCAACAATTTGATTGCAACTTGGGTATTGCCACGCTTGAGCGCAGATTTAAATTGCTGACTTCGCCACCAATTTGCTATAGCATTACTCATAACCAAAGCCGTCTTTTCCTTCTTTGATTTCCGCGCTGGGAAGACGAGAAATTAAATTTTGCTTAAACTTCATATAATTTATTTGTTCTAAGTCATACCACCAAGCGTATTTTTGCTTAATAGCTTGTGCTTCTTCGCGGGTTCCTGCGACAAGAGAACGATTATGGCTTGCATGAAATTCCTGAATGACAATTCTATCAGCGATCGCTAATTTCTCAATAAAAGCGGCTTCATCTTCTGGTAAAGTGGGAAGTAGAGGTGTAATGGTGATAGAAACTTTGGGAATAAAACCTTTTAAAGGGTCAATAGTTTGTTTTATTTTGGTCAGAGCATTTAATCTAGCTTTGATGCTAGGCGATCGCACTTCAAAATCTCTCCTCACACATTCGCTACCAGTGGGGATACTCATATTAATTCGCAATCGCTGAAATCGTTGTAAAATATCGATATCTCTGGTAATAATCGGGCTGCGAGTTTGAATTACCAACGTTGGACGATATTCAAGCATTACCTCTAACAAAGAGCGCGTTAGCTGATATTTAGACTCAATAGGTTGATAAGGATCTGTAACGCTACTCATGTAAATTGTCGGAAACTTGTTGGGGTTTTTGTTATACCACTTTTCTAATTCCTTCTCTAAAACTTGTGCAGCATTTTCCTTAATAATTACCCATTTACCCCAATCTTGCCGCATTTGAGAATTAGGACTAAAAGCCGCAGCATAACAATAACTACATCCGTACTGACAACCCCGATAAGGATTTAAAGTAAAATCATAAGCAGCGATAAAACCAGTTGCCGGATTTAGTATAGATTTGGCATTTTGAGCGTAGACTTTGGCATCACCAAAAGTTTCTTTAACTAATTTTGTCGGAGTGCCTTCAAAATATCCTTCATAACGTGCTTTTGCCATTTTTAAGTTTGATATTAGGTTTAAAAAAAATAAAATTTTAGCGTCTTTGCGCTAAAAAATAACTTTGCATATTTGCTTAAAATATGGTGCGTTACGCGCTTCGCTAACGCACCCTAATTTATCTTCTATTTTTAACTTTCAATTGCTTCGGCAATATGGACGCTAGTGCTATGAACAATGTAAACAAAACCCCGCTCATTGGCAAAACGCTGATATAAATCCCGCAAACCCGCGACGAGTTGCTGCTGCATTGGTCCAGAACGAGGAACAGAAGAATAACTCATCGAACGACCAATTAGTCCAGTTAAATCTAACTCTTGCCGATAAACAAAAATATATTCGCGGAGATTAACAAAATGCGGACATACTAATAGTGGATCGACAAATTTCATCCGCTCGTCTACTCGTTCCCCATGCGATGCAGCACGTACTATTTGGGTATATTCAGCAGTGAAAGTATCTTCGTGATCGCGGTTATTCCACACTACAGCCAACCGTCCCGATGGTTTTAAGATGCGGTGGAACTCCAACAAAGTTGGTTCCGGATTAAACCAATGAAAAGCTTGAAAACAAGTTACCAAATCAACAGATGCGTCAGGTAAGTTAGTAACTTCTGCTGTTCCATCTCGAAATTCTACTTCTGGTGATGGTTCAGCTGCTTCTTTCATTGCTGCATTTGGTTCAACAGCAATGACCCTAACTCCGCGTTTACCTAACAACCGCGAGGAGATACCAGTACCCGCACCAATATCTGCCGCTAAAAGTTGCGTTGGTGGTGCTAACCCTTCCAAGATAATATCAATTGCTGCGGCTGGGTAGCTTGGTCGATAGTTCACATAATCCGCTGCTCTGTCAGAGAATCGGGTTAGTGGGTTGAGGGTATGTAGGGGTGTTGTTTCCGGGTTAGTTTGACTCATTGGTGTGGAATGAAAAAAATCTTAGTAATCTTATTAAGGTAAGTTAATTATCCATACTAATAAATATTTTCCAGGGTTTTACGGGAATTATAAAGTTACTTCTCAAGAGAAGAGACCTGCTACGGATAAATCCAATGCAAAATGGACGTTGGATTAACGGGCATGATCTAGCAGTTTATGAAAATTTGCCTGGAAAGGGTCGAGCTTCAGATTACACTGCCTCGGAAACAGGACACCCAGCCTGCGCTAGTGCAAACTTATGACTATATTGTCAGAGCTTTGGTTCAAACAAAGCGTTGCAGCTGGTAAGCCAATTTGGAGTAGCATCTGAGTTCAAAAAAGCTATATCATAGTAATTAACGTAACTATTAAAAATAACAACTGCATTCAAAAATGGAAAAATTACTTAACATCCATATTGAAAAATTACCAGAAGGTGTTTATTTAGCAACATCAGATGAGCTTCAAGGTTTAGTCGCTCAAGGACGGACGGTTGCTGAAACTTTAGAAATTGCCCGTGATGTAGCGCGTAAGTTATTGGAAGCACAATCTCAAGATAAAGAATCAGATTACTTGCAACCAATAGCCGAACAGTTTAACTATCCTTTAGTTGTAGGTCAGTAGTCAATTAATGGGACGTTTAGCGGGGTTTGGCTACAGACAAATTATCAAAATTATTAAATCCTTTGGCTTTGTTTTTTATCGTCAAGCCGCCGGAAGTCATGAAATGTGGTTTAATCCTGAAACTAATCGTTATACTACTATTCCCAATCATTCTGGTGATATGCCAGAGGGAACATTACGTGCAATTTTAAAGCAAGCTGGTATCGATCCGGAAGAATTTATTAACCGCTCTTAATTTTTAGGAGCGCCAAGAATAACTGGGAGAATTGGGAAGGTGCGCTCGTGTTTTAATATAAACAAAGTTACTGAATTTAACATTTTTCGCGGAATTCCCCATCCGTCTATACGGTGGGGATGGATAGCGGACAATTGCGAGGTACACCCATGAAGGGTGTCCGAGAAATTGTCAATTTCATGATTGGTATAGCTTTACCACTAGTTTATTTGTGTGGTAAAATATTTTTATGCTGACAATGAATTACACTTATCGAATTTATCCAAACACCAACCAATCGGCACAGATGCTTGAATGGATGGAAACGTCGCGCAAAGTTTACAATCGTGCTTTGCGTGAACTCAAAGACTGGATCAATTCGCGCAAGTGTTTGGCAGATAGGTGTTCTTTGGATCGGGAATATATTATCCCCGCTGATGCACCTTTCCCGTCCTATCATCGCCAGCAAAATGATTTGCCCAAGCTTAAAGAGTCGTGGGCAAGCCTCAAGAACATCCATTCTCAAGTTTTACAGACGACAATTCGTCGATTGCACGATACTTGGGAAGCATTTCAAAAACGTGGACACGGTTTTCCACGGTTCAAGAAATACGGACAATTCAAGTCTTTTGTGTTTCCACAGTTTAAAACAAACCCGATTTGTGGGGATATCATCAAGCTGCCGAAAATTGGCAGCATTTCCATGAGCTTGTCTCGTCCTATCCCCGATGGATTTAACGTGAAACAGGTTCGAGTTTTGTCGAAAGCCCGTGGAACACAATGGTATGTAGTGGTTTCGATCCAGTCCGATGTTTCTGTTCCTGACGTTCCCATTCATGGGCGTTCTATCGGCATTGACTTGGGACTGGAAAGATTTGCAACGGTATCTGATGGCAGCTTCTTTGAGCGCCCTAAGTTTCTCAAGTCTCAACACCGCAAGCTGAAATTGCTGCAACGTCGAGCGACTAGAAAACTTCATCGTTCTGCCAACTGGGAAAAAGCACAAATCAAAGTAGCACGATTGCACCATCACATCGCCAACACCCGCAAAGACTTCCATTTGAAAACGGCTCATAAGCTGTGTGACCAAGCAGAAACAATCTTTGCTGAAGACCTCAATACGGTTGGACTCAACCGGGGAATGCTTCGCAAAGATTGTGTTGATGCCTCTTTTGGGCAATTCCTGAGTTTGCTGGAATGGGTTTGCTGGAAACGAGGCGCGTTCTTTATGCGCGTCAACCCAAATGGGACATCCCAGACCTGTCCGCATTGCGGCGCAACGGTGCGTAAACCCTTGGGAGAGAGAGAGCATCATTGTCCTGAATGTGAATACCAAACTCATCGGGATCATGCGGCTGCTGAGATGGTGTTATTGCGTGGACTCAATCAAGTACCCGTGGACAATCGGGGAACGGAAACTGCCTGTGCAGACGTACTAGCGGGGTCAGAAATGGCTAGCCAAGTGTCGGAATCTCTTCATAGAAAAACCAGGAAATCCAAGAAGTAATTCTTTGGAATCCCCATCCCTCTATAGGGTGGGGAGGATGTCAATAAGTTTTATCCACAAATGTCCGTATCTACCCTGAGCCTAATTGTTTGCTGCAATAAAAAAAACAGCCGCCTCCATTAGGAGACGACTGCTTTCAAAAATAGGGGGGCTTAATAAATCTTAATAATCAAAATCTCCACCGCCCATACCACCACCAGCAGGAGCAGCATCCTTAGACTCAGGCTTGTCAACAACGATACATTCGGTTGTCAACACCATACCAGCGATAGAAGCAGCGTTTTGCAAAGCAGAACGAGTCACTTTCGCAGGGTCAACAATACCAGCTTCAAACAAATCGACGAATTCGTTAGTTGCAGCGTTGTAGCCAACATTGAATTCCTTCTCTTTCACACGTTCAGCAATGACAGCACCATTCTGACCGGCATTTTCAGCAATCCGCTTCAGAGGAGCAGGCAATGCACGAGCGACAATCAAAGCACCAATTAACTCTTCATCCTTCAAGTTGCCTTTTGCCCATTCTTCGAGCTGAGGCGCCAAGTGAGCCAGAGTTGTACCACCACCGGGAACGATACCTTCTTCCACAGCAGCTTTGGTAGCGTTGATAGCGTCTTCTAAGCGGAGCTTCTTGTCCTTCATTTCGGTTTCGGTTGCTGCACCGACTTTCACCACAGCAACACCACCAGCAAGTTTAGCCAAACGCTCTTGCAGCTTTTCTTTGTCGTAGCTCGATTCGGTTTCATCCATCTGACGACGGATTTGTTCGCAACGCGCTTTCACAGGAACGTCGTTACCTTCGGCAACAATTGTGGTGCTGTCTTTGGTGATGGTAATGCGGCGAGCCTTACCCAGCATTTCTAGCTTGGTGTTGTCAAGCTTCAAACCAGCATCTTCGGTGATTAGTTGACCACCAGTGAGAACGGCGATATCTTCTAGCATCGCTTTGCGGCGATCGCCAAATCCAGGAGCCTTGACAGCAGCAACGTTCAACACGCCACGCAGTCTATTCACAACCAAAGTTGCCAAAGCTTCTTTTTCAATATCTTCGGCGATAATCACCAAAGGACGACCAGAACGAGCAACTTGCTCTAACACTGGTACGAGGTCTTGTACCAAAGCGATTTTCTTGTCTGTGAGCAAGATGTAAGGCTCATCAAACACCGCTTCCATCCGTTCGGGATCGGTGGCGAAGTAAGGAGAGATGTAGCCTTTGTCAAAGCGCATCCCTTCGGTGATTTCTAATTCGGTGGTCATAGATTTCCCTTCTTCTAGGGAAATTACGCCTTCTTTGCCTACTCTGTCCATTGCTTGAGCAATCATCTGACCGACTTCTTCGTCGTTACCAGCCGAAATTGCTGCAACTTGAGCGATCGCTTTAGAATCTTCTACAGGACGGGCTTGTTCAGCAATGCTCTTTACCAAAAACCCGGTAGCTTTGTCAATACCGCGCTTCAAGGAAATCGCATTTGCACCAGCTGCAACGTTCCGCAAGCCTTCTTTGACCATTGCGTGAGCTAGCACGGTTGCAGTTGTTGTACCGTCACCAGCAGCATCGTTGGTTTTAGAAGCAGCCTGACGAATCAAAGCAACCCCAGTGTTTTCAACGTGGTCTTCTAATTCGATTTCTTTGGCGATCGTCACACCGTCATTGACAATTTGTGGTGCGCCAAATTTCTTCTCTAGCACCACGTTACGACCCTTGGGACCAAGGGTAACAGCCACAGCTTCAGCCAGGATGTCCATGCCTCGTTCGAGAGCGCGACGGGCGTTTTCGTTATAGATAATACGCTTTGCCATAATTGCCTACGTTCAACCTGCTATTTGTAAATTTGTAAATTTGTAAATTGTTGGTTGTTAGTTGATGGTTGATGGTTGTTCTACAATCCGCCATCCACTAACCACCATCCACTAACTAACGATCGCTAAAATGTCTTTTTCTGAAAGCAGGACATATTCGTCAGTGCCAAGTTTGATGTCGGTGCCGGCGTACTTGGAGTACAGCACCTTGTCACCGACCTTTACATCCAATGCTTGACGACCACCGTCGTCTTTAAGCTTGCCATCACCCACAGCAACCACTTCCCCTACTTGGGGCTTTTCTTTGGCTGTGTCGGGCAAATACAGACCACCTGCGGTCTTTTCTTCAGATGCGCTCACTTTGACGAAAACGCGATCGCCTAAAGGTTTTACAGTAGAAACGCTTAGAGATAAAGCTGCCATACGAATTTCTCGCCTCCTAATTTAGCACTCTCGACTCCTGAGTGCTAATCTAACTAACTGCGGTATGGAATAGCAATAAATTGACTTGTACGGGTTCCCGAACTAAGCAACCAAAGTTATACTTAAGTACAAATACTCAATTATTTTTTGTTTACCGGGTTTTGTTTTGTAAGTTACGAATATTTTTATATGGTCAAATTTATTTGCAAAGTTGAAAAATTGATATAGAACAGTAATCAGGGAGCCGCTTAATGAGTAACAATACAGTGATCCAGTCTTGGTGTGAAAATCCCAAAAACCACTCATGTTCAAGGGCAATAAACCCTTAAGAAATTGTGTAAAAACTTTAGGACTTGCATTCCTACCAGGCACATGTTTTTATATGTACTGACCAGATAGTTCCTAAAAGCAACACAAAACAAGCTAATCTGGAATCTTGGGAACATTTGCTTGTTCGACTGCAAAGGCTCAAACTTGACCAGTCGCCAAATAAATGCCCCAGTTGCATTTCTTAGACCAAAACCAACTGCTTGCGAGTTTGTTGTTCTAGACCGATAATGGTGGTTTACCCGGATGGTGTCTGGTATCGCCTGCGTTACCCCGGAAGTCCCGGAAAGCGGCTTAATCAAGAACACTTGATAGGCAATATGGTGGTGGAAGAATATGCATTTTTGACCCAACATGTGCTTTGAAACTTCCTTTCTTTATGAGCGAACATTCAATTGAGGCTCAAGATCCAGTGGATATGAAACAGCAGTCAGAAGAATTGAAGCGCTTGGTTGGTTTTTAGATAGGTTGATAGAACCTCCAATACCTACGTGTGAACGCAAAAGATTATTATTTAATCAGTGTTTTCCACCAGCCACGTACAAAGCGATCTATAATAACACATTATAGTAACTACTGCTATACGTATCCTTACTGGAGTTTTGCCATTGAATGACTAATATCACAAAAGCGATTTTCAATTTTGTGACATCGCTTAAGCAAAGGCAAGTTAAGTGGGAAAAAAAGGACAACATCTCAATAATCCACCATAGAGGATAACTAATCAAGACCTTGATGGACCCAAGCGCGACAAGTGCCACTGCTATGAAAGAGCCCAGCATGAAAGATCACAAACGACTTCTACTGATTGATGATGACCCTAACCTCATCTTGCTGGTGAAGGACTACTTGGAATTCCGGGGATATGAAGTCATCACTGGAGAAAATGGTCGGGAAGCTCTGCAAATTTTAGAGCAAGATATCCCTGACATGATCATCTGCGACGTGATGATGCCGGAAATGGACGGATATACTTTTGTTGAACAAGTCCGGCAAAACGAACGCACCAGCTGGATTCCCGTTCTTTTCCTTTCTGCGAAAGGTCAAAGTGCCGACAGAGTTAAAGGATTGAATAAAGGTGCTGATGTCTACATGGTCAAGCCTTTTGAACCTGAAGAACTCGTTGCCCAAGTTGAATCTTCGCTCAAACAAACTATCCGTTGGAAAGAACACCAAGCAAAAGGAGGAGAAAGCGGTTCCCGCATCCAGGTTCCCTTCGATGTGCAGCTAACTCCAACCGAACTGAAAGTAGTTCAGTTTGTTGCTAGGGGTTTAGCTAACCGGGAAATTGCTGAAGAACTAAACGTCAGTCAGCGCACCGTTGAAAGCCACGTTTCCAATATGTTGGGCAAAACCAATTTGCACAACCGTACTGAATTAGCGCGGTGGGCAATTGAAAATCAAATGGCGTAAAAACCCATTTGAGATTTAACAGAAGAATCTGAGAGGAGGAAATCTCCACTCAGAACTTCCAGAGAATGCGATCGCACTCTCTTAAATTTCAATTTCTTTTTCGATATTATCAGCCATTTTCTTTGGAAATGGCTTTTTGTCTAATTTGTGAGACAACTTCAATATTTTGATTAGCGACGCTGTTGTAGCTTCTGTTGCAGTTCGCGCAAAACCGTTTCCCCATCAACAACTTCACCGCGATCGGTATTTATTGCCGCTCCTCAAATCGACCTTTGTTTCAGGCGATCGCGTTCCTCAAAAGCTTGATCCCCGCAATAATCAATTCGTCAGATGAAGCATACCTACCGCTTTCAAGTTAACTTTGGATAAACTGTTCAAGCTCAAGAGTTAACGACACATTCATCAGCCCTTACCGTCTCTATTGCTGTTCTTACTTAATGTAGGAGCGGCTTATTTTTTTTATTATTGCTGATTGTAGGTTGGGTTAAGCGACAGCGCAACCCAAGCAATCTCACAAAATATGTTACTTTGTCAGATTTTTAGGGAAATCTAGTACTAGAAGCTTAAATATTTATTTAATTTATACCTTTGTTTAAGTATGAATAAAAGTCGATGCAATGAGCTATTGTATCAATCCCCATTGTCCAAAACCTGTTGACCCAGCGAATGCGAACAATTGCATTTGTCGTAACTGTGGGTCAGAGATACTGCTGCAAGGTCGTTATCGGGTACTCAAACAACTAGGTAAAGGAGGCTTTGGCGAAACTTTTGAAGTTGATGATTGTGGCACAACTAAAGTTTTAAAAGTGCCGACTAGTCTAAACTCCAGTAAATGATTGTCACTATTTTTATTATCATTCCTTAGAGGTATTGACATAAATATATACTTGTATTTTTTTATTAAAAAAATTATATAAAGAATTTTCCGAAATCGATAAGCACAACGTCGTAGTAATCAAAAGACTTGTCACTAATGAAATTTTCTAAAAAAACTAGGATCAAAATTATTTCAATCGTAGAATAGGCAAGGCTTTTACATCAATTAAGCCCTTGTGTTTTTGTAGCTTGGTTTGAGGCACTTTTCCCAAATTTAACATATTTGACTTATCCACAAAGGCTTTGGGCACTTTTTCTGTCAGAAAGTTCTAAAATCCCACTAATTACTAGGTAAATAAAATTATGTTTAGCCTTGAAAGAGCCAAAATACTTGCAAATATATGCTGTGCAACTTACGAATCTAAACCTATTTCAAGTGACTATGCCCTATTATTACGTGATAGTGACTTAATTAAGTTTACTGACTATAATGTTCCTGTAAAAGTATTATGGGGATTTATAGACGAGGAATTAATTATTGCATTTGAAGGGACAGTTTTAGCAAATATCAATCAAGAGACTGATATTTTATTAAAGATGGTAATTTGCATGTTCTGTAATTTTCTCCCTGTATTACGTCTTCCTCAAAAAAGTTTAAATTCTTTGATAGATGAGCAGCAAATCAAGGAAATTTATGGAGGAGAAATTCATCTTGGTTTTGCATTACTGATGGAAGAAATATTGCCTAAAATTCAATCTGAAATAGAACAATTAAAACCGCATAAAATATGTTTAACAGGACATAGTTTAGGTGGTGCATTAGCCACGTTAGCAGCATATAGATTAAGAAAGCAGGGTTTTTCTATTCCTATTAGCATTTATACTTTTGGCGCACCACGTGTAGGAGATAGTGCGTTTGCATCTAAATATGAAGATTCTAAAGTGCTACATTTTAGGATAGAGAATAAAAATGATATTGTACCTCATCTACCACCTAATTCTCAGACTCAATCAAAAATTAAAATTTTAGATATATTGAATTGGTTAGAAAATTTGGATTTACCGATTTTAGATAATCTACCTAATTTACAAATACCAAATCTTGATTATCCGCCAGTAGGTATTCTCAAATTTATCAATTGGGATAAAAAAATTGTTGAAGATTCAGATAGTTTAAGACAAGAAAGATTATCTCGCTTTCCTAAAAGTATTTTTAAAATAAATAATTCTCAGATTTTATTAAATCACGTTATACAATCATATTCTCAAGAATTAAATCACTGTAGCATCGAACAAATAAAGGAGATATTTATGCAAGATTCCGAATTGGAAAAAATTGTTTACAACGTCATGGTTATTGGTAAAACGGGGACTGGTAAAAGCGCATTGATCAATTATCTTTATGAGCAGAATATTGCTCATACTGGTGTAGGTAAACCAGTAACGATAAAGTTTGATAAATATAATTTTACTTGGAAAGGTATTCCCATCAATATTTATGATTCTTGGGGTTTAGAAGTTGGTAAAGCTCCAGAGTGGCGGGAAACGCTTGATAATGAATTAAAACAGCATGGAACCGACCGTCCAGTTAGTGAATGGTTTCATACAATATTCTATTGTATTAATGCACAGAGTTCAAGGATAGAACCTTTCGAGTTTGAAATTATCCAAGATTTAATCAAAGATAAATATCGTGTAATAGTTGTATTAACTAAAGCAGAGTCAATGTCTCCAGATGATCTGAGTACATTAAACAAGTGTATACGAGAGGAAGTTTTATCAGAAATTCCAATAATCGAAGTATGTAGCATCGCAAAAAAAACGCGCGTTGGTGAAACTGAGACTTTTGGCAAAAATGAGTTACAAGAACAAACATTGCGAGGGTTCTGGAGTGGTATTACAGTTCGCTTACCAGACAGATGTGAATCTGTACTACATAAAGAAGTTGATAATTGGTGTGAAAAACAAAGAAAAATATTAAATTCAACAAAAGAAGATCGCTGGTACATGCTTCATAAAGCAAAAATAATAGGGGAAATCGAGAACAATTATAATGATTTTTTTAATAAGTTAAGAGATACCCGTTATGAAATTGTTGTAGGAGAAGTTAAAAAAATAGTAAATTATTATAAACAATTAGCAACAATACTAGAATATCCGCCACCAGAAGATTTGCCTGTATTCACATTAGAGAATGAAGAATTAATAAAGAAGAATTTATTCCAAAAAATTGCATCCTGGTTAGAAGAAGCTCAACAAGCACACATTCAAGCATTTGGAAAATTTATTCATGCTCTTTTACCTGATACACGACCTCAATTACAATTACGAATAAACGAGATTTGTAAACAATTAAAAGATGAAATTTCAAAGCAAAAACCAGAAATTTCAAACCTTATAAAAAATATTAGAAAAGACACACCTTAAGCGGAAAATCTTCTGGCTGGACTCCCGAATAACCACCAAACCGTAGAATTCGCTATCCTATGGGAGCATCCCAATTTTGCAAGAATACAAGAGAAAGGGGAATTTATTCGCGATTAAAACTCGCGAATAAAGAGGGACTATGCGGATGTTGCTATAACTGGGGCAATTATCGTAGTCAAAGAGCATCTTTATGACAATGACACCAGAAGTAACAGTAGGTTGGGTTGACGCAAGGAAACCCAACACCAAGAAATTTAATTTTAATAAACAACACCTGATACAGTTTATTGAAAGCTGCTATGTATGACAATATCTGTAAATTCATTGCCGAAAACTTCAAAGATGATTTAGCAACATGGTTACTAGGTTCACCGATTAAATTAACAGAACTTAGCCCTACTGAATTATCAAGCGAACCAATCCGCGCCGATTCATTAATCTTATTACAATCTGATGATTTAGTTCTACATACCGAATTTCAAACCGACGCTGATGAAGATATCCCCTTTCGGATGTTAGATTATCGGGTTAGGGTTTATCGCCGCTTTCCTAACAAAACAATGCGTCAAGTAGTAATCTATTTGAGAAAAACAAGTTCCGAATTAGTCAGTGAAAACAGTTTTAAATTAAACAACACTTACCATCAGTTTGAAGTAATACGTCTGTGGGAACAACCGACAGACAGATTTATGAGTATTCCAGGGTTATTACCCTTTGCCGTGCTAAGTCAGACAAACGATCCTACAATGGTATTAACCCAAGTAGCTTCATCAGTTGAAGCAATTAGCGATCGCCAGCTACAAAGAAATATAGCTGCTGCCAGTGGAATTCTAGCAGGTCTGGTGTTAAATAAAAATGTAATTAGCAAGATTTTAAGGAGTGAGATTATGCGCGAATCAGTCATTTATCAACAAATCCTAGAAGAAGGGGAAGCTAAAGGTGAAGCCAAAGGTGAAGCCAAAGGCAAAGCAGAGACAACAAGAAAGATGGCTTTAAATTTGCTGCGAATTGGAATGAGTTTAGAGCAAATTGCTCAAGTTACTGAATTATCTCTTGAGCAAATTCAAGTTTTACAAGAAGAGATTCAAAAATCTTAATTTTAACTAATCGCTTTCTCAAAATACGCAGCTATGCAAGCGAAACCCGCATTTGCGGGTTTCAAAGTTTTTAGCAGACGAACTTGGTTTGTCTAGACGCGATTAGAAATCGCCTAGTTTTCAAATTCTCAAACTAAAAATCGGCACTTTGTGGTGTTCTGGGGAACGGAATTACATCGCGAATATTTGCCATCCCCGTCATAAATTGCACCAAGCGCTCAAAACCTAATCCAAAACCAGCGTGGGGAACGGTTCCATAACGACGCAAATCGAGATACCACCATAAATCTTCTGGCTGCATTCCTTGCGCTATTATCCGCTTTTCCAACACATCTAAACGTTCTTCCCGTTGCGATCCCCCAATAATTTCGCCTATTTTCGGTGCGAGAATATCCATCGCTCGCACTGTCTTTTCATCGTCGCTCAAGCGCATATAAAAGGCTTTGATTTTTGCCGGATAATCGGAAACGATAACTGGCTTTTTAAATAATTGTTCGGCTAGATAACGTTCGTGTTCTGATTGTAAATCTAAACCCCAACTTACCGGATATTCAAACTTGACATCGGCTTTTTCTAATAAGGAAATTGCTTCTGTATAAGTTAAACGCTGGAATTCATTATTAATAATATTTTCTGCCGTTGCCAGCACCGTATCATCAATTCTTTGATTAAAAAATTCCATATCTTCCGGGCAAGTTTCTAACACATATTTGAAAACGTGTTTCAGAAACGCTTCGGCTAAATCCATATCCCCATCTAAATCGCAAAATGCCATTTCTGGCTCAACCATCCAAAATTCGGCTAAATGGCGCGACGTGTTAGAATTTTCCGCACGGAAGGTAGGACCAAAAGTATAAACGTTACTAAAAGCCATTGCCATGACTTCTGCCTCTAATTGACCGCTAACTGTTAAGTATGTCGGTTTGCCAAAAAAGTCCTGAGCGTAGTCTACGGCGTTATTCTCGGTGCGAGGAATGTCTTTTAGGTTCAAACCAGTAACGTTGAAGAGTTCACCCGCTCCTTCGCAATCGCTAGCGGTGATGATTGGTGTGTGAACCCACAAAAAGCCGCGTTCTTGGAAAAATTGGTGAATTGCTGCTGCACAAGCGTTTCTGACGCGGAAAACTGCACCAAAGGAATTGGTACGCGATCGCAAGTGTCCAATTGTCCGCAAAAACTCATAAGAATGGCGTTTCTTTTGCAGCGGATAAGTTTCGGGATCAGCTTCACCGTAGACTTCCACCGTTTCGGCTTTCAACTCAATTCGCTGTCCTTTACCTTGGGAAGGAACTAGCACCCCTGCCACTTCAACCGAAGCGCCTGTATTCAGCTTTTTGATGGTAGCATCATAATCTGGCAAATCTTGATTCATCACGACTTGCAAACTAGCCAACGATGAACCGTCATTAACTTCGATAAAAGCAAATCCTTTCAAATCGCGTTTTGTCCGTACCCAGCCTTGAATTAAAAGAGACTCATCAGGTTGACCACTTCGCAATATTTCTGCTATCCGTCGCCTTACCATAGCTTACCCAACATAGGACTTTAATATCCAGCCTATGATAACTCCCAATCCACCAAAGCGGATAATTTGCCAAAAAGGTTTTTTGACGCTTTTCCAGGAAAATAACTGACTTTCTAAGCTAACTTCTACCACTTCTAGCTGCCGTTTGATGTGCTTTAACTCAGCTTTGATTTCTGGAGTGTAATGTTTATTTTGATTAAGTTCTTGGCGGCGTTTTTCATATTCTGCCTTCAAGATGCGATCGCTCTGTACTTGCGTGTAGCGTTCTTTAAGTTCAACAAGCGATCGCTCTAAGAACAATAATTCTTCTTCAAATTCTAACTCTTGATTTGACTCTGACTCTGGCGGTTGTTTAGGCGGCTTCATGCACAAGTAGTACAGTAAAAGTAAATGCAAGCAAAGCCAATAGTTATGTCCCAATCCACCCAGTTGTCTAAAACCAGTCAATTAGATGAATTAAGCACCATAGAGTTAGCCCAAGCTCTCATGGAGAGGTTGAGCATTTCTCCCAACGATTGGCATCGCCTTAAGTCTAACCGCAATTCTCGCGCCAGTGAACAAGCCGCCGCTGCTCTTGTGTTTCTGCTCAAAAATCAGCCGACTGAAGCTGTTGCTAGATTAGAACAAGCATCTGGTTGGTTAAATCGCTCTATTTCCGCACCACCTTGTCCGACGCACGGGAAATAAGACACGGGGAAGGAGGACAAGGGGGACAAGGAAGAATTTGCTTCCCCTGCTTCCCCCTCTCCTTGTCTCCCCCTCTCCTCTCTAACGTCGCAGAGATAATCTCGGTCGATTATCTAGCTGTTTACAAAGTCTTAATTCTGTGCCTTTGCGGTTCCACTCTACCTGATCGAAAATTTGATGCAGGAGAGTCATACCACGACCGTTTTCTGACTCATCTGGGGGTAGATAATCTGTGGGATCGCGATCGCATGTACAACATGGACTAAATCCGCTGCCTTGATCTGATATAATCCACCAATACTGATTATCTATTAAGGAAAAACGGACTACAACTGTTTTACCGGGATCAAGATGATTGCCATGTTTAGCTGCATTGACTAGGGCTTCTTGAAGTCCCAGTCGCAGCTCGGCTTGCAACTTCACGGGAATTTCTGCCAATAGTAAATCTAGTATTGAACAGAGATATAGAGTTGAGGCGAAACTAATTGTGCCCCAATTACGTCCAACTGGACGGAGCGAAATGGTAATCACTCTTATAAACCCCATAGCCTTCAGTTAGCTAGACATCAGTTTGCAAAACAAAAGCACCCTGATATAAGTTGAGGTGATCGTGCTGCCTTCAAACTAGCGTCTTCAAAACTAAGTTGTGAAAATACTGTGGAGCATCGGTTCTCTTCATGAATTAGAGTTGAAAAATGTAAAACGGCATGTATAAACATCAATAATGCAGTTAGCAACTAAAAATGCTTTGAATGTAGAAGAGTATAGCAATACTCTTTTACCTGCCGATTCGGGATTTTAGCAACCAAATTCAAGTTTAGGAGTAACCCATACAACTTCAATTTATTTCTAGAAATGGAATTCAATGAATCCTATGTTTAGCTTAATTTGATTTTAGCATTTTTCTTATGGACTAGACTAAAAATAAAAAATTTGAGTTTTTCAAGGGGCTAAATACCCTTGTCAGAAGGTGATAAAACAAGAATTGCGGCTACTTCGACATGAGCGGTTTGGGGAAAAAAGTCAGCGGGTTGGATTCGTGTAATGGTATACATTCCATCTGCACAAAGTAGTTTTAAATCACGAGCGAGGGTGGCTACTTTACAGCTGACGTAAACGATGCGAGGGGGTTGCGATCGCCTTAAAGATTCGATGACATGGCTCGCGCATCCTTTCCGTGGCGGATCTAATAACACAATATCGGGCAAAATGTCAATTTGTGGTAACAATTTTTCAACTGCCCCGACTTGGAACGTCACATTATTAATATTATTATTTCGCGCATTTAAAATAGCCTGTTCTACAGCTTCGGTTTGCACTTCTAACCCCGTAATATTACGGACTTTTTTAGCCAAAGGTAAACTTAAAGTTCCTATACCACAATATGCATCAAGTAATACTTCATTTCCTTGCAAATTCAGTTCTTTTTCAATTTCCTGCAAAAGCGCCTCGGCTGTTTCGGTGTAAACTTGAAAAAACGTATCTGGACGTACTTGAAATTCTAAACCGGCGAATTGTTCTCTCAGATAAGAAATTCCGGCAACACAACGAGTTTCGTCACCAAAAATAGCATTAGTGCGATCGCTATTTCGATTTAAGCAGACTCCTACTAATCCCGGAAAGCGTTTTAACCACGTTGCAGAAAGCTTTTCAATTCCTGGTAAATTCCAATCTTTGACTATTATTGTGAGCAACATTTCCCCAGTGCGTCGCCCAATGCGTAAACTAAGATGGCGTATTTGTCCAGTGTGACGGGTTTCGTCGTAAACTCGCCATTGTGATGTCTGGATATCTTGTTTCACTTCGGCAAGTAGTGGATTTAATCGTGCATCTTGCACAGGGCATTGATTTAAGTTAATTAATTGATGGCTGCCTTTTTGGTAATAACCAGCTTGCACTTGCCCAGTTGCCGATTTCCCCACAGGATATGTAGATTTATTACGATAACCCAAAGGTGAAGGTGCAGCCAAAACTGGATCTACTGGTGGATTGACAAAACCGCCAATTCTTTCTAAAGCTTGAATAACTTGATTTTGTTTGGCTTCAAGTTGGTACTCATAACTGATATGCTGCCACTGACAACCACCACACTTATCAGCCACAATGCAGCTAGGACGGATGCGTCTTGAAGATGGTTGGGATAAGGAATGCAGCTTGCCGTGAGCGTATTTTGGTTTAACGTGTAGTAAGCGAATAATAGCGCGATCGCCTGGTACTGTATCGGGAACAAAAACTACGCGATCGCAGAAACGTCCCACACCATCGCCGGTATCACTCAAGTCTGTAATTTCAACTTCAATTAACTCTCCCTGATGCCATTTGGCTGAATCATCTTCATCAGTGGGAAGCAATTCTGTAATGGACACCTTCTTGTCTCCCTTTATTTGTGTACCTAAGACTAGTTAAACTAACTAATAATATGTCGCGTGATTTTACTAATCATGACTGTAATTAGCCAAGTTATTCTCAAAGCCGACGACGAACTGCGTTATCCCAGCAGTGGTGAACTCAAAAACATCAAAGACTTCTTGCAAACCGGCTCACAGCGGATGCGGATTGTCACAACCCTAGCCGAAAACGAGAAAAAGATAGTTCAGGAAGCAACCAAACAGCTTTGGCAAAAGCGTCCTGACTTTATTGCTCCTGGAGGCAACGCTTTCGGTGAGCGCCAACGTGCTTTATGTATCCGCGATTACGGCTGGTACTTACGCCTAGTTACTTATGGCATCCTTGCCGGCGACAAAGAACCAATTGAAAAAATTGGTTTGATTGGCGTGCGGGAAATGTACAATTCTTTAGGCGTTCCCGTACCAGGAATGGTAGAAGCGATCGGCTGTCTGAAAAAAGCCTCCCTTGACTTACTCAATGCCGAAGACGCTGCCCAAGCTTCCCCGTACTTTGATTACGTGATTCAATCGATGTCATAATCAGGCGTGGGCGCTAATGAATGGCGTACACTGTCGAGCTACTAGAGAGAGTGCAATATCTAAACACTCAACATCCATAAAATCTCTAATTTGATCATACCCTCCCCACACTTGGTAGTGGCTCTGGCAGAATTCCTGTCAAGTTACCAGCAGGTTGTGGGGAACTTTTATTTAAGTACTCGATTGTAAATAAAAGCTCTTAAACGTAGTAAGCGGCTCTAGCCCTTAAAATCCTTGCTATGAGCGGTAAACCGCTCACTACAAACTACGAGCCAAGAAAAAACCGACAGACTTCTTCAAAAGGCTGTCGGCAATTAGTGTGTTCCCTATTAATGACTCGGCTAGAGTTCAGTTATATGTAATTATGCTGGTTTACCCGTTTTTGGAAGACGATCTTAATCAAGGGCATCAGTGATTGTCATCACATAATTGTTGCAACGAAACTGTATTCGCCTAAAAAAGAAATTTCTTACTTCCGAGCTAGCTAATGCATATTATGCGATTTAAAACTGTATTTTTTAATTAACAATTATAAACTTTTCTCAACATCAACACATTTAATGGAAAATGCATAAACTTACAGCAGATTGCGTTTTCATCGAATACACGTAAAGACGTAGCACTGCTACGTCTCTACAAGGCTTTGGGTTTTATATATATGTACTTCATTTACCTAAAATCTGCTGTATCTACCTGATGACCTTTTTTGGATTGGAGGCAAGCGACTTGACAACATTACAGCTACATTCAATAGTATTGATGCCAGTCATAACTCAAAATATTTTGAATTTCAAAAATAAAACCTGTGAAAACTGACACAATATTTTATCAACTTTTCCAAACTTTACCTGGTATTCTCTTTGAACTCATCGGTCAATCTGCTACTGAAGCAGAAGCTTATCAGTTTGCATCTGCTGAAATCAAAGAACTAGCATTTCGCTTCGATGGTTTGTTTTTACCTTTAGCGGATTTTCCTGAACAACCCATCTACTTTGTAGAAGTTCAGTTTCAACCCAAAACCAATTTTTATTGGCGATTTTTTGCCGAAAACTTCGTTTACCTAAATCAATACCAACCGATTCAAGATTGGTATGCAGTAGCAGTGTTTGCCAAACGAAGTTTAGATCCAGGTGTACCGATGCAGTATAGGGGATTGCTGATGAGTCAGCAAGTTAAGTTTGTATACTTAGATGAATTAGAAGAAACAGCAAATACGTCCCTTGGTTTAGGAATAGTGCAATTAGTGGTTGAGGAGGAAGCGACGGCTAATGAACAAGCTAGACAATTACTTCAAAAAGCACAGCAAGAACTTGAAGATGTTGCCCTCAGGCAGAAAGTTTTAGAATTGATAGAGACGATATTGGTTTATAAATTTACCAGCTTAAGCCGCGAGGAGATAGAAGCTATGTTTGGATTAAGTGAGTTAAAGCAAACAAGGTATTTTCGAGAAGTCGCAGAAGATGCTAAAGTAGAGGGCAAACTAGAAACAGTACCCCTGTTATTGGAATTGGGCTTGACTGTCGAACAGATAGCCGAAAGATTAAGCTTGGATGTTGAGGCAGTAAGAAAGGCTGCACAAGCGTTTAAGAGTGATAATTCCCAAGGTGAAGATACAGCAATTTAGTGAGAGTTTAATAGAGAGCGATCGCACTTTTATTTATAGAAAAGTTGAAGTGCGATCGCTATTTCAAATATAATTTAATTAGCATCCCAAAATACGAGCGTAGGGATGCCAAATTTCGCGTCTCTACAGGTCACAAATCAGTACCAAAAATCCTTAACACCAAAGGTATTGTGATATAAGCTAGAGTTAGCAGTAAAACTGATTCACAACTTGCAACAAACCTAACTTGGGGTAACGATGGCAACAGAACAAAAGCACAGCACTTATTTATCAGAAGCTGAAAGTCGTTTGCGTCAACTTTCTCTTGAGAAGTTGCGAGTGGCAGTTGCAATTCTTGCTTATCTGCAAAAAACAGAAGAAAGCGAAGCTACTGAAAAACTATTATTAAATATTCCTGATTTTGCCGAATCTTTCCGCGAAGTTGAACAAAATGAAGACAAATTAGAAAATACTGCCTCAAATCAGATTGCCTCAGATGAGGAAGTATGGCAGGCTTATTTAGCTTCTGAAAAAAAATGGGAAGAGGTATATCGTCGTCTTGCAGACTCCTAAATTTCTCACTATTTCCCAAGTTTTAGATATTCACCAACGCCAAATTCAAAGATTTGGTGGAACATCTGGTGTCAGAGATGAAGGTTTGCTAGATTCAGCACTAGCACAACCTCAAGCCACTTTTGGCGGTGAACTTCTTCATCCGACAATTGGTGAGCAAGCAGCAGCGTACCTGTACCATTTAGCGATGAACCATCCGTTTATTGATGGCAACAAACGCACTGCATTTGCGGTTATGGATACCTTCATAACCTTAAACGGCTACAGTTTGAACTTATCTCAAGAGCAAGCTTACAACTTGGTGATTCGAGTAGTTCAGAAAGAAATATCCAAAGAAGAATTATCTGGATTTCTGGAACTGCATCTACCAGGCAAGTAAATCGATAGAATAATTCTCTGTCCCCCCAGAGTGCATTTTCATGACTGCAACCTCAAAACCAGCCTTTTCCGCCGAAGAAATCGCCAAAGAAGGTTTAAAGCCTGATGAATATGAAGAAATTGTCCGCAGGTTAGGACGTCATCCCAACAAAGCCGAATTAGGAATGTTTGGGGTGATGTGGTCAGAGCATTGTTGTTACAAAAATTCACGACCCTTATTAAAACAGTTTCCCACAACAGGATCGCGCATTCTCGTTGGTCCAGGTGAAAATGCTGGCGTTGTCGATTTAGGCAATGGGTTACAACTTGCCTTTAAAATTGAATCTCATAATCACCCCTCAGCCGTCGAACCTTTTCAAGGCGCCGCCACTGGCGTAGGAGGCATCCTCAGAGATATATTTACAATGGGTGCGCGTCCCATTGCTCTTTTAAACTCCTTGCGCTTCGGTTCCCTGGAAGATGCCAAAACTCAACGGCTTTTCAGCGGTGTCGTTGCAGGTATAAGTCACTACGGTAATTGCGTCGGGGTTCCCACTGTCGGTGGCGAAGTTTATTTTGATGTCGCTTATTCCGGAAATCCCCTAGTAAACGTCATGGCACTAGGATTAATGGAAACTCCAGAAATTGTCAAATCTGGGGCATCTGGTTTGGGCAACCCGGTGCTGTATGTTGGTTCTACCACGGGACGCGATGGTATGGGTGGTGCAAGTTTTGCCAGTGCAGAACTCAGCGATGAATCACTAGATAACCGTCCAGCCGTGCAAGTTGGCGACCCATTTTTAGAAAAATCGTTAATTGAAGCTTGTTTGGAAGCCTTTAAAACAGGTGCAGTCGTCGCAGCGCAAGATATGGGAGCAGCTGGCATCACCTGTTCCACATCAGAAATGGCTGCAAAAGGCGGTGTCGGCATTGAACTAGATTTAGATAAAATACCGGCGCGGGAATCGGGTATGGTTCCCTACGAATATCTGCTTTCCGAATCTCAAGAAAGAATGCTGTTTGTGGCACACAAGGGACGGGAACAAGAGTTAATTGATATTTTCCACCGTTGGGGATTGCAAGCAGTCGTTGCCGGGGAAGTTATTGCTGAACCCATTGTTAGAATATTATTTCAAGGTGAAATAGCAGCAGAAATTCCCGCTGAAGCTTTGGCAGAAAATACCCCATTGTATGAACGAGAATTATTGACAGAACCACCAGAATATGCTTTAAAAGCTTGGGAATGGACACCTGATTCTCTTCCTGCTTGCACAACTGCTGGCATTGAAATTCAAAAAAGCCTGCAAAGTTGGAATGATATCCTTTTGACTTTACTCGATACACCAACGATCGCATCAAAACGTTGGGTTTATCGCCAATACGATCATCAAGTCCAAAATAACACCGTCATCTTACCAGGTGGCGCTGATGCCGCTGTCGTCCGCTTGCGTCCCCTTGAGGAGCGGGGGAGTGGGGGACAAGGAGACAAGGAGAATTATTCTTCTTTCTCCTCATCTCCCCCATCTCCCTTATCTCCCTCCAAAACCCCCACTCCCCAAAGTGCCGTTGCTGCCACAGTTGATTGCAATCCTCGTTACGTCTATCTTGACCCCTACGAGGGTGCTAAGGCAGTTGTGGCTGAAGCTGCACGCAATCTGAGTTGTGTGGGTGCTGAACCTATAGCGGTGACAGATAACTTAAATTTCGGCAGTCCAGAAAAACCCATTGGTTATTGGCAATTAGCTTTATCTTGTCGCGGTTTGGCTGAAGGTTGCCGAGAATTAGCAACGCCGGTTACTGGGGGTAATGTCTCACTTTACAATGAAACTTTCGACTCACAAGGCAATCCGCAACCAATTTATCCTACCCCGGTTGTGGGGATGGTCGGGTTGATTCCTGATTTAAGCAAAATTTGCGGTCAAGCATGGCAAGCCGGAGGTGATATTATTTATCTTTTAGGATTGCCTTTGAAATCTAAAGTTGAATTGGGCGCATCCGAATATTTAGCCACTATCCATAATACCGTAGCTGGACGCCCTCCACGGGTAGATTTTGAATTGGAAAGGTGTGTACAACAAATTTGCCGTGAAGGAATTCGCTCTTGTTGGATTCGTTCAGCTCATGATTGTGCTGAAGGTGGTTTGGCTGTTGCACTGGCAGAATGTTGCATTGCTGGGAAACTTGGTGCCCAAATTAATTTAGGATTACCATCAAGCAATTCACAACTTCGATGGGACGAAGTGCTGTTTGGTGAAGGTGGAGCGCGAATTGTCGTTTCTGTAGGGTTAGAACAGCAAGAGATTTGGGAATCTTTATTAAATGAACGATTGGCTAATTATTGGCAGAAACTTGGCAAGGTTAGTAATTCCAACACTGATTTTAGTGTGCTAACCTCTGATAGCCAAAGTTTAATTAACGTTAGGATCGAAGATATGAGCGATCGCTATTCCCATGCGATCGAAAGACGTTTAAAATGTGCCGAGTTGTAGAGACGCGACCGGTCGCGTCTCTACACCAGGAGCGAAGTGAAGACTCTTGACTCTTGACTCTTGACTTTTGACTTATGACTCTTGACTCTTGACTATTCACCACGAATGTTTGCTATCCCCAAGCATGATTAAGGTACTGTTATATGTATATGGATTGTTAACGATTTATTAAGGTCAGTTAATATTTCTGAAAACATTCCCTTATATATCCATCCCACTGACTCAAAATCTCATCTGGAGCAAAGCTGTAGCATGATTTCTAACCATTCCGTCTCCTTGGATGACCACGTAATTGAAACCCGTCCTGACAAGCCAGAAGAAGCTTGCGGTGTTTTTGGCATCTACGCACCAGGGGAAGACGTCGCTAAACTGACCTACTTTGGACTTTATGCCCTCCAACATCGAGGTCAAGAGTCAGCGGGAATTGCCACATTTGCAGGGGAACAAGTACACCTGCACAAAGATATGGGTTTAGTATCCCATGTGTTTAACGAATCCATTTTGAGTAAGTTACCGGGTAACTTAGCCGTTGGTCACACTCGTTACTCAACTACAGGTTCTAGCCGGAAAGTTAATGCCCAGCCTGCTGTTGTCGAAACTCGTCTGGGTTCAATAGCGTTAGCACATAATGGAAATTTAGTAAATACAGCGCACTTACGGGAAGAGTTGCTAAAGACAAAATGCAACTTAGTGACAACAACCGATTCAGAAATGATTGCTTTTGCGATCGCTGAAGAAATTAATGCTGGTGCAGAGTGGTTAGAAAGCTGCATTCGTGCATTTAACCGCTGCCAAGGTGCTTTTAGTTTAGTAATCGGCACTCCAACTGGCATTATGGGTGTTCGCGATCCTAATGGCATTCGTCCCCTAGTAATTGGCACATTGGGTGAAAATCCAGTTCGCTACGTACTCGCATCAGAAACCTGTGGACTAGATATTATTGGTGCCGATTATTTGCGCGAGGTGGAACCGGGGGAATTAGTTTGGATTACCGAAGAAGGTTTAGCTTCCTTCCCCTGGACTCAACAGCCCCAAAAGAAGCTGTGTATCTTTGAGATGATATACTTCGCCCGCCCTGATAGTATGATGCACAATGAAACATTATACAGTTATCGACTGCGGTTAGGGCGGCGACTCGCTGAAGAATCTGCTGTAGAAGCAGATATTGTTTTTGGTGTCCCTGATTCTGGCATCCCAGCTGCCATCGGCTTTTCTCAAGCTTCTGGTATTCCCTACGCCGAAGGATTGATTAAGAATCGTTACGTTGGACGCACCTTCATTCAGCCAACACAAATGATGCGTGAGTCGGGAATCAAAATGAAACTGAATCCCCTCAAAGATGTCCTATACGGCAAAAAAGTCGTGATTGTGGATGATTCCATAGTCCGGGGTACAACCAGCCGAAAACTCGTCAAAACCTTGCGGGATGCGGGTGTAGTGGAAGTGCATATGCGAATTTCTTCCCCCCCAGTAACTCACCCTTGTTTCTACGGTATCGACACTGACACCCAGGATCAGCTAATTGCTGCCACCAAATCAGTAGAAGAAATTGCTAAACAACTAGAAGTAGATAGCCTAGCCTATCTCAGTTGGGAGGGAATGCTAGAAGCAACGCGAGAAGACACCAATAATTTTTGTTCTGCCTGCTTTACCGGCGATTACCCCACCTCAATTCCCGAAGCAGTGAAGGGTTCTAAATTGATATTAGAAAAAGCAGCAGTATAGCAATTTTAGATTTTGGAGGATGTATTGTAGAGACGTTCCGGCGGAACGTCTCTACAATACGTTAAATTTATCGACGTATATTGCAAAATCATCCCCTAAATAGGCAACGCCCAATCCAAAATCCAAAATTCGTTCAGCTTTGCTGCAAAAATTCTACATTAGGTAACAACGGATCTGTAACAATGCCCACACCGCTGAAACCCCAACGTTTCAGCAAACTTTTGACCTGCGTCCCTGAAATAGATTCTACAGAAAAGCGGCTTGCCAATTCTGCGGCGTGGGTGTTGAGGTAGCTCAGAGCATCAAAGTTTTCGCTAAATAGCAACAAATAGCCCGATCCTTGCGAGTTAGGACGGGCAGTAAGATAACTACCGTCAGATTTTGAGCGTATTAGATAATAAAATTCGGACAGCATGGGGAGCAGGGGGAGCAGGGGGAGCAGAGGGAGCAGGGGAAGCAGGGGGAACAGAGGGAGAAGGGGGAGCAGGGGGAGCAGGGGGAGCAGAGGGAGCAGGGGAAGCAGGGGGAACAGAGGGAGAAGGGGGAGCAGAGGGAGCAGAGGGAGCAGAGGAAGAGGAATTTTGCCCGATGCGCGATGCCCAATGCCCAACGCCCAATGCCCAATGCCCTATAACTAACTAATTCAAATTTTCTAGGCGAATGCGCGGATCGGCTGCTTTCAGCATTAAATCGGCGACTAAATTGCCGACTATTAGGAGTACTGCACCCATTACCAAGCTTGCCATTGCGAGAGGCACATCTAAATTCAATAAAGCTTGTAAAGTTAACTTTCCCAAACCGGGCCAGTTAAAAAACTGCTCAGTAATGAAAGCACCGCTTAATAAACCAGCCAATTCAAAGCCCAATAACGTAATTAAGGGGTTAATGGCGTTACGAAGGGCATGAACATAAATAACGCGGTTTTCGGGTAGCCCTTTAGCGCGAGCCGTTTGGATGTAATCTTGACGGAGTACATCTAACATTTCGCCGCGAGTGATTCGCTGTAAACCAGCAAAGCTAGTGATGCTTAAAGCGATGGTGGGTAAAATTAAGTGCCAGCCTATATCTATAATTTTCCCAATTGGGGAGAGATCGGTGTGATAAATGCTGGTCATACCACCTACGGGAAATAGGGGGGTGGTGATTTGGGCAAAGAACAGTAAAAACAAAGCGGCAATGAAACTGGGAAATCCTTGTCCGAGGTAGCTTAAGACTTGCAAAATCCGGTCATAAGCGCGATTTTGCTTGACGGCGGCGGTGATGCCTAAGGGGATAGCGATCGCCCAAGTTACAATTAAAGAAGCGATCGCCATCAGCAATGTTGCCGGCACGCGTTCCCACAATAAAGATGCCACAGAACGATTATAAGAAAAACTCGTCCCAAAATCGCCCCGTGTCAAAATATTCCACAACCAAAGTCCAAATTGTTCTAGCCAAGACTTATCTAAACCAAATTGTCGTCGCAGTTCGTCAATTCGTTCTTTAGAAATTTTCGGATTTGCCTCCAAGGAACTGACATAATCCCCTGGTGCGAGCTGCATAATAAAAAATGACAATGCTGATGCTAAAAACAATGTCAAAAGCGCCTGTAATAGCCGCTTGGTGACATAAATAAAGGTTTCGCTAGTGACCAGCCTATACAGCCAATCTCGACCCGCTTCTAAGGAAATTCTGGTAGAAGTCATAGTAGTTTGTCAAAGGTCAACAGTCAAGGGTCAATAGTCAAGGGTGAATAGTCAAGGGTCAATCTTTGGACTTTGGACTTTGGACTATTGACCTTAGACTCTTCACTAATATTCCACAAGGCTAATAATCGGCACATCCGGCAGATTTTTTCGTCCTTGCAAATCCCGTAGCTCGATGATAAACCCAAATCCCACAAGTTCGCAGCCAATCTTCTCTATTAACTTTGCCGTCGCACCGGCGGTTCCACCTGTGGCAATCAAATCATCTACAATTAAAACCCGGCTATTGGGGTGCAAAGCGTCCTGATGGATTTCCAAACAGTCCGTACCATACTCTAGCTCATATTCAACCGAATGAATTGCTGCTGGCAACTTACCTGGTTTGCGAACTGGAATAAAACCAAGTCCTAATTTATAAGCTAGAGGTGTACCAAAAATGAAGCCCCGTGACTCCATCCCCACAATATAATCAGCTTTTATTCCGGCATCAATGCATTTTTCGGCAAGAAAGTCAATAGTGTAACGCAGTCCTTGAGGATCGCGCAGCAGTGTGGTGATATCCCGAAAGACAATTCCGGGTTTAGGAAAATCTGGGATGTCACGAATTAGAGATTTTAAATCCATAAGAATGGGGAACTGTAGAGAGAGAAAGGGGAGGCAGTGCGTTGCGGGGGTTCCCCCCGTTGTAGCATCTGCCGTGAAAGGGGAAAGGGGAGATGCCCAATTCCTAATCCCTGATACCTGAAAAATCGTACACTATAATGTCATACCCTTGGCATCATTGCTTCATACAGCACAATCCATTGACGATTATCAGAATCTACACCAAGCTGAAGATGGAATTATACTACCTCTTGTTGCTATTGAACTTATGTTTTAAAAACTTACAATTTCAATATACGGAAATCTTTGAGTAGAACCAGTAAGTAATCTATATATCAGGCAGTCCTACTACTGCGACAAGTGAAAATGTTCTTTTTTTTAGACTAGCTATCTTAAATTAGTTTTACCTAGTCTGTCGCGATCGCACAAGGTATTTATAATGAATGTTTCCGCAAGTTTAACGCCGTTCAACACTAGTCCCACGCAAAAATCAGCACCGATGATTCTGGACACTCTCCCCGATCCTGCAATTGAGGGACAAGGATGTCCCCGTACAACCCGCGTGCAAATTGACCTTATTTTACTAGCAATTGAAGCTTTAGAACTGGGTGGCTCTGAAGCAATTTTGGGATTTGCTGAAGAATTGGAACTCAACGGTATTATTAAAGACCGGGTGAATTTATGGCGAATGCGTAGCACTAACCCGTTACGGAGAGCAAATATTCGCCGTCCTTTGACAATTATCGAGGCAAAAGCTTTGGTAGTAATCGCTTGCTATTTGTCGCGACGGTTGACAGTTGTCATTCGTCAGATGCTCATGATTTATCAACAAATGAATGATAAACAGATTCCTTTAGAACAAAATTTGCGGCTTTCTAATTATCTAGAACGATTTAGAGCGCATTTTAAAAGCCGCATGAATCCCCGCCGTTCTGGTTTTTTGGCATTAACTTCTGATGATAAAATAGATGAACTGGCGATTAATTTGTTAGGTAAATTATTATTTTGTACAGGTACAGCGGGAATGCAACGCTTCTGGATTAGTCTTTTTGACGGGGAAGTAGAATGAATATTCAACGTAAGTATAGTTTACCTAATTGCACACTGCTTTTAGAAGGTTTAAGTGATGCCAGTAGAGCGGTACACTTCCAAGAAATGCGCCCAGAATTATCAATTTTGGTAAATGCAGAATGCCATTTATCTGGCAACAATGAGCCATTGGTGGGAGGAAGAGAATTTTTTGAAAGTTTGGTGAGAGCTGTTAGTGGTTATGCTCAAGAATTTTTGAGCAGTGTGCCGAACCCACTCGCACACAACACAGAATCGGAGTTAGTGCAGTTTCAGAAAATTCACAGCAATCGACATAGATTGATTGTGCATTCAGATGTACAAAAAAGTGCAGAACTTAAATCTAATAATGGTAAAGCACCAATTCAAATCGATTTGAATAGTGTGCAGTTGTTTGATTTAGTCGAGGCGGTGGATCAGTTTTTTGCTGATAGCCAAACTTTACCAGAGTTGTCACTAGAATTACAACCTGTTGCCAAAGGTTCTGGTATTGCTAGTCAAGCATTTATCAAGCAAGCAGTACCAGCGGGTGTGGGAGTATCGAGTTTGGCAGTATGTGCTCTTGCATTCGGTTTGATTCCAAATCCACAATTGCGTCAACCACAACAGCAGACTAACTCTACAACACCCAGCGCTACTACCTCAGCAACAGACGCTACAAATCCCACACCATCTGCTATCCCGACACCATCTGCTACGCCCATTGCAAATGCTACTCCCACACCAACTGCAACATCGGCAGTTACAAGAGATTTAGAAGCTCTTTTAAAAACAGTTCCCGAAATTACTGATCCCTCGCAACTGCGGGCATTAAATCGCCAAGTTTACAATCAAATTAGTCCTGGTTGGGCTAATAACTCAGGATTAAATGAGGATTTAGTCTATCGTATCGGTGTGACGGCAGATGGTGCCATCGTTGGTTATAAAGCGACGAATAAAGAAGCAAATCAGGCAATAGAAAAAACTCCTCTGCCAAAACTGCTTTATAATCCTGCCAAAGGTGGTGTCATTAATAATGAACCGATCGCTCAATTTCGAGTAGTATTTACACAGCAAGGTGTGCTACAAGTTAGCCCTTGGCGGGGATACGCCAACACACCACAGGTTATCGGCGCAAAAATCACAGATGCTAACGCCGTCAAAGATTTAAATAAGAAGCTTTATGATACAATTCGCCAAAATTGGGGCGGAACTCCCAGTTTTTCACAAAATTTGAAGTATCGAGTCGCCGTCAACAAAGATGGCACAATCGCTGATTATGAACCACTTAACCAAGTAGCCTTTGATTATTTCCGGGAAACACCGCTTCCCAAGATATTCAACGCGCTTTACGGTTCAAATGTAGCACCTCCCAACACGAAACAACCCCTCGCTCACTACCAAGTAGTATTTCAGCCCAACGGCAATCTAGAAGTCACACCTTGGCAGGGATATCGGTAATTGGGGAATGGGGAAGGGGTAAAGGGGAAGGGGGAAAGGAATAAAAAAACTTTCTTTTCTTCCCTTTACCCTTTAACGAACTTTAGGGGTTTAAGTCCCCTGTCTAAGAAGGGCAGAAAGTTTTGGGTCGGGGTCTAAATCCCCGTCACAAAACTTAATTGCGAATTGCGAATTGCGAATTGCGAATTGGTTTAACCTTTTCCCCTCTTAAAAAAGCCCCATGCCCTATTTTGTAATTCGTCCCATATAATTTCCCCAGAGTTGAGCTGCTTGAGCGCTGCTGCCAGATGTGGGAGAATTATTATCATTTCCGAGCCAAATACCAGTCACGAGTCGTCTACTAGGAATAAAGCCTATAAACCACAGGTCAACGTTGTCATTTGTTGTGCCTGTTTTACCAGCTTCACCTAATCCAATAGCCGCACTGCGTCCAGTACCTCTGGTGATGACGCCGCGTAGCAAATTGGTCATGGTATTGGCTATTTCCGCTTTGAGTACGCGCTTGTTTGCTCCTGGATCTTGGTCAAAAGAGTAGATGACGCGGCAAGTTTTTAAATCATTGCGATCGCGACAATCACTGCTATCTAAAATCCGGCTAATTGCGTGGGGACGATTCCAGACACCACGATTACCAATGGCGCCAAAAGCACCAGTCATCTCCGTGACATTAACGACACTTTGACCGAGAATTAAGCCAGGAACCGGATCGAGGCTAGATTTCACCCCCAAACGCTGTGCCATTGCGACAACTTTATTCAAGCCGACTTCTTTGGCAACTCGTAAAGCGATGGGGTTTTCCGAAAGCGCAAGACCGGTAGCGATATCTAAACTGCCACCAGCACCACTGCGACAAGGTTTGTAGGTGAAACCTTGCCAAGGAAAAGAATCACACGAATAACTTCTTCCAGGAGAAATTCCTTGCTCAAGGGCAGCAGTGTAAGCAAAAATTTTAAAAGTAGAACCGGGTTGTCTTTTTGCCTGGATAGCCCGATTAAACTGACTTTTTTTGTAATCAGTTCCCCCTACCATCGCGAGTATGGCACCGGTGCTAGAATCAAGAGTTACCACTGCACCTTGGGAATAACGAAAACTTGAGCCACCGTTGTTAACAGACTTTCGCAATGCAGCTTCGGCTTGAGCTTGAATTGCTGGGTCTAGCTGAGTTTCTATAATAAAGTTGCCTTCTGTGGCTAACTCTTCACCCAAAATTGATCTGAGTTCTTGAAAGACGTAACTGTAGAAATAGGGTGCAATTGTTTTCGCTTGCTGTTCGCAAACTTTGGGGCTAATTTCGATAGGCGATCGCCTAGCGCGGTTATACTCATCTTGTTTGATTTTTCCCATCTCCAGCAACCGCTTCAGCACACGATTGCGATATTCGATCGCTTCTAATTTATTTCGACTTTCTCCACAAAAATTAAAGCCATTGGGAGCGGGTAAAATTCCTACCAACGTGGCTGCTTCTGCCAAAGTTAATTCTTTTGCCGACTTATCGAAGTAAAATCGAGCCGCATCCTCAAAGCCGGAGGTATCAACCCCCAAAAACACCCGATTTAAATAAGTCAGTAAAATTTCATCTTTACTGTAAAACGTTTCTAATTTCAGAGCAACTACAGCCTCTCGCAATTTTCGACCAAGGGAATCTTGGCTGCCGACATAATCGCGAAATAAACTTCTGGCGACTTGCTGAGTTACAGTACTAGCACCTTGCTGCACATCTCCACTGCGGCTATTAATTAATACTGCTCGCAAAATTCCGTATGGGTCAACCCCGAAGTGCCAATTATAACGGCTATCTTCTGAGGCTACTACAGCAGCGGGTAAATAAGGACCAAAGTCTTCTAACCGCTTTTTGTCGATGTGAGAAGTAGAGCGAGGTTCCCGTAATGGTTTTTGTCCATCACGAGCGTAAACGATTACCGGGGCACGGGTGGCTGTGGGTAAAGGTCTAACGGAGAATTTGAGCCATTCTACGCCAATTGCCAAGGCAAATAAGGCTGTGGCACCACCGACACCGTAAGCGCTCCATGTGGCAGCTTTTACATACCAAGGTGGTGGATCGACGTATTGCAGTCGCACAGAAGCGGCAAGTTCTGGTGGTCCGAGGGTGAAGGTGTCACCGTGTCGCAGTTCTAGGGAAGTGACGCGACGTTTGCCGCGATAAATGCCATTAGTTGAGTTTTCGTCTTTGATGATAAAAACGGGAGTTCGTTGAGTAGAATCCCGGGACAGTGACAGATGAATTTGGCTGACAACTGGGTTGCGGATGACGATATCGCAGGATTTGGAACTGCGACCTAATACGTAGCGATCGCCTAATAATGGATATACCTCCGCCTTAGGAGCCCCCGAATCCTGCACCAATAATTCTGGTACTCTGGCATTAGGTCGTAGCGCTAGTTTGGAAAAATCTACTCTCGCTTGAATTGTTTGTACTGCTTGAGTCACCTGACCAAGCAAAGTTTTTGGCTTTTGAGGAGGGTGGGGGGAACTCATTGGCTATATCACACCACGGTTAGTTAGTCAAGAAATAGTTGCTTCTAGCGCACAGCAGATGCTGGTATTTCACCATTTTACTCATAAGCCAAAGTAGAATTTTGCTGTACGGAATTATTTAATTTTTATCTGATACCAATACCATATCAGGCGATCGTACTGGGCTTGTTAAGCTTGTGACATTTTCCTCTAAGTAATAATTCTTGTCCAAATTCTCTAATCCCTATTTCGTCAACTATATTTGGTTTCCGAACAAAATATAATTATTTGAAGTTGTGTTGATCATAACTACCAATACTGCTAAGATTTTTGTAAATTTTATAGCTTTAGCATCTATAGATGTTTAAAATTAAAAATATACATCTTCATTTAGGAAGATTTTATAAATTATATTGTTTGGTTTAATGGGCGCAGTGTTCCGTTGAGGTTAAATAACATGAAGGGAAAATACCTGACCCTAATAGGTACAGCCTTTACCCTAGCAGTTACCAGTAATGTTGCTGTTGCCCAATCATCCAAATTCCCAGAATCAAAGCAACTAATAAGCGAATCTACAAGCACCTCGCCAACGGAGATCAAGCTGAATGCCGATGCTATGGAAATTTTGTGTAAAAATTTCCCACTGAACTCCCGTTGTCAAGCAAGCACCGCTGGTTCCACTCCAAACACTCCAGCCAACGAAACCGCACCAGTTCCCACAACTCCCGAAAACAGCACTCCCAGCAACTCGACAACTCCGGAAAACAGTACTCCAGCTCCCACAACTCCGGAAAACAGTACTCCAGTTCCCACAACTCCTGAAAACAGTACCCCAGGTAGCACGACAACTCCTGAAAATACTACTCCAGGAAGCACTACAACTCCTGATTCAAGCAATCCTACCAAAATTATTCCAGTTCCAGGTAGCACGACAACTCCTGAAAACAGTACCCCAGGTAGCACGACAACTCCTGAAAATACTACTCCAGGTAGCACGACAACTCCTGAAAATACTACTCCAGGTAGCACGACAACTCCTGAAAATACTACTCCAGGTAGCACGACAACTCCTGAAAATACTACTCCAGGTAGCACGACAACTCCTGAAAACAGTACCCCAGGTAGCACGACAACTCCTGATTCGAGTAGCCCTACCAAAATTACTCCAATTCCAGGTAGTACGACAACTCCTGATTCGACTAACCCAGATACTACGACAACTCCTGATTCGACTAACCCAGATACTACGACAACTCCTGAAAACAGTACCCCAGGTAGTACGACAAGTCCTGATTCGAGTAGTCCAACCAAAATTACTCCAATTCCAGGTAGCACGACAAGTCCTGATTCGAGTACCCCAGGTAGCACAATCGAACCAAACACCAGTTCTCCAAGTACACTTCCAAATTCCGATTCGGAAAAAGTTCCTACTGGTGGAGCAAAAATGTTAGCTCCACGCTAATTCAAACATAATCGTTGGTGTTAAGCATTAAATCCTTCTCGAGACGTAGCATTGCTACCTAGAGACGTAGCATTGCTACCTAGAGACGTAGCATTGCTACCTAGAGACGTAGCATTGCTACCTAGAGACGTAGCATTGCTACCTAGAGACGTAGCATTGCTACGTCTCTACATGTTATTTTTTACCACCAATTCGTAAACACCAATACGCTCGGTTATGACGAAAAACGTCAGATCGAAAATTAAGCCTGCTTACTCTTGGGGTTATCCAAAAAAGTAAGCAGGCTTTGGTAATGAGATTATTAAGATGAGGACTTCAGTCCTCACTACGAATATTAAGGCAATCGGTTATTTGAAGCTGGTGTTTTTTGAAATGAGGAAATCAGCAGGCAAACAATGCCGATACTAATAAATGAATCTGCTACATTAAATACAGGAAAGTTGATCAATCGAAAATCGAGAAAATCAACTACGTAACTTAAAATAAAGCGATCGATGCCATTGCCCATCGCTCCACCTAAAATAAAGCCATAGCCTAGTTGATCCCAAAAATTTAAGGCTGGACCAAAGCACGCTACTGCGATCAAAACTAAACTTACGGCAAATGATAAAAAGCGTAATAAATCTATTTGCCCACTTAGTATACTCCAAGCTGCACCATCGTTTTTTACGTAGGTAAAATGAAATATCCCCTGTATGAGTGCCAAAGTAGGTCTGTATATTATATTTCCTGTTTTTGATTCGATTATAGTTTCCAACTGCCAAGATTTTGCGGCTGATACTACTTGGTTTTTCGTCAGTTGGTCTAAAATAACAATTACAAAGGCAGCAATCCAAAAGAAGCGATTTTTTAAACGCATGGCAAGTTAGTCAAGTGTCAAAAGTCAGGTGTCATTAGTTATTGGTCACGAGCTTTTGAACTAATAAAACATTAAATGTCTTAATAGATATGCTATTACACTGACGGCGCAAACTACAGCTAATTGACCTGGTAGAGCAAACCAGGAGTATGTGAGGATTGCTTGCATCATCAAAGGCAGAGTTTCTGTGCCTTGAGAGTGAAAAACATAGCTAATAATCAAATAAGTAATACCGCAAACGTGAACAATTAACAAGCCACAAAAGCAACTAAAGGCTAAAGTTTCTAGTTTAGGTCTAGCTTTAAAAGCTAACAAGCCACAAATCCAAGCTCCAGGAATAAAGCCCAACAAATAGCCAAACTGAGATAGCTTAACATAACCGATACCCCCACCTTCAGCAAAAACGGGTAGCAAAGTCAACCCCATAACTAAATAGGCAATTTGCGATAGCGCACCAGCATTTTTGCCTCCTAAACAACCTACCAGTAGCACTGCACCGATTTGATATTTAACACCTAAAGAAAAAGTTTCAATTCCATGCTGACTCCAACCCCAAGGTAAAGTGATACCATAAGCTTCTAGGAAGGTGCCACCTATTGTCAGGAGTAAGCCAATCATCGACCATAGTAATTGATTGGAAGCAGCAAACATTTACAAGACAATAGCGATCGCTAAAAGCAACAAGTTGTATGACAATTAATACTTTGAGTTAAGAATAATTTATAAGTTATTTAGCAATTAGCGCTTTTGGCTTGCGATGGTGAAAAAGCAAACAACAGCGATCGCCATTCTTCAAATAAATATTTTATATTCTACCATATAAAACCATCTATTTTCGCTTTTCGGTAGTGCGATCGCTCAAATTAGTCATATTTCGTCATAGTTTGGCAATAAATCCGTCAATGTAACGTGCAATACTTGACATAAGGGTATAGGAAATGTGTCATATGCAAATATTGACCTCTCGAAAGTATGACGAACAGCGATTACGTCTTCACTACTTAGACGGATTACGTGGAATAACAGCTTTATATGTAGTATTGGTTCACATAAATCGCTACGTAGGAGACCAATTACCTCTATTTTTATTACTTTTTGGAAAAACTCTCAGATATGGTCGTTTTGCCGTTGCAATTTTTATTGTCCTTTCTGGCTATTGTTTGATGCTGCCAGTAATTCGCTCGTCAAATAATTACATGTCCAGAGGATTTATTGATTATATTAAACGACGAGCGCGGAGAATTTTGCCACCTTATTATGCTGCTCTTTTTTTGAGTCTTTTAATCGCAGTTGTTGTATTAGTTCTCAATCATTTTTCGATTTTTAAGTGGCATGAATCTCCTAATTATGGGGATTTTCATCCATTTTTTTCCTATGTTGATGTATTAACTCATCTTTTACTAATTCATAATCTTAGTCGGGAGACACTTGGTTCTATTAATTCACCAATGTGGACCGTTGCTACTGAATGGCAAATTTATTTTTTATTTCCAATCTTATTAATACCTTGCTGGCGACGATTTGGCTTAATATCAGTTGTAATTGTCGGTTTTTTAATTGGAATAGCGCCATTGTATCTGTTGAATGGATTATTTACAGCAGGTAGTCCTTGGTTTATCGGCTTATTCGCTTTGGGAATGGCTGCTGCGGATATTGGATTTTCTCAAAAACCTAAATTAATTGCCATAAAAAATTCGTATCCTTGGATTTTACTGATTATTGTATTCTCTCCTATTGCATTCTTAACTGAATGGAAAAAATTCGGATTAGACGTATGGATTTCTGATGGTTTTTGTGGTTTGGTGACTGCTTTTCTGCTGATTTACTGCACTAAATCAATAATGGAATCTAAAAAATTACCCATAATGTTACAATTACTTGAGCATCCTTTAATAGTTGGATTAGGCTCATTTTCTTATAGTCTCTATCTTACTCATGGAGTAGTAGTAACGCTATTAGGTCATTTTCTCCTCAGTCGGGAACTAACTCCAGTCAATTTTACAGTAACATTTTATCTGATAGCAGTGCCAATGTCGTTAGCGATCGCCTATTTGTTTTTTTTAGTATTTGAACGACCATTTCTGTCAAGTTTTCGCAACAAAACTTGAGCAAATCCTGTTAGAAACAAAATACAGCAGATTGCGATTTAATCGAACACACATAGAGTTTTTGATACATGCAATTCATTTACCTGCAATCTGCTGTATCTAAAATTCCCCATTAGATATCTCCGAAAATGAACTATGCATTGCCCCAAACCCTTGATTAGACGTAGCACTGCTACGTCTCTACATTGTTTTCTGGAGATGTCTACTGATTTTAGACCTATAAAGACGCGAAATTTGGCGTCTCTACACTGGTATTTTGGGCTTAACTGAACTGTATTGGAATATATCTCAAGAAAAACGTATTACTTTATACTGAAGTGATACAATTGAATTTTGGATTTTCAAACAAACTAAAAAATAATTAGTTTGTTAACCTTCTGTTTACCATAAAGCGGTATCTTAGAAGCGCCTACCTAAAAATTTACATAAAATCGAAAAAATGACATCACTGTTTAATGTAAATAAAATTACCCGTTTAGCAATTCCAATGTCAATGATAACACTGACATTGAGCCTAGCAGCTTGCGGTGGACAGCAAACCGCAGAAAATCCAGGCACTAAAGAATCACCTTCTGGTACTGCTACTGAGACTACTGCTTCCAACCCCGGCAAATTGGATTTGGGTGGAAACGTATCGCTAACTGGCGCAGGTGCAACTTTCCCCGCACCGCTATATTTAACTTGGTTCGATGCCTTAAACAAAAAATACCCAAGCCTGCGAGTAAACTATCAGTCAGTTGGTAGCGGGGCTGGTGTCGAGCAATTTATCAAAGGTACTGTAGACTTTGGCGCCAGCGATGTGGCAATGAAGGATGACGAAATCCAGAAAGTGCCGCAGGATAAAGGCGTACTTTTGCTGCCAGTAACAGCTGGTAGCATTGTACTGGCTTACAATCTGCCCGACGTTCCAGAACTAACGTTACCACGGGCAGTTTATACAGATATTTTACTCGGCAAAATTAAGTCTTGGGACGATCCAGCGATCGCTAAAGCAAATGCTGGTGCTAAACTTCCTAAACAGCCAATCACAGTTATCTATCGTTCTGATGGTAGTGGTACTACAGGTGTGTTCACAAAACATATGAGTACTATCAGCCCAGAATGGAAAACTAAAGTTGGGGAAGGTAAAAGCGTAAATTGGCCCGTTGGAGTTGGTGGTAAAGGTAATGAAGGCGTTACAGCTCAAATCAACCAAACTCAAGGTTCAATTGGTTACATAGAGTACGGCTATGCCAAACAAAATGGAATTAAGTTTGCTGCTTTGGAAAATAAGGCTGGTAAAATTGTCACATACAACGACGAGATAGGCGCTAAAACCCTAGAAGCAGTAACGTTACCAGAAAATCTCCGCGCTTTCGTTCCAGACCCAGAAGGAGCAGATTCCTATCCTATCGTCAGCTACAGTTGGCTTCTGGTTTATAAAAAATATCCCGATGCAGCAAAAGCAAAGGCTGTAGAAGCGATGGTTGAGTATGCCTTGACTGATGGTCAGAAGGTATCTCCAGAATTGGGATATGTTCCTTTACCTGCAACTGTGGTTAGTAAGGTAGCTGCTGCTGCCGATGCCATCAGCCCAGATTATAAAATTTCTGTTGGAGCTACCAATAATAACAGCGCTAGCAAATAAGTCAAGAGTCAAGAGTCAAGAGTTTTTGCACTATTGACTATTGACCACTAACTATTAACCATTGACTAAATATAAGGTTCGCTCCCGCATTTTCGCAACTATTTGATTTTTGCGTCTTTATGACCACACAATCTCAGAATATTCCATCAGGACTTAGACAACGATCGCAAGCAGAAAAGTCAGTAGATATTGTCTTTGTTTGGCTGACTCGGATTTTTGCTTTCGCGATCGCCTTTACTTTATTATGGATAGCATTCCAAGTATTCGTCGGAGCTATCCCAGCAATCCAAAACTTTGGTCTGAGTTTCTTAGGTAAAAGTGTTTGGAACCCAGTCAATGATGATTATGGCGTCCTACCTCAAGTTTACGGAACTCTCATGAGTTCGTTCATAGGTTTGTTGATAGCTGTACCCATTGGTGTTGGTACCGCTGTTATCCTCAGCGAGAATTTTCTCCCACCCAAAATTAAGCTGGTACTAGTTTTCTTAGTAGAACTGCTAGCAGCAATTCCCAGCGTTGTCTATGGTGTCTGGGGTATTTTCGTCTTGGTTCCCCCCTTAACCAGCTTCGGAAAATGGCTGAATGCTTCTTTTGGCTTTTTGCCAATTTTTAGCACTGCACCAACCGGTCCAAACTTACTGATTGCCGGATTTATCCTCGCTATCATGACTTTGCCGATTATTACCGCAATTTCCCGCGATGCGTTAATTTCTGTACCTCCTAGCTTGCGTCAAGCAGCTATAGGGTTGGGTTCAACTCGTTGGGAAACAATTTTGCAAGTTCTCATCCCAGCAGCTTTTTCTGGGATTGTCGGTGCTGTAATGCTTGCACTTGGTCGAGCGATGGGCGAAACTATGGCTGTCACCATGTTGATTGGTAACTCCAACAACATTAGTGCCTCGCTATTTGCCCCAGCGAACACGATTTCTTCTTTACTTGCCAACCAATTTGCTGAAGCTGGTGGTTTGCAAGTTGCATCTTTAATGTATGCTGCCTTAGTTTTATTTGTGTTGACGCTGATTGTCAACATTTTGGCAGAGTTAGTCGTTCTCCGAGTCAAGCGGCTGTAGATAATTGGTATTAAATCATGGCTTCTAATATTTCCGGCAATTCTCAATCTGGATACAGCAGCGGTAGCTTGACTCGCGCTCCTTCGTCTCCCCGGACGATGTTTAACACAATTATGACCGTTGTCGCCTTTATTTGTGTGGCTATGGCGGTTATACCATTGTTAGCTGTACTCGGTTACGTTATTTTTCAAGGCTTTAGTAGTCTTAACCTTAGTGTATTTACTGAACTACCCCCACCTCCCTTAAGAAAAGGTGGAGGCTTTGGGAATGCCATTTTGGGAACAATTTTAATGGTAGGAATTGCCGCAGCGATTAGCATTCCTGTGGGAGTGATGGCGGCAATTTATTTGACAGAGTTTAGCTCTGGAAAGACAGCGCGTGTAATACGTTTTGCGACTAACGTTCTCAGTGGAGTTCCCTCGATTATTGCGGGGGTATTTGCTTATGGGATTTTGGTTCTCACATTCAATAAGCTGGGGTTAGGTTCCTACTCAGCTTTAGCTGGAGGCGCAGCTCTGTCAATTTTGATGTTACCGATTATTTTGCGAACGACAGACGAAGCTTTACAATTAGTATCACAAGATTTGCGACAAGCAGCTGTAGGTATTGGTGCAACTAAGTTTCAAACAGTATCCCAGGTAGTTTTGCCAGCAGCTTTACCAGCAATTGTAACCGGCTCGACGCTAGCGATCGCCCGCGCATCTGGAGAAACAGCACCACTAATTTTCACAGCTTTATTTTCTCCGTTTTGGCCCGATGGCTTATTCAAACCCACAGCTTCCCTTGCTGTTTTGGTTTATAATTATGCTATCTCTCCATTTAAAAATTGGCAGTCATTAGCTTGGGCAGCTTCTTTAATATTAGTGCTGTTGGTTTTATTAACCAGCATCATCACTCGTTGGGCTACTCGTGAGAAAGTTTAGTCAGTTCCGAGAATTGATATCATTCAGAGTTTGGAAAATTAACTGCTTTATTGACATCCTCCTCTGGGAAGATTTTGATAGAGCAATGAAAATATTTGATGCTTGGTGAGGATGGGTGCTTAGAACCCTATTTTACAAAACTTGAACCTTCCTTATTTATGACTACTAACATCGATACGGTAAAAGATACGGAGACAGTATTACGCACAGAGGGTGTCAACGTTTATTACGGCAATTTCTTAGCTGTAAAAGACATTTGGCTAGATATCCCGAAAAATAAGGTGACAGCCTTTATTGGTCCCTCTGGTTGTGGTAAAAGTACTTTGTTACGGTGCTATAATCGGCTGAACGATTTAATTGATAGCTTTCGAGCAGAAGGTAAGATTTTTTACTGTGGGAAGAATTTATACGCACCCGATGTCGATCCAGTAGAAGTGCGTCGTCGGATTGGAATGGTGTTTCAAAGACCAAACCCATTTCCCAAATCAATTTATGACAATATCACTTTTGGCGCAAAAATTAACGGCTACAAAGGCGATATGGATGAATTGGTAGAAACCAGCTTGCGAAAAGCAGCTTTGTGGGATGAAGTCAAGGATAAACTCAAGCAAAGTGGTTTATCTTTGTCAGGTGGACAACAGCAACGCTTGTGTATTGCGCGAGCGATCGCTGTACAGCCAGATGTTATCCTTATGGATGAACCTTGTTCGGCACTTGACCCCCTCTCCACCATCAGAGTTGAAGAACTGATTACCGAACTCAAAGAACAGTATAGCATCATCATCGTTACCCACAACATGCAACAAGCTACACGGGTATCAGATGTCACAGCATTTTTCAACGTTGAACCCACAGAAAAAGGCGCTCGTATGGGCTATTTAGTGGAATTCGACAGAACAGAGTTAATTTTCAATGACCCCAAACAGAAAGCAACCCAAGATTACATTAGCGGTCGCTTCGGTTAATATATATTAACTAAATGTAGAGACGTTCCAGCGGAACGTCTCTACAATTCTTTGAACCTCCCCAGCCCTAATTTGACGAACTATCACAAGGGTTGCGATATTTTTATTAATGTTAATTGCCCGAACATGATATCAGTCTTTTCGATTCCCTTGCGTCTCTTGCCTTAACCGAACCGTTTTTGATGATGGATTTTGCCCTGGCTAACGTGGCACTGACCACGATCGCACTGTACCCAAGGTGACTGGCATAATATTAGCAACGTCGATTGTGAATCGATACACCTTTTTAGCGCGTCGGCTGTTTTCTGAGTCGAAAAACTTCAGCATCACGTCCCAACAATTACTATTCAAGCGACAGAAGGGGCTTTTTTCAATCTCAATGCTGTCTAGTCCCATGCCGCTATTAATGGCTTCAGCAAAAGTGGAGGCAGCTTGGAAGGCGTTTGTAGCAGCAAAATTAAGAGCGCGATCGCGATCGAGGTGTCCTAAGTTGCGGAGGTCATAGTAGATGCGATGGAGGAAACTCTTGAGGGAACGCCGCATTCTCACGTTGTCAGGAACGCTTGCTTCCGGGCTAACGGTGGCAACGGCTGCTTCCACAAGGGCATTGACTTGCCAACCATACATCCCTCGAATATTGGGCAGTGCCAGGATAGGAACGACTTGTCCGGAAAAAAGTTCGACGGTGCGATCGGTTAGATTGCCGGGAATGCTGATTTGCTCAATGTAATCATCGCTCTCTTCGGGCTGAATTTGTCCAGCCAAAAGCATCTGAAAGACTTCATATATCTCACTGGCAAAAGCCTTTTGGGGTTCTAGGGCGTAAATTGGGGTAAGTTCCTGATTCAGCGTCCAAATAAGAGATTTACCTTCAGAGGGATTCAAATCCAAATGATTAACCATTTGGCGGGTATCGTAGGGATTAGCAGGAATTAATACGCCATCGATACTGACCGCAGACATCCGTTGTTTGAAGGTATCGCGGCGGGCTTCAGTTCCGAAATCGTAGCCAAGGCTGCCGAGGGCGTAGACTTTGCTGGAGACGGCACTGGGGGTGATGGTGGAGGGGGAAAGGGGAGCAGGGGGAATGTCTGCAATTGTGGCAGAGGCGGTGACGAGTTGAGTCGCGGTGGAACTGTGAATCTCATTGAGAGGTTGGGAGGCACTTATTACCGCAGATTTGGAACTATCTGGAATGGCTGGTAAAATAATTTGTGCAAGAACAACTCCACTGGCTTGAATGTTGGGTAAAAGCTGCCCAGTTAGTAATTGATAGGCTCCGGGAATATTTAATTTACCAACTAAACAGCGTTCCGGTTCTGCAACTTCGTTAGGATCGCACTTAATAGCACTATTTAAAATAGCTTGACGAACAGTTTCAGCATTAGGTTTTTCGCTCTGCTTCAATGCTTTCTTTAAAGCCTTTTTTTTGTCTCCCAACTTCCTAATTTGAAGCTCCCGTTCAATATAAATCGGCTCGATTGGCTCTAAATCTGTTTGCCAAAAAGCTTTGGCTTTGCTCAAGTTTGCACATTGAAAGCAAGCACGATCCAGATCGGCTGGTCCATCTAAAACAGCAATTTTGATGCGAGAATCACCGAGGGTAAGAGCTTGCAGGGCGGCAAAACCGGGAATGGTATTAAGGTCAGGCATAAAAGTAATAAATTGAACGAAGTGTGATCAAGTTGCTTAATTGGTGAAATAGACATCGACCGAATTCAAATACGCATTAGACATAGGAGTGGAAAACAATGTAGAGACGTAGCAATGCTACGTCTCTCTACATCCGGATTCATACTGCGATTCAGCAACGCCAGAAAATCTATCCGTCAATTAGTCTTTGACCGAATTTAATTATGCGTTGCCCGAAACCCTTGTAGAGACGCGAAATTTCGCGTCTCTACAAGGGTTTCTGGAGATGTCTAATAGAAATCTCCAGATTCATACGTAAAGACGTTCCGGCGGAACGTCTAATCAAGGGTTTCGGGCAACGCATAATTAAATTCGGTCGATGTCAATTAGTCTTTGACACACTACTACATCTTTTCTGGAGATGTCTAATGTATATCTGCAAAGCGGGCGGCGGGAATCGAACCCGCATTATTAGCTTGGAAGGCTAAAGTTTTACCACTAAACTACGCCCGCAACATTCCAACTTAAATAATATAACACAATGCGTGATAATAGTTCAAGCAATTAATCCAGGACTTACGAAAAGGCTAGGTAGTTACGTCCCTATCGACGTAAGGAAGCAATCTCAAAGTCCTGTTTTCTCGTTATGATCGCGTAAGTCCTATAATCAATTAACGACGCTGTATTTTGATCCGCACAAAGCGATTAGTCCACTCTAGTACTGGAGTACCATTTTGGTAGCGAGCAGGCTGAAATTTTTCACCTTGGAAAATATAGTTAGCGAATTGCTGATATTTGCCTCTTTCCGCTGGTGCGATCGCTCGATCTACAACTGATGCTTCTTGAAAATTGCCAGTTTCATCAATCACCAAGCTAACTAGAAACTCTTTTTCTGGAAGCTCCAAATTGGGTTTGAGGGAAATTGAGTCAATTTGTTTTTCGTTACTCCCTATATGCTCAGGTAGAATCAAACCTTCGGGTAAAGGACTTCCCATCAAACTTTTCTGTTCTTCTCGACTTAAAAAACGCGAAATAGCTATTATTCCTCCTCCTGTTGCCGGTTGTGGAGTTTTACCGCTAGTGGGAGGAGTTTGGGAATCTTCCCCAATCGGTTGACGTGGAGTTCTGCGAGTTGGAGTTTGGGAATCTTCCCCAATCGGTTGACGTGGAGTTCTGCGAGTTGGAGTTTGGGAATCTTCCCCAATCGGTTGACGTGGAGTTCTCCGACGGGGAGTTTGGGTATCTTCCCCAATCGGTTGACGTGGAGTTCTCCGACGGGGAGTTTGGGTATCTTCCCCAATCGGTTGACGTGGAGTTCTCCGACGGGGAGTTTGGGTATCTTCCCCAATCGGTTGACGTGGAGTTCTGCGAGTTGGAGTTTGTGAATCTTCCCCAATTGGTTGACGTGGAGTTCTGCGAGTTGGAGTTTGTGAATCTTCCCCAATTGGTTGACGTGGAGTTTGGGAATCTTCCCCAATTGACTGACTCTGTGTTGCTGTGGTTGTTGGTGAGAATATCGGTTTCGGTATGTAAACTGATTCTTTAGGAACGAGTTGAGTATTAGATTTAGAGACAGAAGTATTTCTTTCTCTCTGTTTGCGAATAGCACCAACATTTATCCCACCAGAATTTTCATTTCTTGGCGTCACTGTTGAAGATTGTTGATTTGCTGATGGTGGAGAGACTGTTTTAGCTTTTAATTGTGGTTTAGCTTTTGATGTTGTTGGAGAAATCTCGATAATCTCAATCGGAATAATTGCTTGACTATCTCGTGGAAACCACAGATTAAACGCATTACTATAGCGTATTAGCCAGAACAGCAGCAAATGCAATGCAACTGAACTCGTGAATACAGCAACCCACAAACCCGGCGGATCGTTGTGTCGCCTTGATTCTACATCTTTTATTGAAATTTGGTCAACCGATTGAGTCATCAGAAATTTGGGTAGAAACCCCGTCCTTTAAGTAGTGGTTTACTGTAAAATTAGGATACGGTGAAATTACTAAATGCAGGAAATTGACTCGTTTCCAAGGCTTAAGTAGTAACTGAGTGAGATAACGCGTATCCACGAAAATTGAGTCGTGGGGCGTGGGGATGAGTACATCCTCTAGCCAACCGTAACCGCGCCCGTAAATTCCGCAAACAACACAAGTGAACAAGCAATTGTTGTAGTGTTGGGAGGGGGACAAAGCCCCGTACTTCAGGTCGGGGAATGGTTACATTAGATAATTGGTTGATAGTTGATGGTTGTTGGTTGATAGTTTTTAGTTGGAAAAACTGTAACCACTACCCACTAACCCCTAACCACTAACCACTATCCACTAACCCCTAAGAGTGATTTCTGCTTTGACAACAAACGTCAAAACTGTTTCATCTATTCCTTTAAGTTCTAGCGGACTACCTTTGATTATTTCATTTTCATCCAAATAATCTGCAACCGCAGCAGAGACGAGGATAGTACCAGGAACAGCAGCAACTTGCAATCTAGAAGCAATATTCACACTGGGACCAATTGCAGTATAATCAGCACGTTGGGCGCTACCAAACATTCCGACAACTGCTGTACCTTGGTGGATACCACAGCGAAACTGTAAGCCATCACGTCCGTCAGAGTCAAATATACCTTGTTCTCGCCAACGCTGATTTAACTCATTCAATGAGCGATGCATTCCTCTTGCTGTATTGATTGAGCGACGCACCTGTTCATTAGGCGTTAGTTCTTCCGGCGCTCCATATAAAGCTAAGATAGCATCTCCCATAAATTTATCGATGGTGCCGCCATTATCAAAGATCACTTTGGTCATTGATTCTAAATATTCATTCAGCAATTCTGCCACACGTCGCGACCTGAGGGTGTTTGATAGTTGGGTAAAACCCACAATATCACTAAATAAAACTGTAATCAAACGCGGTTCCGGTCGCAAATCCAGGGCTAAATCTCCCATTGCGGCTTTTTGCACCAACGCACTCGGTAAAAAGCGCTTAAGCACCGATTCTGTCAGGTAAGTATTTAACTCCAAAACTCGGCGTTCATTTTCTTTCAAGGCTAAAAGATTTCGCACCTCAGCCAGAAGTTCGCGATCGTTAAATGGTTTAGCTAAATAAGCATCTGCACCTTTTTCTGTACCTTCGATGCGGGTTTCTTCATCAACTTTCGCCGTTAACAGTATAATGGGAATCCCTTTCAACTTTTCCTCGTTGCGGATCATCCGAATCATCTCCATTCCTGACACCAAAGGCATCATCAAATCGCTGACAATCAGGCGTGGTATTATTTCCTTAGCCATCAAGAACCCTTCGGAACCGTTACGCGCTGTATGCACTCCATAGCCACTAGCGCGGAGAATTTCTGATACGTAAGTCCGCAAATCTGGGTTATCGTCTACCACCAAAATTGATTCGCCAGTCTTTGGTTCATTTTCTTGAGTATTAACACTATTTAATAAATCTTTTTTAATATTTTCAAATTCGTCTATTGATTGTAATTCTAAATCAGCTAATTCAACGTTAGCGCGGCTGGTGTTCAATTCACAAGGCGCTTCTAGCAACTGTTCAGACGGTAGATGAGCGCATCCGCTAACTAGCCATAAGCTAAAGATAGTACCTTTGCCGTAAACTGATTCCACGGTGACTTTGCCGCCGTGCATTTCCACAAGTTCTTTAACTAAAGCCAAACCTAAGCCGCTACCTTCATAAGAGCGATTTTCTGAGCCTTCAGCTTGGCGAAAGCGTTCAAATAAGTAGGGAATTTGTTCAGTTACAATACCAATTCCCGTATCTTGTACTTGCAATCTACAGCGATCGCCTTGAGATTGCAATCTCACAGTAATACTACCTACCTCTGTAAATTTCATGGCATTCGACAGAAGATTATAAATTACTTTGTCGAATTTTTCCATATCTAGATACACTATAGGAGATGCTTCTAGTTCGGTTATCAAATTAAGTCCCTTTTTCTCGCAATAGGGACGAAACGATTCGATAATTTGGTTGACAAATTCAACTAAATCGCAGGGACGGAAACTAGGCTGCATCCTTTTAGCATCAAGGCGTTGCAAATCGAGTAACTGATTTACCAATCTTAGCAAGCGTCTTGAGTTGCGTAAGGCGATCGCACTTTGGGCGTATGATAACCCTTGTTTTGTCGCTACCGCCGATTCTAAGGGTCCCTGAATTAAGGTTATAGGAGTGCGGAACTCGTGAGAAATATTTTGGAAAAATTCGGTTTTTTGTTTATCTAATTCCAGCAAGCGTTCAGCTTGTTCGCGAGTTTTTTGGTATAAATGTGACTGTTGTACAGCGATCGCTGCTTGAGCTGCAACTGCTTTTGCTAACTCAATTTCTGTAGTTAGCCACTTGCGCGATCTACTATCTTGACGCAAAGTAATACTACCGATGCTTTTGCCATCAGCTAGTAAAGGAACCACCATGAGCGATCGGGCTTTTCCTCTCAAAGGCAAATCAGACCCTTTGATTTCTGGCGGACACTGACTCATATCTATAATTACCACAGGCTCTTGTGTCCGCAACATTTCTTGCAGAATTGGATTTTCCCGAATCGGTGACTGAGACTGAGGTAATTCCTGATTTGATACGTAATTCTTACTACCTGTTTCCCACGCATGATCTAGTTTGAAAGAATCCTCGCAACTGTAAGAACTTTCATACAAGCCCGCACACTGAACATACTCATCTTCCTCTGTCCACAAAGACAAAACACAACCATCAACTTGCAAAGCTTGTCCTAATTGTTGGGTGATCGCTGCAAAAATATCTTCAGGATCTAAGCTAGAGCGAATCGCGCTCGTAATTGTATTAATTAGCGATTCCCGTTTCGCCAAAGCACGTACTTGCTCGTAAGCATAAGCTTGAGATAAAGCTAAAGCTGCCTGATCCGCCACCATCACCACTAACTGCACCTCGTCTTCAGACCACACGCGGGGCTGCTTGCACTGGTGCAGAGCCAGCACCGCCATAAGTTCTTGTCGGCAAAGCAGTGGAACTACCAAGCTAGAGCAAATATTAGCTGTAGCAAAAGCAGCAGTACGGCTTAATAGTTCGGCAGTATCGCCCTGAATCCGCTCATCTTTTGCTACATCATGAATCACCTGCACTTCCTGGATTTCCCATACTGTCTGCGCTAGTAGAGCGGGATGGGAAGTGGGGGAGTGGGGGATGGGGAGGGGGAGAGTGGAGGAGGGGGAGAGGGGGGGAGAAAAGGAAAAGAATTGCTCTTTTTGTCCTCTTGTCCCCTTGTCCCCTGTTCCCCCCCTCTCCAAGGAGTCCTCGGAAATCCCCCTTTGGTAAATAAAATTTTCATCCACCAACTGCCCATCTTGGAAAGGACGCAACAAGCAAACATCCACTTCCAGCATATGACCCACGGTATCCACAATTGTTTGCAGAATTTGCCGATAGTCTAATGCGCTGCGAATCGTGTTTGTTACCGTGTTGAGTAGCGATTCTTGACGCAGGGTGCGGGTAAGTTCGCGGGTACGGGTTTTGAGGACGTTATGGGTATCCAAAGCTTGGCGTACCACTGCTTTAAGTTCCTCTGCTTCCCACGGTTTGGTAACATATTTGAATACTTTACCAGCATTAATCGCTTCCACCAAGTCTTCGACATCGGTGTAGCCAGTTAATATAATCCGGATGATATCTGGATACTGAGTCGCGGTTAGGCTCAAAAATTCCGTACCGCTCATCATTGGCATCCGCTGATCGGAGATGATCACGGAGACTTCTCCTTCTTGCTGAAGCAGTTCTAATGCCGCTGGACCAGAGGATGCCTTAAGCACCTGATAGTCGCGATAGAAGGTGCGGTAAAGCAAGTCAAGGTTGTCTGGTTCGTCATCGACAACCAAAATTTTCGGCTTACTGTCTGATTGGGATTTCATGCACCGCTTTCCTGCTGCAACGGCAGTCGATTAAAGAATAATCTGATCTGTGATCGCCATTTGCTTTGATGCACCCCAATTAATTTGGTGCTGGTTACTCTTACAGAATACATATTTGCTTGCTAATCCCTTCACCTTCATAGCGAGAACCGATTAATAATATATACAGATATCCAATCTGGCTTAAAAATCCATCTGGAGCTGCATATTAAGTTTTCCCCCCGGAACAGTTCCACTAACATTTCCAGGTAAATTTTATTTATAGCAGTGATGGTATGAGCAATATTATAAGAATAAGATTTCAATTTACAGTATAATATTAGACAAGTATCTGTTTGCGGGGGAAAGAGAGAAGAAAATCTCGCTTCCTGGCTACACGAACGCGATCGCATGGCATAAACTTGGCAAAAACTGAGTTATTTGGCGATTGCCGGCGTAAGTCTTATATACAAGTAATACCATTGTAGAGACGTAGCACTTGGTAGTCTCTAGGGCTTGTGGCAATAGGGTTCCCTCGTCTGATTTTTCGTGGTGATTTTGGGGATGTAAAGACCCAAGGGTGTCGCGTCTGGTCAAGGTTTTTCGTTTATCGAAAAATATGCAGATTTAGGTTGATTAAGTTATATTATTATCAAAAATAATCTCGTTGCATTCCACAAGCCTGAAATTGGTGTCAAGTTTTGTACAAGTACACAAGGAGAGCGATCGCTTGAAAGAAAATGGATTTGGGGATATTATATAAAATTTTCCTTGAATAAAATCAATCCTAAATTAGCTTTGACGAAACCCTGGTTTTTTCACCCATCCGACCAAGTACCGATAAATACCGCCGCAAATCAAGCTTTTAACCAATTCCAAATTCGTGCGGCTATCCCTGCTGATTTGACTAATATTACCGAAATCATTACCGAAAGCTTTCACTCCCCAAATGGTATCTGGGGATGGGCTTTCCCGTTACTACGCTTGGGTATTTACGAAGATTTAAGGCATCGTCTAGCATCAAGCGCACCCCATCACGTTTGTTTAGTTGCCGTTGATACTACTGCTACAACTGATAATTTAGTTGGAACTATAGAACTGGGTATGCGTTTTGGTGATTCTTGGACGGCTGTTGGCAAGAGTTTTCCTTATTTGTCTAATTTAGCTATTCACCCAAAATATCGGAGGATGGGTGCTGCGTCGGAGTTGCTTAAAGCTTGTGAAAAAGTTGCCCTTTTGTGGGGTTTTAGAGACTTATACCTCCACGTTTTGGAAAATAACCATCAGGCACGACAGCTTTATTTTAAGGCAGGATATCAGGTGCATCAAGTCGAATCTTATTGGAATACATTTTTTCTGGGACGCTCCCGACAGATATTCTTGCACAAGTACTTACGAGATTCCTCAACTATCTGAATTTTTCACCTACAGGACTTACGCAAAACATAACGCGCATTTGCGGTAATTCATGAATTACCGCTATGGAAGAATAAGGTTTTCGGTCACATCTTGCGTAAGTCCTGACCTAGTATGTCAAGATAAAAATGATGGTTGTAGAGATGTAGCAGTGCTACGTCTGTGAGCGGGTTGTGGATTTGTACACAACCATCAAAATATAATTGACAGGCTACTAGTACAGTAGTAGCTTGATTAAGGATTCACACAATAAAAAGGGTTATTTGCTGAATGCTTAATTTTTACAAAAATTATATCTTTATCGTTTCTTTAGGCATAAATAGATAGTTATTAATTAAATTTACAAAATATTAATTTATCAAAGATTTTCTCATTCACATATGTACTTTTTGACCATTAAAAGGAATAATTTTTATTTAGCATAATGCCTTCGCTCCGCGTCTCCCCTCCTCCCTCATGGAGAGGCTAGCGCCAAGGAAGAAGAAATAAATGCTAATAGCTGCATATGTAATTATACGTATTGTAGCAACGTCACATTAATACCACGAGCATTCTAAGTCCTCATTGACGGGTGCGATGGGGTGAATCAAGAAAGTCGATTTATGAGATGTGGCGTTTATAATCGCTATGCGATCGCTCGTGTATCTAAGTCGTTTCATCACACGGAGAAAACGCTTTATTTTTATGCATCATTCTTCTAGTTTTTTCAGAAATATAGTAATTAATAAAAATTAAATAATAATGTAATTTTTACCTTATTTATATGATAGGTTAGTTTGGGATATGCAAATATTAAAAATAATTTTTATTTAGATGAAATAAAATGATTGTAATTGTCATGTCAGTAAAAATACGAGAAGAAAGTTTCAATTCCTCATAATAACTTTGTATTTTAGATATTTATCTTTATAAAAGCTTTAAAAAAATAACTCGTTTAATTCAAGACAAAGCCACTTAAATCTCATAAAATATGATTAATTAATTGCTGAAAAAAGTTCATTTAATTTTTTCCTAGTTAAATAAAGCAAAAACTCTCGATAATTAAGATAGAACCAATCATTTTGATTTAAAACAAGTTAAGTGTTGAAGTGCAGACTACTACAAAATTCTTTCAAATATTTAGAAAACATGGATAGCGAAAACCGCCAACGCTATCAAACTACTATGGTATCAACTTATTACCCTGAAACTAGTTTCCTTGACTGTATTGTCATGCCTAATGGAACTGAGCAATCTCCAGGCTCGGATATCCTCACACAGCTTCATAGCGGAAAGGTCTTTATCGTTAACAGTCGTCGGCGAAATGGGTTAATACTATTCAAACGCTACCATGCAGAATTTGCCGGACCTGGGGCAGCAGTGGGAGGTGATTATGATCGCGATTGCCAAAATTTGTTGCCGATAGGTAATTTGCAGCTCTTGACTCCCGAGTCCAATGACGAGCGCCAAAAAGCTTACTTGATTAGACGGCAGTGGATTCGGTTAATCAAGCAAATTACAGAAAACCCAGTGGCTATTCAGCGAGTTCAAAAGATTCTCGATCAATTTGAGCAATACTTTGCACCAGAAACGGTGGATAAGTTGCCTGATATAGCTTTTGCTCTTTTGGTAGGTGTGCTGCCACAGACAGTGGGAATAGTACGTCGTTTGGGCAGCGGTCAGTATACACGATTTAATTAACTAGCCAACATAAACTGCGCTTTCCTTTTCCCGAATTAAAAATTTTTCTTGCTTTTTCCCGAATTAAAAGCAGGTTGTTAATATTAAAGATTTGTTAAAGCCGTTTGTAGCCGACTCAGCGTGCGGAGGTTTTCCTCTGGGGTTCCTACTGTAATTCGCAATCCTCCACTGATATGTCGCACAAGAGTGCCGGCAGTTTTCAGTTTTTGAATAAGATTTATTAAATAATCGTCTTGTTGGTTCAAGGTATTTGGTTTTAGTCGCAGGTAAATAAAGTTAGCAGCGCTTTCGGCAACTTGTAATGTAGGGTATTGAGATAAAGCTTCGATAAGTTTAGCTCGTTCAACCAGCGTTTCGGGAATTGACTTCAATAACAATTGCCGATTTTGCAGAGCAATTAACGCCGCAGCCATAGAAACGCTGGGAAGATTGTAAGGTAAGCGGACTTTTTCTAGAATAGTGATTAACTCCGGATGAGCGAGGCAATAGCCAACCCGATGAGCAGCCAAGCGGAAGGCTTTAGAAAATGTCCGCATTATCATCCAGTTAGGACGTTGTGGTAATTCGCTAGCTAAGGTAGTCTGGCTAAATTCAAAGTAAGCCTCATCAATTACGACCAAAATGCCATCGCTCAAACTTCTTAACCATGCTAATTCTGCCGCAGTTAAAGCATTGGCTGTGGGAGAATTAGGATGAACTACAAAAATCACCCGAATCGGCGGATTTTGGGTTTGTTCTATGGCTTTATCAGCCGCTTGTAAATCAATTTCAAAATTCGCTTCATTTCTACCCACCGTCACAACGGGAATGCCCAAAGTTTGCGCCAAAATCCCGTACATCGAGAAAGTGGGAGTAGCAACTAAAACCGAACCTTCTCCCCCGACACAACTGGCAATTAAAATTGAGCGAATTAGTTCATCTGAACCATTGCCAACGGAAATATTCGCAGCAGTGAAAAAAGATGGTGCGACATTAGCTGATTCATTGACATAAAGAGCGATCGCATTCTTAAGTGTCTCATGTCCGCCATCAGGATAACGGTTCGTTTCAATTCTTTGCTGATACTCCCAAGCAAGCTTTTCTTTTAACTCAGGTGACAAATCATAAGGGCTTTCATTCGTATCTAGCCGATCCAATTGCGATGCAACTGGTTCTGCTGTACTACTACCGGGATGAGGTTTATAAGCGCTAAATTTAGCTAAATCTGATCGGATAAATGGCAGCATAGTTAGTTAGGAGTTAGGAGTAGAGACGCGTACTCCTTTGGAGAACCCGCAGGGTAATTTCGCGTCTCTACAGGAGTTAGGACTCTTGACTTTGAAAATTGGTAATAACTTAATATTTTACAGCTTAATGGCATCTGGCAGATATAAGCGAATTGCTTGCCAAATTTCTGATGTGACATTGCCTAAAGCGTGATTGCTGTCAAGTTCAATTAACTCTACCCAAGGACGTAAACATGCAAAATCGCGGCTTGCTTGAATGGGGATAACTTCATCTTCTTTTCCATGCAAAATTAGGGTAGGGATGGGACGTTGCAGGTATTGTTCTTGATATTGGGCAGCATCGGTAACGAAATTGTAATGAAGGGGAAGCGATCGCTTTTCACCATAGTGGTAAACTTCTAAATATTTTTCTTGTTGCCAACGCTGCAATTTTTCATCTCCCAACTTTGGCAACCAATGAGATAAAAATCCAAAAGCCGGCGCTAACAAAATGATCCGCTGCACTTGGGAATATTGTTGTCCTAAATGAGCTGCGGTTAAACCACCCAAACTCGAACCGATTAAAGTCACTGGTGTAGCATTTAGGGGAAATTCAGCAGCAACTTGTTTTAGCTGTCGGGTGATTGTAAGATGGGAAAAATCGCCCAAATTCAAATCGGGAATCTTTAAAGGAGTGTCAATTTGGGCAAAGCGCGAGCTTATATCCCGCGCTTTGGCAGAATTTGGACTAGATGCGAAACCGTGAAGGTAGATGTACTGCAAGGGGGAAGTGTGGTGTGTGGGGGACAAGGAGATAATTAACTCCGCTGCTCCTAACTTTAGTACAGACGTTCCGGCGGAACGTCTCTACAACTTTGCTCCTCGTAACTTTAATTACCGCATGGTGACAAATTCTTCTGCGGATGAGGGATGGATACCAACGGTGGCGTCAAAGTCTTTTTTGGTTGCACCCATTTTAACAGCGATCGCTACACCTTGAATTATCTCAGCTGCGTGTTCTCCTACCATGTGAGCGCCTACTACTTTGTCGGTGTTGCCATCGACTACCAACTTCATCATGGTTTTTTCTTGAGCGCCCGTTAAACTATGAAACAATGGGCGGAAGCGACTACGATATACTTTGACGGCATCTCCGTACTTTTCTTGTGCTTCGGCTTCTGTTAAACCGACTGTAGCCGCTTCTGGGTTGGAAAATATGGCTGTAGGAACAGTTTCGTGGCTGAATAAACGACGTATGCCGCCAAATTCGCTATCAGCAAAAGCGCGACCTTCACCAACTGCTACCGGAGTTAAGTTAATTCTGTCAGTGACATCACCGACGGCAAAGATATTTTCTTGGGAAGTTTGACTAAATTCATTGACAGCGATCGCCATCATACTACTGTATCCGGGTCCTTCGATATTACCTTCAACAAGCTGGATTCCGGCGTTTTCTAAACCCAATCCCTCGACATTCGGCATCCGACCGGTGGCAACTAAAAACACGTCGGCAGTTATCGGTTCTTGATCTGCTTCAGATAAAGTCAACTTTAAGCCAGAGGGTACTTTCTCAACTGTTTCGATCAGATTATTCTTGATCAAGCGAATGCCGTGATTCGTCATTCCCTCTTCAATTTGGCTGCGGATGTCATCATCAAAGCCTTTCAAAATTTTCTTACCTCTGGTAATCTGTGTCACTTCGGAACCAAGCCCACGCATGATGCAAGCAAATTCTGTGCCGATGTAACCCGCTCCAACAATAACCATGTGCTTCGGTTGTTCTTTCAGGTGAAAGATTTCGTTGGAGGTAATGCCATATTCCATACCAGGTAAATCTGGTTTAACCGGACGTCCACCTACAGCAATTAAAATTTTATCTGCGGTAACTGTGCGTCCATCAACTTCTACGGTGTGATGATCTACTAAAGTAGCACGAGCGGGAATTAGATCGACGCCGGCTTTTTCTAAAAAACCGATATGTAGTTTGGATAGTCTGCGGACTTCTTTATCTATAGAAGTGATGAAATGTTCCCAATCCAACTCTGGTTCACCGACTTTCCAGCCATAACCTGCGGCATCATGAAATAATGCGGGAAAGTGAGAGCCGTAAACCATGAGTTTTTTGGGAATACAGCCGCGAATCACACAAGTACCACCAACTAAATCATTTTCTGCGATCGCCACTTTTGCACCGTAGCTAGCTGCCCGCTTAGAAGCTGCTAAACCACCAGAACCAGCACCAATGACAAACAAGTCGTAATCATACGTCATAAAAATTATTTTCCCTGAAAATAGGACAACTTCGCTAATCGTTTCTCTATAACTATTGAAACAAAATTTATCTATTAGTGTTTGCCCTGGTTTCCCCCCAAGATTTATAGTGGTAAGGCGATCGCTAAAAATTCTGAATTTATTAATGTGCAATTTCTATAGAAAGCGTAACACACTGGCTTACTTAGGGTAGTGTGTTATGCTACCAAGGATTATTTTTACCTTGGAAGACGAAATTTTGTTTTTGATATTACATCAGTTTTGTTGCCCATATAGTAGAGACGTTCCACCGGAACGTCTCTACTATATGTGTGGTGTTGTTTATAACTGTTTATTGAGTAAAACCCAAAACTCTCTAGAGACGTTCCGTCCGGAACGTCTTTACATGTATTTAATAATAATGCGATCTGCTGTAGAACTCGGAACTTTGTGTTCTGAACTCGGAACTTTGTGTTCTGAACTCGGAACTTTGTGTTCTGAACTCGGAACTTTGTGTTCTGAACTTGGAACTTCGTGCTTAGAACTCGGAACTTCGTGTTCTGAACTTGGAAGTCGCAGCTTTTTGGGTAGAAGTACGGATGCAGACTTTCGCCATCGCCATTCTACCCAACTCCTCCCCTCAATTCCTCATCAGCAATTAAGTAAAAATTGCATTTCTTCAGCATCTCGCGTCATCCCTAGATGCTCAAAACCATCTATTGCTTTGATGGCGAATTTGTGTACTTCTTCGGGACTTCCCCATTTTTTTTCCCAATAAGCGCGAGAGCGTTGATAGCGAGCAAGACGGCGTTTATTTTTATGGCTTTCGGCTACAGCCAAGCCTTGAATTAATAGTTGTTGAGCTTCATCGCGATCGCCTTCTACAATGGCAATATCAGCCAGCCAATTTTGAGCCGAGTTAATTACCCGATGCCAGTTTATTTGTTCTGCACTTTGCATCGCTTGTTGAAAAAGCGTTTTAGCTTCGGGATATTTAGCTTCTTTATAGAAGATTTCAGCGCGGTGGTAGAGAACGGGGATAAAATAACGGATATGCGAGCGATCGTCTAAGTGAGCTTCATTTACTAAACTTTCTTCCACCGTCAGCCAATGACGCGCATCTTCATAATTTTTATATCTGATTTGCAACCTGACCATACTTTCAGCTAAATCAGCTTGAACGCACAAGTCTGCATGGTGGCGCAAAACCCACGTTTCCTGCAAAATTTCCTCTGCTTCTTTCAAACTTTGGTTTGAACACTCTCGAATCAACAACCAACTTTTGCGGATAACGATTTTGACAAAAGATGACCATTCACAACGTCGTTTTGATTCTTCTATCAGCCATTGCAACCAATCTAGACGCTCATCCCAATCGGCGTAAAGATTTGCATAGTGATTTAACAGAAGCCATAAATCTCTAACTTGTTCATAATAACCTTGGTCTTTACACCAATAAAGTACCGCACGCAAATTTCCATGTTCTTCCTCTAGCTTGTTGTAACATATCAACTTTTCCCAATCTTCTCCAGCGTAAGTGTGGGCAAAATCGAGATACCATTTTACCCAGCGTTGCCGTGCTTCTTTCTCAAAATTTGGGTCAGCAGCTAGTTGTGCTAAAGCGTACTCGCGAGTGAGAGAAAGCATCTCATATCGCCCAGTTTTTTGATTTTGAGTGATCAGAGACAGGTGCTGCAAACGTCCTAAACCATCATTTACACAATCAGGCTTTGCAGTTAATCCAGCAACCTCAGCCACAGCAGTTTGTAAGGGAAAGTCAGGAAAAATTGCCAGTGACATTAACAGCTGATGTGGTGGCTGTTTTTTGATTCCTTGCACCGATTGATCAAAGCAGAAACGAGCCACATCACCTGTAGCTAAAGCTAGCTGTGTTAACACTGATGTGAGAGAATAGCCACTAGAGACTTGACCTAGAGCATAAACAATCGCGAGGGGAATTCCACCAGTGCGATGGTAGAGGTCTTGAGAATCTTGCTCATTGAGAGTTATACTTTTTTCTTCAGCTTGTTGCTGTATTAATTGCAAACCATCATTTAAAGGTAAGTTTTGCAAACTAATCGGCAGTAAAGCAATTCGTTCGCGAGTAGTAATTACGACTTTGACACAAACAGGCAGATTGTAGAGAAACTCTATGACCTCATCTCGATCATCGATAGTTTCCATGTTGTCTACAATTAAAAGCGATCGCTGTCTGGAGAGACTACGACGCACCCGATCAAATTGCTCATTGGGGGGAGACTGAATAATCGTTACGTCGTCTAAAGTGTGAGCAATTTCCCGAAAAATACCGCGCAGGTTACGCTGTCCCTGCTGTCGCTGAAAGATTCTATTCGGGACGAGTTCCTGTTGTTTAGCTGAAGTAAAAATAATCGCTTCAAATTTTGGTGCGTCAGCAAGATTTTCACAACTAGCTTTTAAGCACAAACGAGCAGCTTCTAACACCAGTGCCGTTTTTCCCACACCACCAATACCATGCACCGTAATCATATGTGCCGCATGATTCAGAGAAAGACGTTCTAGTAGCGTTTCCATCTCTTCCTCACGACCAATAAATTGTGTGTAGGTAGGTGCTGGCAGATTACTGGGGATGGGACGGTAATTATTCCCAACATATGCAGCGCAACCTCTGCGATATCCATATCTCTCCAAAACGTAGATTAAATTGCTAGATTTGACGCTATAGTTTGGCTCTTCGGTCAAAGTTTCAATATCTCGGTAGATATTACTAAGACCCGCTCTCACAACAGCGTTATCCTTGTGTAAATCTTTGCTTATCTTCTTGATTCTATATCCACACAATAACCCAAGTAATAAGTCTTTCCTGGTGTTTTGCCTGTAACGCTTTCGAGTTCTTGCCTCCAAATCAGTCAGTAGCCGATCTATTTGCCAGTCCTTCAAAACTCTGCAATTCCAACTTCTAGGTAGATTCCAACCCTCTGACTGATCTGACATAAATATCACCCTCTCAGTCCGTTATAAATCTGGTATTAGCAACATTTTAACGAACAAAATCTTCACGCGCTGCTCTCATAGCAGGTATGAATCACAAATTTATCGAAGGACACTTTTTGATGGAAGTCTCTACAAATAAGGGACAAGGCTTATAAACTGTTCGCAAAAATTTGGAATTTATCTATCAAATTAACAACGTTTTGTTCACAAATTATTAACATTTTTTGAACACTGTGAATTATGTGTCTGAAAAAAACTCGGTAAGCTAATTTATAAGTCCTTTATTTGTGGTGTCAAGCTGGATGCAGATATAACGTCCGACCTTTCGTAGAGATGTCAGATTATTCTTTTCACAGATTACTACAAGGAGAACTGAATGAATAGAGCATTTAGATCATTAACTCTGTTACTAGGGCTGAAACAACCCAAGCCTTATTTCCCCGAAGAAAAACAAATTTGTGTATTTAATAAACGTCCCATACTTTACCGAGGTTTTACGCCAAACTCTGTACAGGACTCAATCGATGAACTACAAGCACGTTTGCAAGCTCAGGGAATTCTAGCAAAAATTAGTGGTAAATTTGACTTAGAAACAGAAGTAGCTGTAATCGAATTTCAGAAAAAAAATAATCTCCAAGTGGATGGGATAGTCGGACCATTAAGTTGGGCTTGCCTTTTTTACCCAAAGCTTTCCCGTAGTTACAAACAAATGTCTTCAGAATCACAGGATGCAGTTAAGGAACTGCAAACTATTCTTGGAGAAGAGGGATTTTCTAAAAAACAACCTGATGGATATTTTTGCAGAGAAACTGAAAGAGCAGTTAAACGCTTTCAAAGAATGTATGGGCTAAAAGATGATGGTATGGTTGGAGCCGCAACTTGGGCTGTGCTATTAGGAATGCGACAAAAAATAGATAAAAGCTTTCCTCGGATAGTTTATTTTTTATCACCTCAATCTTGGTTCATGTGGGAGCAATTTTTAATGATTTGTTTCATCTTATTGGGTATTTATTACAGTCCGATACCTGGTGAATCTCCGAAATTTAATACAGCCTTAGCAACTGCTTACGGACTTACTTGTATAGTGCCTTTTTTGTTAGAGTGTCTACCAATAAGGCAGTCAAAGCAATATAGTTTACCTTTATTGCGATATGCTCCTTATGTGTTGACTGGTATCTTTTGGAAGCCAATCGTTGCTTCTTTGGGGAAATTCATTAGTTAAGTATTTGTGATGTTGTTTTGTGTTGTTGAGAATTTAAGCGCACTCAGACTGGAATGGTGGGGCTATAGTGGATAAAGACTTTATTTGTGGGTTCCACCACATCAAAACATCAATTAGATGGATGTGTCCTTTAAGCAGATGTTCTTTAGACATCTGGTATAAATGAACTATGCGTTGCCCAAAACCCTTAATTAGACGTAGCATTGCTACGTCTCTACGTCTTTTGTTGTTGAGAACAGCTTCGACGCGCAGCAAATTCGCACTTTCGTGACGGGAGCAAAACACCCAGTTCTGTCAAAATTTAGCAGTTAGACTCTTGACTTTTGACTTTTGACTTCTGACTCTTGACTACTGACTTTTTTTATTCTTATCTGCCTCTTTCTGTGCCGCTTCACTATATTCTCGATACAACTTAGTGCGAATTTGAGCTTCTTTATATCGACTATGATTGGATGGGACTTTACTCATCAAATCAGAAGCTCTTTGCCACCTAGCAGCTAGATCCAACCATTGAATTGATGTTTGAGCATTTTTCCCCATTGTGGAAGCTTGATTGGCAATTCTCACAGATGCTGCAAAAAAATCTTCATTTAGGGTAGAATCACTCGGTATAGCCACCATAGGTGGTATTTCTGGTTCTTCGTTAGTCAAAGCTGGCTGTGAAGATTTTACCGTCGGTGATAAAAATTTAAGCACTTGTTCTGGCGTCAAATTTGATTTACCAGCCAACCAAACATAAGCACTCCAACCAAGGAAAAATAAAAATAAGCATAAACCCACCGTATTTAGCATCTGTCCACTGGGGGATGTTTTGCGCTTATGTTTGTTGATAACTACTAAAGAACTAGAATATTGCGATTTGGGTAAATTTGGCTTTGCTAGTTCGATTTTACGCTCTTGGAAATCTTGAATTACTTGCTGTAAAATACCTGGTTGAGCTAATATAATTTCTTCTGACCAAAGTAAATTATTTTCTCCAGGGTGGCTAATTTCCTCTAGCCATAGCAATTGCTGTTCTTGAACAATTCGACTGTTGATGTTAACTCGACGAATGTTACGTGGTGCGATTGATTCGAGAATTTGCTGAATTTGCTTGACTAGAGTTGATTGTTCAAGTTTATCAACTGTACGCGCCTCACAAAGAAGTTGTAAGACACCATCAGCAAAAATGGCTCTGGTTCTGACACCAGAATTGGCTAATTTTTCGTTCAATACTTGAATAATCGCAGCAACGCTACCGAGATGAGCTTGCCACGCGATATCATTTATCCGGTCTGTCATTTGAAGTTTAACGATAGCTTTTTAACCCTGAATTTTTAATAAAGTAATAAATTTATGATATTGAGGCTGATGTTTTATACACCGATCGCTATTTTATCGATTGTATGAGTAAAAATATGACCCTGCCAAATGAAATTGTAAAAATTAAGACTCATGTTCGATTTGAATCAGTGTACTATAGTATGAGACAATTTGGGGCATAAGCACTTACAGACTCTTGTCTTCGGGTTTGACAGATGCAACGCCTGAAAAATACTCAAGTAAATTTTTGCTATAAGTTGTAGAAGGTTGGCATTCATCTCCATAGCGGTAATTGGAGCAATTAGTTCTGACAACTATAGGACTTACGCACTGGTTACCAGAAAACAAGACTTTGAGATTGCAACCGAAGCGTCGATAGGGACGGAAATACGTAGTCCGTGCGTAAGTCCTGAACTACTGAGAATCCACGCTTTCACAAAACTTGGGCAAATAAATCTATGCAATTTCAGCTTAAGGGAAAAAATCGGCGTAAAATTGCGATCGCACAAAAATTATTGTGTAGTTTGTCCCTAGCTTTCGGTTTGGGTGTGGGGATGCCTTCTACTTTAGCCGCTCAAAGGGTTATTATCCGCTTAGGTCCATTTGAGCAATCAGTAGCGATCGCTGATTTAGAAAAATACGCCAAAACTGGTAAACTACCAGAAAAGCTGGAAATTTTGTCTTCTGTACTGTCACCAGAAGTGCAAAAATTCCTGACAAGGCGTTTGCAAGTAGATCCGACTGTAGCAGACAAGTTTATCGCTGATTTAGTGCGAACCCCAGAAGGTAAACAATTAATTGCATCTTTGGGAGTAGCAATTCCGGGTAGTACAGTGGAAAGCTTACAAGGAACACTTAACATCGCACTACGACAATTCAACGGTTTAAGCGCACTTGGTTTTTTACGGGCTTACCCACAATCCGATGTTACCGTAGATGCAACTCAAGCGATCGGTTTAGCGGTTCAATTTAGCGCCAATCGTTTGCAAAGTCAAGCTTTGGGTGTCTTACTAGCACGAGAATTAGCTGTTGACAATAATATCCCGTTTCGGGCAACTTTCGACCCTGGGGCAAGAGGCAAAGAAACAGTTCAAGTACAAACTTTAACGTTTACCGACAGACAACGAAATAGAATTATTCCTGTAGATATATATTCAAGTCGGGTTGAAGCGCAAACACCCTTAGTAGTAATTTCCCACGGTTTTGGGGCAAATCGCAAATTTGCGGAATATTTAGCGCTTCATTTAGCATCTCACGGTGTCACGGTTGCGGCAATTGAACATCCTGGTAGTAACCTGACATCTGTTAATAACGCTTCCGCATCTGGTAATTTAGCAGATTTGATGCCACCATCAGAATTTATTGACCGTCCCAAAGATGTGACATTTTTATTGAATGAACTGGCAAAACTAAATTCTCAACCAGGACAACTTCAAGGAAAGCTAAATACCGAGAAAGTGACTATTATAGGTCATTCTTTGGGAGGTCATACGGCTTTGGCTTTGGTTGGGGGAGAATTAGACTTAAAGGATTTACGACAATATTGTCAAAATTCTCTTAGCTTTGGTGAATCACCGGGAGATTGGTTGCAATGTACAGCGGCACCTTTGGGAGATAAGATTAGACAATTAAAAGATGAAAGGGTAAAAAGTGCGATCGCTCTTAATCCTCTAGTGGGTAAACTATTTGGCAAAAACGGTTTAAGTAAAATTACTAAGCCCGTTTTAATTTTAACCGGCACTGAAGACTCCCTAACCCCAGCGCTAAACCATCAAATCCAACCTTTTACTCAACTGCGAGGAACCAAATATCTCTTAACTGCTATAGGTGGTACTCACTTGAGTATTACCGATCCAGCGTATGTAGGAACAGCAGCTACTGCGATCGTTAAAGAACGGCGTGGTGTAGAAACAGAACCTTTACGTCAACTAACTCGTGGTGTCAGTTTAGCTTTTATTGAACAGCTTACACCAGAAGCGAAAATTTATCAACCCTTTCTTACACCAGCTTACGCCCAATCTCTTTCTACACCACAACTGCCGTTGCGTCTAGTTTCTGAGTTGCCGGCAAATATTAAACCGTGGCTGAAGTTTGTAATTAAGTAAACTACTTACTTGTTTCGGGGCTGAAGTCCAAAGCCCCAAACCCTTATTCTTTCGTTGGCAGCCCCGGCAAGCCGATCAATTAAGGGTTTCAGACTTTTTCTATCAGAGGTAATCCTCAATTTAGGGCATTTATTTTGGATAAATTTGACAAGCCCCGAAAATCTGCTGTAGGATTACCTCTGGGTAAAGCTTTTAGAAGCTAGCCCTTTAAACTTCTTCGGAAGTTGAATTAATGGAAACCATCCTTATCCAGAATGCCGTCTCCACCAGCAATCTGATTGGTAGTCGGGCGATCGCTTTTGATTTATATCCTTCGTTGTGATATTTGTCTAGGGTAAAATAAAACAGCTATAAAAGAGGATATGGAGCCAACACCACAGCAGCTAAGAGCGGTGTATATAGCCTGCTACTGGCTAACGAAAATGTATTTACCTGTCTATCTTGTAACGCTTGATTCTAGAAACGCGAGAATAGTAATCATCGCGGGTGAAGAGTCAGTAATTGTCATAAATAAGCAAGGAGAACTCAGTTATGATCAGCCCGAACTATGAAGGAATGACCACAAAGGAGTTGCGGACTTATGTTTTAGCACACCGAGATGACCAAAACGCGATCAACGCTCTAGCAAACCGAGTTGAAGCAAATGGAGTAAAGTTAGATTCTCCAGAACAACTGCCAGATGTAATACGCAGACAACAAGAACAACAAGAGTAAAACTAAATAAACAGGACTTACGCACTCATCTCGCCAAAACCTTGAATTGACGTAGGGGCAATTCAAGGTTTTGCCCCTACAATTGGTTAATTTTGCGTAAGTCCTGTGAGGCTTTTATTGAATGAATAAATTCATCATCGGAATTGGGATGTTTCTTGGCTCTACGATTGGGAGCTACATCCCTGTGGGGTGGAAGTTTGCTATCGTTCACCTCGATATTCTTTAGCGTCATTGGTGGCATTGTGGGGATTTGGCTTGGTTATCGCGTATCAAAATATCTACGTTTTATCTGAGTCCCTACTCGAAGAGTGGAAACTCGCTCTCGTTTCAATTGTCACGAGTGCGATCGCCTGCTTGAAATTCCTCTCCCAACGCTCAAATCAAAAAGGCACGAGATGCCTGAACAACAGCCACAACCTGAGATTTCCCCACTATCCCCTATCCACTTTTACAAAAAAATACTTGCCAGCGTGACACTCAAGTGCTTTAATAGCCATTGCCTTGGGTTATCGTGTCTTGCCTTACACTGCTGGTTGTGATAATAAGATTACACATTCAACACACTAGACTTAAAGGTAGGACAAGTTAGTACTATGTCCTTTAGATTAAATTTGAATTCTGCCAAAAGCTGAATAGGAGCATATATGGAGCCGATTGTTGCTATAGTCTTAGTCCTTATAGGCTATGCGTTAGGGTCTGCAAAACTGATTAATGAAGGTAATGAAGCCTTAGTTGAGCGTTTAGGGCGGTATCATCGTAAACTTAAGCCAGGTCTAAACTTTATCGTTCCCTTGGTAGATAGTATTGTGATGGAAGATACTACACGAGAGCAGATTTTAGACATTAAGCCTCAGAAAGTGATCACCAAAGATAATGTTTATCTAGAAGTTGATGGCGTTGTGAACTGGAAGATCATGAGTATGGAGAAAAGCTTTTACAAAATTGATGATATCCAAATATCCCTAGCAAACCTGGCAACGGTTGAACTTCGTGCCAATATTGCCGATAGAACTTTAACGGAAACGATTTCTTCTAGAAATCAGATGAACCAATCGCTGTTGCAGGTTTTGAATCAGGTAAGCTTAGAATGGGGAGTTGAGATTCTTCGGGTAGATATTCAAAGTATTACACCCCCTGAGAGTGTACAGAAGTCAATGGCAGAGCAGCAAGCGGCTGTAATCAGAAAACAGGCAGCTATTACCACAGCAGAAGGAGAGCAGCAAGCTGCAATTAAGAGAGCGGAAGCAACTAAGGAGTCAATTCGGATACTTTCTGACGCGATAAATTCCAAACCAGAAACTAGAGAAATCCTTAAGTATCTCGTAGCTCAAGAACAAGTAGAAGCGAACCAAAGACTTGGAGCTAGTAACAATGCCAAAATTGTCTTTCTTAATTCAGGACTATCAGAGGGAGCGCTTGATCAGATGGTTGGTGACACTGTAGCTCATGAAGGTAATGGCAATACCTCTGAGAATGGTTCTGTCTAATCTCAAGTCAAAGATTTAATCACGATGTGCAGAATGTCGCATAAGTGCATCAGCAACTAGGGATACATCGCGCATTTCTTTGACATCGTGGACTCTGAGGATATCAGCACCATTAAAGATAGCAGCACAACATGCTGCTGCCGTTCCCCAAACTCGTGCTTTTGCATCTGGTTGATTTAAAATGCGACCAATGAAACTTTTACGGGATGATCCGACGAGGATGGGGCAGTTTAGTATTGTAAGCGATCGCAAGCTGCGAAATATTTCTAAGTTTTGCTCGTAGTTCTTGGCAAAGCCAATACCAGGATCGATAATTATTTTCTCAAAGCCAATACCCGCAGCTGTTGCCGCTGCAATTTGCCTTTCTAAAAAAGCATAAATCTCCCCCATCAAATCCTGATAATCTGTAAGTTGATTCATTGTCTCTGGGTTTCCCCGGATATGCATTAGAATAATTGGCACGTTTAATTTAGCAACTGTTGGCAACATTTCTAAGTCAAAGGTGCCCCCAGAGATATCATTGACTATATCCGCTCCAGCTTCAATTGATGCTTTTGCTACAACTGCTCTGGTTGTATCTACAGAAATCGGCACGTCTACTTCATTTCTGAGTACTTCCAAGACCGGCAGCACCCGCTCAAGCTCTTCAGCCACAGAGATTTGCACCGCTCCGGGTCGAGTCGATTGACCACCGATATCGATAATGTCAGCACCAGCGGCTACCAGTGTTTTTGCTTGTATTAAAGCCGCAGTAACGCTGTTAAAATCGCCGCCATCACTAAAGCTATCAGGCGTCACATTTAAAACGCCCATGAGATAAGTCCGCTGTCCCCAATCGAAACAGCGATCGCGAATTATCAAATTACTTGGCATAAACACGTAGTAAGCACTTCAGTGCTTTATTTAAGGACTTTAGTGCTTAAAACATTCATCAAAGCTAGACGACAGCACCCCACAAATTTGCATTCCCACGCAGAGCATGGGAACGAGAAGATGCAACATCAGATTACTTTGTAGTTAACGATTCGGGCAAAATCCGCAGCTTCTAAACTTGCTCCTCCCACCAAAGCACCATCAATTTCCGGTTGAGCCATAATTTCGTCAATATTATTTGGCTTGACTGAACCGCCATATTGAATGGGAACATTGGGATTTGTCAACTGACTGCGAATTAAACCAATTACCCGATTAGCTTCTTTTGCTTCGCAAGTGTCACCAGTCCCGATCGCCCAAATCGGTTCGTAAGCAATCACCAAATTAGTTTGGTCAACATCCACCAAGTCTTTTTCTAACTGAGTCATAATCAGAAGTTCGGTTTCTCCTGCATCTCGTTGTTGCTTAGTTTCACCTACACACAAAATTGGGGTAAGACCATACTTTTGAGCAGCTTTGAGACGCAAATTAACGGTAGTATCCGTTTCCCCAAAGTATTGTCGGCGTTCGCTATGACCGACAATTACATAACGTACCCCAATTTCTGTGAGCATGGGACCGGAAATTTCACCGGTATATGCTCCGCTTTCTTCCCAGTGGACATTTTGCGCTCCTAGCTGCACAAGACTTCCATGCAGATTCATGGACAAAGCGCTTAAATCAGTGAAGGGTACACATAAAACGACTTCTCGCTCTTCGGGTGTTTCTTGTAAGGTGGGCATAAATCCTTGTAAAAACTCTTGGGATTCTGCCTGAGTTTTGAACATTTTCCAGTTGCCGGCAATAACTATTTTTCGCACAGGTAATTTCGTCAAGAACAATAACGCGACTCTAGATGCATTTTTCAATGTACTACTTTATGGCACAGGTGTTTAAATTGCATATGACGCGAGTTTGGATACGGGTTGCACGTTATACAACTTTCATATCACAACCTCACCCTGTAAGGGCAGGGATGCTTCATTCTAAAAAGGAAAATAGTAATAGAATGTTATGGGCAGAATACTCCTTAACGTAGTAACGGCTTCAGCCGTTAAAATCGCGACTCGACGAGCGGTAAACCGCTCACTACGAATTTGTGTTTGCTCGAAACTAGTTTGCCCAGCAATTAAATACTTGTGTCAAGTCATCAAAATTCACACCATCTATATTATTTTAGTGAGGTGGCGATGCAATCTCCGGAAAATTACTGTAAACCAGAAGCGTAAACGTATATAAATGTGAATAAGTTACCAGCATGAAGTTTCAACTGTTATTAGGCTCTTTATTTTCCCAGATTCAAGTCCGCTATTGGTGGATAGGCATTCTTTTTTGGATTGTTTTGGTTGCACCAGCTCAAGCATCTGTAATATTGCGTGTAGCAATTGAAAGAGGCGTGAATCAGGTAAAAGTTGGCAGTTCCACAACAGCCATCGTGAAAGATGGTTCTGGTCGCACTTTAGGACAATTACCGTCTATGAGTTCCTATTATGCTCAAGCGATTCCTGGGGGAGTTGCTTTGGATAGATGGCGATCTGGTTTATTTTGGATTGAGCCAACAGGGAAGGGTTTCGTTTATATAGGCTCACGCTGGTATCGAGGCAGAACTCTGGTTATTCCCACAGACAAAGGCGTAACCGCTGTTAACTGGGTTGATATCGAAGAATACCTCTACAGCGTCATCGGTGGCGAAATGGATGCCAGATGGCCCCAAGAAGCGCTACAAGCACAGGCGATCGCAGCTCGTACCTATGCCCTCTACGAACGCCAAAAACAGCGCAGCAATCCCATTTACGATGTCGGCGATACCCCAGATCGCTGGCAAATTTACAAAGGCGTAATTAGTGAATCCGGTGGTATTTATAAAGCAGTCGATGCCACAGCCGGACAAGTATTAACTTATAGAAATCAAATTATTCTTTCAGTTTTTCACGCTTGTTCTGGCGGACACACCGAAAACGTTGAAGATGTTTGGGGAAACACCCTGCCTTATCTGCGTGCAGTTCAAGACTTCGACCAAAATATTAGCGAGTGTAGTTGGGTCAAAACCTTATCTAGTAACGAAATCAGTGCCATGATTCCTTCTGTGGGCAATGTCAAAGATATGCTTACAGAGGCGTTTTCCCCCTTCGGCAGCGTTAAAACCTTAAAAATTGTCGGCGACAAAGGTACTAAAGTATTACAAGGCGAAGAAGTACGTACAGCACTAAAACTGAAAAGTACTCGCTTTCGAGTCAGCAAGGGAACAGGTGGTAGTTTTGTACTCCAAGGACTCGGCTACGGTCATGCTTTAGGGATGAGTCAATGGGGTGCGTATAATTTAGCTCGGCGAGGAGCAAACCATCTACAAATTTTGGGGCATTATTATCAAGGTGTAGCCCTAACCCCAATTCGAGCGAAGTAGTTAGTAGACAAACGTCGTGAAAATAAATGTAGAGACGTAGCACTGCTACGTCTCTACAAGGGTTCTGGATAACGCATATTTAATTTTTACCAGATGTCTAGTGGTTAGTTGATAGTGGTTCAGGATTTAGTATAAGTAGAAAGGCGCAAAAAAACCGAAGTATGTAACGAAAAGTAAACTTACCTGAAAGCCTCTTCCCTTCTGCCTTCTGCCCTCTGCCTTCTGCCTTGTCTCAACGATAAATATTCACGCCGACCTACTTAGGATCGCATAAATTCCTAGCGTTTTTAAACACACAGGAGCAAAGGAGTGACGCAGAGTTTTTGTAATAAATTTTCGTCAGAATTTATGCAATATTGTATCTAGCGCAGCTAATAGCTGCGCCCTGACCATACAATTTTCGTTAAAACAATATGGTGCATCAAAAAGCCCCTGCTCTTATCCCACATTCGACACCCTCGAATATGGTATCTAACAAGTATCCAACAATTGGATTGATTGAAGTTCCAGCAACGGGACTATACGATGCAGAAGGCAATAATTGGACTTCTTTATATAGACATCGTTCTTTAATCAGCAAGCAAGTTTTGATCGCTGACTTGCAAGCAGGGGGATTTGATGCGCGATTGGTCAACCTTAGAGATGGGGATTATAGTCAAGAATTTGGGCAGATTTTCTGGAAAGGGATGACCTTGCGGAAAACTTATGTAGGTGGCGAAATTTTCGCTCTCGATCCTCACGCTTATGATGCCTGGGGAATTACAGTTAATTTCTCCCAAGACCGTCAAGTAAGCTGTATGATTGTTGAGCATCTTGCCAAAGGTGGTCGTCCCATTATTGTTGGGGGATCTGATGCTGTGGCAGAACCGCAACACTACTTACAGGCTGGAGCAGCAGCAGTAGTTCAGGATAAATCCGGTGCAGCTAATTGGGCTATTCTCGACTATGTACTCGGAAAAACCCCACGGGAAGAACTGACGGGGGTAATTCTCGCAGATGGTAGACAATTTGCCAGGAAGACTAAAGCTAAAAGTCCAGAAGATTGGACTCTACCCTCTGTGGAGGTGGCTAAAGAATGTTTAGGGGTACTACCAAATGTACAGGGAGTTGTGCCGATTGGTTCGTTAGTGGCTGACATTGGTTGCGATCGCACCTGCGATTTTTGCATGACACCCACCTACGGCACTGGCTATCGCAGAATGACCCCAAAAACCGCCCTCAAATGGCTGGCTATTCAGAAAGAAGCGGGCGCTCGTTCGATCAATATCGGTTCCGATCAATTCCTCGCTCGTGGACTCTTCCCTGGGGGGCGAGAAGAGATCCTCGAAATTACCAATGGGGCGCGGGAGATGGGAATATCTCTGATGTGGCCTAATGGTTTAGAACTGCGGAAAGCCACGGTGGGACATGGACGCAACTACGACAATACCGATCTCAGCCCTGACGAGGAAGTTATTCAAGCACTATTTGGCTGGGATGGCAAAGTCGGTTGTCCTTTAGCTTATATCCCTGCTGAACGTCCCGTTTTTGGGCGAGAATCATACAGCAAGTTGTTGCCGTGGCAAGAGCATTGTACGTTGATGAAATCTGTCGTCAGAACTGGCATACCTGTTATTGCTTATGGCATTATTATCGGACTACCAGATGATGACGATGATAGCTTGTTACGTCTTGAGGAAGCGATATCAGGACTCGTGGATGAACTGGTAGAGATTAACCCGGAATTGGAATTTCAGATTGCTGTGTATAGCATAGCCCCCTTGCCAGGAACTCCCCAATCCCACAACTTACGTAAGTTAGGTCTGTTGCAGTTTGAAGACTCCTGTGTTTGGGGAGGGCTATGGACACCGACTTGCAATACTCATCACCTTACCTACGAGCAGGTTTCCGACTGGCAAATTCGTCTATCTAAGATTCGCAGATCAAAGAATGAATTTACAAACTATAGCGGGGAATATTCAGGGCTAATTAATAACTAACTATAGGACTTACGCAACTGGCACATACAGCAGATTTGAGGTAAATGAAGTACATATATAAAACCCCTCTCCTCATATATGTGCCAATTGACATTACAGCAAATTTCGGGTAGATGAGGTACATACGTAAAACCCAAAACCCTATACAGACGTAGCATTGCTACGTCTCTACATGTATTTCATGACAACGCAATCTGCTGTATTTTGTGACGCTTGCGTAAGTCCTGTGGTTAAAGAATACCAACCACTAACTCCCCTCCTCAAGACGCCTTTGCCATTCAGCATCCTCTTGTTCTAATAAGTCAGTTTCTGTGGTGTATGCTAAATCTTCATGTCCAATGACTTTTTCAGCCGCAAACTGGTGGGCATAGTCGATTTTATCTTGTAAAGAAGCATCTTTGTCGCTTACTAATAGTCTGGCACGCTCAAGGCGATCGCGGTTACGTGCGATAATTTGACGATTGCGCCATTGAATCCAAAAATAACGCGCGATCGGTATCCCCAAGAAACCGATTCCGTAAGCCAAAAGCAACCAGTAAATTCCTTGGACAAAAGCGACAAGTCCACCCAGTTTTGCAGCAACAATACCACCTCGCAACAAACTTCCCAACACCAAAGCACCAACCAAATTTACTCCACCCAACCCAGCACTGAGCAGAATTTGTCCGGAACTTGCCGCACTAAAACGCCAAGGAAATTCCTCCAGATAAACCGATTCCGACTGAGGACGTTTTTTTGCAGCACTCACCTGCAACTCTGGGAAGTAATAGACAATCTCCCCTTGAGGACTTACTGCTGGTTGCCCATTAAAGCGAGTGAGAACAGGCAACATATAGTCTTCGTATTCTTGTTGATATTTCTCACCGATATTATCTAGATAGGGAGAAATTTGTTCAGCTACCACTGCACCACGGTTGTTGCGAATTACACTTCCAATTTCTCGCCAGCGGCGTTCTTCTAATTTGGTGTTAGGATTGCCATCACCAAACAAAAATGAAAAAACAGCTTCAAAGAAATTTAGATCGCTTTTCGCTCGCCGCCGTTCTTGGTAGTGAGTGCGATAATCTGGGCTAAAATACCAGAATAAATCGGGAAAATAGAAAAAGCCCCAACCGCCGCCATGACTGTTAGAATTACCTCCACCGTTACTGTCGCGATCTGAGTTGATCGCAGTAATAATGATGATCGTGGCGATCGCTATTAAGGCGATGGAAGCAATTAAGAAAATTGCAAAGGAAATGCGAATTAGGTAAAATAGGATACTCCAGACCTTTTTCCACCATTCCTGCAATCGCAACTGCCAATACTTGTTCCGTAAAATTACCCGAAAGTGTTTTGGAAACAGGTAAACAATATCACCTGTTTCTGCTACCTGCAAATGTGCGCCAGTTTCACTTGCAAAAGCTAATAAGCCCTGATTCGCCTCCGCAACATTCAATCCTGCCTGGGTTGCCACATCACCAAGGGTGACACGGTAGCCCAATTGTTCCACAGCTTGCATAATGGTGGGATTGGGAGCCATTGCTCTTCCCTCCTATGAAAATTTATTCTCCCTTTTTTAGTATAAAGTTTTATTTTTGTTCCTTTGTAAACTCTGCGGGGCGATCGCCTCAACTTGAGTACAAAATCTAAAATTATTTTGGAAATTTTTAATTAACGTATTGTTACTGACTTCATGTTACAATGATTTGCCTAGGCTTGGTTAACCAGCAACTTTTTTGCTTAGATATGGTTCAGTACACTCTCGCTCAAAGCCCAGAAATTATTCTCACTGTTCCCGGTAAAGATTCAGCTAAAGCCCGTGAAAAAGCGATGGATCAACTGATGGAACTGATGGAAGCAGGCAACCTACCTACGGAATTAGAAGAGGGGTTTGGTGCTCAACAATTAATTGAGGTGAAAGAAGCATCAATTGACACTGGTAGTGCCGAGGATGCAATTACACAAGCTGTCCAAGTTTTGAGCAATCTTGCTACACTCAAACTCAAAGTTCAAGATTCTCGCGCTGAAGCATTGGAAATTCGCAAAGCAGTTGATGTCCTCTTTAGCGATCAGTCAGTCACTGAGGAGGAAATTACCCGTCTCAAGGAAGGTTTTAAAGTTCTGAAAAATTTTGCCCAAGCTAATATGCGTTATCAAGAAGCCCGAACTAAAGCAGAACAAGCAAGGCAAGTTCTCGATCAGGCTCTCAAATCGCCGGAAAAATAAGGACTGGGGCAATTTTAATTTGGGTCAAAGGTTAAAGGGTAAAGGTATGGAAATAAAGAGTTATTGAAATCCAAAAGGGAATATTTTTCCCCCTTTCCCTTTCACGGCAGTTGCTACAACGCGCTTAACCCGCGCAACGCACTGCCTCCCCTTTCCCCCTCCTCAAATTGCCCCATGCCCATTTTAACGTCGTTTTCTGTTTGACATTGAAGCAGAGGTTGATGCGGAATTAGCGGTGTCGTCATCTGTATCGACACCAACTCGTTCAGCACTCACGCTCTGTCTGTAATACTGCTGATAGTGGGTATAAGACGATGGTGTGGAATCTTTAGATTTATTAGCGATTAACCCTAAAATGACAGTGCCAGAAACTTGAATCTCTTCTAATGCTTGTTGAAGTACAGTACGTTTGAGCTTACCTAAACCAGCAACTAGCACCATACCATTGGTATTAGCCGCTAGTAAATAGGCATCAGCAAAGCCCAAAACTGGGGGTGTGTCATAGATTACCAAATCAAAACTGGCTTGCAGATCGTCCATTAAATCTTGCATTTTTCCAGATGCAAGTAACCTTACCGAGTCTGGTGGAACCGGACCGGCACTCATGACAAAGAGATTTTCTTCTAAAGGCGATCGCTCAATTACATTACTCCACTCTAAATCCTGGGAAATCACATCAGTCAATCCCTGAATATTCATCAGCCCGACTCGATTGTGCAAAGTCGGACAACGTAGATTCGCATCCACTAATAATACTCGTTGCCCCATCGCTGCTGCTGCCTGGGCTAACTGTATAGCCACAGTAGATTTACCGTCCCCCTGTGCTGCCGAACTGATTACTAGAGAGCGAATTGGCGTATCCGAACCCAAAAGAAGAATATTTGTGTAGAGAGAACGAAACACCTCAAAAAAGGAAATGCTACTTACTGGTTGTACTCCTTTAGGTGCATTTTCTTTAGTTGTCAGTGCTAGTTCTTTTCTTAAGGGAACTACACCTAATAAGGGCAGTCTAGTAGCTTCTTTGAGATCCTTAGAGGTATAAAAGACATTACTGAGTTTATCTACAACTAAAGCTGCCCCTACGCCCAACAGCAAACCTAACATTCCCCCCAATGCCAAGTTTTTCCTAGCACTTTCTGAAACAGCATCAGGTTCAGTCACTTTCGTGAGTTTAGGATCGAGTAACTGCCAAGGTTGTTGCTTTTGGGCTTTTTCGAGCTGCAATGCTTGTTCTTTGGTTGTAAATTGAGTCAGACCTTGAGTGGCAACTTGTAATTCCCGCTGAATGTTATCGTAATTACGGGTAATAATTGCCAAATTCTTGACGGAATTATTTAAATTATTGATTTTTACACCCAATTCTCTATCTCTAGCTTGCAGTTCCTGGATGCGGCTTTGAAAATCTCTCTGAACCCGGTCTTCTTCCGCTAAAAGCAATGGGAGTAAGTTGTCTTTTCTATCCTGTAAAGTCCCGATGGTAGGGTTAAAATCCGTAAATTTGGCGGATTGTTTTTTAATCTCAACATCTACTTCCTGGATCTGATCGAGTATCTTTTGGTAGCGAGGATTTTCACTCAGCACTAAATTACCAGCCCTCTCACCCGATCGTCGCGCTAACTCTGTTTGCAAAACCTGATACTTAGATACCATTTGTGCTAGCTGCACCCGATTCTCGAGTTGCTGTTGCGTCAAAGTCGTAATATGAGTAGATAGCTCTCCAGCTTTCTGGGTCGGGTCAATTAAGTTATTTTGCAGTCGCAGGTTTCCCAGTTGATTTTGCCATGATATAACCCGTCGCTCTATGGGCAGTTTTTCTTGCTTAACGAACTTAATTGCCTGAGCTACGTCTGCTTGACGCTCTGCCAAACTATGCTGCAAAAAAGTTTTAGCAAGTGCTTGGGAAACATCGATAACTTGCTTTTCATCTGCATTTAGATATTGGACTTGTAAAATACTTTCCTGCTCGGGTTCAATAGTTAAGTTCTTAATCAGTTTCTCGTAAGTGAGCTTTGGATATTTAGCCTGAAGCTCTTCGACAATGGGAGCTAGGACTTTACGACTTTGTAAAACTGCGATCGTGGTTTTTGTTGTCTGCGCATCTGCTATCTTCGGTTGGGAACCCAGAGTTTGAGGAACATCGGCTAGAGCCTTATTCTCACCAGTCAAAGGCTTGGTTAAAATCTCAAATTCGCCTTGATACGCTGGAGGATCATGTTCTGCCTTCAACACCGCTCCGGTTGCGACTATGGCTGTTAAACCAACAATCAAAAATGCTCGACGACGCAGAGCAGATCCAACTTGACCCAAGTTCAATCCACCTTCTTCAACATCATTTAACTGTGTCTTATTCGCTTGTGACAAAGGGTGAGGATATTTTTCTGACTTCAGCATGGCAATGGTAAATTAAATTACTAACAGTAATCACGCAAGTGTATGTGTTGATTAAAATTTGGCATCAGGAGTTTGATGTCTCCTCCGCTGCCCTACCTTTTGGCACACCCTGGTTAATTACTGAATAAACTGACTAATTTTATAGTCCAAATAATCTCAAGCCGAACTTGAGTATTGCTTCATACCAACTTGATAGACCCATTACCCTGGAAGACAGTATTTACGATCCGATCTTTTTTTGAGCGATGCACTACAACTACAGTAACATTAGGCAGGATAAATTGCTTGGTTCATTGTACATCGCTACTCAACGGTATGAATATCTTTTATACACCCATATTCGGGGTGAAATATGGGCTAATTATGTTCCAATCAAGCTAGACATGCTTGGTATTGAAACCCAAGTGTTGCAAGTTGAACCATTTTATTTAATGTTACTAATTAACTTTAAACTTTTCCGGATAAAACAAAAAGTATAAAGATTTTAGTTGAGTTATTTCAGTATGCATTAGTCACATTCAATACGGGAAAATCCTTAGATGTAACTTTTAATACAAATTAACACTGATTTTCATTAATACTTTGTTTAGGCGCTATCAAAAAACTAGGCAATATTAAGCAACGAGGCTTAAAACCAGTTCTAGGCTAACTTTCAGCGCGGAAGTTTTTGGTATATGAGGGCTTTCTATAAGCTGCACCGTACCACCCGAAGGCGAATTTTGCCGTAGCTTGCGGAGCATTCGAGAGTTACTCGAAACCTGTTTTTTCCCGTTTGAGTACCATCGATGACGATTAAAACCGCCAACAATGTTTATCTTGCGAGCTACCTTTTTCCACGCACCCGGCTTAGACAAATCCTCTGGTTTCTTAAAGAAAGTTGCATGGGACTTAGGAAGATTTTCAGTTCGATTCTGACCGCGCCGAGCTATCACTAAAGCAGCAGCGCAACCCGAACTCAAACTATACATTGCCATATACTTTGTAACCCCAATTACGCTAGTATAAGCAGCATCAACTTTTAATAGTTCAATACCAAATTTGTTGCAGCGACTTTCTAACATTTGGTTGAACTTACTATAAGCCATATTTGAAAGCATACGTGCGTATTTAGCACCCTTTTCTTTCATCGATGCTTTCTTTTTCTCCAAATCTAAATCTTCAATAACTATAGGTATTTGATAGAATTCTGCAAGCCTGACTAACTCAGCACAAGCCTTACCAATAATATCGGATGTTTGGTTAGTCCGCTTATCTTGAACATTGATTTTAATTGTTCCGTGACGCTTGAAATTACCCTGCTTATCGATTACAGCCCAATCAAGAGAATCAGGGTTAAAATCAACACCTAATGCTCCATTTTTTAATGACGTACTGTTAGCTTTTGTTGGTGCATCAATGGTAGCATTAAGATAAATTTTACTACTATTTATAACAAAACGATAAGTAACAGCCTGTGCGGAAGCAGTGCGCTCTGATTGTTTAATCTGACCTTTTTTATCTTTGCGGGTAGATGTTTTTATTACAGGTGCAATTGCTGCTTCTAACCATTCATGACCACGAGGAAAATTAACACCAGTTAAAACAATTTTTTCCCCGTATTTTTGCCGTAAAGCTGGAGATACGGTAACAGTTAATGTTTGTGTATCAGTATTATAGCGAACAAGTTGATTACCTGTTTGAAAAATTGCTGCCCCTTCGTAGTAAACAATGTGCGACCTTGACTGCTGCCATTCTTTCAACCATTCTTGATGGTCGTTATAACTATTTTTCTCTAAACGAAATTGAGCACCAAATAATTTTTTAGTCCCAAAAGCAACGTGGTATTTACCATTAGCTCTGTCTATTTTTAACTGGGCAATCTCTGCTGAAAGATGCTGTATTTTTTGATGTTTATAGTTGATTGTTTTTTTGAGATTTTTGACTGTCCAAGTATCATTAATTTTCGTGGCTTTTTTCAGCTTGCTTTCTAGCTTGATGATACTGCGTTTAATACCTTTGATTGCTTCATACTTTGAAGTGATGTAGGTATCAACTAAAGATGCTTGACTGTCATAATTTGCTAAACCTAAAACAGCGGCACAACGAGCTTCAGTATTAGAAACTCCATATCTACTTTCTAATTCTTTTGCGATATCTGTTTTTAATTGTTGACTTGGGGTTTCAACTTTACCCTTATTGTTCCGAATATTAAAGGCTGTGCGGATACAGCGACCAAAAATTACACCAAATTCAGTGATATAGTCAATACCTATTTTATTTTCATTAGTTGTAGGTATTAATGTTTGGATTGTAATTTATGACATGAAATTTTCCTCCGATTTCAAAAAAAATCAAGATTGTCTGACTACATCATACTTTCAGGAGTGATTCCATAAGTTTTCCCAATTTTTGTTGTTGTCTTGTCTAATTCATCAATTAGCGCCTTGTTTTGATGACTGCGTAAACCATACAAACGTGCTGAAAATACAGTTATAATTTCTAGTACGTCTTGTACTAAATCTTGTTCGGGTGAGCTATCATAATCGCGATTTAATATTACTACCTCGACTGCAAACTGTTCACATAAAGCAAAAATAATTTCTGCACCAAAACGTAATAATCTGTCTTTATGAGTTAACACTAAGCGCCTAACTTGATTAGTTGTAATCAGTTGAATCAAACGACTTAGACCTTTTTTGTTGTAGTTAATCCCAGAGCCTATATCTTTAATAGTTTCATACTTCCAAGCCATCCGCTGACAATATGCAGATAAAACAGCGGCTTGGGTTTCTAAATCCTTTTTTTGGGGTCTAGTACTGACGCGAGCGTAACAAATAGTTAGTCCTGAATCATTCTCTACTCCTAGCAATTCAGCTAAGTCGTAACGTCTGTGCCCTCCCACAGTTCGTTCTGGCTTGATTTTTCCTGATTCCTCCCAACGTCGTAATGTATCAGTATGGACACCTAGTATTTTAGCTGCTTCGTTTATCAAAATCTTAGGCATAAAAGTTAAATCATAAATATTGCCTAAGTTTACCTAATTTTTAGTTGTGCAGTCAATACCCGATCAACGCTTGGGCAAGTATCTGGTATTCCAATACGGTTCTGTTAAGATAACTAAAACAAGTGTAGCCCCAGGCTTCACCCTGTGGGCTTAACTTTTGGAGTTTGAAAACACGTTGTAGCCCTTACACAAACTGGGGCGCTAGGATTCGAACCTAGGAATGGCGGGACCAAAACCCGCTGCCTTACCACTTGGCTACGCCCCAATGATTTTACTTAAATTATTATAGCAGTTACTCCTAGTGTAATGTCAAGTGTTTTAAAATCAGATTTTTAGCACTTGACTAAAGCCATATAATGGCTGTCCACAGCTTACGGAGTCCTTTTACTCTCCATGCCTACAGGACTTACGCACCAATAATTGAATATCGCCCTCAGGCTGGAAGCCTGGGGCTATAGGAACAAAGCCCGCCTACGCGGGCTAATTAAATGCATCTTCATACAGAAATGGGATAAATAGGAATACTCGATTAAAATAATAATACCTTTTAGGTTATAACTATCCGTCAGGAACCTCAGCCGTCATGCTGAGGCTTGAAAGAGAAATCTAACAAGCCATTCTGACCCGACCACCTAGTAATAGGTAAACGTTATTTGAGTCATGACACCCTGGGATGCGCAGCCAGTCCCTCGCTCTGTCGCTTGTGATTAAACAAAACTAAGGTCACTGGTTTAGTGTTGCAGAGCTTAACAAGCTCTTTTAACTGGTCAAGGCTAACATCAAGAGCGTAAGGGAGGTTCCGCAAGGAACAAAACCGTTATGCGTACAGGATTGTAAAATTTGAAATGGTAATTGTCGAGCGCGAAAGTGCAACACAATAGCACACCGAATTAAACAATCCCCGTGTAATGGAGCAAATATAAAGCAAGTACTAAAGAACGGGGTTTCAGACCGCAAGGAGTTTCGATGATTGTGATAGATAACCCAAATTGAAGGGGAGCTAATTATCAGGGTAAAAGAAACTGCTTATTTGTTTCCAAATTATTATTTTTTATTTACTTATGTCTTCTACCAGGTCAAGTATTAACTTCAGGGTTGTTTTTTCATCGGTGTTTAACTTTTTATTAAACAAGCCCAAACAGCAGCTGAATAAGACTTATGATTATACCCGATACGTCAGTGGACAGGACTATGTATTTGAATCTGCAAATGACCTGAAAAAAGGTTATATGACAGGACAGGGTAAAGGTATCAAGCGTGGTGATTATATTATTTTAAAAAAAGGCTCTGACTCTTGTCAATATCAAGTTGAAGAAATTGATTACTACTCTGAGCCGGCAGATATGTGGATTGCTTTACTTAGTGAAGCAATCGTTGAGCGATCGCACAGCACATAACATCCCCAGGCTTCCAGCCTGAGGCTACACAAACGAAAGCTTACCTGCGTGGGCACTCATTAAGTGCATCTTCATACAAAAATGGTATAACCACTATTTTTCACTCCTCTGTCCAGTTTGGATGCTAGGTTAGTTTCCAACAATAATAAATTATTTTTCTTTACATTCCCTTAACGTGGTCGTGTTTTTTTCATGAACCTGAGATCCAAAGATAGCATACGTATGTATACTGCCATAAGAGAGGTACGTAAGTATCTAGCAAATACGCGTACCAGGCTACTTGTTTTAGTAAAATCTACCCTTGTGCGAATTGTAGCCAAGTAGACCTTCTCAAGATTTTATACCAGGGCTGATTACTGCTATCTAACCGATGCGATCGCTTAACAAAGCTTGATGACGATTTTTGCATTTATTATTGTCTAGCTGTTAAAGGTAGTGATTTTGTCGAATAACTTCTGCTTCCAAGTATGCAAAGGGCAGTTCGATTTTGATAGCTTGTGTATGGCGATACTCCACAGGTAGTGAATTCGCTTATGAGTATTTACTTAAGGCTGGAAAATATATTCGATATATGGTCAAATTTTCCGGATATATACGCAAATAAAAGCAACGTCTTTTATACAACGGTAAATACATCATTAATCAAATAGCCAAAGGAAATTTAGAGAATATGAACTCAAAACAACTAAATGAGAAAATCTCAGAGTCTTCCATCGTAGAGGCAAATCAAGAACAAATTTCTTCTGATCTGGGTGGGGAAGCAGTAATTCTCAATCTCAAGACTGGAATATATCACGGATTGAATGAAGTGGGAGCGCTGATTTGGACTTTGATTCAGGAACCAAAAGCTGTATCTGATATTAAGCAGATGCTTTTGGAAGAGTATGAAGTTGAAGATATACAGTGCGATCGCGATCTGAAAGCATTGCTGGAAGACCTTTGGGCTGCGGGACTAATCGATGTCAAAAAGAATACAACTGTTTAAATTTTTTCGGATGGGAGCTAGCGATCGCCAGCTTTTAATCATGACCTTAATAATACTAGCAACCATCAGGCTAGGGTTGTGGTTAATACCCTTTCACACACTTTTAAAAGTGCTAGCAAAAATTAGTCGCGATCGCCTAAAAGTGACAAATCCAGTTTCCGTCCGCAAAATTTCTTGTTCCGTAAACGCAGTTAGCCGCTATATGCCTGGTGTAAAATGTTTGGCTCGCGCTTTGACTACTCAAGTGCTAATGAGTCGCTACGGTCACTCTTGTGAACTGCGAATCGGTGTTGCTAAAGGAGAAAAAGGAACCTTAGAAGCTCACGCTTGGGTTGAATATCAAGGACTAATTGTGATTGGTAATCTTACAGACCTTTCCCGCTTTATGCCACTGCCATCTCTCCAAGGAGTGAAATTATGAGTGGTATCATGGGTATTCACTATCTAAGCGATCGCACCGTAGACCGGGAAGACCTGGGAATGATGGTGGAAACCCTTGCACACAGAGGACCAGATGGTGCAGATATCTGGATAAATGGGGCGATCGGTTTTGGGCATCGGATGCTGTGGACTACTCCTGAATCTTTGCTAGAAAAGTTACCTTTAGCTAACTCCACAGGCGATTTGATTATTACGTCAGATGCTCGCATAGATAACCGCGATGAACTTATAAATAAGTTACAATTAAATAACTGTCCATCTGATAAAATTACGGATAGCCAGTTAATATTGGCGGCTTATGAAAAGTGGCGGGAGTCTTGTCCAGAACATCTTTTAGGTGATTTTGCCTTTGCTATCTGGGATAAACAGCAACAGTCTCTGTTTTGTGCCAGAGACCATTTCGGAGTCAAGCCCTTCTATTACTACCACCAACCAGGTAAAGCCTTTGTATTTGCCTCAGAAATCAAGGCTCTACTATGTTTACAAGAAGTTCCGCGTCAAGTCAATGAAGTGAGAATTGCCGATTACTTGACATTGACGATGGAAGACAGAGCCATCACTAGTTATAAAGATATTCTGCGGCTTCCCCCGGCTCACACTATGGTTGTCAGTCAGTCAGGGATGGAGATAAGGTCTTACTGGGAACTCGATCCTCATCGTGAGATTAAGATGGATTCTGATGAGGCTTACGCAGAGAAGTTTCGGGAAATTTTTACCGAGGCAGTACGTTGCCGCTTACGTAGTGCCTTCCCCATCGCCAGCCAGTTGAGCGGTGGATTAGATTCTTCGGCTGTTACCTGTGTGGCGCGGAATTTACTTGCGGAAAAAAAGACAACTCCGCTACACACAATCTCCACTATTTTTGATACAATAAGTGAGTGTGACGAGCGCCCTTTCATGAATGCGGTGCTAGAGCAGGGGGGATTCATTCCCCACTACGTCCACGGTGACAAGTTTGGTCCGTTATCTAACCTAGATAGCATTTTCCGGTACGAAGATGAGGCTCTGCTCGGTCCAAGTCATTTTTATCCTTGGATTGTAAACCGCGCTGTTAAAGAACTAGGACTGCGGATTTCTCTAGATGGTTTTGATGGGGACACTACAGTTTGCCACGGTGGAAGTAGAATTACCGAATTAGCACGTCAGGGAAATTGGAAAACATGTATACAGGAAGTTAAAGCATTCTCACCACACTTTAATGTTTTACCTTACGCTGCTTTTCGGAGTTATGGACTGCCATATCTGAAAGATTTCGCAAAAAACTTCCGTTGGATATCATTTTTCGAGGGAGTAAGGCTAATCCACAAACATTTTGGTGTTTCGCGCAAACAATTGCTCGTAAATCACGGACTAAAACCTGTTGTAAAACAAGTACGGCAACTTTGGCAGCGCAAACAAACAAAAGTCGCAAATCCCTTTGTTTCCCAGACTCCCCTTGTCAAAGGTAACTTTGCAGAACATGTTGGTTTAAATGAGCGAATCCAGAAGTTTGGTGCATCGAATCAAGAACCCCTCACCGCTAAAGAGCAACATTGGCGAGGTCTTACCCAAGGTGTATTGCCTTATACCTTAGAACGAGCGGATCAATATGCGGCAATGTTTTCTTTAGAAGCGCGTCATCCATTCATGGATAAGCGACTAATTGAATTTTGTCTAGCATTGCCTGCCGATCAGAAGTTATACCAAGGATGGGGAAGGATGGTGATGCGTCGTGGCTTAGAAGGAATTTTACCGGAAAAAGTTCAATGGCGTGGGGGAAAAGCAGATTTATCAGCCAATTTCGACGATGGACTATTGAATCGCGATCGCCAAATTCTGGATGAGGTGATGTCCAATCAGATTGGATACTTGGAAAAATACATTGATTCAGATTTCCTGCAAGCAGCTTATGAGCGATCGATATCAGCAGGAAACGAAGTCAGAGATGAAGATATTACACCAATTTGGCAGGCAGTTACTTTAGCTTTGTGGTTCGACTACAAGCAAATAACGCCGTAAGTCTAACAGTCTTGGCAGGTTATGGCTGGTGTCGTATTTACGACAACCATGCCACACCGTAAGTCCAATTATAGGGCACTACCTTCAACGACTAGTAAATCAACACACTCCAAATGAGGTAATAGATCATGAAAAGTTCTTACACTGCTCCTAAGCTGACTGTTCACGGTAATGTTGCTGAGATTACACAAGTTCTTGGTAATCCCACAGCCAAAGATTTTATCTTTTTAAACGGCAGCGTTGTATCTAATGGTAATGACATCGATTCGATAGATCTAGAGTGTACCGGTACGGCACAAAACTTGAATTGCGTTCCAAATTAGTTCTACCAGCAAAATTTTTGATTTAAAGCTGTAGAACCTATTTAGTGAGGTAGACACAGAGGCAATATCAAATTTCTGGTTTGTCTCTGTAGCAATTCCACTCTTCTAATTTAGATTCCCGACTTCTTTAAGAAGTCGGAAATCTGAAAATCATCTAGGATTGCTATAAACTAATGCAGAAAATATCCAATTTTTTGCATTTTTTGGAAACAACGTTGTACTTCGGTCAACTTCAGGAAAGTAAATAGGGTTTGCTTGGGTTGAAATACCATTTAATCCAACCTAAAATGCTTTACTATTTAAGAGCCTGATTGTCCTATTGACGACAACCAAATCACACGATAAGTCCAAAAGGCACTACCTTCAACAACTAGTACATCAACACACTCAAAATGAGGTAATAGATCATGAAAAGTTCTTACACTGCTCCTAAGCTGACTGTTCACGGTAATGTTGCTGACATTACACAAGTTCTTGGTAATCCGACAAGGGGAGATTTTGCGTTTTTGAACGGCAACGTTATATCTAATAGTAATGACATCGATTCGATAGATTTAGAGTGTACCGGTACGGCACCAAACTTGCAGTGTACTCCAAAATAGTTCTACCAACAAAATCTTTGATTTAAAGCTGTAGAACCTATTTAGTAAGGTAGACAAAGAGTCAATACCAAATTTCTGGTTTGTCTCTGTAGCAATTCCACTCTTCTAATTTAGATTTCCGACTTCTTTAAGAAGTCGGGAATCTGAAAATCATCTAGGATTGCTATAAACTAATGCAGAAAATATCCGCTTTTTGCATTTTTTGGAAACAACGTTGTACTTTGGTCAACTTCAGGAAAGCAAATAGGGTTTCCTTGGGTTTAAATACCATTTAATCCCACCTAAAATCCTTTACTATTTAAGAGCCTGATTATCCTATTGACCACAACAAAATCACACGATAAGTCCAAAAGACACTACCTTCAACAACTAGTACATCAACACACTCCAAATGAGGTAATAGATCATGAAAAGTTCTTACACTGCTCCTAAGCTGACTGTTCACGGTAATGTTGCTGACATTACACAAGTTCTTGGTAATCCGACAAGGGGAGATTTTGCGTTTTTGAACGGCAACGTTATATCTAATAGTAATGACATCGATTCGATAGATCTAGAGTGTACGACGGATACGGCAGGAAAATTGAATTGCACTCCAAAATAGTTCTACGAGCAAAATCTTTGATTTAAAGCTGTAGAACCTATTTAGTCAGGTAGACACAGAGGCAATATCAAATTTCTGGTTTGTCTCTGTAGCAATTCCACTCTTCTAATTTAGATTTCCGACTTCTTAAAGAAGTCGGAAATCTGAAAATTATCTAGGATTGCTATAAACTAATGCAGAAAATATCCAATTTTTTGCATTTTTTGGAAACAACGTTATACTACGGTTCGGTTAAGGCAAGAGACGCGATAAATCGCCGTCTCTACAAAGGACTTATTATTGTAAAGACGGCGATTTATCGCGTCTTTGTGATCTATAATTTTCATCAAAAACTCTTATCCGAACCGTATTGCTACGTCTCTAGGTTGTGGATAACACATATTTTCTATTGTCATTGCACTAAATAAAGTTAAAATATGAAATCTTATAAAGCCTACAACTTGTGCATTGCTTCGGAATTGCAACTTCCCGAATTGATGGAAACTGAAAGTGAGCCAGATGTAATTGTGCGGTTTGGCAAAGTAGATAATGCAACCGCAATGCAACATGATGGCGGTCAAAATTTTCTGGGAGAAATACCAGAAGTAGCTGAGTGTTTTATTCGCAATGGACGGGAAATTATTATTAATCCTCTAGCAGATGTAGACGAATCTCTTCTTCGCACTGTACTTCTAGGACCTATATTATGTGTACTGCTGCGACAAAGGGGTTTGTTAGTTCTACATGCTAGTTGTATTAACATTAATAACAAGGGTGTAGCATTTATGGGTGGTTCCGGTTGGGGAAAATCAACTTTGGCAACTGCTTTTCACAATCGCGGCTATGATGTTTTAACAGATGATGTCATGCCAATTCAAATTAAGACAGGTCAACCTGTTGTTTTTCCTAGTTATCCCCAATTTAAACTTTGCCCGGATGCCGCAACTTCTTTAGGACACGATACTAAAAGCTTATTACCTGTTTCGCAAAACTCATTCAAAGTAGCCTACAAACTCTCTCGTGGTTTCCAACAAACTCCGATTCCATTACATCATATTTATGTATTAGATAAGGGAAGCGAACACAAAATTACCAGAATTAAACCCCAAGAAGCCTTCGTTGAATTGGTGCGTCATACTCGCGCTATTAGCTCAATCTCTGAACAGGAATTTATGGCAAATCATTTACATTTTTGTGGTGAACTTATCAAAAATGTTAGATTTTCTCGCTTTACGCGCAAACCTTCTCTAGGAGATTTACCTGAGCTTGTGAAGCTAGTTGAGGATGACTTGGCAGAATTCCACCACGATAACAGTACAGATACCCTCGCTCCTGTGTCTAATTCTTTGTTAGCCAGGACTTACGCAAAGTAATGAAAAACGAACCGCAGAGGACGCAGAGAGCGCAGAGAAATAAGAGTTTGAGAGAGTTTTTGCGCTCATTCCTATTAGACATAGGAGTGAAAATGAACTATCAGTAAATCACAACCCTTGATTAGACGTAGCAGTGCTACGTCTCTACATTGTTTTACTGAGATGTTTATTAGTTTCCAAATAAACTCAAGCTTGATTAATTATTGTTGAATTTACAAGGTTTTAATATCTTGATTAGCAAACTCCGTAGCGCCAACACCATATTCTCACATTTAGTCAAAACTCTCAGCTTGGTGTGGGCAGCGTCTCGCTACTGGACTGTGGCTTGGATGATTTTGCTGTTGGTTCAAGGATTGATTCCCGCAGCTTCGATTTCCCTCACCCCACGGGCAATCAATGCTTTGGTGTCAGTAACTGGATCGGGCATTTCTGCGGCAAACATCCAGAAAGTAATTATACCAGTGGGATTGATGGCAGGCATCACGCTAGTGGGGGAAGTTTTGAATAGTGCTGCTGAATGGATTCGCACGGCTCAGTCAGAATTGGTGCAGGATTACGTCACTGGTTTGATTCAAAAACAGTCTGTGGCTGTGGATTATGGCTTTTATGAATCCTCTGAGTATAACGACAAACTTGACAGAGCGCGGGAGGGTGCAAGTGGGCGATCGCTTGCTTTACTAGAAAATACTGGCAGATTCTTACAAAACACTGTTACTTTGTTTGCGATGGCTGCTATCCTGGCTCCTTATGGTTTTGGTTTACCCATCACTTTAGTAGTCAGTGCTTTTCCTGCTTTCTATGTTTTGACATATTTAAATAAAATTCAGTATCAATGGTCACAACGTACAACAACCGATCGCCGATGGCTGACGTATTATGACTACTTGCTGACAAACAATGCCACGGCAGCAGAAGTGCGATTGTTTGATTATGCAGATTACTTTCAATCATCTTACCATAATCTGCGTCGGCGCCTCAGACATGAACAATTCCATCTATTGAAACTGCAAACATTAGGTCGCTTTGTTGCTACCATAATCGCATTGATAATTTCTGGTGGAGCTATAGCCTGGATAGGACGGCAAGTATTGCTAGGAATTTTGACTTTAGGAGACTTAGCTCTATTTTTTCAGGCATTCAGTCAAGGACAAAGCATTGTTAGGGATCTATTAAACAACCTGGGGCAAATTTATCGTAATAGCTTGTTTCTGGCTAACTTATTTGAATTCTTACAAATCCAGCCCAAAATTGTAGATCCGCTTAATCCTGTCCCCGTACCGTCAACACCTAAAAAGGGAATTCGTTTTCGACAAGTCACCTTCCGCTACCCTGGTACATCAGAACCAGTGTTAAATAATTTTAACTTAACACTGCCGGCTGGCAAAATTGTGGCGATTGTAGGTGATAATGGTGCTGGGAAAAGTACTCTAATTAAGCTTTTGTGCCGCTTTTATGACCCGGAGTCGGGAAGCATTGAACTAGATGGTATTGATTTGCGTAACTTTTCTGTGAAAGCATTCCGCAGGTTAATTACTGTTTTGTTCCAGTCACCAATTCCCTACTACACCACCGCTGGGGAAAATATTGGTTTAGGTGACATATCAGCAGCATCAAATTACACAGAAATTGAAGCAGCTGCCAAAGCATCAGGGATTCACGATAAGATTGACCGCTTGCCTCTAGGTTATAACGCTATGTTAGGTAAGTTGTTTCCTGAGGGAACTGATTTAAGCGGTGGTCAATGGCAACGGTTGGCATTAGCTAGGGCATTTTTTAGACGCGCCCAAATCATTATTTTAGATGAACCAACAAGCGCAATGGACCCTTGGGCAGAACATGATTGGTTAGAGAGATTTCGCACATTGGCAAGCGATCGCACTGCGGTGGTGATTACTCACCGCTTTACCTTAGCGATGCGAGCTGACATCATTCACGTCATGCGTGCTGGGCAAATTGTGGAATCAGGTACTCATGATGAATTGCTTGCTCAGGATGGTTTTTATGCTCAATCTTGGAAAGACCAAATGGAGTCGAGTGGAAGTGCCATAGTTACTGAGCAAAACTCATTGACAAAGTAAAATTAATTAGATTAATTACCAAAAATGCAACTTATATCTAAACAAAACACCTGGATTTCAGAAAAAAAATTATGTTTGGAAATAGAGTTACTTCTTAATTGCGTTCGTCCACAAATTGATAGCGATCGCATTAAAGATTTGGTTCAAGAAAATATTGACTGGCAATACCTAATTCAAACAGCATATAGACACGGTGTAATACCGCTCCTTTACAGCAACCTCAGTAATATATGCCCACAATTAATTCCTGCAAGTTTCCAACAGCAGTTTCAACATAACCAGTATGCGAGAACTCAGCGCAACCTGATGTTAACAAGCAAACTGCTCAAGCTATTGGAGCTTTTTGGGGCAAATGATATACCTGTGATTCCATTCAAAGGTCCGATCTTAGCTATATCAGCTTATGGTGATATCTCACGTCGAGATTTTTTTGATTTAGATATTCTAGTTCGCAAACAAGATTTTTTGAAGGCAAAAGAACTACTGACTACTCAAGGATACCAACCATACTCTAATAATAGTGAGAAAGAAGCAGCTTACCTTAGTTCTCTCAAAGAACACCAACAAAAGGCTTACCTTCAATCCCATTGGGAACTGCATATGGTTGATGAGCGCGATCGCGTTACTATAGATCTCCATCACGGGATGTTACCAAAGCAATTCTCATTTTTGTTTGATACTGAATGGCTATGGGAGTATGCTCAACTAAAGCCTTTTGCTAATAGAATGGTTCTCAATCTTTCTTCGGAGGATTCAATCTTAATCCTCTGTTCTCAGGGAGCTAAGGATTGTTGGCAACAGTTGAACCGGATTTGCGATATTGCTCAAGTACTTTGTAGCTGTGGTGAGATAAATTGGAAGCAGGTTTGCGATCGCGCTATTAAGTTACGGATGACGCGAATCCTCTTGCTTGGTCTTTTACTAGCGCATGAACTTTTAGAAGTAAAGCTTCCAAAAACCATCTTACAGCAAATACAAGCTGATCCACTAGTGAAGTCCCTCGCTTCCCAGATTTACACGCAGCTTTTCTATCAAGCTGAAAGTTTAGTTCCAAGCCAGAAAGTTAATAGATCATTGTTTCACTTAAGCATGATAGAACACCCATTGGATAAAATTTGGTACTGTTTTGAGCATTTAGTTGTTCCAACAGTAGCAGACGAAGTGTTTCTGCCGCTACCTCAATTTCTATCTTTCTTGTACTATCCTCTCCGACTTATTCGCTTAATTAGAATCTATGGACTGAAGCGAAGATTTAGAGAATGAAATACTAGCAAGTTTAGACATATTTTTGTTGATTACCAGTTGATAAATTTCTATCAACTGGTGGTAATTTGCTTCAGGAGTATACCTGGTTTGATACATAGAATGGGCATGTTTTCTCATTGCAATCATCGCTTCAGCATGAGTAGTCGCCCATGTGATTTTTGCTGCCAAATCTACTGGATTTCCGGCTTCAAAATGTAAACCAGTTACCCCATTTTCTACAATCTCTGCCATACTACCTAATTTTGCTGCAATTACAGGTAGACTACAGGCAAATGCCTCGGCAATTGTTAACGGGAAACCTTCATACCAGATAGAGGGAAAGACTAAAAACTGGGCATTACGCATTAAATTCAACACAACTGACTTATTTTGCCGCCCAAGAAAGGTAATCATATTCTCTAACCCCAACGTCCGTACCTGCTGCTGTAGCACGTCGTTTAATGGACCGTCACCAACAATTTTTAGAGGAATACTTAGACTACCTTGTTTGTAAGCATCAATTAGGGTAGCAACACCTTTTTCTTCTGAAAGTCGCCCGACAAAAAGTGCGTAATCACCATCATAGCTGGTTTTTGCTATGGTATCTGGCGTAAATACAAAGTTAGGTTTAATGTAAATCTTCTCACTAGGAAGTCCGGCTTGCACTAGTTTATCTTTCTGAAACTGGGTCAGAGCAATGTAACCATCCACCCGTTCTTGCCAAGTTTGCCGATACCGATGCACCGCTAACATGCTTGCTACTACTGCACTTTCAACCCGGGAACCTCGGTAACAACCATGCACTACAGCAGGCAGAGGTAAGGCTTTACCAATACACTCTTCGCAAACTCGACCTTCCCGAAAGGGCATAGCTTTTGGGCAACCCAACCGATAATTATGTAGTGTCTGCACAACAGGCACAACCGCGTCTCGACAAGCATCGTATACAGATGGGGAGAGTAGTGGGAAAAAGTTGTGTATGTGAACAACTTGAATATTGTGTTGAGCGATCGCATTACTCACCAGGTTTCTTGAGGAAAAAGAGTAAATTGCCGAAAAGGCTGTTTTTGCTTTACCCCATACTCCTATAATGCTGTCGTTGTCTACTTCTAAAACTGAAACATCATGTCCGTAAGACTTTAACAATTCCGCTTCAGCTTGTACAACAGCGTCCTCTCCCCCAGCAAGTTGATAGCGATTATGGATAATTAAAATGTTCATTTCTGTGATAGATTGAAACTTAAAAAAATTAGGCATTATATGATTCCATATAACCAGATTGATTGTTAATTTAGGCGTTGCTAAATTGAGGTATGAATCTGGATGTAGAGACGTAGCACTGCTACGTCTCTACAAGGATTTTGGTATTACGTAAAATCAGCAACGCCTAAATTTATTATGCAATACGCTTGGTGTTAAGGATTTTTCGTATTGATTTCGGCATGTAGAGACGCGAAATTTCGCGTCTCTACAGAGGATTTCGGGCTTAACTGAACGGTATTGCTATATTATGCATTTAATTAAACCTAAAATTAGTTAGGCTTTTTTTCCTAACATTTTTTGTTCGACAAAATTGTCTTGCATTTTGTGCTGCCATAATTTGTTAGATTTCTCAGCTTGATGTTTTTGCCATTGCAGCCCAATTAAACTAGCGACAAAAAGCATAAAAGCAGGTTCTTCCATCCAAGAAAATATTAGACCAGCAACAAACACAGTAATTAGGAAAAACTTGGAAACTTTATCTAAACAGATATAATTCCAGACTAAAAACCAGAGATACAAATATACTCCCAATCCTAGAAACCCTAAATCTCCCCAAATACCTGCCCAAGAGAATAATAAAGAGTACATACTAGAGCCGGTACCACTATTAGACCAGTAGTAGCTCTCTTGAGCGTTAAATACTGTCTCAAAAACAGAAGTGCCAGTAATACCTAACGGTTGCAAAAGTTGTAGATAATCTTTCATTAGCCAACCTAATCGGCTAATAGTATGACCTGGTCCAAGTCCAAACAACCAATTTATATCTGACTTATAGAAAGAGGTAATAATAGAAAATACAGATAATTTATATTGAAAAGCTTCTGTAACTACCTCCATATCAGATATGTATCGGATTCCAGAGTACAGTGTGTTGATAATTTTCAGAACTCCAATAGTAATTGGAATAGCAATTCCTAAATACATTATTGCTTTCACTATCTCCTTCATCTGCGTAAGTATCAAGATAAACCAGGAAACTAGAAATGCAATGACTACCTGTTTCACATCAGCATAAAGAATGTTTCCCATACATAAAATAAATACAAATATGCGTAACCATAGTGAACGAACGCCGGAAGACAGAAGGAAATAAACCCCAAAAGTTAGGGCAACATCACCTCCTACATGGTGTCCGGCTCCCATCTTCAAAAAAATTCCCTTTATATCATCTGGAGAATATGGATTGATAATAAACTTCTGAAAATATACAAAAGCTAGATGAATATAGACAAATGAAAATATCCAAAATTGAAATTTTTGAATACTAGATTCAGGTAATTTTGTACTAACAATTGCTATCAACATCATAAAAGGTTCGGCAAGCATCAAAAAGCTGAGAATGACATTGATAACCCCTGCTTTATTGTACATGGCACTAAATATAGTTATTCCCAGAAAAATCATCAGTCCAACCAGGAGTTTTCCAGCAACTTGGCTACGAATTTTAGGTACTACCCATACAAATAAGACTATGACCAAAACGAAATGCAAAAAGTTAACAACTGATGGGACTTTTAGTGCTGTTAAAACACGGGGGAACATAACAGAAGCGAGAAATATCACGATTAAGCTAGACTTTGTGATAATTCCTGCTTGAGGTTGAGGTGATATTGCTGAATTCATTGATTTACTGCTACGGTTTGATAGATTTGAGCTAAATATTTCCCCTTAACTTCCCAGTTGTAGACTTCCCATACCCTTTTCCTTCCAGCCTCTCCCATCTGAATTCTCAGTTCTGGCTCTTTTGCTAAACGCACAATTGCTACTGCTATATCATTTACTGCCTGTTCGGGTGAGTGAGCTGGAACCTTAAATCCTGTTTCCTCCGTCACCTGAATGCCAGGTCCGCCCAAGTTTAAGCAAATCACTGGGCAACCTGCTGCCATTGCCTCTAGCACTACCCACCCCCCAGAGTCGTGGAGACTAGGGTGAATTAAAACATCACACTCACCCAACTTAGACAGAGTTTCTTGGCGAGACAATGTACCCCAAAAATTTACTCTGTCTGCAATCCCCAGTTCCTGAGCTAAAGATTCTAGGATTTCTCGCTCTGGTCCATCTCCTATTATCCAATACTCAGCACCAGGCAGGTTGGTTTGTGCAAAAGCCCGCAGTCCAAAATGAAAGCCTTTCCAGTGCAAGAGTCTTCCGGTGGAAATAAAACGGAAAGGTCGGCATTGGGTGGGGGAAATTTGCATTAGTTGCTCAATATCTGCTTTGGGAATGCCAACAGCACCGTAGACTTCAATCTTCTTACAGCCTAGTGCGGCAAAACGTTGTGCGGTTTCTTCAGTAGCTGCGATCGCCACAACACTTTTCTTGGCAGTCAGATGCACAAAGGGGTCACTCTCCCCAAAGCTGCGTAAAAGATTACGGAGATTTTCATAAATCCTAGCTCGCAGGCTATGCTTTTGCCAGAACGCTTTTGGTGCAGATTCTGCACCTCCAACTGGACCCCAAACAAAGGGAACAGAAAGGAACACTAGGAAGCTGGGACTTGAATATCTGCCGTAAGTGATATGGTGGACGACATCGAAGTTAATTTTTTGATGGAGAGGTCTGGCTACAAAGTAAGCCATAATCTGCCATAGATAGTAGTGAAGGTAAACTGACAATTGCGATCGCTTACCTTCATAAGACCAGTCATAAACCCAGCCAAAGGGGTCAAGATAGACAAAGTTGAGATTGGGCAATGGGTTGTGAGCAAGTTCTGCTTCAATTTTCGGACGATGAGTATTTGAAGTCAAAACCCAGACTTGATTGTATTTAGCAATCTCGTAAGCCATATTCCAGCCGATTCCTGGCTCAGATCCCCGACTTGGTTCGCAGGCATAAGCCGACAGAAGAACCTTCATGAATTAAATTCTCCAGCATAAAATTTTAACAGCGCATGAACAATCTCTCTTAAGCACACAAGGTTTGCACAATATTTTCAGCAATAGTCTCCCAGTTAAACTTACTCTTGACAGTTTGCCTAGCTCTAATTGACATTGATTTTAATAAATCTGGATTTGAGAGTAGTCGAATGATTTCTTTGGCTAAAATTTCCGGATTTAGTTGGTCTATCACAATTCCATTGACCTCATTGTTCACGATCTCTGGCATCCCACCAGTTTTAGAGACAATGCAGGGTACTCCATAGTTCATTGCTTCCACTAGCAGTAGTCCAAAAGGTTCGCACCTAGCGGGAGCAACTAGTAAATCTGTCTTTAAAAGCAATTCATGTACCTCTAAATTTGAGACTGAGCCGGGATTTTCAATGCCATCTTCTATATTTTCTAATTTCTTACCCACCACAATTAATTTGGCTTCAGGAATAGCTTGTCGCACTTGTTTAAAAGCTGCTAAAACTAAATCACCACCCTTTCTTTCAAAGTCTGAGCCATTGAAGATTATGCGATTGCTGCCAAAAAATTTTTCCCCCTCATATGGCTCTTTAAAGTTTCCTGAAGCACCAATAACTGTGATTTTTTCCGGCTCTATCCCATAGTCTTCTATTAAAGAAGACTTAACCATATCACTCATAGGAAAAAGGTGATATGCACGTTTATAAGCTTGTTTTTCATAAGCTAACCAGGCATCTTGTTCTTTCTGATTAGAAAAAGGAACCCAATCTGACCAGTCTTTTATTGCCAGACTCATGGTGTAATCTGAAAAAATTGTGTAAGGGATTTCAGATTTTTCCCAGAAGGGACTCCACAGACAATAAAGGTGAAAAACTATGTCAGGCTTGGATATTAGCTGTTTGATATTTTGTTCTACTTCTTGGGATTTAAGTTTAAATGCCAAACTACTCTTGTGAAATCCGCTATGTAGTTTTCCTGTGGAAATTACACTTACAATTTTTTGGCGAAAGGCATTCGCCTTAATATTAAGTGAATCTTGCCGAGAAAAAACTTCTAGATGCTCAAAGTATGGAGACAATGCTTCCCAAAGATACCGATGTCGATAACTAAACTCAGGATCTCCTGTAATTAGAATTTTTTTCATTTTCATAATTCACCTGAGAACTTAAAGTATTCGCACAAAATTAAGCTAATAATATAGTTTTTGATGTGGGACAAATATTTTAAACTTGCTGTAAAAAAGATAACCACTGTTGGGCAACTGCTTCTGGTTGAAAAGCTTGACAACGCTGTTTACTGACATTAATTAAATGCTCCCGCCAACTCTCAGAAGTCAGCACCTTGTGAATTGCGTCAGCAAGCGCTTGCACATCATCGCTGGGTACTAAATTTCCGTACTTACCATCTTCCAAAATGCTGCGAGGACCCCCGCCAACTGCATCAGTGGAAATAACCGGCACTCCACACGCCATTGCTTCCACCAGTGCTAAACAAAATGCTTCATCCAGGGAAGACATGACAAAGACATCAGCTTTAGCAATGTGGCTCCAAGGATTATCTACACGACCGGGTAAGCTGACATCCTGCTGCAATCCCAGTTGGGCAATCACCTCTTCCAAATGTTTTCTTTCTGGACCTTCTCCAAAAATAATCAGCTTAACTTTGATCTGGTTTTGGATTTTTGCAACCGCTTCCAACAGCAGGGAATAGTTTTTGCGCTTCCCTAAACGTCCTAAGCTAACAATCACTGGGCTGTCCTTGTGCTTGAGCCAGGGATGTTCAGGTTCTGCTTGGCTACGCAGCAAAAATTGATCGGTATCTACAGGATTTGGGATGACTGCTACACAATTGCGGGGAATCGGGATATGGTCTTGTTTGAGGATGTCAAGGACACCTTGGCTGACAGTGGTTAAGCCATTGGCTGTGGGATATAAAAGCCTTGCCAGCCAAGGCATGATTTGCATCCTGAGGTTATCTTTGTGATCGATCGCAATATCAGAGGTGAGAGTATCTCCTTGGTAAATCACAAATTTTGTCTGTCGCACACCTGCTAATAGCCATCCCATAATCGCAGGGATGCTAATGATTGTGGGCATAGAGATGAGTACATCTGGCTTGACTGCTCTCAAAAACTTGGCTAGGGCGATGGGAGATGCCATAGACCGCTCAACACCTAGTGGTACTAATTTAACGCCTTCTGGAAAAGTGATATCTTCTCCTGGTTCTTTTGATAGGTATAAAACGTATAAGTCTTTTACTCCCAAGTTCCAAAACCCTTTAGTTAGAGCTGCTGGCAGGTTTGCGAATGCTCCGCCATCTAAACCCCAAGTGAAAATAGCAATTGTTTTCTGATTCATTTATCATTCTTTTACGTAACAGTTTTCAATTGAAAGCGCGATCGCATACAAAAAACCAAAAGTTTATGTGATGACTATCTTTTTAATAATGTCTTCACAATTAATCTAGCTATGCGTTTAAACGCACTTTCGTGGGATATCTGATTAAACAACCCCAAAAATAGAGCATTCGGCAAACTCTCACCCCATTGCAGTAGCCATTTCAAAGGTTTGTAACTGAAAGCTACGTTAAACTGCGGATGAGTAACAAGCAGACGATGAACCTTGTTTCTTTCTGACTTGGCTATACCCTGAAAGCGAGCCAGCATGTAAAGATCATGATAGTGCCATGCGTTAGCTTCCACACCCGTCAGACTTTCTGCTACTTCTACACCGTAAATCTTTCTCAGAAACTGTTTCTGCTCTTGGTGTATTCGCTTTGCTGTCTCCAATTCCCGTACCAATATATCTGGTGTCAGGGATGTAAAACTTGTAAGATTTGTCCCATGTAAGCGAAACTTACTAAGTACTTCTGATACAGGCACTATTTCAGTCACAAACGGAGCTAGGCGAAAAATCAGACTGTCAGCATTGCGTGTAAACGCTTCATTCATCGGGAAGATTAAATCGGTTACCTCGCGTCGAATGCAAAGTGCAGAAGCGGGTGGGATATTTTCAATGCATCCACCTTTTTTCAATACAGATGATGCCATCCAACCTGATGCCAAGTTTTTTATCATAGGAGTAGGTTTGATCAACTGTCCTTGACCATCAATTTGATAGACATCGTGAATGACAAAGCCACCCTTGGGATTAGATTGAAACGCTTCAACAACTTTTTGTACCTTATCGGGCATCCACACATCATCTGCATCCAGTACACAGATAATTTCACCACTACTGTTTCTGTAAGTTGTATTTAATGCAGAAGCTACACCGCCATTTTGCTGACGTATCAGTTTGATTCTGGAGTCTTTCTGCACATAAGTTTCGATGACTTCACAGGAGTTATCTTTGGAACCGTCATCACAAACCATCGCTTCCCAATTAGGGTAAGTTTGAGAAAGTACACTCTCCAAAGTTTCCCCAATATACTTTTCGTAGTTGTAGTTAGCAATCAGTATTGAAACTAAAGGCAATTCTTTTAGTTGGGGAAGTTCGATTGGTTGTAGCTTTTGGGTTTGCAGTTCTTGCATATACTCATCCTTAACTTTATACTCGACACATTCTCAAACCAACAGAAGTTTGAATCATTTTCAAGTTGATTTGCATTACCTACACACTGGATTATTTAGGGTTTTCCAATCTATAATTACCAATCTGCTTTTGCTTTACTTGAATTGATTACTCTTCCAAATATCAGCTTCACTAGTCGCTTGAGGGGACTTGAACCGTAGATAAAATCAATCAGTGCAACAAAAAGAGCATCCGGCAAATACTCGCCCCATTGTAACCATCGTTCAGTTATAGACTTGCCAAACTGTGGATGAGCAACAAGCTGCCGATGAGCTTCTCTTCTTTCTAACTTAGGCTCACCCTTTAGTCGAGTAAACAAGTACCGCCTATTGAGATAAGTCTCACTAGCTTCTAGACCTGTTAATTTCTCTGCCACCTCCGCACCGTAAACTTTTTTCAATAACTGTCTTTGCTCTTGGTGTACGGATTCCAAAACATTTAGATGCTGCTTCAACCCATCTGCTGTCAAAGTTGAAAAACTTGTATAACTTGCACTATGTTTACGATATTTACTAAGGACCTCTGGCACTGGTACGATAACAGTTACAAGCGGGACTAAGTGACAAATAAGAGTGTCCCCACCACCGATGAACTCTTCATTAATATGGAAGAACAAGTCGCTTACTTCGCGTCGAATACAAAGTGCCGAACTAGGTGGTATGTTGTAAGCAAACCCACCATTTAAGAGTGCAAATGGTGCCCTCCAGCCCGATGCTAGTTTATTAAGCATGGGTGTCGATTTGATGAGTTCTCCCTGGCTATTAATTTCAATAACGTTATGAATCACAAATCCACACTTTAGGTCGGATTTGAAGGCATCGAGAACTTTTTGTAACTTGTTAGGCATCCAGAGATCATCTGAATCTAGCAAGCAAACGATTTGACCATTGCTTTGCTGATAAGCTACGGCTAAAGCAGCAGCTTGTCCTCCATTTTGCTGACGTATCAGTTTGATTCTGGAGTCTTTTTTGACATAAGTTTCGATGACTTCACAGGAGTTATCTTTGGAACCGTCATCACAAACTATCGCTTCCCAATTAGGGTAGGTCTGAGAAAGTACACTCTCCAAAGTTTCCCCAATATACTTTTCGTAGTTGTAGTTAGCAATCAGTATTGAAACTAAAGGCTTTTCTTTTAGTTGAGGAAGTTCGATTGGTTGTAGTTTTTCAGTTTTCAGTTCTTGCATACACTCATCTCGCTGACTTAGTGTTATCAATTGATGGTTGATTACCTTTCTTTAACTCTCCTGCCATTATGCTGAAAATATCAACTATTGGTTAAATTTTCAGTTTAAAAATAAGTCATCTCATTCACACTAAAATACCTAAAAATTTGTTATACCAAAAACTTAAATATTGTCTACAAGCATTTTTACTCAAAAAGGTAGCAATTTTGGGATTCTAACTTAGTAATTACCCTTAAAGGGTTCTGTCATACTTTTTCGGTACATTGGCACACATTCCGGAAATTTTAATTAGCAAATGTACTTAGCAACGTCATTAATTTAATAAGAAAACGCCGTAATAGTTGTGTAGTTTGGCTTTGAGCTATGTAAAAAAAAAGCTAATTATTTGGAAAATCATGTAATGAATTTATAAAGATTTGATTTATTCCGGATATAGTTGCGTAGGCTTGAATAATGTATGCAGAATTTTTTTACCAATTAAGTTGAACGCGCTTGTGCAGTTTCCCCTGCTGCAAGATGTAAGTTTAACATGCGTAGATTCCACAAAAATCAACCGTCTTTAGTTACAGTGGAGGCGGGGGAGCATCAAAATAACTTCTGTAGCAATAAACGAGGTAGTTATGACAAAGATTAAACGCAGAAGGAAAGTCCCCTCTATGGTTGCCATCATCTGTGGGATAGCAATACTTTCTCTTGTGTTTGCTGTCACAAACCCCAGACTTTCTTCTGTGTCAGGGATTTTTGCCGACAAGTCTCTAGTAAGAGCGAAGAATCCATGCGTCATTGCTACTACCCCGACACAGGATAAGCTCTTTCCCGATAATTTAGTAGTTAATGTTAAAATCCGCTATGGAGCAAAGGGAGATGGTGTTACAGATGATACTCAAGCACTGCTAACGGCGATGCGCGAAAATGTGGGGAAAAACAAAATTCTCTACTTTCCTCAAGGGACATATCTTGTGAGCGATCGCCTGGAGTGGAAAGACACAAACGGTAAATGGCAATCGCAGCTATGGCTCCAAGGACAAAACCGTGCCACCACTATTATCCGGTTGAAGGACAATGCACCTGGTTACAATAATCCCAGCAACCCTAAAGCAGTAGTCTATACTGCATCAGGACTCTACGTAGAGCAGCCTAACGGCGGCGGAAAAGACTATCCAGCTAAGGGAGAGGGGAACGAGGCGTTTGCAAACTACATCGAAGACATGACGATTGACACTGGTAATAACCGTGGAGCGATCGCACTCGATTATTTAGCCAACAACATCGGTGCGGTTCGCAATGTCACACTTCAAGGGAGAGGACTTGTCGGTCTTGACATGACTCGCAAATGGATTGGTCCGGCTCTAATCAAGAACGTCTTTGTCAAAGGCTTTGATTCTGGTATTCGGATTGGGAGTCAGGTCAACGGTATTACTCTTGAGCATATTAATCTTTGCAATCAAGAAACTGTTGGTCTAGAGAATTTAGGGAATGTTGTAGCTATCCGAAACCTCTCAAGCAGCAATAGTGTCCCAGCAGTACGTAATACCAACAGCACGAGCCTTATTACCCTTCTCGACGCGGATCTTCGTGGCAGCAGTGACTCGGTAAGTGCTATTGAGAACAATAGCCGTATGTTTGTCCGAAATGTCCGCTCATCTGGTTATCGGTCAGCAATTATCCAAGATAATAAGGTCGTAAAGGGGACAAAGGCTAGGGAGTTTACCTCGAACGCTCCTTTTACTTTGTTTAAATCTTCCGCAAAGACCTCTCTCAATCTTCCGATTAAGGAGCCGCCAAGCTTTCATGATAACAAGCTCTCAAACTGGGTAAACGTTGAGGATTTTGGTGCAAAAGGGAAAAACCCCGATGGAAGCGATGAATGGGGGGACGATACAGTTGCGATTCAAAAAGCGTTCGACTCAGGAAAGTCCACTGTTTATATTCCACCAGGTCGCTACTTTATCAGTAATACCCTACACGTCAGGGGAAATGTTCGCAAAATCTTTGCGATGGGTGCTACGCTTTCTCCTGGTGGGACAGCTTTTGGAGATATAAATAATCCGAAACCGTTCTTTCGGATTGAGGATGGAACAGCAACTGACGTGACCATTGAACATGTTGGTGTTCTAAATCTTCTTCAACAAGCTCCACCACAAGCTGGACTTATTGGTTTTGAACAAGCCACCTCCCGAACACTATTTTTGAAAGATGTGACCTGCTGCTCATTAAGACCGAACGATCACAAGTATGTATTTCGGAACAAGCCAAGAGCCGGAAAGCTCTTTATTGAGGATGTATCCGCTGAAGGTTGGCGCTTTGAGCATCCTCAACAGGTATGGGCGCGTCAGCTTAACCCTGAAGGTAGTAGTGAGAAGATTTTTAATAATGGCGGTAAACTCTGGGTGTTAGGTTTGAAGACTGAAGGAGGTAATGTCAACACTGTTATCCATACAAAAGGAGGTGGTGTAAGCGAGTTATTGGGAGCGCTGTTGTACGTGACCGGGAACGTGCCATCAGATGCGATCGCTTTTATCAATGACAACTCTCAAGTTGCACTCTCTTATGCGACAATTAATTATGGAGCCAAGGACTTCCAGATTCACGTTCAAGAAACACGCGGACTCAAGCGTTTTCAACTCACTCGCAATCAGCTCCTTGGGCATGGTAATGGGCGTGCGGTGCCCCTCTATGTAGGAAAACAATAATCAAGAATCGACCATGGGCAAGAGCCGCACCCAATCTATTAGACATCTCCGGAAAAGATGTAGAGACGTAGCACTGCTACGTCTAATCAAGGGTTCTGGATAACGCATAATTAAATTCGGTCGATGTCTATTTTAGATTAGCGATCGCCAAAAAAAATCTCCATAATAGTAGATGCCACAACAAAATTGATGTGATTTGTGTTAAGTTTGTATATAGCTGTTGCTTTTCTTCAGCGGTCATTAACTTGATCTAAGTGATTTCTGTGTATTTATCATAGTGCAGCTATTGAGTATTTTTGCCGAAGTGAGATGTTCCCGCTGTATGCTTTAATGTTAATCTAGGTGCAGAAAGCAAGTATTCAGCCTGAATATTTTGGTCTACCGTTGAGCGCACACAAATATTCCCAGTCATTCTCAAATCCTTGCCGACATGAAACTCTATGGGTCTATCTAAGATAGGCTCAATATTTTGTTTCATTGGACGGATATAGCCATTCTCGGTTGAGTGAAATACAGACCTCTACCCCCTTAAGAGCAAGGGAAGGCGAAAAAGCCCCTCTCCTTGCAGGAGAGGGGTTGGGGAGAGGTCAGAGTGTATTGCATCCAAGTGCAAACCGCTATATTTGGTTTAGCAACTGTCCCCAAGAAATGAATAGTTCTAATGTCCGGTGACGGAGCAATCCCCACCTAAGAGTCAAAAGAGGAGACGCTTAAGCGTCGAAATAAGTTCCCTATTAAGAAGCGAGGTAGTTGTGACAAAGTTTAAGCGCAGAAAGAAGATATTGTCTAAACTCTCCATCATGTGTGGGATAACAGAACTTTCTTCTATTGCTGACGTTAACGAAGCTACACCTAGCAAAGTAGTTGTGACAAAGTTTAAGCGCAGAAAGAAGATATTGTCTAAACTTTCGAGCATGTGTGGGATAACAGAACTTTCTTCTGTTGCTGACGTTAACGAAGCTACACCTAGCAAAGTAGTTGTGACAAAGTTTAAGCGCAGAAAGAAGCCATTTTCTAAACTTTCCCTGATGTGTGGGATAGCAGTATTTTCTCCTATTGCTGTTAACAAACCTGCACTTGCAAACATCCCCTCGGAATTAGGGCTTTCTGATCAGGTGGCTGTCAACCCAGGAGAGAATAATAGATGTGTCACTGCCAATATTTCGGAGGATAAGCTTTTTCCCGACAATATGGTGATTAACGTTAAGACTAAATATGGAGCCAAAGGTGATGGTGTCACAGATGATACTCAGGCAATCCGGAGGGCGATTCGGGAGAACGTGGGTACAAACAGAGTTCTCTATTTCTCTGAAGGGACTTATATTGTAAGCGATCGCCTCGAGTGGAAAGACACGAACGGCAAATGGCAATCGCAGCTAAGACTCCAAGGACAAAACCGCACCAAAACTATTATTCGGTTGAAGGACAATTCACCTAGTTACAACGATCCTAGCAATCCTAGAGCAGTGGTCTATACCGCGTCGGGATTGTATGTGGAAGATGCTTACGCCGGAGGAAAGGACTATTTCGGAAAGGGAGAGGGGAACGAGGCATTTGCAAACTACATTGAAGACTTGACGATTGACACTGGTAATAATCGTGGAGCGATCGCACTCGATTATTTAGCCAACAATACTGGTGCGGTTCGCAATGTTACACTTCGTGGTCAAGGATTTGCGGGACTTGACATGACTCGAGGGTGGGCTGGTCCGGCTCTGGTCAAGAACCTCGTTGTGGAAGGCTTTGATCATGGTATTCGTATTGGGAACGAGGTCAACGGTATGACTCTCGAACACATTAGTATCTGCAATCAGAAAACTGTCGGTTTAGAAAATTCGGGAAATATTGTCGCAATACGAGACCTCTGGAGCAGCAATAGTGTGCCGGCGATACGCAATACAGGCATGACGGGTCTTATGACCCTTATCGATGCCGAACTTTATGGCAATAATCCATTGGTAAGTGCTATTGAGAGCAATAGCCGTATGTTTGCCCGGAATGTCAGTTCATCGGGTTATCTGTCTGCAATTATGCAAGATAACAAGGTTTTGCCGGAAGCTACGGTCAAGGAATATAGCTCGAACACTCCTTTGAATTTGTTTGGGACTTCCGCAAAGACCTCTCTCAATCTTCCAGTCGAGGAGCCACCAGACTTTCATGATAACAATCTCTCAAACTGGGCAAACGTTGAGGATTTTGGCGCACGAGGGAAATCAGCAGATGGTGGCGATGATTGGGGCGATGATACGGCTGCAATTCAAAACGCCCTCGACTCAGGAAAATCCATCGTTTACATTCCAGCAGGTCGTTACTATATCACTGATACCCTACGCGTCAGGGGAAATGTTCGCAAAATCATTGCGACGAATGCTACGCTCTCTCCTGGTGGAACAGCCTTTGGGGATGCAAACAATCCGAAGCCATTCTTTCGGATTGAGGATGGAGCAGCACCTGACGTAACCATTGAACGTGTTAGTATCACAAATATTACTCCAGATGCGTCACCTGGATTGATTGGTTTTGAACAAGCTACTTCCCGAACACTGTTTTTGAAGGATATGGGCTGCTGCACATACAGACCCACCGACCAGAAGTATGTGTTTCGGAACACCCCAGGAGCCGGAAAGCTCTTTGTTGAGAATGTAGCCGGAGAAACTTGGCGCTTTGAGCATCCGCAACAGGTATGGATGCGTCAGATTAATCCTGAAGGTCGTAATGAGAAGATATTCAATAATGGCGGCAAGCTCTGGGTGTTAGGTCTTAAGACCGAAGGAGGTAATGTCAACACTGTGATCCATACTAAAGGAGGTGGTGCAAGCGAGTTATTGGGAGCGCTCTTGTACGTGACTGAAAGCGTGTCACCTAATGAGATCGCTTTTATCAATGACAATTCTTGGGTTGCACTCTCTTATGCCACAAGAACGTATGGAGCTAACGATTTCCAGATTCAGGTTCAAGAGACACAGGGGTCTCAAAGCCGTAAACTCACTCGCGATCAGGTTTTTCAATACACTAATGGTAGTACAGTGCCGCTCTACGTAGGAGGGCAGTGAAGGAGAAAAGCTTAATCTGAACTTTGCATACTAATCAAGCTGCATCTACCGCTTAAACTGCTAACTCATTGTCTGGAGTTTAGACTAGTACCGCAAGTCAAAAGTCAAAAAGCTTATAGGGCAGACTTTTTGGTAATTTGGGATGGGTGCTTTATTTCCGCCGACCTGTATTAGTTATGAGTGTGGAACTGTTGAATAAATCTAATATAAAACGCTAATTTGAACTATTTATCTCGTTATTTTTAATAGCCTAATATTTCATTGCACTCAATTAAAGTTGAGTGTAATAATTTCAAACAAAATTGATTAGCTAGGTGATTATAAGCCAATACTGTTAAGTTAAGAAATTGGTAGTAGAAAATGGTCTTTTGTAGAGACGTAGCATTGCTACGTCTCTAGAATAATTTGGGACTTAACTGAACGGCATTGTACTATAAGCGCAAAAATATACCATCTGCTTGTAATATCTTACCTCCATTTAAAGTATGTTTTAGAGGTTCTAGATAAACGAGTGTAAATCCGTCCTTTTGCAAAATATTAATCATATCCATCATTAATAACTCGTCCTCATATTGATGACCAAAAGATAATTCTAGCCGAATGCAAGTGACGTATTTGAGTGAGGCTTGAGCCCCTGCTAATACATTTTTTTCATATCCTTGAGTATCAATTTTTAACAGTACTTTATCGCCATCACTATAGTAATCATTGAAAACTGAGTCTAACTGGCGAATATTAATTTCCTCTTTCCCAATATATCTAGAATCAGAGTACTGTTCACTTAGCTGCGGCAATTGATTCAAAATTGAACTAAAAACTGAATATTCAGAAATATTTATTGATGCTGTCCCATCATAATCACCTAGACCAAAATTTAAAGTAGTCCAGGCAGGGTCATTTTTAGCTTTTGCTTTTAACTGGTTAAAAACCGATGATATGGGTTCAAATGATACTATCTTACCTTTGTAGCTATCAGTTCGTGTATTTAGAGCATACTGACCAACATTGGCTCCCACATCAAAGATTAAATTAATACCAAAACTTGATAACAGGGCTGATTCAGTGCGTTGACCTTTGATAATGTCAAAGCCAAACTGACGAACTACTGCGAGTAAACCTCTTTTCGCTTTTAAACTAATATCCATTTTTTGTTTTTACCTAGCTCATTTCTCCCGTTAATTACTGACTGAATACTTAGGGATGAAAGCTTAGACCACCACAAGCTTGATGGCGGGAAATCTTATAATCCAATGCAGTTCAGTTAAGGATTTTTGGTACTGATTTTAGACCTGTAGAGACGCGAAATTTCGCGTCTCTACACTCGTCTGACTGGGCTTAATACCAACGGTATTACCCTATAAATGGGGAGACAAGGAGGAATTTTCTCTCCCTATACCCATATTTCCCCAGACCCATAGTAGGATCGCTTATGCTCAATTACTGCGCCACTTCTTTCTCGAACAAGCCTAATGCTCGCAGCACTGCTTGATCCATGTCGTAATACTTATAATCTGCAAGTCGCCCTGCAAACAGTACACTGCCGTTGAGTTTCTCTATTTCTTTGAGGTAAAGGTCTAAACGCCCACGGTTATCCTCATTCAGGATGGGGTAATAGGGGTCGTTTTTCCCTGGTACATAAGCTTGGGGATATTCCATCACCAAAGTGGTTTTGGGTGAGGTTTGTCCTGACAGGTATTTCTGCTCGGTGATGCGGGTTATATCGTAATCGTTAGGATAGTTGACTGTACCAACTTCTTGATACTGCTCTTGATCCAAAGTCTCAAATTGAAAGCGCAGGCTACGGTAGGGCAACTCACCGTACATATAATCAAAGAAGGCATCAATCGGACCAGTGCAGAGTATCCGGTTAAATTGAATGTCGTTGATAATTTCGCGGTAATCTGTGTTCAGAAGCACCTTAATGTTGGGGTGATCCAGCATTTTGTGGAACATTTCGGTGTAGCCAAGCTTGGGCATAGCTTGGTAGGGGTCTTGAAAATAACGGTCATCCCGACTGATGTAGACTGGAACACGTCCTGTAACTCCCCGGTCTAATTCTTCTGGTTTCACACCCCACTGCTTCATTGTGTAACGAAGGAAGACATTATCATAGATGTACTCGGCTAGAAAGGTTAAGTCACCACTGGCGCTTTCACGCAGTTTTAGAATGGGTACTTTCACCCCAAAACCAAAGTTTTCTAGGAGTAAATTCTCCAGCTTCTCTGCATATTTTGGTGGAAAAAGGGCGTAGAGGGAATTTAGATTAAAGGGAATGGGGACTTTCTTGCCTTCAACTACTCCTAGTACATGGTGATAGTAATGTCTCCAATCGGTAAATTGAGATAGGTAATCCCAAACTTTTTTAGATTTGGTGTGGAAGATATGGGGACCGTATTTGTGGACTAAAATTCCATGCTCGTTGTAGTAGTCGTAAGCATTGCCACCGATGTGGTTTCGCTGTTCTACAATTAGCACTCTTTGTCCTAACTGATTAGCAATTCGTTCAGCCATAACGCAAGCTGAATAGCCGGCTCCAATAATTAACCAATCAAATTTCATTACTTATTACTCCTTGAGGCAAAGTTGAGGATATATTTCTGGCAAATACTCTGTCATGGCAGATGTTTGAGGTCCAAATGAAAAATGTCCAGCAAACAAATTTTGAATAACAACTATGACTCTGGACATCTCAGTACAGTCTTTACAGAGATATTCTTCATCTATACCAAGGCAACCTTCTTTAAGGGAAACTCTAAAACCACCGATCGCTTCCCAAAATTCTCTTTCAAAAAGAATGGCTCCAATACTAAATCGATGAGGTGATGCTGAGTATTTAAAAGGTTGAGAAGCAATGTATTCAGCCACTTCATCAAATGGTAGGCTTTTTTCCCACAACCATTTAGCTGCTTCTCCATCAGAAAAAGCTTTAATTCCGTTAACTGCGTGTTTGAGTTCGCCAAATTTAGCTTTGTATTCATCATCAGCATTGATACTTCTAAGAAAGCTAATGTATGAGTAGCCGTTAATGTTAAGTAAGGGGGCACAAAAACCTGGGTTATACAATCCTTCGTTTTTGACGTATAAATATCCCTCTAATAGTTTTTCACAAAAGTTTTCGGAGATGAAAACATCTTCGTCCAATTTGTAGATCCATTGGGCTTTTGTATGTTTGGCGATCGCTAAGTTCTGAACTAGTGAAACCTTGTTAGCTTTTGTGTAGAGGTAAGACCAGCCATGCTCTGCTGCCATTTGTGCTAGCGGTTCAGAATACAATCCAGAGGAAAGGATACAAATATCAACATCTGGTGGGACAAATTTAGCAATTCTCGTCAGCGTTAGGGACCAGAGAAAACTTTTGTAACCAGCAAGCACTATTAAAAGACGGTCAGACCCTTTGCTTCTATCGATGAATGTATGAGAACCGCTAAAATTTAGCCACTGAATCAACTTTTGATTCAACTTGCGGACTACTGTAGTCACAATCCAAAGTAGCCAATCGTGATGATTTAGCAGCCTTTTTAATCTCACATGAAATTTGTCTGGCATATTTCTTTACCTGTTATGTTTCTCAAGGTCTTAACTGACTTTCGCAACATCCAACCAATCGAAATTTAGACAATTTATCCTTGCTTGAGGTTTGAAACTTTCCACATTCAGCCAAGAGTAAGATGAGAAAACAATCAAGCCTAGTTTCAAGTAGTTTTAATAGCTGCCCTTTCGAGAAATTTGTGTTTAAATTTTGCCAATTTTTTCATCATTATATGGCTCATATTGAGCTTCCTGAGGGCTAAAATTTTTCTCACAATGACGTTAGCTCTGGCAAGTGAAGCCGGATGCCAGACATCTCCATGTGGATGCTTTTTATAAATTAGTAGTTTCCACCAATCAGCTAAACTGTAAATCGGTGCTAGTTCCTCAAAAGAATTTTCAGTTTGATCTCCAGACATGACAAAGGAGCCGAACACTTCAGCTTCCTGAGTGGAAGGATTTCGGGTGAGTTCTTTTGCCAAAATTTCCGATACTTCTAGGAAAAGTTCAGTTGTACATTCTTGCTTACTCAGGATAGCCGTGATTTGCTGTGCAAATTCGACAGCAGCAGCTTGCAGGACATATAACCCCCATTTGATTGCATGTTCGTTTTTCGGGTAACGAAGTACGGGGATATACTGCTCACCGCATAGCTCGTAGTTCATAGTACTACCGTGATCTGCTGCAAAGAAAAGCTCGAACAAGTATCTGTACTTGCAGACCAGATGGCGATCGTATAAATTGTCTATGTCTACATCATCATAGAAATAAGCCAGTGAACAATCATTTTGAAATGGCTTAACCCGATTCTCAAGGGCAAAGTAAAAACCACAAACGCCAGATTCTGGATAGAAACCAGCAATGTTCAGTAATTTACTAAAAGAGCGTTGTATGTTTCCACTCCAGCCAACATCCACAAAACCAAAGGGAACTCCATCGTCTAGTCCTTCTTGGCGAAAGTAGCCGATCACCTTTTCACGATAGGTAGTAGAAGTTGAGATGATAAGTTCAGTAATTTGCTTCTCAGTGAAAACCTGCCTCAGTAATTTACGTTGCTTAATCTGAAGATTCACATCCCATTTCGCTTCTGGAAAACCATATCGACTTAGGACATCTTTAATCTCCTCTGGTGATATGTTAACTCGCTCACAAATGGAACGAATTGATAGAAACCGAATGTCAGAATCAGCGTGAGCCAAAATCCAGTCAAGCTGCTCTTTACCAATCTCTTGAAGGGCAGGCTGATGCCATGCTTGACGAGAACCATAGAAGTAACGGCAGTCTATTTTGTATCCCCAATTTTTGCAGATAACTTGAGCAATTTTTTGCAAAATCTGCCCATCTCTGGCGACAAAATACAGTCTTTGAATTCCTTTTTTTTGCGCTTCTACAAGACACCAGTGAACGAAACCGAATAACATTGGAGCTACTGCACTCGCTGTTGTGTCCCAAATAACTTGTTTATCAGCACTCGTTTCTTGAGACTGCAAACGAGTAAGTCTGCTTGCACCAGCAAGTAAGGATCTAAATTTTAAGGGAAGTTGGGTAGTGTCCGCGATTTTTCCTTCGTATCGATTGAGGTGGGTTTGAGAAATTGGTTCCACCTTAACCCCTTGTTTTTTCGCCATTTTCACATCGGAGTGGAAGTTGTCTCCAATATGGGTTAATTGAGAAGCTTTAACTGATTCCTGTGCCAGACAATGTGGAAATAATTTACCATTTGACTTGCTCATTCCTATTTCGGATGAGACATACAAACTGCTACCCGGTGTCCAGACATTATTTTCTTTGAGGAAAGTCCGAATTGTCTCCTCAGATAAATACATGTCTGACATGTAGATGAGCCGATCATTTGCTTGCTGTAATGCTTGTATTCTTTTTTGAATAGCGGGTACAGGACGCAAAGAAGCCAACTCTAATGCAATTTCTTTGTCCATAGCTTGTTCGGCTTCAGTTGTTGACCAACCCAACAAACGAGCTAATTGTTGGTAGATTTGTTCTACATTTACTTCTCCAGTTTTTGATGCTTCTCTGGCTTGGCTTTCTGCTTTTATCCGCATCTGCTGCCAAGAATCTGCTGATATCCCGATTAGTTTTTCTTCCCTTAATTGTTCTCCCAATTCCCAAAATAAGTCGGTTGGTTTTGCCCAAACCCGAACTAAACATGTCTCAAATACATCGAATGAGTAGGTTTTTGTTGCCATAATTACTGAGTGTTGCTTTCAAAACAATCTAAACTGAACTAATCGACATTATTAATTTGTAACAGTCGCTTACTCTAACAAAACAAACTACTAATAGAACTTTCTGTATGGATGCGGAAAATTGCTTCGCCAAGAAAATCGGCAATAGATATTACCGTTAGTTGTGGGAAGCGTTTTTCATCTGGAATTGGAATGGTATTTGTGACGATTACTTCTTCTAAACAACCACTCGCTAGTCGTTCAATTGCAGGGGGCGACAAAACCGCGTGGGTTGCACAAGCAAAAACTTGTTTTGCACCCTCCTGACGGAGTAACTTTGCAGCTTCAGTAATAGTACCTGCTGTGTCAATCATGTCATCTACGAGAATAGCTGTCTTGCCACGCACATCACCAATTACATTCATGACTTCAGCACAATTGTGTGCTTGGCGACGCTTATCGACAATTGCAAGTGGTGCATCGTTAAGCTTTTTCGCAAATCCCCGCGCTCGTGCCACTCCTCCGACATCGGGAGAGACTACAACAACGTTTGAAAGCTGTTTATTTCGGATGTAATCTACAAGAACAGGAGAACCGTAGATATGATCCAGTGGGATATCGAAAAAGCCTTGAACCTGGGCGGAGTGTAAATCTACTGCGATTACTCGATCAGATCCTGCCTCTGCAAGCAAATTTGCGACTAGTTTAGCTGTGATTGATTCGCGTCCAGCGGCTTTGCGGTCTGCCCTAGCGTAACCGTAGTAGGGTAAAACAGCCGTGATTTGCCTTGCTGAAGCCCGACGGCAAGCATCAATCATGATCATCAATTCCATTAAGCGATCGTTAACTGGGTGGCAAGTAGGCTGAATCAGGTAAACATCGCCACCTCGAATTGATTCTTGGATTTGGACATAAATCTCGCCATCGGCAAACTGTTTACGAATTGTAGGAATCAGATTTATGCCGAGAGAATTGGCGATATCTTGAGCGAGTGCAACATGAGCTGAACCAGAGATGAGGTAAAAGCGATCGCTCCCTGAATTCTTTGAGAGAGTGGATGAAAGGGTTGCAGTTGCGGAGCAAATCATACGATAATATCCTCAAACATTTTCAGGTTTCTACTTAAAGCTGTAACAGTTCAGGTAGAATTGGTTGCGCTTGTCAATTGATTTCCAGTCAGTACGCTGATTTTTCACCTACATCACTAATGCTTGTTCTGATTGATTTACAGATTCGTAAAGTGGAAGATTTTGATAGATTTGCAGATGCCTTTCAACAAATGCAGCCCTAGAAAATTTCTCTTCAAAATCCCTTCTTGCCTGCTGACCCATTGTTTCCAAATCCATCGATAGTAATGCTTGACGTAGGGCTTGATTTAATGCCTCTTGGTTAGTAGGCTCAACTAAAATACCGTTGCGTCCTGTTTGTATCATCTCTGGAACACCTCCTGTAGCAAAACCAATGACTGGAGTAGATGCAGCCATTGCTTCCATCACAGTTAATGGCAGGTTATCAGCAAGGGTGCAGAAGAGCATAATATCTGCTGCCGAGTAAACTTGAGCTAGGAAGTTAGGGTCTTTTATATAACCCATCTCTTTAAACTCAAGTCCCTGCAATGCCTGCTTAAACTCGTCGTTGCAATGTCCTACAGCTATAACAAATGGAGAAATATCACGCATACTTTGCAAGGCATTAATTGCATACTTTGCACCCTTACGGGGATCGTCAAGAGAAAATGATGCTGCAATGACAACTACTTTACGATTTTCTGGAATACCTAAACTAGTTTTTACATCTGCCTTTTTCACAGAAGGAAAAGGTTGCAAATCAAGAGTATTAGGAATGACTACAGGTGAAATTTTGAATTTGAGAGCTTTTTGAGCCTCCTGAAGCATCCAGTGGCTTGGAAATATGTAACGTATATTAAATTGCCCAGAAACCCATCGTTTGATTGTCTGGATTTCTTTCGTGCGATCGGCAATTGATTCTTGATTTTTATCTACAGGCAATTGTGGACACTTATGACAATGGCTATTAAACTTTTCACATCCCATCGGGTACAGACAACCGCCAGTAAATGCAGAACAGTCATGTATTGTGAAAAAAGTAGGTTTGCGTCGGGAAGTTAGAGCAAGAGTGACCGGAGATATGGCGGTATAGAGGTCGTGAAAATGAACAATATCATAATTATCAAGAATTCTGCTCAAGTTAAGCCAGTATTCAACGGGCAACAGTTCTGGGAAACCGTATTCGTTAGTCTTTTCGTGAATCCTTTTACAAAGCCTGTATCTACGACCTTCTCCATAGAGACTGCGTTGGAATGAAAGAGGCTCTTTGAAGTTAAAGGCAATAAAGTGATCAGTTGGGTGTCCTGCATCATTTAACCAGGTAGCAAGATCCTCGGCAACTCTACTTGCCCCACCTCCATTTCTATCAGATTTGCTAACAACGGCTACTTTCATATCTACAATAAATATTCCAACAATGACGCAAACTATGATCTTACGTACTGAATCAGTAAAAATTTAATATCCAATAATTTGGGTTTCTTCTAAATTCAGTACTAATATTTTCGATGCTCAATCAACAGAAAACCTATTCCACCCACACAGACAAAGTTAAGATCATAAATAGTAACTAGTCTTGATTTGGTATCAAAATGCGTGGAATTTCGGTATCCCAAATCACGGGAAATTTCCGACCTATTTCACAAGTAAATGTTTCAAGATACCAGCCGTAAGCAAACCATTCTCCATCTTCATCTTGTAGGAAGTTTGTTCCGTACATACCTGTTTTTTCACTGCCAGGGACAATTTTAAATTCAGGTACAGGTTTATAAAGTCCATCGAGACTGTCAGAAACATAGCAATATAGAGCAGACTTATCTAAGTTTAATTCACTGTAATTTTCTGATGCTTTTGGGTTAATTGTATGACCCCATGCTGAGAAAAATAAATAGTATTTGCCATTTTTAATAATTAGCTGAGGTCGTTCAAGTTCATAAAATATTCCGTTGTTTGTTTCGTCATTAACATGAGGAAATAATAATGGCTTTAGTAATTGATAAGGACCGTCTATAGATTGGGAGACAGCTAAACCTATACACCCACGAAAGTGATGATGTGCATCAGAAATCGCAGTTGAAAAAATCAAATAATACTGATTTTTAACGTCACATTTTACAAGATAAGGGTCTCGACATTGACAGTGTTCGTAAATTGTATCAGTCCGCTGCGAATTAGCATAAATTTTATAATCAAGAACAATTAATACATCTGGTTGCTGTTGCCAAGTTCGCAAGTCATCGGAAACTGCCATGCCAATACTTTCGATTAAAATATTTGGTTTTTGAGGAGACGCTGAATAAAATAGATAAAATTTATTATTCTCTTCAACACACGATCCGGCAAGAATTCTACCATTTCGCCACTGACAATCATCTGGTTGCATAGTTACGTCTGTAAATGACCATTTTTCGAGGTCTTTAGATACTAAATGCAAAATTACACCAGTCATCCAAAATGGTTCTTCAGTTATAAAACTTGCTAGACAGAATGCATGATACTCATTGCCCTTTTTCATAATCCAAGGGTCCCAAGTTCTGATCATCTTAAGCTTACAAAGCAAAAAATAAGCAAGTATTACAGTGTAGCGTTGATTTTGGAGAAGTATTTCATACAACAATATTCCTAGTTGGTAACGTAATTTATTCTTGATTTTTTTATGAATATTAGATATTTTACATTTGATTTTGAGAGCGGAACTAACCAGCTTTAATGAATTGATATACATAATTTTTTATCTGGTAAATTTATCTTCTATAAAAGACCATTTAGTTGTATGCCACAAAAATCCACCTACTCCATTTTTCGGCATTTCTAAATAAAGTATTTTGAGTTTTATTAGCTCATCATCATAAAATATTGCATCCTCTTCTGACTCATCTCTAACTCCAAATACTATATGATATTCACCAGGAGATAATGATGGTAAATCTAAGTCTGTATCGATAATAACTCTACCTTTTAAGGGAGTTTTAAATCTAAAATCATCATCTAGTAAATGGGAAGTAAATATTCTTTTCCCTTCATCATCAAGTAGGAAAAAACCTGGATTAACTTGACTAACTTGTTCAAGGAAGTTAAAGTCAAATCTTAACTTATAGCTTGAACCCCATGCATATTCAGTTACTTCTTCACCTTTATCATCAATCCAAAAAGGACGTTTAAGCTCGAATCTGCCACACTTAGAGCGCATCACTGGTCTGAAGTTAGAAGTTTTTGTTACTGATAAGTAAGCACTGGTAACTTCATCAATATTCCCCTGACAATAAACTTGACCACGATTTAGCATAATTCCTTGATTGCAATATGCTCGGATTACCCCTAAATCATGGCTAACAAATAAAATTGTTCTTCCTTCTCTTTCGGAGATATCTTTCATTTTTCGCATACATTTCTTGCGAAATTCGGCATCTCCTACTGCCAACACCTCATCCACAATTAAAATCTCTGGTTCTAAATGCGCTGCCACTGCAAACGCTAGCCGCACATACATCCCTGAAGAATAGCGCTTAACAGGCGTATCTAAAAACTTCTCAACTTCGGCAAAGGCAACAATCTCATCAAATTTGCGTTGAATCTCAGCCTTGCCCATTCCCAAAATTGCGCCATTGAGGAAGATATTCTCTCTACCAGTCAACTCTGGGTGAAATCCTGTTCCCACTTCCAATAAACTGGCAACTCTCCCTTTAATCCGGATAGATCCACTGGTTGGTTCAGTAATTCTGCTGAGAACCTTCAGTAGCGTTGACTTACCAGCACCATTACGCCCAATGAACCCAACGCGATCGCCTTGCTTAATCTCAAACGACACATCCTTCAACGCCCAAAACTCTTGCTCGCTTGGGCTAATGTCTTTTTTACCACCGGGTTTGAGAAGTTTTTCTCCCAGCGATTTTGCCCCATCACTTATAGATTCGCGCAGAGACTTGTAACTACTACTGCCTTCTTTCTGCTGACCTAGAATGTACTTCTTACTTAAATTTTCAACTCTAATAACTGTATCAGACATGTCAATCTACTCCTAGCTATACCACGTCAGCAAATGTGCGTTCCATCTTGCGGAAGTACCAAATTCCGCTGACAAGCATTAGAATCACTAAACCTACAGACAATGCAAAGCCAGGTAAGTATATCTGCGATTCGCCGCCTATAATTGCCCAGCGGAAACCGTTAATTACTCCTACCATTGGGTTGAGTGAATACAACAGCTGCCATTTTTCCGGTATTCTACTGGCAGTAAAACCTACAGGAGAAATGTACAAACCAAATTGCACTATAAACGGCACAACATAGCGGAAATCGCGATATTCCACAGTCAAAGCTGCTAACCACAATCCTGCACCTATCGATGCTGCAAAGGCAATCAAAATAAATAGCGGCAGTGTCAAAATCCGCCAATCAGGTACAAAGTTGTAGTACGCCATCAACCCCAGCAAAATGATACCGGAAATCATGAAGTCTACAAAGCTAACAATGACTGCACTAGTGGGGACAATCAAACGCGGAAAGTAAACTTTAGAAAGCAGGTTGGCATTGGAAACTAAACTGTTGCTGCATTCACTCAGCGCACCAGAGAAAAACTGCCAGGGTAGCAAACCAGCAAAAACCAGAATCGGGTAAGGGGTATTTCCTATCGAGGGTAGTTTTGCTACTCCTTGAAACACAAAGGTGAATACCACCATTGTTAAGAAGGGACGAATTAAAGCCCATGCCATCCCAATTACAGTTTGCTTGTAGCGCACCAAAATGTCCCGCCATGCCAGAAAGTAAAATAGCTCTCTGTATTTCCACAGGTCTTTCCAGTACTGACTCTCAGCTCTACCTGCCTCGATAATGAGTTCTTTGCTTTCCATCTACTTACCTGTATGTTGCATCAATTAGAGAATGTGTGATTGTTTTGCAGTCAATAGACATCTCCGAAAAAATACTGTCTTTGTTATCCCTTTAGTATTTCCTTCGGTAATCTTCATATCAGGAAATATTTGTAATTTTGTTTAAGCTTGAAGCAATTGGAGTTTTTGGCAAAAAGGATTAAATCAAGATGGAAACTTTCGCGTTAAAACTCTGTAAGGCTTACACAAAGTTACTTTAGGCGACATAGCCAGCTACAAAATTCTCCGAATTATTTGTTGATAATTTATGGTAAAATACTTCATGAAGAATAAATGCATTAGTATTTACTCGGAGAAGATTCTGTAATATACTTCTAAGTGCTTTACTGGTGTTCCGGATATTTTCCTCAGAAATTCTACTGCTACTACTTTGAATTTGATGCAAAAACTAAATGTACGTCGAAACAGCATCACTACTCAATAAGAGTGCAAAAGCATGATTAAATGGTACTAAATTAGACTTCGACCCAATTTAGATTGCGTTATCTATAGCGGTTATCAGTTGGGTGCAGAATTAAGGAACCGCAGATGAACGCAGATGGACGCAGATAAATCTGTACTTGATTCAAACGAGAAGCGCTATAGAAGTCAGAGACGTAGCAGTGCTATCCAGAAGTCAGAGACGTAGCAGTGCTACGTCTCTACATTCTTTGTTGCTAATCTCTCCATCCCAAATACCGTTCGCGGATACGAAATGGAGTACTAAAAGAGCTTGACATCAACAGTTGCTTGCTAGCCAACAAGATAAAAGCTGGAATGGTGGTACTATAACGATGCCAGAGACGCCGAGGTTCTTGCAACCACCGATATAGCCATTCAAAACCTAAGTCTCGTACCATACGAGGTGCGCGTTTATGGATTCCTGCGTAAACGGGGAAAACTCCACCCAACCCAATCATCACCGACTGAATTTGATTTTTATGTTGAGCTATCCAATTTTCTTGTTTGGGACAACCCAGAGATACAAACACCAAACCAGCACCACTGTTGTTAATCATCTTAATCAGAGCTTTGTCTTCAGTTTCCGTCATGGGACGGAAGGGCAAAGGTTCCATCCCGGCAATTTTCAAGTTAGGAAATTCCTTCTCTAACCTTTTTTGCATCAAAGAAAGAATGTCTAGTTGAGAACCCGCAAAGAAAACACTGACGTTTTGTGCTTGCGCTAGCTTACATGATGCTAACAAAACATCCATCCCTGCTACACGGTCTTGATAACGCCTTCCCAAAAGCCTCATCATCCAAACTAGAGGCATCCCATCAGGAGTGATTATATCTGCGTTCTTTAAAACAGTAGCAAACTCTGGATTCCAATGGGCTTCCATCAGCATATGTACGTTGGCTACGCAAACTGTTTTACTTTCGCGAGCGATCGCCCACCTCAGTATTGTTTGTATCTGATCGTCAAAGCGTAAAGCTGTAATCGGAAAATCAATCACTCTTTGTTTAGGTAGAAAAATTCCCACCATTAGGTCACTCCTTGTGTCAAACAAAAATTTAGAACAACGACTAACCATTCCAAATATTGAAAATGTCAGATTTTATTACTCTCGACTTTTCTCAAGGATTAGAGCATGGTTGACGTTAACACATGGAGATGCAATACCTTTTACTGTAAGCTCTTGGTTTCCCTGGTAGTAATTGTTTCTTCTTCACCTGTATAGAATGTACTCTAAAAAAAAGCTACTTGTGTAATTTCTCTGCAAAATTTATCTTAACTTTATATTTACTTTTTATTTCCTTTACGTAATCATTACAATCGCTTTGAAAATAGAAAAATAAACATTTGCTTAACATAAAGATTCAGGAATTTTAGGTAAATATTAAACAGTTAAACAGGCAAACCTTAATACTTGAGGATTGCAAATAAAAAGTCTAGTTTATATTTAAAATATTTATGAATTAACAAAAATCTGCTGTTCTGTAGCTTAAGTAACAATAATTCTCTAACTTGGAAGAAAAGCTCAAAAAAACAGGGGGAAGATTAACTTTTCTCCCCCCTGCTTATTATTTTTGTTGTTGTCTAGGTTGTTGCCTTCTTTCAACCTTTTTCGTAGCATCTGCCTTTGTTTTTTAAGTTGTCGCTGTCTTGCAGAACCACCTCTGCCTTTATCGTTTCTGCCTTCGCGACGGGGAGATTCCCATCTCTTTAATCGCATAATTATTAACCTCTCTTAAGTAAAAATCAGTGGAGTAAGATAAACGAACTTTGATGAGTGTGAAGTCGCTGATAATTTATTTTATCGCCCTTAATATTCACTATATGTATTTTAGTTCATAACTACCCTATCGTCAAATCAAAATGGTAGAGGTAAACAAATATGATGATGAAAAACGACTGCAATACTCTTAATTTTGTGTAGCTTGAGAAGCGGTTATCGATGTAATATCGCCATTCAAAAAATGAAAAACAATTTTACATTTATCATTGGCAATGAAAATAACGCTTGCTATATTTGACAAGTTCCTTTATCCTATATACTGCGTAGCAAGACCTATTCCGGTTATTTTATTGCCTCAATTAAACCTAGATAAGAGAACTCATCCTGTAAGCGATCGCTATAAAGCCATAAATAATCCCTTGCTACTTTCTTTATATTTATTCATGATTTTTCCATCGCGATCCGGAATTAAGTTTATGAATCGTAAAGAAAATCTATAAATTTATTTAATATCCAGATTAAGCAACAAAATGGGGAAAATCATCGATAGGCAAATGTTACAGGCTAATTTAACCCTTGTAACAGCTATATCTTTTTCCTATAACCTAATTTCTGTTTGAGAGCGTTTTTAAACGCAGAGGAGCGCAAAGGTAAGCGCAAAGGTACGCGGAGTTTTCCTAAAATTGCTTGTTGATCAACTTTATCTTGTCAAAATTCGGGTTTGTTGTCGGTTCATAACTTTGCCTTGACTATAAAAAACAAAACTAAAAATATAGGGTTCCAGATAACTTAACTGAAACCCTACATTTATGTACGTTTTTACAGTGGGCAGGAGGAGAATCGAACTCCTACGACCTCACGATCGCCACATTTTGAGTGTGGTGCGTCTACCAATTCCGCCACCCGCCCTTGGGTGCAACTTCACTATTATACACTTTTTCTGACGAATGCAACAACTTTTGATATTCTTTGCTGCTTGCCCAGCGATCAATCTCTCGCGCCCGCAGTACTGGCACTGGATGCGACAATTGAGAGGTGCGGGCTACTTTGACCATTTCACCCAATTCAGTCTTGCTAATATCATCGTAAGCGCGAGCTTGAGCGACAAAGGCATCGAGGTTGAGTTGGGGTGCTAATATTGGGGAACCACCGGCAAGCTTCATCAAGACTGACATGACAACTTTGGGATCTTGGGTGGCTAACAATGCGGCGCGATCGCATGTAAACTCAGCACAGCGTACCCATTCTAAAAGTTGTGCTTGTATGCTTTGTGCTAGCACTGCTCCTATATTTGGTAGACTTGCGGCTGCTAATACCAATAAATTTACTGGAGTCAGGTAAACACTGTGATCGCATTTGAGATGTCCTAACTCATGGGCAATCACTGCCTGAATTTCTAGGGGGGTGAGTAGATCAATCAGGGAAGTGTGTACGACAATAAAAGGCTGCTTGCCACGCATGGCAAAAGTATAAGCGTTGGGAGCCGGATGTTGACGGATGTAAAGTTGGGGAGGCTCCATATCCAAAATTTTGCAGGCTTCTAACAACAACTTGTGTAAATCAGGCAATTGTTGTTCACCTACCAAAACGCTGGAGGCAATATTTTCTACATAAAAAATTTGCTCTGCCAATGGTCCGAGCAAATTCCGCACGAGCATGTCTAATCCGGGTATTTGCTTGAGAGCAAGAGTTGCTTCCAAGTCTAAAGGATGACGAAAAGAATCTGCTTTGATACCAATGAGCTGAGTCTTAAACAAGGACATAGCGATCGCTAGAAAAAAAGTAAGAAATGGTGGGATGTAGCTGCGGATATACACAGCCTCCCACCGCTAGTATAACGACAATTAGGCAGGGCAGATGCCCTACTTATTACTCGTAGTGAGCTCTGAAGCGCTCAATTTTAAGCGCTGAAGCGCTTACTACGTTGAAATCGAAGCTTGAGGATTACTAGCTATTGCGGGTAATTGGTGCATCCGTCGGTGCTTCGTTCACGCGGAGGATTTTTGCTCCCAATTGCTGTAACTTCAGATCAAGGCGATCGTAGCCACGATCTAAATGGTGCAATCCCTGAATTGTAGTTTTGCCTTCAGCTGCTAGTCCTGCTACGACTAAGGCTGCTGATGCTCGCAAGTCTGTACCTAATACAGGTGCGCCAGATAACTTCGGTACACCCCGCACGAAGGCTGCGTTACCTTTAACGCGAATGTCTGCTCCTAAGCGATTCAACTCGGAAGCGTGACGCAAGCGATTTTCAAACACAGATTCGTTGATTATGCTGTCGCCCTCTGCTACGGTTAGCAAAGCCATAAATAATGCTTGCATATCCGTGGGAAAGCCAGGATGGGGCAAGGTTTCAATATCCGTTGCTCTCAGGGTTTGAGCGGGCAAAACGCGTAAGCAATCAGGGGCTTCTTGAATTATGGATACACCAATATCCCGCAGTTTGGCAAGTACTGGGATCAAATGCTCTGGTATCACTGGCGACAGAGTAATTTCCGATCGCGTGATTGCTCCAGCTACCAATAATGTACCTATTTCAATGCGATCGGGAATTATAGAGTAGTCAACAGAATGCAACTTGGGGACACCGACGACGGTAATCGTACTAGTGCCGGCACCTTGAATCTTTGCTCCCATCGCGTTACAAAAATTCGCCAGATCCACTACTTCTGGCTCCCGTGCCGCATTTTCGATTTTCGTTTCCCCATCTGCAAGGGTAGCTGCCATCATCAAGGTTTCCGTCGCACCAACGCTGGGGCTGTCTAGGTAAATCTTGGCTCCTTTGAGTCTACCATTAGTGCCTGGGACATAAGCATTACAAATGCCATGTTCTATCTGCACTTCGGCTCCCATCGCTTGTAGTCCCCGGACATGCAGATCAACCGGTCTTGCCCCAATTGCACAACCACCTGGTAATGGCATTTGTGCTACTCCCAGTCGTGCCAGAATTGCACCAATGGCAAAAAAACTTGCCCGCAGCTGGGTAACTAGTTCGTAAGGAGCTTTGGACGTTGTAATTTCGCTAGCGTTGATATCTAGAATATCGTCGTGTTGCTCCAAACGAAGACCCAAAGCTAACAAAACTTGACTCATCCGCTTGACGTCAGCCAATAATGGAACGTTGCGGATGCGGCAATCTCCCGAACATAGTAAGGCTCCAGCCATGATTACCAATGCTGAATTTTTTGCCCCACTAATTTTTACATGACCTCGCAAACGATGCCCACCCCATATTTGCAAGACTGAGGAGTCTGCTTCAGATGAAGATTTCGCATCTGGTAAGCTGGTATTCGTATTAATAAGCCTACCCTCCAAAAGAAATTTAGTAATTTTAAAGATTTGAAGTTGGTTTCGATTCTACAGTAAAGATTCGATTTGTCTACATTTTGGCGCTAGGTATAGCATTGATTTAGTGAGAATTTGCTCTTCTAAGCAATTTGGAGTAAGCCTTTTAAGCATTTATAAAATAAGTGCGCTCATTGACACTCTCAGGTCTGAAGACACTGAGATTCTTAGTTCATTGACGTGCCTTGTCCAATTCCTCATTTTACACTCATGGCGTTGACAAAAACTAGAAAATGAGTGAAAATAGAAAACGGTGATTAAATAATGCCAGCGGAACTGGCGGAATTGGCAGACGCGCTAGATTCAGGTTCTAGTGCCGCAAGGCTTCCGGGTTCAAGTCCCGGGTTCCGCATGTGAGTAGAGACGTTCCATCGGAACGTCTCTACGGAGTTAAATCATGACTGATAACTCATAATTTTTTAATGTTAACTAGTTTACAGAATTCTTTAGTAAAGCAAATCCGCAAATTGCACTCCTCGAAAGAGCGTCACAAACAGGAGTTGTTTTTAGTGGAAGGTACGCATTTGCTGGAAGAAGCTTGTGCGGTGAATTATCCCTTGGAAGTTGTGTGTTGTACGGCACAATGGCAAGCGGCTCATTCTGCACTTTGGGAGCAAGCTTGTAGTCAGTGCGATCGCATTGAAATTGTCAGCGAAGAAGTATTGAGTGCGATCGCTACCACAGTCCAACCGGATGGTGTTATCGCTACCGCCAAACGAAGCGATACAATGCAAGTTCCCTTCACTGGGTTGCTGCTAGCTTTGGAAACTGTGCAAGATCCGGGCAATTTGGGGACGATGATTCGCACTGCAGTAGCGGCTTCTGCATCGGGGTTGTGGCTGAGTGCAGATAGTGTAGATTTAGATAACCCCAAAGTGTTGCGTGCCAGTGCTGGTCAGTGGTTTCGCTTACCGATGGCGGTAAGTGCAGATTTAAAAGATACAGTAAGTCTTGCTAAACAAGCGGGAATGCAGGTTGTGGCAACTTTGGCAAGTGCGACTTTAACTTATTGGCAAGTAGATTGGCGAAAACCAAGTTTAATTTTATTGGGTAATGAAGGTGCGGGTTTATCAGCTTCTTTAGCCGAAATGGCAGATTTAGAAGTCAGAATACCCCTGAGTCCAGGGGTAGAGTCTTTGAATGTAGCGATCGCCGGAGCTTTAATGTTGTACGAGGCTCAACGACAGATTAGCAGTTAGGAGTTTATAATTCTTAACTCCTAACTTTTATTTTTTTTATTTTCCAGATATTGCTCGATATCAGCAACGGCATCTTCCAAAGCCTCTAAATCAATTGGTTCAGCATCACTGGTTTTAGGAATATCGGTTTTTGGCGTTTCTTCCTCTTCAGTCGGACTCTCTTGTAATATATCTTCCAACTCATTGAGGGATTGAAGAAACTCTTTAGCGGCAGCGCCGCGTTGTTGCTGATTTTGCTCCATAATTTTGATTTGAGAATCATGAGTGCAATTTTTAATTATGGTTATTTGTACCAAAACTAATTTATTCTGTATCAAATTTACACATTAAAAAGCTTGATGGCAAAATCAGCGAATGTGAAGTATTGCTATCTAGGAAGTCCTTCGGTGTAATTTTCTACTAGCAACGCACTAGGAATCGGTCGCGGACGCATTGTTTTCGCTTCTACCCATACCCACAGCGCTTCAGCCGTGACTAATAATTCGTCTTGGTTTTGTTTGCGGATTTCGTAACGCCGAATTGCACGACTACCGCGCATTTGGTGTAACCAAGTGGTGATTTCTAAGGTATCGCCGGCGACTGCTGGACGCAGATACTCGATTTCTACGCGTCGCATCACAAATACACCTGCCAATTCTCGGTATACCTCCAAAGTTAAACCTAAGTGTTCTGAGTGTTCAATCGCTGCTTGCTCTAAGTAATTTTGATAAACGGCGTTGTTAACATGTCCCAAAGCATCCATTTCGTAGTGCCGAACCCGCAATAAAGTCTTAAATTTTTCCATTGGTTATGATTACTGAGTGATGCACTGCTCTATGTAGGTAGTCGGCGCTTCAGCGCTGAAGTCGGCTACTAAAGAGTTATTTCAATCGTATTGCGTTAAGAATCTTTTCGAGTTGATTCAATTTTCTAATGTAAACGCTCAGTTATGGGAAGATGAATATTAGGTTAAAGGGAAAAATTTTCTTTTTAGAAGTTTTTGTTTTGGCAAGGCAACGCGTTAGCCCCTGCTACTTTTATACATGTATTTAAACCGCAGTTAATTAATCTTTGGAAGTGAGCATTTTAAAGCCTCGTATTTTCAAGGATGAATTTAACTTGAGTTTGAGTACAGGTTTAGCAAAATTTGGAGGGGATAAAATGGCTGTTCGTAATAACTTAGTTAGCAATTTGTGGCAGAGAGTACAAAAAGATTCTGTCAGTTGGGGGTCGTTGCTACTTTGGGTGTGTGGATTAGTTGTATTGTTAACGATGCTGGGAATGTTTGCCAACGCTTAAAAGGCGATTAAAATCGCGGCGTAGCACAAAAACCTTGATGAGACGTAGCATTGCTACGTCTCTACATCTAATACTAATTCTATGTGAGGTTGCGCTTTATCGCCCGCAGCATGGAATGCTGGGGCTATAGGAACAAAGCCCACCTGCGTGGGCACTCATTAGGCGCATCTTCATCTAGAAAGGGTATAAGGCTACCAGATGTCTATCTAGTTAAATCTTAAGCAACAATTAATTCTGGCTCGTTTTCTGTTGGTGCAACATCTTGCACTATTGAAGGTGTATCGCCTTTGCGTTGGAGGATACCGCCAAGCATTGCTAATAAGGCGTTTACTTTGCGAGTGCGCCATTCCATAGTGAGTTTCTGCACCTTATCAGCAGTCATCCGGCGCATCATTGCCTCGTAAAGATAAGCAGCATGACAGGTTTCATCTGTGACAATGCTTAACATTCCTAATTTGAGGTTGCGATCGCTTGGGTTATCATCAGGTAACACGTTCGCCATCCGCCGAAAGTCTTTGCCGGCATCCAATTCGAGAATATAAGTACTAGCCATAAATACATTCCAGTCAATGGCATCCGCTTTTAGCACTTCTGTAGAATAACCCTCAAAATATGCCGCAAAAAACGGATTGCGATTCTGTTGTGATTTCTTTTCGTCTGTTTTTTTTGGCAAACTCTTAAAATCAATCACTTCTTTATTAAGCTGTTTTAAGGCATGGGCAAAAATTTGACCGTGCCTATTTTCATCTGATGCGTGTTTTGCAAGTTTCTCCGCTAGCCATGTATCACCTTCCTGGGCTGCACGTTGACTTAAAGCTTCCAGAAAAGGTACTGAACCAGATTCAACCAGTTGGAATCCTGCTAGGACATTGGGTCGCGTTTGGCGATCGCGCATCTGACTTGCAGAGTAATAAGCCGCAGCACCAGAACCTAGCAAATGCATCAAGTGCGTAAATAAGTTCATTAAAGATTCCGCTGATTTTGGGTTGTCTACATTCACCTATATTAATGAAAGATAATTGGAATGATAACTTTACTTTGTTATAAAATCGTAACGCGCCAATTTGTGTATTATATATCATAATAAACAAATTAACTAGTAAATTTTAATTTTATTAGTATCATCCCAAAGGAAGATTTTGGAAGTTTAAATGAAAAAATTAATTAAGCCAGTAACTTGGTTTTGTGCAGCTATCGTGATTTTATCTTTGATGGCATGTGACCGTATTTTCCCACCTTCGGGAGATGTCGTAGAAAGAATCAGTGATGGTGATACTTTAACAGTCAAAGATGCTAAAGGTAACAATATCACCGTGCGCTTTGCTTGTATGGATGCACCAGAAGTACCACATTCAAAGAAAGAAAGAGAAACTAAACGTGCAAGCGATCGCAATCAATTTAGTTGGGGTGCCAAAGCACAAGAAAGAGTGCAGCAACTAGTCAAACAAAGTAGCGATCGCGTCACTTTGAATATTACTGATAGCGATCGTTACGGACGAAAAGTTGCCGAAGTGCGTTTAAAAGATGGCACTTTTGTTCAACAAATATTGCTGCGTGAAGGATTAGCAAAAGTGTATCGTCCTTACTTAAATAAGTGTCCTAGTAGAGATTTAGTTGAGCAAGCTGAAGCAGAAGCGAAACAACAAAAACGCGGCGTTTGGAGTGATACTAAGTTTATTAATCCTTGGGAATATCGGAGTTTCAACAAGTGATATCATGTCCGTTTAATTAAAAGTATAAAAACCTACCTAGCGTCGTAGAGACGTTCCGGCGGAACGTCTTTACATTGTCAGTAATTTACCGGATTTGATATGAAGCAAATAGATATAGGAGTGAAAAAGAATGTAGAGACGTAGCACTGCTACGTCTAATCAAGGTTAAGACGTAGCACTGCTACGTCTCTACATAAGATGCCTCAAAAATACTTCTACCTCATCTCCCAACTCTATATGCAACTGTAACTGTGCATTACCGCTGTTGATGGCAATTTCTACCCAACCATGACTACCAATTAAAGCGATCGCATCCCCAACCTGCACATCAGCGTAAGTTTCACAACCTGGTATCGTCAACCCCGCAGTTTTGACATACCAGGTTTTACCTTGCACATAACTTGCTTCAATGTTGCTAACTAAGTTGCCAAAATGGTCAATATATTGTATGCAACCGACTACACCAGTTTCTGTTAAACTGCATTCTGCTAAATTTAACTTTATCAGCTTTGCTGGATCGATTTCTCTCCCTAGCTCTTTTAAAGAAACACCGCTCTTTAGATGCGCTGCCACAGGTGCAAAAATATCTCTTCCGTGAAAAGTTCTGCTAGGTTGTTGAGTTAGCCAATATTGAGAGTTTGTTAGTTCGACTGCGGTAATGGCGGGACTTTGACTAAGTATCCCACTAAATATACCATTGTCGGGTCCCACCAAAAACCCATGAGCTAATTGTAAAGCGATCGCTCTCCTGATTCCTCCCACCCCCGGATCTACTACCGCTAAATGTACCGTCCCATTTGGGAAATAAGCATAAGCATTCATCAAGCAAAATCTCGCCGCAGCGAGGGAGTGTGGGGGAATTTGGTGCGTTAAGTCTATTACTGCTAATTTGGGGTTGATTTGGGCGATTACTCCCTTTATTACGCCGACATACACATCGCGATCGCCAAAATCGCTGAGGAAGGTAATTTTACTCATCTAAAAAAGATATCAATTACAATATATATAAAACCACATTTTTCTGTAGCCTACGTTACGTAAATTGTGTTATATTCAAAATTGAAGACATAAACCAAAAACTTAGAGGGAAAAATTATGCTTACTAACAGAATTCAAGCGGCAAAACAAGCTGAAGAAATTCATTACCAAAATCTGCAAAAAAACGTAGAACATCGCTTGCAAGTAGCTAGAGGCAAAGGTGACGAAAAGCTAGTACGTCAACTAGAAGCCGAAATGAAGTATATAGGTTAAACAAGGGCGACAATTGTAAAGAATTATTTGAAGAAAAAACTCTCAAATCCTGTAAAGACGTTACATCATGTCCGTTTAATTAACAGTAATAAAAACGTCGCAACCGTCGTAGAGACGTTCCCCCGGAACGTCTTTACATCACAAGTAATTTTCCGGACATGATATTACATGTAACGTCTCTACAATAGACATCTCCAGAAATTAATTATCCGTTGCCCGAAACCCTTGTAGAGACGTTCCGCCGGAACGTCTTTACGTAAAGACGTAGCATTGCTACGTCTCTACAACCCGCCATTTTTATCTTGGCAGACTACTAGGTAGCTTTTACCTCAACCCGATTCGATGCTTGAACAACTTCATAGAGTTTATCTTCAAATTTTTGCGAACATGCAGCCCAATCGAAATCAAGTATGGATGGGCGTGCCTGCCGTGTCAATTCTTCTTTGAAAGCGGGATTTTCCAGAATTGCAATCACCTTTTCGGCGAAATCTTCTGCGTCATTAGGTTCGGCTAGCAAACCGTTGACACCGGGAGATACCTGCTCTGTAGTTGAAGGTGCGTAAGCTGCAACAACCGGGGTTCCGGAAGCTAGAGCTTCGTTAGTGGTGGTGCAGAAGTTTTCTGTGACGGAGGGGTTGACAAATATGTCTGCTCGTGCGAACCAGCCTAACAGTTCTTTTCCGTGGGACTCACCCCAGATGGTAACACCAGATTTAAACTTTTGAGCGCGTCTTTTTACTTCTTCATCAGCTGGACCACTACCAACGATGACCAGATGAACGTTAGGAATTTTAGCAGCAATAAGTGGAAATGCATCTAAAAGTTGAGTAACATTCTTTTCTGCGGTAATGCGTCCGACAAAAAGTAGTGTTGGGCGATCGTCGTTAGGAATTGGGTTATAAATGATGTTTTGGGGATGAAATTTTTCGCAATCAATACCTTGATAAGGCAAATATTCACTGCGTTGAGAATTCAAGCTTTGGTACTTTTTCAATTGCTCCCGTGAAGAAAAATAATTGACATCATAAGCGTCACTCATTTGCTTAACTAAAGTGGGAAGAATTGGACGAAATAAGTTGAAAATTACGTCTCCCAAGTAATATCGAATATAAGCAATGATATCGGTATGGAAAACAGATATGATTGGTGTGCCGGTTCGCTTTGCATATTCAGTTCCAATTGGACGACCATAACCTTGCAAGAAAAGCGAGTAACATCCTCTCATTTGCGGTGCTTCTTCAACCACTACAATGTCAGGCTGGTATTTTTCCAACAACTCAGTATCACTCCAATACCGATTGTGCATCGGTTGCGGAAGAGACTTGTATAACATCAACGGTTGTGATGGAAATGCATAAGAAGAAAATTTAGGAAAAACTGTTAATTCTTCTAACCCAGCCATCGGACGGGAGCCAACATGTTTCGGGTACTTGTCGTTAAATTCTGGATGAATAAGAAAGACTTCGTGTCCTTGCTGTAATAACCAGCGAACTCGCTGATGTACTGCAACTGAAACTCCTGTCAGGAAGGGAGCATACAATCCTGTCAACAGCGCAATGCGAAGCGGTTGCTTTTTCATAATTCCAATAAAGAAAGGGTATTTTTTATCAGAGAGAAACACTTTTTCGCTCTAATAAAAGTTGGACTTAGGATTTACGCATTGACACAGATTTCAAATTGTACAGAGTATTTATTCTCTGCTCCCCCGTAGTGAGCGCTTCAGCGCTGAATAATTAAGCATTAAAGTACTCACTACATCAAATAAAAACTTTCTCAAAAACAACAGAAGCAGTACAGTTAAAAAGGCAAAGACCTTGTACTAATTATCTAATTCTAAGACGATTTACACGATTGAACTGCATTTGAAACTGCAATTTTTGCAGAGGCAGGAAATATTTCATAAAAATGCTATTTTTGGTGCGAATTAATTGAGGATTTACCCAGCAAATATTTCATCAAAATTCTGATGTATCTGCGCTAAGAATCACAGATACAGCAGATTTTAGGTTTAGGAGGTACATGGGTGAAACCCAAAACCTTGTAGAGACGTTCCGCCGGAACGTCTTTACGTGTATTTAATAAAAAGGCAATCTTTTGTACATTTATAATGATAAATTATGCATTTACAAATAGGCTAACTTATGATTTTTTATGAGGCGTTGAAACGGCTATTTTAAGCACTGAAGTGCTTACTACAAAGAAAGTTTTCTTTCATCAGGTTGAGCGGGGTGATATTTTACTAAGCGGATGTTCCAAGGTCCTTTCACTTGATAAGAAACGCCGCGCCAATTGACTGTTGATGTCCGCAAAGATGATAAGAATGCTAATCCATAAACCCACTGTGTTAGGGTAATTGCTATCAGCATTTTTAAGAGTGTGTGAAGTGATAATTTTGTGTTTACTTTATCTGGAAAATGGATTGCTTGGTGTACGCCTTTTTCCAATCCCAGCATGAGAAAAAGTAAACCGATAGTATAGATAATGAAGCTGCTAAAACACAAAGATGCTGCATCTGATTCTCCGCTCAAAAACGCCACTAAACCTAACAGGATGACGAGAGTAGGAACTAAGATACTAGAAACAACATCACCAATCACCGCTGACCATAAAGGATGATAAAGTCGAGAAGAAAGTAGTTGGCGTTGCAGACTGTTGAGTAAGCTGGGTAAATCGCATTCTTCCCGATTCAACATCAAAGAAGGAACAAATTTAACTTGCATTTTCTGTTTTTTTAAAACTTTGCATAACAGCTTATCTTCGTTTAAAGCTTGTCCCCATTTATCTAGCAGTCCTGTTTCTCGGAATAGTTCTGTTTTTAGCGCTAAATTACCACCCCAAGGAATGCCGAAAAGGAACATCTGCACAACATTGGATATGTTGCCTTGGTAGCGTACCATAGATCCCCAATAGTTACCGGTGGGTACGTACCAACGGTTGCCGGTTGTGACGCCTATTTTGGGATGAGTCAGAGGAGTGACTAATTCACGTAGCCAATTGGGATGGGCTATACTATGACTGTCGATTAAGGCAATAAATGAGTAGGAATCGTCCAATTCAGAGATAGCTTGCACTAGGGAACTGCATTTGAGACTGCAATTTTGGCGCCGCATTTTTAAAGGGCTGATTTGGACGTTGGTTGTTGTTTGTTGGCTGATATCAGTGGCGATTTTCCAAGCTGGATCTTCGTAACTATCGACAATTAATTTTAAATCATACTGTGGATAGTTCTGGTTTAAGAGCGATCGCAAACAATCAGACAAAAACGGATCGGCTCCGCGTAAGCAAACAATTACTGCCGTTTTCGGCAACTGGTCATCTGCTAAGATGTTTTTACTCTTTGAATGCAAGTAAAACAAAAAAGCAACCGCTAAAAACATCTGTATAGCTAGCCAACCTAGCAAAGATTTAGACAGGAATATTGCCATATCTATCATTAAATTTATTGTCCTCGGCTGATTTATGAAGCAATACAGTTGGTGGTAAAAATGGTATGTAGAGACGTAGCATTGCTACGTCTCGACGAGAATTTGGGGATTAACTGAATGGTATTGGTTTATGAAGAAGAAGTCATTTTAATTCTGACTCCTGACTTTTTTTATGGATCGAGTCCATATTTCATGTCTATGTTGACTGTGGTATTTTTCAATAGTGAAAAACGAGCTTTGCTAAATTTTGGCGTACCCGTTGTGATTGATACTGTGGGATTATTGGAAATACCAAAGCCTTCTTTAGGGATGCCGAAAAAGTCTCTATTAAGTTTGCGATCGCCATTTTGATCGTCAACTACAGCAACAGCATAATTTCCCGGCTTCATGCCAGTAAATTTATGTTTTATAGAACTTCCTGTAATTTGTTTGCAAGCACTTTTGACAACATTCTTTGTACTTAAAGGAAATCCTTTTTCATTTGAGTAAATTCCTATGCACAACTGACCTTTTTGATGTTCTATGCCATTAACTACTACAGTAAGTGTTGTAGTTTGTTGGGCATTTACTGTTTTAGCAAAGCTAGCACTTACCAAAATAGCGATTAACAAAGAACTAATTTTAGATAACTTCAACATCAGTTATCGCTCCTAAATAGGTAATTTTTGGAATTGGTTTGTAGAGGCACAATATGGTGTGCCTCATTACTTTTATAGCGATTCCTACATTCATGAGGTACAGAATATTGAATTAACCGCAGATGAAGATAGATAAACGCGGATGGACGCAGATAAACTTGTACCTCAGCAGACTAGGAAACGCTATATTACACGCAAACAAAAACCGTTATTAAAGGGAAGTTTTTATTTGCTGTTTTTGAATGGAAAACTTTTTCCAACGAATCCAAAACATATGAGTGGCTTTTGTGAAATCTTTAATTAAAAAAGATTCGTTTCCTCTCAGTTTTTTGTATAAACTAACATGACAACATATTCGTTGATACAAATTCATGGGAAACAGCCATACGGAAAGAGTATATTCCCATAATATTCGCCAATGTGGAAATATTATTTGTCCTTCATTTGCCGAATCTAACCATACTGACCACCCGTAAAAATCAGGTATCATACTCGATGAGTATTGTGTATTATTGTTAGTAAACGACAAATAATTGGGAAAAAACATACTCATTGATTGTTGCGGATGGACTCTGGCAAAAAACAGGCGATCGCTAATTTCATAAAACTTGCCAATTATCCCCAGTCTTAACAAGAAAATTCCATCTGCAAGACCATAACTTCCCATCTGCGGTGTTATTCTTAAAGCACTCGCACGTATTACCCCGTAACATTGATAGCATAAGTGCTTAGTCAGAAGTTCATGAAAACGCTCTTGGATTTTTGGTGAATCTGTTTTCAGTTTGATATCATATGTGCGTAAGATATCACTGTTTTCGTCAATCAAATATGCTTCAGAGTGACACAAAACTACTGTAGGATCTTTATCAAGTATTTCAATGCACCTAGCGATAAAATCTGGAGCATGTAAATCATCATAAGCTGCCCACTTAAAATACTCCCCCGTAGACAATTCAAACGCTCGATTGAAGTTAGGAGCGCACCCAATATTTCTTTCATTACGGTAATAACGGATGCGTTCGTCAAGAGCCGCGTATGTTCTACAAATTTCCTCTGTCTTGTCTGTTGATGCGTTATCGCAAATAATTAACTCGAAATCAGCAAATGTCTGAGCTAAAAGTGAATCTATCGCTTCAGTGAGAAATTTTTCCCCATTATATACAGGTAGTCCAATACTCAATCGCGGCTGATTTTTGCTCATAGGATTACGCTTATTTCACGATTTTTTGCAAATCCGTCTTATCGATCCATTCTTGTGTGCGTCGCATTCCTTCTGCTAAGTCAATTGTTGGTTGATAATTTAACAGAGTTTGTGCTTTAGTAATCGAATAAGCATAGGGACGGCTCATAAAATCTATAGATTCAGGCAGAATATCTGGTTCTTTACGAAACAATTTCTGTCCTTGACAGCGCAACTTGACAAATAATTTAATTTCATCCTTGGACATAGAAAAGGGTGCAGGTGCTTTGGCAACTTCTGCTAAATGCATGAAATAGTCTTTCCAAGAAGTTTCTTGTCCGTCAGTGATATTAAATATTTCTCCATGCGCTTCTTTTTCTATAGCTAAAAAGATGCCATAAACCAAGTTATCTAGATATACATGATTCATAATTCCCTGACCATCATTTACGTAAGCAAATAGTTTTTGACGCATCAATAAAAGTGGTCGAACTATCCAAGGAATACTTCCTGGTCCATAAACTTCACCTGGTCTAATGATGATGATGCCAAAATCTGGGGAAGAATTTAGTTGTAAAAGTGCTGTTTCTGCTTCTATTTTCGTTTCGCAGTAGGCATTATTTTCGCCGTTAAGGGGTCCATCTTCTGTCACGCGATTGGGATAGTTGAAACCGTAAACTAAACCACTAGAAAGATGCACAAAGGTTTTAACACCAGCTTTTTTAGCAGATGAAGCTATGTTGACGGTTCCCTTAACATTTATCTCTCGAAAACGGTCGATTGCACCAGCTTCTTTGGCAAGCTCGGCTGTATGAAAAACTATGTCAACTTCTTCACAAGCAGCTTCGGCAACAGCAGGATGATTAATATCACCTACCATCACCTCGGCACCCAATTGTTGCACTTTTTTCAGGTTATCTGGAGAGCTTTGCAATCCCCGAACATTCATTCCTTGCCCTATGGCTAATTCCGCAGCACGCAAGCCGATAAATTGGTCAATACCAGTGATGAGGATGGTTTTATTTTGGAGGTTCATTGTTAGTTGATGATTGATGGTTGATAGTTGATGGTTGATGGTTGATAGTTGATGGTTGATGGTTGATAGTTGATGGTTGATGGTTGATGGTTGATAGTTGATGATTGATAGTTGATGGTTGATAGGTCTTGTATTAACAACTATCCACTAACAACTAAGCATTAACAACTAACAACTACCCACTATCCAACTTAAAAAATGTCTGCTGGGTCGGCAGAGCGGAGTTTATTAATTGCAAGTACTCCAGAAGTAATACACATTAAAACTGTTGATATCAATACAATTAGTGCATTATTAAAAGTCATCCTTATTGGCAAATTAGTAGCTTTAACTGCAAAGTCATATAAACCTAAGGAAAAAGCAAATCCAGGAATATAACTGAGAATTGCTAATATTAAAGCCTGTTGAAAAACTACACTCAATAAATAATTATTCGCATAACCTATAGCTTTTAAAGTGGCGTAAGCAACGAATTGAGTAGCAATATTACTGTAAAGAATTTGATAGACGATGACCACACCTACAACAGAAGCCATTGTTAGCATAAGGTTAAGGATAAAGCCAATCGGTGTTCTAATTGACCAATAATTTTTCTCAAAGTCAATAAAGCCTTGGTGAGTAAATATTTGGACATCATCAGGTAATTCTGCTCGCAAATTTGCCAAAACTGCTTCTGCATCAACACCAGGTTTAAGGGTAACAACACCCATATCTATCATTTCTGATGTCCGGCTATTTGGATCTATTCTGAAGAAAGTTGAGTCACTAACAAGTAAACTTCCATCTACTCCAAAGGAGGGACCAAGGCTAAATAAACCACCCAATCTAACTCTGTAACCATTTAATGCATTAAAGGGAAATATTTCAATTATTTGTTCTTTGTCTGATTTAGCAAAATTTGCGGGAATTGGTCCAAACTCTGGACGAGAAAGCCGGTCAAAAAGAATCATATCTGGAATTTTGAGTTTATCTAAATTGTGGTCAACTTCCGGTATATTCAAAACATTTCTACCTGGGTCGATACCAATAACATATATTGAGTATTTCTCTCCGGTTTCGGGATTTTTTAATTTAGCAAATTGTACATAGATAGGGCTAACTGATTCTACACCATCATATCCTAATGCTTGATACAAACGAGTGCGAGAAAAGCTTTGAGCCGAAGTCAAAGCTTTATATTGAGAACTAACTAAAAATAAATCTCCTCGCAAACTTTGATGTACTGCGGTAGCACTTGAATAAAGTGCATCTTGGAATCCAAGTTGGACAAACATCAGCAGGATAATAAAAGCGATACCTGCTATAGCTACTAGAAAACGAACTTTTTGTTGAGCTAACTGAAGCCATGCTAAGGGAATTTTGAATACCATTATTATTTTTTGGTTAATAGTCAACGGTCAAAAGTCAACGGTCAAAAGTCAAAAGTCAAACAAGAATTACTAATCAATGACTAATGACTATTGACCAACAACTAATGCTACATTTTAATAGCGACATCTACTTGTAAGTTAGTCAAACGAGCAACCCGTTTACTATCTGCTGGATTGTCGAGACGAATTTTTACTTTAACTATTTTCCGGTCAGTATCCGATCCGGGATTGAGACTGAAGATGTTTTGTTTGTCAACTTGCCAACCAATTTCAGTTACAGTTCCCTGTAATGCTTGAGAAATTGCAGGACTAGTAATGGTGGCTTTTTGACCGAGACGCACTTTTTGAATATCGGTTTGATAGACTTCTGCGACGACAAACATTTGCGATATTTTGCCTATTTCCGCAAATCCAGAAGTGCTGATTACTTCTCCGGTTCTGGCATGAATTTTCAAAATCTTTCCATCGATGGGAGATTTTATATAAGTTAAATCCATGTCTGCTTTTGCTTGAGCGATCGCAGTCATTGCACTTTTGACTTCGCTTTGTGCCAATTGAACATCTACAGGACGCACTTCTTTAATGCTTCCCAGTTTGGCTTTTTCTTGTTTTAGCTGGTCATTGAGAGTGTTGGTAGTGCGGTTGAGGGTAGCTTGAGCTTCTTGAAGTTGCTGTTGCACTGTCTTGAGTTGCAAAGTCTTACTATCTAATATTGAAGCAGCGATCGCACCTTCTTTATATAATTGCTGGTATCGATTGTTCTCAGTTTGAGCATTTTCTAACTGCGCTTGAATCCGAGCAATGGTTGCTTGTTGAGTCGTAACTTCTCCTTTTAATTGCGACTGTAAACTAGCGATCGCTGCTTTTTGAGCATCGACATCTCCAGATTTAGCTCCTGCTCTTACCTGCCCTAGTTTGGCTTGAGCAATTTGCAGTTTGTCTACAGACTGTTGCAAAGCTGATTTACTGCGAGCATAATCTTCTAGCAATGCTAATACTTGCCCTTTCCCAACCTGATCTCCTTCTTTCACTAACAGTTTTTCAACTCGCACACCATTAATTGAATGAGGAGCAGACAAATAAGTTACTTCACCTTCAGGTTCTATCCGTCCTAAGGCTGTAATAGCGACTCTTGCAGGGGCAGTTTTTGGCGGATTTACTGGGCTTTTAACTTTAGACTCAGGCGTAAATCTTGAAGAACCATAGAAAAATACTAGCCCGGTTGTTACTGCAATGGAAGCTGCTAAAATTACTCGCCACCTAGCTTCAGATTTTTTAAAGAAGTGGCTTTCTTTGTCTACTGACATATTTTCATCCCAATTTTGCTACGCCAGAGAGTAGCCATTTCGGCTACATTAATTAATTGAAATCGAGTAGAGACGTTCCGGCGGAACGTCTGTACTATAAGTTAGGAGTTTATTGTTGAACTTTGTGCGAAAACGCCGATGAATAGATTGGTTTAAGACCCCACCTAATTAAATTCTGAATTCAGAAAAGCTGACCTCTTCATGCATTGTTGTACACCTAGCGACGTATGTAGTAGCTCATTGTCAAAATGGCATAGTATATTGGCGGCAAAATGAAGAAGAGCGTTATGGCAAAGTCTCTTAAATATCCTAAGTTTGTATTAGATAAAAAAATGTGCCCAAAAGCGCGTTACCAAAAAACCTAAATATCAATCAGAACGAAGCGCCGATAAAATCACTTGGATAAAAGCAAAAATCACAAACCTGTTTTTTACTTTCGCAAAGAATATTGTTTTTGTCAACTTAATTATTCTCCATAACCCTCAAATTAAAATGTCGTTGAAAATACTAAACGTATTTTTTACAGTCTTCATTTAATGACAATAAATGTTGATGATTGGGGAGAGAGAAAGAGGAAACCCCTTCCCCCTTGCCCCTTTACCCCTCTTCACAATTGGCAGATGCAAATAATCTGCTTGCTTTTCCCAATTCATTCATGATTAATAGCTGTCCTAGAAATATAGCAATTATTCAGAAATATTATGTTTATTGTGTACTATCAATAATTTCCGAATTGTTTGATAAATAACTTTCTAAAATTGTCAGTTTATTTTTATTTAAAAGTGATGGTATATCTCGGCTTAATTATGATGTTGTTTTGAAAAAATCTATTATTGAGTATGCATTATTTAGATGTATTCATTGAATCTTTATATTAATTTACAAAAAGTTGTTATTTATTTTTTAATCTAGATAAAATAGACGTAGAACCCAAAAAAGAGAGAATTATCTGATTATCAATAAAAGTCGTCAATTATACTTATATACTCAATTATGTTCAAAATTCACATCAGGAAAAATCTATTTATTTTCTAAAATTATCCAAAACGAACTATTCAGTTTATCCAAGCTGTGCTAGTGTTTGTATTAATTCAAATGCTTCAAAGCGGTGAGGCGCATAAGTTACTTTCTGAAAATATCAAAAGTAATAATTACTAAAAAAAGCCTCATTCTCATCACAGAAACGATAGTTTTATTGTTTTTCCGGCTCTTACATAAATTACGATTAAAGGTGATGTTTTTTGTAACGTAATTGTCAACTTTTTGAAGGCGAGTTCTATAAAATGTATTATCCGGGATGTTGAAACTGGCTATGACATTTATCAAAAAAAAGAACGTGGTTATTAACACCAGCTACGTTGTTGCAATATAGTTTTGTTGCAGCAATCGCCTGTTCAGTAATTACTTATACAAGCATCCAGTTGTGTTATGTAGTGTTGCTAATCGATAAAAGCATTTAGCGCGAACGCTTCTGAGAATAGCTAGCTGCTTAGAAAAGATAGCTTCTGCATTGGTAGGCAATAGAAATTGCTGTAGCTTCACACTCCACAGTACTAAGAATCAGGCTACCTCCTATGTCTGCTTATTCAATTGATACTGCACTTCAGCAGTTGAAAGACCAGATAAACAATTGTGAACGAGCCGTGCTTAAGGTTATAGAGGAGAAAAAAATGAAGTCGGAAAATAAAATGTCAGTCAACAAAATTAACAGACAACTTCAACACAATCCTATAGCGATTATTGGCATGGCTTCTCTTTTTCCCCAATCGAGAAACTTACAAGAATACTGGGATAATATTGTTAATAAAATTGACTGTATCACCGACGTTCCCGCCTCACACTGGAACATAGACGAATACTATGACCCAGACCCCAGAACAACCAAAGATAAAACCTACTGTAAACGAGGCGGATTCATTCCTGAAGTTGATTTTAACCCGATGGAATTCGGACTACCTCCTAACATCTTAGAAGTTACAGATGTTTCCCAATTGCTAAGTTTAGTCGTTGCCAAAGAAGCAATGCAAGATGCCAATTACAGCGAAGTTCGTGAGTTTAATCGCGAGAACGTCGGTGTAGTTTTAGGTGTCGCACAAGGCGGACAATTAGCAATGCCGCTAGCAGCCAGGTTGCAATATCCGGTCTGGGAAAAAGTATTAAAAAGCAGCGGTTTATCTGATGAAGATACTCAAAAAATCGTCGATAAAATCAAAAGCGCTTATGTAAATTGGAACGAAAACGCCTTCCCCGGCATGTTAGGTAATGTAGTCGCCGGCAGAATTGCCAACCGTCTCAATTTTGGCGGGATAAATTGCGTAGTTGATGCAGCTTGTGCGAGTTCTTTTGGTGCTTTAAAACTGGCAATTAGCGAGTTAACAGAACATCGCAGCGACATGATGCTAACTGGTGGAGTTGACTTAGATAACTCCGTCATGGCTTACATCTCTTTCAGCAAAACACCGGCGGTTTCTCCTGGTGATAAAGTCAAACCTTTCGATGCTAAATCGGATGGGATGATGTTAGGTGAAGGTATCGGTATGATTTTGCTCAAACGGCTGGAAGATGCTGAACGAGACAATGACAAAATCTATGCAGTCATCAAAGGTATCGGCACATCCAGCGATGGACGGTATAAAAGCATCTATGCACCGCGTCTAGAAGGGCAGGTAAAAGCCTTAGAACGTGCTTATGAAGATGCAGGATTTGCACCCGAAAGTATCGGTTTGGTGGAAGCGCACGGTACAGGTACAATGGCAGGCGACCCCACCGAATTCTCATCCTTGAGAGAGTTTTTTAGTCAAGACAAAAAACAGCATATCGCCCTTGGGAGTGTGAAGTCGCAAATCGGACATACCAAAGCGGCAGCGGGTGCGGCAAGTATAATTAAAACGGCTTTGGCGCTACATCACAAGATATTGCCCCCGACAATCAACATTACCGAACCGAACCCGAAACTAAATATCAAAAATTCGGCGTTCTATTTGAATACCCAAACTAGACCTTGGATTCGGGCAGAAGGTGAACCCCCAAGACGTGCGGGTGTAAGTTCTTTCGGCTTTGGTGGGACTAATTATCACGTTGTTTTAGAAGAACATACTGACGAGCACATTCGCGCTTACCGCGTACACAATACCCCTAGTGAGGTGTTGCTGTTTGCAGAAACTCACGGGCAACTGGTGAGCAAATGTGAAGAGATTTTAGGTAAGTTGCAACTCCCTGATGCGGACAAACATTATGCAGCACTAATTCAAGAGTGCAAATCCAGAGAAATTCCTTTAAATGCCCCTAGAATCGGATTTGTTGTTGATTCTCTAACACAAGCTGCCAAATTCCTACAAATTAGTCTTGATTGTTTGAGAAATCGCGCTTCATCTCCATCTTGGGAACATCCCCAAGGAGTATATTACCGCGCCTCTGGTCTGAATTTGAAGGGCAAAGTCGTCTCTCTCTTCTCTGGACAAGGTTCGCAATACCTAGAAATGGGTCGAGAACTGGCGATGAATTTCCCCGGCTTGCGGCGTCTTTATGGCTACATGGATAGTTTGTTGCTGAAAGACAATTTGCAGCCACTTTCAGAAATTGTGTTTCCTCAACCGGTATTTGAGGAAGCAGAGAAAAATGCTCAAGTTGCCGCGTTGCAACGCACAGAATATGCTCAACCTGCAATTGGCGTGTTGAGTGCAGGGATGTATAAAATCTTGCAGCAAGCGGGGTTTGAGTCAGATTTCGTTGCCGGACACAGCTTTGGAGAACTCACTGCTTTATGGGCTGCGGGGGTTGTGAGTGAGGAAGACTACTTGTATCTAGTAAAAGCTAGAGGACAGGCGATGGCGGCTCCCCAAGACCCCGATCATGATGCGGGAGCGATGCTGGCTGTCAAAGAAGATATCAGTAAGGTGGAAGCGGTTTTAAAGCACTTTCCTCAAGTGACGATCGCTAATCAAAATTCCCCCAATCAAGTTGTTTTAGCGGGACTGACGACAGAAATCAACAAGGTGCGGCAAGCTTTGCAAGATAAAGGTTATGCGGCTGTTTTGCTACCTGTTTCTGCGGCTTTCCACACACCGCTGATTGCCTTTGCTCAAAAATCCTTTGCGATCGCTAGTAAAACTGTCAGCTTCCACAGTCCGCAAATACCTGTTTTCACCAATGTGACAGGTAAGCTGTATCCCCAAGAACCCCAAGCAATTCATCAAGTTTTGGAATCTCAACTCAGCAAATCGGTGCTGTTTAAGCAAGAGATAGAAAATATCTATGCTGCTGGTGGGTACTGCTTTGTGGAATTTGGACCGAGGAGAATTCTTTCTAACTTGGTCAAAGATATTTTAGGCGATCGCCCACATTTAGCGATCGCTTTGAATCCCAGCGCTCAAAAAGATAGCGATCGTTCTTTGCGAGAAGCTGTTGTTCAGTTGCGCGTCGCTGGTTTATCTCTGAAAAACCTCGACCCCTACCAACTTCTACCCGAAGCTCCCCCTGAGCAGAAAAACAAAGCGCTAATTGTCCGTTTAAACGGGACCAACTATCGCTCTGAAAAAACGAAAAACGCCTTTGCTACAGCTTTGCAAGACGGACATCAAGTAACATTACCCGTCAGCAAATCTGAAGATAATGCCCTTGTCGTTCCCGTCTTGACGACTGAAGAAATAGAAGTGACTACTCCCACACCAGCAGTCATCAAAAGCAACGGACATAATAAAAACGTCGTTCTCAGTGATATTACCACTGTAGAAACTCCATCTCATCAACCAGTTCTGGAGTCGCATATGCCTAACTCACCAGAAAAACCTTTAAATTACCAACAGGTTTTAGAAAGTTTAGAGTTCCTCCTGACACAGTTTCAGCAAAATCAAAGCGAAAATTTACAAGTTCACGGAACTTATCTGAATCATCAGATGGAATATGCGAGAACATTTTTCCAACTGATGCAGCAGCAGAATTCTGTGTTTACTAACGGTAACTCTTCACAATCAGCGTCGGAACTTCTGCCAGTTCTCAAGGCAAGTTTAGAGCGTAGCATGATGCAGTTTCACTCTCAACAAGGTGAAACCCTACGCATTCATGAGGAGTATCTTAAGGAACAGGTAGAGTATACCAAGAGCTTTTTCCAACTGATACAGCAAGAGTATACACAGTTAGTAGAGACTGGGAATCAGGTAGATACTGAAGTTACCATCAATCCGCAACCTGTTGTGGAAGTAGCCGTAGCCAAGGTAATAGAAACACCACAACCTATAGTTGAAGTAGCCGTAGCCAAGGTAATAGAAACACTACAGCCTGTTGTGGAAGCACCCGTAGCCAAGGTAATAGAAACACCACAACCTATAGTTGAAGTACCCGTAGCCAAGGTTGTAAAAACACTACAGCCTGTTGTGGAAGCACCCGTAGCCAAGGTAATAGAAACACCACAACTTATAGTTGAAGCACCCGTAGCCAAGGTTGTAGAAACACTACAGCCTGTTGTGGAAGCACCCGCAGTCAACCTTGATGTAGCAATCAGCACGGTAACTACTTCTGGTGCGACGATAAACTTGACTGAATTGGGTAACAATCTCTTAGCCATTACCAGTGATAAAACAGGCTACCCAGTCGAGATGCTGGAAATGGAAATGGATATGGAGGCAGACTTAGGGATTGACTCGATTAAGCGGGTAGAAATCCTCGGTGGGTTGCAGGAAATGTATCCTGACTTGCCTAAGCCAAATCTTGAGGAACTGGCAGAAAAACGCACAATCGGTCAAATTGTCGAATATCTGCAATCTCATGCTTCTGAAAAAGTTTCCGTAGAAATAGCTATTCAAGAAGTACAAACAGCTACGGAAGCTCCAGTAGTGGTTATTCCTGAACCAGTAGTTACGGAAATTGAGACAACAGAAACAATAGATGCATCACCAGTTAGTGAGATTGCAGACTTAGGTGCAACTTTGTTAGCTATCACCAGTGATAAGACCGGTTATCCAGTAGAGATGTTAGAACTCGACATGGATATGGAAGCTGACTTGGGGATTGACTCGATTAAGCGGGTGGAAATCTTGGGAGCAATGCAAGAAATGTATCCCGATTTACCCAAGCCGAATGTAGAGGAATTGGGAGATTTACGCACCATCCGTCAAATTGTCGATTATCTCCAGAAGCTGGTTGGAGGTGAAAAAAAAAAGTTTCAGTATGAGTCAGACGAAGAATTAGACAACGTTAAACATAATGTGCAACGTCGTCCCGTCCAACTCAAAATTCTGCCCCCACCGGATTCTTTAGACTTCGATTTACCAGAGGGACACATCTGTTTAATCACCGATGATGGTTCCCTCACTACTTCTCAAGTGGCTGAATTACTGACAGATAAAGGCTGGAAAGTGGTTGTTTTAAGTTTCCCCCAATCGGTTGTTTTCCAAACATCGGTATTACCAGCAGGAGTGATTAATGTCAAGCTTGCGGATTTAACAGAGGAACATTTGCAACAACAATTGAGTGCGATCGCTCTTAATTATGGCACAATTGGAGCCTTCATTCATCTCAATCCAGCCTTTCAAGTCAGCCACAACGGCAGAATTCCTTATCTTGCAGAAGAAAAGGCGATCGTTAAACACGTTTTTCTCATCGCTAAACATCTGAAAAAATCTCTGAATGAAGCCGCACGTTCTGGACGCAGTTTGTTCTGCACTACTGCGCGTCTTGATGGAGCTTTTGGACTGGAACACAAAGTAAATTATGGTCCCATCAGTGCTGGTTTATTTGGATTAACTAAAACCTTGAAATGGGAATGGCAAAAGGTATTTTGTCGAGCGATTGATTTGCATCCTGCTATTAATGCTCAAGAGTCAGCACAACATATCATAGCCGAACTTCACGACCCGAATAATTGTATTAGTGAAGTTGGATATGGTTCCCAAGGTAGAGTAACTATCGTCAGCGTCGCGAATTGTTAGTTGTAGGGGTGGGGTTTCCTCACCTTTACATATAAATGCTTATTTCAAGCGTTTCAAGCGTTTCAAGCACTTCAGTGCTTACTACGTAATAATTAAGAGGAAATTTATGACAATACAAACACAAAATCCTACAACATCAGTTTTTCTAGTTAGTGGTGGTGCAAGAGGCATTACAGCGCAGTGTGTTATTAAATTAGCGCAGCATCAACCAGGGAAATTTATATTACTTGGTCGGAGTGCGATCGCATTAGCGGAGCCTGACTTTGCTCAAGGTTGTTTTGAAGAACCTGTACTGAAAAAACGCATCATGGAAAATATTCTTTCTCAAGGAGAGAAGCCTACACCCATGAGTGTGCAGAAAGTTTATAACAAGATTATTTCCAGCCGAGAAATTAAAGAGACAATTTCTAGTATTGAAAAGACAGGAAACACCGCAGAATATATCAGCGTGGATGTTACAGATCCTATTGCCTTAAACGAGAAAATCACCGCTGTTGTCAAGCGTACAGGAGCCATTACAGGCATTATACATGGCGCTGGTAACTTAGCTGATAAGTTAATTGAAAAGAAAACCGAACAAGATTTTGAAAAGGTTTACACAGCAAAAGTTAAGGGGTTGGAAAATCTTTTAGCTTGCGTACATCCTAGTCAACTTCAGCATTTAGTTTTGTTTTCTTCCGTAGCTGGTTTCTATGGTAATATTGGACAAACTGATTATGCGATCGCTAACGAAATTCTCAACAAATCGGCTCATCTAATTAAACAAAAATATCCCGCTTGTCATGTCGTCGCTATCAACTGGGGTGGTTGGGATAGCGGAATGGTGACACCAGAATTGAAAAAAGCTTTTGCCGAAAGAGGAATTGATATTATTCCCGTAGAAGTCGGCACGAAAATGTTAGTTAAAGAACTCAAAGCTGTTAACCACGCTACCACACAAGTTGTGATTGGTAGTCCAATTACTCCACCACCAGCAGAGTTAGATTCTGAACTAAAAAGTTATCGAATTCGCCGCAAAATGACACTAGAAGCTAATCCCTTTTTAGTGGATCATACAATCGCTGGTTCGGAAGTTTTGCCAGCAACTTGCGCGATGTCATGGATGATTAACGCTTGTGAAGAACTGTATCCTGGTTACACATATAACAATTGTCGAGAATTCAAAGTATTAAAAGGAATTACTTTCAATCACACTTTAGCGAGCGAACATATTTTAGAACTGCAAGAAATTGCTAAAGTTGGTTCTCAAAGTATCGAATTTCAAGCTACAATTTTGAGTAAAACTCCACAAGGTAAAACTCACTATCATTTCAAAGCTTTTGTAACCCTTCTGCGAGAAATGCCAGAGGTTCCTATCTATGAAGGACTTAATCTAGAAGAAGATAACATCATCACCACCACTGGTAAAGGTTTTTACCAAAATGGAGATTCCACATTATTTCATGGACCAGCCTTTCAGCAAATCACCAGAGTTTTAAACATCAATTCCAAAAAAATTACTGTAGAATGTCTTTGGAAAAACATCACAGAACAACAACAAGGACAATTTCCAGTTCGCTGGCACAATCCTTACACAACTGACTTGAGTACACAATCCTTATGGATTTGGTTAAGCTATCTTCATCAAGAAGTTTGTTTACCCGGACAGTTGACTCATTCCGAACAATTTGCAGTCACACCATGCAACGAACCATTTTATGTCTCGTGCGAAATCGAAGGAAAAACCCAAACCGGCGTAACAGCTAATTTCATTTTACACAGTCGCGAAGGAGAAATTTACTCACGGATTATGGGAGCAAAAGCCGTAATTTGGCCCATGCAATTATCCAAGCGTAAGTAATTTGAGCGCTAAAGCGCTCACTACGAATTTCTCATTTTTTACTTTCTTGCCACATTTTTCTCTGCGCTCTCTGCGTCTCTGCGGTTTTTTAATCAGTTTTTCTTAAGTCGAAAACGAGTAACATTAATTCCAGTCCGACAACAGCGTAAATCCTGATCAATCCTTTTCAGTTTGGGGAATAGCGTAAATCCTTTCAAGTTCGGGGAGTACTAATACTAAGTCGCAAGTGAAGCAAGGTTATTTCATTCCTATTTGACTTGCCTGGGGTTATAAACGAATGGCTGATAGCTCAAGTCCTCTTGAGAGAATTTCAGTCCACTTAAGTGGACTTTAGCTATTAGCTCAGAACTTAAGTTCTGGGTGGGTTATGCGAAGTAAAGCATACACGCTTTGCTGAGAATGACATCTTTACTCGCAACTTGGTATAAGACAATTCAAATTTGGGCATTGCATATTTTCGAGATGATTTTGCAATGTACGTCGATAAATTTAACGTGTTGTAAAGA
>JAHHIJ010000015.1 GCA_019358985.1 Tolypothrix brevis GSE-NOS-MK-07-07A | reverse complement strand
CGTTCCACCGGAATAAAGACGTTCCACCGGAATAAAGACGTTCCACCGGAATAAAGACGTTCCACCGGAATAAAGACGTTCCACCGGAATAAAGACGTTCCACCGGAATAAAGACGTTCCACCGGAATAAAGACGTTCCACCGGAACGTCTCTACGATTTATGCCATAGTTATGCGACGCCCAAATTTGAATTGATATCTCCCCTTTTTGCTAAACCCAAACGAGGATATCAGCAGTGGAGAAAATCGCCATAATTGGCTTATCATGCCTTTTTCCTGGGGCAAAAAACCCAGAAGAATTTTGGCAGAATCTTAACGAACAAAAAGATTCAATATCATCTGTAACTATTGAAGATATCGGAGTAGATCCGGCAATCTTTTACGATCCAGTAAAAGGGAAACCGGAAACAATCTATAACCTCAATGGTGGATTTGTTCGTAACTTTAAATTTGAGCCAACTGAATACAATCTACCACCCGAACTACTTGCTAGTTTGGATAACACTTTTCAATGGTCGCTATACGCTGCTAAACAAGCGATTCAGCAAAGTGGTTATTTGGGTAATCAAGCTGTACTTTCCAAATGCGGCGTAATTTTAGGTACTTTATCTTTACCTACAAAAGCTTCTAATCAATTGTTTGCTCCTATTTATCAGCAAACAATACAGCCAGCAATTCAGGAACTTTTGCAAGATAAAGACTTTCATTTACCTTCTTTACCGACATCTATCAAAGCGTCTTCTTATAACGCTATGATATCAGGATTTCCAGCAGCGATGGTGGCTCAAGCTCTAACTTTATCGAATATTCATTTTTGCTTAGACGCAGCTTGTTCTTCACCTTTATATGCGATTAAAATGGCATCTCATTATTTGCGATCGCATAAAGCTGACTTGATGATAGCTGGGGGAATTAGTTCTTCCGATCCGCTCTTTTTACGAATGTTCTTTTCTGGTATCCAAGGATATCCCGAAAATGACATTAGCCGTCCTTTAGATAACACATCCAGAGGGCTAATTACCTCCGAAGGCATAGGAATGTTTGTCTTAAAAAGACACAGTGATGCTATCAGAGATGGCGATAACATTTTAGCGACAATCTGCGGCATTGGACTCTCGAATGATGGTAGGGGCAAGCACCTTTTAAGTCCGAATTCTCAAGGGCAAATTAAGGCTTTTGAGCGAGCATATACTGAAGCTGAACTTAGCCCTAAAGATATCGATTACATGGAGTGCCATGCTACCGGCACATTATTAGGAGACACCACCGAATTTAACTCTGTCGAAACATTTTTTGGTGAACATCAAGCAACACCTTTAGTAGGTTCTGTGAAGGCAAATGTCGGACACCTACTAGTTGCTGCCGGTTCGGTGAGTTTAATGAAAGTCATTTTGAGCATGTGTGGAAATGTCATTCCCGCAACCATTAATGTCACCGATCCTATAGGCTCTGATGACAATGTAATTGCACCTAAACGAATTGTGAGAAATGCGACTAAATGGCGCAGCAAAGCATCAGTTAAACGTGCAGCTATAAGTGCTTTTGGTTTTGGTGGAACTAACGCTCATTTAATTCTGGAAAGAGGGGAAAAATAAAATGACTGAACAATCTGCAAAAATTGCGATCGTTGGTATGGATGCCTTTTTTGGTGAGTGTAATGGATTAGATGCTTTTGAACGTAGCATTTACGACGGAACACAGCATTTTATTTCTTTACCACCGAAAAGATGGCAAGGTATCGAAGAACAAGAAAGCTTACTTAAAAAGTACAACTTGCCAGAAGGTAAAGCACCTGTAGGAGCATACATTAAATATTTTGAAATCGATACTTTAGCTTACAAAATTCCGCCAAATGAAGTAGAAAAGTTAAATCCGCAACAATTATTGCTGCTAAAAGTTGCCGATCGCGCTTTGAAAGATGCACAAATTAAAGAGGGGGAAAATGTCGCAGTAATTATTGCTGCTGAAACCGAACTTTCTGTTCATCAGTTACAGCAACGATGGGATTTCTCCTGGCAAATAAAAGATGGTTTAAACGCTGGGGAAATTTCCTTACCTGCCGAAAAAGTCGCGCAATTAGAAACAATTGTTAAAGATGGACTTCACCATCAAGTAGAAATTGGTGAATATCTCAGTTACATTGGTAACATCATGGCGAGTCGGGTTTCTTCGCTGTGGAATTTTAGCGGTCCTTCTTTCAGCATCACAGCAGTAGAAAATTCCGCTCTCAAGGCGCTGGAAGTCGCAGAAATGCTACTTCTTTCCGGGGAAGTTGATACTGTCCTAGTCGGCGCTGTAGACTTAGCTGGCGGCGTGGAAAATGTATTATTGCGGAGCCAAGTAGCAAAAATTAATACAGGCATTCCGACTTTAAGTTATGACCAAAAAGCCGACGGCTGGATGGTTGGTGAAGGTGCGGGAGCAGTTGTGCTCAAGCGTCACGACACCGCATTAGAAAGAAATGATCGCATCTATGCAGTCATTGATGCTCTTACCTTTGGGCAAGGTCATTATAATGCAACTCAATTAAATAGCGGTATTGTCACCGCAGACACAGAAACTGTCAACTCTGTCTGCAAACAAGCTTTTCAGATTGCAGATATTGAACCGAAAGAGATTAGCTACTTGGAAGTTTACGGTAGTGGGGTTCCCCAGGAAGACGAAGCGGAAATTGCTGGGTTACTGCAAGCTTATCCTCCCACAGGAAGTGGTTTAGACTGTGCGATAGGCAGTGTTAAAGCTAACATCGGTCACACCTTTGTGGCATCGGGAATCGCTAGCCTGATAAAAACCGCGCTATGTCTGTATCACAGATATATTCCTGGATGTCCGAAATGGTCTGGTGTGAAAACGCCGCAAGTTTGGCAAGGTAGTCCTTTTTACGTTGCTACCGAATCTAGACCTTGGTTTCTTGGCAAAGAAAGCAGCCGCAGAGTAGCAGCAATTAACAGCATGGGCATAGATGGGACATTTGCCCATGTCATCTTGTCGGAACAACCGAACCAGAAGGAACGTGATAGCACATATTTACAGCAAACGCCATTTTATTTGTTTCCAATTGCAGCAAGCGATCGCATCGAATTATTAGAGCATCTTACCACACTTCAAGAAAGCATCGAAAAGTCTCCTTTTCTCTCAGCTACTGCTAGCAATACTTTTACTGCTTTTAAACAGAATCCTGATGCAAAATATGCTCTGACAATTCTCGGACGTAACAAAAAAGAATTAACCAGAGAAATCGAATCTGCCCGCAAAGGTGTGAATAATGCCTTTGATAAAAATATCGATTGGCTAACACCTATTGGTAGTTATTTTACAGCTAAACCATTAGGGAAAGAAGGCGGTATTGCCTACGTTTATCCAGCAGCAGTTAACGCTTATGTTGGTCTTGGTCGGAATTTATTTCGCTTATTTCCGAAAGTTCATAATGACGAGATTGTTCAAAGTCTTTACAAACGTGCTGCTGATGTTGAGAAACTGGTATTTCCCAGAAGCTTGAATAAGTTGACAACCAGACAAGTAGAAACTCTGGAAAAGCAACTTTTAGATGATTCGTTGGCATTATTTGAAGCAGAAATGCTACATACCAGACTCACCACAACAATCATCCAAGACGATTTTAAAATCAAGCCGAAATTTGTCTTTGGATATAGCTTGGGTGAAACTAGCATGATGGTTGCTCAGGGAATTTGGAGCAATTTTTACCAAGGAAGTAATAACTTTAATTCATCTCCTTTATTTGGTGAGAGATTATCTGGTGCAAAAAATGCCGTTCGCGAATATTGGGGATTACCAAAAGCAGAATCAAACGACAACAACTTTTGGAGTAACTATGTTTTGATAGCGTCAGTATCTCAGGTACTGGAGTGTATTAAAAATGAGAATCGCGTTTACTTAACTCAAATTAATACACCAGACGAAGTTGTGATTGCTGGTGAAACAGCAGCTTGTGGGAGAGTAATTAAAAATTTGGGTTGCGATGCTTTCCGCGCTCCCTTTGACCACGTAATACATTGCGAACCGATGCAATCGGAGTACGAAGAACTAGTTAAAGTTAACACATTAACGACAAGTAAAAAGCTTCCTGATGCTACTTTTTACTCAGCATTGGAGCATAAACCGATTGTACTTGAAAGTAATGCGATCGCACACAGTGTCGCTAAAGTTCTTTGTTCACAACTTGATTTTGTCCAATTAGTAAATCAAGTCTACTCCGATGGAGCCAAAATCTTTATCGAAGCTGGTGCAGGTAGTGTTTGTTCTCGGTGGATTGACAAAATTCTCGATGGTAAAGAACATCTCACCGTATCCCTAAATCGAAGAGGTGTAGATGACCATACATCTTTTGTCAAAGCATTAGCCAAACTCGTCAGCCATCGAGTTGAACTCGACTTATCACCACTTTACATTCAAGCAAAAGAAACTACAAGACCAGGTTTAGCAACAATTAAAAATATCACCTTAGGTGGTAAACCAATTGTTTCTACAATCCTGAGTGAAGAAAACCGGAAAATTTTCCAAAATCAAGCTCAGAAAAAAGTTGTAAAACCTGTTTCCACCCAGCAACAAACTAGAGAACTGATAAATTCTCTCAAAGCTGGTAACAAACATAACAATATTCCGCCATCTCAAACAAAACAAGAGGAAGTTCCCATGAAAAATATCATTGATAACAGTTTTCAACCTAGAGAAATATCACAATCTTATAAGTCTACCACCACGAAAGAGAGAATTACTCAATCGATTCCTCGTCCAACCGTTACAACTGAGATAAATCAAACAGTAAATCCAACTGATTTACGTAATTCTCAGTATCAAAAATTGAGTAACAACAATTCAAGCATTACAAAAACCCACACAGCATTTCTACAAGCTAGACAGGAATTTAGCCAGCAAATGAGTGAAATCATTCAATTACAGTTAGCCTGCGTCGAAAATTTGTTGAATCAATAAAGGAAATTACAGTAGAGACGTTCCACCGGAACGTCTCTCAATATTGAGACGTTTCACCGAATTAAGACGTTTCACCGAATTAAGACGTTTCACCGAATTGAGACGTTTCACCGAATTGAGACGTTTCACCGAATTAAGACGTTTCACCGAATTGAGACGTTTCACCGAATTAAGACGTTTCACCGAATTGAGACGTTTCACCGAATTAAGACGTTTCACCGAATTGAGACGTTTCACCGAATTGAGACGTTTCACCGAATTAAGACGTTTCACCGAATTGAGACGTTTCACCGAATTGAGACGTTTCACCGAATTGAGACGTTTCACCGAAACGTCTCTACCCCATTACGCATTTCTTACTTACAATTTGAGGGTTAACCACATTGAAAACTGTAGATACATTATCGAGTAAATATAATGATGGGCTTTGTTTTTCTGCCTCATCTTATAACTCAAATCAGCTTTGGAAATGTTCCTTAGATTGTGTATCTTTTGACCGTCAAGGTATCAAAGAAAAACTTTTGGCTATAGATAAACCTAGTTATATCGTTAGAGTTGAAGGCAGAATTGGTGTCACTAACGAAGGTTATTCTTGCCCTAATGAACATAGCGGTAAACCAGGAACAGTAGAATTGCTGATGGCTGTTCCCCCAATTTCAATTCAAAACTTAGGCGATCCAACTTTTCTCTCTTCTCATAATGTAAAATATGCCTATGCGACTGGTGCAATGGCTGGGGGAATTGCTTCGGAAGAAATGGTCATCGCACTAGGAAAAGAGAAAATTTTGAGTTCCTTTGGTGCAGGTGGATTAAGTCCAGAACGTCTGGAAGTTGCTATTAAACGCATTCAAGAAGCTTTACCTTATGGTCCCTATGCTTTTAATTTAATTCACAGTCCTAATGAACTCACTATTGAACGTCGTGCAGTAGATTTATACCTGAAATATGGTGTAAGAACTGTAGAAGCTTCTGCATTTTTAGACTTAACTCCCAACATTGTTTATTATCGTGTTGCTGGACTAAGTTTGAATGCAGCAAATGAAATCGAAATTAAAAATAAAGTCCTTGCAAAAATTTCTCGTCGAGAAGTTGCCACCAAATTTCTGCAACCCGCACCAACAAAAATTCTCAAAGAACTACTTCAACAAGGATTAATTAGCGAATTACAGGCTAATTTAGCAGCCAAAGTTCCAATGGCTGATGATATTATTGCCGAAGCTGATTCTGGTGGTCATACAGATAATCGTCCTCTTGTTTGTCTGTTACCTTCAATTATTGCCTTGAGAGATGAAATTCAAGAACAATATCAATATGAAAAACCGATTAGAGTTGGTGTAGCTGGAGGAATTGCTACCCCAGAATCAGCATTAGCTGCCTTTATAATGGGTGCTGCTTTTGTAGTTACTGGTTCAATTAATCAGTCATGTATTGAATCTGGAGCTTGCGAACATACTAAGAAATTGCTAGCTCAAGCAGAAATGGCTGATGTCATAATGGCTCCAGCAGCAGATATGTTTGAAATGGGGGTAAAACTTCAAGTTCTCAAAAGAGCAACTCTCTTCCCCATGCGAGCGCAGAAATTATATGAGTTATATAGAACTTATGACTCGGTTGAACAGATTCCTCTTGCTGAAAGAGAGAAATTAGAAAAACAAGTTTTCCGCAAAACTATAGCTGAAGTATGGGAAGGAACTGCTGCTTATTTATCACAAAAAAATCCCGAAAAATTAGCGAAAGCTGTCAATAATCCTAAGTTGAAAATGGCTCTAATCTTTCGCTGGTATTTAGGCTTATCTTCACGTTGGTCTAGCTCTGGTGAAAAAGGTCGAGAAGTCGATTATCAAATTTGGTGTGGTCCAGCGATGGGCAGTTTTAATGACTGGGTACGCGGTTCCTATTTGTCTGAACCAGAAAATCGTCGAGTAGTTGATGTAGCTCATCACATCATGACAGGAGCCGCATTTTTATATCGTGTACAAAACTTGAAAATTCAAGGATTGCAAGTAGCAGATTTTTACAGTCAATATCGTCCTGGACGTTCTATATTTTAGGTGTGAAAATGAGTTTATCAAATACTGCAAATCAGCCTCACAGCGCTGAAGATATCCAAACCTTTTTAGTTTCAAATCTTGCTGAATTGCTGAAAGTGGAAACTGATGAAATAGATATCCAAGAAAACTTGGAAAACTATGGTTTGAGTTCCGCACAAGCAATGATGATTGTCAGTAGATTGGAAGATTTACTCGGATTTCAACCGTCTCCGGTTCTACTGTGGCATTATCCAAATATTGAATCACTTTCACAACGTTTAGCTGAAGAATCAGAAGATACAAAAGTTATCGCTGATACAACCCCTATCGTAAATTTAAAAGCTGAAGCTGTTCTCGATTCTAGCATCCGTCCTGTCACATTATCTTTTCAGCCTGTAGTTGATCCAGAACGAATTTTTCTAACTGGTGGAACTGGTTTTCTCGGAGCTTTCTTAATCGAAGAATTGCTACAGCAAACCCAAGCTACTATTTACTGCTTGGTACGCGCTGCTAATGTAGAAGAAGGTAAAAATAAACTGATCAAAAATCTTCAACAATACGCACTTTGGGATGATAAATTTAATTCCCGAATCATTCCTATTGTTGGCGATTTGTCTGAACCATTGTTAGGAATTGGTGCCGAACAATTTCAAATGTTGGCGACAAACATTGACACTATTTATCATAGTGCTGCTTTGCTGAATTATGTTTATCCCTACTCAGCACTGAAAGCAGCCAATGTTCTGGGAACTCAGGAAATTTTGAAATTAGCATGTCAAATCAAAGTTAAACCTGTACATTACGTTTCCAGCGTCGCTGTTTTTGAATCTAATGCTTATGCTGGTAAAGTTGTCAAAGAAGACGATGAATTTGAGCATTGGGAAGGCATTCATCTTGGTTATTCTCAAACAAAATGGGTTGCAGAAAAGTTAGTTAAAATTGCAGGCTCACGCGGACTCCCAATTACTATCCACAGACCACCATTAATAGCCGGTCACAGCCAAACTGGTATTTCCAATACACACGATTTTATCTGTTTAATGGCAAAAGGTTGTCTGCAAATGGGAAGCTTCCCAGAAGTAGATTATATGTTGGATATGTCTCCTGTGGACTATGTAAGTAAAGCTATTGTTCATCTATCAAGACAGAAAGAATCGATAGGTAAAGCTTTTCACTTGCAACATCCTCAACCTGTTCCTTTAACTGTTTTAGTTGATTGGGTACGCTCATTTGGTTATCCAGTTGATGTGATTTCTTACGATGCTTGGCAAGAAAAGTTAATTAACGATGTAACTTCTGCCGAAAATCCTTTATACACACTGCGACCCTTTTTGCTTGAGCGTAGGTCTGAAGAACAATTGACAATTCCAGATTTGTATTTGAAAGCAAGAAGACCGGAAATTAGTTGTGAGGATACTGTGAATGCATTAGCAGGAAGTGGGGTTGTTTGTGCGCCAATTGACTCCAAATTGTTTATGACTTATACCGCTTATTTGATTGAAAGCGGTTTCTTGAATTTAGCTGAATAATTCTCGTAGTAAGCACTTCAGTGCTTGTTTTTAAAGCGCTGAAGCGCTTACTACATCTACAGAAAAAAATTTATGAACCTTGAAAATAAAACTTTACTGATAACTGGAATTGGGGGATTTATTGGCTTGCGTGCGACTGAGTTAGCGATCGCTCACAATATGCATGTTCGAGGACTTCAACATTCCCCAGCTAAGGCAAAACTAGCCGAAAACCTCGGTGCAGAAGTAGTTATCGGTAGCATCACCGACCCGATTGCGGCTTCATACGCTTGCCAAGGCGTTGATATTGTACTACATACAGCCGCCCTAGTGAAGGAAGGAGGCGCATTAGAAGAGTTTCGCAAGGTGAATGTTGGTGGAAGCTTAAATATGGCGATCGCTGCCAAAAACGCTGGTGCAAAAATCTTTATTTACATCTCCAGCGTCATGGTATACGGCTTTAATTATCCCAACAAAGTGACGGAATCAGGACCCTTTTCCGGCGATAATAATCCTTATTGTCAAACTAAAATTGAAGCAGAAAAGGAACTCTTAAAACTAAATTCTCCAGATTTTGGCGTGATTATTATTAGACCAGCAGATGTCTATGGACCCGGAAGTCACTCTTGGGTAATTCGTCCGCTTTCACTGATGCATCAAAGAAAGTTTTTTCTACCCAACGGTGGAAGCGGAATGATGAATCATGTATATATAGATAATTTAATTGATGCAATTTTTCTCGCTATTGAAAAAGAAGCTTACGGAGAAGCTTTTAATATCACTGATGGGCAAGAAACTTCTTGGAAAGAATATGCTACCCGTTTAGCAAAAGTTGCAAATTTACCTAAACCTTTTTCTCTACCAGCATCTTTAGTTAAGTTTTTAATTCGGCTGCAATGTTTGCTACAAAAAATGTTAGGTCAAGAACCAGATATTTTACCTGAATCTATAGATTTTTTAACTCGACGTTATGCTTATTCCATTGAAAAAGCAAAGAATCAGTTAGGTTATACACCGAATGTTTCTTTAGAACAAGGGATCGAATTTGTGCGGCAATGGTTAGGAAAAATAGATATTAAAGAACTGATTTAGCTATTCAAATCGCGATATCCAGAACCCCTAAAGACGTAGCAGTGCTACGTCTCTACATTCTTTTTTACATCTATGTCTAATATTGCCAACATTGCAAATGCAAGTTTTGACCGGCAACCGCAACAGCAGCAAGATAATTATTTGCAGGTATCAATTCTGTTAAACTCCATTCTAAGAAGTGTAAACTGGCTGGTTGTGTTGGTGTAAGCAAAATCTCTGCTTGCTCCAGTTGAGATAATCCGGCTCCCGTTGCTTTTAAATAAGCTTCTTTGCAAGTCCAGTAACGGAAAAACACTTGTTGCTGTTCCTTGGGAGGAAGCGATCGCACTACCTCATATTCTCTATGTGTAAAAAATCTCTTTGCTAGAGCTTCTACATCAGTAGTATCACGTATATATTCCAAATCTACACCAATCGGGTGTCTGCAAACCCCATACAACGCCAATCCCTGGGAATGAGACAAGTTAAACGACAACCCGCTAGTAGCAAATTTATCACCTAAAATCGGTTTGCCACGAGCTTCATAATCAAATCGGAGCGCTTGTGGTTCAACACCCAAATAGCGACCCAATATAGTTCGCAGAATACCACGACCAGCGATGAAATGCTGCCGATGCTGTTCAAAATAAAACCGCTCCGCTCGACTTTGTTCATCACTGGATAGAGTTTCTGCCAATTCTTGCAATTGTAATTGCGATCGCTCCAACTCAACTCGCCACACATGAACATCATCCACCGATAAAGTTAAATCTGTCGGTGCTTTTAGCCATTGGTCAAAAGTCATTGCTCAAGAGTTAGTTGTTAGTGGTTGTTGGTTGGTGGTTAAAACGTTAGAGCGTGGTTGCTTGTCTCCCTTGTCTCCCTTGTCCCCCCCTCTCCCTCTCTCCCCCGCTCCCACTCTGCTCCCCCAGCCATTCTAAAGTCCGATTCCAAGCCCACCACGGGTCAGGATCTTGTGCTTTCATTTGTCCTTGTTTACTACTCAAATAGCCCACATGACCACCGTGAGGAGTAAGTAACAAATCTAGCATCGTATTTTCTTCACAAGCGGCTTCTAATTCTGGTATAATCGCAGGGTGAAAAAATGGATCGTCTTGGGCGTATATAATTAAAATTGGTTTTTCCAGCTTTGGCAGCAGTTGTAAAGCGCTGCTTGCTTTGTAATAAGCTTCAACGGTGGGAAAACCCAATCGTTGAATTACCAATTCTTCATCAAAACCCCAAATGCTGTTAGCGCGTTCAATCGCTGCTGCATCAATGGTTCCGGGATGCAGATCGTGGATTTGCCATGCGAGTGTTTTTAAATTACGGGCGATACGAGCTTCAAGATATTTACCAACGGGTTGTCTAACTAGATAAGTAAGCGATCGCAAAGAATCCAAACTCGGACAAATTACCGCACCACCGCCAATGTCACTTTCTGTTATCCCTAAATCATTATTTCCTCTAGTTAATTCTACAGCGGCTTTGACCGCCCATAACGCCAATTGTCCTCCAAGGGAATATCCTGTAAACCAAAACTTTCCAGGGCATCCCATAGCCTTAGCAGCCGCCGCTATACGAACAAAATCTTCCCCTTCATACAAACCATCGCTGGTCAAAGTCGGCGATAATTCTGCTGTTTTGCCGTGTGCCCGCCAATCAAACAACACTATGGCGTATCCTTGAGCGTATGCTTTGCGTCCCAGCACTCTCAAAAACCATTCTTTTTCTAACTCACCTGTAATGCCATAAGTACCAACAATTGTGCTATGAGCGTTTTTTGGTATAGCAACCAAGCCATAAATTGGTACACCTTGCCCACCTGTAAATATTTGTTCTTCATAAGGTGGCTCAGGGTGTTGAGCAGTAGTTTGCCAATTACGTTTGCCCCACAAAACGGCATATACAGTCATGGCGACACCGTTTTGCAAAAATTTAGGCGGATTGTAGGCAGCGTAACACATCATATATGGATTTTAATGTACTTTAGTCTTAATGTTTATTTTAGATTTAAAATCTTTTTTATAATCATTAAAGCAATCTTTGTATCTCCCAAAGATTCTTAATTATCCTTAACTAGTAGTAGTAAATTTTTCCGAATGCCGAGGATTCTTGTCATAGACGATGACCCAGCGATTTCCGAACTTGTAGCCGTCAACTTGGAAATGGCTGGCTACGATGTCAGCCAAGCTGAAGACGGCATCAAAGGTCAAGCGCTGGCTCTCCAGCTCCAACCAGACTTAATCATGCTGGATCTGATGTTGCCCAGAGTAGATGGATTTACCGTTTGCCAACGCCTGCGACGGGACGATCGCACCTCTGAAATTCCCGTTTTGATGTTGACGGCTTTAAGCCAGACTCAAGATAAAGTAGAAGGCTTCAATGCCGGCGCGGATGACTACCTCACCAAGCCGTTTGAAGTCGAAGAAATGCTAGCGCGAGTCCGAGCATTATTGCGCCGTACTGACCGCATTCCCCAAGCTGCGAAACACAGCGAAATTCTCAATTATGGATCGTTGACCCTCGTTCCAGAAAGATTTGAGGCGATATGGTTCCAGGACACTGTGAAACTGACTCACCTGGAATTTGAGTTACTTCACTGTTTATTGCAACGTCACGGACAGACAGTTTCTCCTAGCGAAATCCTTCGGGAAGTCTGGGGCTACGATCCAGATGATGACATTGAAACGATTCGAGTGCATATCCGCCATCTGAGAACCAAGCTAGAACCAGACCCCCGCCATCCGCGCTACATTAAGACCGTATATGGTGCGGGATACTGCCTTGAGTTACCCAGCGTCCCTCCATCCACTGAGAGTGCTTCCACTTCACTAGTCGAGTAAAATCATGTCCGGTAAATTACATATATTGTAGAGACGTTCCGGCGGAACGTCTCTACGAGTTCCGGCGGAACGTCTCTACGAGTTCCGGCGGAACGTCTCTACGAGTTCCGGCGGAACGTCTCTACGAGTTCCGGCGGAACGTCTCTACGAGGGTTACGATGTTTTTATTAGTGTTAATTAACCGGACATGATATAAAATAACTCTCAATTGGGTCAGTTTCAGACATAAATTGGCACTCTCTTCTGAAAAAATTCAGAGAGTGCCAATATTGTTTTGTGTATTTAATTTTCCCCAAAAGTTAGCTATTCGGGGATTTCCGGCGGGAAATCAGGTAGATGCCTAAGAGGGACAAACCAGCAATAGTCCCAGGTTCGGGAATCGTTTTTGTATCTGATGGAATCTCGGTGATTTTAGCAAAAATGCCTGCTGTGGTTCGTTCTCCTTCAAGAACTCGAAACTCGCTGACGTCAGTAGTGCTTCCCCTTTCTCTGAAGCCAGTTAGCTCCAGTGCATATTTCTTGTCAGCAAAGGTAAAATTGCGATCGCCAAAGTTTTTACCCACGTAAACAAAATCTGCATTATCCGCAGGATTCGGTGAATCGTTGGGTGTATTGACTAACTGAAAGCCGAAGTTAAAAACTTCACTCACATTAACGCGATCGTTGAATGATACATGGAGATTTAAAGGTACAAAATCAACGCTTGTACCTGGAGTAACCGAGCCATTGGAGTAGGTTAAATCACCTATCTTAAATAAAGATCCGATTTCACTAGAAAATGAATCTCCATTAAAGGTAAGTCGATTTGGACCAGTGCCAAAGTCATCAGCATCTCCCCAACTAAATGAATTAGTTCCCACACCTGAAAATATGGGATTAGTATTGATGCTCCCTGGAGTAGGTTCTCCCCACGCACCACTCGAGTTACCTGAAAAAATTAGAGCTTGAGCTTGACTAGAGAAACCAAGCGCTGTTAAAGCGGTAACAGCAACAGACAAACTAGTAACAAAAACTGAACTTAGTTTCATAGTTAGGCTACAACTCCTATCCAGGAGTTCGTCTCAAGTAGGCGACCCGTCCACAGTAGTAAATATACGGAACAGATGCCAACCTATTCTTCTTATTTTCATGAAATCTTTATATTCAATTCGTAATTTCTTCTCAAAAGAGTTTATTTTTTAAACAGCTTTTGATGATCTAAACCCAATTTTATCAGTACTTTGATGCGTATGTTGGTCTAAATTGATTCGTAGATGCTTAGTAGACTGCTCTGATGAAGAACGACTGAAAATATTGGTGAATAGACTGCTCAGTTTTTCGGAAATAATCACTTTATACAAGTATCTTGCTTATTAGCAAGTACACTCGTATGGTCTCTACGTGTTGTACCCTGTGTTTTTATTATAACAAATAATTTTTTTATTTCTAGTGGCGATTACTTATACCGTCAGAGAATAATACATATCGAATAGGGGCAGGGAGACAAGGAGACAGGGAGACAAGGAGAATCATTCTTCTTTCTCCCCATCTCCCCCTCTCCCCCTCTCCCCTTAGGGCGCGAGGGCGTTACCGCGAAGTAGACTAGCAATAGTCTTTGCGGTAATTTTGAGTTGAGTGATCGGGTTTGCCGGAACAACGGTTTTATACAGATAGCTATCGAAAGTTAGCCGCTGCACATCCATGTCACCGCACATTTCTACAAATGCTTCGCGGGTAGCATCGGAACGATAAAAGACATTTTGCAGGATGTCCAACACTTTGTAGGTGAGTCCATATTTTTTGTCCCAACGCTTCAAGTAAACCTTAAGGTCTGCTTCCGTGGGAATACGGGCACCGCCGTTAGACATTTCTACAATCGTTTCGGCACACATCCGCCCAGATTTTGCGGCAAAGTAAATACCTTCACCAGAGGATTTGGTAACATAACCAGCAGCATCACCGATTAAAGCGATGCGACCGACAACGCGACGGGGACGGGGATGTTCGGGAATGGGGTGTGCTTCGACTTTGATAATTTGACCGCCGGCGAGTTTTTGGGCAGCGCGAGCGCGGATACCAGCTTGTAATTGTTTGATGCTGGCTTTATGAACCTGCATTGTGCCGGTACCGACGGCTACGTGGTCGTATTTGGGGAAAACCCAAGCGTAAAAGTCGGTAGAAACGTCATCACCAACGTACATTTCGGCGAGGTCGTTATAATATGCCATTTTGTCGTCGGGTAGACGAATGCGCTCTTGGAAAGCGATCGCATAATTATAATCCCCAGCATCCATCTCTTTGGCAATGCGGGAATTTGCTCCATCTGCGCCAATAATTAAATCGACTTTTAGGGTTTTCGCAATACCCTGTGCGCCGCTTTCCGTATGGTCAACATAATGGATGGTATACGGGTCTGTATTGTTTATAGGAAAATCGAGTTTATGAACAGTGGCATTAATTAAATTTGCGCCGAGTTTTGCCGCGCGATCGCGCAAGAAGCCATCCAGCACTTCGCGACGGCACATTCCTATATATTCGTCTTCATTTACTAGATTGATATCAACCTCACGGTTCGAGGGAGAAATCATTTTCATTTTCCGCACTCGGCGATCGATAATCTCCGGAGGCAAATCAAACTCATTCACCATGCACAGGGGAATTGCACCGCCACAAGGCTTGGCATTGTCTAGCTTGCGCTCAAATAGGTAAGTTTCAATTCCAGCTTTCGCCAAGGTTTCGGCGGCACAAGAACCAGCTGGACCTGACCCAACAACAGCAACCCTTAGTGTCAAAGGTCTTCTCCCAATTTTGACATTTACCGAAAGTATACTACCATGTACTTTTGGCTCTTTTATCTCTCTGGCTTGCCCAAAAGCGTGAAATGCAACATTCCTTAATTTTTCGCTACAAAAGCTAAAATTGTCTCATGACGGCAGTGCGGTCTTCGGGCAGTGGGGATTGGGTATAGAAAAATACCCTACTAGAGTTGATTAAACAATCACCCGCAACCATTGGACATCTCCGAAAATAAACTATGCGTTGTCCACAACCCCTGATTAGACGTAGCATTGCTACGTCTCTACATTGTTTTCTGGAGATGTCTATTACCAAAAACCCCTAAAGAGTGCGATCGCTATTTCTCTAATAACGCATTCGTGTGGGAACCCATTTTTGGAAAGCTTCAAGATGAATCCAATAAGCGTTATAGCCAATAAATCCCCAAATCAAACCGGCTAATATCAGCACAGTTACACCAATTAATTGCCAAGTTCGATTTTTCCAATAGAGTGTTGGTGCAGCACAGATGCCGCCCAACCCTGTTAAAATAAAGCCAATCCCTGATATCAGTGGTTGTTTTGTTAGCCCCAGGCTGATAATGCGTGAACCGATGACGATCGCTACTAAACCAGCAAAAAAAGCGTAAATGGCTATTGTTAGTAGTTCCCATCCTTGAGAAAGTGCGATCGCCGTCGCCATGAACAACGCACCAAATAAAACGGTAGTTTCACCAAAAGCTATATTAAAGCTACTAATTACAGGCCAAGTCAAGATCATGTGCAAACCAGTGGTAACAGCGATGGCACCTACAATTCCAAAACCGGGAATCCACTGTTTTTGACGAGGGTTATCTATCCCCTCATATAAGTAGTAAGCCAGTAAAAACAACCCGGCTACCATGTTAATCAGCATTAGCGTGATGTAATCGATAAACACAATTCACCTCTTGCTCTGGTTCTGGTTTGTTCAAATAGAAGCGAACAAACTCAAACTAACTCAAAATGCGATATCGTTTTTTAAATTTATTTTCAATTAAAAATGCTTCACTAACCCGTCTTTATTTAATCCTAAGAGTGAATTCCTTAATTCCCGCACCTATCCAATGGCATATATTTAACTATCCCATTGGTATGATTTTTTATTGTAACTATTTAAAATTTTTATGCGCTTATTTTATTACCTTTCTTCCCCCATCCTGATCTAACTTTCTTATGATAAACACCCCACTCTTGAATACCCCGTTGCTGAAGAATCGCTTTCGCATCGTCTATTTCATCCTTCACATTTTCTAATACAAGTAAAAAATTACCCTCAAACAATTGAGATTTATAAAATTTGGCTCTTTCTTTAGGGATGCCCCTTTTTGCTAAAGCACTACTGATACTGTCTTCTTCACCCATTGCGCTTTTAATCCAGCCATTAGTCAAAAGCGATACTTTCTCTAAAGAAAAGCCTGCGTTTTTCAGTTCACCAAGGGCAGCTTCGACATCTTGACGAATTGAGAATATACCTACAGCGTATTTGCATGTTGTGAAAACCATTTTTACCTATACTCCTTTTTCCTAGATTTAACTTCAGGCATATTGACATATTTTTTTATCAGTCATAAGTATAGCTTTAATGCATTGATATTTATTACTTATTTTTGAATTAATTGTTCCCTAACATGACCATTGTCATATTTATTTAAGTCACGAAGATATAACAAATCAAGTCATCTCTGCCAAATTTGTCAAGGTATCGTGATAATCTGAAAAATTGCAAAATTTCCCACTCTTCATAGTCAGAAGATTTCCAGATTTTACTTTTAAAGCTGATATCTATAAGGTAATAAGAATGGGTAATTGCAAATGATAAAAATTATTACTTGTTACCTATTTTCAAGGGATTATTTATGGCAGGTAAACTAGACTCTAAAGTAGCAATTGTCACCGGAGCTTCATCTGGGATTGGTGAAGCCACAGCGATCGCACTCTTCGCAGAAGGGGCACGCATTGGTGAGTAGGACAGCGCGAGCGGGCATCGGTGTCTATAATTTGATTGCGGCAAGAAGTATATAAAAACAGCATCAGTATCACGATTTTTTAACCTGGGATAGTAGACACAAAAATAGAGACTTACAGATGCGATCGCTAAACAGCCTACCATAGAAAGGCTCAACTCTATCACACCATTACAAAGCAACGTTAATGAATGAATACTTCCGTGGGAATATTGATGCAATGGCTGGCTATGTTCCTGGTAAACAGCCTCAAGCTAATAGCCAAATCATCAAACTCAACAGCAACGAAAACCCTTATCCTCCCTCACCGTTGGTGTTGGAAGTGCTGCGTAAGTTTGATGACCAATCGTTGCGACGCTATCCAAATCCTTCTGCACAGGAGTTTAGAAGCTCCGTAAGTGAAGCTTTGAAAGTCCCTGCTGATTGGATTATTGTGGGAAATGGTAGTGATGAAGTGCTAAATTTGGTGATTCGCGCTTGTGCAGAACCAGGACGCAAGGTAGTTTATCCTACGCCTACTTACGTATTATATAGTACGTTGACACAGATGCAATCAGCGGAAATTGTCGAGATTCCGTATACTGAAGACTACCGCTTACCTTTGGCAGAACTAATCAGCGCTAATGGTTCTGTAACATTTATTGCTTCACCTAACAGTCCTTCGGGACATGTGGTTTCAACTTCACAACTGCGGATATTAGCAAGTAGTTTATCTGGGGTTTTGGTGATTGACGAAGCTTATGTAGATTTTGCACAGGAGAATGCACTCTCTTTGGTTGAAGAATTTGAGAATGTGATTGCAATTCGCACACTTTCTAAAGGATACTCACTAGCAGGATTGCGCTTGGGTTTTGCCATCGCAAATCCGCAGTTGCTGAGTGGATTGTATAAGGTGAAGGATAGCTATAATATTGATGCGATCGCAATAAAAATTGGTGCAGCAGCGATGAGCGATCAAGCTTATAAAAATGCTTGTGCAGAAAAAGTTAAGCGATCGCGCACAACGTTAGCAGCAGACTTAAAACAATTGAATTTTCAAGTATGGGATTCTCAAGCTAACTTTTTGCTGGTACAGCCGAAAGAAAAAAATGCCGAATATCTTTATCAAAGCTTGAAATCAAAGGGAATTTTGGTACGCTATTTCCCGCAACCTGGAATTAATGATAAATTACGGATTACAGTTGGTACTGATGAGCAAAATCAAGTTTTGGTAGAGACGTTGAATAATTTGATGCAGTAAGCGATAAAATCAGTTCTAAGCTACAAGGACAAAATCTGAACACAGGTATGATTGCCAAAGTGACAGCTGATGGAAAGCTAGAAATTCCGCAGGAGGTGTTAGCAAAGCTTCAGCCTGATACTGAATATGAAATTTTTGTTAAAGAAATAAGATTAAATTTTGTTCAAAAAAACTCACAAAGGCTTGACACTGAAAGAATTAAGACTCTTAGTGATAGAAGCTGGTTCAGATCCAAATCAACCAACGCTCGAAGAAATTAGTCAAATCGTCAAGGAAGTACGCCAAGAACTTTGGACTCAACAATGAGGGCGATCGCATCATCCAAACCGCACATATATAAAGCTTTGATTATTTCTCCAAACTTTTCCCACACATGGAGATTTTTTGGCTAATATGGTAGTACAATTGTTCTAGTATGAAGGCGATCGCTATCCTGTCAATACCTCAGATTATTTTATAAAAAAATCCTTGTTTCAACCACCCCTAAATCAATTGTAAGGTTCAAAATCCTTGAAAAAGAGGCAGGGGTAAGACTTCACCATCAAATCAATCATCTCACACCTACCTAGATATTTAGTCTCATGTTACTGAAGACACAAGATAAAGGTGCAATTGCAACCAAAGTAGATCGAGCAATTGCTCAAACTCACGTTGAGCAATACGCTGAAGAAAATAGAAGCGTTGATCCCAAAAACTTCTACTTTCGAGCGCTTTCTGATGCTACCGAAACTATTCTACGTTATGCTTTCTTTTTAGCTGACTTGAAAAAGACGCACTCGAACAGACAGTATAAAGAAATACTTTTGTTGCATGGTTTTTTAGGTGAAGAGAAAAAATATCTGAAGGTAGCAGCAGCGTTTGAAAAATTCTCTCCCGATAATTTAGCACCCATTGAGCCAGCAACGATATTTTTACTAGCACAAAATAGCAATAAATACCAGCCAGTACTCGATCAATTGCTGGATTTAGCAGAAATTTCCCAAACTGCGGTACGGGAATTAATTAAAAAGTACCGCACTACCAAGCAACCAAAACCGCAAAAACCTAGCATTTGGCGTCGCACGAAAAATGGTGCTAGATACTGTCAAATTCCTCCAATTCATGAAGTAGATGAAAGAACCGGAACCACGTTACAAAAGATGATTGATGAAGAGGGATTATTACCCCAACAAATCGTCGCGGAAGCTATAGCTTTACGTTTAGCATATCAGCAAGGGCAGATAAAATTCGTTGAAGAAAAAGCAAATTAAATTTAACTTAAGCACGGATATAGCTTTGAGAAAGATAGAAAAAATAAAGTTTTGTATGGCGATCAAGTTTGTAGCGATCGCCATTTTACGTTAATATTGAACAAGCAATTATTTTGTAAAATCAATACTATAAAGTAAAAATGAATACAAAAGACCTTCTGCTCAGAGAAATTGAGCAAGTTCCAGAATTCCTTTTAACGGAAGTGCTTGATTTCCTGCAATTTATCAAAGCTAAACATTTAGAACAAAATACACAGATAAGTATTCTCAGTGAATTTTCCTTAGCAAAAGACTGGTTGAAACCAGAGGAGGATGAAGCTTGGCAGGATTTGTAAAAGCAGATGTTGTTATAGTTCCTTTTCCTTTTTCAGACTTAACACAAGCTAAAAGACGACCTGAATGAGGTGATTATCAAGATAGTAGAAATTTTGCAGCAATAGTTGAGAGTTAAATCGAATAATACAGTGGGAAAGACTTTGCATCCTTAGGTCTTACAAACACTCGCTGTTGTGCTTCCAAGTGCAATTGGTCAAAGCGATCGCGTGTTAAATGCGCTGTCACCACTTGTCCATCATCTAAAGTTAATTCTACCTGAATTTCCCAACCCAAATGTATCAACCTGCTTACCCTAGCTGCTACACTTGAGCCGTTAGGAGAAGTTTCTATAATGACATCTTGCGGACGCAAAAACATCTCTGGATTTGCCGAATCAAATCCGTTACCTTGGAAAATTCGTGAAGAACTTGGTAACACATTCACCGGTCCAATAAAGCTCATTACAAAAGCCGAAGCTGGATGATCGTAAATTTGCGCTGGTGTTCCCACCTGTTCCACACGTCCTTTATTCATCACCACAATCTCATCTGAAACTTCCATCGCTTCTTCTTGGTCGTGGGTGACGAAAACTGTGGTAACATGAACTTCATCATGGAGGCGTCGTAACCATGCGCGTAAGTCTTTACGGACTTTAGCATCAAGTGCGCCAAAAGGTTCATCAAGTAATAAAACGTTAGGTTCAACAGCTAGCGCTCGTGCCAAAGCTACCCGTTGTCGTTGACCACCAGAAAGTTGCGAAGGATAGCGATCGCCTAATCCACTTAATTGTACCAACTCCAACAACTGCTCTACCCGCGCCTTAATTTTCGCTTTCGCAGAAGAGCGAAGCTCCAAACCAAAGCTAATATTTTTCCGCACACTCAGATGCTTGAATAAAGCATAGTGCTGAAATACAAACCCAATATTGCGATCTTGCACGCTTTGATATGTGGCATCCTTACCAGTGAGAAATATTTTACCACTATCCGGCATTTCCAAACCCGAAATTAGCCGCAGCAGCGTAGACTTTCCAGAACCCGATGGTCCAAGCAAAGCGACAAGAGAACCACTTTTAATTTCCAGATTGATATCATCAACCGCTTTGAAACTGCCGAATTGCTTGGATACGTTTTCAACTACAATGCCCACTGATTCTGCACCTCTGTATTCTAAAAGATTGGAATTTCGGAAATATTAGAAGCTCCAACGGGACTCGAAGCAGGTTGGATCTCCGGGTTATTTGTGTTGTAATCTCAGCACGGATAGCTCAGGGCTACTACAAAGCCCCGCCCTAAAGGGCTGGGGTTAGCTTACTCAAGAGTATCAGGATCTATGCCAAGCGATCGCAATTGTTGGGCTAGTCTTTGCGATCGTTGTTCTGCTTGTTTAATTTGTTCTTGTGGTGTGGGATATCGTTTCAACTGCTCGTCATACCAATACATCCATTCTCGCGTTACTCCGCAATAATTTCCCCTTTCGCAACCAATTCCCAAATTAATCTCCGGTAGCCAAACGGGGTTTCCTTCTTGTAATTCATACTTACCATTAACTAACCGATGCACTTCCAAACGTGGTTTGCGGCGACGACGAGAAGAATAAATTATATAATAAAGTACACCCAAAGCTGCATATTCATCTAATTTGGTGCTGTATTCTTTGCGATAATTTTGGGAAACCACTTCCAGCACCAAAATAGGAATAACATTTTCATCCCACAGTACATAACTGGGGCGTAATTCTTCATCATAAACGCGCTCTACCCCTAAGCTGAGAAATCCATCTGGCACAATCGGCGGCTTATCGGGGTGATAATAAATACCCATATCTACGCCAAAAAACCAGTCCATGCGCTCTGACCAAAGTATCAGCAGTATTGCTTTCAACAACCCTGGTATTAATTCTTGCAGTTCGTTATCCACAGGTGTTTCGTCAGAGTCGGGTAGTTCTTCGGCAGAGGGCAAGTACCTCGGCAGATTAAATAACATGGCTGGTTTTTTGTAAAACTCGAACATAATTATAACGATTTTCTCTTCTAGTAGAGGCACAGCTTTTAGGAATGGGGAAATTTCCGCACTTGATATTCAGCAGACTCCACAATACGATAGGATTTTCCCATTGCGGCGTCAAACTTCAAAGCGATCGCTTGCAAATCTGCTTTAGGTACAGCGTCCCAATGTTCGCGAGTTTGCCAACGAATTATCAGCACAATTTCTGTGGGATCGTTGGGGTTAATCCAAACCTCTTTACCCATAAATCCTGGATACTTAGCCAGCGCTGGTGTCCAAATTTCTGCATCCTTCTGGATACATTTTTCTCGCAGTTCGGGCGGGATTTTCACCTTTAGTAGTTCGATAACCACACCTTTTATTCCTTGTATAATAGTGCAAATTTGCCAAAATATAGTTGTAGGCTAAAATAGCGCTTGCTTTCAGCATAGCTTTAATTACTTACACACAAAACGAAGAATTGGCTCCTTTAAAAAAAGTAATAGGAAAAAAATATGGACAACAGCAATTGGGTGCAACAATTATTAATGGTTGGTATTGGTACAACCTCTTTGGTAGCAGACAAACTTAAACAAGTGGGCGATGATTTGGTCAAAGATGGCAAGCTCAATCCTGAACAAGCCAAAGCGGTAATCGATGATATTGCACAGCAGTTAAAGTCCGAACAGGGCAACTTTGAAGGCAACATGCAACGGCAAATGCGAAATATGATGCAGGATTTTGGTGTTGCTCGCCAGTCAGAAGTGGACGAACTACGCGGTAGAATTGATCGTCTAGAGCGTCAAATTCGCGATTTAGAAAATAAGCTCTGGCGTTAGGATGCGCTTTCTGATTTAAACTAAGTTTTGTCCTACTGATAAACAAGAATCTTAGACTACGTATGTATGAAGGGCTGATAAATGAAAGCAATTTTACTTAGCGTGGGTTTCATGCTGGTCTGTGTAGTGGTTTTAGTATTGGCTAAAGTTGGCGCAAAACAAGATACATTTGTTGCTGCATCTTTGACTCAAACTACACCAGCGTCCACTACTGTAACTGAAAACAATACCCTGATAGCGAGCAAAACTATGGCTGATGAAAAAGTCGTCACTACCCCCTCTGGATTGAAGTACGTCGAAATAGTAGAGGGGACTGGTGATACTCCTCAAAGCGGACAAAAGGTGACAGTACACTACACCGGCACCTTAGAAGATGGTACAAAGTTTGATAGTTCACGCGATCGCAACCAACCCTTCGATTTTAAACTCGGCGTCGGACAAGTCATCAAAGGTTGGGACGAAGGACTTGGCACTATGAAAGTAGGCGGTCGTCGGAAATTAATCATCCCCCCAGGGTTAGGTTATGGTGAGCGTGGTGCTGGTGGTGTCATTCCACCTAACGCTACTCTCGTTTTTGATGTGGAATTGCTGAAAGCTGGGTAATGGTTAGTGGTTAGTAGTTGGTAGGAAATTCAACCAACTACTAATCTTTTATCAACAACTTACTCCTCTGATTCTGTAAATAAAGACTCTAAATTTCGATAACCACTAATTACGCGCACAATTTCAACTTCACTGTTTATAACTCGGTAAAGAATTATGTAATCATCTAAAGGAACGCCCCTTAAATCAGGTTTAATATTTCCATAACTCCGTCCCATATTGGGAAAATTAGCTAAATATTTACACTTTTTATCAAACTCATCAACAAAACGCTCTCCAGCATCAATATTTATCCTAGCAAAATAATCAATAATTTCTTCTAAATCTTGGCTTGCTTCTGGAGAGATAATATGTTGTTTCATCCTTGCTTTTCTCTCGCTTGACGCAATTTTTCTCGTAGTTGCTCAACTACAACTTCCCCATCAATACCTTCTTTTCTATCCAACTGAACAATCGCAACCTCAACTTTTTGTCGTGTTTCTTCTACCCACTGCTGATAACCTTTTTCCCACTCTAATAGCAGCTTCAAGGCTTTACTAAGAACTTCTTCCGCATCCGCGTATCTACCTGTAGCAATTTGCGCTTGGATAATTTGCTCTAGTTCAGGTTTAAGTTGGATATTCATGATTTCTATTTCCAGTTTATTTACAGCTTTAAGCTTGTTATAACAACACAACACAAAGAATGTTCAACTAAAGCGCTAGGCATTTTTTCTTAGTTCTTGTCAACGCATTTAATAATGTTTTAATAATTATTTGACCATGCTAAGTTTTTGAACCTGGTAAATAATTATTTGAACCTGGTGGTCAATAATTACCTTGTTTAGCAAAATTTCTAAACTGAGTAAACTGCGGATTGAACAAAAGTTTCACAGTTCCTGTGGGACCATTGCGGTGTTTAGCGATTATCACTTCAGCCACACCGCGATCCGGCGTATCTGGCGTATAATATTCATCTCGATAAAGCATAATAACTAAATCAGCGTCTTGCTCGATGGAATTATGAACCACAATGTTGTTAGCAACAAAGTTATGCAAGCCTGGAACTGTTAAATCAAAAACTTCCTCGCTTCCACTACTTTCAATCGATGCTATCTCATCCCAGTAAATATCGCTGTTAGACAAAATAGCCATATCACTTGATTTAACAACTTCAGAGACTCTTAACGCTCGTTCGCGGCTCAAGTTAGATTTATAAAGAGATGTTCCACAATATGACATCTCAAGAGATGCTTGCATTTGCCGTGTTGTGATACCAGCTAACTGCATCGCGGGAACAACATGCATTCTCCAAACTTCTGTTGGTATTACATCCCTATTAGTATTAGAAACACGGGTTTGAATATGCTCGATAATTTGTTGTAAAGACTGGTTTTTATAATTTCCTACCGCGCCAATTTTTTGAGCAAATAATTCTATGTCAGGTTTACCTGTTACAGTTACATGATATTGATTTCGACCTTTACCTAACTGTGGAATCATTTTTAACCTAGCATTAATACCAACCCTTAATAAAAGTGATTGAACATCTATTGCTAATCTCTCACTGCTGCTAGCATAATAAGCAACAGGGCTGCATGATTTACCTGACACTAACTTAATACAACCGTCAGTACTCCATAAATGACGCAGGAAAAGTGCGATCGCTTGCTGGGGTTGTTCAAACACTTGATCGGGAACAAATTTTTCGTAAGACCTTAATCCGAATATGCTCATAGAATCTAACCATTGAGCAATAGGATTTCTAATTTTATGAGTCAAGTGTTGACTAGACGTCAGATAAACTTGATACCAATTTCTTTCTCTGTTCACTCTCGGACAGATGGCATCACCAAATACTTCAAGAGAAAGAGAAGTAACTATCTTAGCTAAATCTTCCTCTCTAGTTGTGTATTGGATAGTATGACGGGGTAAAGTACATCCATCCCCAATCAGATGTCCAAGAAGTGCTAATTGAGAATCAGTCACTGTCTGATATAAGGAACTGGCAATATGACGAGGTATTGCTAACCTATCACCTAGCTTACAGTCGTCTAACCTCTTCCATCCTTGGATAGTTAAAAATTTGTGATTTCCAGTAGCTCGAATAGATCGACCTAATTGAGTTGTGAGGTTAAAGACAGGTTTTTTACCAGTTGAAAAAGCACTATTTACAGTAGCAGCTTGAAGCTTTAGTGTTGTTTCATTTAATGCCCAGACTTCAAAGCCAGACTTACCTACTAGTTCTCTAATTGGAACACGGATGCCACTACTAGCAAGTGTTACCAGAGTATCACCTGTTAAGCAACCCGATTCTCTCAAATCAGACAACATGGGACGCTTATTAGTACGCGCTTCCACACCTCTACTCAACTGAGATAAAGCAATAACAGGCACACTTAATTCACGAGCCAAACCTTTGAGATTGCGGGTAATTTTGGATAATTCTTGTACGCGATTATCGCCGGCACCTTCCATTAATTGCAAGTAATCTATGACAATTAATCCCAATTCTGTTCCTTGTTCTGCTTGCAAACGTCGCGCTTGACTCCGCATTTGTGTAACGGTAATATTCGGCGTATCGTCAATATAAATTGGCATTTCTGAGAGCATACCAATAGCACGGCTTAAAGGTTCCCACTGAGCTTGGCTGATGCGTCCACTCCGCAAATAACCACTTTCAATTCCCGCTTCACTAGCTAATAATCGCTGCACCAATTGCTCTTTTGACATTTCTAAACTGAAAAAAGCAACTGGTAATTTATAAGAATTAGCAACATTCTGAGCCAGATTGAGACAGAACGCGGTGTTGTGAACACAGATATCATTGGCAACAAAATTGTGTGTTTGAGGAATTGTCAAATCATAAACTTGTTTATTGCCAACTGACTCGATAGAAACAATTTCATCCCAATAAACATCACTCGCTGCTAACTGCTGAAGTGGTAAATCTTCTAAAGTAGTTGCTAATATCCAAAGTCTTTCTCGTGATAAAGCACGTTTGCCTACATGGATATTTGAATACCCTTTAATTCCGGCACGTTGAGCTAAAATAGTCCAAGGTTCATTACCTTTAGCTGCTGCTATCTGTTCCCAAATTTCTATAGGTATCAAGTCACGATTGGTTTGATATCTCTTTTGAGAGATTGCTTCTATGACTTTTGCTAATGCTGCTTCTTTGCTAAAAATGCCAATTTCTGAAATGAAGTTTTTGATAGATAAGGCATCAGTAATATCTAATTGCCATGCTGGTCTACGGGTATTATTATATTTTATAGACCGTTTTTTCAAAGCAGCAATAATACCAAATCTTAATAACAGATGTTGAATTTGTCTTGCTAGTTTTTCGCTGACTGTACAATAACCTAATTGTGATTGACCACTATTAAGTACAGTAGCCCAGCCATCAGTAGCAAAGAGACGATTTAGAAATAAGGATAATTGTGCTTTTTCTAATTTAAAGACAATGGCTGGGATAGTTTTAGTATGAGCATCTTTACCCCATAAACCTAATTTTTCTAACCAAATTGTCAAACCACCAAATTCAGTTACTGCTTGGGAAAAATCTGTTTGCAATAATGGGTTGCTGTTTGTAAATCTGGGAGTGCTGTTAGTTAAACCACCATCACCAATCAAATAACCTAATAATTTGACCTCGCACTCGCGGATAGTTTCTGTCCCAAACACATTTATTTTGCGAGGAATTGCAATCTTATCACCAACTTGCAGAGTTTCTAATCTTTGCCAACCCTTAATAGTTAAAAATGGGTGAGTAATTGTGGTTTCAATTACCCGACCCAAGCGAGTTGTTACGCGGAAAACTGGTTTAATACCATCATCTACAAATGCAGATGGTTGGGTAAAGATAAATTTCCAATCATCATTTAAGGTTAATAATGAACCTTGACGTTGCTGATATAACTCTTCAATCGTCGCAATTTGTCCATCTGCTAAAACGATTTCTGAATCATGACTGAGGCATTTTCCCATTGATGGTCTGCCAGCGACAATAATCAAATCAGAACGCTGAAAGCCGGTTGTCATGGCATCTAAATCATAAAATCCGCAGGGAATACCCGGTAAAGCTATACCTTCATGACGATTTTTAACATCCTCAAAAGTATTAATTAAAGTGTCAGCAATGTGAATTAAACCTGATTGCGGACGTTCTTGAGTTACACTGAAAACTTTCTGTTCTGCTTGATCTAAAACTATGGGTAATTCTTTTTCTGTCTCGAAACCGAGATGGACAATTTCATTACCAGCTTTAATTAACTGGCGTCGCAGATATTTTTCTACTACTAGCGATGCTAAAGCGTCGATATTAACAGCGGAAACGGTGCGATCTACAAGAGAGGCTAATTTATTTCTGCCACCAATGCGGGCAAGCATATCATGGTCAGCTAGCCAATTGATCACCGCTAGCAAATCCGTGGGTTTACGTTGAGCGAAAAGACTCAGCGCGGCTTGATAAATGTGTTTGTGAGCGCTAATATAAAAAGCCTCTGAAATAAGACTTTCGCTAACTCGTCCAATGGCTTCTGGGTCTAATAAAATTCCCCCCAAAATCGCTTCTTCCGCTTCGATATTTTGGGGTGGTAAGCGATCGCTTCCATCGCCTTGAAAACTTAATTCTTCAGTCATAAACTATTTTATATATAAATTGGGATTTTATATCTATCTTTGACAAAATCCCTTTTAATCACGTCTAAATGGGCATTCCTTCGTAGTAAGGGCTTCAGCCCTGAAAATCTTGATTTGAGCGGTAAACCGCTCACTACGTTTTAAATTTAATTTCACCCACTTCAACACTCAACAGCAAATGACGAACCACAGATCCACACAAATTAACAGAGTGTGTATCTGTGGTTTCACAAAAAGCCGTTAGTTAGATACGACTTCAATATCGATTTGCGCGGTTACTTCCGAATGCAGCTTAATTTCAGCTTTATAAGTACCTGTTTGGCTAATATCAGGTATAGTAATACCGCGCCGGTCTACTTCTAGTCCAGCACTTTCTTTAATTGCATCAACAACTTCTTGAGTAGTGACAGTACCAAAAATCGACTCACCTTCACCAACTTGCTTGGCAATTCTCAAGGTAGCAACCTTTTCCAAAGCTGCTTTTTGCTCAAGTGCTTGTTGCTTGAGTTCTAATTGCCGCTGACGTTCCACCTCGCGACGGCGTTCAACTTGCTTAAGAATACCAGGAGTAGCATTAATTGCCAGCTTCTGTGGAATCAGATAATTACGAGCATAACCAGGAGCAACTTCTACTAAGTCGCCAGATTTTCCCAGCTTGCTGACATCTTTGTTTAAAACTAACTGTATGCGTTTAGCCATCGTTTTCTTTTTTCTCTTTCCCGTAAAATCTCTCTGTTCTTAGCTTTGGGCAGGGTAACTCACTTGATTTGTAGCTGTGTTCCCACAAGCTAGCTTTGCCTATAGCCCAAAGCCTACAGATCCTAGCTTCATGTAGGGTGCGATCGCAACCATTAGCCACAAGAAAGTTCACCCGATAAAGCAAACTCAATAGTTCACAGTCCATAGTCCAAAGTTTTTGACCCTTGACTCTTGACTCTTGACTTTTGACCCTTGACTCTTGACTAAAATTTATCTTTCATCCCCCGCAAACGAGCAAAGGTTTGTACTGAATCGCTACTCTTAACAGATAATTGTAACGTCGGCTGCTCCCAACGTAAAAAGGGATTTGTCCGCTTCTCTACCCCCAGTAGCGAAGGAACAGTAGCTTCTCCCCGACTGCGGTAAGCCTTCACTTCATCATATCTATTTTGTAAATCCGCGTTCTCTGTATCTACACTCAGCGCAAATTGAAGATTTTTTAAAGTGTATTCGTGGGCGCACCAAACCCGCGTATCATCCGGTAGAGAGCGTAGTTTACTCAGGGAATCTACCATTTGTGTAGGAGTTCCTTCAAACAAGCGTCCGCAACCCCCAGCAAATAGCGTATCACCGCAGAATAACTCCCCTGTTTCACCTGGTTGCGCTGGGGGAAAATAGTAAGCGATGTGAGCGCGGGTATGTCCGGGAACAAAGATAATTTCTCCGATTCTGTCTGCAAATTGAACCTGCGAACCTTCTACAAGAAACCGATTCTGTCCTGGTATTCTCCCCCGATCCTCAGCACCAGCATAAACCGTCACTTCCGGGAATTTTTGTATTAGGTGTTTATTACCACCAACATGATCCTCATGATGGTGCGTATTAAAAATCGCCACCAACTTAGCGTTTAGTTTAGCAAGTTGCTTTAATACTGGTTCAGCCTCCGCTGGATCGACTACAGCAGCGATATTTTGGTTTGCATCGAAAAGCAAAAAGATGTAATTGTCTGATAAAGCATCAAGACGAAATACCTGCATGACAATAGTCTCCCTCATCGAAATCCTTTGGGTTTGAAACCCCGTCCTTTAGTACCGGTTTATATTTAAATGCTGGTTTTTAAATGGATATAATCCCAGGAACCAGCAAACCCGTAATTTGTCCCCTCCCACAACGCAACTAAGATGCTTGGCTTTACCCAACGCTTGACCAATCAAGCTTAAATATAGTCCGGACTGGGGAAGCATCCGGAAGTTTGTACCCTTCGTTGCGTCTCAATGTGGTATTCACCGCTTACGTTGTCCAAACTGGCTTGGTCAATCCTCACCCCTTTCAGGGTGAGGTTGGTGAACCTATGTTTCACTTAGCAGCGACAAATCTACCTTCACAAACTATATTAACTATTTATAATTCTTTAATTATAGCTTAAAAATTCATAAAATATAATAATTGGCAACCGTATTTATCCTGAAAAATGATAAATATATACTTTAACAAATATTAAAATTCAGTAAAATTCCTCTGGATTGAGTAGTAAATATAAAGTTAGATTTATCTAGTTATTTTCTTTATAAAGATACTGAGGTTTCTCAGGAGCTTTATAAAGAAAATCACAGATATTTGCTCTAAGCTGTTAATTTAATCTTTTAATTTTTCTACAGTTCCCTTTTGCAAAAAAAGGGTGAGCAAGTATTGCCATTTCTTTTTTCGCATCTAACCAAAGAAATATGAATTACCAAACTTATACTTACACAGACATTAATAATCAATATAAATTGGCAGTGAAAAAGATTGTAGATCGAATTCTCCGCTCAGGAAAGATGAGTCGTCAAGACCATATCCTGCTTACCTCTACCGTATTTGGTCAGGGTGATGTCAGCGAAGGAGACCGTCGCCAAATTAATCGCGTATTTGATTATATCCAGACAGGTCAGCTAAAATTAATTGACTGGTAGCATCTATAGATAACGCGGGGAGCAATTCTGTCGATTTGGTAATCCCCGAAGATTGGCGTTGGCAAGCTCTGTTACGCAAAGAAGGGGAAGACTATCGCATCATTGTCTTAACCAATTCTATGTGAGGCTGCATATAACGCAATACGGTTGGTGTTAAAGATTTTTGGTACTAATTTTTGATCTGTAGAGACGCGAAATACGAAGTCTCTACACTCCTATTTTGGGCTTAACACCAAGCGTATTGGCATATAACGCCGTTTTATTGAATACACGTAGAGACGTTCCGCCGGAACGTCTTTACAGGGTTTTGGGTTTTATGCATGTACCTCCTAAGGAGTGAAATATGCTGTAGATAAATATTTTCTAATTTTATACCTGCCAATTTTGCGATAATTACTTTGACCCGGAAATTAGCCAATTATTACTTTCCCCATCCCATATTAGGGAAAAGCGTATAGATTCAGGAACTTCTTTCCCATTTTTCAGGAAGTATTTTAATTTACTATTTACTGTAGCTGTGTTTGTGGTTTCTTCTACCAAACTAACTTCTTCAATCTCCACATATTTAACTTTTCCACCCCACCAATCAATGTAAGAAAGATAACCATCGGGGTGAATAGTTTTATCACTTTTAAAGCTAGGAGATAGTTGTTTCCAAGAAGTTTGATATTGACCTTGATTAATAGTTGCAAAATAATTTTGCACAGATTGTTGTGGTGATGGTTTATCAATTGGTGTCGATGTTGAAAGAGAAGTTGGAGTTGGTGTAATAATCGGCACTGATGTGGGAGGTTGGGATTTGATCGGTTGTTCGTTTTCCTGGGTTTTGTCGTTGTTTGCTGAAGGTTCTGAAGTTCTGGAAATTTGCGATTTAATCAGTCGTGTGTTTTCTTGGGTTTCGTCTTTGTTTGTTGAAGGTTCTGAAGTTCTAGGATGTTGGGTTTTTACAGGTTGTGCGTCGTCCTGGGAATTTGGCAGTGTGGTAGTTTGTGGGTTAGATTCTGTTAATGGTGGTTGTGCTAGTTGTTGAGGTTGCTTGTTAAGAGCAAGACCAATAATAATAGAAGCACCAATTAAACCACCAGCGATTAAAATGGCAAGAAGGATTCCCCTTTGTCCATTACCTTGATGGTTAGGTGTTGTTGGAGTCAAGGAAGTCATGTTTTGAGGTGTTGCAGAGGGTACAGTTACTATTGGTGGTTGTGTGACGTGTATGGTAGAAGGAATTGCAAAATTGGTTTGCAATGCGTCCAACATTTCTTTAGCGCTGGAAAAGCGATCGCGTGGATGATAAGCGATCGCTCGATCAATAACTCCGGCTAATGTTGGGCTAACATTCAAAGCTAAAGAACGCCAAACAATTTCACCACTACGCGAATCTGTTTCTAATTGTTGTGGCTGTTTCCCTGTTAGTAAATAAATCGCTGTCAGTCCTAAACTATATAAATCACTCGAATAAACAGGTCTACCCGCTGCTTGCTCGCTCGACATATATCCAGGTGTACCAATTACAATTGAACTGGTAGGATTTCCTTGAGAATTTATCACAGTTGCCATTGTTTCTCTGACTGCACCAAAGTCAATTAGAACAGGTTTATTATCGCGTTGACGCAAAATAATATTATCTGGTTTGATATCGCGATGAACAATTTTTTTAGAGTGTACATATTCCAAAACTGGTAACAAGTTCACTAAGATTTCCTGCACAGCACTTTCACTAAATAATCCCGAATTGCGAAGTTTTGGTGTTAAGGTGTCACCTTGAATCCATTCTTGAACTAAATAGAATTGTCCATTTAACTGGAAGTATGCATATAATCTGGGAATTTGGTCAGAATTTCCCCCTAAGTCTTCTAAAATTGCGGCTTCCCGTTGAAAACGTTCTTGTATTAGTTGGTAAACCTGAGGATTATTAGTAATCGGCTTTAACTTTTTAATTACACATCTACGACCTGATGGCATTTGGGTATCTTCTGCGAGGAAAGTTTCACCAAATCCACCGCTTCCCAAAGTTTGAATAATTCGATAGCGATCGTCTAAAAGTATTTGCATAAACTATCGTAGCTTGAGACAAAACTAATTGTTATATATTTTACTCGAATTTTATTAGATAAAGGCAGTAAGCAGTAGAATAAAAAGTTGATGATATCAGCTTTATTTATTAGACATAGGGATAAAAAAGAATGTAGAGACGTAGCACTGCTACGTCTCTAGTGGTTCTGGATAAAGCATATTTAAATTCGGATGATGTTTATTTACCATTTGTCATGCGATCGCATGACAAGCCGCGATATATTGGTGATGGTGTAAAGTTGGATTTACACTTGAAGTGATAAGACTGGAGTAAAGACTGATGACTCAAGCAATTGGCATAGACCAACTTATTGCAGAAAAGGTGAGAACTCTTTCCCTTGAAAAACAGCAGCAGGTGCTTGACTTCGTGGAGTTCTTACACAGCAAATCACAAAAAGTGGAGTTTAAGCATCCTAATGGGACGCTAATGTCTGCTTTAGAAGCTGCGGCAGACTTAGTTGGATGTGTGGATGGAGGACCTGGAGATTTATCTACAAACAAGGAGTATCTTAACAGACCATTACGAGAATGAAGCAAGAAGTAATCTTAGATACAGGTCCTTTAGTGGCTTTAGTCAATCGTCGGGAGCAATTTCATAACTGGGTGACAAATCAGTTGAGAGAGATTGAACCACCTTTGTTCACTTGTGAAGCAGTGATTACAGAGACTTGTTTTCTCTTACAGAATGTCTATGGAGGTGAAGCAGCAGTAATTTCTTTGATGCAAAGAGGAATCATCCAGATAGAATTTCATCTGAGTCAAGAAATTGCTGTGGTTGGGGAGTTGATGAGACGTTATCAGTCTGTACCGATGTCTTTAGCGGATGCGTGTTTAGTGAGGATGACGGAACTTTCTCCTCTAAGTGAATTGCTCACTCTTGATAGTGATTTTAGAATTTATCGTAAGAATCGGAATCAAGTAATTTCTGTAATTATGCCAGAAGTTGGATAAGAAAAGCTAGGATTTATGTTTTCGAGTGTATATATTGTAGCTAAAAGCAGATAAAGGTTGATAACCTGCAACTTGGGTTATTATTTGACAAACGTTTGTAAAATCACACTAAAATTATTGGTTAATAATCTAATTTGGTACACCGACTTCTGCCCACACTACGGTATATGGAGAAGTGGATTTTGGATCGGTGAAATAATCTAAGTTAAGAATAACTATTTTTTGCCCAACCACGACAACACCTTTCTTATCTGGAATTTCATAGTCAGGTTTTTGCGGTTGCTTTTCCCGCAAGTTGACTCCATTAATAACAGTTACTTGATTATTAATTGAGGGAACAATAGATGGAGATATAGTGACAGGTTGAGCTGTTGGAATTAACGCTTCTCCAATAGAGGCATTGCCTACAGTATTATTTACAGCGCCCAGTCTGATCCAACCTAAAGAAAGAGGCTGATTTGATTCTTTTTGGAGAATTTTAGCTGATTGAGTCGGAGTAGCTGGTATAATTTGCTGTGACGAAGCGGAAGGTTCTGGAGTATTTTTCGGTTCAGACACCACCACTTGAGGACTTCTTGTGAGAAGAGAACCAACAATTACACTAGTGCTAATTAAACCTCCTAAAATCACGATTTTTTGCAAATCAGTTAACTGACCAGAGGTAGGTGCTGCCTGAGGTGAGTATGAAGATAAAACTGTATCAGGCTGTGAAGATACTTTTAGAAGTGGTGCAGAAATAAGAGTAGTTTTAATTGGAATTGTCTGCAATGCTTGAAGCATTTCTCTGGCACCAGAAAAGCGATCGCGTGGATGAGATTGAATTGCTTGATCCAACACAGCCGCAAAACTCGGACTTACACTCAACGCATAATGTCTCCACAAAATCTCACCAGTAGCTGGATCGGTTGGCAATTCCTGAGGAATTTTGCCCGTGAGCAAATAAATCGCTGTTAATCCTAAACTATACAAATCACTGGAAAATACAGGACGTCCAGCAGTTTGTTCACTCGGCATAAACCCTGGTGTACCAATCACAATCGATCTACCAGAATTCCCGGAAGCAGTCACCACTGTTCCCATCGTTTCCTTGACTGCACCAAAGTCGATTAAAATTGGTTTCCCGTCTGCATAGCGAATGATGATGTTATCTGGCTTAATATCCCGATGTACAATCCGCTTACTGTGGACGTATTCCAGAACTGGCAAAATATTTATCAAAATGTCTTTGACTGAACTCTCACTCAATACCCCGTGCTGTTGCAACTTTTGGGTTAGAGTTTGCCCCTCAATATATTCTTGTACTAAATAAAATTGCCCATCTTCTGTGAAGTAGGCATTTAACCGAGGAATTTGATTGCTATTACCACCTAGTTCTTCTAAAATTGCTGCTTCTCGCTGAAACCGTTCTTGTACTAACTGATAAACCTGAGCATTATGAGCTACTGGTTTGAGCTGCTTAATCACACATCGGCATCCCGATGGCATCTGAGTATCTTCTGCTAGAAATGTCTCACCAAACCCACCGGAACCCAGTACCCGAATCACCTGGTAGCGATTTTTCAATAGTATGGGTGTCATTATATCTTTGCCCCAATACGGTTACTTAAGTTTATTTTATGCTTAGTATATTAGCCTCAGTATATATATTTACAAATATTTGGTTTATTTTTTTTGCGTATTCTGCAAAATTTTCATATTATCGTTGATTTAGATAGAATACAGTTCAGTTAAGGAATTGGTGGTAAAAAGTGGTCTTTTGTAGAGACGTCGCAATCTACGTTTCTACGAGGATTTGGGGTTTAATTGAACGATATTCGATTTAGATATGAAAAGACACCTTAATCAATCATCATAATTCTTCAATGAATACAAAAATAGTCAACAAAAATTTACCAAGTAAAAACCAGTATTTAGAGTTAAAAAGTCAGGGAAAAGTTTTACAGATAGAGCTAAGTAAACCGCAGCACACAATCGGACGCGATCGCAATTCTGTCGATTTGGTAATCCCTGAAGATTGGCAAGTCATAGGACGCTGCCAAGCTCTGTTACGCAAAGAAGGGGAAGACTACCGCATCTATGATGGGGATGGCACTCAACCCAGTACAAATGGGTTATATTTTCATCACAGTCGCATCACTACCGATGCAGGATATTTACTTAGAAATGGTAGTGAAATCTATATTGGTCAAAACCCGCAAAATCAGGCTTTGTTGAAATACTACAATCCTGCTAACCCAGTAATCACAACTCAACCGGGTTTACAATCAATTTCTCTCAAAAATCGCTCTGTATTAATTGGTCGAGATATTAATGCTACTTTACCCTTAGAAGCTCAGGCAATTTCCCGGCATCATGCCACAATTGATACAGATGCTCAAGGACGCTACATTTTACGCGACCATAGTATCAATGGCGTATTTGTCAATGGACAGCGAGTTAATAGCAGTATATTATTATCACCGGGCGCAACTATTCGCATTGGACCATATACCTTAGTTATACGTGGTGATGAACTACAGATACTCGATCAAGGTGATCAAATTCGTCTCGATGCTTGCAATGTGGTGCTAGAAACTAAAGGTAAGCGTCGATTAGACGATGTTTCTTTAGCGATTGAACCGGGACAGTTTGTTGCTTTGGTGGGAGGAAGTGGTGCGGGTAAATCAACTTTGATGCGATCGCTCTTAGGAACTGAGCAAATAACCAAAGGTGTGATTTACTTAAATGGGGAAGATTTGCGAAAAAACTTCAATATCTATCGCTTTTCAATCGGTTATGTTCCCCAAGACGATATTATTCACCGAGAATTGACAGTTGCAGAAGTACTTACTTACGCTGCCAAGTTGCGATTACCACCAGATATTGATGTTGCAGAGGTGGTGGAAAAGACTTTAACTGATGTGGAAATGTCCCACCGTCGCAATGCTAGGGTAAGCGAACTCAGTGGAGGACAACGCAAACGTGTTAGTATTGGGGTAGAATTGCTAGCCGATCCGAAGTTGTTTTTCTTAGATGAACCGACATCTGGACTCGATCCGGGGTTGGATAAAAAGATGATGCAACTATTGCGGAAATTGGCAGACCAAGGACGCACGGTGATTTTAGTGACTCATGCGACGGCTAATATTAAGTTGTGCGATCGCGTGGTTTTTCTCGGTCAAGGTGGACGTTTATGTTATTTTGGTCCCCCTGATGCATGTTTGCAATTTTTTGGCGTTAAGGAAGACTTCGCCGATATCTACAACCAGCTAGAAAAACCCGAAGCTGTCATCGACCAAGCGCAAAAATTTCACTCTTCAGATGATTATCGCCGCTACGTTGCCAATCACCTCAGCCCGGGTAATCAAACTTCACAAATCAATGCTGGTAACAAACAGGGTTCTGGTATATCTTTTATAAAGCAATTAGGTATTCTTGCCCAAAGATATTTTCAGATTCAGCAACGCGATCGCATCAATCTTGCTTTAGCACTTTTAACCGCACCTATCGGCATTAGTTTTATTATCATTGCACTCAAAGATATCCATCCCTTAATTTTACCAGCAAAACCAGATGCAACTCTTGCACCTTTAGCCTTGCGAGTGTTATTTGTATTTACCTGTGCTGCTTTGTGGGTGGGACTTTCTAGTTCATTACAAGAAATTGTCAAAGAAGCAGCGATTTACATGCGTGAGAGATTGGTAAATTTGAGTTTATTTGCTTATCTTGGTTCTAAATTGATAATTCTTTCAGGTTTAGCATTGTTGCAAACTTTGTTAATTTCTTTAATTGTACTCGGATTATTTAAATCTCCCCAACCGCAATTAATTTCTTGGTATTTAGGATTATCAATTACAACTTTCCTCACACTTTTAACTAGTATGAGTTTAGGGCTATTAATTTCTGCCATTGTCAAAAATAGCAATCAAGCAAATAGTGCTTTACCTCTATTATTGATACTTCAAATTATCTTTTCTGGTGTCTTGTTCAAAATGCAAGGTCTTGCTAGTAAAATTTCCTGGTTGATGTTGAGTCGTTGGTCAATAGGTGCTTATGGCGCTTTAGTTAATATTAATGCAATGATTCCCGACCCGATCAAATTACCTGATGGTAGCACCTTAGCTAGACCATTAGATCCAACACCAGTTTATGATGCAACCTGGGGGAATTTAGGATTAAATTGGGGAATTTTGTGTTTGCATACCGTGATTTATTTAACTGTTACTTTTTGGTTACAAAAACGCAAGGATATTTTTTAGATTTCTGTTTCATATCATGTCTGTTTAATTAACAATAATAAAAACGTCGGAACACTCGTAGAGACGTTCCGGCGGAACGTCTTTACTCGCAGAGACGTTCCGCCGGAACGTCTTTACATCATATGTAATTTACCGGACATTATATAATACCATGTCCGTGTAACAGTCGTAGAGACGTTCCGGCGGAACGTCTTTACATCATATGTAATTTATCGGACATTCATTATATAATACCATGTCCGCTTAATTAACATTAACAAAAACCTACCCACCGCCGTAGAGACGTTCCGCCGAAACGTCTTTACATTATATGTAATTTATCGGACATTATCTAACGCATATATAATTTCTGAACATGATACAATAGTACCCTCAGGGGTACTGCCAAAACTTAGTCATCCAAACGATACTACAGATAGATACAAATTGAATTCTTTTCAATTGGACAACAAACTCCAACAATAGGAAGGCAATAAATATGCGTAGATTTCATGGATTTGCCCCTCGTACAGGTGAGAGTCAACCGCTGGGTGAATTTACAGAAGCAGGTAAATTCGGCAGAATGTTTCCTAGATTGCCGAGTTTTACTCCATCAATAGAAAGTTTGACAGAATTGGGCAACGCAATGAACGATCCAAGCCCAAATACTCCCGCCGGTGACAATTTAAATGTCCCTGCGGGATTCACCTATCTTGGTCAATTTGTCGATCATGACATAACCCTTGATACCACTGCTCTGCAAGAGACTCTTGTTGATCCAATGGCAGTGCAAAATTTCCGGACTCCAAAGCTTGACCTTGATAGTCTCTATGGTTCCGGACCTGATGTGCAACCGTATCTCTACCAACTCAATGACCCGGATCTCTTTTTAATTGGGACAACGAACGAACAGCCAGGAGGAGGAGATCCATCGCTTCCGACTAAACTGCCCAACGACCTACCTCGTGCCCAAAGTACTTTGGGTCTTCTTGGCGACTCACGCAACGATGAAAACTTAATTGTTGCACAACTGCACCTAGCTTTTTTGAAGTTTCACAACAAAATAGTTGCAGGCATTAGGGATGGAAGCATTAAACCAAAGAATTCTACTGACAAATCGGTTTTTATACAAGCCAGAGAATTGGTGATTTGGCACTATCAGTGGATTGTACTGAACGATTTTCTGACTCGCATTCTTGACAAGGATCAGCTAGAGACGGTGTTGACTAAAGGCAGACGCTTTTACAAATTTAAGGCAGAACCATTCATCCCTGTTGAGTTTTCAGTAGCTGCCTATCGTCTCGGTCACAGCATGGTGCGTGCGGTTTATGACTACAACCGGGTTTTCACTCCTCTTCCTGGGGGAGTCGCTCCTGCTACTTTGGAACTACTGTTTCTTTTCACTGCCAAATCAGGTAAGTTGGGTGACTTTGCCAATATTCCTATTCCCAGTGACTGGATTATTGACTGGAGAAGGTTCTTTCAAATCGATCCTAATGTACCAGTTGGTTTGAGCCGCAAGCTAGATCCATTCCTTGTTGACCCGTTGAAGAATTTGCCGAATGTTCCAGAACCTAAGTCACTGGCAGTGAGAAACCTGCGACGTGGTCGCAGTCTCGGCTTACCATCCGGTCAAAATGTAGCTCGGTTTATGAGACTCCAACCGTTGACTAGGGCTGAAATCTCCACAGGAACTGATGGAGCAGTTGCCGTCAAGCATAACTTTCATATTGAGTCACCACTGTGGTATTACATCCTCAAGGAAGCGCAAGTCCAAGGTCAAGGAAAGCGCTTAGGTCAAGTCGGAAGTCGCATTCTCGCTGAGGTGTTTGTCGGTCTTCTAGAAGGAGATAGCAGCTCATTTTTAACGCGTTGCCCAGATTGGAAGCCGATGCTACCTTCCCAAAATCCCGGTACATTTACAATGGTAGACTTGTTAAAATTTGTCGGAGAAATCAATCCCATTGGCGATAAAAAATAAGATGTAGGGTTCCGATGCAGAACATTTTAGCGATAAGTAGTCGGACAGAATTAATTACACAATGTCATTGCGAATGGAGCGAAGCGGAATGAAGCAATCGCAAAGGCTGGGATTGCTTCGCTTCATTTCATTACGCTCGCAATGACTGTAAATATTTTTGTCCACCTACTTATTGATGACCCCAGGATAGAGCGCTCAAAGTTACATAAATTGCCTGAACCCCCTTGACAATAGCCATCTGTGCTGTCATCTGTTGAACTGTTTGGTGATTCTAAATAGACAAACGTCGTTAAAATCAATGTAGAGACGTAGCAGTGCTACGTCTCTACAAGCATTTTGGATAATGCATATTTAAATTCGGTCGATGTCTAATATAAATGGTTTAAAGAATTTTTAGAACTACCAAGAGAAACATGTAATTAGTCGTCAGCATAAATTTTGGAGAGAGTGCGACCACTTAGCACTTCAGTTCAAGCATCTTTACAACGTAAAGACGTTCCGCCGGAACGTCTCTAGGACGGTAGGTAGGTTTTTATTACTGTTAATTAAACGGACATGATATAACTGAAGCGTATTGTATTACAAACCATTGCCTATTAAAATAAACGGCGACCAATAGTATGGGTGTGAATATTCATTAGATTTATTCGGGTGCAGTAAACTTAATTGTGCTTTACGTAATGCTTCCGATTTCGTCATTTTACCAGTGGCTAACTTTTTATAAAACTCTTCCATTAGTTGAGCGGTACTAGGATCGCTCACTTCCCATAAGGAAGCTATCACAGACTTAGCACCTCGGTTGCTTGTAAGTTGGGTTTTTTAACATCTGTCAGGGTTGATGAAAGTATGTTGTAGATGCTGTATTTCTCAATTAAATACTGTTTGCCATCATACAAAGCGCTCATAGGAACGTAGCGTATTACCCTATCGAGTGCAAAAACAAGATTTTTTACCGGGTTTGCTTTTAGTTCTGGTTCTAAGGGTTTAATTAGCAAGTCATAAAGTTTTTTACTTGCTAGTTGTATTTTGGGAATATCAGATGCTGTGCAATTAGAACCACCACGTTTCTCACAATATTCCATCAAATCACGAAACTCTTTGACTGCTTCTCCTAATTCTTTTCTACTAACTTTGACTTCAAATGCCTTATTAACTCCTCCTGGTGCGGTCAATAGCAACCACATTTTATCTTCCAGGACAAAAGGAGAAATCATAACCGTACCTGCTTGCGCTTCGACGATTTCTTTAGGTTTACTCTTAAATCGTGGATCAAAAGCACCATCATCCTTATTAAATCGGGACTTTATTTCGTTTTCAATTGCTTTTAAGTCTTTATCGTATTGTGTATTGATAGCTTCAACTTGGTCTAGAAGTTGACTTCTTTCGCTTGGAGAACATTTTTTTTGATCACATTCTTGAATTTTGAATCCCAAAGCAATTAAAGAGCTATTTTTGGCTTGAGTTCTAGCCTCTCGGAGGTCTTGCACATTGATTAAATCTAAAACTTGCTGTGCTTCTGCTGTGCGTCCTTGTTTGAGTAATAAATCGGCATATTGACGGTAAACATCAACTGTCTTTACTTTGTCAAAGTCAGCTATTGTTTCCCAAAAAGATGCTTGTAAATCTGGTGTCAGTCCTTGGAAACCGCGTCGTACTTCCTCCGCACGGGTGAAAGCTTCTCTAAAGTTTTTTATAGCTTCATCAGGTTGATTTAAATCAGCATAAGCGCGACCTAAACCAGCATAGATATCTGAATCAGCACCTACAACTTTTGCTGAGACTTTAATTGCTAGTGCTTGGTTATATGTTTTAATTGCTTCTTGTTTTCTGCCAAACTTTCGATGAATATTCCCTAAAAGTGTCAGCGCATTTTTTTCGTCTTTAGGACTTTGGGCTTTTCTAGTAAGTGCTAAGAAGGCTTGGGCTGATTCCATAGCTTTTTGGTCATTATTTAAATCACCATAGCCTACACTTAGTACACCATTTGCTAACATTTCTAACCAAATCATTTTGGTCTTTTGAGAAATAGCTAGCCCCTGATTTGCCAATTCAATAGTTTTTTGCGGTTCCCCTTTAGGAAAATATAGAAAGGCAAGTAAAAATAAACTCACTGCCTCCATTTGTGGATTTTGCACTTTCTTGGCTGTCGAAAGTGCCTGTTGAGATAAATCTAGACCTTTTTGATAATCTCCTAATGAACTGTAAAATGTGGCTTGATTTACCAGTATCCAAAACTCAGATAAAGGATTTTTATCTTGCTTGGCTATTATTAAGCTTTGTTGTAATAACTCCAAAACTTTCTGCAAGTTTCCTTGAGCAGTATAAACATCTTTGAGAATATTCAGAGCGTCTAATTTAAGCTTGATATTTTTGCTTTTGTCTGCTGTATCCAAGAGTGAATTCGCTAACTCGGTAGCTTGCTGATATTTTCCCATTGCGACGTAGACTTTACCGAGTTGCTTCAATGCGTCTACTTCTATCTCAGGATTTTTAATTTGCTTGGCTATATCTAAAGCTTGTTGAGTAAGTTTAACAGCTTTATCAAATTCTTGTCGCGCAGCATATACATTACCCAAAGCAATTAATGCTCCTGCTTCTAGTTCTGGTTTTTTTAATGTCTGTACCAAATCAAGACGCTGTTGGGCAAATTTTAAAGCTTTGTCATATTCTCCAAGAGAAATGTAAGCATTACTAAAGTTCCAAAAAACAAGTGATTTTGTTTGCCAAGCATTATTTTGAAGGTCTTCAGGTAATTTTTTAATATCAACCGATTCTATTTTGGTTAAAGCTTGTTCCTGCAATTCAATAGCTTTTTGATAGTTACCTAAAAGCAGGTAGCTACCGGAGATATTTAATAAAGCTTGTACTTCTGAAACTGGATTTTTGAGTTTTTGGGCAATTTCTAACTTCTGAGGACAACCAGGCTATGCAAAAATTATGCCAAATCAAAAATTAACCTCAGCATAATTACGATACCGTGAAGCGACATACCGTAAAAAAAGTAATTATTTGTAAAAATTAGTATTGATAGAGGCGATCGCATTTGCAGAGTGTGGGTCAAGCGATCGCACGTGTGAAAATTGAAGAAGCGATCGCGCTCACTCGTGTGGTCAAGGAGATAAAATATTTAATGACGGGAATACCACAGGTTGCCATTAGTCAATTACCTCCTGAAGTCCAAGTTACAATCAATCTGATTTCACAAGGCGGACCATTCCCTTACACTAAAGATGGCACTGTGTTCAAAAACTTTGAAGGATTACTACCGCCACAATCTTTAGGGTACTACCGAGAATACACCGTGGAGACTCCAGGAGCAACTGACAGAGGTGGTCGTCGTTTGATTACTGGGCAAAATAAAGAAATTTATTATACAGCCGACCACTACAATAGCTTTCAAGAAGTAGTCTAGTAGCTTTGAGCAAAAGGAATGGCTTAATGAGTGAATTTCTATCTTTTAGAACAACTGACTCAATACCAGAAAATAGAAGTAACCGAAAACAGGTAATCAAGAAAATAATTGAAGGATTATCTCAGCAGGGAACTCAGGTTTTTTATCTAAATGGTAGAGAAATTTCGAGTAAAGAAACCTTTTTAACAAAAGCTGCTGAAGCAATGAGTTTTCCCGCTTACTTTGGCGCTAACTGGGATGCATTTGATGAATGTATCACCGATTTAACATGGTGTCCTGCTGAAAGATATGTCTTATTGTACGATCGCCCTGATATCTTCGCCCAGGCTGACCCTACTCAATGGCAGATAGCGCTTGATATTTTGCGCTCTGCTGAAGAACATTGGAAAGCAACAAATACACCGCTCGTTCTTTTTCTGCTAAATTAAATAACGCTCTCTTATTACTCTTCCTAGAGAAAATTTGAAACCCTATTTTCAGCTTAGTCCGCGCAGGCGGACTTTGTTTGTATAGCCGCGACTTCCAGTCGTCAGGGCTTCTTCATCCTCGGCATCAATTTTCCGGTAATATTCATCCATTTATGCATCAAGTTCACGGCGATCGGCTTCTATATATGCCAGCATCTCATCAAATTGTGGATCGTCTTTATACATACCAGCAAACTTCATCCAAGGATGCTCGGCTTTGGGAGGTTCAATTTTGATAGAGACGATTTCGGCTTTAGCTAAACGCTCACTCAAACGCTCATATAAACTTGTTAAAGCTTCTTCTTTAGTGGCACCTATGGCTTGACAATCTGGTAAACCTATGACTGTCGCCAGAACCCTACCATCTTCTTGTTTTTCAATTAGCACATCGTAACTAAACTGAGAGGGCTTTTTGGTTGGAGATGTCAAAAGAGATAAATTCATTTCTATTGTTTACCTCAAAGGTTATCTTGATTCTAACTTCCATAAAGGTATATTACGCCGCCTTCTTACTGGGCAAAATAAAGAAACTTACTATTGCAAGATCCCTACAATAGCTTTCAATAAGTAATTTAGTAGCTTTGATCAAGATGAAGATTGGGTAAAATAAATTAGAATCAAAGTTCGGAATAGTACCAAATACAAAAGTAAATATACTAATCGATTTTTTTGATTCAACTTTCCAATCCGTATACTTACTTGTTCAAAGTATAGGTATTACACCCGATTGTAGTTCCATTAAAGTCAAATTTTTTATGTCAGACCCCAACATTGGTCGTTACTTGTGCAAACGTTACCAACTTCAGGAGTTAATTGGTACTGGAGCAATGGGTCGGGTTTATCGTGCTAAAGACGTTTTGTTGGGAGGTGTACCTGTTGCCGTTAAATTTCTCGCTTTATCAATTCAAAATGAAAAGATGGGATTGCAAAACCGCTTTGAGCGAGAAGCAAAAACTTGTGCTTTAGTTGGGCAAAAAAGCATCCACATTGTTCGCGTGATGGATTATGGCGTAGATGAAAATAATACCCCCTTCTACGTCATGGAATACCTCCAAGGAGAAAACTTGAGCCATGTCATCCGCAAGCAACAGATGACTTTAGCAACTTTCTTCAATATGGTGCGGCAAATCTGCTTGGGGTTGCAATGCGCTCATGATGGCATTTTAGTTGATGGTAAAGTCTGCCCAATTATCCACCGGGATATTAAGCCCAGCAACATATTGGTGATTACTGACCCTAGTTTTGGCGAGTTAATTAAGATTCTCGATTTTGGAATTGCTAAGTTATTACAATCAGATAGCAATCATACTAACTACTATTTGGGTACGCTGGCTTATTCTTCTCCAGAACAAATGGAGGGCAAAGAACTTGATAACCGCTCAGATATTTATAGTTTGGGGGTAATGATGTTTGAAATGCTCACGGGCAAGCTGCCTCTAGCCGCACCAACACACTCTTTTGGAGCATGGTATAAAGTACATCACTATCAACAACCGCGTTCTTTCAGTGAACTTGCTCCTAAAGGTTTAGTACCAAAGGAGTTAGAGAATTTGATTATGAGTTGTCTAGCCAAAACAGTTAATTCGCGTCCCGATAATATCAGTGAAATCCTCAAAGCTTTGGCATCTTTAGAACAAAGTTACAGTCTTAGCACTCAGCAAGATATCCAAGCTTCAACTAAAGCGCTTAGAGTCCTAGAGCCGAACACTAAGGTAGATTCGCGTTTATCCTCCTCAACCGATGAACTCGCTCGCGTCACTTCTTGGCCCCAAAATAAACCGAATGCCGATATTGTTTTTCCCCAACCCATCCATATCAATGGCAATATTTGTCCGGCTCTCTGGATAATGTTACCCAAACAGGAAATTGAAAATCGTTTAATTTGCACTCGTTACAATCAATTTCTTTTTATCACTTCTCCTCACCCGATGCTGCTGTGGATTACCGTAATTTACAATCGCAAACACGGGGCTAAATGGCTACCTTATTATCTCGACCTAAAAACAAGCCTTGGTCAAGAAATTACTCGCTTACTGGGTAATACAGGTCACTATCGGCTTTTGTTCTTCCCACGGGAGGTTCCCCATAATTGTATTCATATCCAACTTTCAAGCATCGCCCCCGCTCAACAGCAACGACTTCAACAATGGGTAACAATTAGCACCACACTTGTCTCCTCTGCCGAACCGCAAATTAGTAAAAATTTACTCAAAAACGAGTATGAAAAGATTAAGCCCCAAATTTTGGCAAAGCTGAAAGTAATTGATACAGATTCTCCCTTCGACCTTTGCGACCAAGTTTCAATCTGAGTGAATATTAAATTTTGTTAACAAAATATATAACTTGCAAGATATCGTTATAAAAAATATAAATAGGGAAGTTAAAAATAGCTTTCACCAAAGTGTGGTTGGATCTACGCAACGTTTGCTCTCGATCGAGAATTCCGCGAATGAATGCAAGTAAAAATGTGTAGTTTAGACTATGGACACTGCAAAACAAATATCATTAATTTGTTTTATGCACTACAAAGCTAACCTAAAAACTACAATCAGTTGAAATTACATACTTGATGTAGTTATAATATTTTTCTTGTTGAACTTTTCATTGTGTGATTTGAATTGCCTATCGAGTTGACGCCCCAAACATCCCCAGCTTTTTTCCTCCTAGGAACCGAGCAAGAGAAGGAGGTCGCCCACTGCGACACGAGAACTACTCTATGCCATAGCGGAACCTGAATCTAAGCCCCACTGATGCTTGAGAAGCTCTTTATAAGTTGCTTCACGCACTACCATCTGTTCGTAAAGCTTAACCAAAAAGTCTTGAGCTTGTTCGTGGCTCATGTGCTGCACTTGAGTAGCAAAAGAGCGGATGTTGAATTGCTGTTCCAGGGATAATTCAATTGGTTGACTCATAATTAACTCCAAAAGACAACGAATATAGGTTATGTCGTTTACAGAAGCCCTAATCGGTTAGTAGATTGACATCAAGCTGTCGTGCATTTGTTCCTCCGTATTAAAAAAGATAACAATTGTTTGACAGATTGCCCATATACCAAGCTAGGTATTTTTGAGATGATTTATCTTGCATTTAAACCTACTGATATATAACCCAAGTCTGTTGAAGCAGATTTCGGAAATATTGACTCATTTTGTAGGTGGCAATGGTACAACTTCCTTTTTTCGTTCCGGGAAAGGGGACGATTAAAGGTTGTAATCGTGAATTATATTCGTCATACCAGAGAAAGTGCAAGATGTCAATCGACAAAATTAGAGAAATTTAGCCTCTGAAGTAAATCCAGAGGCTAAGTTTATTTGTATCAAGTTGTAAAGAAAAAAAAAGCTCAACCTGAACAAAATGCTGAGTATATGTACTAAACTAGGGCATGGGACATGGGGAATGGGTAAGAAAGATTATTCCCCGGTTCGCCAATTTTTAATGCCTAATTCCTCGTCCCCAGTCGGCAGCTTAATTGAGTGCGATGATGACAATGGTGATATTATCGTGTCCGCCTTGCTCTTTTGCCGCTTCAACTAAAGCGATCGCAGCTTTGTCAATTAAAGGGCTTTCTTGGAGGTGATAAGCAATTTTTTCATCGATAAGCTCTTCTGTCAGACCATCACTGCACAATAGCAAGCGATCGCCTGATTGAATATCCAATTGTCTGATATCAACTTGATGTAGGTCTTCACGCCCCAAACAGCGCGATAATACATGACGGAAGGGATGATTGCGGGCTTCATCTGGGGTAACTTCACCAACTTTAATTGCCCGTGCTATCCAGGTATGGTCTTCAGTTATCTGGGCTAATTTAGAATCGCGGAAGCGGTACAATCTAGAATCGCCTACGTGAGCTGCCCAAGGTGGCTCTCCAGACCGAAAAATCACCGCTACAACTGTTGTCCCCATATCAGCGCGTTCTTGGTGATCTTGCTGATCGTTTAAAATTGCATCATTTGCTTGGTTTAAAGCTTCCTCTAGCAATTGGGCGCAAGGCTTAGAAGAATCCCAATTTTCTGACAAATATGCCTTAATTTGCCCAGTTGCAATGCGACTTGCTTCTTCGCCTCCCGCATGACCACCCATACCGTCAGCAACGACGAAAAATCGTCCTTCTGGGTCAATATAGTAAGCATCCTGGTTATTAGAACGAATAAGTCCGGGGTCACTAACACCGGTAAAGTTAAGTTTCATAAAATTTTGCAACCAACAATTAATACATACGGTCATTACGTTCGAGGCGTAAAAGCAGGCGAATCAGCACGACTGAGACTCCCGCAGCAATTAAACCAGGAAGCAGCGCTAACCATACATAATGATTCACCAAGAGAATCGTAGCAGAAACAGTAAATCCACTAATAATTAGAGCATAGCTTATTCCCATCTGAATATTGCTTTGTCGGCGCAGTAGGCGATCTGTTTCCGGCGATCGCACGCGTACCCGCACATCTCCCCGTTCTAGTTTCTCTAGTGTATCTTCTAATCTACGTGGTAGTCCCAATGCGGTACTACTAACTTGGGCTGCTTGCCGACTTAATTCATTGAGAAAAGTATTACCATCATTACCATTCATATTCGTCATAAGCTGCATTGCATATGGTTTGGCAACTTCCATAAAGTTAAAATCGGGGTCTAAACCTTTACCGACTCCCTCTAAAGTGGAGAAAGCCCGCATTACAAAAGTGAAAGTTGCGGGAAATCTAAATGGTTGATCGTAAGCTATTTCGTAAAGATCGTCACTAATTGACGCCACAGACTGATTCTCGAAGGGCTGATCCATGAAATGATCTAGCATGTACTGGACAGAACGCCGCACAGGTCCCATATCATCCACTGCTGCTAATGCTCCCAAATCGATAAGAGACTTAACAACGCGATCGCCATCTTTAGAAGCAATGCCAAACAACGTTTCCATCAGTCCATCACGAATGTTGGACTTAATCCGCCCCATCATCCCGAAATCGTAGAAAATCAAGGAACCATCCGGACTGACAGCAATATTGCCAGGGTGAGGATCGGCATGGAAAAAGCCATCATCAAGCAACTGGTGCAAATAAGCTTCCGCACCTTGACGAGCCACAGATTTGCGGTCTATACCCGCAGCTTCTAAAGCTTCGTATTGACTTATTTTAATACCTGGGAGATACTCTAAAGTCAGCACTCGCGGCGAAGCGTAGCGCCAGTAAACTCGCGGCACCTTCACCCAATTGTAGGCGCGAAAATTACGGCGAAAAGTATCGGCATTGCGACCTTCATTGAGATAATCAACTTCTTCCCAAAGAATGCGGCAACACTCTTCATAAATACCGAGCCAATCTCGTCCGCGTCCCCATTTAGGATGATTTTGAAAGTAACGCGTAATGCCCTTGAGAATTTTTAAATCAATTTCAAAAAGCTTTTTGAGTCCAGGACGTTGCACCTTAATGACAACAGATTCCCCAGAATGCAAGACAGCTTTATGAACTTGTCCCAAACTAGCAGCAGCTAAAGGAATCGGCTCAAAACTGTGAAAGAGTTCAGGAATTTTCTTGCCTAGCTCTTCTGAGATAATCGCTTCTACCTTCTCATAGCTAAATGCCGGCACTTTGTCTTGTAACTTTGCCAGTTCCTCGACATATTCCACTGGGAATATATCAGCACGAGTAGAAAAAAGTTGTCCAACTTTAATAAAAGTTGGACCCAAATCTAACAGGGTAGTGCGAATCCAAATCGCTTGTGCCTTGCGTCTAGCTGCTTGCTTTGTCTCAGTCACTCCACCTGAATAACTCCAAGATTTGTTGTAGAGCCAAAGCCTAAACATCAAAGTCAAGACAAAACCCCAAATGTCTACAAAGCGCCGTCTACTAGAGTAGTTATCGCGATTCCAACGGTATGCTTGATCTGAATAACCCTTTTCCATATGCCGTGTATACCGCTGGTTTTTGACTGAATTACCAGAAAGAAAAGACACTTTGATTCCTAAACTGTTTTTAATAATTCTTAGTTGTTGGGCAATGGGCATTGGGCATTGGGCATTGGGCATTGGGCATTGGTAATAATTCTTTCCCTTTTTCCTTTCCCCTTCTTCAAATTCCCACTAACCACTATCCACTAACTCCTACCCAGCAAAATTGCTGCGATATCGTTGTAATTCGGTTCGCAACATAGCAATATCTGCTCGCAGTTCATCAATCGTTGCTTGCACATCAACTGAAGTAGAACCGCTTTGGCTGCTACCTGTGGTGTATGTACCAGCACCGGCTGCTTCTGCGGCTTGATTTGCCCGCTCTAGAACTTCTTCTGTAAAGGAGCGCAGTTGCTCTTTAGCTTCGGCATCAAATTTGCCAAGTTCACTCAAAGCGTCGGTTATAGCGACTTCTACGCGCTCATTCAGGATTTCTGCTACCGCTCTACCAACGAAAAAGGCTTGCACAAGGGGGTTACTCATAAATTTTTGTTACGCTGCTCCGCAAGAGAATTATAGCTTGCCTGTCCGCTTTACTGCTTCTGTTTTAGTACTGGGCTTTTGCGAAAGCAACATCCGCCAATGGGTACAGCATAATTTATGCTGAAGTATGCCTCGGTTGTCGCATGGTAAAACTTGCGTTTCATCAAAAGCCTGGGATTGCTTTGTTTTTTGGAGATTATTGGAAATAATGATAGTTAACAGCGATCGCCAATCACTTCGTCTCAGTGGCATTATTTATTGTTACAGTCCATTAATTATTAATAATACTCCTCAAATTCACTGGATAATAACACCATGTTATGACAGAAGATTCATGATATTATTATCAAACCATCTTAATGCCACAAAAGTGCGACTAAGAAAATAGCACATCAGAAAAACTTAAATTAATTTTTCAATAAGCAACAATAGGTAAAAAGAGCAGCAAAAGAAAAATGGCAACAGGAATACCGAATATAAATGGTGATAAAAATAAAAAACATAACTCCAATAATTTTTGTTTGCAATACGAGGGAAAAGCCTCTAGAGAAGAAATATTAAGAACTCAACAAGCCCAACTACGTTGTGTGATAAGTGTAGATAAGCAACCAATAAATAGGTTAATTTTTGGAGAAAATTTAAGAGTTATCAGTAGTTTGTTAAATGAAAATACTGTTGCAGGTAAGGTAAAGCTGATTTACATTGATCCTCCTTATGCAACAGGTAGTAGTTTTGAGTCCAGAAAAAGGAATCACGCTTACCATGACTTAATGGAAGGTGCTGAATATTTAGAATTTATCCGCCAACGACTGATTTTACTAAGAGAGCTTTTATCAGAAGAAGGTTCCATCTATATACATTTAGATGAAAACATGGCTTTCCCTGTAAAAATTATAATGGATGAAGTCTTTGGTTATAAGAATTTTCGCAACTGGATTACCAGAAAAAAATGCAATCCCAAAAACTATACACGTAAACAGTATGGCAATGTTACAGATTATATTCTGTTTTATACAAAAACAGATAATTATGTATGGAACCAGCCATTTGAACTTTGGACTGATGCTACTGCGAAGAAAGAGTATCAATATGTTGAAGAAGGAACTGGAAGACTTTATAAAAAAGTTCCTATTCACGCACCTGGTGTAAGAAAAGGTGCAACAGGTCAGCCTTGGAGAGGTATGTTACCTCCTAACGGTAAACATTGGCAATATACACCTGAGACACTGGATAAAATGGATGCACGAGGAGAAATTTATTGGTCTCCAACGGGTAATCCCAGACGAAAAATTTATTTAGATAAGAGCCAGGGTATCTCAATTCAAGATATTTGGCTTGATTTTAAAGATGCTCACAATCAAAATATTAAAATCACTGGCTATCCGACAGAAAAAAATCCCGATATGATAAAACGAATCATCCTGGCTTCATCCAATAAGGGAGATATTGTGCTAGATGCGTTTGCTGGAAGTGGAACTACTGCTGCTGTAGCTGAAGAGCTTGGCAGGCAATGGATAGCTATTGATAATTCAGCACTTGCGATCGCAACAATTATTCAGCGTTTAGTTAAAGGAACTGAAGCTATGGGAGATTTCGTTAATGGAAACGGCACTACTAAACATGAACAAAAATGCTTGATAGATATAGATCGAATTTTACGTACTGGTCTAAATTTGTATATTGAAGAAACATCTGAATTAGAGTTAATACCTGATAGTGTTATAGCAGACTGGGATAGTAAACTCAACTTTCAAGCCAGTTTCTTGTAAACCTATGATCAAGCATTTTTAAGGTACATACCATTACTCTGCCATCACCATAACTTTCTAAGCTAGCATAATCATTCCACATAGAACCTAAAAGTAAACCTGGACTATCATTTAGAAAAAATATTTTTAGAGGAACTTTATAGATATTTGCGTAGCGTAGAATATCTGTGACTTTATCTCGATTTCCACCAGTTCGATCATCTTCTTGAGAACCTCCTCTGTCAGAGTCATAACGGGCAAATCCAATTAATAGTGGGGTTTTGTCTAATCGAGATATTAGAATATCTGCTGGTGTTTTAGCTTCCCAGTTATCTAGAACCTGGTTAAGCATTACATCTTTTCCAGCACGAACAGGACCTTTAATTAAGTAATCTTTACCAAATTGTTTGTCGTACCACAAGAAAAAAGCTTCTGTCAAGTCATAACCTTTTTGTCCTCGCTTGCTCTGCTCTAAAAGAATTGCCATCAAAGCTTCGTCTGGTACGGGACGGCTTTTTAAATTTCTTTTAACTTCATCCAAATTACGAAATCTATCACCGAAGTCTTCTATTATGCTTGGTATTTGGCTTTTCTTCTTCGTCATTTCCACTGCTGTATCTGGTGATACGTATCTGCGAAATACTCTAAGTAGTTGAATTCGTAAGGGATCAGGTTCTAGGGTAATTACTTCAAGCAAATTTATTGAACTTTCGGCTTCATCTACTAATTCTACAAAACGCTCTAATACTTTTTCATAGAGAATTTTAGCCTCATCTAAAGAATCTGGGTAAAATGGAGAGTCAAATATCGTAATCCATTTAGCTCCGGTTGTTTTGTAACTACTGAATGAAAGCAACTGTCAATCTCCACTGCTTAATACAACTTAACTAGTATAATCAATAAAATTAAGTCAACACAGTTTGATGCAGTTCTATCCCTGTTCACACAAGACTCTCAAAATTTTTTGTTCTCATATTTCTATAAAATTCATAAACCATCCACATTCAGCCAAGATTATGGGATTGCTTGACAGTAACCTTTATAATTAGAATTAGTGAGGATAACGCTGTCCTAAAAACTCTTCAGCCGAAGCGCGATCGCTTATAATTCGATCCAAGGTAGCTGCAAGCAAATCATCCAACATTTGTTTAAACTGCGGTCCCGGTTTATACCCCAACTTCCTTAAATCATTACCATTCAAAATCGGCTGAACGTTAGCCCATACTGTTAAATATTGCCAAATTTTCCGCCGGAGCGATCGCTTACTTTGCACCGCAATTAAAATTAACATTGGTAAGTCATACTTTCGCAGCAACTGCACTACTTGACTCGGACGCTGGAAAGTTGGTAATAATGTCATCACCTCAGTTTCAGATGATGTTAAATTTTCTAACCTTTTGATACTATCTTCTGGAAATTGCAATTTTTTTGCTATCTTACCGCGATATTCTGGTGTGAGGTGCAAAATTATAGCTTCTAACCGCATTTGCCAGTGAATCAAACTTTGCTCAGTGTCAAATCGTCGCAAACAGCGTTCTAATAAACGTAATTGCCGCAATAATTCTTCATCTAACTTTAGCGTGGGATGGATGCATTGCAACGCCCCCAAGTCGTCAAGTAACTCCAACGCAGCTTTCCAATAAGGTGCCTCTAAGATATACTTTAATTCGGTTTTGAGTCGAGTTTGTAAAGCCGGAGTTTTGCTATTTTGTTGTGCCGTGCGGTGATAAATGCCGCTGTTAATCGCATAACGAATATATGCTTCAGTTTGCGGTTCAAATTGAAAGCCAAAGCGCACTGCAAAACGAACACCGCGATAAATGCGTGTCGGATCTTCGATAAAGCTGTTGACGTGTAAAACGCGAATTTGCTTTGCTTGTAAATCTAGCAAACCGCCAAAGAAATCGAGTAATTCACCAGCGCGGGGAGAAGTTAATTGTAGCGCGATCGCATTAATCGTAAAATCTCGTCTATACAAATCTTGACGAATCGAACTCGCTTCTACTTCCGGATTCGCCGCCGGATAAGGATAAAATTCTGTTCTAGCGGTGGCAATATCCACCCATAACGAATTCAATTCTGGGTCATTATGCCATAACAAAGCCGCAGTTTGAAAAGCACCATGAATTTCTAAACGCGCATTAGGATAAACTCGTTGTAACGATGAAGCTAATTCTACACCAGCACCGACTTCTGCTGATTTGTGAAAGCCATCAACTACCATGTCAATGTCTTTAATCATCAAAGCACTTGCCGATTCTTCAGCTAATAATAAATCCCGCACTGCACCCCCAACCAAATAAAGATGCCAACCGCGTTTTTCTGCCTCTTTTGATGCTAAATTAAGTAATTGCCAAAGTTGTGGCGCAAGTTTATCTTGTAATTGAGAAAGTTTAATAATACTTTCCCCCCCTCTCTCCCTCTCCCCCCCTCCTCTTTCTCCTTGATGTAATTGTCGCAAAACATCGGTGCGGGTGACAATTCCTAATAATTGCTTATCTTGCAACACTGGTAAGCGTCCGATATCATATGTCACCATTAGCGCTTCGATTTCGGGGAGTGTGGTATCTGGTGTAATTGTCTTGAGATTAGTTGTCATGTAGCCTTTAACTGGCGCATGACTAAAACCGTGATGCAAAGCAATATCCAAATCTCTGCGAGAAATTATACCTACTAGTTGTGCTTCAGCATCGACGACAGATAAACCAGAATGTCCATAGCGTAACAAAATGCGCTGTGCTTCCTCAATTGTAGTTTCTGGACGGATGGTGCGGACTGGGGAAGACATTAAATCTCTCGCTGTGGGAGGATGTGGAATATTCGCTTTTATGCTATTAACAAGTTGGTTTAATATAGTTTGTGGATCTACTTGACGCAGGTTTGCCGATGTGGCTTGAGAATGTCCGCCACCGCCTAAAGGTGCAAATAATTTGTGAAGATTAACGCTCTTGATTTGCGATCGCCCAATTACCGATAACCGCATTTCTCCTTCCGAGAAAGGATACTCATTCGCCAGTATTAAAGCATCAATTTCGGTTAATGTCATCAGATGGGAGGCAATACTTGATAATCCAGGCACAAATTTATCTGTTTTCAGAATAATCCAGGCGATGGTATATCCCCGTATGCATACAGTTTGCAATTTGTCTATAGCTTCAGTTAACAATTGCTGCAATTGTAGGGATAAACCGGGATCTAGATACTCGCTAATTACCGATAAGCTAGCGCCTTGTTGCATCAACCAAGCCAAAGCTAAAGCATCTCGCGGGGTGCTAGAGTCATAGGTGAGAGAGCCAGTATCAACATGAATACCCAAAGCCATGACGGTAGCTTGGGCAGAGGTGAGGGAAATTTCTTGCTGTTGTAATTGTTCCACCATTAAAGTTGTGGTGGCACCGACTTGAGAAATATGGGCGACGGTGGCGGGAATATCTGATTCTTGCCCTATGTGATGGTCATAAACTATAATCTCTTTTAAGTTGGGTAAATCAAACCATTCGGCAGCTTTCCCCAGGCGATCGCGTTGTTGCGTATCCACCACAGTTATAGAGCGAATTTTTTCTGGATTGACTGAACGTCGTTCAATCAACGGATATTCATCCCGATGCAACGCTAAAAAATCCCTTACAGTTGGATGAGAACCACCAGTCAGCACAATCAAGCTTCCTGGCAGCAACCGCGTTAGCCCTACCGCTGCTCCTAACGCATCAAAATCAGCCGTAGTGTGGCAAAGAATTAAGTCCATAGTTAAGAGTCAAGGGTCAACAGTCAAAAATCAATTTTTAGACTAATGACTAAATGCTTACAATTGCTACTAGCTTACAACTGGGAAAGATTTTAAGTGTTGCCCTTTAACTAATCGCCCCCTTTTTCCTCCTCAGCGCTGCGCTTAGGAGTTGTTAGTATGAAGTGGTTTCGTATTCATTTGTAGGACTTACGCAAAGTCGAAAATGTCATACTGAGCGAAACGAAGTGTAGCGAACGCGCAGAGCGTCTAGGAGAGCGCAGCGTCTCCGAAGGAGAAGAGAAGTATCTCGGAGATTCTTCGCGAACGCTAACGCTACACTTCACTATGACAGTTTCTCGTTAAAATGCGTAAGTCCTCATTTGATTACTAGATGCCAGAACAATTAATTACCTTCTTCGTTCCATGACCCATATTGATTATATTTCCTAATTTTAATACCACGATTAATGGTATTATAAATAAGTACTGGCATTGCCGAAAATGCTGGTCGTACACTGAACCTAGACAATCTAGAATATGGGGTTCCATTCAAGAATAGACATTTTTGTGTCGTCTCCGTGAATGGGTAAAAATAAGAGCGGTACTAAGGTAGAACATAACTTGTCTTGAAAAGTGTGGTCTTGTGGGTTTCCCACAAGACCACACTTTTCGCTTGGTACTTGTTCAAAGTCTGCGGAGGGGCATCTCGTGGACTCAAAATAAAGCTCAGTCAATGTCCGACGGGATACCGGGAGTCGCTGAGAAGCCTACACTGTACTGTACTCAGTCAGTGTAGGAGTATGTCACTATTTAGCTGTTTTGGGAGAAGAAAAAAATGACCGTTATATTCCAAGCTGCATTAGTCGCGCTGGTTGGGTTGTCCTTTGTCATGGTTGTTGGTGTTCCTGTAGCTTATGCCACTCCACAAAATTGGGGTGACTCTAAAAAGTTACTTTGGCTCGGTTCTGGAGTCTGGTTTGCCTTAGTGTTTTTAGTTGGTGTATTAAACTTTTTTGTGGTATAGCAACTGTTAGTCAACCCTGGCAAATAGTATAAAGATTTGCTTCATCAGAGGGGGATAAGGAGACAAGGGGACAAGGGAGACAAATTCTATATCTTCCCCCACTCCCCCACTCCCCCACTCCCCGATCTCCTAATCTTTCCTGCTGCTCTACTTTTAAATAAGAAATGTATATTGGCTGATATGTATAGTTGATTGATTAAGAGGCAGTTATGGCAGTTTTCGAGGGAACTTTTACTCAGACAGAACCTTTGCGGTTTGCAGTGGTTATTGGTCGATTCAATGACCTCGTTACCAGTAAGCTGCTAGAGGGCTGTCAAGATTGCTTGAAACGCCACGGTGTGGATGTCAATCCTCAAGGAACTCAGGTGGATTATGTTTGGGTTCCGGGCAGTTTTGAAGTGCCAGTAGTGGCTCGTCAGTTGGCGCTTTCTCAAAGATATGATGTAGTCATTTGTCTTGGTGCTGTCATCCGAGGGCAAACGCCTCATTTTGATTTGGTGTCCTCTGAAGTCGCTAAAGGTATTGCTGCCGCTGCGTTTCAAACTGGCGTTCCGGTAGTTTTTGGCGTTTTGACAACAGACACGATGCAACAGGCTTTAGAAAGGGCAGGTATTAAGAGTAATTTGGGTTGGGAATACGCCATGAGTGCCTTGGAAATGGGCAGCCTCATGCGGAATTTGCGTTCTAACCTGGCAGAGCCATATCGCAGTTCTCAATCTTTGCCTCCCTCTTTTAAAAGTGCCAGTTTAGGTGAATTTGCCGCCGAGTCACAAGAACACGTCTAAGGCATCAATAGTCAAGAGTCAATGGTCAACAAACTTTTGACTCTTGACTTTGGACTAATTACAAATAAAGGTATTGACAAACCGTTCTTGATGTGAGATTATAGTATTTGTATGCAAGTTGCGGGTATAGCTCAGTGGTAGAGCGTCACCTTGCCAAGGTGAATGTCGCGCGTTCGAATCGCGTTACCCGCTTTTGAAATAAAACACCCACATCTGTAACGATTGCGGCGCAAATCAACCAGTTTTACCAATTCCACATAACTGAATTGTCGTCTAAATGGTCGGTGACAATGCGCCCGATCGCATCAATTTCTTGAAGTTCATTTTCAGACAGTTTCACATCAGCAGATTTGGCGTTAGCGATCGCCTGTTCTGAGTGTCGCGCACCGGCGATCGCATTAGCTTGGGGTTGGGCAATTAGCCAAAAGAGTGCTAACTGAGCTAAAGTACAATTGTGGCGATGGGCAATGGGACGCAATTTATCTAAAGCTTGTTGGGCACGTTGATAATTTTCGCCTTGAAGTAATTTATTTTTAGCACGATTATCTTGGGGGTCAAATTTATGATCTGCCGCAAATTTACCTGTTAATAATCCCTGGGCTAAAGGTGAATAAGCAATGATAGATATATTGTTTTCTACACAATAGGGCATTGCGTCTTTTTCTACTTGTCTCCAAAACAAAGAATAAGGTGGTTGTAAACTATCAATGCGTCCATATTTGGCGGCTTCTTTCAATTGAGCGCCAGAAAAGTTGGAGACACCAATAGCGCGAATTTTGCCTTGCTCCTTCAGATGAATGTACTATAGCGACTGGTGCGACACAGAGGAATAAGAGGAGCGAGAAAGTTTTTGCGCTCACTCCTATTAACGCATATGTTCTCATTTTATATCCTAATAGACATCTCCAGAAAACAATAGACATAGGAGTGAAAATAACTATGCATTATCCACAACCCTTGTAGAGACGCAACCAGTCGCGTCTCTACATTATTTTTCGGAGATGTCTAATGTAGAGACGTAGCATTGCTACGTCTCTACAAGGGTTTCGGACAACGCATACAGCACCCTATCGCTCTAATCAAATACATATAGAGACGTAGCAGTGCTACGTCTCTACAAGGAGAGGGGTTTTACGCATGTACCTCATTTACCTGAAATCTGCTATAGTTCATTTTTGGAGATGTCTAGTATATTTAGATGTTTGCAATTATTTGTTTAGACGTGAATTTTGCTGGATTCGCATTTGGAATAAAAACAAAGCGAGAGTTAAATTAATTTGTACTTGGTAACACAATTATTTTTTTGTTTATTGAGACTTTTAGTACTTCCTCAGATATATATTTTGACAAAAAATGTTATTATCTTAATTTGCTAATTTTTCCATAGACAACAGAAATAAATAGAGCTTTGGCATAATTATTGATTAAGTTCTCTATCATTTGCGACTGTGTTGATTTTATATTGTTAAAAGAGCGATGTTACTTGACTCGCGGCTGCACCCACGTCTACGCCTCATAGCGAGAGTAAACGTACTATAACTGTTAGTCAATCGAAGAAAACACTACTAAGTATTTATGCCAAAAACTACAATCCATGCTCTCAAAGAATGGGCAGTTGCCGTCAATGCCTTAGAACAGGGGGAAACGATTATGCTACTACGCAAAGGCGGCATTCATGAACAAGGTGGACGTTTCCGAGTTGCCCATGAAGAGATTTTGCTCTACCCAACTTATGAACATCAACAGTCATTTATGCTGAAAGCTGAGTATGGGAAAGATGTACAGCCAGTGACATCTGGTTGGCATCCAGAAACAGTGGCGATCGCAAGTTGGGCAGAAATTACTGATATTTTACCAGTTAGTGACGAGTCAATTGTCAAAGGGTTACTGCCATTTCATATATGGAATGAGTATTTTATTAGCGATCGCCTCATCTGGAAAGCGCGTCAACCACTTTACATTCTACTGCTGCGGACTTACAAATTACCCAAAGTGCAAGAAATTCCCTATCGCGGAGAATACAAAGGCTGTAAATCATGGATTGATTTGGCAGAAACGATTAACTTGCAACCTGCTGAACCTGCATTATCTGACTTTGCCTACAATTCGCTAGTGGCAGAAATTCGCGGCATTGTCGGTGACAAATTGTATGCTCCATCGTTTTGAGGGGTAAGGAAAACTTTGAGGGGAAAGGGAAGGCAGTGCGGAATGTAGGGAATATCTACCTATGATTGAGGAGAAATATTTTCTTGCAATGTTGTTTGCAGGTTAAATTTTGTTACGAAATAGTAGCTTTTAATACATACGTTGAGGAAAACCGCACATAACATTAGATAAATCTTACGCTTGGAAAAATCCCAGGCAAAGATTTTTGTTGTCGCTGTTTTCTTCCCAGCTTTGTGATGCCCTGCATCCTACGAAAGAAAACTAGGCAAAGAAAAATTACCCCACAAGGGTGAGGCTAGACTTGACAGAAGTCTGTCATTATGCACTAAAAAGAAATACGAGGAGTTTGCCATGCATCGACAAATGTGCTGGTTATCTAAGTTTGGCGGCGATGGAGAGAAAATCTTACATTTGCAGACTGCACCTAATCAACCGTGGCGTCCTTACACGGCTTTTCCACAATATGCAGTGCCGGATTACAAAATACAAGGCGGTTCTCTGGGTTGGGCAACTTCCCAAAAGCTTTTGAAAGCAGGCTGGACTTTGGTACATAGCGCACGGGCAAACGAGTTTAGCAGTTCCTCGGCTGAAGTTAAGAGTTACGAGTAGAAGAGCGTGAAAAGTTAGATTCCCGACTTGGCATTCATTTGTCGGGAATCTGAACACCGCGAATTTTCACTAGTTCGTAGCGAATTCCCTTAAAAAAACTCTGTGTCACTCTGCGCTTTACCTCCGCGTTCCTCTGCGTTAAAAAACGCTACGAACTTATGTAAAACTATACTAAGTCATTTATCCTAAGTTTTAGCAGCCTTTAAATCAGGAGTGGCTAAACTATGAAAAAGCTAATTAACAAGCCAGAAGACTTTGTACGCGAAAGTCTAGAAGGCATGGCAGCGGCTCATTCTGATTTAATTAAGGTACACTATGACCCGACTTTTGTTTGTCGCACCGATGCACCGATAAAAGGTAAGGTAGCAATTATTTCTGGTGGTGGTAGCGGTCACGAACCGATGCACGCTGGTTTTGTCGGCATGGGAATGCTCGATGCAGCTTGTCCGGGAGAGGTTTTTACCTCACCAACACCGGATCAAATGCTAGAAGCTGCTAAAAGTGTAGATGGTGGAGCAGGTATTATTTATATCGTCAAAAATTATAGCGGCGATGTCATGAATTTTGAAATGGCAACGGAATTAGCCCGTGGTGAGGGTATCCGAGTGCTAAATATTTTGATTGATGATGATGTGGCGGTGAAGGATAGTCTGTATACCCAAGGACGCCGAGGCGTGGGAACGACGATTTTAGCAGAAAAAATCTGCGGTGCGGCAGCACAACAGGGTTATAATTTGGAACAAATAGCTTCTTTGTGTAGAAGGGTAAATTTAAATGGGCGGACTATGGGAATTGCCTTGACTTCTTGCACAGTTCCTGCTAAAGGAAGTCCGACATTTGAATTAAGCGATCGCGAAATTGAAATGGGTATTGGGATTCACGGCGAACCCGGAAGGGAGCGAATGGATTTAAAATCGGTGGATGAGATAACGGAAATGTTAACGCTGAAGCTCATTGAAGACGTTGGTTACAGTCGCATTGTGCGTGAGTGGGATGAAGACAAAGGCGAATGGGTGGATGTGGAATTGGTAGATCCGAATTTGGAAAGAGGCGATCGCATTTTGGCTTTTGTTAACAGCATGGGTGGAACTCCCCTCAGCGAACTTTATCTTGTCTATCGCAAATTGGCAGAAATTTGCTCTCAACAGGGATTACAAATTGTCCGAAATTTGATTGGTTCTTATATTACTTCTTTGGATATGCAAGGTTGTTCAATTACTTTGTTAAAGTTGGATGATGAAATGATTCGGTTGTGGGATGCACCAGTCAAAACGCCAAGTTTGCGTTGGTAGTATCTGACCAACTAACTAACAACCACCAACTGACAAATGACTAAAGAACAAATTTTGCAATGGTTGCAAGGGTTCGCCGCTGAAATAGAGCAGAATAAAGAATATTTAACACAATTAGATGCTGCGATCGGTGATGCTGACCACGGTATTAATATGGATCGCGGGTTCAAAAAGGTGATGAGTCAGTTAGCAACTGTTGCAGATCAAGATATTGGCAGCATTTTCAAAGCCGTAAGCATGACTTTGATTTCCAGTATTGGGGGTGCTAGCGGTCCTCTTTATGGGACGCTATTTTTACGAGCAAGTTCAGCTGTTGCCGACAAGCAAGAATTAAGCGAACAAGATATGCTTAGTTTACTCCAAGCTGGTTTAGATGGCGTAGTTGGACGTGGGAAAGCGCAATTAGGCGACAAAACAATGATTGATGTTCTATCTCCGGCTGTAGCAGCTTTTAAACAGGCTGTAGGAGAGGGAAAGAAAATGCGAGAAGCGATGCAAAAGGCTATAATTGCAGCTGAACAAGGGATGAAAGATACTATACCAATGCTGGCAAAAAAGGGACGGGCTAGTTACTTAGGTGAGCGCAGTGTGGGACATCAAGATCCGGGGGCGACTTCATCTTATTTAATGTTGAAATGTTTGTTAAATAGCATTTGATATCCAAATTGGATAAATTTGTCAGCACAAGCCGCTCAATCAAGTTGAGGGAATTGCAATGATTGGAATTGTGATCGTTTCTCACAGCAAACAGCTAGCTCTTGGCGTGCGGGAACTCGCAGCACAGATGGTTCACGATCAAGTCCCCATCGCTGTTGCGGGAGGTATTGACGATCCAGAAAATCCTCTGGGTACAGATCCAATTCAGGTTTATGAAGCGATCGCTTCTATTCTCTGTGATGATGGGGTTCTGGTGTTAATGGATCTCGGTAGCGCTTTAATGAGTGCGGAAATGGCTTTGGAGTTTTTTCCAGATGAGCAACAAGGTAAAATACATCTGTGTGAAGCACCCCTAGTTGAAGGTGCGATCGCCGCTGCTGTTGCTGCCGCATCTGGTAGCAATATTGACCAAGTAATAACTGAAGCGCGGGGAGCATTAGTAGCAAAAGCGACTCATCTGGGTTTGGTCATTAGTCATTCGTCATTAGTCAGTGGTCAAGAGCCAATGATTAATGATGAGGGATTAATAGCTGAAGAAATTCGGCTGACTGTCCGCTTGAGTTTCGGATTGCACGCCCGTCCAGCGGCTCAATTTGTGACAACAGCAGCCCGGTTTGAATCGCAAATCAAAGTGCGAAATTTAACTAAAGATACTGAATTTGTCAGGGCTGACAGTATTAACCAAGTGGCAATGTTAGGGGTGCGTCAAGGACACGAATTGATGATTTCTGCTACTGGTTCTGATGCTTTAGAGGCATTAAGGGCATTGCAAACATTAGTGGAAAGCAATTTTGGTGAATCTTTGGATAATATAGAATCTCATATTTCATCTGTGCAACCATCTTCCCATGCGGTGGTGTACGAACCCACTACCCCATCACGCCATCATTTTCTTCAAGGAATTCCCGCTTCTGGTGGAGTTGCGATCGCTCCAGTTTTTCTGTATCGCACAGATCCTTTAGTCTTTCAGCAATACCACGCAAATAATCTCGAAAAAGAGTTTCAAAAAGTACTAATTGCAATTCAAGCTTCTAAGGAAGAAATTCAGGCTTTGCGATCGCGAACAGCAACTCAAGTAGGTGAAGCCGAAGCCGCTATCTTTGATGCCCAATTGCTGTTTTTAGAAGATCCGCTGTTGATGTCAGCGCTTAACGAGCATATTTTTGTTCATTGTCTGAATGCGGAAGCGGCTTGGCAAGAAGTCATGGATGAACTGGCGGCAAAATACCGCGCTTTGGAAGAATCTTACATGCAAGAGCGAGTGGCTGATGTTGTTGATATCCAAGAGCGGGTGTTGCGAAAGCTACTTGGCACTGCTGCCAATGTCTTAAATATTACCCAGCCAGCTATTTTAGTGGCGACTGATCTAACTCCTTCGGATACGGCGCAATTAGACCCAACAAAAGTTCTAGGTATTTGTATCACCTCAGGAAGTGCCACTTCTCACAGCGCGATTATCGCCCGGACATTAGGGATTCCCGCCGTCGTTGGCGTACCAACAGAGGTGTTACACTTGGCAGATGATACTCTTTTAGCGTTAGATGGAGAAACGGGTAAGGTATGGGTAGAGCCAGAAGCAGATACCCTCATAGCAATTGAAGCTAAACGGGATGCATGGCAAATTGCCCAACAACAAGCGTTAATGGCGGCGAATCAGGTTGCAAAAACTCAAGATGGTCGGCGGGTGAAGGTAGTCGCTAATATCGGTAATATTGATGATGCTCAAGTAGCATTAAACTTGGGTGCAGAAGGTGTGGGTTTGCTGCGTACCGAGTTTCTTTATTTAGAACGCACAACCCCACCATCGGAAGAAGAACAGTTGCAAGTATATCAGGCGATCGCTCAAATTTTAGAAACTCGTCCGCTGATAATTCGCACCCTAGATGTTGGTGGTGACAAGCCACTTGCTTATTTGGGCATACAGCCAGAAAACAATCCTTTTTTAGGTTGGCGGGGAATTCGTTTTTGTTTAGATAGACCAAATATTTTTAAAACACAGTTGCGGGCGATTTTGAGAGCCAGTTTGGGACATAATATTAAAATAATGTTTCCCATGATTGCAACTATGACGGAGGTACAATCAGCTAAAGCGCTGCTTTTGGAAGTGCAAACAGAATTACGTCAGGCTAATATCCTTTTTGATGAAGCTATGGAAGTGGGCATGATGATAGAGGTGCCCTCAGCAGTTGTAATTGCAGATAAGTTAGCGAGGGAGGTAGACTTTTTTAGTATAGGCACCAATGATTTAACTCAGTATGTCATGGCTTGCGATCGCACGAATCCACGGGTAGCAAATTTAGCTGATGCTTTACATCCGGCAGTGTTGCGGATGATACAACAAACTATTCAAGCGGCTCATGAAGCAGGTATTTGGGTGGGGTTGTGTGGAGAATTAGCAGCGGATGTACAAGCTGCACCGATTTTGTTAGGATTGGGGTTGGATGAAGTGAGCATGAATCCCCAAGCTATACCTACATTTAAGCAAGCGATCGCTCAATTAACAATAACTCAAATTGAGGCGATCGTATTTGAAGCATTGCAACAAGATTCCGCAGCCAAAGTCAGAGCAATAATAATACCTGAAAACTGAAAGATTGTGACTTCAATTGATCGGCTGATTGAGAGTATCCACCAAGAGCTACTACCAGGATTGCACATCGAGAGTGTCGATCCCCACGATCCCGTGAAAGTGCATTATCTACCTGACCCTTGGCGGCTTTTGGGAAAGGGAAACTACGCCGCAGTCGTTTATCACCCCGACTACCCAAACCAGGTGGTGAAAATTTACGCCCCAGGACGACCGGGCTTTGAGGAGGAGGTGGAGGTCTACCGGCGCTTGGGTTCACACCCAGCTTTTTCTCAGTGTTTGTACGCACTAGGAAACTTCTTAGTGCTGAAGCGGTTGTCTGGTGTAACCCTCTATGACTGCATCCCCCGTGGTCTACGTATCCCTAAAAAGGTTATAGAAGACATCGACCAGGCGCTAGACTATGCTCGTGGGCGCGGTCTTCACCCCCATGATATCCACGGACGCAATGTCATGATGCACGAAGGGAGAGGACTAGTTGTAGATATCTCGGACTTCCTCCATCAGGAGACTTGCTCAAAGTGGAATAACCTGAAGAAGGCATATTACTGGCTATACCGTCCCTTCTTCTCTCCAATAAAGCTGCGGATACCTTACTTTGTCCTTGATGTTGTCCGTAGAAGTTATCGCCGATGCGCTTGGTTTAAAAGTACTTGCTGTCAGTTAGTACGTTCATTTACAGCAAATCGCCAGAGGTGAGACGTGAGGCTTATGATTGTTTTCAGCTAAAGTGCTGACTACAAAGATTATTCCCGCATTATGAACACCCAAACAACATCCAAAACACCTGTTGCTTTAACCATCGCTGGTTCAGATAGCGGTGGAGGTGCAGGAATTCAAGCTGATTTACGTACCTTTGCTTTTCACTGCGTCCACGGTACGTGCGCTATTACCTGCGTCACCGCACAGAATACTGTAAGTGTACTGCGGGTTGATGCAATGGCAAAAGAAGCTGTTATTGCCCAAATTCGCGCCGTAGTTGAAGATATTGGGGTGCAAGCAGCGAAAACAGGAATGTTACTTAACCAGGAAATCATTACCGCTGTTGCCCAAGAAATAGAAACTTTACAAATCGATAACTTAGTAGTCGATCCTGTAATGGTATCACGCACCGGGGCGCAGTTGATTTCTGATGATGCTGTCCAGACTATAAGCCATCTCCTCATCCCCAAAGCGATAATTGTCACGCCAAATCGGTATGAAGCACAGATTTTAACTAATTTGCAAATTAATTCCCTGGATGATATGAAAGCAGCAGCGCAAATGATTCATCGCGAATTGAGGGCGAAAGCTGTTTTAGTTAAGGGTGGAGGGATGCAAGGAAGTTTGCGGGGTGTTGATATCTACTTTGATGGGCAAAATCTGGAAACTTTATCAACTTTGCAGATAGATACAAAAAATACCCACGGTACTGGTTGTACCTTATCGGCGGCGATCGCTGCTAATCTAGCAATGGGGAAAGATTTGTTCACTGCGGTGCAACAAGCAAAAAATTACCTCACCACTGCACTATCTCACGCTTTAGATATAGGCAAAGGGCAAGGTCCTGTAGGACATTTTTTCCCATTGTTAAAAATTTAACAATTTTTCTTTTGTCCCCCACTCCCAGAACAAAGGGGTTTACCGTGTCCTTAAACAAAAAAATGTAAATAAAAATTCTTTGCGCTATGGGCATTTTTCTATTATTGTTGGCATAGTTACCGGACTGCCTCTTTCTAATAGCAGTTCTGAATAATCTAATTACTTTCATTTTTGATCCTAAACTACCGATGCGAATAAGCACAGGTTCTATTCACAGCCATACATCTACAGCAAACTCTCAAGCCTATTCTCCCTCTGTACCACTATCTGTATACCGGGATTTGGCAGGAGAATTGCAAGCAGCAGAGGCAATGTTAGATGCACTCACTACACAAAATAAACAATTAGTGCAGGAAAATCAACTACTCCGACAAGAAATTACTAAAGCCGGTCAGTATTTTTTACACCTGCAAAATTTGGTTGATACTTCTGCTACAGCTAGTCATAATCAAATTCCTCACACTTCTTTTGATTTGAAAAGTAGCCATCCCGTAAGTCAAGTACCCCAACAACAGCGGGTTTCTCGTCTTTATTCACCTGTAGTTCCAGAAAATGTGCGTGACGACTTTGGCACTTCAAACTACTCTCCCCCAATACCCGAACCAGTTTTCATCGAAGAGGAAGAAGTACGCTATTATCCCCATAGCGAATCAGAGCCAAAAGAAGTCAGTGCTTGGTCGTTAATCATTGCCATTTTATTAATCATACTTACAGCTTTTGGCGTTGGGTATGTGATTGTACGTCCGTTTTTGGAGCATCAAAGTCGGTAAAATAGCTTAACTCGTCAAAATCATCTTTCCCATACCCAATGCCCATAAATATTTATTTGGAGTTGAGATGCTACTTAAAACATCAGACAGATGATCTGGTTAGATAGATAAACGAAGCTACTAGAAGTAAGGAGTGGAAATAATGAAAAAAGTAGAAGCGATTATTCGCCCTTTTAAGCTCGATGAAGTGAAAATTGCCTTAGTCAACGCTGGTATCGTTGGTATGACTGTTTCGGAAGTCCGGGGTTTCGGACGGCAAAAAGGTCAAACTGAACGCTATCGCGGTTCTGAATACACGGTTGAGTTTCTGCAAAAGCTCAAAGTGGAAATTGTCGTTGAAGACAACCAAGTTGATATGGTGGTAGACAAAATTATCTCCGCTGCCCGCACTGGTGAAATCGGTGATGGTAAGATTTTTATCTCACCGGTTGAGCAAGTTGTGCGGATTCGTACTGGGGAAAAGAACACAGAAGCAGTATAGGGATTTTGTGAAAAGTTTGAACGGAGGAAATCTCCGCTCAAAGCTTTTCAAGACCGATTTTGGATTGAATCTACAGCAGATTGCGTTGTTATTAAATACACGTAGAGACGTTCCGCCGGAACGTCTTGTGAGCGGGTTTTCGGTTTTACCCATGTACCTCATTTACCTGAAATCTGTAAAATTGCCAGTTGGGGAATTAAAGCCTCAATTGCTTTGCCTCGATGGCTAATTGACCGTTTCAAGTCTGGTGTCATCTCAGCAAATGTTAATTTTTTTTCTGGAACATAAAAAATAGGATCGTAGCCGAAACCACCATTACCACGGGGGGATTCGAGAATTTCGCCACGACAAACACCTTCAGATTGTAGCGCGATGGCTCCGCCAACGCCAGGGGCGATCGCTCCATCCGGACAAGCGATCGCTACTGCACACACAAATTGCGCTTGCCGATTCGGTTCGTCCTTCAATTCTCTCAATACCCTGGCAATGCGTTCAGAGTCAGTTGTGCCATAACGTGCAGAATACACTCCTGGTGCGCCACCAAGGGCATCAATTTGCAAACCAGAGTCATCGGCAATCGCCCAATTTCCTGTAGCCAAAGCCACCTGAGAGGCTTTTAAACAAGCGTTTGCAGCAAAGGTGTCCCCTGTCTCCTCAACTTCCAATTCTTCAGGTTTTAAGGTCAATTCCCAACCTAAATCAGCCAAGTAAGCTTGCATTTCCCGCAACTTACCTGGATTTCCCGTGGCTACTACAAGTAATGTCATTGGTCAAAAGTCAATGGTCAAGGGTCAAAAGTCAATGGTCAATGGTCAATGGTCAATGGTCAATGGTCAATAGACATAAAAGTAGAAATTAATTATGCGTTGCCCGAAACCCTTGTAGAGACGTTCCGGTGGAACGTCTTTACGTCTTTTCTGGATTGTTGACTGTTGACTATTGACTCTGGACTTTTGACTCTTGACTCTGGACTATTGACTATTAACTATTCTGCCCAATCTTTCGCCCAAGCGAGAGTTTGATGCACTTGTTCGAGTGTTGGCGCTTCGCAGTATAAGCGTAAAACTGGTTCAGTTCCGCTGAAACGAATCATCAACCAACTATTATCAGCTAGACGGAACTTGTAGCCGTCGATTGTTTGACAATCAATTACTGCAAGTCCGGCGATTTCTGTTAAAGGTTCTTTTTCCAATTGTTGCAAAAGACGCGATCGCACGTCCATACTTGCTAGAGGTAAATCAATGCGATCGTATGCTGAATCAAAACCAGCTTGCTCTTGCAAATAACGGTAATAATCGCCTAAATCCAGCTTTGATTCAACAATTGCTTCTAGTACGTACAATGCTGATAGCAGTGCATCGCGTTCGGGGATGTGGTTCCCATAACCAATTCCCCCTGATTCTTCACCACCTAGTAATACTTGGGATACTAACATGCGATCGGCAATGTATTTGTAACCAACGGCTGTTTCAAATACTGATAACTTGTGCAGTGCGGCAACGCGGGGAATTAAGTCAGAACCACTAACAGTTTTGACGATTTCACCTTTAAAATCGCGCCTTAAGGTTAGGTGGTCGATTAATATCGGGATTAATACTTGTGAACTGAGGAAGTTACCTTCACCATCTACACTGGCGATGCGATCGCAATCTCCATCAAATACTAATCCTACTGCCAAACCTTGATTGCTTTCGCGGTGCGTCTTCATCACTTCAAATAGAAGCTTCATGTATTTGGGTAACGGTTCTGGGGCACCACCACCAAAAAGCGGATCGCGATCGCTATTTATTTCTTTTACTTGATCCCCTAACAACATCGCCAAACCACCAGATGCAGCACCATGCATCACATCGGCAAATACTGTCAGTTTACCTGAATTTATCGCCTCTCGAATCTTGGCAATATCAACTTTGCCTTCTAGTTCTTGACAATAACTGCCCCAAGGATTGAACATTTCGATTTTGCCTGGAGTTGTTGGGGATGGCACTCCATCAGACAAAAGCGCTTCTATCTCGTGGGTTACTTCTGGAGGCACCGATCCCCCAAAAGCTCCTTTGACTTTCAATCCCAAATATTTTCCTGGATTATGACTTGCTGTAATTACCAGGGCACCCAAGGCGTTGAGTTGTTTTGCCGCCCAGCTAAAAGCCGGAGTTGGAGCAAAGGTTTCACTCAATAATACATCAAATCCGATCTTCGTGACACTATCAGCAACAGCACGGGCGAAATCTTCCGCCATAAATCGGCGATCGTAACCGACAATAATTGTCCGGCTATTCACCGTGGAATTATAAGTGTCAAATAATACTTTTGCTGCGATTGGCGCGACCAATGCGAGGCGTTCAAAGGTGAATTCATCACCAATCACGCCCCGCCAGCCGTCCGTACCAAACTTGATTGAGCTAGCTAGAACTGGCATTGAGATATCCTAAGTTTCCAACTGTGGATTCTAGCATTTATACATGCTTTTGTGTAAAAAAACAATTAAGTATATATGAAATTACTGTTAGCCCTAGTCAATTAGGACACAAAAGCTAGCGAATGTGTTCCTAGAAGTTCTTAATACAATAAATATGAGGTTGTAGTCAGCGCTGAAGCGCTCTATTTAAGCACAGTTGGTGCTTACTAAACTATAAACTTTATCTACAAAAATTAACAATCCTTAATAGTAACTACTATTTAAGGATGTTTAGTGAGCGCTGAAGCGCTCTATTTAAGCACAGTTGGTGCTTACTAAACTATAAACTTTATCTACAAAAATTAACAATCCTTAATAGTAATTACTATTAAGGATGTTTATTGAGAGCATTTTCTGCTCAACACCCTGAAGACTCTTTAAAAATCATCGAGATACTGACTCAGACGGCTGATTACAGGGTCAACATCTTGAGGAGTTGCAGCAACAGTATAACTAGTATGATTTACTACCTCTTGTGGTGCTGATGTTGCTAAATTTTGAAGTTGAATGATTGGTCGTTCATTCATCATGATTGCCAGATGTGCAACTTGTTGACTAAGTTGCAAAAGCTGGTGTTCCATAACCTCCAAACGATTAGATTCCTTAGCAAAAAAACGTTCCTCAAGGTCAGCCACTTGACGTTGCAGTTCAGCGATTTGTTGTTCTTCAAATGCTGGTGCTGTCGCTTTTTCTGGCGTAGTTGGTGATGGTCGTACAGATTCGGATACACCTAAAGATTGCCATAAGGCTTCTTTACAGAGGTCGCTGAAAGTCTTCTCTGGATCTTTTTCCAAATAGCTATCTACAAGCGCCAACAAGCTTTCATCAGCGACCCCTGGATTAAACGTAACCGATCTTACTACCTTTTTTGACCACTGGAACATCAGTTTTAAGCCCTAGGAGCGCGATTGGAAATCTGTGCTTCTCCATAAATATACTGCCCCAAAGCGTTAGCTTGGCGAGAGGGAGCAGCTAGGTGGGCATTAATTTTTGCTTCTTTAAGCAGCCGTTGTATATCTTCCCAGAAGAACTCACCACCACCGCCAGTGAGAATCACATCAGTAACACGTTCTGGCAGCCATGCTAGCACGCGATCGCATATCTGACGAGAAAACTGCTCTGTCAGGTTGGGGAGAAAATCATCTAGATTTGTCGGCTTGCTGGCACCTTTAGGACGATAAAAGCGATCGCCTTTGGGCTTGTTCACAGCTGAAATTAACGCTAGAGACTGACTATCGGCTCCTTCAATCTCTTTGGCAACTATTTCATAAAACTTGCTCATCGCAAAGTCTTCGCTCTTAGAAGCACCGCGAGCGAAACGGAAGTTATCCACCATTAAACAATCGATAGTTTGATGTCCGATATCAACGATCGCAACGGAAACTTTGGTAAAATCTGGAACTCCAGGTGCTTTTTTCGGTTGAGCCTCACACCATAAAAGACTGCCATAGCCTTCTGGCATTACCCAAACCTTGCTGACATTCAAGCTCACCGATTCTCCCCGGAAGTTCATCACATGGGGACCGGTCACTTGGCTAATCAGTTGTGCTTTTTCCTGTTCAAATTGCTCTAAAGAAAGGAAAGGCAGACCCAGAATAACTGAGATTTCATCTTTTTGCTTGAAGTAGCCAGCACAAGCCAAAACTTTTACCAGCGCATCTTCAACCTTGGATTGACCGACTCCGAGATTTGCTCCAAAATCTGCTGCTAATTGACCAACAGCATAGCCTTTACCTTGATACTCCAGCCACAGATCCATTAACGGGTCAGTAGCGCGTGCCTCAAAAACGCCTCCACGCACCTGTTCCATAGTCATTTGCTTGACGTTAGCTGGCACGAACATCACATTGTTCGGTTCGCGACTTACACAAGTCTTGGTGGAAGTTCTACCTAAATCAACACTGAGAATCGCTTTTCCTGTAACCATACCCATACCAGGCTTGGGAACATTATTAGCAGCATTTAGCGGGGTAGATGCCGACACTCTATTCATGGGGATAGCAGCGGCATTCATTGGAGTAGCAGCGGAAGGTTGGTCTGTCATGAAAGCTCCTAGTCTTTACTTAGCTTTAAAAGTTATCATGCTCATATACACATTCAATGCGTCAAGCAGAAACTTTTGGTTGCGTTTGGTGTAGCCAGAAATACGCCAAGAATTACTTAAAGTGTAAAAAAAGTTAGCATTATTTACGATAGTGTAGGCGAATTTTTGGCACTCTTCACGCTTGCTATTACACAATTAGCGCTCTTGTTGTCATTTTCTCCTGTTTTTTCGCTTGCGTTTAACTACCCAAAAAATAAATGCCAGAGTAAAACACCCAAGCAAGATTTTGGATACAGGCGCAAGGTACTTGTCCACAAGTTCGTACTGACTACCCAACACGTATCCAGAGTATGTTAGCAAACCTACCCAAGCAGCGCTACCCAAAGTTGTGTAAAATAGGAAAGGCAACAACGGCATATTGCTAATTCCGGCAGGCACAGAAATTAATGTGCGGACTCCCGGCACAAGCCGACCAATCAACACCGCTTTGCTACCTTGCCGATCAAACCAGCCTTTTGCCTTAGTGATATCTTTGCTGGATACAGTTATCCACTTGCCATATTTGTCCGCCAAAGCTTTCAAACGCTCTTCACCCAAAAATTTGCCTGGGTAGTACCAAACTAATGCTCCCAATACAGAACCTGCTAGCCCCGCAAAAAATACGCCAACAACATTGAGTTTTGCTCCTGGTAGATTAGCACTATATCCCGCCAGTGGCATGATTAGTTCTGAAGGTATTGGGGGGAAAAGATTTTCCACAAACATCAGCGCAGCGATCCCCAAGTAGCCTAGTGATTCAATCGTATTTTTGATCCAATCTCCCATGAAGTCGATTCCTCAAATTACTACAAAAATTTCATTCTTAAATTAAACTTAATATTTTTTAAAATTTTAATTTACTTTTGTCAGAGTTTAAATATTTTGATTTTGCTGCAATAAAATTTGCACTTTCCGCATCAATAACACGAAGGGGAAAAAAAGTAAAAGGTAAAAATTATTTCTACCTTCTACCTTTGAGGTGACGCTAAACAAGTCCAATATCTACACTTGCACACCCACTTATAAAAAACCTGTCCAACCTTTAACGGGTTCGCTCTAACCTGGCAAAGAGTGGAAACCAGGAGACAAATTGTGCAGGACTCACCAAACTAGCCCTCACATTTTACCTTTTAAACTGTAGAGGACAATGATTGCACTAAGTGCTCAGATTGCCACTCTAATGGGTTCCACACTTTATCTTCCAAAGCCATTTGTTCAATTAAACTTGCCAATCTGAGAGCTTTTAGCGCTTGTTCGCCACCAACTGAAGGTTGATTGCCACCATGTACACAGTTGACAAAATGCTCTAATTCTGCACCCAACTTATCAATATTACTGGTGTAGACTTGTTCTATTAAACCATCCTGCTTGTAAAAGACTTGTCGATGATCCATCATCGAGTTGGCAGTACTGTGCCGATGAATCAAAATTTCATTTTTAAGAAAATCTGCTTCCGTAAACGAGTTTTTGCAATGAGCAGAAATGCGGCGAATTTTGCGGTGAGTGACTTTACTGGCTGTGACGGTAGCGACAACGCCATTAGCAAACCCCAAGGTAGCTGTGACATAATCTAAATAGCCAGAGTCTTGGGCGCGACTACCACTAGCCGTCAACTTCACTACTGGAGATGCGGCTAATTCTAAAAGTAGGTCAATGTCGTGGATCATCAAATCTAGCACAACTGACACATCGTTTGCCCGATCTGAGTAAGGATTCATCCGGTGAGCTTCTAGAGCCAGCACTTCCTCTGTTTTTAGCACTTTGCTCAATTCTTGGAAAGCTGGACTAAACCGCTCAATGTGACCTACTTGCAGGATACATTGAGATTCAGCAGCGGCATTTACTAAGGATTCTGCCTCAGAAATGCTCGCGGCTATGGGTTTTTCCATCAAAACATGAATTCCTGCCAAAAGACAGTTAATGCCGACGGCATAATGCAAGCGGGTGGGAACCGCGACACAAACTGCATCTACATGAGGCAGTAAGTCACAGTAATCTTCAAAGAAACGCACCTTATATTTGCTGGCAGTTTCTAACCCTCGTTCAACATTAATATCTGACACCCCGACTAGTTCAACGTCTTTCATTGAACTGAGTACACGGGTGTGATGTTGTCCCATGTTACCAACCCCAATCACGCCTATGCGGATTGGTCGTGGCTGATTTCGTTGTATATATGGATTCGGTTCTGCCACTGACATGCTATTTTGCACTACTATTTTCTCCTCAACCACCAAATCTAAAGACGCTTCGAGCGTTGGCGTTTATACTTAATTGCTAGTCACGAACCGTCTAAAACCATCCAGATGGTAACATAGAGGTTCTATTTATGAAGAATTTCAAAGTTTGTTGTGAGTTCCCGCAATCTAAGTTTGTTTTGTATATTTAGTTTTGAGCGATTAGTTTTTTGTGCTTTACACAAAACCTAATATGTCTTTTTATTAACTTTAAAAATTAAGTAATAAATAGGGGTTAGTTTCTCGCTCTGCTTTTAGGCAATTACTTGCCGGGATCAATATCGATTGAAGAGAAGTTAAAATTCCTCCCTTTAGTGTCAGTAAAATTACAAAACCCCAAAATTAGAATACTTAGAGTATTTTTAACAAGGAGAGTTTAATTTGAAATTGCGATCGCTTATACACTTAAATTATTTTCATTGAATAATCTCCAAAATCCGGCAAAAACCCAGAGCGGCTTGTTTAAGTCATCGTGCCACGTTTTGACTTCCATTGATGCAATTCCCCTATCTAAGACGACTTGCCACCCTCTTGTTCGGTATAGAGTACGCTAAAGACATTCTTCAACCTCTGTTTGTCGCATGTTGTGAATAAAATCAAAAATTAAAACCGAGATGAAAGCTGTAATTCTGTTGTCTGGAGGATTAGATTCTTCCACAATTCTGTATCAAGCCAAAGCTGACGGTTGTGAGTGTCACGCCATATCCTTTGATTACCAGCAGCGACATCGGCGAGAGTTACAGTCAGCGTTCTTAGTGGCTGAACAAGCTGGAGTGGTACATCAAGTGATAAAGTTTGACTTACGGCAATGGGGCGGTTCGGCACTTACAGACGACACGATTGATTTACCCCAAGAACGTACATTGGCTCAAATGTCAGAAGATATTCCTGTGACTTATGTTCCAGCACGCAATACAATATTTTTAAGCTTTGCCCTCGCCTACGCGGAAATTATTGGCGGCGATCGCGTTTACATTGGTGTTAATGCTTTAGATTATTCTGGATATCCTGATTGTCGCCCTGATTATATCCAAGCGATGCAAGAAGTCTTTCGTTTAGGAACAAAACAAGGGCGTGAAGGAAAAGCAATTACAATTGAATCGCCTTTAATTAACCTAAAAAAAACCGAAATTATCCAACTTGGCAATAAATTGGGTGTGCCGTGGGAATTAACTTGGTCTTGCTACGCCGGCAGTGAGAAAGCTTGTGGAGTGTGCGATTCTTGCCGCTTGCGTCTAGCGGCTTTTGCCGAATTAGGAATCGTTGATCCAGTGGCGTATATTTAGTAGGGGAAAGGGGAAAGGGGAAAGGGGGAAAAAATCTCCCCGGAGTGATTTAAATAACTTTTTATTTCCATATCTTTACCCTTTACCCTTTAACCTTTTCCCCTCTTTAAATCTCCCCCTCCTCTTCCAAGCGTCGTACTTGGATTTGGTGCAAGCGTGGTCCTGTGACGGACATGACGGTAAACTCTAGATTGTCATAATTGAAGGTTTCCCCTATAGAAGGAATTTTCTGCAATTGGTAGAGTACAAAGCCACCTAAAGTCTGATATTTTTTAGTTAAAGGCAAATTGATCTGCAAGACTTCGTTAAAGTCTTCTAAGTTGATTTGTGCTTGCACCAAATATGTCTGTTCATCTAACATCTTGATTAACAAGTCGTCGCTACTTTCGGCTTGGCTGCTGTCGCCGATAATTTCGGCAATGACATCTTGAATGGTTACTAGCCCCACAGTACCGCCAAATTCATTCACAACGATCGCCATTGCTGGTTTCTCTTGCTGCATCATGGGCAATAATTCACTTAAGGGGGTATGTTCTGGGACAAACCGTGCAGGACGCATCCAAGGCTGGATATGTGTCTGTAATGTCAGCTTGTTAATAGCTAAAGGTTCTGCCAAATCTTTAAAATAAATAATGCCGCGAATATCGTCTAAAGATTCGCCGATGACAGGATAGCGAGAGTGACCAGTCGCTACCATTACACTAAGCAATCTACTGAAGGTGGCATCTTTGGGCAAAGCTATAATGCTGGTGCGGGGAACCATCACCAATTGTGCTGTTACATCACCAAATTCAAAGACATTATTCAGCAATTCTCGTTCCGAAAGCTGCAAACCAGTAGATTCTCGTTCTGTAGAGATAATCAGTTGCAGTTCTTTTGAGGTAACAGGTGGTAGCCACCTTTGTCCTGTATACTGAATGCCAAATAATCGCATGATGGCGCGAGTTGATTGGTTGAGAATCCAGATAAAGGGACTGAAAAATCGCACGATCGCTTTTACTGAAGGTCCCAAAAACCGCGCTAGCTGTTCTGAATACAGCATGGCTATGGATTTGGGACATAGTTCCCCTAAAATAATTTGTACATAAGCGATGAAGAAAAAAGCTATGGGGATTGATAGGGAATGAGCGATAAAAACACTCGTACCCATAGGTAAAGGCAATGATTCCAGCCATGAACCTACCAACCCAACAATTGTACTTTCGCCAATCCAACCCAACGCCAAGCTAGACAAAGTAATGCCTAACTGAGTAGTAGATAGCAATCTATCTATACTACGTTGCAACATTTCCACAGCGATCGCCTGAACGTCACCAGCTTCGACTAACTGATGAATGCGCGATCGCCTCACTGTCACTATCGAAAACTCCGCTGTTACAAAAAAAGCATTGATGGCTATCAGCAGCACCACTGACAACAATCGCAGCCCCACATCTGTCAAACTTAAACTAGGAAAACCAATCACCGCCAAAGCCCGTGTACAACTGACGCTCCTATAAAAGAAAAATAGTATTGAGATTGTTATTGATTGTTTACGACTAGACTGGGGATTGGGATTAAAGATTACAGTATTAGGAATTGTATCTTTTTCCTAGTCCCAGTCCCCAGTAAAAAGTCCCTATCTTTCCACAGGAATATTTGGCACTTCCAGTTTCAATTTTTGATCGGGATAATCAGTCAAGGCAAGTGAGATACTCTTTACATCGTCAAGCAAAGGCGTAGGAATGCTCACTGTACCAGAAAATGTCGGTCCATTTGCAGGCAATTCTGCTGGCAAACCGTCGGTACTTGCACTTAAAGTTCGTCCTTTGTCATCAGTGACATCCAAAAAGCTGTATAAAAAGCGCACAGAATCGGCACCTTTATTCTGCATTTTGACGCGAAGTAGCAAATCACCGCCAGAGTAGCGAGCAGATTGTACAGAAATCGTTACTTTCTCGCTTTCAGCAGTAATTGGAAATCCGGCTTGGGGTTTTTCTTCGGCTTCAGTCGGTGTCTCCTGAGGTTTTGGCTTGGTGGTATTTTCTTCGTCCTCGTCGTCAGACTTTTTAGCTTTCGCAGCCTTGCTCTTACCCTCAATCCGGGACTTAACAACTTTGAGGATTTCTTCCTCTCTTAATAATGTTACCGCTTGATGTTGGGCGCTGTTTGCCTTACTGCTGGCGAATTTGGTTGTGGGACGACCATCTGGGGTTGTTACACCCTTAAGTGCGGAACTCCCCAAAGTAAAGCCCCAAAACGCGCTTACAGAACCTGCTCCCAACATTAGGGTTAATAAAATCAACGTCAGAAGTACAGTGGAATTTAATTTCATCGCTCTCGAAGCTATTGGCGCTATATTGCCGGTCTATTTATCTAAAAGTATTGAAGCTTTGTACTTCAATTTTATAAAAGACTTAATCAATATTAGTCTGCCCTATTTCTCTGTCAAATGATGTAGTATAAAATCTGGTGAACTATTGTAAAGTGTTCAAAATCTGTGAACTCATGCTAAAATCAAGTCGGGAAGTTGTTATAACGCTTATAGGCAGCTAGGTGAGGCTAAAATTAGCCATAAAGTTGAAGTAATAACTTATAGCAATCCCAAACAAATAAGCGCCTTTGGCCGATTGGGGAGGCAGCGAGCTCATAATTCGCTTTCAGACTGGTTCGATTCCAGTAGGGCGCATCAAATCATGATTAATATAACCGTGCGATAAATCGTAGAGACGTTCCGCCGGAACGTCTCTACTACAATACGTTGAATTTTTGATATAGATCACAAAATCATCCCAAAAATATACAACGCCAAAAATTTTGGACTTTGGTCAATTTACCGAAAAATTGGGTCTAAAGCCCCGTCCTTCAATGAGCCGGCTTTTTATTGTAGACGATTGGTTTAGACGTAGGATTAGCCCATTTTTATACGGATTCGGATGGGCAGACGATAGAGAATCCACGTCATCTGAGGAAGTCTGAAAAAGCACTTAAGAAGCTGAGTCGCAGACTTTCTAGAACCCCAAAAGGCTCCAAAAACAGAGCCAAGAGCAGAAACCGTTTGAGCAGAAAACATCTCAAGGTAAGTAGGCAGCGTAAAGACTTTGCTGTGAAATTGGCAAGGTGCGTAGTCCAGTCTAACGACTTGGTAGCCTATGAAGACTTGCAGGTGCGGAATATGGTGAAAAACAGAAAGCTGTCCAAGTCAATATCAGATGCGGCTTGGACAGCTTTTAGGGACTGGGTAGAATACTTCGGTAAAGTATTTGGGGTGGTAACTGTTGCGGTTCCTCCTCACTACAGCAGCCAGAATTGTTCTAGTTGTGGGAAAGTTGCGAAGAAATCATTAAGTCAAAGAACACATCAGTGTCCTCACTGCGGGTTTGTTCTAGACAGAGATTGGAATGCAGCAATCAATATACTAGAGCTTGGACTACGTACCGTGGGGCACACGGGAACGCTTAACGCCTCTGGAGACATCGACCTCTGCTTGAGTGAGGAAACTCCTTCAAGTAAGCCGAGTCGCCGAAAGAGGAAGCCAAAACAGTGATGTTTTGAATCCCCGTGCGTTTACGCCGGGGAGAATGTCAACGAGGTGGTACAGTATCAAACCTAAATTCAGTGCCGGTTTTGAGCTTGTTGGAGTTTAAGCGAGGAGACATCATCAAAGATGTATTATAAGGATTGGGTAAATCTGGCGTGCGAATATATGGATCGTTGCCAACTTGCTGATTGAGAACGTCGCGATAGACAACGTTAACCAATTCAGCATCACGCGCTATTTCGTTTTCTGGGAAGGAATTGCGAAACAAAGAACCCGATCCAACCAACCAGTCTATTTGCCGTCTAAAAGTGTTGTTGCCGTAGAAATTGCGATCGTTTTTAAAGTAAGCTCGATCAAATATTTCATTTGCTGTTTCATAATTAGTTGTTCCCTTGTCATCCGCAAAAGCTGGTATGCTAATACTCGCGGCTAGCAGCACTAATAAACCGCCAACAGCTTTAAATTTTATACCCATATTTATGACTCCTGAATATGATGGGCGAATCTTAACTTATGCTTAATTTCAGAACTTTGATGAGTTCAATCTTTGGTGTAGCACAACTTTTAACGATTTGTGATGAATTATCAAGCTGAAAGCCTTTCCCCGTCTGACTTATGGGCATCTACTGCCGATTTGAATATTCTGCACCAAAAATTGCTAGATTTATTTTGCCGACTTGCCTATCAAGAAGGTGATTTTATACTTTCTTCTGGACAAGCGAGTTCTTATTACATCAATGGTAAGCAGGTAACACTTAATCCTCAAGGTGCTTTAGCCATTGGTCGCATTCTTCTATCCCGACTACCAGAAGATACGCAGGCTGTAGCAGGTTTGACATTGGGCGCAGATCCAATTGTGACAGCAGTGAGTGTGGTTTCCGCGTATGAAAATCGACCAATACCCGCTTTAATTATTCGCAAAGAAGCTAAAGGACATGGCACAAAAGCATATATTGAAGGTCCCACTTTGCCAGAGAATGCAACAGTAGTGGTTTTGGAAGATGTCGTGACTACAGGGCGATCGGCGATGAAAGCAGTGGAACGACTTCGAGATGCAGGTTATACCGTTAACCTAGTAATTTCCCTGATAGACCGCTTACAGGGTGGTGCTGAGTTTTATCAGTCAGTGGAGTTGAAGTATCAGACGGTGTTTACCATTGAGGATATTCAGCAAAGGTATCAGCAGCTTGCTGATTAAAATTGTTCAAAATGATCTTTTAGTATCAAATAATATTAGTCTAAATAGCCCACGTAGGTGGGCTTTGTTCGTATAGCCCCAGGTTGAAACCTGCGGGCTATTTATTGCGGGCTATCTATTAACCCTGCGCTACAGGTTCTTTCGCCAAAAATTTCTCCAACTCTGTCAATGCATCCGCATCAACTTTAGTTTGCATCGGGCAGAATTTAGGACCGCACATGGAGCAAAACTCAGCAGTTTTGTAAATATCTGCTGGTAAAGTTTCGTCGTGATATTCCTTCGCTCTTTCAGGGTCGAGTGATAATTCAAACTGACGGTTCCAGTCGAAATTATAACGCGCGTGGGAGAGTTCATCGTCTCTGTCTCTCGCACCTGGTCTATGTCTAGCAATATCTGCCGCGTGTGCCGCAATCTTGTAAGCAATCAACCCGTTACGTACATCTTCCGCATCTGGCAGTCCTAAATGTTCCTTCGGTGTTACGTAACAAAGCATCGCCGTACCATACCAACCAGCCATCGCCGCACCGATCGCAGAAGTGATATGGTCATAACCTGGTGCAATATCTGTCACCAATGGTCCCAGCACGTAGAAAGGTGCTTCCGAACACTCTTCCATCTGCTTTTTGACGTTGAATTCAATTTGATCCATCGGCACATGTCCGGGACCTTCTACCATCACCTGTACATCATCTTCCCAGGCTTTGCGGGTCAATTGTCCCAAAGTTTTCAACTCAGCTAATTGTGCTTCATCTGAGGCATCATGGGTACAGCCAGGACGCAAAGAATCACCCAAGCTAAAAGAAACATCGTATCTTTTGAAAATCTCGATGATGTCACGGTAGTGTGTATAAAGCGGGTTTTGTTTATGGTGATGCAACATCCACCGCGCCAAAATACCACCACCGCGAGAGACAATGCCTGTAATGCGATTTCTTACCAAAGGCAAATGTTCAATCAAAATTCCCGCGTGGATGGTTTGATAATCTACCCCTTGCTGGGCATGTTTCTCGATTACATGAAGAAAGTCATCGGCGGTGAGTTTCTCAATTGTGCCGTGGACGCTTTCCAAAGCTTGGTATACTGGCACTGTACCGATTGGCACTGGTGAAGCTTTGATGATAGCGGTGCGAATTTCATCTAAGTTACCACCACCAGTAGACAAATCCATCACCGTATCAGCGCCATACTTCACCGCTAATTTTAGCTTGTCTACTTCTTCTTGAAGATTGGAAGAATTGGGCGAAGCGCCGATATTGGCATTTACCTTACATTTAGAGGCAATACCGATCGCCATTGGCTCTAAGTTAGTGTGATTAATGTTCGCGGGAATAATCATCCGTCCCCGCGCTACTTCGTCTCTAATTAGCTCAACGGGGAGGTTTTCCCGTCGGGCTACATAATCCATTTCTTCAGTGATAATACCCTGACGTGCGTAGTGGATTTGCGTGACATTATCTTGTCCCTGGCGTTTAGCAACCCATTGAGTCCGCATGTTGAATTCCCTTGATAAACAGCTTCCCTCCGCTGGTATTACCCAGACTCAGGTGTTAAGGGTGTGTTCTCAGCCTGAAAAGTTCAGGCACCCCTAGCATGATTGTTGATTGTACCACTTTCGTTGTGGCTGGGCACAAATAAGTTAAAAAATTATGAGTTAATACCAATTTTAGCGCCCTCAGGCTGTAAGCCTGGACGCCAGGTGCTTCAAGTCGGCGGAGCCGCCCAACGCACTGGCTCGGCTACACAAACGAGAGCTTACCTGCGTGGGCTAAATTAGGTGCATCTTTGTACAACCAACGTCGTCGTATGCGTTGCAGTATTCTATGCGTCTTGGGTTTTCTGCTTGTGCTGAACATGCATTAATATTGCTTGATGGATTTCCTCTGGTGTCATTGATGCGGGATAAACCGCAGAGGGAGGTTTTGCTTTCAAACGATCTACAAATGCGTAAAAAGCTTCTTGATCGTCTTGGTGTGCAATGACGTAGGCTCTTAATTCAGCTTGACTCATAGCATCAAAATTTGGTTTGCTCATAAATAGTCCCAGTTTGCATCACGACTAACCAGAATTTGTATATCTTCTCCAGCAAGGATGAACAGCTTGCCTGTGCGTTCATCCAGACGCACCATATAAATTGGTTTGTAAACAGTTGTCAATGCTTGACATAGGTAAACACACTTTAGAGCTTGTTGTGCTGTGGGAAGAATAATTGCTCCTTTAAAAAGCTTATATATCCATCTTATTTTACGATGCTTTGATGGGGTGAAAGCTTTGCGTCTGCCACTCGGTTGATAACTGGTGGAATGCGCGAAGCGCAAACCGATTGACAAATTTTTTAATTTACGTAAATTTACTCAGATTTTTCGGAATCAGACTAAGAGCAATTGTATAATCAATAGCAAGTGTATTAGGAGGCTGCGAAATGGTAGATCCAGTATCTAATATTTCAAACGAACAAGATTTCTGGGAAAATGTAGAAACTCAATTTGAGGAGAAAGTTCAGGATTTTTCTAAAACTCTTAACATAGCTCTCATTGGGAAAGTTAGTTCAGGTAAAAGCTCATTGCTTAATGCTTTGCTAAAACTGAGTCGTAAGCAGGCTATAGCAAAAGTGGGTGCCGAGGCTGGTGTTACCACGACATTAAAAGTATTGCGGCTAGATGACCGAGTTAGGTTTATAGATTCACCGGGGTTAGATGATGTTCGTGCTGAAAATAGTAATATTACACGAGAATTTCTCAAACATATAGATGTAGGTATTTTAGTTGTAACTGGAGCCGCAGATGCTTCTCAAAAAAAATACTTAGATGACCTTCGTTCGCACTGTGACTCTGTATTTGTCGTCTTGAATAAAATCGACGAGTGGGATAGGTTATCTCCCTCGGCTTTAGAAAAGGTTATTACTCAGTGGAAAGAGGTGCTTCAGATAGAAAAAATTTACCCAGTGTGTGCATTCGGCTATGACGGTGATACTCCTCCTGACACTCCACTAGATATTCGTGGTGTATATTGCTTCCGGGAGGATATCGAAAATTTTTTAGGTTCAAAGGGAAAGGATCTATTACTCGCTCGCCACATGGGTGAGAAAAAATCCTACGCGAAAAACACCATAGCGACGGCGTTAGTTGCAGTTGCTGTTCAAGCATTTATTCCCGGTAGCGCAGTCTATATAACAACTACACAAGCTGCCGCAATTGTCAGGCTTAACTATCTGTATACTGGTGAAATTATCTCACGAAAAGCTGTCTTTGCGTTACTTCCTGTATTTGCAGCGAAAGCAGCAGGAACGACTCTTTTTCTCTGGGTTAAATCAATCTTGCCACCAACAGGAGTTCTTGATGTTGCAGCAGCGGTTGTTGCTGTGAGTATTACCCTTGCAATTTTAGCCACTGTCAATTCTATACTTGCAAGTGGAGCAAAACTTGAGGAAGAAGAACTTCTTAAGTCAAAATTCCGAAGTTACCGAAAGCAAGCAGAAACAGCTTTAAAAGGTCTAGCAACGACAGATATGAAGGATTTGGTATCTTGGAAAGGGGTTATCGATAAATTTCTCTAGCAAATCTTTATAAATTTTCAAGTTAGTGCGATCGCACTCCTGAACCAAAAAAAACAAAAGCGCGATCGCACCAACTTGAAACATCCGCGTTTGTTATGTTTAAAATAATTATTGTTACCTAAATTTAAAAGCGCAAGCTAGCAGGATTATAGCCCGCCCAGGCGTTCCTTGTTCGTATAGCCTGCATGTGTATTTTTAAAATAATGAATGACGATCGCTATATAATTTTTTACAAACCCTACGGCGTTCTCAGTCAGTTTACAAAAGATAGCCCCACTCACAGTACCCTCAAAGATTACATCGAAGTGGCTGATGTTTACCCTGTGGGGCGTTTAGATTGGGACAGTGAAGGATTATTATTATTGACAAATAACGGACAATTGCAACATCGCCTTTCTCATCCTCAATTTGGACATGAAAGGACTTATTTAGTACAGGTAGAGCGAATTCCCGATGCAGAGGCTTTGCAGAAGTTGCAAACAGGGGTACAAATTCAAGATTACCGGACTCGACCGACAAAAGTACGACTATTGCCAGAAGAACCGTTGTTAAGCTTACGCGATCCACCGATCAGATTTAGAAAAAATATCCCCACAGCTTGGCTAGAGATGACTTTGACAGAGGGGAAAAATCGCCAAGTTAGAAGGATGACAGCATCTGTGGGGTTTCCTACCTTGCGACTGGTGAGGATAGCGATCGCTCATTTAAAATTAGATTATCTACAACCAGGACAATGGCGCGAACTTACCTTAGAAGAAATAAAATTGTTGCATAAGTTGACTAAACTAGAGAAAAAAGCATCTATATAGAGGGAGATAAAGGGGGTAATAGCTCTACTCCCTAATCTCCCCGAACAATCAAGATATGTATTTAAATATGGGCGATCGCTAACTTTTAATGGCAGGTTATTCTGAAAGATAAGCTTATCTCTATTTTACATATTTTGAAAATATGCGTAAGAATTAATACTGTCACCAAAATTCACTGTTGACACGAAAATATTTTGTCGGTCTACTATAAGCAGCCGACATTTGTGGCAATGCATGGATTGTAATGGTCAGAAGCACGCCAGGAACGGGAATTAAGGAACTTCCACAATGCTGATTTGCCCCCAGTGTAAATTTGAAAACTCTAATACCAACAAGTTCTGTCAAAACTGTGGCACGTCCTTGACGCAAAAGGACTGTCCAAAATGCAATAGCGCTGTGGATGTCAATGCAGAACGATGTCACAACTGTGGCGCGGAATGTGGCACAATTTGGTGGGCAATTATTGCCAAGGAAGAGACTTTTGTCGAGGAAGTTAAGGAAAGTGAACCCGAAGATCAAAAGATAAAAAGCTTAGAAGATGATTCTCCCCCTATCTCACTTTCACCTTCTCCCTTAATCACTTCCTCTGAACTCCCGGTTGGCTCTTATTTAGACTCCCAAGAGCGCTATCAACTGTTAGATCCGCTACCAGCACTATCAGAACTTGCCCCTCATATGGAGGTGTACGTAAGAGTTTTAGACTGCCAACCATATCAAGTGTCGCCGCTACTGGCAATATTAAGAAATCAGCAAAACAATTTGATTTTGCCATCAACCGAAGCAGCCAGAATTCCTAGCCTCGCTAAACCTTATATCGCTTTGCAAGCCGGCGCTCACTCAGAAATACCATCAATTCACGATGCATGGCAGGAAAACGAGATCCAGGTGGTACTAATTGAGAACCGATCGCATTGGCAGCATTTAGTCGAATTATGGCAAGATGATACGTCGAGTTCGTTACAAATATTACATTGGTTTTATCAGATGACCCAACTCTGGGCGCTATTAGAACCATTGAATTGTCGTCAAAGTCTGTTGGAATTATCGAATTTGCGCTTGGATGAAGACCAAACCCTAGCACTACAAGAATTATACGTAGAAAAACATAGAAATAATTCTGCTGAGTTGCCAGAAAATGCCGAAGCGCAACCTTTAACAATTCAAGATTTGGGGCGGATTTGGCAGGCGTTATTTAGACAGTCGCAACGCACTCAATCTGGCTCTGTGATACATTTGTTGGGCGAGATTGAGTTAGGTAAGATTGAAACCATCGCTCAATTGCGATCGCGTTTGGAGGCGATCGCAATTGAACTGCAACCACCCACAACCGACCCAACACTAGAAGAACATACTCCATCGCCGACTATCCTGCAATTGGATGACACAGAAAATACTGCTGGTATAGGCGATGATGCGCCAACAGTGCTGCTGCCGATGCAGTTAATCAGCCTAGAAGATGCAGGACACACCGATGTTGGGCGCCAACGCCAACACAATGAAGACTTTTTTGGTGTAGAAACCAAAATTAACAAATTAGAATTGCCCAAAAACCGAGCTTTACAAGCGCGTGGTTTATATATTCTCTGCGATGGAATGGGGGGACACGCTGGTGGGGAAGTCGCCAGTGAGTTGGCAGTTACCACTTTGCGGCAATACTTTCAACAACATTGGCTTTCTAACCAACTCCCAACTAAAGACAGCATCGCGGAGGCAGTAGTTTTAGCAAATCAGGCAATTTACGATGTTAATCAACAAGATGCCCGTTCTGGCGTCGGTCGCATGGGCACTACTTTGGTAATGCTTTTAATCCAAGACACTCAAGCTGCTGTTGCTCATGTGGGGGATAGTCGTTTATACAAGTTGACTCGCAAGGAGAAACTCAAACAAATAACGGTAGATCACGAAGTCGGTCAACGAGAAATTGCTCGTGGAGTAGAACCAAGTTTAGCTTACGCTCGCCCAGATGCTTATCAACTTACTCAAGCCCTTGGTCCACGAGGCGAAAACTTGATCCATCCCGATGTACAGTTTTTCGAGATTAATCAAGATACACTTTTCATCCTCGCTTCGGACGGTTTATCAGATAATGATTTACTAGAAACTCATTTTTCTACTAAATTAGAACCCCTGCTAAGTTATGGTGCTAACCTAGAACGCGGAGTCAGAGAGTTAATTGATTTAGCAAATCAACACAATGGTCATGACAACATTACTGCTATACTCATCCGAGCAAAAGTCCGTCCCTATGTCGAAGGTCAAAAGAATGGTTAAGGGCTGGTGGTTAGTGCTTAGTGGATAACTGTTGACTGTTAACCAACAACTATCAACTACCAACAACTACCAACTACTAACTATCAACCACCAACTACTAACTAAACATTACTTTATATTGTGGTTACTCTGACCCTGTTAGAAGCGCAAGAGAAAACGCCGCTCAAGCAGTGGTGCTTTGAAGACTACTCCGTAATTCGGGTTGGTCGAGCGGCAGATAATCACGTTGTTTTAACTGATAATTTAGTTTCTCGATATCATCTAGAACTCAAGCAAATCAATTCTGGCAACAATGGTGGTTCTTGGCAGATAATCAGTCAAGGCACAAATGGCACTTTCCTCAATAGTGTCTTGGTGACACAAAGTTTGCTGCCAGATAATTGCCTGTTGCAATTGGCGCAGGGCGGACCACTACTCAAATTTGAAATTCAGCCAATAAAATCACCCGCTCCTAAATTAGCGGAGAAAGAAGTTGGCGAAATCGAAGTCGCTGCTAAGAGTTTCCCAGAAATACTGAGTGCAAAAATTCCTGCAACTACACGCTCAAGTTGCACCCACGAAGGTAATTCTCCTAATAATGTATTTTGCATCCACTGCGGTCAACCGCTGGTAGTACAGAAAGTAATTCGCTACTATCAGGTGTTGCGGACACTAGGACAGGGAGGTATGGGGACTACCTATCTAGCTTGGGATGCAGCGGGTTGGATTGCTGGATATCCGCAATTGCTGGTGTTGAAGCAAATGAATGCTGATATGGCGAAAATAGCCAAGGCTCAAGAATTATTTGAACGCGAGGCGTATACTCTGAAATCCCTGAGTCATCCAGGAATTCCTAAATATTATGACTTTTTTGTGGATAGCGGCAAAAAATATCTGGCAATGGAATTAGTCCACGGTCAGGATTTAGAAAAACTAGTTTACACCAGAGGTCCTGTCACGCCCAATCGTGCGATCGCTTGGATGATCCAAACCTGTGACATATTAGATTATCTCCACAGGCAAGATCCACCACTAATTCACCGCGATATTAAACCCGCTAACCTGATGGTGCGAAGTTCTAATAATCAGATAGTGGTGCTGGATTTTGGCGCTGTGAAAGAAATTGGCACCGCACCGGGTACTCGCATTGGGGCAGAAGGTTATTGCGCTCCCGAACAAGAGCGAGGACAACCCTTGACACAATCCGATTTGTACGCGATTGGACCAACACTAATTTTTTTACTAACAGGTGAAAATCCTTTTAAGTTTTACCGTCAGCGGGGTCGAAATTTCCGATTTGATTTGGCAAGCGTTCCCACTTTTACTCCGAAATTAAAAGAGGTTGTTGACCGCGTTACAGAACCACTGCCACGCGATCGCTACCAAACAGCCAAAGAACTTGCTGCTGCACTAGCTAGTTGCCAATAAACGGAGTGGGGGAGCGGGGGAGTGGGGGAGTGAGGGAGTGGAGGAGTGAGGGATAAATCAGGAAGCAAATTCTTCCCTGTCTCCCTGTCTCCTTGTCCCCATCCTTAGTCAGACTCTTCGTCCCAAGCTTCTACCGCTAGCAAATCGCCAATTGGGTCTTGCATAGTAAAGCCAAAATCTAACAGTTCCTGTTTCCAGTACTGCCATTCATTGCCGTAAAGCAAGGCGATTTTCCAAATGCTATCGGTTGGCTTGATAATTTTAGATTCTACGAGTGATTGCACGTTACGCTGCAACTTCACCATAGGGTGAATTACTTGCTGCTGAGTCATAGCCTCGAATGAATTCAGATTTTGTATGGTAAATTCTTAATCAAAACTGCTTTCCCTTGGGGGATTTTTGCCTATGCGTAGAGATGTACTTTGGCAAAGCAAGTTTTAACTTCTTAACTCTACCATAATTAACTCTAGTTGCGTTGTGATGTTTTCGGTTTTGTACGGTAATTACTACCTCAAAACTCAAATACCCCATAGCAGCCGCGATCAAAAAATTAGTCGTCCTAAAACTTGCAGATATAGCAGAGGTGAGGGCGGCTAGTAAAATTTTATTTTTTCTCCAAACACTAAGCAGGCGTGTGAGTGTTGACATACCTCACCGTCCTAGCAGTTGCCTGGAAATATTTACCGTTTCTTTGAGGGAAACGTTATTCACGATACCGCAAACATTTGGGATTGGACTAACTAACCAGACATATTTATCTAAATTTGATATTTTTGCTTGTCACAAAAAGGGGTTTTGCGCTTTTATAACTATGATACTAAAAATAATTTTACATCAAGTGGCGATCGCAATATTTTTTTTATTGCACCAACACAAAGTAATAATTTGAGACAAGGAAGGGGCGATCGCAGCAAAAAAAACGTCCAAATCGATTCAGGACAAGCACTCTCAGGTTACGCGGCAGCAAAGTCCAATGCAAGGAGCGCATTTCTTCACCAGAAAATTTTCCACAAATGTTAGTTCCTGAGTTGTCGATGGGTATCCTGAGCGTGGGCAATTGGCGATAAGAGTCGGGTCGATTTTATTAAGAATGATTTTGCTCTGATCGGCAAAATGCCTCGTTGTTACAATGCATATATTGATTATTTAGTCAATCTGTATATAGTTGTATTTTACCTGAAGACAAAATCAGTCAAGTTACCACAGCAGTTTTAAAGATGGCTATATCTGAAAAAGAATACATGATGGCGCGGACGAAGCGATCGCAGCGCTTGCAAAAGATTGTTGGATTCGTGTCTATAATCTCCTTCGCCGGTTCTACAGCGTTTGCGGTGATTCCTGCATTACAACAAGCGTCGCACAAACCCCAGTCAGCAACTGCGTCTGTTGAGACTTCATTACAACAACAAGCGCGGGGTTTTGAGTTGGTTTTGCAGCGGGAACCAGAAAACCGAGTCGCTTTGGAGGGGTTAGTAAATGCGAGACTACAGCTAAAAGATGTTAAAGGAGCAATTGAACCATTAGAGAAACTGGTAAAACTGCAACCTGAACGCAAAGAATATAAAGCTTTGTTAGAGCAGATGAAGAAACAAATAGGAAAAAGCTAAGAGCGATCGCTTTTAGGGTTGTTAGTTGGAAAAAAAAGTTAATTTAACCAAAAAAACTATGGAACGCAACAATAATTCATTGAAGCTGCACCTCGGATGTGGAGTCAATATAAAAAAAGGATACTTTAACATTGACCAACATGTTTCTGCTCCTAGCATCATCAACATGGATATTTTTAACCTTTCTATTGATGATGACGTTGTAAATGAAATTTTCACAGAGCATATGTTAGAGCATCTCAGCAAGTATGAGGTACCATTAGCATTAAAAGAATGGGCAAGAGTTTTGAAGCCTGATGGTAAATTGGTCATGAATTTGCCAAATCTTGAGTGGTGCTTGCAGCAATGGTTAGCCAAGCCTGAAGAAGAGCGTTGGGGCTGGCAAGTAGATACTATTTTCGGCTTGCAGACTCATCCTGGAGAATTTCATAAAACAGGTTTTACTGAAACTCGTTTGCGCCAACTACTAACAGATGCAAGTTTTAGAGAAATTAAAATTAATCAATACTGGTCGCATGGACAAAGTTGCTTTTGGGTCGAAGCTAGTAAAAATATACTATCAAATGAACAGAATGTAGCAGCAACAATTTCGTTCTCTAAAGATGAGCATAGTTTAACTACTATTGACAGCAATCAATCGGATATGAATGAAAAGTCGAATTTAACAAATATAATACATGCTCAGTGTCAAAAAAATATTCAAATTTTGGAAAATGAATATAAAGAAATAAAACAAATTAAATTTGTCAGTATAGTTGTACCTTGGTGGGATCATACTGACTTGTTAGATATATGGAAGCGTAATATTGAACATTTGAAAGATGCGGAAATAATTTTTGTTGATAATGGTAGTCAGCCACAAGGCAAATTAGCATTGCAGGAATTTTGCCAGCAACACAATATTAAACTCATCCGAAACAAGGAAAATCGGGGATTTGCCGCAGGTAACAATCAAGGTGCAGCGGTGGCTACAGGAGAGTATATCTTGTTCTTAAACAATGATGTGCAAGTTTTAAGTTTTCCAGTTGAAAGCCTATGCAACCTAGCTATAAATGGTATAGCTGGTCCCGGTTTAATGCAAAATGAGCTAAATGAAACTTATATAGAAGGATGGGCATTATGCATTAAAAATTCTACACTAAAAGTCTTAGGAGGTTGGTGTGAAGATTATGGTCCAGGTTATTGGGATGATGTAGATTTGTGCTACAGGGCAAAATTAGCAGGATACTCGCTGATACCTATTCCTCAAATTGAAAACTTGATGCGACATAAACAAAATACTACTGGCAGGGATGGACGTCTCGATCAGATGGCTTTACATATTCGTAATAGAGGAATTTTTGCGAGAAAATATTATTCAACACATCCGAAAATTATTATTGATGGCGTATTTTTTCAACTTTATAAAACTGGGATTGCGCGAGTTTGGAAATCCCTATTAGAAGAATGGGTAAACAATGGCTTTGCGAAGCATATTGTTGTACTTGATCGGGCTGGAACTGCTCCTCAAATAGCTGGTATTAGATATCGCACTTTACCACATTACAACTACAACGCCACTGATAGCGATCGCCAAATTTTACAGCAAGTTTGCGATGAAGAAGGTGCTGATTTATTTATCTCTTCTTACTACACAACACCGATTGCAACACCTTCTGTATTTCTAGCACATGATATGATTCCAGAAGTTTTTGGATGGAATCTAAATCATCCCATGTGGCAAGAAAAGCATTATGGAATTCAACATGCTTCAACTTATATTGCCGTTTCAGAAAACACCGCACGAGACTTGGTAAAGTGTTTTCCTGACATATCATTAGAATCTGTCATAATTGCTCAAAATGGTGTTAATCATCAAATATTTTCACCAGCACAGCCAGAAGAGTTGAATGCTTTTAAAACTAAATATGGTATTACAAAACCTTACTTTATTTTAGTTGGTGCAGGCAGCGGTTATAAAAATAGTATTTTGTTCTTCGAGGCTTTTTATCAACTCGCTAGTAGCTACGGGTTTGATATTGTCTGCACAGGAATTGGTGGATTAGCAGACCTAGATTTTAGAGCTTATACATCAGGTAGCATCGTGCATATATTGCAACTTAGCGATGAAGAGTTAGCGATCGCTTACTCTGGTGCTATTGCGCTGATTTATCCTTCTAAATATGAAGGTTTTGGTTTGCCAGTTTTGGAAGCGATCGCTTGTGGTTGTCCAGTCATAACTTGCCCCAATGCATCACTTCCAGAAGTTGCAGGTAAAGCCGCATTATATGTGCAAGATGATGATGTTGAGGAAATGGTAAATGCATTGTGTGAAATACAAAAGCCATCTGTTCGCAACTCGTTAATTGCTGCGGGATTAGAACAAGCGAAACAGTTTTCTTGGTCAAATATGGCAAAAGTAGTTAGTTCTACCTTAATTAATACTACTCTTCTGTCATTAAATCTCAGAGAAATCAATTTGATTGTATTTCCAGATTGGTCACAGCCAGAAGAATTACTCGGTTTAGAATTGCAAAGAGTTATTAGTGCGATCGCAACTCATCCCGATAGCAAAAAAATAACTTTGCTAATTGATACTAATGGGATTTCTAGTGAAGATGCCGAACTTTTGTTATCTGGTGTGGCAATGAATCTGCTGATGGAAGAAGATTTAGATATTAGCGAAGGTCTAGAAATTTCTTTAGTTAGTAACTTAGCTGATATCCAGTGGAAAGCTTTATTATCTCGGTTGACAGCGAGAATTATTTTAGAATCTGAAAATCAACAAGCTTTAGCACAAAATCTTTCATCTTATAATTTAGATAGTTTCATTGAATTAGCGCTACATACAGCAAATTTCAGGTAAATGAGGTACATGGGTAAAACCTAAAACTCTGTAGAGACGTAGCAGTGCTACGTCTCTACGTGTATTTAATAACAACGCAATCTGGTATAGCAATTGTAAATGATTCGTCAAAAAACAAGATCCCCGACTTCTTTAAGAAGTCGGGGATCTGAAGAAGGTCAATTATTACTGTTCAAGATATTTTTGCCACATTTGCTCGTAAGCTTTCTCCATCTCACGGGTAAACTGTTTAGCATTCCATAGTGGTGCAGTTTGACGCGATGCTTTAAGTTTCCAACTTATTTTCTGCCGTAAAGCTTCATCTTTACCCAAACGAATACCCCACTCAAGATATTCTTCATCCGTCCAAGCAATGCCTTCTGTGATACCTGCGTTCATCATCATGGTGTAGCTATTACGAGCGGCAAATTGCTCACCAACTCTTGTGACTAAAGGAAGACACATCCACAGAGTTTCCATTGTTGTGGTCGCTCCATTATAAGGAAAAGTGTCTAGCACTACATCGGCAATGCCTAAATTAGCTCTATGAAGTGATTCAAAAGCAACGTCAGGGAGAAAACGCAGTTTTGAGGTATCTACACCTTCCTCTTCTGCTAGCTGAAAAAAGGAATTTTTTGTTGATTTTTCGTCAGCGGTGCCTTTAATTAAAAAGTAGCTATTTGGCACTTCTTTGATGATTCTTAATTGCAGTCGTGCTGTATCTGGACTCCGTTTGAAGCTACGCTGAGTACAAAGATAAACAATTGCATTGCTGGGAATATCTAAGTCCCTGCGGCAAACTGTAGGCACACCAATATCAAAACCATCTACAGCAATATAGCTATGAGGTAAACGCCAAATTTTCTCACTGTAGTACTCGTCTGCTGATTCTGGTAAAACGTAGGGATCGGCAATAAAATAATCAACATTAGGAATCCCCGAAGCATCCCAACCCAACCATGTAGCTTGAATAGGTGCGGGTTTTAGCGTCATAATTTCACAGGTAGAATCTAATGTAATGCTATCTAAATCAATTAAAATATCAACTTCATCTTGATAAATTTGCTCGGCTGTTTCCGTAATTTTGCTTGAATTGTAGGCTTTATCAACTTTGTCTAAATACCATTCGTATAACGGATCGTATACAGGATTAGTATTGAGAAAATAACCATTAATTTCAAATTTGTCTCTGTCATGGTGGTGGAATAACCATTTTGCTAACCATCCGACAGAATGCCGTTTCAGACAATGAGATACATATCCAACTTTTAATTTTTTCTTAGATAAAACTTTTTGCTTTCTATGTGCAAGTCCTTGACTAAATTTCTCTACATGTTCTTTAGCGTAATTTTCCGAATTAGCTTTACAAACCTCAAGTAATTCATTTTGAATTTTTCTAAACTTTCTCGGATTATCTTCAAAATAAGTTGCAAAGTAGTTGGCATTACATAACCTTAAATTTCTAACTTGTTCAAGGTCTGTTGGTTTTTTTTCTATTAGCGATAAAATTAAAGATTCCTGTTTTTTAGATGCTATATCAGCTTCTTGCCAATATCCACCAGCACTCATTAAACCACGCAAAACTTGGCGATTGGCAAAAATAATATCTGACAAATTAGTTGCTAAAGAATAAGCGAGTTTCGCTGTTTCTATACCCTTGTCAAATTCATTATAATTTTGATAAAAACTTGCTAAATGAAATATAACTTCTATGTTTTTCTCATCGATACGTAAATATAATTCACATAACGATGCGGCAATTTTGGGAAATCTTTGAGAGTAACCTATTTCTAAAGCCGCTGGGAGTACAATGTGTAATAAGTCTACAGGCTTTTTTTCAAAAAAAGGTAAGCAAATTTCTACTAAATTTAGCGTTGATGGAAACAAAGTTGCAAGTTCTAAAAGAATCTGTAAAACTTCTTGTAACAGTTCAAAATCTATTTGTGATAGTGATTTTGATTTGAGTATTTTAATTAAACCAAGTTTAGTTAATTCTTCTCCTGTATATGTATCTAGCTTAATAGCTAATGGGACAAGATATAATAGGTTATTAATCTCTTGAGGATTAATTTCTTTAATTTGCTGGCGAATTTTCCAGCTAATTGTATATTCTTCAAGTTTTTCTTGCCTCTCGGCTTCTGTCTGCAAAACTTGTACTAATTCACTATTCCATAGTTCAATTTGTTCTGGTTCACCCTCTAACATTGCCATGAACCAAGTCGTTTGTGCTTCCACATCGTGACCTTGCAATAGTAAGTTTAATCCTAAATGCCAATAATGAAACTTGACATCAGGCTCTACCTCAATTGCCTGTTCGTAAACATTTACAGCTTGAGTGTAGTTTCCTTGAATCAAATATTGTGCAGCATGTTGCTGCCATTGGACGGGAGCAATTAAAGAAGACATAGGATTTTTACCAAAAACTTGTAACAGTAAAATGGGTAATGTGCAATCACACTACCCAATCAAACAGAAAATTTAGGCGATTTTAACTAAAAGCATTAACTGAAAAAACTGCTTTTTTCTTACTTAGCTAAATCGCTATAGCCCGTAGCAACGGTAGAACATTGTGTGTTAAATGCTGTAGCAGTTCCCACGATTGATGTTGGGTTAACAGATTCACAAGCTCCTGCTAAAGTTAATACCTCTGATGTAACGGTGTCCCCAATGGCTGTACCCACTATTCCAAAATAGGATTTCAGTGCAGTTTTTCTTGCTACCGCTCTTGTTTGAGAAAATGAATTAGTAGCGAGTGTATTAGTCGTCACTGTGTAATTGTAGTTATCAGTCTGAGTTTTGATACCGATTCCCAATTCGGGGATACTATCAGCAAATTCCTGTGGTTGCAAGAAATATGCTTGTTGAGCGCGGTTAATAGCACCGACGTTTTGCTTTGCTTCCGCTTGTTTAGCTTTGCTAACCTGACCTAGTAAAGATGGCAAAGCGATCGCTGCCAATACACCGATAATAATTACAACTACTAATAATTCAATAAGAGTGAAACCTTCATCATCTTTTTTCTTACGGTTGATGTGTTGGAGAAATTTTGCTTGTAGTTCTGGCTTAAGCATGGGTTTTTCCTAAAAGGGGGATGTTTAATTAGATTGGTGAGTTCTAGATATAACTTGCCCACTTTTAGCGCTTTCATATCACCTTGGGAAAAATCTTTTGGCAAAGTAGCTCACAATTTTTATCCAACCTGCTCTAAAAGCACGTATAAAAAGACTTCTAGCTTGCACAAGAGGTTTTGAAGCTCATTACAGGCTTTTTGGTAACTCATCGGTTCTAAGCTGACAATATCCCGTGGTGAAATCAACAGCCAGCATTCTACTAACGAGGTGAAAAGCTGTTCTCCTTCCCATAGCGGTAGCAAACAAGCTGCGATCGCACTATCTATCTCTACAGGCGCTTTGATGGGAAGATTAATATAGTGACTAATTGACCACGATCGCTCTTGAGTAATGCAGTCAATCAAATCCTTTTGGATCTGAGGTGTTTTTAATTGGGGATGGAGATGCACTCTTGACATCAGCCAGTCATTTAATGTCCACTCATAAACTGGTACAAACGTTTTACTTTCGTGACGATGACCACACCAAAAGTCTAGTAAACGTTGAGTAGGATGCAACAAGTCAACTAAATGCAGCTGTTCTTCTACTGAAAGTTCTGGTAAGCTCATGGCGATAAACATTGGCAAATCATCGCGATTTTTGAACAAATCCATTAATTCCCAGTGTTGCCACTCCACCATACTCATAAACTCTAAATCAGCTGCTTTTAAAGCCGCAAACATTTGTTTTATAGTATGACCTTTATCTCCTTGCAATAAATGATTGAACAATGCTGAAGCTGGTGCATTGTCGAATTCATCATCCCAGGTTTTTTGCTTTAAAATTACATCATCTCTTAAAGCTCTCATCATATCTCTAAGTAATTCTGCCTCAAATTCATGAGGAGAGCCATCCAACAATCCCATTGTTTGACACAGTTCCTGAGCTTGATAAAAGTAAAACCGCTGCCGATAACTGTGAAGGTTAGTATGAATAATTCCATCGGGTTTCAACACAGATTTCATTAGTTGTAACCCTAAAATCGGATCGGGCAATAAATAAAGGGTTTCGTCACAGTTAATATAATCAAACTTCATTCCTAGTTTAGTTATATCTTCTATGGAAAGAGGATAAAATTCGGCGTTATCGAAGCCATGATAGTGTAAGCGATCGCAAGCTAATTTTACCGATTCTTCTGATAAATCAATTCCCACAATTTTGGCTTCTGGATTTGCTTCTGCTAAAGCCAAAGATGTGTACCCCGATCCACAACCTGCATCTAAAATTACTTTACCTTTCGTATCTATAACTTTTTGATTTCTAATATAGAAAGGTGTTATAAAATTATAAACATAAAGCAAATTTAAGTCATTTTTAGGTGACGTTTCTACAGGATTATTCGGGTATGGAATCTCGTTAAAATGCTGACGAATTTTTTCTCGTAACTCCGATGTTTGGTTTTCCATTGATGAATTTTTCCTAGTTATGCCAAAATGCTATTTTGGCGGTTGTATGAGGCGATCGTCCAGTACTTGAGTATCCCTAATAATCTAATGAAGCCCTGACGACTGGAAGTCGCGGCTAGACAAACAAAGTCCGCGATTAGGCGGACTAACGTGAAAATAGGGTTTCAAATTTCATCTGGCAAGAGTAATAAAAGTCGCGGCTACACAATTCTTTAGCTTTGTTGCCACGCTTTATTTTATGCTAAACTAAGCGTAGTCGTTATGAGTTCGTATATTTATGACTAACCCTACAGTAGAAAACTTGGTAATTATCGGTTCTGGTCCGGCTGGATACACAGCGGCTATTTATGCGGGACGGGCTAACCTGAAACCTGTTGTATTTGAAGGTTTCCAAGCTGGGGGATTACCTGGTGGACAGTTGATGACAACGACTGAAGTTGAGAACTTTCCGGGGTTTGCGCGAGGGATTACAGGACCCGAACTGATGGATCAAATGAAGGCTCAAGCGGAGCGTTGGGGAGCCGAGTTATATACTGAGGATGTGATCTCAGTTGATTTGAGTCAGCGTCCTTTTACTGTCCGCTCGGAAGAACGGGAATTTAAAACCCACAGTATTATTATTGCCACAGGTGCGATCGCAAAGCGTTTAGGTTTACCCAGCGAACATGAATTTTGGAATCGGGGTATTTCCGCTTGTGCTATCTGTGATGGTGCTACGCCGATTTTTCAGGGTGCGGAATTGGCTGTAATTGGGGCTGGTGACACGGCAGCAGAAGAAGCGATTTACCTGACCAAATATGCCTCAAAGGTGAATTTATTGGTACGTTCTGAAAAAATGCGTGCTTCCAAAGCCATGCAAGACCGGGTTTTGAATAACCCGAAAATCCAGGTACATTGGAACACCGAAGCTGTGGATATCTTCGGTAACGGGAACATGGAAGGAATTAAAATTCGCCTTAGCAAAACTGGTGAAGAAAGTCAACTGTACGTTAAAGGTTTATTTTACGCTGTTGGTCACAAGCCGAATACATCTTTGTTTGAAGGGCAAATAGAACTGGATGAAGTTGGTTACGTTGTCACCAAACATGGTAGTGTAGAAACGAGTGTAGAAGGCGTATTTGCAGCTGGTGACGTGCAAGATCATGAGTTTCGTCAAGCAATTACGGCTGCGGGTACCGGCTGTATGGCGGCAATGTTGGCTGAACGTTGGTTGTCTTCCGCTAGTTTGATTTCAGAATTTCATCAAAAACTGGAAACTTCAGATAATGAATTAGAACATCAAGCAACTGAGAAGAAAGCAACTTCAGAAGAATTTGATTTAAATGCGACACGCCATGAGGGGGGTTATGCTTTACGGAAATTGTTCCACAATAGCGATCGCTTAATCCTTGTCAAATACGTTTCTCCTGGCTGCGGTCCTTGCCATACCCTCAAACCAATTTTAAATAAAGTGGTGGATGAATTTGATGGTAAAATACACTTTGTAGAAGTTGACATCGATAAAGACCGTGATATTGCCGAAAATGCCAACGTGACAGGGACACCGACGATTCAACTGTTTAAAAATAAAGAACTGATCAACGAAGTTAAAGGCGTCAAGCAAAAAAGCGAATATCGTAAGTTGATTGAAAGCAATTTGTAAGGGCATTGGGGCTTGTTTTCGCTCCTGCCCGACAATAAAGAAGGGTGCAGCGTCCAAAACCCGCTCACAGACGTAGCATTGCTACGTCTATACGTTTTTTTTGTAGATGCCCAATTCCTACTTTTTGTGTTAGTGTATTGCCTTAATTCATCTGATATGTAAAATTGTCAGCGTATCTTGCTTTTCGGATCTGCGATCGCTCATGACAGTTATCAAAAAACCACTACCCAGATTTTTGCGTTTTGCCAACAATCCCAATTTATCACAGCAATTAATGCTGATTGGGATAGCTATGACTTTGTTTTTCGTCTTCCTGGCTTTTTTCGCACCCGTTTTTCAAGCTTGGGGATGGCTGCAAGATCCTACAGATTTCCTCGCTAACCCGATTCACGAGCCACCCTCAGGAAAACATTGGTTTGGCACCAGTCGCTTGGGCTATGATGTGTTCTCGCGGACTATTTTCGGCGTTCAAGCTGCGTTGCAAGTGGTTATCTTGGCTACCTCACTCAGTATGTTTATAGGGGTGCCTTTAGGGATGCTGAGTGGATATCTGGGCGGTAGATTGGATAAATTTTTGCTATTTATTATGGATAGCATTTATACCTTACCGGGGTTGCTGCTTTCCGTAACGCTGGCGTTTGTGGTGGGAAGGGGAATATTAAATGCAGCGATCGCAATTAGTATTGCTTACATCCCCCAATATTACCGCGTTGTCCGCAACCACACAGTTAGCGTGAAAACTGAAGTGTTTATCGAAGCTGCCCAAGCAATGGGTGCCAACACTTGGCAGGTTCTTTCACGATATTTATTTTTCAACGTAATTCAAAGCGTACCCGTACTTTTCACCCTTAACGCTGCCGATGCAATTTTGGTGTTGGGGGGTTTGGGCTTTTTGGGGCTAGGACTTCCCGAAGAAGTGGCAGAATGGGGACACGATTTAAAACAAGCTTTAGAAGCACTACCTACTGGCATTTGGTGGACTACGCTTTTTCCCGGTTTGGCAATGACATTAATGGTGGTTGGGTTGTCCCTGCTAGGTGAGGGTTTAAATGAATTTGTCAATCCCCGTTTACGGAAAGAAAATAGTATCCGGAAGTAGTTTGAATTGGATAGAGACGCGATTAATCGCGTCTGTACTGGATAGAGACGCGATTAATCGCGTCTGTACAATCTTAGTGGATGGTGGGAATTTGAAGAGGGGGAAAGGGGAAAGAATTATTACCAATGCCCAATGCTCATTGCCCAATGCCCAAGTTAGTTTGTTAGTCTATTATCTGTTGTATTTTCTAACTGAGAGATTTGTGTGAAAGATAATTTATCTTTAATTGTGGCTGCTACTGGTGGATTTATGCTTTCTGTCGCGCTTACAGGTATCTTACGAGGTGCGCCGGTAACATCTTTCCAGGCTCAATCTAATTTTCATCCCATGACTGTGACTGCATTTAGCGTTGCACCCAAAAAGACGGAATTAGAAGATTTTCACGCTAAGTCCTAAAGGCGCTAAGTATACCAGTGCATAAGTTAATAGCGAAAATTTGAACCAAGACTCTGCGTACCCTTCTCTTCGAGACGCTGCGCGAACGGGTTCATCAGTTCGACGGGACGGAAACCGACTCCGCCGACTGATTCACCTTTGCGCTTACCTTAGCGATCCTTTGCGTTTAAAAACGTCTTCTATTTTACGCCTAGCTGTACTAAGATGCCTTTGAATGCTGAAAATTTGCGCTTTTAGGTTTAACGTGGTGAATTCTCAAGTAATCGGCATTGATTTGGGGGGAACGGCGATTAAGTTCGGGCGATTTACGGCTGATGGTGATTGCTTACAATCTTTGAGTGTGGCAACTCCCCAACCGGCGACACCTGAAGCGGTTATGGCAGTGATGGTGGATGCGATCGCACAACTTGACCCAGATAATCTTAGCATGGCGATCGGTGTCGGTACTCCCGGTCCTGCCGATGCCAGTGGACGCATTGCCAAAGTTGCCATCAACCTGACAGGATGGCATGATGTCCCCTTAGCTGATTGGTTAGAAGCGAAAACTGGTAAACCAACTATTCTCGCTAATGATGCTAATTGTGCGGGGTTGGGAGAGTGTTGGTTGGGCGCCGGTCGCCATTTTCAAAACCTGATTTTATTGACTTTGGGAACTGGGGTTGGTGGCGCGGTTATTCTCGATGGTAAATTGTTTGTGGGGCATTTAGGAGCCGCTGGAGAGTTGGGTTTAATTACCTTAAATCCCGATGGTCCGATGTGTAATAGCGGTAATCAAGGCTCTTTGGAGCAGTATACTTCAGTCGTGGCAATTCGTCGCCGCACCGGGAAAGAACCAGCAGAATTGGGCGCTTTGGCGCAAGCGGGAGATGCGGAGGCGTTGACTTTTTGGCAAAGTTATGGTAAGGATTTAGGGGCTGGTTTGAGTAGTTTGGTTTATGTATTGACACCGCAAGCGATCGTTCTGGGTGGTGGTGTTAGTGCCAGTTTTGAATTTTTCTTGCCAACTCTTCAGGCAGAAATTGAGCGACGGGTGATGGCTACTTCTCGCGTTGGGTTACAAATATTGCAAGCTGAGTTGGGTAATTCTGCGGGGATAATGGGTGCTGCAAAATTGGCATGGCAACACTACTCAGGATGTTAGATTATGGTTAAAGCGATTCCAGCTAGAGATATTAGTCTTTACGAATTAGAAGAAAAATTTGGTTTGCAACTTGTTACAGACACCAGCTTTTTTACAGAATGGACAGAGAATTTACCGACTCTGACTGATGGAGAAAAGAGTGCGATCGCACGAGTGCAAAGCAATTATTTTAACTTGAATAAGCGCCGTCCCATGTCAGAAGAGGCGGTGAAGATGGTAGTATTGTCTCCTATACTCGATTTGGCTGGGTTTTCTCAACCTCCTTTTGACATTGAAACCGAGACATCTACTGAGATTTCTGCTGAAGATGAGGGCTTTGTTGTTAAAGGAAACATTGATGTCCTTGTTATTCAAAAGCGTTTTTGGGTACTTGTCATCGAATCTAAAAGCAGTAAACTTGATGTGATGGTAGCCCTACCCCAAGCATTGGCTTATATGCTTGATAACCCAAATTCTGCAAAACCTACTTTTGGTTTGGTTGTCAACGGTAGAGAGTTTGTTTTTGTTAAGTTAATTCAACAAGAACAACCTCAGTATGCACGGTCTTATGCCCTATCTATTGAACGCGATTCAGAATTATACCAGGTAGTGAGTATATTGAAGCGCATTGGAGAATTAATTAGATCGTAGTGGGGACTTTAGTACCCAAGATAAGCGATGAATCCCTTACTACGTATATATTTATCGTTAAAATGCGTAAGTCCTATCTAGATAATTCTATGTATTAGGAACGCAGCAAACCTCACCCTTGCTTTACCCGTAGGGTAAATCTTTCCCTCTCCTTAGTAAGGAGAGGGATGTCCGGAGCGGACAGGGTGAGGTTTTTCCAGGTTTCAGCGCATTTAAAATACTTCTAATGGTGTTGCAAAATTCGAGCTAGGATGAGAATGAGCGATCGCTGCTTGCATAAATCCTGCAAACAAAGGATGAGGGGTACCAGGACGGGAAAGAAATTCTGGATGAAATTGGCAACCTATAAAGAACGGATGATGGGGTAATTCAATCATTTCTACTAAGCGTCCATCAAGAGATGTGCCACTTACTACATAGCCCGATTCTACAAATAACTGGCGATAAGCGTTGTTAAACTCGTAACGATGGCGATGACGTTCGTAAACTACATCTTGTTGATATAGCTCAAAAGCCCTTGTATTCGGTAGAATGCGGCAAGTATACAAACCTAAACGCATTGTACCGCCTAAATCAACTACATCCTGCTGTTCGGGCAGAAGGTTAATTACTGCATTGGTAGTATGAGGATTAAACTCGGCACTATTTGCATCCGTAAATCCCGCAAGATTTCTCGCCCATTCAATTACCGAACATTGCATTCCCAGACACAAACCTAAGAAGGGAATGTGCCTTTCCCGTGCATAATTAATCGCAGCAATCTTACCATCTATGCCTCTAGTACCGAAACCTCCGGGTACAATTATTCCATCGATACCCTGAAGATGCTTTTCTACATCTTCCATTTCTAGCATCTCAGAATTTACCCAGCGTAAAACTAATTCTCCATTAGTAGCGATCGCTCCATGTCTTAATGCTTCCACAACCGACAAATAAGCATCACTTAACCGAACATACTTCCCAACTATAGCAATTTCAACTTGATATTTAGGACTATACAACCTTTCTACCATAGTTTGCCACTCCACCAAATCGGGAGTGCGTTGTTCCATTTGCAGCAAATCAAGTACTTGCTCTGCCAGCCCTTCTTGTTCTACAATAAGCGGTACTTCATAAATACTCTTAGCATCTTGGGCGGTGATGACACATTCGGATGGTACATCACAAAATTCTGACAACTTTTGTTTTAACCCTTTTGGTAAAGGGCGATCGCACCGACATACTAAAATATCTGGTTGAATGCCAATAGAACGCAATTCTTTCACAGAATGCTGTGTTGGCTTCGTTTTCATCTCACCCGCTGAAGCAATCCACGGTATCAACGTCACATGCATGTACAATACATTTTGTCGCCCTACTTCCTTACGAAACTGGCGAATCGCTTCTAAAAACGGCAATGATTCAATATCCCCCACCGTTCCGCCAATTTCCGTAATTACCACATCAGGAGTAGTATCACGAGCAACTCTCATAATCCGCTCTTTAATTTCGTTGGTAATATGAGGAATTACCTGCACCGTGCCGCCATTATAATCTCCGCGCCGCTCTTTGTTAATTACGGCTTGGTAAATTGAACCAGTGGTAACACTGTTAAGACGCGACATCAATGTATCAGTAAAGCGCTCGTAATGTCCTAAATCTAAATCCGTCTCAGCACCATCTTGGGTAACAAACACCTCCCCATGCTGAAAAGGACTCATTGTCCCCGGATCGACGTTAATATAAGGATCTAACTTGAGAATTGAGACTGAATAATTGCGTGATTTGAGCAATCGTCCCAGACTAGCTGCGACAATTCCCTTACCTATACTGGAAACTACACCCCCAGTAACAAAGACAAACTTAGTCATACTATTTACAATTTCTATCAACTTCTAAAAATACATGCCGTCATTGTGCCACAGTAATTGTGTTATTCAATTTTCTTTGATTTGGCTGTGAAAAGTGTCTTCGGATTGGTATTATTAAGCTCTATAGTCATATCCTCCCCAACTTTGGCTCAAGAGCAATCTTTGAATGTTGTTTTTCCCTCAGCAAACTACCAAACCAGCGAAGAAAAAATTTTCTTTCTGGGTACGGCACCTCCAAATGGAGAAGTTACCATTAATGGGAAGTCGATAACTCGCAGCAAAGCGGGACATTTTGCTCCAAATTTTCCCTTACAGTTAGGAGAGAATCTCTTTACTGTGCGCTATCAAAATCAAGAGCGTCAAATAAAGGTTACAAGGATATCTTCCTTACCTGAGATACCAAAAGGGTTAGCCTTTGCCAAAAATTCTCTCACTCCAGCGAAAGATATTGCTAAAATAGCCGGGGAACTTATTTGTTTTAGCGCGATCGCACCTTCTAATGCTACAGTATCCATCAAGGTAGCGAATCAAACTATTCCCCTTTTACCTCAACCACAACAAGCGCAACTCCCAAGCAATTTAGCCGCGCTAACTGGAAATAATCAGCCAATTATCCAATCTAACGTCGCTAAGTACGAGGCTTGCACTACTATAAATGCTGCTGCCGATTTAGGACGACCTCAATTTCAACTAACCCTGAATGGTAAAACCATAACTCAAATTGGGGACGGAAAAATTCAAATTCTCTCACCTGCACAATTACAAGTTGCTGAGGTGACAGTAGATGCTGGAGTTGCTCGTACTGGTCCAAGTACAGATTATTCTAGATTAACACCTTTACCCAAAGGAACACGCGCCACAGTCACGGGCTTTGAAGGTGAATGGTTGCGCTTGGATTATGGTGCTTGGATTAATAGTAAGGAAACTCGCATTTTATCAGGTGCAGTTCCACCAAAGACAATTATTCGCAGTGTGGGATATCGTCAACTTGCCAATGCGACGGAAATTGTTTTTCCGTTGCAAGTTCCTGTACCTGTTAGTGTACAGCAAGGCGATCGCTTTCTCACCCTGACGCTCTACAATACCACAGCGCAAACAGACATTATTCGCAGCGTTGATAATGCCTTAATTTCTCGCCTAGATTGGCAGCAGTTGCCTCAAGGCGGCGTGCAGTACACTTTTAACCTCAAAAGAAACCAACAGTGGGGATATAAGCTGAGATACGACGGAACAAGTTTAGTTTTGTCTTTGCGTCAACCCCCAGAAATCCGCAAAAATGACAAGCCGCTATCTGGTATCAAGATTTTACTCGATCCGGGACACGGCGGTAAAGAATCTGGGGCAACTGGTCCGACTGGCTATTTAGAAAAAGACTTAAATTTGGTTGTGTCGAAGTTGCTCAAAGATGAATTGGTAAAACGAGGGGCAATGGTGGTGATGACACGGGAGGATGATAAGGAAGTTTCTTTAAGCGATCGTCAAGCAATAATTGACAAAGAAGAGGCAGCAATTTCTATTTCCATTCATCACAATTCTTTACCTGATGATGGTGATGCTGAGAAGATTAAAGGTTTTGCTGCATTTTGGTATCATCCCCAAGCTCACAGTTTAGCAGTATTTTTACATAATTATGTAGTCAAGAAGTTAAAACGCCCTGCTTATGGTGTTTTTTGGGATAACTTGGCGTTGACACGTCCAGCGAGTACACCATCAGTGTTGTTGGAATTGGGTTTTATGAGTAATCCCGATGAATTTGAGTTGGTGACGAATCCCGAAGAACAGAAGAAGGAAGCTAGAGCGATCGCTTTAGCTATTGTCGAGTGGTTTAAGAGCGATCGTTAAAAAGCTCTTCCCATTACCTACTTAAAGCCTGCCCTAAGTTAGATGTTTTTTGGCTTCTTATTCAACTTTATTCAACTACATTTTTGCTTTTTCAAGAGTCTGCGGGATTTACCTCTACGTAAATCCCGTTGTCGAATGGTTTAAGAGCGATCATTCTTAAAGCTCTTCCCATTACCTACTTAAAGCCTGCCCTAAGTTAGATGTTTTTTGGCTTCTTATTCAACTTTATTCAACTACATTTTTGCTTTTTCAAGAGTCTGCGGGATTTACGTAGAGGTAAATCCCGCACCAGATTTTTGAGTAAATAAGTCTACTCTGGAAATGCCGAAACCCAGACACAGCAAAATGTTTGTTGATTTAGTTCAACTATATAACTTCCAAGTTTTTTCGATAAATCCGGGTTTTTAAGCAAAACTTTACATTCTCTTCAATAAATATTTTCGTTTCTACATATCAACTTTATATTAGCTCTTTGAAATATAAAGAAAAAAAGGTATATTTATTACTGACAACAGACAATGCATTCATAGTAAATAATCAAGCAACTAAGCAATTGAAAACTACTTTCAAAAAGATAGCTTTTTTTTAGTTATTGTTTAAATTGCAATCATCGGTGCATTCCCTTTTTTTCGATTTGTCTAGTTAAAACAACCTGCCTTGCTTGCTTGGTTAGTTACTAAAAACAGTTTTGTCCAATGGGTTAGTTGTTTTAACGATAATGATGAGACAGGTTAACTTACTAAATACGACCATTAACAATATCACAATGGTAGAATTGCTAGAAAAACTGCAATTCGGTGGTGTTGTTTTTACCCCTAACGTAGATCATGTGATGAAATTGCAGAAAAATCAGGACTTTTATCTTGTTTACCAAGAGGCAGATTATAGAGTTTGCGATAGTAAAGTTTTGATGTATATATCGAGTTTTTTGAAAACACCAATACAGGAGAAAATTTCTGGTTCAGATTTGTTTCCAGCGTTTTACAATTATTACCAGCATGATGATACAATTAAAATATTTTTGCTGGGGGCTGAGGCAGATGTAGTTAAGATAGCTCAACAAAACATTAATTCAAAGGTAGGTAGAGATATTATAGTTGCGGCGCACTCACCGTCCTTTGGATTTGAGAAAAATGAAGAGGAGTGTCAGGAGATTGTTAAACTGATTAACTCTTCAGATGCTACAGTTTTAGCAATTGGTGTAGGGGCACCCAAACAAGAAATGTGGATTGGTAAATATAGAAAGGAATTGAAGAATATCAAAGTATTTTTGGCTATTGGTGCAACTATCAATTTTGAGGCAGGTAATATCAAGCGATCGCCTAAGTGGATGAGTGAAGTTGGTCTAGAGTGGCTTTATCGGCTTTTAAGCGAACCTCAGCGACTCTGGAAGAGATATATGTTGGATGCTATCCCATTTTTGTGGTTAATTGTGAAACAAAGATTTCAGCTTTACGAAAATCCTTGGTCAACAGCTAAAAAACATAAACGTAGTAACATCGCATCTTTGATCAAGATAAAAAAATGTAAAAACGTTTAATTTCAAGAGTAGTTAACCCAAGTTTTAACTCAAAGCATTCACATTTTGATGTTCTTAATAGCTCCAACTTAGCGTTTATCTACAATTAAAAAATCTGTATGGATACAAAAAACTATCCGGAAGAGATAGATGTTCAAAAATATTTGCTAGTTCTCAAACGTCGCTGGCTAATAGCTTCAGGAGTATTTGCAGCATGTGTTTCTTTAGCTGGGACTAGTTTGTTGTTGGAACGACCTGCCTACGAGGCAAGTGGACAGCTACTTTTCCAATCAAATCGAACCTCATCTTTAACGGGAGTAGGAGAAAAAATAGGGGATCTTGAAACCGTAAGAGCTCAAGCTAATCCTCTAGACACGCAAGCTCTAATTGTGCAGTCTCTGCCCATCAAACAGGAGGTGATAGATACTCTCAAGCTGAAAGATAAAAAGGATGCTCTTCTCAATCCAGAGTTACTGGCAATCAAAGCTGACTCAATTTTAGGCACTGATGTACTCAAAGTTTCTTACGTATCTGAAGATCCTCTGTTCGCTACAGCAGTAGTCAATCAGGCAATGAAATCCTTCATTGCCAATAATCAAACGACCAATCGCGAGGAAGCTATATCCGCAGGTGGATTTATTGAAAAACAATTGCCACGAGCTAAAACACAATTAGATCGAGCAGCAGAAGATGTGCGTCAGTTTAAGCTAAAAAATCACATCATCGAGCTTAAAGAAGAGACGAGCAACTCAGTTGAAACGATAGGTGAGGCAGAGAAAGAATTAGCCCAAGCTCAGTCTCAGTTCGCTGATATAAGTGCCCAGGAAGTAGAAATACGCCGTCAAATGAATCTACCTGTAGATCAAGCTGTAAATATTACTTCTTTAAGTCAAGTACCTGGTGTGCAAGAACTCTTAAGTGAACTGCAAAAAGTACAAACTCAGCTAGCATCACAACAAGCACGCTACACAGAATCACATCCATCCATCGTTACTCTCAAGAATCAAGAAGCAACATTAAATTCTTTATTGCAGCAGCGAATATCCCAATCATTAGGATATCAAGCACCTATTTCTCCTAGTCAATTACAGATGGGGCAGATCAAGCAAAACCTGACATCAGAGTTTGTGAGATTACAGTCACAACGCTTGGGGTTAGAAAAAAAAGTAGAAGCTTTGTCTGGGATTATAGCGTCTTATAAGCGCAAATCTGATATTGTACCAAATTTAGAGAAACAGCAAGGAGAACTAGAGCGAAGGTTATCAATCGCACAAAAAAGCTACGAAAACCTTGTGACTCGACAACAGGAAATCAAAATAGCAGAAAATCAAACTGTTGGAAATGCTCGTGTCATCCAATCTGCTGTGGTTGGTACTAGTCCAGGAGTAACCAAAAAGAAGCTAGGAATATCATTTGGTAGTGGATTTGCTGGTGTATTACTTGGTGTGGCAGCTGCCTTTTTTGTTGACTTAATCGATAGAAGATTGAAAACTGCTAAAGAAGCTGAGGCGCTTTTTGGCTATACATTGCTAGGGCTAATTCCTCAATTTGAAACTAATAATAATACATCTGCCCCTTTGGATACTAGCTTACAAAAAGTCTCGCCGCGAGTTATTGTTGCAAGTACTCCTCGGACTGTGATTCATGAAGCATACCAAATGCTTCAGGCAAATCTAAAGTTTATGAGCTTAGATAAAAAAGTTTCTGTAATTGTAGTCACAAGTTCAATATCTGGAGAAGGAAAAACAGAAGTTGCTGCTAATTTAGCAGCGGTAATGGCTCAAGCTGGACGACGAGTCTTGCTAGTTGATGCAGATATGCGTCAGCCATCTCAACATCACCTCTGGGGTTTAATCAACTCAGTAGGTTTAAGTAACGTCATGGTTGGTGAGAATGATTTTTCGTCATCGGTGCAAAAACTAACACCTAACTTATCTGTCCTAACCGCTGGAGTGATGCCTCCCAATCCCCTGGCATTGATTGACTCAGAGCGCATGACATCTTTTATTGATATGTTGTCCCAAAGCTATGATTACGTCGTTTTTGATACTCCTCCTTTAGTTGGAACAGCTGATGCGGCAGTTCTCGGAAACATGGTGGATGGAGTCTTAATTGTAGTCAGACCTGGTGTTGTAGATTCAAGTACTGCTACCGCTGCTAAGTCCTTACTCGCACGTTCTGAAGCTAATATTTTGGGAATCATAGCCAACGCCGTTAACGTCAAGCATGAGCCTGATAACTACTTTTACTACAACAACTACCGGTCTGAACAAAATGCTGAGAAAGTAGATACGGCGTCATTACCCTAAATATCCACTCACTCGATATTAGAGGCAGATAACAGTTAGTTAATGTCAAAAAAGAAGAACTCCCTTTCCTTGACTTTATATATACCCTTAAGTTGAATACCTAAGAAAAAACTGAAATAGGAACCATAAGATGAGTGCATCACCGGAGTTGAGAGCAAACACAAGCGACGCAGAACTTTTTACTTTAAGTCTTTGGGAGCAAATTAAAGAAGACTGGATTGCTCACGGACGAGATTGGACTAAGCCAGGATTCCGAGCCGTAGCAGTTCAGCGTTTTGGAGTCTGGAGGATGAAAATTCAACCGAAACTACTTCGCGCACCCTTCAGCATCTTATATCGGATGTTGTTTCGGAAAATTCGCAACACTTATGGAATTGAACTACCTTACAGTGTCCAACTTGGTCGGCGCGTAATTATTGAACACCAAGGAGCAATTGTCATTCATGGAAATTGTGCGATGGGTGATGACAGTATTATTCGCCAAGGCGTTACTTTAGGAAACCGTTATTTAGATCGTCCCTCTGATGCACCAAAATTGGGTAAAGGTGTCAATGTTGGTGCTGGGGCGAAAATTTTTGGCAACGTTACTATTGGAGATGACGCAAATATTGGTGCTAATGCCGTAGTTCTCTCCGATGTTCCCGCAGGAGCAACGGCAGTTGGCATACCGGCAAAAATCATCAATTCTTCAAAGTTTGCTCGCTCTGGCTCTCGTGAGGTGAACTCGGTAAACTCTAAGAGTGCTGCTGAATGCTAGTAACTGATTTATCTTGAGTGCTGAGTTTGCTGAAAGCATCAGTCAATCAAAAATCGTTCCACCTATTAATAACAGCCTTTGTTTATAATCTGGTATAACCGGATTGAGCCGACATATTTGTTAATCCTAAATATTTGGGAAACACTTCCCCCTAACTATCAGCATTTGCAGCGGTATGCGTGGTTTTATTTTGCCTAGATTTAACGCCGGATGAGGTTTTTAGCATGAAAAAAGTATCTGTCATTATTCCAATTTACAAAGTCGATAAATATATAGGGGCTACAGTACAATCAGTTCTGGAACAGACTTATACAAATTTTGAACTTCTGCTCATTGATGACGGCTCTCCTGATAGAAGTATAGAAATTTGCCAACAATTTACAGACCCCAGAATTAAAATTATTCGTCAAGAGAATCGGGGAGTTGCTGCCGCTCGAAACACTGGCATTCGCTATGCTCAAGGAGAATATTTAGCCTTTTTAGATGCAGATGACTTGTGGTTAAAAGAAAAGCTGGCAAAGCATGTTGAGCATCTAGATAATTCACCAGCAGTAGGAGTTAGCTTTTGTCGGTCTGCTTTTATTGATGAGGCAGGAAACCCTTTAGGTATATATCAGATTTCTAAGCTTCAGGGAATTACTTTGCTTGATTTACTTTGCCGCACCCCCATTGGCAATGGATCGGTGGCAGTAATTCGACGAGAAGTTTTTGAAGATATTAGATTTCAAGACAATCTTTATGGTGTTGTAGAGGACTTTTATTTTGACGACGATCGCCAATTACACCCGTCAGAAGATGTCGAATGTTGGCTGCGTATTGCCATTAAAACAAAATGGAAAATTGAGGGTGTTCCTGAACCTTTGACGCTTTATCGGGTAAATTCACAGGGATATTCAGCCCAACTGGTTAAAAAGTTAAATTCCTGGGAAAGGATGCTAGAAAAAGCCTGTTCCTACTCTCCAACAGTAATGGTTGAGTTGGACAACATAGCTATGGCTTACCAACTGCGACATTTAGCCAGAAGGGCAGTCACTTTGCAATCGGGTTCAACAGCTGTGCAACTCATGCACCAAGCTTTATTTACCTACTGGCTAATTTTGTTAGAGGAGCCACGCCGTACACTGATAACTTTAGGTGCTGCGTATTTGCTCTGGCTGCTACCGCGATCGCTTTACCGCGAAATTGAGACTATGGCTTTAAAAATCACAGGAGCCAATCAACAACGTCGCATTCAAAAAGAAGAATCTGCCCTTCAATCCTAGACATGATATTACCCATAGATAAAGGGCTTTTTCTACAAGAAAGCAATCTCCTTGTTGAGTGTGGAAGCCGATAATTTTTAACTTTGTTTAGGATCGAGAAATGAATAAATTAGATATTGAAAACCCCAGATAACAACATGGCTAAACCCCTTCGCATTCTTTATGCATCTGGTCCTGAAGATATTATTGAAGCTTACAATTATTGGATTAATGGAGGAGATGCTCCTTCACAGGTATCAGTTACCTTCTCAAGTCAGTTTTATGAAGTTTGCAAAACTTTAAATGCAAAAGGTTACGCGATCGCACAGTCTAACAAAAATGAATTTGTCCAAGACAATCGCTTTATCGTTGAACACCGTCGGGTTCCATTACCTAACGCATCAGGAATTTTTTATCACCTAAGACAAGTATGGTGTGGATTGCAGTTACTTGCCTCTGCCATTCGCTTTCAAGCTAATGTTGCGGTGATAAATCACGGCACAACATATTGGTTTGTTTTGTATTTATTTTCCTGGATAGGGATAAAGGTTATTCCAACGCTGCATTGTATGCTGTGGTGCAAGTACCTGCCTCCACGTTTAGTAGATAAACTGAATTTATCACTTAGCCGTAATTTGTTTGCTTCTGATTGTCAGGGGATATTAGTAGCATCCCAGGACATAGCTAAACAAATTTCCCAACTAACGCGGGGTAAACATCAACCGATTTTGGAATTCTTTTCTACCTATCTGCGAACAGACTTTGCAAACATACCTGAACCATCGGTGGAATCGCCCTTCCGGGTTCTATTTGCAGGTAGGGTTGAGCCAGACAAAGGCGTGTTTGACCTCCTAGAAATTGCCAAACGCTTTGCTACTGAGGGTAGACAAGATATCCTTTTCGACATTTGTGGCGAGGGTTCGGCACTAGAGTCTTTACGTCTTGCAGCTCAAATGAGCGGCGTTGATGGCTCGTTTATCTGTCATGGGTACTGCACGAAGCCGCAAATGCGGGAAATGTTTAGCCGATCGCACGTTGTCATCGTACCTACCAGAACAGAGTTTATCGAGGGTTTCAATCGGGTTGTATGTGAAAGTATTTTGTCAGGGCGTCCGGTTGTTACCTCAGCAGTCTGTCCAGCTTTGTCTTACGTACGAGACGCGGCAATGGAGGTTCCGGCAAATGATGTTAAGGCTTACGGTGATGCGTTGCTAGAGTTATGTAGCGATCGGCAACTTTATCAAAAAAAGAGACAGGCTTGCTTGATAGCGCAAGAGCAGTTTTTCGATACTACAAAGAGTTGGGGGGCTACCCTTAAATCTATCCTTCTAACAATTGCCGAAGAACAAGAGGTGAAGTTAACGATGACAAGTAGCTACTGACCAAGAGTGGCGATCGCGTTAGCGCTTGGAGTCTTGCGCCAGAGAAATCGGGTAATATTTCACTAACCCCGCGAATCAATCACGGGGCTTTTCGACTAACCTAGTACTTACGTATAGTTATCTTGAGGAGAAGCAAGAGTACCCATATCAGTATGATCCGCAATAACACTTAGTGTTATAGTTTCTGCTTGATCGGATAACCCAACTTCATGTAATTTAACGTGTTTGATCTCGTTTATCTCCAAAAGTTCTCTAATTCTCCTACAACATTTTGGGTTAGGTTCAAAACTATGAACACAGCCAGAATTCGTGACTAGCATTTAAATCACTTTATTCTATTACATTTTTATCTAAACAATACAATTTAAAATTTGTGCGTAAACATCTAGAAATTGCCGAGAAAGCATTCGTCATTTTAGGCTTAACCTTCTTCACCGGAGCCTTTGACATAGGCTTAACCTTAGCAACTGGTCCGTTACTTCCAGGCATCATTACAACACTATTAAGATATTTGATTTGGCTAACTTCGCTGGTCTTAATTTGCCTCAACTGGAAAGATGCCCTACGCACAGCTAATCAAGATAAGATCCTCTGGATATTAACACTAATAATCTTGCTATCGTTTATCTGGTCAGGCGATATACAATTAACTCTGAAAAGTAGCCGTGAGGTTTGGCAAATGACCTCGTTTAGCTTATATTTTGCTACACGATTTAGCTTGAAAGAGCAAGTACGACTAATTGCTTGCACATTCGCTATAGGAGCTTTGCTCAGTATCGTTGGCGCTCTCATACTACCTTCTGTTGCTATACATCAACTTGATCATCCAGGAGCATGGAGAGGAATCTACGAGTATAAGAATACCTTTGGCAGCATGATGATTATTAGCTCGTTAGCATTTTTTTGTCTGCCTATCGACAAGCCACAACATCGCCTTTATAAGTGGGCAGGCATTAGTCTATCGTTAACTATGATCTTGCTGTCTACTTCCAAAACTTCCCTTGTTGTATATTTCCTTATTATATTAATTTTAATTTTCTATCGGAACTTTCGGTGGCGGGGAAAGATAACCGTAGTTTTTTTAGACCTTGGAGTTCTTATTTTAGCATGTGTGGGTACATTAGTTATCAGTTACTGGGTAGATATCATAACTGGCTTGGGAAGAGATCCTACTTTAACTGGAAGGACAATATTGTGGGGTGTTATTTTATTCAGGCTTAACGAGAGACCCTGGTTAGGTTTTGGTCGTGATGTATATTGGACACCAGCAGGTAAGTATGCAAGAGAAGCAGGTCAGGCACTTGGGAATGGTTTTATCGCACCTCATGCTCACAATGGCTTTATTGATTTCGCACTTGAAGTTGGTTTTATCGGTTTATCACTTTTTCTACTTAGTTACGCTATAGCCTTTGGTCGGGCACTGAAACGAGCTTACGCGACTAACAATTCAGAAGACCTTTGGCCTTTCGCATTTCTCATCTTTTTAGCAATGAATAACATGACGGAAAGTTACTTGCTACGTCATGCAAATATATATTGGGTTTTGTATGTGTCCACCGCGCTTTCCATACTGATAAGAAAGCAACCCAGTCAGTTGAAAACACGGTGACACGGTGAAATGCACTCTTTTAATTTTAATTAAATTACTCTACAAGCTTTGTTATAAGCCAACTCTTTGCGTGACCTTGTAAAGTCAATTATTTTTTTGATAGAACGCGACGGCAAAGGAGCTTCATTTTTCATCGCACCAATAGAAGTCAGCCAATCAGCTACAGGTGGGTGAGTTGTTGAGAGACATTCTATAAATGTTTCCCAGAACGAAGTCCACATAGAATCATGGTAGTGAACTATCTTAGCTGCCCGAAGTTCTTCTTCCTTGTACCAAGAAGAGTGCGTCTTAGTGCCCATATGATAGTTGTGAGAGTAAGGTAACCCCCGCCAAGGAATTCCCATCTTGACCATAGTCAAACCTAAAGCAATTTGGTCATTGAAAAAGAATCCGGAATTCTGAGAAGCTATATAGGAATCGCACAATTGAATAAATGTTTGTAAATAATGGTCAGCAAAATTTGTTGAACGACGATAAACAAAAATTCCACTGTTCCAATATAAACGGATACGCACTTTTTCGTACTCTGTATTAATCCAAGGTAGGTCTTCAATTTCAACGCCTACACATTTGCAAACCTCCCGCCAATACGGTTCATTAGGGTCTTCTGGTCCTGTAGTGCCAATATTTTTGTCGGAGGCGCAGGCGAGAAAACTTTCCCCTTGGTTGAGGGTGAGTTTGTCTGGTTCGTCCACAATAAGTAAATCGCTGTCTAACCAACCAATACATTCAGTTGTAGCAAGCTTTTGTACAGCAGCTAGGGCAGAAGGCTTATTCAAAAATTTGTTCCAAGAATACTTGCTTTTATTTTGAAAACTAAGATATTCCACTTGGAACTTGTCAAAAATTTGATGTGTCTTTTTGGCAAGCGGAGGTCCAAAGCAAGGCGTTACTGCAAATATGGGCGCCGAGGCAAATTTTCCTCCCCATCGCCGCAGGCTTTCTATCATCCGTACAGTTTGTATTTCCAGCGAGCCGGACTCAACGCAGCAAACGAAAGTAATTTGAGAATTTTCTGTCATGATACGCCTCTATAAAAAAGTTGAAACCACCAAAGGAATTAAAATATTAAGATAGTCTCAGGTGCAGTGATAAATTTATGCGGGAAACCAATTATTTCTGTACAATGAGACTATTTAAGGTGCAGTTTAATGAGATGCAAGACAATTGCATCTGCAACAGGCAAATGAACTTTTCCATAATAGCCTAAACTGGAATTCAATTGAGAGACTGGAATTATGATCATCTGCATTTACGAGGATCGTCCAAAGTACCTGATCGGAGTTAAGCTCACGGTGTTGAGTTTAGCCCGTCATTGTCCAGACCTTCCGGTGATTATCAGCTGTCCCCAACCTCCCGCCACCTTTTGCCAATGGGCTGAAGTCCAACTCAATGTAAAGCTTCTTGCCGAGGATGATCTAGCCGAGGTAGGTTGGAACGTGAAACCGACAATTCTGCTGCGCCGTCTCAACGAAGGTCATTCCGAAGTAGTCTGGATTGACTCGGACATTATAGTTAATCGGGATTTCCGCCAACACTTGCAGCACAAGAGCGATGATACCGTGATTGTCACCCAGGAGGATTACTGGGGACAGTATCAAGGGGGAACGCACCGCACTGTTGCTTGGGGGCTGAAACCAAGTCGAAGTTTTCCCACCACCATAAATACGGGAATCGTCCGAGTGACTCCCCACCACGTAGAACTCCTCAAGGCTTGGCAAGCGATGCTTAATGACCCTACTTACATTCAAGCACAGCGCCAGCCATACTACGCGCGCCCGTTGCATATGCTTGGCGATCAAGAGGTACTCACTGCCGTTCTCGGTTCTATAGAATTTTCCCATGTCCCTGTAGAAATGCTAAAGCGCGGAACTGATATCGCGCAATGTTACGGACCTGCCGGCTACACCCCCACCGAACGAGTGCAAACGCTCCTAAAAGGTCAAGGTTTGCCAGCGTTAGTCCACTCGATGGGTCGCAAGCCTTGGGAAATGGGACTTTGTCCGGCGGAGATATGGAGTTCTCAGGAGTCGCTGAAAAAGCGGCTGCGTACGTATTATGAGCGCATCCACCTGGAACTCTCTCCGTATACATTAACCGCTCGCCAATACCGAGAACAAATCGGGGAAGACGCACCTTGGATGGATATCAAAACTGCCCCTTCACGGCTTTTAGCCGCACTATCAGCAGGCGATCCGACTTTGCAGGAATTCCCTGTGGCACTGTTCGATGCTGTTGTGCGTCACGCACGTCGGCTGATCGGTATTGCTCGCTACCGCTTGAATTAGTCGGGTTTCTGCTTTCAAATAAGTTGACTTTAGGAGAAGTGAAAATGACTTTAGATACTTTAAAGCAAGCGATAAAAAGATTAGTAGGCCAGTCTTTATTGAATAAATGGCGATTATGGAAGGTAAAAAAAGTATATAAAGATTTGGTTGGAAAATCGTCAGAAGAAATATTTACTTCGTTTTATGAAAAGAATCATTGGCGGGATGAACAATCAAAATCAGGTCCTGGTTCATCAGACTTTGAAACTAAACATATTCGCGCGATTTTGCCTAGCCTAATACAAGAGCTTAATGTTAATGTCCTCTTGGATGTACCTTGTGGCGATTTCAATTGGATGAAATTTATTGACTTGGGAAATTGTGACTACATTGGTGGAGACATTGTCAAAGAAATAATCACAATTAATCAAAATAAATATGGAAATCCTAAGCGGAAATTTTTTTCTTGTAACCTGACGAAGGATGAGCTTCCCTACGCCGATTTGATTCTCTGTAGAGACTGCTTTTTCCACTTATCATTTGAGGACATATTTGCAGCAATAGAGAATTTAAAAGCTAGTAAATCGAAGTATTTGCTGACTACCACTCACCCTGATACTAGAGAAAACTTTCCTATCGTAACAGGCGGTTATCGTTCTCTTAACATGTGCCTGGAACCCTTTAACTTTCCGACTCCATTAAAACTTATTTACGAAAGACGTGATGCAGGTTTTGCAGACACAGATAAGTGCATAGGTCTTTGGAAACTGAGTGATCTGCCCAAAAAAAAGAGATGATGAAGTCAATGCAACGTGACATTGTTGAACGGTTACGGGAGCAAAAATTACAAAAATACAACGGTGCCAAGTCTTGTATTAAGAGACTAGGCGCCCAAAAACTTCTGCAACGAGGGTTTTCAAACCATAAGTTGCAAAAGCGAATATAATTCGCGGCTACACAGACAAAACCCACCTGCGTGGGTTAGAAAACCCTTGATTTGGCATTAGTCCAGGTCGGTGGACAATGCTAGTGTAGTAGCGAATTATATTCGCCTAATACTTTTCAAACATCCTCTAAAACCCAACCTAGAAAGTAAAAAATCACATCTTTGAACGCAACGCCCGTTTTTTGTTTTAAAAGCTATATGTGTGTTCTAAATTCCACCCCACTATGAGCGTGTTGTTGCCGCTATAATGAGTTCAATTTCTCGGCAATGTACTCACCAACAACAGCTTCCGAACATTTTGTCTCCCACCAATTCAAAGATTGTTGGTGTATTTCTTCCATGAGTTGCTTGTTTTGGAGCAGGTTTTCCAGTATTGTTTCAATCTCTCGCCAATCTTTTATCTGAATCGCGGGAGAACCATCATAAAACCACCGTGAAGGTAAAGCTTCCGTCAAGAGGATACAACCATATTTTATTCCCTCAAAAAAGCGATATGTCTCAGAGGAAGTTCCTCTCGGAGCAAGACATATTTTTGTGTTCATCATTTTTTTGCTATAGCTAATTTCAACTTCGCTATTATCCGTAGCACCAAAACCCGCAGTCACTGAAAATTGCACTTTAAATTCTGGATGTTTTTTTTGGAATTTATTTAAACTAGATATCATTTGTTCTCGCGAAATGGTTTTTGGAGTTTTCAACCAGTACTGCAAAGACCATAAAGGATAACGTTCGTGTACTGAACTACCTGAAAAGAAAACGTCGTAACTACGTTCTTCCATATCTTTTATTGGCAAATCTTCTGAGTTATAGTAACCCAAAGGAATGTCATATATTCCGGTGTTTTTATTGCTTCCAGACAACCTATTTTTAAAATTATGAAATTGATAATTCACCATCGAAGGCAGACGCTTCACCCAATTTCTGACATATTGAAGTGTTGTCACCAAATTCAGATACGAAGGCTTGTTCAAAAAATTGCATCCAATTATTTGCTGCGTACCACCATAACACTTGAAAATAGCTCCAACCTTGTGAACATAGTTTGGGATGCGACACAACTCGTCTCCCAGCATGACCACAATCACATTTTCCCCATAGGATGGGAGTTGATGCATTTCGGTCATTGTCACGTAAAATATTAAACCTATTTTCTGCAAGTGCTTTTCCACAGCTTGGAAAACTTTACCGAAATAAGCTACAAAGCCGCAGTTTGCTGGATTGGGGTCGTATATATCCCAAGGGATTAGCCCCTCTTCTGGGGTGATGTAAATATAGTATTGATTAGTCACTAACTCGCTGATAGGCATAAAACACAATGTTTAAGTTAATTCATTAATTTGTGTTTAGAGATAAAATTTAACTCAATTGGCTATTTAGTAAACAGATCAAAGTATTATTTAAATTACAATCCCTCTTGAAGAATAAAATTTAATTTACGAAAAAATACCTTTATGTGTATTAAAATCATAATTATGGCAACTTGTCAATGGCTGTATTTGACTTTGTTTTTGAGAGGAAGTAGTTAATAATTAAGTCATAAGTATAAATTCTAAATACCAGATAGAAGTGTAAGCAATTAAACTCGACAATTTTTGCAAGAATCTAATGTATAAATATTTTGACCATAACTTATAGCACAGGAGGTTTCATAGTGCAGCAAATTGGAGTCGTTGCGATCGCACGCAATGAAGGAAATCGTCTCAAAGAGTGCTTGCTATCAGTACTGGGCGAAGGGATAACCGTTGTCTACGTAGATTCAGGTTCCACAGATGGTAGTGTGGCGTTAGCTCACTCCCTTGGCGTTCATGTAGTCGAGCTTGATTTATCAATTCCGTTTACTGCCGCTCGTGCTAGAAATGCTGGGTTTGAACATTTATTAGAAGTAAATCCGAATATCGAATTTGTTCAGTTTGTCGATGGAGACTGTCGGGTAGTAGAGGGATGGTTACAACGTGCAGCAAGTGAAATGGTTGCACATCCCGACGTTGTAGTAGTGTGCGGACGGCGGCGGGAAGAATTTCCCAATAACTCGATTTATAATCGCCTCTGTGACATCGAGTGGGATACTCCGGTTGGGGAAGCGAAAGCTTGTGGTGGCGATGCGATGATGCGGGTAAACGCATTTAAACAAGTAGGAGGGTTCAATCCTACTTTAATTGCCGGTGAAGAACCAGAACTGTGTGTGCGATTGCGTCAATACGCTGGGAAAATATTACGTATAAATGCTGAAATGACTTTGCACGATGCTCAAATCACCCGCTTCTCTCAGTGGTGGAAGCGATCGCTCCGTGCAGGTCATGCATATGCTGAAGGGTCATGGCTGCACAGTCGCACTCCTGAACGGCATTGGGTCAAAGAAAGCCGCAGTATTTGGTTTTGGGGTTTGCTGTTACCGCTAATGGCTGTTGCGACTGCACCTTTAACTTTCGGTCTTAGCATTCTATTATTGATAATTATTTATACATTGCTAGGATACAAAATATATAAAAATACTCAGGAACGCGGTCTCAAGTCAGAGGATGCGTCTCTCTACGCTAGGTTTTGCATTTTAGGTAAATTACCGCAAGCTCAAGGTCAAATTTTGTTTCACATTTCCCGGCTGTTGAAACGCCAGCGGACTTTGGTTGAATACAAAAGTGCTACTTCATACTAACGTCTGTTGCTCAAATTATTAGGAGAAACAGGGCGTTAGTGCTGATTCCTACAACCCTATCCTGACCCTCTGTGTAAACAGGCAGAGAAGATTTTTCTTGGTTGGTCAGCACTTGCGCCCTGATGAAGTTATGGTTTTATTTGCAACAAGTATTTTCTAGAGAATCAGGATTATTAACTCAATATTTACCATAAATTTACAAAAGTACAAGCAAATCTAAAGACTAACTTCATACAAGTAAATTGATTTTACTTAGGCAAAATATTATGATTACGTATTGGAATTAACAAAAATTAGTATAAAGAGAAGGCAAAAAGCAGAAGACAGAAGAAAAGAGAGTTTTGAAAACTTAATCTTCTTCATATTATATTTATTTGTGCCTTCCTACCCAGATACTGATTTCAATACTAAGTCGTTTATAGTTCATAACAATTTTTATGACTTTCAGGTGCGATCGCCTTGATAATTAGTAAATTTTGCCAGACGGCTGACTGAGTGTGAGACTGTTGCTGTGCATCTGAAGTAAAAATGAAAATTGCTTATCTAGTAAATCAATATCCCAAGGCAAGTCACAGCTTTATTCGCAGAGAAATAACTGCAATTGAGGCTTGCGGGCTGTCGGTAGCACGCTTTTCAATCCGCAAATGCGAAACTCAATTGGTAGATACAGAGGACAAAGAGGAATTCCAAAAGACTCAAATAGTTTTGGGTGTAGGTATTCTGGGGTTGCTGTTTAACTTGTTAAGCGTGGCGATCGCTCGACCAATTCTCTGGTTAAAAAGTTTATCCTTAGCTCTTAAAGTTGGTTGGGCTTCCGAGCGAGGCATATTTTACCATATTATTTACTTAGCAGAAGCTTGCGTCCTGCTAGGTTGGTTTCGCAAATTGGGGATAACTCACATTCATGCTCACTTTGGAACCAACCCCACCACAGTAGCGATGTTGTGTCATGCCTTAGGTGGACCGCCCTACAGCTTTACGGTTCACGGACCATACGAATTCGATCAACCCGAAAGTTTAGCGCTGAGGGAAAAGATAAATCGAGCTGCGTTTGTAGTCACAATCAGCTTGTTCAGCAAAGGTCAGCTTTATCGCTGGTGCGACCACCAGCAGTGGCAAAAGATTCATGTGATTCGTTGTGGTGTAGACAATAATTTTTTCCAGCAACTCACAACAACAATATCATCTCAGCCAAACTTGGTCTGCGTCGGTCGCCTTTGTCAAGAAAAAGGACAACTGTTGCTCCTCCAAGCAGTCAAGCAACTAGCAGAGGAAAATTTGCCGTGTAATTTGACTTTGGTAGGAGATGGTTCTTTAAGACCGGAAATTGAAAGTTTAATCAAAGACTACAACTTGGAAGCACAGGTAAAAATTACTGGTTGGGCTAGTGGTGCCGAAGTGCAAAAATATATAATCAATTCCCGTGCTTTGATTCAGCCTAGCTTTGCCGAAGGGCTACCTGTAGTCATTATGGAGGCTTTGGCGTTGTCACGTCCGGTAATTAGCACTTATGTAGCTGGGATTCCCGAACTGGTAAAGCCAGGAATCAACGGTTGGTTGGTTCCATCAGGTTCAGTGGAAGCTTTGACAGCAGCGATGCGTGAAGTGCTACAACAGCCAACAGAACATCTAGAGCAAATGGGTAAAGCTGGGGCGGCAACCGTCAAAGTGCATCACAATGTGACTGAAGAAGCAAGCAAATTGGCGAATTTGTTTCGCTCTACCCCAGAAAATTCTCAGGTTGCTGAGAAGAACTACCAACTAGGCGAGTTGCAAAACCTAACCAAGACTCAAGTCAACTAGCCGAGTCACTCTTTAAACAAATTATGACAACACTGAAAAAGCGTGCTATCCGTGGTGCAATCTGGACACTTTTTGGTTATGGATCTGCTCAAATACTCCGGTTTGGCAGCAACCTCCTCCTGACTCGTCTGCTAGTACCAGAGTTTTTTGGTTTGATGGCTGTGGTCAATACCCTCAGAGCAGGCATAGATTTATTCTCAGACTTAGGCATTCCTCAAAGTATTATCAACAATAAACGCGGCGAGGAGCAAACTTTTCTGAATACAGCTTGGACGCTACAAGCAATTCGTGGCTGGATACTCTGGTTGTTTTTCCTACTCATTTCCTTCCCTGCTGCAAAGTTCTACAATGACCAGCGCCTGTTGTTGTTAATTCCGATTGTGGGACTGACATCAGTTTTCGATGGCTTTGGTTCCACCAGCATACATACTTTGCACCGCCGCATCGACTTGGGTAGGATGACCCGATTCGACATGACGGTGCAAATCTTAACTCTGTCTACCATGATTCTCGCTGCCTGGTTAAATCGAAGTGTCTGGGCTTTAGCTATTGGCGCAGTCGCAGGCGCAATATACAGAATGGTAGGCAGCCATTGGTTAATACCAGGATATTCCAATCGCTTCGCTTGGGATCGGCAAGCCGTGGGCGAGATTCTATCTTTCGGGAAATGGATGTTTCTAGCAACAGCGGTGACATTTTTGAATGAGCAAGCCGATCGCCTTATTCTTGCTAAACTACTATCTTTTAAAATTTTAGGGGTTTATACAATAGCTTACTCCCTAGCAGGCATCCCCCGTGAACTAATTAAAACTCTCAGCTATAAAGTTATTTATCCGACTATTTCCAACTCTCTTGACCAGCCTCGGTCAATTTTGCGAGCCAAAATTCTCCGCCAACGTCGGTTAATACTATTGGGATTTGCGGTGGTATTAGCTGGTTTAGTGACTGTTGGCGATTTAGTCATCGACGTACTTTACAACGAAAACTATACCGAGGCAATCTGGATGATGCCAATTCTATCCTGCGGCATTTGGTTCTCTGTATTATTTTATACTATAAATCCGGCTCTGATAGCAATTGGCAAGCCCTTGTACACGGCTCAAAGCAATTTAGCTGGGTTTACGGTTATTGGTCTGGGATTACCTTTAGCATTTTATCGTTTTGGCACAGTGGGAGCAATTATCGCGATCGCACTCAGCGATATGCCTTTGTACATCGTCAACCTTTATGGACTTTGGCGGGAGAAACTCTCCACCTTTGCCCAGGATATTCTGTGTACTGCCTTTTTTATCGGAGTACTCGCTCTACTTTTGATCGTTCGGAATTCGTTAGGATTTGGTCTTCCAATTCAGGCAATACTTTAGAGCATTTCATTAATAGATAGGTTTATGAAGGAAACATCTGCCAACTCAGTCTTTGCACCAAAAGTCAAGCTCAATTATCCGTTAATGCGGGATCGACTGCACTGGGTTGATTATGCCAAAGGAATAGGGATATTTTTGGTTGTAGTTGGACACGTCCTACGGGGTTTAGTAAATAGTTCAATATTGCAACCTTCTACACTATTGTTGCTTGTCGATCGCTGGATTTATGGCTTTCACATGCCTTTATTCTTTTTTATATCAGGTTTATTTGTACAGCGATCGCTATCCAAACCTTTCAAAGATTTTCTGCTTGATAAGCTGTATGTCATCGCTTACCCCTATTTCCTATGGTCGTTAATACAGATGGGAATTCAGGCATTGGCATCACGTTATACCACCACAAACCAGACATCACTTACAAACATTTGGCAGATTATCTATCAACCCTACCAGCAATTTTGGTTTTTTTATACTCTGTTTGCCATCCTGATAGTTTATGGAATACTCAATAAGCTGAAACTATCTCCAATATTCTTCTTGATTTTTGCTGTTGTGCTGTATTGTTTACATGGGTTAAACGTCAACTTTGGTACTTGGGGTGTATTGTATTTGTTTCGTCGTCATGCTATCTACTTTGCGCTAGGGGTGATTTTCGGTAGTGGCACCTGGCTATCTATCAAAAGTAAAATTAACCATTTTGCCTTGATATTGATCACCTTAGGTGGATATATAGCAGTTGGGCTAGCAGTTCAATTTCAACTAACTGAAAATGTGATAGCAATTCCCCTGATTGCAATGCTTGGTATCGCTGCAACAGTTTCTTTGGCTGTTTTACTTGATAAGTTCAATTTGCTCTTCTTTGTCAAAAACTGGGGAATATTTTCCTTAGAAATTTTTGTGGCTCATACTATTGCTGCATCTTTTTTTCGCATCGCGCTGCAAAAGTTATTCGGTTTTACAGAACCCGTCATGCATTTGGTATTAGGAACCACGATTGGTATTTATGCACCTATTTCTCTCAGTTTGATTTGCTCAAAAGTTAACTTTCAATACATGTTTACACTCCGTTCTTTGAAAAAATAATTATACATACCGCTTGGATATTATAAACAATTTTAGGTGCAATTAATTGAATAAAACAAGTTGTGTTAAAGGCAGTTAATATGCTGAAAGAATTGAACTTTTTGAAAAAAACTTTTCCAGATCATATTAAGTAGGTAAGCGTGAAGAAACACAACTACACTTCTGTCAAATGAAGCCACGTTTCGGGAAGAAATTAAAAAGACTTACGAGCGTAAAGTTTCTGAACTTGCACACAAAGCTGATGAAATTGCTTCCATAATTCAAGCTGAGACTAAAAAGCAAGTTTTGGTGGTGATTGATGACTTGGATAAACTTGATTTGGGCTTGGTGGAAGATATTTATAAAAACAATATTAATTCTTTATTTTTACCTAAATTTCAAATTATCAACAACGCGATCGCAGTTCCCAAGATCGCAAATTTGCCATTGAAGCATATAAAAAGGCTATTGCGTTACAAAAAAAGTTTGATTTAAAGGCTGATTTGGCTAGTACCGCTTCGCGGAAGTCACTCATTCAAAAGTCAAAAGTCAAAAAGCTTGAAATACAAGGTTTTTGGCTTTTTTGAATGGTAGCTTTATTTACGCCGTGCTGTACTAGTAGTTGGGAAAAATTAGGGAATCTCTATTTTGAACTTAGAGATGATGTCACACAAGCTGAGGATTGTTATCGACAGGCATTAGAATTCTACCGCGATACAGGTTCTCGCTTAGGTGAAGCAAATACTTTACAAGCCATTGGTGATGTTTTACAATTTCTCAAGCGCAGTGATAAAGCATTAAGTCGCTATGAAGCAGCTTTGCAATTCTACCGCGATATTGGCGATCGCTTAGGTGAAGCAAATATCCTGCAAGAATTTGGTAAGTTGCAAGACAATCCCCAGCAAGCATTAGAATATCTCCACCAAGCTCAAAATCTCTACATTCAAATTGGTTCCATATATAGTCAAAGTCGCAATCTGCTGTATTTTATCGCTGATGTCGAGTTAAAGATGGGAGAATCAAACGCGGCAATTAATTCTTTAAATGAAGCTGCCACACTCGCTGCCAAAATTAACTATACACCAATTCAAGAATACGCCCAAGCCCGCATCGCCCAAATTAATACACCCTCTCCAACAACATGAGGAATCAAAGACAGATTTTTCAACTTTACCCAGAAGCATTGGGTGCAATTTACCTTTTCTTTTCTAGTTGGATTAATTGCCTTTCTCTCGTGGCGTCGTTAAGAGCAAAGTTAGGAAGTTAAATTCTTCCGAATCGGGTCTATATGTCCACACCTTTTTCATTATTCATATAATACCTTGTCAACTTTCACAAGTCAATAGGTAAAACCAAGTTTCTTTAACAATAGACATCTCCAGAAAACAATGTAGAGACGTAGCACAGAATAGTCTAATCAAGGGTTTGGGGCAACGCATAGTTCAATTCGGTCGATGTCTAATGCGATCGCTAAAATCTGACACCCTTTTTTTGATTTTCTTGCAAAACTGAGTCTTAGTACCCTTGACATGTCATAATCATTATGAGTACGCTTCATGTGAACTATTATTCAAGGAACCAAATTGATGTTGTCTAATCACGAAGGAAAAAAAGTACCACAAGTTATCTTCCGTACTCGTCAGAACAACGAGTGGGTAAATGTAACCACCGATGAACTGTTTGCCAATAAGACAGTAGTTGTTTTCTCCTTACCAGGTGCTTTTACACCGACTTGTTCATCTACGCACTTACCTGGTTACAACCAAACAGCAAAAGCCTTTAAGGCAAATGGTGTAGATAGCATCGTTTGTATTTCGGTAAACGACACCTTTGTCATGAACGAATGGGCAAAAGACCAAGAAGCAGATAATGTCATATTAATTCCCGACGGCAACGGTGAATTCACTGAAGGCATGGGAATGCTAGTAGACAAAACAAATTTAGGTTTTGGTAAGCGATCGTGGCGCTATTCTATGTTAGTAAAGAATGGCATGGTAGAAAAGATGTTTATTGAGCCAGACGAACCAGGAGATCCCTTTAAAGTGTCGGATGCAGACACAATGCTCAATTATATCAATCCCCAAGCTGCAAAGCCCCAGTTTGTTTCTCTGTTTGCAAAAGTAGGTTGTCCTTTCTGCGCTCGTGCGAAGGAAATGCTGAAGCAAAATGATATTGATTACGAAGAAATCGTTTTAGGTAAAGATGCTTCCACACGCTCTCTAAAGGCAGTTACAGGTGCAACAACAGTTCCCCAAGTATTTATCGATGGTAGATTAATTGGCGGTTCTGAGGCGCTAGAAGCTTATTTTAGCACTAAATAAGCCCATTATATAGCGATCGCACGTCAGATCCCCGACTTCTTAAAGAAGTCGGGGATCTCCCAAACCGATTGTTTAAAATTTATGCTAGTTGTCACTTCTCATGCAACAATTCATGAAGGAATATTAATTACGTGAGGATTGGTGGAAATGGATGTAAGTCTGATAGTGTCTAACATCTTGAATCCACCTGTATTAGCTTTCTTTTTGGGGATGTTGGCAGTTTTGGTCAAGTCGGATCTAGAAATTCCCCCACCTTTACCGAAGTTGTTTTCACTATATCTTTTATTTGCGATCGGGTTCAAGGGAGGTGTGGAATTAGTCAAAAGTGGTATCAATCAACAACTAGTTATAACGCTTTTGGCAGCAATTTTAATGGCGTGTATCGTTCCTGTTTATACATTTTTTATCCTGAGGGTAAAACTTGACGCTTATAATGCCGGAGCGATCGCTGCTACTTATGGTTCCATCAGCGCTGTTACCTTTATTACTGCTGGTTCCTTCCTGACTCAACTGGGCATTGTCTTTGATGGCTATATGGTTGCAGCTCTAGCTTTGATGGAATCGCCAGCAATTATTGTTGGTATAATTTTGGTGAATTTATTCGCAGTAGAACCAGGTAAAAGTGAGTTTTCTTGGTCTGAAGTGCTACGAGAAGCTTGTTTAAATAGTTCCGTATTTTTACTAGTTGGCAGCCTCGTCATAGGTATATTGACTGGTGAACATGGTTGGGAAAAGTTGAAACCTTTTACCCAAGATATATTTTACGGTGTTCTCACCTTCTTTTTACTGGACATGGGATTGCTTGCCGCCAAAAGAATAAAAGATTTACAAAAAACAGGTGTTTTTCTGATTTTATTTGCCATACTTATCCCAATTGTCAATGCTGGAATTGCTTTAGTGGTTGCCAAACTGATTGGTATGTCGCAAGGAGATGCGCTTTTGTTTTCTGTATTGTGTGCAAGCGCTTCTTACATCGCAGTTCCCGCAGCGATGCGGCTAACTGTTCCTGAGGCAAATCCCAGTTTGTATGTTTCAACAGCCTTGGCAGTGACATTCCCATTCAATATCATTGTAGGTATTCCTCTATATTTATACGGCATTAATATGTTTTGGAGATGAAATTATGCAGTCAGTTAAACGGATAGAAATCGTTGTCAATTACGTTGAACTTGCAAAGATTTTAGAAGCTTTAGAAAAAGCAGGTGTACCCGGTCATACAGTGATTCGCAATGTTGCCGGCAAAAGTAGGAGAGGAAATCTCAGTGATGATATGGCAATGACTATGTTAGACAATGTTTATGTCATCGCTTTCTTTCCCCCAGAAAAAATGTCTTCAGTGGCAAATTATATTAGACCTATTCTGAATAAGTTAGGGGGGACGTGTTTTATTTCCGATGCGATGGAATTGTTCACAACTAAATGCGTTGGTAGTGAATCTTAATTGCAGTGATTGAGTGTTTATGGTTAAGTAATTTGGGACGGATTAAATGGACTGTGCAAGCATAAATTATATCTAATAACGCTACTCAGCCTGCAAAATAATCGTCCAATTCCCATCCCAGAGAAATTAAAAAATAAATATTCATCAAACTCTTTCAATTACACAAAAATCAAATGACACAGATTACCCAAAAAAAGCAACTTCGTCTAATTACAATTTCCGTGAGTCATTATTGCGAAAAGGCACGTTGGGCATTGACAAAACTAAAACTTCCTTACGTCGAAGAAGCCCATATGCCACCATTTTATCTAATTGCAACTAAGCGTGTTGGCGGAAAATCTACTCCAGTTTTGGTAGCAGAAGACGGCGTTTTTACTGATTCAACAGATATCTTACAATATCTAGATAAAATTGTCCCAGATAAAGCCAAACTTTATCCCATTGACCCTCAATTGCGCCGACAAGTAGAAGAACTCGAAGATTTATTTGATGAGCAATTGGGACCAGCTATACGCTGTTTGGGTTACTTTTACACGATAAATGATTCAAAGTTTATCCAAAGCAAATGGACTCAGGGTGTTCCTTCTTTTGAAGAGGCATTATTTCCTGTAGTTTTTCCTTTGATGCGCTCAATTGTTCGCAAAACTTTTAATATTAATTCCGAGTCTGCTGCACAAGCTTATGAACAAATTCAAAGCATTTTTGAGAAAGTAAATGAGTTATTAGCAGATGGACGCACCTATTTAGTTGGAGATAGCTTTTCAGCCGCAGATATCACTTTTGCTGCCTTGGCTGCACCCGTTATCTTACCACCAGAACACCCAATAAAGCCGCGTCCATTGCAAGAGTTGCCTGATTCCTTTGCATCAAAAATTAGCGCTTTTAGAGAAACTCCAGCGGGTGCTTATGTATTGCGTTTGTATCGGGATAGAAACGGTTAATTTTTGTTACTTTAAATTGGATAAATTCACCATGCTGAAGTTTTATTATAATCTGCGATCGCTAGGGTAATATAGCGCTCAGTAAAAGAAAAGTTAATTCGGAGCGCTTGTTTTTTAATTAGACATCTGTTGGAAAAGAGGTAAAGACGTGAAAAGAGGTAAAGACGTGAAAAGAGGTAAAGACGTAGCAGTGCTACGTCTCTACAAGGGTTTGGGGCAACGCATAATAATCATAGCGGTGGATGTCTATTGTAATTAACCCCATATTATCCGTAAGTCCAAAACAAATCCTGGTAATATATCTTCCCCAGATAAGCTTGTGGGAGACTCTAATACTTCTTTTGGTTGCCCTTGTCTATAAATTTCAACACAACGAGTTTTTCTATCGAGAAGCCAACCTAATTTTACGCCTGCATTCACATATTCTTGCATTTTCGCCTGGGTTTCGCTCAAACTATCCGATGGGGACATCAACTCTAAAACAAAATCTGGGGCAATGGGTGGGAATTTCTCTTTTTGTTCTGGTTTAAGGGTGTTCCACCTCTCTAGTTTTATCCAAGATACATCCGGGGAGCGATTGGGACCGTTCGGGAGTTTAAAGCAAGTGGAGGAGTCGAATACTTCACCAAGTTCGGTTTGTTCGTTCCACAGGACAAATCGTGCAGTTAGTTTTGCATTACGTTTTCCAGTTTCTCCCCCCGTTGGTGGCATTACAATTAGTTCTCCTGACACCTTACGTTCAAATTTGACATCGGGATTATCCCGACACAGTTGGTAAAATTGGTCGTCGTTAAGTTTGACGATGTTGTTGAAGTTGATGGTAATTGCGGTCATGGCAATAATATGACATTTAAGTACATGAAAACACTTCCGGCATCGCGATGAAGGCTTTAATTTTAGAATAGTTAGGGGTTGCGATCGCCATAATCAAACTAAGCTAAAATAAGAATTAAAAATTTAACTATGGAACAACAACCGATACAAGTGATTGGAGGTGGACTAGCAGGAACAGAAGCCGCATGGCAAATAGCCTCTGCGGGGGTGCCGGTGATTTTTTGGGAAATGCGACCAAAACGCTTTAGTCCGGCACATCATACAGAACATTTAGCAGAGTTGGTGTGTAGTAATTCCTTTGGGGCAATGGCAAGCGACCGGTGTGCCGGTCTACTCCATGAAGAACTCCGTCAACTCAATTCTATCGTCATTTCCAAAGCTGATGAACACGCCGTTCCCGCAGGTGGAGCACTCGCGGTAGATAGAGGACAATTTAGCCAAGATTTAACCGAAACTTTAGCTAAACATCCTTTAATTGAATTTCGTCGTGGTGAAGTTACAGCCATTCCAGAGGGAATTGTCGTCTTAGCAACCGGTCCTTTAACCAGTCCCGATTTAGCGGAAGATTTACGTCGCTTTAGTGGGATGGAATATCTCAGCTTTTTTGATGCCGCTAGCCCAATTGTTGTGGGAGAATCCATTAATCGCGATATTGCTTTTATGGCGTCACGCTATGATAAAGGTGAAGCTGCTTATCTCAACTGCCCGATGAATAAAGAACAGTATTTGCGGTTTTGGGAAGAACTCCGCAAAGCTGAACAAACTGAATTAAAAGATTTTGAACGAGAAACAGCAAAGTTTTTTGAAGCTTGTTTGCCAATTGAAGAACAGTCAAAGCGCGGAGAAGATACCATGCGTTATGGTCCGCTTAAGCCTGTAGGATTGTCAGATAGTCGCACAGGGGAGCGTTCTTACGCTGTGGTGCAATTGCGGCAAGAAGATAAAGCCGGTCAACTTTGGAATATGGTAGGATTTCAAACTAATCTGCGTTGGGGCGAACAAAAGCGTGTATTTCAGCTAATTCCCGGTTTAGAAAATGCCGAGTTTGTCCGTTTGGGTGTGATGCACCGCAACACTTTTATTAATGCACCGCAGTTGATGTCTGCAAGTTTGCAATTTAAGCAGCGTCCAACATTATTTGCCGCTGGGCAGTTGATTGGTACTGAAGGATACACCGCAGCATCTGCCGGTGGTTGGCTGGCAGGAACCAATGCAGCGCGGTTAGCTTTGGGTAAAGAACCGTTGACGCTACCCAATACAACCATGATGGGGGCGCTATTTGAGTTTATTAGTTCCGCTTCGCCGAAGCATTTCCAACCCATGCCGCCCAACTTCGGTATTATACCAGCATTAGGGGAGAAAGTCAAGAGTAAACCGGAGCGTTACGGACGTTATCGCGATCGCTCTTTAGCTGACCTTGCTGCATGGAAAGCTAATCAGTTATAGGGCATTGGGCATAGTGTTCAACTAAACTTTTAGCACCCAAGCATCACGAGTTTCCATACTGACAAAAGATGCCGGTACAATTTCCAAATCTACGCCAAGTGCTTTGAAAGTAGCACGAATAGCCGCAGCGTGTGCCGATTCAGTTGCACCAATACTTGCCCCGACAGTAATCAATTTTGGGGTTTTCAGCTTGGCGACTTCTTGAGTGTAAGCGATCGCTGCATCTGTTTCCAAAGCGAGTGCTAACTTGGCAATATTCACATCACTATCGACGTTTCCCTCACCTTTTTGGATGTATGATGAAACATCATATTTGGATTCTGCTTTTACCGGAGTTCCGCCCAAACTGCTGATAGTTGCTCCTAAAGCATCCCGATGTTTTTTGTGATCAGCTTGGTTGCGTAAAGCAAGAGCTAAAACGGTTTTACCAACATCGGTATTAGTTAACTTGCCAGCTGCAAAACTATAAGCCCAGATTGCCTGATGTTCGTAGTAAAGAGCATTGTTAAGAATTTTGACATCATCTCGCATATTTTTTGCTGGTTGAGCATTTGCTTTTTCAGCAATCAGCGGTAAACCCAATGCACTCGCTACACCAATAACTCCTCCGTTGATTATAATATCACGGCGCGAGAATATATTTCGGCGAGAAGATTTTTTAGTTAAAGTGCGATCGTCCATGAGTTAGTTTCTCCTACGTTCAAAGTAGCTTGTTCACAACCAATAGCCGTAGTTTGTCTCAACTAACCATTCACTTTCCAGGTCAATTACTGCTCAGTTTATGTTTATGTTTGTTAACTTGACAGGTTTTCTTTTGCAAATATACCTGCGATCGCGCTGACATAACTGTAATCGAAGGCTGACAAAATTGATACAGTAAGTCTGATTTTGGGAATAATCTTCATGGTGTTTGTGATTATCTAAACAACATGACAGTGCGATCGCTTCCAAAAATTCTGCTATTTTGCGGCATTTTATGTATATTCTTCGGATTATTGCCAGTATATGCAGCACCGAAAAACGCGAACATTGACACTTTGCGTATTCAGCAGCAACAAGTTAAACAACAGCGTCAAAATGTTGTCTCATTACGCGATCGCTTAACAAGTATAAAGCAAGAAGCGCAACATCGCTTAACTGGTTTAGAACAAAATCTGCAAACCACTGACAGTCACATTGCTGACAGCGAGTTGCAGTTAAAAGTTGCAACTGAACGTCTTCAAGAATTGCAAGCTGATTTAGGTATAGCTGAACAGAATTATCAGAATAGACAAACAGCGACAATTGGACGATTGCGCTTTCTGCAACGTTCCCCAGCATCTGTTGGATGAGCAGTTTTACTACAAAGTCAAAATATCAGCGATTTTCTTGACCGTCGTCGGCAATTAAAGTTAATTTATCAAGCTGACCAGAAAATTTTAGCAAAACTTACTCAACAAGCAAACCAGATAAAGAAGCAGAAAACCGATGTAGAAGCGCAAAAAAATGAGATTGCTTTGATTCGTCAGCAGTTGTTAGCACAAAAAGCCGATTATCAAGGACAAGCAGAGCTACAGTCCGATTTAATTCTACGCTTAAATAGCGATCGCCTAGCTTTGTCAGCAGCCCAAAACCAACTTGAAAAAGATTCTCAAGCAATAAGTATTTTAATTCAACAAAAAGTAGCCGAAGCGGAAAATAAAACTAACAGCCGCAACAGCATCATTCTTCGCGGAACTGGTATAATGGTTTTTCCTAGTGATGCTCAATCCAGCAGTCCTTTTGGTTGGCGAATGCATCCTATTTTAGGTTATCGTCGCTTTCATGCAGGTTTAGACTTTGCCGCTAGCTATGGCAGTACAATTCGAGCCGCAGATTCGGGAACGGTGATTGTGGCTGGATGGTATGGTGGTTATGGCAACGCTGTAATTATTAACCACGGCAAAGGCATTACTACATTATACGGTCATACGAGTCAATTGTTCGTTTCCGAAGGGCAAACAGTGCAGCGACGACAAGCGATCGCATCTGTTGGTTCCACCGGTTTATCTACAGGTCCTCACCTCCACTTTGAAGTGCGTTCATATGGTACACCCGTAGATCCCGCGAATTTTCTTTCTTAGTGCAAGTTTGTAATCAATCACCCTTATGTGTTATGGTATAGGTGAATATGGGCGCGTAGCTCAGTGGATAGAGCAACAGATTCCGGTTCTGTGGGTCGGGGGTTCAAATCCCTCCGCGCTCGTTTTTTACAATAATACGTAGTAAAAGCGATTTGGCTATAACTACGAGTTACTAGTGAACAACAAAATTACAATTGCCAACAACTCAGCAGGCGTTTCGATGCTTCCAACTTTGTCAGAACCTCACAAGTATGTATCTAAGAGTGGAAATGGTACGTTTGGATGAGAGAACCGGGAATGTCATACTTCTTACAGGGGAAGAAGTTTTGATTGAGATATATCCAAATGGAAATTGGAGATATTGCAATTGTGCTTTGAACCAACCATGACTGAAGTAAAAGCTACTCGTACAGTCCGACGGGGAAGAATATTCCCGGAAATTCAGTGGACAGAAGAACAAAAAGCACTTCGTAGAGCAGAAGATGAGAAATTCCACCAACGCTGTCAGGTTATTTTTGACCGCGTTAAGCTGCACTACATAGAAACTCACTACAACTGGTATATGATTGTTGAGCCGGATAGTGGAGACTATTTTATTGATGGCGATGAAGAAGTAGCAATGAGGATGGCTCGTCAAAAACACCCTGGTACTATACCATTATTTCTCTTCCGAATTAATGACACAGGGGTTTCTGGAACGATATGATAACTGGCTGGTTTGGTGATGAGGATGAGTTATTCTTTGAACTTGAACTTATTACTTCGGATGGTTTAGAACTACCAGTAGATGCAATGTTTGATACAGGTTTTTCTGGCTGGTTAGCTATTAATACGCTTGGTGTTAAGGCAAGAGACGCGATAAATCGCCGTCTTTACAATAATCAGTCCTTTGTAGAGACGGCGATTTATCGCGTCTTTTTGATCGGCGATTTACGTGCAGACACGAGTGCAGCGGACAGCACAAGGAGAAGCAGATTTTAAAATCTACGCTGGTAAGGTGCGAATTGATGGGCAAGAATTTGATATTTCTGTTCATGTTGGACAAGGTGTACCGGAAATTTTACTTGGTCGTCAGTGGTTGAAAACTAGACGATTGGTAGTTGATTTACCGTCTGGAGAATTAACGCTTTTATAAACCAGTATTTATCAAAAATCCTAATCATTCAATCCAAAGTCCAAAATCCCCAGTGCCAGGTATCGAAATCGCCAAATGCTTATGAATTCGTAGAAATTCCTTTCTAAACAAATCTTTATAAAAGGCTGGGATGCTTATATCTTAAAGTTTACAAGTCGCAGCGCGAGAAAAGAACAAAGAGAACCAAACATTGTCTTTTTCTAAAGAACCAAACCCCCAAATTGCACCCCCGCTGCTTGGTATCGCACCCCTCACAGCAGGGTTCATCGGGTCTTTCTTTATACGGTTTATGTACTCTTCGTATCCAATCCAACCCCTCATCTTCGACTCTTTTTGGTTTTCATTGTACCACCCGACAGTGCTAGCGAAGTCTAAGTAATTTTTTGTATCGTTATCATTCCAATCTACTGCTTTAATAGCCAGTCTATCTCCAAAGTATCCAACCCAAATTTTCTTTTGCACGCTGAAACCAAAATGTCCTTCTGAGCTTTTTACCCAATAATCATCAATTTGTTTAAGAACAGGACAGGAAAAATTCTCTATTTGTGGGTCATCGAGGTAACGTTCTTTTTTTCTATTAGCAGTAAAAAGCATCATCTCAGAAGCTAAATACTCAAGCACTTCATAAACCGTAATTCGCAAACCGCGCACACAAGGCTTGCCACCGCGTTTATTTGGCTCAATCGTGATGTAATTTCGATAGTTCATAGTTAAAATTATCAGCTACTAAAAGTTCAAAAGCAAGCAACAAAGATTTCTACCGAATATCTTATCTTAGTACAGGATTTCCCAACTTCGTAGCAAATTCTCCGCGTACCTTTGCGCTTACCTCTGTGTTCCTTTGCGTTTAAATTTCAACCCTCAATTCACCACGAAATCACAGCAAACGCTCAGAAAAATACTGACGATATAAATCGCAGCTAGGAACGCAATCATTACCTGAAAGTTTCACTAAACCTAAACTATGCAGCTTAAATGCAACTTCAGAATCAAGTCGCACAGGTGCATTTGCTTTTACCACTTTTCTATACCCTACCTCTAGCGGAGAATTATGTTGTAAATGCCATAATAATTGTCGCAGATAATCGCTAAATATTCCCTCTTCTGTCGGTGCAAGGTTAAACAATTGCTCTAGGTTAACTTGCTGACTTTTTAGGTTAACAAATGCTTGTTGTAGTAAATAAGGGTGTCCTCCTATCAATTCCATCAACTTAATTAAATTTTGTCCCAATTTTTTCTCTAACTCATACCCAGTTGCCAAAGCTTTTACCTGCTGTTGATTAAATTCAGGTAAATCAATCGGTACACCAACATTAATAGGTCACGATTCTCTGACAGTCTCAATCCTTCCCTAATGTCTCGCATTTCCTCAGCTAGACGCAGTTGGCTGGTGCCTTTAGGATTTGCTGATAAAAGTAAGATATTTCGAGTTTGTGTATGAGAAATGCTCACAATTAAGCTAAATTTTTAAAGAGCAGAAGCGCGAACACGGTGAATATGGAACCCCTCTCCAAACCTCTCCCCCACGGGGGGAGAGGTTTAAGAAATTAACTTTGTCATATTGGAAATAACTTTAGCATCTCGTGCAATCCTGTAATCATGCACCCTCTGAAAATTGCTCATGTTATCCGCACTAGAGAGACGAATCAAATGGCTGTGGAAACCCTTTGAATTGCAACCGGGTGAACCTACGATCGCTTTAGGATTGCGAACTGCTTTGGCATTGTGTGTTCCAATTATATTGGGGCTTTTTAGCGATCGCATCAGTTGGGGTACAACGGCAGCTTTAGCAGCCCTCTACGTCAGTATTGCCGATGTGGGTGGTGCTTATAGAGACCGAGCCATTGTCTTGTTTGCCGCAATGATTGGTGTGGCTGTAGCTATGCCTTTAGCTACTGTTGTCGGTTCTAGCTGGTGGTTGGCAATAATATTCACGTTTCTCTGGGTGTTTGTAGCGGGGTTGATGGGATTGTATGGCAACTCTGCCAATACTGTTGGTTTTATCACCTCGATGATGTTTGTAGTATCCATTGCTGCACCGATTCCACCGACAATATTACAACGATTAGCGTTGTGTGTAGCTGGTGGCAGTTGGGCAATGATATTGTCTTTGGGGTTGTGGGTGGTATACCCCTATAAACCTGTCCTCAAAGCTGTTGCTAAATGCTATCTCAACTTAGCTGCGCTGATAGAGCAAGCTAGTAAGTTCAACCGAGATGGAATTTCCCCGCAACAGCGCTTACGCGAGATGGTATTTTTACAGGATGCGGTGACACAGGATATAGAAACAGCCCGCAAAGTTTGGTCAGCAGTCCGCTACTCGCGGCAAGGGGCAAGTTGTCGAGGCATTCAACTATTAGTTTTACTTCAAGATGCAGGTCAATTAATGACTGTGGTGGTAGCTTTAACAGAGACGCTGGAAGTTGTGGCAGAACATCCACGATTAGCTTTGTTAGAAGTGGAAATTCAGCAAGCTATGCAGCAACTCGTCAAGGCAATGCATATATTAGCTTCGGCGATCACATCTGGTGGAGGGACGACAATAATACTAACAGAACTCGATAGTGCGATCGCTATTTTAGAAAGCAAGCGGCAAAATGTGCAAACTCAACATTCTCAACATACCCATGATTATTACGGGTTAATAAATATCCGCAAAATAGTTGGTAGTATGCAAGCCCTTACAGAACAACTACATACACATGTAGATATTGCTGCACAACTACAAAATGAGCGAAAAATCAGCGTCACGCAACCTAATATTAATAAATTGACGGTTTGGGATCGTAACTCAATTCTCAATACTTTACGCGATAATCTGACGTTGCGCTCAACAGGTTTGCGTCATGCTTTACGCTTAGGATTGACCGCAGCACTTGCGATCGGCATAGCAGATTGGCTACAAATTCCCAGTGGAAACTGGGTAGCGCTGACGGTACTTGTCATCTTGAAGCCGAACTTTGGCGGGACGTGGAAGACCGCAATACAACGGGTAGCTGGTACAATTCTGGGGGGAATTGTCGCGGTTTTATTAGCATATTTAATACACAATCACGTACTGCTATTAGGAAGTATGTTTGTGTTGACAGTCATCGCCTTTGCCGTGAAACCATTAAACTATGGTTTGTATGTCTTATTACTCACTCCCTTAATTATCTTACTACTCAACATTAGTAATACAGGGAACTGGGAAATTAGCTTGGTTCGGATCTTCGACACATTAATTGGTGGTGGATTGGCTTTGATTGGTGGGTATTTACTATTTCCGAGTTGGGAACGTCACCAATTACCTGTCCAACTAGCGAAAACGATCCAAGCCGATCTTATCTACTTTCAACAAGTTATCGCTAGCTATATCGATTCCACCCAAAATATTGACTCTATTTCCGCAATACGGCATCGAGCAGCTTTAGAAAATGCCAACGCTACAGCAGCTGCACAGAGACTGCTGAGTGAACCTCGTCATCTACAGGGAGCGGTGGAACCGGTAATGACTTTGCTTGCCTACACGCGCAGCTTTTATAATTCAGTCACAACCTTAACTGAACATTTGCGAGAATTTAGCGGACAGTACCCAATGCCTGGTTTACAGTTATTTGAAACCGCAATGATTCAGGTTTTAGAGAATTTGGTAGATGTTTTGCAACATAACCAGCCACTCCAACCATTACCAAATATCGATACACTCTTAGAAGAAATTCAAGACCATATCCAGCAGCTACACACAAATCGGATGGCAGAACTGATAACACGTCCCCATGAGATAACTCCTACATTGCAAGCAGTGCGAGACAAAACTGTGATCTCTACAGAAGTAGCTAGAATTGCTCGTGAAGTCTGTATTATGCATGGAGCGATCGCACGTTTCCAAGCCTCTGTATGGGGATAATATCGTGTCCGGCTACGAAATCACCTATTTGGCAGAATGCGCGATCGCACCTCTCTAGTTGTCAAGACTTTCTTATGTGAAATTAGAGACGGTAATGAAGAGCGATCGCACTGGGTTATAATCAAGTACTGAAATCATCGGATTTTAGAGCCAATGTACCCAATAATGATTTTACCTGGTCCTAATTCTTCAGATAAATGAAGCCGCCAAGCTCCTGCACCAGTCATCCGCAAATGCCAACTAAAAATACGTTTCTCACCATCAGGACACTTAAAGGTTAGCTTCTCCTCTAACTTTTGAAGCCTAGAGTCACTTTCTGGAGTAATTTTACTGGCAACAAGGTTTAAATCAAAAGCTCCATCTGTCCAAGTTTTACAGTAGTTTTCTAGTTCAAACAATTTTCTGACAACCTGTCTTAGCATTGGATCACCATTACCAAGATTTTGTATTTGTTGATTAACACTTTGACAAAAGAGCAGGGAGGGAAATAAATCTTCTTTGCGATTCCACAAATCCAGTCCATCACGAACTCCTGTTCTCAGACGCTCCTGTATCCAAGCAATATGTTCTTGTACATGCTCTTTGCTACTAGCGTGAACAACTGCTACTGTATCCGAATTCAAGTTTTCACTGTCTTCTAACCAAGTAACTTCCAGAACAATACTATTAGATTTCCATTTCGATTCTGATCTGATGCTTAAAGCAAGAGATTCAAGCAGATAAGCAATGCCAAGACCGGCACTAGTTTCTCCCTCACAGCAAAAATCAGATAGTATATTTCTATTTTCAATCTCAGAATCCTGAATGTCTTCTAGAAAAGGAGTCCTTGCTGCTGTGAGAATAAATCGTATGTCATCCCTATCTATATTTGGATCTACAAGCCAATTAGATAAAGAATAATTATTCGCTGTATTGTGGCTGTGAACTTTTTACATTAGGATGACTTAATTTGTGATTAGCAATAATTCTCTTCTCATTGACTGAAAGGAAATGTAATGTATATTCACATCTAGCGCCCAGCGTTCCGAGTAATTGAACTTTGTCATATGACATTTGATTAAATGCTCTAGGACCTATACGCTCTGCCTCAATGTAATGAAAATTTTGATTAAAAAGACTGGATAATTCATATACTTGAGAATCTACATATTCTGAAGTAAGGTGTAAAAAATTAGAACCTATATCTTCTTCTTCATTTTTAAATTTCCATATACTATTTGTGCCATTTTGCCAATGAATTTCAAAGATTAATTCATCTTGTTTAGCTGCACCTTCAAAAATAGCATCTTTGGCTGTACCAATATTAATCAAATCACCATTTAGTACTAAGCCTTTTTCTAATAACAAGCCTTTTTGATAAGATTGCCTTAATAATAACAAGGCTTGTAAAACAGAAGACTTACCAGTACTATTAAGTCCAGATAAAAGTGTCAGTGGTCTAAATGTAAGAGGTTGATTTTGAAAAGGCTTAAAATTTGTGAGTGTCAGGGAATCAATCATAGAAGTACTTCCTGAATTATTTTTTCTATAGTAATAAATCTATACTGTACTTTCTCGGCAGCCTGAGATATAGATTCTAAAAAGTCCTTATCATTCTCTATATATGTCTTGAATTTATCCATCAATTTTTGTTTTCTATCTATCAATATTTCTATTTGCTCATCACTCAATTTGCTTAGAAGTACTGACCACGATTCAAATAGAGCTTTATTTATAGGAAACTGTTTTTTTTGAGAAGTAGATATTTTCCGAAATGCATCTTTACCAAATATGTTCCAGGCAGCTAACATTGTTCTTTTAAAATTGGTTTCAATCTTATGTAACTCAGTTTCAGAAAGTTTATTTGTCTTAGATAGTGCTTTAGTTAAAAAAGTATCTCTGTTGTCGGCATAATCTTGATAATGAGTTAGAGTAAAGGCTAAAAACCCTAGTATAAATTCCCGATCATCCATACGCATTTTCCGGTTGGTTCCAAGTTTAACTACCTGTTTAAATTCTGGATATGCAGCAAGTTTAGTTAAAAACTTTGTTCCCTTACCAGGATTAAGAGCATGGCGTAATTCTTGAGGAGATAAAGCTAGACCTCCTGTATTAATGCGTTTGAAAATATTATATTTAATTTCTGGAGGTGTGCCTTTTTCGATCAGATATACTGTTAGTTGAGTTTCTTCAATGCGGCGTTGGTATCTGCGATCAATTTGATCGTAGGTTTTACCTTCCAGATTTGTAAGATATTCTAATCCAGATAGTTTGAGTTTTTTATCGAGAAGAAAGCGCTTTAGTGCAAATAGACGCTGTAATCCATCAACGACTAACCATTTATCTTCATTAGTAGCATCTACATAAAATGCGGGTATGGGGATGCGGATAATAATAGATTCTATAAGCCTGCTTTGGGCATCTTCTTTCCATACATTCGCATGACGTTGGAAATCAGGTGCTAAATCAAGGGCTTCTTCATTAATTCTTTTAAGCAATAACTCTATTGTTGGTTCCCTAGTTACAATGTTAATTTTATCAGGATCATACTGGAAAGTAACTTTTTCCTCTTGTTCTTCTTCTTCTAAAGTTTCTTCATCAGCTAATTCTACATTGTATTTCTTGGAATCCATCACGTTGCGTACTCCTTAGGATAATATTTATTCACTTGCGTTTTGATAATCCTTAGTGGTGCTAGCTCCACAAGTTAGGTTCCCGATGAATGGCTTACTTTGATCGTACTATCTTCTAGAGTTGGCGTTTTAAGTCACAATAAAATCGCCTTCCCCACACCACTAAACACAAAAGGAGCTGGGTTAAACCAGCTCCTTTTGTCAAAAATACTCAGATTCGTCTAAACAGTCCAACTCTTTAACTGACACCACTCCAGTCATATCCAAAATTGGCACAATCAAATCTTCACGCTTCACCACCATCATATTTAACACTTTCTGTTTTGAGACACACTCACAAAGTCATGTAAGTTGGCATCCCAAATGCTGATGTAAATTAAATCACAATCCTGACGCACAATCTGACCTTTTAATCCACCTTGGGTAAAGCTGACATTATCTTTTTGACGTTGTTGGATTTGTTGCAGTCCCTGCTTTATTTCTTCAGTTGCTTGCCCACCTAACATTCCTTCTAAGGTTGTCTGCATTACTTGGGGGTCTACAGATTGGGCAAAAGCGGCTTCAGTTTGGCGCAATTCTCCCGAATTGCGGTCAAATAAGTAACCAAGGTCAATTTGATTCGGTACTAACGTGTAAGTGACAGCACGGGTATTTCTCCAAGCACCTCTTAAATCTTTGGCTGGTTTGCCCAAAGTGGCTTCTACGGTGCTTCTTGCCGTACCTGTAGGAAATGCGGGGACGCTTTGTGTGCTGGAGAAAGCGATCGCTTCCTTGGGAGGTTTTTTGCTTTTCTTGGGTGGTAGACTTACATCAGGGGTAGGAGATTGATTTTCGGTTTGTGGCTGTGGGGTAGATGCTGCGGGGGTTTCATCAGGTTCTATCGGTACAGATGTATCTGATTTATCATCTAACGAAGTAGATGTTTCCTGGGTTTCTGGCTGCGTAGTGGCTACAATTTGGGGCGCAGGATTTGCTGGTTGCGGCGGTGATATCGGTATAATTCGTACTGGGGCAGCTTTGGAAGCAACGGGCGTATCGGCGGGTTCGTTGGTGTAAACTGGAGATTCTGGGGAAGGAGTTGGAGTTACTCCCGTAGCTTTTTGAGTAATTTCCGGTTCGGGCGATGTCGTAATTGAATCTTCCGGCTGGGGTTGACGAGTCAGATTAGCGATCGCTACTGCACCAAATAAGCTACCCACAACTAAACCACCGACAATCCAAGCAGGCTTTTGCCAGTTTCCGTTATGCCTGATTTGCGTGGGAGGTGTCTGAGTTTGCTTTTGGGCAACTACGGGATTTAAAGCGATTGTGGCAGCAGTTGGCGATGCTTGTGGGGGAATAGAACTAGCTGACTGTAAAGCATGTAGCATTTTGCTAGCAGTGGAATAGCGATCGCCTGGGTGCGGTTTAATCGCCTGATTTAGTATTGCCGCAAAAGTATCAGATACATTCGGCGCATATTCAAGCCAAAGTATTTCCCCTGTTTGCTGGTTGGTTTCTAGTTCTTGCGGATGTTTGCCAGTCAGTAAATAAATCGCCGTTAAGCCTAAACTATATATATCAGTGGCATAAACTGGGCGTCCCACAGCTTGTTCACTCGGCATATATCCAGGTGTACCCATCACAAGGGATTGAGTCGGATATCCAGGTGTACCGACAACCGAACGGATTGTTTCTTTGACTGCACCAAAATCAATTAAAATCGGCTTGTCGTCGCTAGAGCGCAAAATAATATTATCCGGCTTGATATCCCTGTGGATAATGCCTTTGCTATGGACGTAATCCAAAACTGACAGCAGACGCAAAAGAATTTCTCGTACGGTTGTTTCGTTGAGTAATCCTTTATCTGCGACAATCTGTGTTAGGGTTTGACCGTGAATCCATTCTTGAACCAAATAAAACTGCCCATTTTCAGGAAAGTAGGCGTAAAGTTCGGGAATTTGGTCACTACTTTTGCCAAGATGTTCTAAAGTCGCCGCTTCTCGTTCAAAGCGCTGTCGAATCAGTTTGTAAGTTTGCGGATCATTGGCAGCGATGGGTTTGAGTTGCTTAATCGCACAGCGACGGCGAGAAGGCATATGGGTATCTTCTGCCAGAAAGGTTTCACCAAACCCACCGGCGCCGAGTATCTCGATTACTTGATAGCGATTGTTTAGCAGCGTTGTTGTCATCCTTCGTCACAAGCCTAGTGCATCGCAGTGCGTCAACAGTATAACAATTCTGTTAAGGCTGGTGCTATGAAGCAAAAACCTAAGTCGTAACTATTAGACATAGGAGTGAAAATTAATTATGCGTTGCCCGAAACCCTTGTAGAGACGTGACCGTGGAACGTCTTTACGTATGAATCTGGAGATGTCTATTACAATACTGCCTGAGTCGTTTTTCATCCACTGTCTGAAGCACGCAAGGCATTGCGTAGCAATGCTTGCTCAGTGGCTTTCAAACTTCCCAGTCTTATCTTGTAAGCTGGCGCGATAAAACCAATCTATATTTAGTTGTGTGAAAACTCTGTAGTCGCCTATTTATAGGCTATTCAACGATTTGTATGACCTTCAAATATGTTACTTTTTTAATTCCGACTTACTTACGGACTTTAACTTCTACAGAAGGCTTTTCTTTTTCGGTAACTGTGCGAACGGGACCTTGAGTAGGATGTTCTTGAGCTTTAAAGGTTTCAGAATCATCGGCTGTTTTCACCATCTGTGCAACAGGAGTGCTTGCAGTTGTTGATTTTTGCATCTGTGTGGTTACTTGCTTGGCGCTTGCCTCTTTTCCATAGCTTAGGTTTAAAACAAGAGCGATACCCAAAATTGCTAAAAACTTGAATTTCATATTGTTTTAATGTCCTTCGTTTCGTTTCTGATATAAGCTTAAGCTCTAGTTCCTGTGAAAAAATTAATTTAAGCTGAGAATTGGTTTAGGCTTTGTGATGAAATTGAAGTTGCCCGAAACCCTTGATTAGACGTAGCACTTGGTAGTCTCTAGGTATGACTCTGGAGATGTCTATAGAGTGTGTCCGGAACGCGAGTTGATATTCCTCTATTAATAAGTAGGAATATCTCGTAGAAAAAGTATGTTTTTGAGAGTTTGGGCAACTACCCTTGTGCTGGCTTCTTTTTGGTTGACATCTCCCTTGATCACTTCGGTTTTGGCGGATCAGGCTCTTGCAACTTCTCAATCTAGCAATCCTAAACTGATTTCTGTCACAAAAGCTGAATTCGGAGTTGAGAGAGTTGGCGCCAGAGGTAATGTTACCTTCATTCCGACAATGAGAGTACCACTTCAAGAGAAAAAGCGTTACGGATGGCGAATTCAACTTAAAGATTACAATGGTGAAGTAACATGGCGAGAAGTTCTGCGATTGCCAAAACAACCAGAAAACTGGGGTACAGATAATGGTGAAAACTTCTCACTAACAGCAAATGGGACTGAAGGTGTAACTACTCGTACACAGAAGGCTCAAAATGGTATGATTCAAAACTTCTGGACTATTGCCCCTGGCGATCCGAGTGGTAAGCATAAGATAGAAGTTTACATTGATAATCGGCGTATTGCGGCTTTCGAGTTTGAAGTGGTTCAAGTTAAACAGTAGACATCTCCAGAAAACAATGTAGAGACGTAGCACTGCTACGTCTAATCAAGGGTTTGGGGCAACGCATAGTTAATTTATGGAGATGTCTAGTAGTAAGCACGGAGCGTGCTTAAAAGTGAGGGCTTCAGCCCTCGCTAATTTTAATATGTGCGTTTAATTTTTTTATGATAGCGATCGCACTAAATAAGAATGTTATTTTGGACATCATAAAACGGTGCAGGTAGTTTGTCAATCTGCCGATTGGCATAACCTTGTTGAATTTCCGCTCTGAGACGTTCCGCCGGCGCTCTGAGACGTTCCGCCGGAACGTCTCTACATATATTTAATCACAACGCAATCTGCTATATGTAAAAAATGCAGCAATTTGTGTCACGATAAAGATGGAATTGACTTGAGACTGTCTTGATTCCATACATATTTTTTCATGTCGCTGGGCCATGATACTTCATCGGGTGTAGCAATTTTTAGGGTGTTGGAATTTAGTTTGTTATATAAACCAGTAAAATCACCAATTTCAATCTGATTATTTTGAAAAGTTTGGCGAAGAAATTCGATTGTAAACATCATATTATGGGTTTCAAAGCTGCCTTCAGGAAACAAACGCGGAAATATCAAAAATTTTATATCGTCTCGTTTTTGCTTAATAGCTCTTTGGGGTGTAATTCCATATTTCTCTGCTAATGGATCGCCTTGAATGAAAACCATAATGTAATTTGGACCTAGTACCCATTTTCGATAGCCGTTTCCGAAAGTTAAGACATTAATGAGTTGACTAGTACGCTGTTTCCACTTCTGTTCTTGAATTCGTCGTTCTCGAAAGTCAAACACCCTAGCGCGTTTACAAATGAACTTTCTTTTAGCAAGTTTAATAGCTCTAGCCAAGAAAATTGTTCCAAGACTATCGCCTGATAAATTGAGATTTATCGAGTTGATTACGGCATAATTAATCAAAGTTGCCGCATTTTCAATGACTGGACTACCAGATAAACCAAGATAATCAAGACCTGCATTAATCCAGTCAAGGTATCGGTTAATGAAACCGATAATTGGATATTGTTTAAGAAATGTGGAGTTGTTCATATTGGCAATGCCAGTTAAGAGAGTAGTCGCATACCTGCGGCTCCTTTTTGAAGACTCCGACTCACTTTGTCCCAGCCCAGAGATAAATATTGCAAAAAGTTCGCGCTGATCGTTTTCTGGATAATAGGCGATTTGGGATGCAATCGTGGTGATTGCGTTAAGAGATGCCATTACGCAGTCAAAATCAAAAACCTCTTCGCTACCTGGATTTTGGAATTGTCCATCAAATTTTTTATCAGGGAATAGAGCTTCAAGAGGCCAGCGCCACCAGGGAGATACGATCTGTTTTGCCTTATCTAAACTCTTCATAAAAGACCTTCCTAAAGTACACGTCGTGTGTTGACAGAGGAAATATGAATGCGTCTCTAATTATACAAATATTTTTATAACTTATAGGCAGCCGCTTGGTATGGGTGTTTATAGAGCGCTTGCGCTTCAAAGGTCGAAGCATCTCAACTAGTGGCATTGATTTAGATTTGGAGTTGGAAAATGTCTGAGAAACGCTATAAAACTGATCACCGCTTTCGGCGACATTTCAATTTATGAGGTAATATTGACTGTTAGTTTCTTGGCAATATGTCTAAAAACCTTAACAGTAACTCCCAAAAAGTTTCCAAAGTTACAACTATTTTCTTTTGTTTTTTTGCGGTTTTAGCTGTTTTAATAGCAGCTTTTCCCAAGCTATACGAGATAAAAACAAAAGCTGGGATTGATTTAGCACCAGGAATACATGCCGGCACTATTTTTGAAAAATACAGCCACGGACTCTTCAAATGTGAGTGGCTTTATCCTTACCGTTGCGATCGCAAAGCTTCTGCAAAAAGTATTCACCGTCACAGTTAAGTAATACCATTTCTGTATGAAGTTGCGCTAAATTATGAACAAGGGTCTATTTGGTGTAAGTGTGATGGGTCTCAAATTGCTTTTTTGAAATTAAACAGAGCAGAGAAGAATTGGAAAAAGCTGTCAA
>JAHHIJ010000066.1 GCA_019358985.1 Tolypothrix brevis GSE-NOS-MK-07-07A | reverse complement strand
TGGAGACATCGACCTCTGTTTGGGTGGGGAAACCCCTCCAAGTAAGTCGGGTCGTGGAAAGAGGAAACCCAAAGAGCAATCTTTGGAATCCCCACCCACGTGCGTAGTAGGGTGGGGAGGATGTCAACCCAAAAAGTTAAACTTTGTAGATTTTGCCTAGCTAGTACCAAATTATTAACAGTGGTATTTACAGCTTTTTGTAATTCCTGCACAGGTTCATCTTTACCCTGCGTCACTAATTGAGCCATTCCTGGTGTTAGTCCCAATAATTCAAATAATGCCCTAAGTGCAGGTAAATTCCAATCCTTTGGCTGTTCAACGTGCTTAAAGTTAATTAATTCCTCAACCGGGGTACTTACCAAAACATCCAAATTGTTAGCATCAAATTTCTTTCCCGGAACCGCTAAAACCACATCCCCGTTATAAACCAAACTTGCAGCTAAAACCGCTACCCACTCAGGTTCTAGTCTATATTGATTGGGAGCCATATATTCCACACCCAACACATCCTGAATGATTTCTCCCCGGTTGAGAACTTGACCTGAGCCTTTTTGCTGCAACAGAGACAGAATATAATTAGCATATTTGGAACGGTGAATATCTAAGCGATCGCCATCCAATAATTCCAAACCATCAACCACTGCGATCGCTTGCTGTGTTTTGTTGCTACCTCGAAGAAAACGCAACGCATCCTGTACAGCTTGAGTTCTGTTCGCATTGGTAATTAAGACATTAAAAGTCGGATATTCTGGTGCTATATCTGTAAAATGACTATTCAAACAACTAGAAGCAACAGCATTGAACATATCACGGACGTTGGCACGGGCACTGCTTCCTACCCTAGCTCCCTTTATCCATTAGCTGTGATTCCTTTAGGCTGTAATTGTCGATTTATTAAAGATGCGATCGCTTGAGCATCATCCTGCTTCGCTAGCTCTAAAATATTTTGCTGTGACATAAAGCATTAAATTAAAATTTAAACAAGAATATCTAATTTCAATATTCCCTATTTCCCAACAAAAGCAACATTCTTTATAATATTTCCGTAAAAGCACTCAAGTTGGCTGTATTTTTGCGGAGATATAGCTATCCTAATAATCAGAAATAACTACAATTTATAAATAAGGTTAACTCTCAGGTTGTTTAAACAGCAAAGCAAATATGTGATGAGGTTATTCCAAATTAAGCACCAAAAAACCATCTACAGGATAACTTTTATATTCTGGATGCTCTCGTTCGGCATAAATTAGATGATTGTTCTCAATATTACCGCTCCACACTGCGACTATGGTGCAGTTACGTGCTAATTTCTGAAGACACCGCAAAGGCTCAAGTTGAAGAGAAGTATCAAACAAAATCTCTAAATGTTCCAAGAAAATTATCTCGTTATTAGTATTACGAATAATTCCTTGTAATAACCTTTCTGCCTTGAGCGATCGCTGTTTTTGTGTTAACTCCAGTAACAGCTTACTCAATGCCAGATTAACGTTAATATATCGATGATTATTCGAGTCGGCAATTCTCTGGAAATCGATTTGATAATTGTTTTGTACCGGGACTATGATTAATCGGTAATATTGTTCTAATACCAAAGGCAAATATTGACTAATTTTGGTGGAAACTGACTCACATTCAGCCATAGTAATATCTTCCTCAATCATTGAAGGTGAATTTGAATTATTCTCTACACTTGAACTATTGCCTGTCATTACAAACCGTTCATCACAAATATCTCCATAAGTGCAGTTCTGACAATTCTTCGCAGATGGAGTTGCCGAATAATTACCATTTAAAATATTTTTTACTAAAGTTTCCGCTTCTTGACCTATTTCTTCCAATTCCAAAGCACTAAAACTATGTAAATATTCATGACGTAAATAAGCAATATGGGCAGTTTTACTATCTGTTGCTTGTGCATATGCCCAAAGTTGAAAACGGTGATGTTCTGGGTCAATTTCCTGGTCGGTTTTAAGGTCTAATACCCAATTATCACCCAAGACATCAATAAGTCCATTAAATCTCAAGTTTCCCATATTTAAAGTAATTATCTTTTCTCTTTCTCCTTCTTGAAATGGAGCAAAATCTGCTATTTCATCAAATCGTTGTGCTAATTGTAAAGCGGTTTCGACATTTTCCTTTGGTAAACTAACATCAAAACTAGCTAAAACATCAATGTCACGAATACCTCTTTCTAAAGCTAAGTGCGTCAATGTTCCTACCCGTTTTCCATTACTAAATCCTGTACCAATTCCGGGATGACCTTGGATAAAGCGATATTTAAACCGTTTGGGACATAAAGCATATTCACTTAAAGCCGTGACGGGTAATTCAAATAATCCCGAACCGACAGAATTTATCAGCAATTGACTGGGTAATTCTGGTAAAGGTGGTTCTGGGGGAACTGGGGGTTTGGCTAATTCAGAATCGAAGGGGATAGTATTTATAGGAATACCCGCAGCATCTAAACCCAGTTTTAATAACTCCAATCCGTTGCCATTATTATTAGTAGCAGTGAGAATTAATTGGTCACGAGCGCGGGTTAAAGCCACATAAAGTACCCGCAAAGCTTCTGCTTTCTCCTGCTGTTTGCGTAGATATTCTAAATAAACATAAAGTACGGGTTTGATTGTTTCACCCTGCTCATCCTCTAATTTTAAAGCTACACCATAAGTTGGGTCAAAATATATGACTTCGCTAGTATTTGGTTTAGCACGAGTTAAATCGGGAATCACAACCACAGACCATTCTAAACCCTTGGCTGCGTGAATAGTCATCAAAGCTACTGCATTGGATGCTGACAAGGGAGGACGGGGTATTTCAACTTCTGCTGCTGCTAACCGTTTCAAACGACGCACCACTGCAAATACATCACTATTTCCATGTTCCAACTGATGTACTAAATCGCAAAAACCACGCCAATCAGCCTCTCGCCGTGCTGCTCCTGCTAAATTAGTAATTACCGCAGTGTAACCAGTTAGATGGTCTGCAAGCTGTAAAAGCCGTGTTGGTGATTCTAAATTGCGATCGCGCAACAGTTTGCTCAATACTTCTAACGGACGCTGCAATTCATGTATCTCTGCATTTTTCAGCTTTTTCCACCAGTCGAATTTGGATTCTTCCTCTTGACTTTGAATAAAGGTAAATAGAATGCGATCGCTCATTGCAAAAAATGGACTACGCAATACCGCGACTAAAGCTAAATCATCACTGGTATCCGCTAAAAACCTTAATAAAGCCCAAGCATCTTTTGCTTCTCGTGTATTTAATAAATTACCCCCACCAGCCAAAGCAACGGGAATTCTTACACTTTCTAGAGCTTCACCATATACTTCTAAGGGTTCCCAAGTGCGAGATAAAATAGCAATATCTCCCACAACTATTGGACGCACTGTATTAGTTTTCTTATCATGGACGAGAGTTTGATTATCTAACATTTCTTTTAACAAACCCGCAACATGGGCAGCTTCAACCCGTAAGCGTTGAGGTTTGAGAATATCGGATTCTGCTTCCAGCGTAAAAACTCTAACTGCCGGGTAATCGTGAGGAGATTCTAAACGATGAGCATCTAAATCTTGGTGTAATTCTCCCAATAAAGGTGCAAATATATTATTGATATTATCAACTAAAGATTTGTGAGTACGGAAACTGGTATTTAATATTTGTTCTTGACCTCCATTATTTTTTATTTCATCGCACCAACTGCGAAATACTTCTACATCTGCACGTCGAAAGCCATAAATTGATTGTTTAGCATCACCAACTATTGTAATTAAAGTATTTCTGGTTAATAGTTTTAATATTTCCGATTGAACGGGGTTTGTATCTTGAAATTCATCGATGAGAAAAGCTTGCCAACGTCGAGCGTAGTAAGATTGCACTTCAGTATCTTGCAAAGCTTTTAAAGCATAAACTTCTAAATCAGCAAAATTTAAAATACGGGCATGTCGTTTTGCTTTGGTAATATGCTTTTGGACTAAATCAAAAGCTTCCCTAAGTGATGGTAGCATAATCGCTAGCTTTTCATCAGCATCACCAATTTCTAAAGTAATTAAACCAGTTTTGAGTAAACTTTGCACCAAATCTCGTAATTCTTTAATACTTTCTTTTACAGCTTCTAAACATCCTTCAACCCAATTTTTCTTGCTGCCAAAATTTATTTTTAGTCCATTGATTATTGATAATTCTTCTTTTGGATTGCCTCCAATGGACAAATTATTCATCGCTTGTAATGCTGGTAGACGGGTTTCCGCTTCCAGGCGATCGCCAGCTTTCCCGCAATAACTTTCTAAAGTATTTCGTGCATCTTGCCAAGTCGAATGTTGCAACAACTCATTTAGTGCTTGTTGTTGTAAATTCTGTGCTAATTGTTGCCAATTATCTGTAGTTTGAACTAAGGCTTTTTTGGCGCTAATGGGGTCAGAAAGCAATAATTGTAAAGCTTGAGACATTAACGAATAAGGAACTTGTTCGTAAAGCTTGACAGGCAAACTATCTAATGCTTCATCTAACCATTCCTGAATCTGCAAAAATCCTTCCAACTCATCCAAAACTGTAAAATCAGCAGGTATATCTGCAACCTCTGGATGCTCTCGACAAATTCGCATCGCTAAAGCGTGGATAGTGCTAATTTGAGCCGCTTCTAATTCTGCCAGTAATTCGGGATGGTTTGGAAGTTGCTTGGAGACAGAAGCACGAATACGCGATCGCAATTCAAAAGCCGCTTTCTCAGTAAAGGTGACTGCAACTATCTCCAAAGGTGACAAATTATCTGTTTGCAAATGATGTAAATAGCGTTCCGCAAGCATGTAAGTTTTACCTGTTCCTGCCCCGGCAATTACAGCCACGCTACCATTTGCATGAACTGCTGCTTGTTGTTGTGTAGTTAAACTCACGATTCACCTCCCTTACGACTTTGACGGGAACCCTTGCGGCAAACTAAATCATAAGCACAATAACGACAAGCTTTTTGCTCAACATCCGGTTCTACTGGATAATATCCCTGTTGCAAGTAAGTTTTGATTTTTTCAGCCGCAGCTTGAAGAGTTTCTGCACTTGGCTTTTTTTGTTTAATTTTTTCTCCTTTAGTTACTGAGTAATAATAAGCGTTATGCACAGTTTCCCCAGGAAACAAAGTGCCAGCAACATCAATATACAAAGGCATTTGGATATCGATATTCGCTTTCCCCACTTCGTCTTTAATACCTGGTGGTGCTTGAGAACTGGTTTTGTAATCCCATAAAACTAAGCCATCGGGAGTGCGATCTATTCTGTCAATGCGTCCAGTCACTTTCAAACCATGCCATTCCCCAGTAAACTCTGTTTCCAATTTGAAAATCTCCGTCCCTGGCTGACAAAAATCTAGTTGGTTGCAGACATGATTTAAAATTTGTAAATGCTCACTTCTACGAGCCTCCCAAGCTGATAATACAGGTATTTTGCAATCCTGTTCTGCCTGTAAAAATGCAGCTTCTAAGTTTGTGGTTATTTGTGTTAAATCAGTTACACCAGTTAAAGCCAATTCTAAACTACGGTGATACAAATTACCCCGAAGTAATGAACTTAATTCTTCCTCAGCTTCCTCCAAATCCTGTATTTTTAATACCTTATGAGCAAACCATTTAAAAGCACATTGCCCTAAAGCTGTAAGCTGAGATGCGCTAAATACTCGCGTACTGAGGTCTAATGGTAAATTAATCACCCCATCATACTCATCATAAGCTTCTGCTCCTTCCCTGCGTTTTTCTATTACCCAAGCATTGACAGCATGGGGTAAAACATCATCCTCTAATAAGCTATCTCGTCGCAGATATATTCGTCGTGCTTCTTCAATACTTGCAACGGGTAGCGATGATGGGGAAACAGCTTTTAAACCTAACTGTGTCAGATAGGGACTGGACAAAGTACCAGCACCATTTATCATCTGCGGGTAGGAAAAAATCATGCTTTGGGTGGGAATTTGTAACAAACTATAAAATGAAATTGATTCTTGTCGTGCTGAAGTCACTGCATCTTCTAAATTTAGCCCTTGTTTGCGTAGTTGTTTGCGATCGCAAAAATCCAACATTGGGTCATCTTGAATTGGTGCTGGTAAAATACCTTCAACCGCACCCAAAACAAAAACATACTCAAACTGGGCACCAAATAAGGAAAGGGGTGTATGTAATTCCACTCCTCCTCTACCGGGTTGAACTGGTACAGTTAACAAAGCCAAAGTACCGATAATATCAGCCGCAAATTCCTCTAAACTAATAATTTCATCTTCAGGTTTTGCTAAATCTACCAAAGCATCTTGAAATTTGTAGTAACCAACAATTTCCCTTGCCCAACGTCCTGCACCTTGACGAATATTAAATTTTTTTAACACATCTTGCATTTTTTCTACCCAATTGGCGCGGGTATCTTCATGATACCAATCTAGAAAAGCCAGATTCACACCCAAATTTTGCCATTCTAAAAGTGTTTTGGGATGCTGTTTTCTTGCCTCTTGCCAAACAGAACTAGATAAACCAGCACACAAAGGATGGCTTAATAGTTTGGCTGTAGATTCAAAGGGAAATTTCTCTTGGATAACTGCTAGTAATAGCTCTACCCATGTACCCAAGCGGGTTGCACTTAAGGAAATACCGTAGAAAACTCGTACTGGTAAATTATATTCCAACGCTACATCCAACACTGTAGAGCCGTAAAAAGCATCATTCCTGGCAACCAAAACAATTTCATTTGCAGGTGTACCCCCAGCCAAAAGACTCTTAACTTGGGCTAAAACACCACGCACCTCAGCTTCCAAATGGGGATATACATGAGCTTCCACACCTGGAGGTAGGTTGCTACCCTGCAAAAAACAATCTTGTAATTGTTTTCCCAATGTCGAGGAAGTTTCAGCTACAACCTGCACCTCCCAGCCTTGTTTTTCCAGCCAACTAACAGCTTCTTGGTTTTCCCTAAAAATGCTAGACTCAGGACAAGGCAAAACCATCACACTCCCATCATCGGCGATCGCATCTAAAAAATGCAGTTGGTCAATCCGAGGATTAAAATAACCATAGATAAAAATCCGTTGACGTTGACTTACAATACCACTGCTTTGCCAAAAAACTTCCGCCGAGTCAACTATACTTTCTTGTGTAAGCATAATAGTATAACTTTGAGCCAAACTCGCAATTTGCCGAGTTCGGTAACTACCGATAGTAGCTAACTTCTTTAAATCAACTCCAGCACGTAATATTGCTGTCATTGCCCCATTTACAGCGCGGATGGTTCCTTCAATATCTGGGGTTTGTAGAACAGCTAATGCCGCAGCATGTAGCAAACGAGATGCTTGCAAAGCAGGTGCTATACGCAAATTTTTTTCTCTCAGGCTTTGCTCTGCCAGTTTTTCTAAACTCAGATGTGTTACTTTTAACGTGCGTGCGGTTTGCAATGATGGGGTAATAACCAGATATTGAGGATTTGCAGCGAGAAAATCTTGTATTTGGCTGTGAGATAAACTTAAATATAAATATCGCTTCATTTAATGGTTTTTCTTGAATAAGCAATTAATTTTCCTGTATGTGCTGACAAATATTTGTTACACACCTTGTTCAATTCTAACCGAGAAAAACAGGTCAATTAGCACATCATAGAGTGACAAAAAATACTAGTTAAATGCCTCTTTCAGAATCATATCCAATGGACGTAACCACACGCATCGCCAATATTATCGAGAAGCGTAAATATCTGGCTCAGAAAATAGAAGGGGTAGAAGGAAATTTAAAAACCCTATCGGCTGCTCTCCAACAACTTGAGGAGCGTCGTAATTATCTTTCTAGACAAATTGGAGAAAAAAGGAAAGTTGCGAGATTGAAAAAGATATCCATCCATTGGAGGCGATCGCTTTCGGCAAGCTGAAGAAGGTATACATTCGTTTCCCACTTTCGTATTTTCCCCATTGAGTAACTCAAAAGTCTCGCAGTTTTCTTTAAATTGATGAATTTGAGGACTAATTGGCTGCGATCGTCATTCACATCCTGCTTCCCAGCAACCGAAAAGCCTTGACATTGGCGACTTGACCAAATCCACTCCAAACTCCTGAAGCCACTGGTTTTCCCGCGTTGACTACCCCATGTCCAAATCTGACTGCGGTTGGTGCATTTTGTGGTAATTGTCGGGGATTACGGGTAGCAATTAATCCACCAAGAAAAAACTGAGTCACCCATCCACCAACAACAAGAGTTCCAATTCCCATGCTCCAAAACGCAAAGGAGCGCCAAGGACGGAACGGATTACTGTGATTTGCGACTGTTCCCAGGGTTGCGATCGCAGCACTTGCACCATTCTCCATTGCTGGAGTAACACCACGACTGTAATTTTTCCCCCAATCATAAGCACCTCTGGCATAACCTCCGGGTTGAGAATTATTTGGGTAATAAGCTGCATCTGGTATTAAACTTTGACCAGAAGACAGCAAAAGTTGTGGTTGTGGTTTTTGACGAAGGTGCTTTTTACTGGCTAATTCCCAAAAGACTAAACTTGAGGTTCCGAATATAGCGATCGCACTCCCCCCAAATCGTAAAAAAGACTTTGCAGGTTCCGGCATTTCTACTTCTACAGTTTCGATATCTTGCACCCGCTTCCAAGGTAGCTGCTTGTAATAATCCGGGATTGCTAACCATGCCTGAGTTATTATCATCACGAGTCAAATACTCTCGGAAGTTGTTGTCAGTTTGCTCCAGATTTTGGGATTTTTGCAATAATGCTTGCTGTGCTTCCTGTTCAGGAGTAAGTTCTGTTGAACGTTGACCAGCTAATATTGTTGCAATAGTGGCGATCGCAATCGAAATTACCGTCGCCACAAATATCGACACCAACCAAGGATTAGTTAGTAAGGAATCCAAACTTCCCGATTTGATGATGTCGATTAATCCTGTGGGAGAGGAATTCACAGGCGTTTGCCCAAGCGGATTCGGCACCCAGACTTCATCAAAATCATCGAGGTTTTGTTGATTGTTTTGATAATTTGACGGCGGATGTTGGGATTGCATCATTCCTCAAAATCTCCTTTCTGTAGTGCCGAAGAATTACTGCTGCGAAAATACTTCCTAAAATAACCCCACCAATCCCCGCAGCCATAATCTTGATAAAAACTGGTTTTGGGGGAGAGGTTATGGCGATCGCCACTATTCCAACAGTGCTTGTTGTTGTTATTCCTCCCACCGTTGCGACTACTCCACCTTCGGTCATGAAATTCGTGACTGTTTGGCGCTCAGTGATTACAGCTTGATTAATTGTTGGCGCGATCGCTTGTACAGTCTGAGTTGCCAATTTTGGGACAGCATCAACTATTTCTTCGATAACTGGGACTGTGATGTATTCGTTTTTTCCGCCGATGGTAGGGATGCTTGCTTGGATGCTGCTAACATAGGGTGTTCCCCTTTTCCCCAATTCACCGAAGTTCCCAAAAAATTCCGTTCAAACTCCGCTTCAATATCTCCAAAAACGTTATCGAAACCACCAACTGTTTGATTTTGATGAATTTCAGATTCTCCCACACCGTTCATAATCAAATCTTGAGTTTGACGCAGAAAGGCTTCTCTAAATAGCGCATAACCAACTTGAGAAATTGACTCTGATTTCAGAAGTAGTTGGTACAAATCAAAATGGTAGCTACCAGGATTTAATTGTTGGGGATCAACGCCAATTCGTTGTTGGAAAAACTCATTCAAATTGAACCTATTACCCATTATTTGCTGTTGGGTTTGGGCTTCACTTTTCAAATTCAACAATTCTTGAATACCCTCAGCAATACTCATACTCTTTTCTTTACAAGCTGCAATGAATGCCTTTACCTTGAGGAAGCTTTCATTGCTAATTGAGTTATCGGCGATGGCAATATCTAAAACTTGACAAATCGCTTTGCAATCGGAAATTGAAATTTCAAGCTGCTGCACTGCTGTTGACAGATTCATTGCTTTGTTCCTCTTTTAATTTTTCAATTAGAATTTTGACGAAAAAATAGTCTTGCTCCTCTAGCGTTAAAAACTCAGTCAGAAATTTATACAACTCAGTGCGCCTAACTTCTCGCACGTATAATTTCAAGCCTCCCCTACAGACTACTTCTTCTAGATAGTCTTCTTGGCTGACTCTCAAAAATTGATTTGCTACATAAAAACAAGCCAATAATTCTAAATCTAGACAACTAAAAAAGCTTCTTCGTCTAGGGATTGTAATATCAGCAAAACGACACCAGTTCCGAATTGTGGTGGTACTGACAGAAACTTCTTGAGCTAAGGATGATTGGGTATAAAGCCTTTGTACATATCTCATGAATGAAACTACAAGTTCTTTTAAATATGACCTTCTGTTGAAATAAACAGACTGTTCTATTTAGTTACAATCTGTGATGGATTCACAACACTTTTATTAAACAATAAGTTGTCATATTTAATGCAAATATTCTCGTAAATTTTCGGTGATTGCCAAGGAAAATAAAAGCACCAAAGCTAAAAACTTTGATGCTCTCCTTGCTCGATATAATGAATTTCTAATTATTAGGTAAATTATCAGGGTCAACTCCGATAGAGCGTAGATATTGTGCTAACTGTTCAGCCCGTTGTTGTTCGTTCTGTGCCCTTTGACTTTCTTGTTGGGCAATTTCGTCTGCCATTAAATAGCGATCGCCTTGTCCGTTATACCAAGATAAAAATTCCTGTTGAATTCCACCAATAACACCTTGATGTCGTCCAATTCCTAAACCTACTTCTGGCATCCATAATGGTTCGCCAATTTGTTGTTGATAACTCTCATCCACCAGCTTATAAATTTCAAACGGCTGATGGCGATCGCGCAACCAAAATTCTGGATTATAAATAATGTAGTAAAGTACGCCAAGTTTCCGATATATTTCTAATTTTTCGTCATATTCGTCCCCTGGAGTGTGGGATACCATTTCTAAGGCTAATATCGGCACTACCTCGTTTTCTTCCCAAACAGCATAGCTTCGGCGGGATTTTCCACCTTTTTTACGTTCCACTCCCAAACTCAAAAATGCATCTGGAACTACGGGTACTCTCGGATTAACCCCTGTGGTGTGGTAGACTGCCATGTCTACACCAAAGTACCAATCCGTGCGGTCAGCCCAAATCGAAGTTAGCAGGAATAGTAAAATGTTTGGTAGAAAATTTTGATCCTCATTATCCACGGGTATATCATCCGAACAGGCTAATTCTTCGGTGCTTGGTAGCGTAATAGTTTTGAGTTTATCTGACAGCATAGCTGACACAGGTGGGTACTTTATCCTTACATTATAGATGACTGGTGATTCTGACATATTAATTAATAAGTGAAAATTAAAATATAATCAGCTTGGTATTTAGAGCGATCGCTTGATTTTAAATGTTTTCATTTCATGACGATATAGCTAATAAATTGGGATTTAATCGTTAATTATTTTCAAATATCCCTGTAATTGGAAAATCAGATGAAAGCATCTTAATAATATTCCCACAGAATAATGATATGGTTTCCCATAAAACCACCCTTCAATAGTTCTCTCATTATACCCAGTTAAAAATGAAAGCGTTACGGTGCAAGCCTTCATATAACCGTGGGGATTCCGTTCGCCTGGATTTGGTAGTTCTACATCTGGGTGAATAATTGGTATCCAAAATAGACACCATTCTTCTGGTGCCATTGGTATTAATAATTCAAAAAATACTCGTTGGTGATGATATCTTTGTCTCTCACACAAAATAAATCTCATGTTCCTCGAAACATATTTCTACTGCCTTGATGTCGTTTAGACTTTGGAGCGATTTGGGGCGCTCGTGAAACGACTCTGGAAGAGTATCGCTTGAAGGGGCTTGCTGAGTGTAGCCAATATACGTCATAATACATATCCTAATGAATATAGTATCTATGAACTATTGATTTGGACACAATCCACAGATAATTTCCCAATTATCCAGGGGTGGGTTGAGTATTTTGGTTGATGGAAAAATTGCGAGATATGGGATGCTCGTAGCCCGTCGCAGGCATCGCTCAACTGACGGCGAGTAGATAAACAAAAATATAATTTGGATGAGCTACGTCTTTGGCATTAAGCTTTGATTATCGCCAGCATAACTTAACCCAAATCAACAATTTCATAATAGGGTAATGGATTTTGACCAGTTCCCATTAACCAACGCGCATCGGGTTTCCAAGCACCATTTAATTCTTCACGGCGACGAGTTTGAACTATTAGTTTATTGTCTTCTAATTTTAATAAATTATATTGTAAAGGATAACCGGGAACCCATTCCCTAATAGGTGCGCCAAATGTCCCCGCACAAATTATATCTAACTTGCGTCCTGTGGTGTTCAAATCATAGCGATAAAGGCTATTTTCAGCTTTATGAATGTGTCCGTGTAAGGCAAAGCGAAAACCAGCTTGGGCGAGTCTTTCCATGAAGCCTGTGTCTTTGATGCGGTCTTCGTAGGGACTATTTAAGGGGTGATGCCAAACTGCGATTTTGACGCAATTTTGATAGGCTGGATTTTGGCGAATTGTTTTTAATGCGTTAGAAATTGTGCGGGGATGAATACTTGCACGGGTTCGGTAGTGATGGTCTAATTGCCAAGCGGAATTTAAGCTGAGTATCAATAAATTTTGTTCTGGTAAATAATTTAAAATACCTTGTTCTTCGTATTCTAAAGGATAATTTTCGCCTTTAACTTCTTGATAAAAATAGCTGAAGTAAGTAAATCTTTGTTTGTATTGTTCTGCATCTAAAACTTCAATGTTCTCGCCTTTATCGATAATATGATTTTCGTCAAGATATCCCCTATAGCATTTACGCTGTTGTAAAGTATAAGCTGCTTCGGAAATTTGCCAATTCAAATCGTGATTTCCGGGAGCTATAATAATTTGGTTTGTTGTTAGTTGAAATTCACCTGATAAATCGTCGATAAATTGTTTTGCGGCAATGTATTCTTCCTGGATTGATTTATTGGCGATATCGCCGGATAAAATTAAGGCATCGAGTTTATCGCATCCTAATTCGTAACGTAGATCTTGGGCTAGGGTGTCGTACCAATTGTATGCGTCGTCTGTATTGCCAAAGTGTAAATCTGAGAGATGGAGAATACGAGTTAGGGGAATAGATATTTTTGAAGATGAGGGAGGAGTAGGGGTTGCTGTTGGAGCGATCGCAGGTTTTGTTTGTAGGTTTTCTATTTCCCGTGTAATTTCTTGGATTTGGGTTTGAACTTCTTTGATTTCCTGTTCTAATTGAAAGCGAGTACCTGCATCAACTTTGATAATTTTATCTCGCTGTAGAAATACAAGCTTGTTTTGCAACAACTCACGATTATCTTGTAGCTGCTTAAGAATATCTTCCGCCATCACTCATTCCCCTATACTGAGTAACTAGGATACATGAGAAGATGTAGCGCGATCGCAAAGTTTGCTAAACATATTCTCATGCAAGTAGGGTAAACGGTGCGATACTCCGTAGGACTGCCGCCATCGCATTTCCTCATCAATTAGAAGACTGTTGCTGTGCAGCTTGCCTTACCTCATCAACGGTTAAGCTTAAAGCCTGTGCTACCTGTTCTACAGTCAACCCCGCAGCTAACATTGCTGGTACTGCTAGTAACTTTCCTCTGCGTTCTCCTTCCTGTTTTCCTTTTTGTTCTCCTTCCCGCTCACCTTCTGCGAAAGCTTGCTGGTACACTCGTGTTTGCTTTAAGTCGCTTAATCCAAACATTTCTTGTATCTCCTTGATGTCCATGCTAGGAAATTTATAAACTAAAATCGTCTCGATGATTTGTAATAATTGCTGCTGTTGGCGTACTGACTCAACTTCCTGGTTAGTTCTGGTGATTAGCTCCCTTGCCGATTGGATGGCTCTATTTTCATTTTCTATTACTAATTTAATCGTAGCAATGCCGATGGGTAGAGATGCATTTTCTCCTAGTTCGTCTAAATAAATGCGAGTAACTCTCCCCGAAGCAAAAGACTCGCGGTAGTGCATGGTTTTTGCTGTGTCAATGCTGCGAGATGGATAAATCACCACTGCGAACCAATCATTTTCTGGTTGATTTTGATGTAGGTATAGGTTAATTTCTGTGAATAGTCGAGAGTAAATTTCTGTGTCTGGTTGAAATTGGACTTCGACAAAGTAAATTGGTTGTTCTTCTGTTTGGGGGAGGAATACACCATCGATGCGAAATGCTGTTTGCTTGATTTCGACTGATGAAAATTGATAATTTGCGGTATTTTCGGGAGAATTTCCAATTAGTTCAAAGAAAATATTGGGGAATTCTTGAAATAAACGATAAAATATGCTGTCGGTTTTCACTGATTGATTTGATTGATTAACTTCTGTTGACTCAGTTTCTGGGAGAAATATACCGTCGATACGGAATGCTGTTTGTTTGATTTCGACGGATGAGAATTGGTAGTTTGTGGCTGTTTCGGGAGAATTTCCAATGAGTTCAAAGAAAATATTGGGGAATTCTTGAAATAGGCGGTAAAATATGCTGTCGGTTTTCACGCTAGTTGGTGCGATCGCTTTATCTGTTGGGGATATTTTATGATGTTGTGCGATCGCATCATTAAGGATAGCTAAAAGAGGATAGCTAAAAGTTTCTCAAAATTCCCATTTTTATAGAGCCAAAATTGGGCAACCGTTCAGTAAAATCACTTACCAGGCTGCCCAACTCAATTTGATATTCGGATATTGTCACCAACATCACTGGAACGCTGGGATGCGCTGAAGACGGAACAAAAAGCAACTTTTGCTAATATTTGCCCCGATTTTGTTGTTGAGTTAAGGTCTAGCTCAGATCGGCTGGAGTCATTGCAACAGAAGATGAGAGAATATATTGAGAATGGTGCTTCCCTTGGTTGGTTACTCAATCCGCAGCAGCGACAAGTAGAAATTTATCGACCAAGTGTAGAGGTGGAAGTGTTGGACAATCCCTCTGAGTTGTCGGGTGAGGGGGTTTTACCTGGTTTTGTGTTGAATTTGCGTCGGGTGTGGGGATAGGAATGAAGTTGCAGGCTGCTTGAAATATCACGGTAAGCCAAAATTTTTAGATGATATGGATGATGCTATCCGTCAAGGTGTAGAGGAATCATGGCATGGTGGCAGTTGATACTAATATATTGTACGTTTATTAACTCAAGATGACGAAGTTCAGTTTAATTTGATTAAATATCAGTTTTATAATGAGTAAACTATGCATTAATACTTAATATAAGAAATTGACATTGGGGTGCGTGGGTGAATAGCTTATCTAATGAGGAGATTTATCGAGAAGTTGGAAAGATAACAGTCAAGTTCGAGCTATATAAATGTCATGAATGTGCTAAAGCTGTAATGCAATGGTTGCAGGAAAATAGAATACAAGGAAAAGTGATTTTAATTAGAACCAAGAAACGCAAAGAGTATTATATTTTAAGTACGCGCTTGGAGCGTCGAGGCATAGATGATTCGATAACCCTCAATGGAAAACATTATGGTGTAGAAGTTCGCGGATTGGTATTTGATAATATCTCGACGGAAGGACTGACGAAAGAATCTTGGATTAAAGATTTTCACTGTCCAAGCGAAGAATTTCTCATTGAAGAGCTATCAGAGTTATAAAATAGTATTGTTAGAAATAGCGAGGGATGAATAAATATGAGTGGATTATATGAAGTTTTACAAAAAATAAAACCCAGACCGGGTATGTATATTGGAAGGGCTTCAGTCAGCGATTTATTCCATTTTCTTGTTGGATATGAATTTGCGAGAGGAGAATTAGATATTGAACCCACAGAATGGGAAAATGATTTCCATGAAAATTTTCAACCTTGGGTGCAAAAAAAATACCATGTCTCAACATCTAATTCCTGGGCAAAAATAATCATGCTTCACTGTGCTACTGAGAAAGAAGGTTTAGATGTTTTCTATAAATTGTTAGATGAGTTTACCAATCGGGATAAAACTTTAGATAAAATCGATAAAGTTACCGCCTAAGTTTAAAGTCAAAGGTATCGCGCTCGATTTGGGCTATCATTAACAAACCATAAAATATTTCTCTAAAATTCGTATCCCATTGCTACCCAATAATGCCAATCGGCTATGACTTGGGCTGTTTCTTCATCAACATCAATGGGGTTAATTTCCGATAGACGTGCGGTAAAAATATCGTCAACGGTTCCCTATGGTACTTGAACCCGTTGAGCGACATCTTGTCCTAACCTAGTAAGGGAGCAACGTGATTTGGTGAGATCGGGTAAAAAACAAGCGATCGCTAAAAACTAGTTTCAGTACAATTTTATTTAAATTACGCTTATGTACGTATTAATACTGCTTTAAGTTGACTGAATATTTTAGTAGCTGAAGATAGCTCGTTTTTGTGTCCCCAAAAAAAGGTAGGATTCCCTTTAAAGTAAAGGTTTTGATATCTGACATCAA
>JAHHIJ010000065.1 GCA_019358985.1 Tolypothrix brevis GSE-NOS-MK-07-07A | reverse complement strand
GACATTGAATATACTTACAGGCTATACAAACGAAGCCCGCCTAGCCTTCGGCAACGGCAAAGCCGAACGCGGGCTAGAATATCATAGCAAACATCGTAGAGACGTTCCGCCGGAACGTCTTTACAATAGACATTGAATATACCTACAGGCTATACAAACGAAGCCCGCCTAGCCTTCGGCAACGGCAAAGCCGAACGCGGGCTAGAATATCATAGCAAACATCGTAGAGACGTTCCGCCGGAACGTCTTTACAATGGACTAGGACTTACGCACGCTCTCAAAACGACCATCTTGTGTATTAAGGTAAATACGTTGTTCCAGGCGTTTGAATGTCACTTATGATTGTTGGCTTACGCCAACAATCAATTGAAAAATCTAGCTAGAAGCCTGGAAAACTATACCTGTCATTTTGGCTTTTTTGTCAATGCGTAAGTCCTATAATTTACTTTTATTTACCAAATACACCAATACCGTAGTAACAATTCCTGGTATCGCAACTAGCCATATCAACTTTGACTTGATAGGTTCCACTACGAGAAGGATTTATGGTGATGGCAGGAATATCATCATCTTGCAAATCGGAAGCGATACGGTTTCCACGACTATCGTAAAGTGCAATATCTAAATCTCGACAATCGCGATCGCACACGCCAACTATGCCGTATGATGTACCTGCACGCAGATTACAACTAATATCATCTTCCCAATATTCATCTAACCGATTTTCCAACTTTAATTTACGACTAACAGTTACACAAAACCAACGCAGGAATTTATCTAAGTTGGTAAAACATTGATTGTCTGCTTCCTTTAAACTGATATAAACAGTGCGATCGCCTTTAGAGAATTTGCTGCTACATCAGTAAATTAACTATTTTTTTCTTTACCCAGTTGAGTAAATTGAATTTCAATTCGCCGACGTTTCGCATCTGGGTACTGCTTTAAAAATTAGATTAAATACGCCGTAAGTAGGTGAGTACAAATAAACCTAACTATGTAACGAAATGTAAAACACTCAAAACCGCAAGCGAATTGCTTGTCTGCGACACGCTGCGCGAACGTCGTGCCTCCTTGCAATGACAAAATATAGTTATGTTTTTTAACGCCCACCTACTTAATCTGAGTCATTATTCTTATGACAGTAGTGATTTGTCAAAAAATCAATATTTAGGATAAATTAAAACCCCGACTGACAGAAATTGTCGGGGTTGTGGGAAAGTGAATAGTTAAAGATATGTGGAAATATTTACTTTACGTTTGTGGTGACGAATGCGCGTCTTCATAATAAGGACGCTGATTCCTTACTACAAACCAGTAAAGTTGAGTTGTCAAACCACTATCCTTCAGGTTAAGTCTGATTGCGCTTATCAGATGCCTTAAAACTGCTGTAATTGTACCTACCTACTAAACCTCTATGAATTTTTGAAAACGGTTTTATCTGGGTTTAATCGTTGAAGCTAAGTTCAACCCTGCCTTTGCTTTTTAGTTCCTCCAGTATATCGGAAGGAATATTAGTTACACGTTTCACTGCGGACTTGGCACTAACGGAAAATGTTTTCTCCTCCCGTTTGACATACGTCATAATTTCGATAAAATCTTTTCTGTTATCAATAACGATTCGACTAGCGAGTACTGTGTCACCACTTTTTTTCAGGCTTTTATGCATCTCGGCAATATCTTGTTCGATGAGATCAAAGTTTAATAATCCTTGTTGCACACAAGTAAGTTGCCTATAATCTTGTTGCAGTCCCTCTTGAATTGCTTCAGAGAATTTGTTTGGAATACTAGTAATAGTTTTAGACAGCCTGCCGAATTTGGCATTGAGACTTTCTTCGTTTTTCATAATTAGCTCTTAGAGATACTGTATTGTGCAGCCAACTTTTTTTGTTTGTGATCCAGTTCTGCTCTTGCTTCGTCAGGCATATCATATTGAGAAATTTCTTCTTGTCGATACTCAGCTCGAGTACCGCCAGTTATCACATTTCTTACAAAGACTTCAGAACGTTTGTAGATACGTGTTCCCTGTTTAAGGACATAGACGTAAGCATCCGATGTAACTTCCACCGCCCAGTCTATTGTGTCAATTATGTACCCGATCGCTGGGACAGCCCAAGCTTTGATCTCCTCCCAAAAACTGGCAACCGCCGCACCTGCTACCGCTCCAGCAAAAAATATTAGCGTTAAGCTGATTGGATCAATCATGAAATTAATTCTCCTGTGATAGTGTTGTTGAAATTTCTTCTAAATGCTTCGGAATTCTGTAAACCTTTTGTCTTGTTTTTACCTCCTTATAGTTTTCAATTAATTCTTTCACCACAGACTCATCAATAGTGTTAATTTTTTCAGTCAAAAGCCTTAAACCTAACTTAATAGTGATATTCCTTATGTCTCCTCCACACAAACCATCACTAATAGATGCAAGGGCTTCATAACTTACGTTTCTTGGAACAGATTCAGCTAAATGAAATTTCCACAATTGAATTCTCATGGTGTGATCTGGAGGTAGGAATTCTACATTAAAGATGATTCTCCTGAGAAATGCTTCATCATAGTTGTCGAATAGATTTGTTGCAAAAACAACGATTCCATTAAATTTATCTAGCAATGTGAGAAGCGTACTTTTTGCAGAATTGACACCATGATCAGCAGCTTGAGACAGGCTAGATATTCTTCTACTAAGCACAGCATCAGCTTCATCAAAGAAGAGCAAGCTTTTGGTATCTTCCGCCAGTTTAAATACATTCGCTAAATTTTCAGATGTACCACCAAACAAAGAAGATTCAAGTTCTCCATAGTTTGCCCTAATGATCGACATTCCTAGATTTTTGGCGATTGCCTCTGCGGTAATGCTTTTGCCAGTACCAGGCAGTCCAAAAAAATTGACACTTAAACCCTTGCCCGCCTTTAAAAAGCGATTAAACTGCCAATCGTACAAAAGCTTGTCTCTCTTCTGAATATAGACCACCATCTCTTCAATTTGTTGAACCGTATCTTGGGAAAGGGCTATTTCCTCTAAAGTCCATTTCGGGTCTTCAACGAGAGCGTCAGGATTACCTTTTTTTGCTGATGTAGTTGAATCTTTTACAATCTCATACTTCATAAACTTACCATTGAGTAGAAATTATCGGATTGTACATGCCCTAATTCTTAAGAAATATGAACATAGCAACTGTAACTCAATTGCTACAAGACAACGAAGCGTAAACGACAAAACTATATGTTCAAAACCTCAATCCACGTCCGATGCACAGGCTGATAGACTACCAATCAACTTCCCGACTATCTCTTCCTAACCAACACCCGTATGGATACTTAAAATACCGTAGTATTTATCTAGCTAATGCCAGTATATACCAGCAAAAAGCTAATTATATGCTGATAAATATCAGGACTTTAGTTAGAATTATATCAGTAATTAGTGAGGATAATACTGATGGCAACTACTGATGAGTATTTTACCCAAGCAGCGAATCACTGGGATTTAGAGACTTTATATACTGACTTAGCGTCTGCCAAGGGAAAGCGCTTGACACCAGTAGAAAAGCTTCATTTACGGGGTTTGCTTTGTGGTCATAGCCCTGGGGAAATTGCGGAAAAGCTGGGTAAAAATGCGAAGGGGGTGGAAACTGACCTTTGTGCAACTGTGTATAAATACGTTAAGGGTTTGGTGGATAAGGGTAATGGGAAGGTGGAAAATTGGCGAAATATTTCTGAGTGGTTGGAGGAGGCTGGTTATAAAAGTTTGTCTTCTGTAAAGGCGCAGGGAATGGATTTGTTACCAGAAAATAGTGTAGTTAATATTACAAATATCAATATTGAACACAATCAATTAGTAATTGTTCTTAACCTACGAATTCCAACTAAATTAGCTTCAGAATTGATGAAAGATGAAATAAATATTGATAGTAATCAGGCGAAATAAATATTTTGCATTCAGATATTATCGGCTAGTTGATTCTGGTTTCAGCATATCTAAAGTTATACAGCGATCGCGTTTTGGTTTTTGAAGAGTGTGATCGCGTTTGGTTTTGGGGATTGCGATCGCGTTTGTTGGGTTTGTGAGAGAGTGCGATCGCATTTATGATGTTAGGGAAGTGCGATCGCATTTGTGATGTTGTACAAGTGCGATCGCATTTATGATGTTAGGGTGGTGCGATCGCATTTTGGTTGTTTTGGGATTTATGCGATCGCGCTCATTGACAAGTTGAGATAGGATTGAAAAATAGATATATAGACTGTGAGCGCGATCGCCTGATATTATGCAACAAGTAGATATTACAGACACATCCGTTACCATAAATCAACTGCTTAACCAAGTTAAAAATGGGGAAGAAATAGTGATTATTAGTCATGGTAAACCCATCGCTCGGTTGTCATCAATCTCACATACTCCTCAACCTTTAACATCTCGTCAAAAACTAAGAGCGACCCAATCTCAGACACTAACCAGTAATGTAGAAATGATCCAAAGTTTACGCCAAGAGGCAAGATATTGATTTATCTAGACACAAGCTTTCTTGCACCTTTCTACATCCAAGAAGCAACTAGTACATCAGTTGAGACAATCCTGCTTAATATACCTACTGATAAATTAGCAATTAGCGATTGGACAACCGTCGAGTTTACCAGTCTTGTGTCCCGTCGCGTTCGTATGAATGAGTTGAATCTAGAACAAATGGAAGCAGTAATACACTCATTTAAAGAAGATGCATCTCAATCTTACACAGTTTTTACGGTGACAACTGCTGATTTTATTCTCGCAGCTGAATTTATCCAGCAATGGGAAACCGGATTGAGAGCAGGAGACGCTTTACATTTAGCAATCGCTCGCAACCACAGCATAGAAAATCTTCTCTCACTCGATCGTAGACTTATTGATGCTGCTAGACAATTAAACATTCCCTCAGATTCTTGTGGACTTCTTTAAGATTGAAGCACAAATTATCATTGCGTTTCGGGTTTGTGGGAAAGTGCGAAGTTTGCCCGACGTGAGTCGTTCGCATTTGTAATGTTGTAGAAGTGCGATACTCCTTCGGAGTCACTTCGTGATCGCATTTGTGATGTTGGGGAAGTGCGATACTCCTTCGGAGTCACTTCGTGAACGCATTTGTGATGTTGTAGAAGTGCGATACTCCTTCGGAGTCACTTCGTGATCGCATTTGTAATGTAGGGGAAGTGCGATACTCCTTCGGAGTCACTTCGTGAACGCATTGGTGATGTTGTAGAAGTGCGATCACCTTTGTGATGTAGGGAAAGTGCGATCGCATTTATGATGTTAGGGAAGTGCGATGTCTGACGACAAGCCTGACGGCTAGGCACTACCTGTCATCGGACGGATTGGAGAGTTCCGCTAAAATAAGTAACACAGTCATGAGCAAAGCTATGAGCAGTCAAGAACTAGAGCAACAACTCCTCAGCCTCGACTTAGCAGAAAGAATTCGTATCCTCCAACTTTTGGCTCAAAGCCTGACAGTGCCATCATCACAGCCATCTCAAACTACTGATGAAATTGATTTAATGAGCGATCGCAGCCCTCAGCATCCCCGCAATATAGAACTTATGACCTGCGATCAAAAAATTCTCAACTATCCACACGTCAAAACACTTTGGTAAGTGCGATGTCTAACGACAAGCCTTACGGCTACGTATTTGTGATATTGGGAAAGTGCGATACTCCTTCGGAGTCACTTCGTGAACGCATTTGTGGTGTTGGAGAAGTGCGATACTCCTTCGGAGTCACTTCGTGAACGCATTTGTGGTGTTGGAGAAGTGCGATACTCCTTCGGAGTCACTTCGTGAACGCATTTGTGATGTTGGGGAAGTGCGATCGCGTTTGTTTTAGCCTATTTTCTCTAATAGTGCTTCATTGATAACCGTTTGGTAGCCTACCCCTCGTTTTTCTGCTTCTTCTTTTGCCCAGGCTATGATTTTAGGATGAAATCTGATAGAAATCGGTTCATACTTTTCCTCTTCATCCTTAGCTGGTCGTCCGCGTTTCCTTAGTGTAATTCCAAACTGATCTGCGATCGCATCTCTCCCTAACCCTGCTTCTGTTTTCTCACCATTGTTGCAAAAGGCAAACTTAAAAGATTATAAAATAGTATTATTCAAATAATCTTAATGTAATTTTATTTTGTAAAACCTATGGTTCCAGTAATTTCGGAACATATTGAACTTACACATGGAGTATGTGGTGGTAAACCGCGTATTGCCGGACATCGCATAACTGTACAAGATATAGTGATTTGGCACGAGCGGTTGGGAATGGTGCCGGATGAAATAGTGTCACAACACCCAAGTATAACTCTAGCAGATGTGTATGCAGCATTAGCTTACTATCATGATAATTTAGAAGGAATTAGGGCTTCTATAAGGGAAGACGAAGACTTCGCAAAGCAAATGCAAACACAAACATATTCTAAACTTCAACAAAAGATAGGAAATCGAGATGTCGGAAACAATTCGATTTCATCTTGATGAGAATGTTACTAATATTGTTGCAGAAGCTTTGCGTCGTCGTGGTATAGATGTAACTACTACTCCAGAGCAGGGATCAATTTCCGCATCAGATGAAGAACAATTAGCATTTTCCTTATCTCAGTCAAGAGTCATTTTTACTCAAGATACAGATTTTTTAAGACTTCACAATGAGGATGTCAGTCACACTGGCATTATTTTCTGTAGTCAGGGAAGCCGTTCTGTTGGTGAAATTATACGTAGCTTAGTATTGATTTGGGAATTATTAGAACCCGAAGAAATGCGGCAACATCTTGAATTTATTTGAGACAAAAAAGCAAAATTTTGCTCATGCTCTACTTCAATAATGTTGATTATAAAACTGTTAAATATAAAGTGAGCATATTTGCTAATGTACAGAGCAAACGTTAATAATAGCTATTGCGTTTATTAGGTTTTGGAATTAGTGCGATAAGCGTAGCGATTAGCCTTGTCCTGTCGGACACGCTACGCGAACGGCTATCGCATTTGTGATGTTAGGGAAGTGCGATCACATTTGTGATGTTGTAGAAGTGCGATCGCATTTATTGAGTTGAGGGGAGAGTGCGATCGCATTTATTGAGTTGAGGGGAGAGTGCGATCGCATTTATTGGGTTGATGGGAGAGAGTGCGATCGCATTTGTGATGTTAGGGAAGTGCGATCGCATTTATTGAGTTGAGGGGAGAGTGCGATCGCATTTATTGAGTTGAGGGGAGAGTGCGATCGCATTTAGTAGGGTTGTGGCAATTGTGCGTTAGCGAAGCTGAACGAAATTCTAACTTGCGCGACGTAAGTCGTTCGTGTTTTGGTGGTTTTTGGGAGAATGCGATTACCAACGCTCTAAGATCAAGCCATCAACATAATCAAAGTCTGTATCATCTGTCACTAATATCCAACCCTGCTCTAAACATTGTGCCGCAATCCAAACATCATTCATTGGAATTGGTCGCCCCTTCTTTTTCAAAGCCAGTCGAGTTTGAGCATATACTGCTGCCGTTTCTCGACTTAATGGTAGAACTACACAAGCCTCAATAAACTCAAGATAACGAGGTAAATTTTGTAATGGACGAGTAGAGTTTTCCGCGCCAAAAAGTAACTCACCCACTACTACGGTAGGTAGAACCACCTCTGGAAATGCTAGCACCCGTGAAACGATCGCCGTGTCCCCATTCAAAAAACGCACCGCTACAGAGGTATCCAGAGCAATCTCACCACTCATTCACATCCACCTGCCGACATTCGACTGCGATCGCTCGTTTTAATTCTTGGGCTTCGACATCACTTAAAATCCCTGCAAATTTTGCGAGGGGATGGGTTTTGCGTGTTGCTTTTACTCTATGAAAAAAATCCAGCACTGACTGGACTATATCATCAGGAGCTTGTTCGAGTTCCTGGATCAATTCTTCACGATTTGTCATGCATTCAATTGTTTTTGCTTAGTTATTTCTAATTTGAGTATATCCAAAAGGGAAGCTTGCGAGATGTAATGCGATAGCTTGCGCGCTCCGTGTCAGTTCGCGTTTTGGTTGGTTTGGTTGGGAATGCGATACTCCTTCGGAGTCACTTCGTGAACGCATTTGTCATGTAGGGGAACTGCGATCGTATTTATTAGGTTTTGGGATTTATGCGATACTCCTTCGGAGTCACTTCGTGAACGCATTTGTGATGTAGGGAAAGTGCGATCGTATTTATTAGGTTTTGGGATTAGTGCGATACTCCGAAGGAGTCACTTCGTGAACGCATTTGTGGTGTTGGGTAGAGTGCGATACTCCGAAGGAGTCACTTCGTGAACGCATTTGTGATGTAGGGAGAGTGCGATCACGATCCGGATGAATCGCATAAATTTGAACTTTAGATTTATTACCAAGCGATCCGAACCAAACCAGACTCAACTATATTTTTGTCACAGGACAATAACTGTACTGCCTCACCTTTGTTCGCTAAAAATATTACAGTTGCGACAATTTGGCGATCGTGCATTTCATTGATTGCGGATAAATTGATAGTTATTTCAATCACATCTCGATCCAAAGGATAAATTATCACACGAGAATCTGCTTCGACTGCTGCGAGCAAATCTTGAGCAGAAGAAATAGATGTTTTCCCTTTTTCAACAATCCAAACAGCTTCAGCTAAGGTCGTCGCAGGGATAACTAATCTAGAATCAGGATGAGAAAGAATGGTTTTGGCATTTGCACCCAAACGTGGGTTTCCTTCTAAAAACCAGATAAGAGCATGGGTATCGACAACATATTTCATGGATTATTTTGACCAGTCTAAGTAATCTTCCTTATCTCCATAAAATTCAGCCATACCAAAATCCTCTTCCGTCGATTGATTTTTCCCTGAAAACATCCCAAATGTCATTATTTGTGAGTGCTGCAAAGAATTTCTTGACTCTAAAAAAGTTACAATGACCCGACCTTCTAATACATCTGATGGTAGTTCGATAAATTCAACCTTACCATCTTTATAAATTCCTTCAATCGATTGCAACATAAAGCTTTACGAGTGATTTATTTACGCTAATTAATTATAAACTAGGACAATAATACATTTGTGCGTGATTGAGAGATTTTTACGCGATCGTGAAAATTACAGTGATTGCGATGTCTGGGTTTGATGGGATATGCGATCGCATTTATTAGCGTTGATGGGAGAAAGTGCGATACTCCTTCGGAGTCACTTCGTGAACGCTTTTGTTAGGTTTATGGGAGAGAGTGCCTTAGCGCAGCTTAACGAAGTTATCGCCTAAAACAGAGTTTTGCTTACCGCCACAACCACTCATGCAAGGATATAACATCTAAAATACTAACAATGCAAAACAGGAGCCAGAAGAATGAACTATCACTACAGCATGGTAATTCAATGGTCGGAGGAAGATAGACTTTTTTTAGTACACTTACCTGAGTTCCCCTGGCAACAATTTCATACGCATGGTAGGACTTATGAAGAAGCAGCAAAAAATGGTCAGGAAGTAATTGAGACTTTTGTAGAAATGTTGAAAGAAGAAAACAAACCACTACCAGAACCGAGAATGCTTCCTAAAAAACCGTTGCAAGTTGCGTAAGTTAAGTGGGGGCTACGCATTTATTGTAGTTGGGGAAGTGCGATATGCATGATTGCATTAAGCTCCACATTGTTTTCTGGAGATGTCTAATAATAGTAGAGACGTTTTACCGTAACGTCTTTACAATATATGTGATTCCCCAATCTATTTATTCGGGGTGTAAATTTGCACAATTGGCGCTGGTGCAAGTTCTGGCAAATTAACCGATTTTAACAACTTAGCCCAATCTTCAAGAAAGACATTAACGCCTGGATTATTACGCCGTAATTCTCCTAAATTACTAACCGCATCATACCAAATATTATTAGCGATATAAACTTTGTACTCCCGTGATTTGGCTTTATTTAACTGTTGTTGCAGTTGGGGGGTTAGTGTCACTCGTCGCACCCACGCATCAACAAAATACACAGAATTCTTTTGAGTTGGATTACAATAAATGTTGAAATACCAATGATATTTCAAGTTTGGCTTGAGAGCGTATTGAGAATTTCGCGGCAGTTTGACACTAATTGCTCCCGCTTTTCCTGTTAAGGTAATTGGTGTACGCCAAATATCGTTACCTTTTTGATCCTGCAAGACAAACTCTCCAGAACGGATATCGCTGGGTAACTCTGGAATATAAACCCAAAAGCTAGGATACTCGCTGATAGTTGTTCCCAAGAAGGATTTATTGTTAGTTTCCTCACCAGGAACTAAAGCTGTCAATGGCATTTTTAAGATAGGACAATCACCACGCCGGCTTGTTCCTCCTCGACGCCTACCTGTAGGATCACCATCATCGGGAAATTGCTGATCGGCGGGTTTATTTTGTTTGATAGTGAATGATTGTGCTTGAACTTGTGATGTTGCCAAACTCAAAAATAGTAAAGTAATAAAAGTCAGTTTTAAGTAACATAAAACAGACCTAACCTTCCAATGAGGGAAGGGGGAGTTAAAGCCTCTCTCCTTGTAGGAGAGAGGTTTGGAGAGAGGTCTTACATTTAATTTATTTTTACTCATAATCACGAAGTTAAATGTTTTTTGTTTATACGGGAACGCGGTAATATTTTCAGGACAACTGCACTAATAATTAACGCCAATGCTGATGGAATAAGTGGTATCCACCCTGCTAATGTAAATATACTAAAACAGATGCTAAAAATTGCGATTAACCCTATAGCGATCGCTAATCCTAAATAAAATGGTTGTTGAATCCTCCAACTAATGATTCCTCCTAACAATGACCATCCCCATACCCAAAGCGCTTCCATCCATCCAGACCACCACCACAATAAAGGTCTTTTGTCAAGCACTGCACTGAGAATTTGGCTAATCATCTGTGCTTGGACAAATACCCCCGGAATTTGCTTATCATTGTCTGCTGCGTTGCTGCTGTAGGGGGTTTTCCAATAATCAGAACTACTTGAAGCTGTAACCCCAATTAAAACGATGCGATTCTTCAGTGATTCGATTAACTCAGGCTTAATTTGGTCGCTTAAAATATCTTTTAAAGCTACTTGCCGAGCAATCTTTTGTGGAGAAAGTAAAGAACGATAATTCAGCAATATTTGATAACCGGATGCATCAAATTTTTGATAACCGCTAGTACGGGATTTTAATTCCTTAAATTCTACATCGCCAATCTGTAAATTTTTGTTTGAATTGATTTTCCATCTAATACCTTGTGCGTTCAAATAATGTTGCGCTAGCTGAAAGTTAAAAGAATGTTCTGCCACACAGGTCGATTTCGCTGGGGGAGTTAAGTGTAAAAGTTGACGACGAGCAATATCACCTTCATCGGCGACAAAATCACTAAAACTCTGGCGTTGTATTGGGACATGAGGTGGTGGAGGAACGCCATCCTTTACTTTATCAATGGGAGCAGCAACTTTACAGACTGCAAACAGGCGATCGTCCTTTTTTAAGCGATTGATTAAATCAGGATATTTGCGGTCAAAAGGGAAATCATGATATATATCTATACCAATAGCTTTGGGTTGATATGAGTCTAATTTTTGCAAAAGTTGATTGAATGCTTGATCTGATAGCGACCAACGCAGATTCATTTTTTGCTGTATTTGATATTGAATATCTGCTTCATCAATTGTGACGATTAATAAACGTGAATCTGGCTTTTCATCAGGCGATCGCAACTGCATTAAATGGTCATAAGATTGCAATTCCCAAGGTTGCAGCACCCCTAAATAGCGTACTCCCATAACTAAGGTTCCCACAAGTATACTTGCAATCAAAAGCGTTGACAAGCTATGCTGAAATCGAATTTTGTCGCTTTGGGTAGAAATAACCGTTTTCGCCGATTGTGACCAAATCATCGGGGCTACGGCAGGGTTTTGACAAATTACAGGTAGCCAAGTAGCGCAGGGATATTCTTTTTCTAATCCTTGCAATCTTTCTCTTGCATAACGCACTGCTGCATATAAAGATTGTCCCCTGGAAAATTCCGCGAGAAAATACTTTAAAAAATTTTGTGCTACCACATCGGGAACTGGTTCTCGCATGACAATTACTTGGGGAATCTGCAAACTCTGTAATTGCTGCGCTAAACCCAAACCATCGCAGGAGTTAAAAATTGCTAACTTTAAACCGCGTGCGATCGCTTGAGACAGAGCATACTTTAATTGATTTAAAGTTAAACTATCTGTGTGATTAAGTTGCAACCATCCTTTTTCTTTAGTGCAGCTATGACCGGCAAAAAAGAGAATATCCCAATTTTGTTTCCAAAAGCGATCGTTTAAATCGTTTAACGATGGTTCTACTAAAAATTCAATCTCTGCTTGATGCGATAATTCTTCTAAAAAAGTTCGATCTTGACTAATTTTAATTCCTTGACTATCACCAAAAATAGCCAAAATCTTCACTTTTTCTTGACTTATATTAGCAGTAATTATATTCGGTTGTTGATATTCGGCTGCACTTAAGGCAACTTCCGCACAAGGATAATCTGTAAAAAAGTTCCACAAATGCCAAGGAAGATGCCGCAATTGATTATCATTGGTTTCAATAATGAAGCGAATTTCTGCGGATGGTTCTAATTGCGTGCGTAATTGTTGGTCAATTTTGTGAAACTGCGTGGAATTAAGCCATGTATTGATGCTATTGTCTAACTGTTCGCATAAATCGTGAAGATCAACTTCAGAAATATTAGTTACATAATCGGATTCAATTTCAAAATCGTCGTCAACTTCAGCTTCGGCATTCAGACGCAAACCGAGACGTTTATGAAAAAGTAAATAAAGCGATCGCCAATTGCTGTATATTATACTAATTTCTGGTGCAGCTGGCAAACTAGCAGTAAACTTCATTCCGTAGGGGTTGTTTTGTTCCCCAAGCTGGACAGTTACCGCTGGAAAGCCATCCTCTAAGTTACCCTGTCCTAAGCTTAAAACAACTAACCTACTCATCTTTGTCTGACAAAACAACGGTTAGATAATAGATACCCCAGTTAAATTAGCATTTCCGCAAATTGTTTACATCAGCCTTGCGTTAGATTTGTCAAAATTAGATTATCTTCATTACTGATATGAAATTTTACATATAACCAGGAATAATTTAACAAATATTAATCTTCGTCACTTTCCGCAAAATTTACTTGCTCGTAAAGCTCGGTCAATACTATTTGAAAATCAATTGTTTCAAATGATAAAATTGCAAATTCACCTTCAATTTCATCAAAAATCCATTTACCATCATCAATTTTTAGATAATGCATCACATGATATTGATATTGATCGATTAAAATATATTCCTTAAATTCAGGGATAGAACGATAGTAAAGAAATTTATTACCCTGGTCATAATTTTGAGTTGATTTAGATAAAACTTCCGCAATTAGTAAGGGATTCATTACAGTTGTTGTACTTGTTCCCGTATAAACAGGTTGTCCTTGAATTAGCATCACATCTGGATAAGTATGTTGTCTATACTTCGGTATCCATAAACGCACATCACCAATATAAACTCGATAATTTTGCCCTTTTAGGGAAAATTTTAGGTTTGCATAAAAGTTCCCTGCAATTTGATTATGATTTGTAGTGCCACCTGTCATTGGTACAATTTCTCCATCACGGTATTCGCTTTTATATTCTGCCTTTTCTTCCAGTTCTAAATATTCTTCAGGTGTGTAATGGGGTTTTTGTGTTTCTAACTGCATAAAGATATCACCTATAAACAGAGAAAGAGAGTGTTTTACGCTCTTATTTAAGATTGTTATCTAATAATCTTAAATATTATTTTTTCATCTTTTCCGGAAAAATGCAAGTATTAGTTGTTTAATATTTAGAGTCATCATCGACTAATTATGAAAGAAATATTTATCTCAGACAAAATTAAACGTCGTGGGTTAAAAATAATAACATTGTCGGCGATTTCTTTAGGTTTATTTACCTGCTTATTGGCTGATGTTTTCAGAACGAGAATTATAAATGTTGATAAGTTGCTGAAACAATTAGAAGAAAAACAAGTAGATAATCCTCGTTTGATTCAGAAAATTGCGGTACAAAGGGGTTTTGAGTATGAAAAAGGACTTGACTTTAAATGTTTATCATGGACTACATATCCGGTAAGTAGTGGTTGGACAAATGAAATAAGCGATCGCGATTTTTTTATCGATTTTTATATTCCACCAAACAAAAAAGCGATAATTTGTACAACTCCAGTTTTAGCAGCTGCGTTAACTGCGGAAACTCAGAAACCGTTTTTGTATGAGGTTTACCCAACTGATTACGGTTTGCGTGTTCGCATTACCATCGGTCTTTCTGAGGTTGCAGATGCTTGTAAAAGTTTGACGGGTAATGTTAATTGTGCAAATTCTATATTATCGCGTCAGGTGATAGTACGGTATGAGCCGTAGAAAATTAGTTGTTAGTTGTTATTGGATAGTAGAGACGCGATTAATCGCGTAACTTGTAGAGACGCGATTAATCGCGTCTGTTAGGAGTTATTGGATAATTGGATGATATCATCTCCGTCTTGATATTAATTTTTTGCTCATAGCGATCGCATTAGCGATCGTTGTGATGACTGCGTGAATTACTTAAATTAGTAAGCAAACTGGGGTTTGAGAAAGTCAAAGCTTATTTTGCTTGCGGAAAACACCGAAATGAGTAAGTCAAATGGCATTTTGAATAAGTCAAAGCTTATTTTGCTTGCGGAAAACACCGAAATGAGTAAGTCAAATGGCATTTTGAATAAGTCAAAGCTGCTTTTGCTTATTAAATTCGACTTTAGCCATAAATCTGACACGAGAAGAATTATTAGCCGATATCCGCAAACATCCTCGTCGGTGGAATTTATAGCGCTTCTCGTTTGAATCAAGTACAGATTTATCTGCGTCCATCTGCGTAGCCTTCGGCAAGCCGCTTCGCGTCTACATCTGCGGTTCCTTAATTCTTTGATGTATTGCACCCAACTGATAACCGCTATAATTCTCTCAATCCATCTCTGCTAATTCCATCCAACGTTCAGTCGCTACATCGATCGCTTGCTTGAGCGTTTCTACTTGATCATACAATTTCTGCACTTGAGTATAATTCCCTGGTGGGACATTTGTCAGTGCTTTTTCTACTTCTGCTTTCTCATCTTCTAACTGAGCAATTTTTACTTCCAATTGCTCAAATTCTCGTTTTTGCCAACTTGATAGACGACGCTTTTTATTTTCTGTATTTTTCGGTTCAGCATCTACAGTTTTTGGCTTTTCTTTAGCGGGAGCGATTTCTTGTAGTGCTGCTTCTTCGGCTTTTTTGTAGTCGATATAAATTGAGTAGTTACCGGGATATTCACGGAAATTACCGCCATCTTCCAAGGCAAAAACTTTGTCAATTGTTCTGTCTAAAAAGTAGCGATCGTGAGAAACTACAATTACACAGCCAGAAAAATCTTCTAAATATTCTTCTAGCACAGCCAATGTTTGCACATCTAAATCGTTTGTCGGTTCATCAAGAATCAAGACGTTAGGTGCGCTCATGAGAACGCGTAATAAAAATAAACGCCTTTTTTCACCACCAGAAAGTTTATGAATTGGTGAATATTGCTGGTTTCCAGGAAACAAAAACCGCTCCAACATTTGCGAAGCTGTAATTTGAGTTCCATCAGAAATTTTGACAAATTCTCCTTCTTCTTTGATATAGTCAATTACGCGTTGATTTTCGTCTAAGGCTGTGAGTAACTCTTCCGAATGTTGGTCAAAATAGCCGATGTGAATTGTAGAACCAATTTCTACATATCCAGAATCTGGCTCAATGCGTTTGGTGATCATATCCATTAAAGTGGATTTACCAGCACCGTTAGCACCAATAATGCCGATGCGATCTTCTGGACTAAATTCGTAGGTAAAATCTTTAATTAAAGTGCGTCCATTGTATGCTTTGGATATATTATTTAGTTCAATAACTTTTTTGCCAATGCGACGACCGACTGTAGATATATCAACTTTACCCTGAACTTGTTTAAACTCAGTTTCTTGCATCGCATGAGCGCGATCAATTCTCGCTTTTTGCTTCGTACTTCTTGCCTTGGGTCCTTTTTTTAACCATTCTAATTCGCGTCGCAATACACCTTGATGTTTGCGTTGACTGCTAACAGCAGATTCTTCAGCTAAAGCCTTCTTTTCTAGATAATATGAGTAGTTACCTGCGTATGTGTAAATGTCGCCTCGGTCAATTTCAATGATACGATTGGTAACGCGATCTAAAAAGTAGCGATCGTGAGTTATTAATAAAAGTGCGCCACGAAAACGATGCAGGTACGTTTGCAACCATTCCACAGAAAGAGCATCCAGATGGTTTGTCGGCTCATCCATGAGTAAAACATCCGGTTCTGATAGCAAAGCTGTTGCTAAAGCAATTCGCTTGCGATAGCCTCCAGATAATGTGCCGATAATCGCGTTAAAGTCGGAAATTCCTAACTTTGTCAGGATGATTTTGGCGTTAGTTTCTAACTCCCAAGCACCAGTCGTTTCCATCTTTTGCATGACTACAGACAAGCGAGACATTAATTGATTATCTTCGCTATTGTGAGCTAATTTATCAGAAAGTTCTTCATACTCACGCACTAAAGCCATTTGGTCACCGCTGTCCGCAAAAACTTGCTCTAAAACTGTGCGATTGTCGTCTAAGTCTGGTTGCTGGGGAAGATAGATAATTTTAGAATTATTAACTAAAATTTGACCACTATCAAGGGGTTCTAGTCCGGCAATCATTTTTAATAATGTTGATTTGCCAGAACCGTTAGTGCCAATTAAGCCTACTTTATCAGTAGCATCGAGACTAAAGCTGGCATCTTTTAAAATTTCTTTGATGCCAAAGTCTTTACTGATTGATTGTAATGTAATAATACTCATGTAAATGGTTAGTGGTTATTGGATAGTAGTAGAGACGTTCCGCCGGAACGTCTGTACGAGATTGCCGGAACGTCTGTACTGGTTATTAGATAGTAGTAGAGACGTTCCGCCGGAACGTCTGTACGAGATTGCCGGAACGTCTGTACGAGATTGCCGGAACGTCTGTACGAGATTGCCGGAACGTCTGTACTGGTTATTAGATAGTAGTAGAGACGTTCCGCCGGAACGTCTGTACGAGATTGCCGGAACGTCTGTACGAGATTGCCGGAACGTCTGTAC
>JAHHIJ010000064.1 GCA_019358985.1 Tolypothrix brevis GSE-NOS-MK-07-07A | reverse complement strand
AAAAATGTTCTTGTTCCTCTTGAAACCCTTATTCTCTCGTCAACTTGTCAAAAGCGATCGCATGAACAAAATCATAGCTCAAACATAGTGCTAGTATACCTTTGGTAATTTGCGGATAGGTCTATTGGCGAAACAGAGTCCAGCCCACGTCATTAATGGACTTCGCAAGACAGTGATTTTTCACCAACCCTTTCACATTAATTATCAAAAATCGAATATTGGGAACTCGACAGAATCCAGCCCTACGAAAATAATGCCAAGCTGCACCCCGACACCCATGTTGATACGATCGCATCAATCAAGGTTGGTAACATCAACAATACCCCACTGGAAGACCTGGGATTTTAGTTGCGATCGCACTACTACCTTTTTCTGGAATAGTTGCGATCGCTTCCACGATTGACTAAAAATAGAAAAATCCAATTACATCGAATTACCTTGACTAACTTTTGGAGAAGATGGAAGCAGCCTTGGTCGCGATCGCAAGCAGCTAGACGGTACATTGAAGCGGACGATAATATTAGCATAAAAGCGCTTGCGGCGGACAGCGGTTTGGCAGAGCGTACCCTTGAACGATGGGCATCGCAAGAAGACTGGGTTGAGCAGCGGCGAACCTTTGGCGGAGATTTGGCGGTGACAACCCAAGCCAAAATTATTGAAAAAACTTCTGATAAACTAAGCGAGGAATTTTCTAATATTGCGATCGCTAACTACAATGCACATCGGTTAGTTAGGGATTATGCGATCGCAGTTTTCCAAGTTAAGGCAGCGGATATGCAGAATATTTTGCAATCAAATCCAAGCGATCGCATGGCTATGTTAAAAAGTAACCATAGTCCTCATGAGATGAATTATTGGTCACAAATCCTCATGAGGGCGACACAAGGCATCGAAAATGCAACAGGCTTGCCGTATTATATAAATATCAATACAGCCGCCCAGAAGCTAAATTCTGCGGGGTATGTGGTGATGGAAGCAACAGAGGAGGGCAGTTGAATTTCGCCAACCCCTATAAAAACATTGCTCCCTTACCCGGTATTGTTAGTCCTAAACTCGCTGCTAAAATTCGTAACGCAGTGCGATCGCAGCAAATCAACCAAGACTGGCGAAATTGGGAAACTTGGAACAGTGCGATCGCATCCTCATCCAATACCCAGAACCTTGCTTGGAATTCCTTTGAACAATATCGCTTATTAATAAATAACCATAAAACTTTTACCCACATGCGAGTGTGGGAATCTGCTCTAAATACTGGGGAAGAATCTCGTTATCTCTGGGATATAGCGGGTAAAGATACGCTGATATTAGCACCACGAGAAAGTGCCAAAGCACAGCCTTTAACTGAACTAGTTTTAAAGCCCAATGGTTATTGCTATATGGGCGACTTAAGGGTAGGTGATGAGATATTTGCAGGCGATGGGACACTTACCCAAATTATAAAAATAACACCCCAAGGCATTAAGCCTAATTACCAAGTTACCTTTGATAATGGCGCGATCGCACAATGTTCGCTAGACCATTTATGGCAAGTTTTAGATTCAAAAGATAACCGTATTAAAGTATTACCATTAAGTAATTTATTTGACTTTGTAGGGCGTAGATACCTAATCCCTTTTTTTGGGGTAGATAACGCCTATGATGTTGCGATCGCCAAAATTGAGTATGTGGGTGATGTTGAAATGCAATGCATTACCGTTGCACATCCAAGCGGGTTATACGTCACAAACGATTATATTGTTACCCACAACTCAACTTATTTAGCGCAGTGGGTAAGCTATCAATTCGGGATGCACACCTCACCTTGGCGGCGACTTGCCCTTAAATGTTTGGGAGTATCCTACAACATTGATACAGCGATGCCCCGTAGTCGCCAAATCCAATCAATTATGGAAAGTTCCAGATATCAAGAAATCTTTCCTTGGGTGCGCCCCTCAAAGAAGAAATGGGGGGAAAAGGAATGGATGATTGATTTGGAGTGGGCAGGGTTAGCAACGACTGAAGAACAATATTCCTACGTATGCGCTGGGCTTACTGGCGCTATAAATAGTAGGCGTTGTCACCTAGTTTTGTTGGATGATTTGATAAAGTCCCCCGAAGCTATTCGCGCTCAATCGGTACGCGGGGCAATGGTTTCAAACTGGGAAAACGTCATCCAGTTTACCCGCTACGATGGCAGCCGCGCTGTATGTTTAGGTACTCGCATGACGGCAGATGACATATATTGTACTACTTTCCTCAAAGAAAAGGGGTGGAACGTAATTGAGCAGTCAGCACTACTAGAACACCCAGACGGTACTGAATACAGCTTTTGGGAACCAGAGGACGATAAAGCCCCAGGCATCCCCTTGCGACGACTACAAGAGGAGCGGGAAACAACTCCCATAGCATTCGCATTTCAACGTCAAAATAAAATTGTCAGAGTTAAAGAGCAATCACTTTCCCCCGATTTAATTGTGCGCGGCATCCTCCCAACACAGTTCTCTCATTTGGTTCTAGGTGTCGATTTGTCAGCTGGTTTAAAAGAATCGAACGACTACACCGCATTCGTATTAGGAGGGGTATTAATTGAGGGTGAGGTTTTTTCCTATTGGATAATAGACGCTTGGGAAGATCGCATTATGGGTAACACCCCAAAACTAGATGCGATGATTGAAGTTTGGGATTCGTGGAAACATCTACTACCCCAAACTAGGCGGTATAACCCGGCATCTGAGGATTGGGACTTATCCCCAGTCCTGGGTTTAGAATTGTGGTTTGATTCTAGTGCCTACGGGTTGTCCCTCCAAGGCGACTACGAAGATCACATAATCAAACGAAATCACATTCTCGATTGGCATGTCAAGCCGGTGCCAGCATCAGGTAGAGGGGGAAAATTGGAGCGGTTGCGGCGACACACCGGGCTTTTTCATAACCACCTAATAAAATTTAACATGTACGGGCGCACTATGGCTGATGGTCGCAAACCATTGGGGAGGTTAATTCAACAAATTACTGAGTTTGGTTCTACTTCTCACGACGACTTGGGCGATGCATTTGAATTATGCGTGAGTGGTATGCGATCGCACTTACCATTAACTAAGGGGAATTATTGAAGCGCGATCGCACACCTAAAAGGAAAAAATGGGAACTAGAGAAACCGCCTATTTGAAATATTTATCTGGTGAAAATAGCAACCTCACCGAGAACCAAATAAACCCCGATGATATTCCACAATTCCAAAGAATGGCGGCGATCGCCACACAACAAGGTGGTAACTTAAATTACGCTGATTACCCCGCAAATGAGGATAATACCCAGTTCCGGCAAACTGTAGGGCGTACTGGGGAAGGAGGGATAAGTCGGGAGGGGAACACTTATGTAATTAAAGACCGTTACGATTTCAACTCAAAAACTGCTTCACCTATAGATAGATTGAAAGTGATCGCATCCTCTATTGGCAGCGGCGATCCTTTGGCTGCATTGTCACACAGCTCAACTTTTGTTGGTAACGAATTTGACACTAACGCTAGGGTTCCCGTACCCCTCAATCAACAGAAAGCACCAGCGTACAGCCCAGAGAATACGGTAATTGGAGGGCAACAATATAGATGGGAAGCTTCCCTTGCACAACCAGGGGAAGGGTATGAAGATGTAGCAAAGACGGCTTTCGCTGGCAATAAATACGCACCAGATGGCAGCAATCTTGCTCGTTATGCCCAAATGATTATTAAGCAAAATCAGGGCAATACTTCTAATATTATCTATAAGCCGGTGCCGGTGAATCAATCAGATAATCAAGAACAGCCTAATCAATTAGCAAGTTTATTTGGGAGCGTAGCCAGTGGAGTATCAAGCGGGTTGTCAAGTTTGTTTGGTCAGAAAAGTTGATAGTGCGATCGCATGAATTACCAACAGGGATACAGAGACGCGCTCAAGAATCGCCCCCCACGATTAAGCGCATCCGCAGACTACAATAGAGGCTACGAGCGAGGCAGGAAGAGTTTGTATGGCAACTAAACGCACTCACGCATTCACCAAACGCGCAACAGGTGGAGACACCGACACCTACACCCATGAGCGCATTAAGGCACTTAAATCCTTGACGTGATCGCTCTCAAGGTGAAGAAATCGAAGAACTCCGCAAACTTTTGCAAAACGATGGAAACCCAAGCAGTTAATTCCTCAACCATTAAAAGTATTGGTTACGAAAAAACAGAAGAAATTTGTCAAGTTGAATTTTTAGATGGGGGCGTTTATTGGTATTTTGGCGTAGATAATGACCTTTATCAAGCTTTCTTAAAGGCTAAATCTAAGGGACAGTATTTATCTCTCATTAAATCAAGACATCAATTTCAAAAAATAAAATGAGTAAGATTCTCAGCCTAGAAAACGGCAGCAAAAGCACTAAATTGTTTTTGGTATATTACGCTACTGATACATATGTCGCTGTTAATGTAACTGGATTATCGAAAGGGGATGCGATCGCACGTCTTCCATCTCCCACCCCTAATTTTATTTATCAATCAGCTCGTAGCAGTGCGAATGCGATCGCGTTGGTAAAAAACACTCAAGCTGAATCACTACTTTCCAGTCCTTTGTAGTGCGGAGGCAATTGAGCATCGACTACGCGCTCTGATATCCGTTTGATTTCGTCAAGATTCCAAACTGGCGCGCGAATCTGCCTTTAACTGTTGAGCAATTATCGATTCTTTGACATTGAGTGCAGAGTATGGTATTGGTTCCGCTTTCTTGCCAAATACCGCTTTCAAGTCGCTGCCATCCAAAAAGCCAATTCTGATTTCTGTCGGCATGACGAATTTTTTCTCTCGTAGCATCTTTGTGATTTCATCTACCCTGGCTGGGGAGATACCCAAAACAACAATTACCGCAGCGCTTAAACCCTTCTCTTGATGCGATCGCAACACTTTATCAATATAAATACTGAGGTTATTGTCCTTTAAATGACCCCAGACGCGATCGCATTCCTGGTTAATTTCCATAATAAACTTAGCTTCAACTAATCCATCTTCTTTCACCTTAACCCCCTTGATGCTAGTGCTGCCGATTGCGCTCTGTATAAATTTTGTTGGTCAAATCCGCGCTGCTGCATCAACTGCTGGGAGCTTAATTGAGAATTCAACCTTCCAGTTGTAGCATTTTGGCGGCGATCTTCTAATCCGAATTGCCCTTGAATTTGTTGGTCACCTAATTTAAACTGCGATTGAAACTGTTGGTCAGCTAACTTTGTATTTCGTCCGAAATCAGATCCCGCCCTTGTTTCTCCCAAAGACGCTAAAACATTTTCTCTACCAATATCCCTGCCGTAGTTTGCTTGCGACTCTTGCTCCCTTAATGTCAATGCATAGGCTCCAGAATCTTTTTCAAGTTGCTGCTTGTATAAAGCCAAATCTTTGGCTCTCTTCAATTCCTCTTTTTGCCTTTGTTTTTGCGAACCACCAAACAACCCTCCCAATAAAAGCTGTGCGCCAACGCCTAATACAGATCCAAATAAAGACATGTCTTTTAACCACCCTGCCACCCTCAATAAGAGCGCTAATAATGTAGTAGTTTACGACCAGTAACGAAAAGTCGCTGGTTGACTCAACAAAGCAGCAATTGCAGTGTTTGTGTTATTGCTGCCCGATCTCTGAGATTCTAACTGAGCGTCTTTTAAGTAGTTCCCAACTTGGGCTTGTTGGGCAACTGATTGTATTTTCTCTATCGCTCTCTCAGACAAGCCAAAGGAATTGTCCGCAGATTCTTTATTAGAATCTATATTGGCTTGATTATTGTCTTTTGCAAAATCTAGCGGAACGCTATAAGCCGAATCCCTTCTTAAGTCGTCAAATCCAATGCTTGGAATCACGTACTGTTCTCCAAACGTCGTTTTATTGTTTTGGTTCCCAAACAAATTAAAATTCATAATTAGTGGTGGGTAACTTACCCTTGTTGTTGAACATCTAGATTGATTTTAAAGTTAAAAGTAAAATCAAACACCATCGGAATTACGATTGGTTGGATTTGCGTATTTGCAGCTTGGAGAGCGGGTGAAGCTGATTGATAGGATTGCTGCTGGGGAAGTCGCACTTCTGTGTTTGGATTTTGAGTATACGAGCCTTGCCCATTTTGTTGCATCTGGCTTTTAAGTGCAAGAGCATTCTGCAAAGCTTGCAATAATTCTATCTGTGGCATCTGCGGTAGTGGAGGGTTGTTTTGTTGCATCTGCGGTGGTGGCTGCATAGGGCGTTCTGTATCCCCCGGCGACATAGGGACTTGGGTAGGGTCAATAAACCCCGGATAAGCTTGATTCAACCAAGCATCCCCCAAGTCACCACTTTGGGCGCTGGGGTTATACCTCGGTCTGCCTGGGATTATATGTGAGTTAGGATTGTCTTGATTCACGAAGAAGGAAGGAGTTCGGAGTCAGGTTAAAGAAGGATGAGATTTTTCTCAATTTCTACGTATCGAACTATTCCTAATCTTATTTCTTTTTTCAACCTTCTTCCGTCTTACGAGCGTTCACGAAAAATCGTCACCCAAAGATGACGGATTTTGGAGCTTTGCTATAACTCTATCAACTGCCGGGTTAATTAGCGGTGGTACCGGTAAATCTGTGGGCAACCCATCCGGAAACGCCAAATCTATTTCTTTCCTAGCTCTTAATACCGCCATTTCATGGATACAGTATCCACTTACTGATTTTATCCCAGTAAATCCACTACTCCAGTCACTTGCGTATTGATCGGATAATGCAGATGCTCCGGGTATTGCACCGACTCGATTTATAGCATCTGGACAGTTACATTTAGGCGGTCGAAAAACCATAATAATGAAGGAAGAGGGAAGATGACAGAAGGTTGAAAACAAACAAGAAATAGCCAAAGGGGATTGGAGCGCAACAGATAATTGGGGGAAATACCTCTACAATGCAGTATTGGTTTACGGTAATCTCGCTCAGGAAAACTTTATGACCTTAAAAGAAAATATTAAATATTTAGCCAAAGTGATCGCGGACAAGGACGCTTTAATTAACAACCTCCGGACAGAAAACACCACTCTCAAGACAGAGAACGAACTACTGAAATCAGATGATGCTACCGATAAAACCCAAATCCTAGATTTCGCAGAAGGACAAAAAGCGGCAGACGCTCTAGTTGCTAGTTTGCAATCTATCCAGCCAGGTTAATATTCTCCGCCATACAAAGTGACATGAATCGGGTTTGCGATCGCAACAGTGATCGCAAACCCCCACTGAATCGGTCGCAATGCCGAATTTATCCGCAGTCCTTGAAAAGTTGATAAATCGCCATTTTGAGGCACGGGAAACAAAATATCTTTCAACGACATTTTATAACTTGGCAACTCAACCGCTGCATCATAATTAGCCGCTGCGATCGCTCTCATTGCCGCCTTTCTCCACTTGGGTGACGTTTCATCTAGTAGCTGATAAAACATCATTACAGTGGTGGCTACAATCGTCCCTGTTAGCTGTAAATCAATCATCTCAACTAATGCCCCATTACCCTGACTGTAAGTGTCGCTGGTGCTGTAGGCGATCGCGGGAGTGGTGCCAGGGGTTGAAGGGGTGCAAACTTGAGTTGTTAAATCAACGACTCCCAGTATCCCCATCGTTTGCATAAACGCGGGGGAGGTATTTGGCGCATCAGACATAATAATGACCGAAGTTGGAAGAGGACAGACCGAAGTTGGTTGAGAAGAAACAAGAAACAGGGTAGGTATTTTTCATCCTCCTTCCCTCTTCTTGCGAACTTCTTTCTTCATTACGCGCAATTTATTGACATCCACAGGCGATCGCTTACACAAGTATCGGCTGCCCCGGATGGTGCGAGGACGTATGTGTTGCCTAAATTAGCAAACAAATACGCTGCATCGCCAACGCGGCGCAAATTAGGAATATTTAATTGAAAGGCAAGGTCATCACAAGCCTTATAATAAACCTCCCGATTCTTCTTTAAAACATCATCAATTGTCGCGGTACGGGTTTGCCTGTTGACATCTCCTAAAATTTGTTGAAACTGACTAAAAACTAGGGAATCGGTGGGGTCTGTCATCCGAAATAATTTGTCGCATCTATTTAACAAATTAATAATAGTGGGTCCCGTTTTCCCCCACAGCGAATGATTATTAATAATTGAATTTAGATGTGTTTCAAACATCTGTAGTGTTGCGGGGTTGATTCCTCGTGGTCTGTCGTAGCCTAAATGAGAAGCAATCCTATCTCTAATATCAGTGGGAACTGTAGGCATAATCTCAATGACTAAAATCTAGTGTTTGAGCAAATTCCTTCCAAGGAAAGCTTTCGTGAGTAATATTCATCCGTAGCACAAAATTTTCAATCCCCTCGTAATTTCCGTGGGAAGATGACCGCTCATCCTCAATAATTTTAGCTAATCCCTTATGACGGCTTTTTGCTAAAGTATCCATTTCTGCCCGAACTTGAGAAGCTGTTTTATCTAATTGTTTTTCCCAAGGGTAGGAGGAAATAAATTTATCGCAAATATGCGCTTTAATTTCTGCCCATGTTGCCGTATTTACTCTTAATAAATCAGTGGAAGGTGCGTTTATGGGAGCATGTTCTTTTAATACTAATTCACTCCCCTTTGCTTGATAATAACGGAAACTCGCATCCCCCAATTTTGATACTCGATAAAATCCATTAATATCTAAATCGCCAGTTAACCTCACAAAAAACCCCAGGCGATCGCACCAAAATTCGCGTTTATCGTGGGGTTCCCAAGGGGTCAAATTCTCTTCATTAACTACAAGTTCCATTTTCTGTTTATACTCCCCATCAATTAAATAATAAATCGTGTCGCCAATATTGATTTTATTATCTAATAAATACCCCTTTTGTTGTAGTAATTTGGTTGCGATCGCATACTCTTCTTGGGCGGGTAAAGGTTCTAGATTTTGAACTTCGCGCCAATTTCTAATATATTTTATCGCCCAATTAATCATAATGAAGTTCGGACCGAAGAAGGAAGACCGAAGTTGGTTGAGAAGAAAATAAATGTAGGTATTTTTATCATTATCTTGATTGTCTTTTTCATCCAACTTCGGTCATCTAATACCCTGGAAATGGTAATTCAAAGTTCCAAGGTTTAATCGGGTCGCCATCTATTCGATATACTACGTGAGCATAAATAAAGGCAGTTGCTTTAGTCGCACTTAATTTAATCCCAGTCCCCACCGCTGTATTTCCTGCATTTGATACAGTCATTTGCAACGTTAAAGCTGTTCCAGAAACCGTTTGCAGTAACGATGGGGAAGCAGCATCAACTACACCCGAACCCCTTTGCAAAACTGCTCCCGTATTAGGGGTATAAAGGCTATTAGCCGCAGTAATTAAAGGAGAGGTGACTGTATGGGTAGTGCCGAATAACGGTGACACTTTCAAGTTTTCTCCAGTCGTCCCGACAATTGTACAATTTCTTGGCACGTCAATCCCTGCCGTTACTTCACTTCCCAATGGTTGAGAATTTGGTAGGCGAAAATCTACCCGTTGAATTTGCGCTCCAACTGGGACAGTTAGCGGCACGTCTGGGTAAGTATCTTGAAAGTAAACGGGTTTAGATACAGATACATACAACGGAATAACTGTTTGCAAAGTATCAGTTAATTTTGCTCTAGCCCATTTCCAGATGTACCGATTCCCATCTGGGGCAATGATTGCTTGTACCCCTGGCTTGTACGGGTCTGGATGAAAAATTACATTTCCAGTTTCTAAACTCACTTTTCCTCCGGTTGACAATTAATAGTTGACAATTAACAGATGAAAACTGTTAATCACCGTAGGTACGTCCAACAATGATAAAATCATCATTTAACTTACTCAAACCCATGAATGCTTGCCAAATCACAATTAAATAGCGCCCGTAATCATCGTTTAAATTGCGCTTAATCTTTACTGGAATCCCATCTTGAGAATCCCCACCAAAAATCTCTCCGACGGCGTGTTGACCAAAGAAGTAGCCAGGGTAAGCAGTACGTAACGCACTGCCTGTAGGATGGCGTGTAGTGTCAGTAGATGCAGTGTATGTAAGCTGCACTTGCTTAAGGGGGATATTGTTTGTTACCCAAATGCGAAACTGATTATATACGTACCCACCAGGTAATCCATTCTGAGAAGGTCCCGGCATTGCCTGATTATAGTAAGGCAAGAAACCGCCGATATTTGGCTGGGCAACATAATTCAAATCAGCAGGAGGCATGAAACCGGGTCCGTACAGCCACTCCTGAGAAGACATGACCATTGGCACTGAGTAATATGCGCTACTACTCACCAATTCGCGGAATCGGGCATCTTGCCGTAGATGCGTCCACATTTTCGGGCTGATGAGCGCGTGATATAAGTTGTCAGGGAATGTGGGCGCTCGATTAATAATCAGCTGCTCCAAAATTATGTCGAGGTCATTAACACCAAATTTTGGGGGTCCAGAAGCGTAAGTTCCACCGTCCAGTACGCTACCAGGATTGTATTTATTAGTAGAAGAATCTAGGGCATTGAGATAGAATCTGTCGGTTGTTAACCGAAAATCTTGCAATAGTGTTGTCGCCCCCACACTGGCATGAAATTGTGGCTGCACCAATGGTTCGGCGTATCCCATGTCCCAAATCAAGCGTTGCTGATATTGCATCGCTGGAATTGAAAAACGGAAGTTTCCTGGTAATGCTGGATTGTTTGGATCTCCTCCACCAGGACCAGTTATTTCCCGCAGAATAATCGGGATTTTTGATTTGGGAATTTGTCGAGTATTGGCAGTTCCTAATATTTCGACTTCGCTACGGGTTCTTGATTCCAAGTCCATGTCTCCCGTATCCGGCAGATAGCCGAATCTATCTGCCATATAGACTTGCCCAGGACGCATTCTGGGGTCTGCTAAAAAGTCCGGTTGGACTGCCCATCGCGAAATTGTCGCAGCGGTAGGGCGGTACAACATCTCTGAAAGGACGTAGGGATAATCGGTAAGTGCTAGAGTATTAGACAAAGTATTTCCCAGGTTGATGGACTTCTGGGTATTAACTCAAGACGTGGGAGCGCAATGCATACTTTGCTTCTACGTCTTTTTTTAGCTAAATTCTGTCTTCAAAAACAGGACATTCGTTGTTATTATAAAACATGATTTTAGTGGGTTTACTCGCATTTGTGTTTTTTACATCTATGCAGTGTTGAATACATAAAAAAATAATTCCCGCGAATTATTTGTACTCGCAGGAATTATTTATTTCAAAAAGTTAATATGAGTGCAAATGGCGATCGCACCCAAAAATATCGGTCAAATTTTATTCCGATACTTTTCTACCGCTTTTTTATTTGCCTTGCTACCTTCAGGTGTCTTAGGGTAGCAGTAAGAGCAAATCCCGCGCTCGATGCTTTTCTTACCTTTGAGTGGGCGTGAGCACATCTTACAATGCGGCATTTCTTCACCCGTGGTTTGACGAATACGCCATTCTTTGAGGCGCTGATATCCTGATTTGGTCATACTGCCGACCTTGGGTCAACTCGACCAATACCAAGTTCTAATAATTTTTGTTTTACGTCTTCTAGTTTGTCGCCGCAGTAGTAATACTTTTTGCTTCTACGTAAATCGGCTAAATAATAACCAGCTTTGCCATTATTAAGGCGAAATAGCGCTAGGGCTACCTGTTGTTTGGTGATGCCGTAAAGTAATTCAAAATCATTGAAGTCAATACTTATTGGTAAATTTTTGTGAAATAATTTACCCTGCTTAAAATGCCATCCATTGGGTACGCGCTCAATCACGCGGTAGTAGTCGGGATGATAAATGTTTGTGTCCATTGCGTTATACTCTAATTATGCAAGAAAGCCCCAAGCAAGGGCTTGGGGGAAGTGAGTTCTAGCTACTAACTAGGCTCATCAGTTGATTTTGATTTAGGCTCTTGAAGCTCGGAGGGGAGTTGGTCATCAGAAACTACATCTCCCTCCTGACCCTTAACATCAGTCTTGAAATAACCGATGTGGTCTCCCTCGACCGAGGCTGGTTCATAAACCTCTAGGTCTTTAGGGTTTGGCTTTTTTGAGCCACCATTTGATTGGACTATTTATCTCACCTCCTGATAAGGGTGTAGTTTTGTTTTCTCCCTTATATCTTAATGATAACATCTCAATTACAAGGTGTCAATAAAAATACTAAAAGTCACCCATTTACTGGGTGATTTAAGTCACGTATAGATATTTTTGGCTTGGAGCAATTGCTCTTAATTTGCAGAGTGAATCTCGTCTGTGGCTTTTTCTAAATGCCCTACAACCTCATCAAGCCTTGGTTGCTCACTTGCCCCAAAGCGCGATCGCATGTAAAACGTCTTCAAAGGTGAAACCTTCACTTATTAGAACTGGCATAAATTCATTGAAAAACTGTGTTAGCCCAATTCGACGACAATCTTGTAAACCGTGGCGAATTCCAGCAAGCGATTCAAAGCCCATTAGTTTTCCCCAATTGTTCAGTAAGTGCCGTTATTTTGGATTGATAAAGGTCAATCAACAATTGAACATATCGCATTTCCGTTATTTTTCATTTTCTAAAATTCTTTGTTGGGCAAAAACTTGTCCGCTGCATCCCAGATGTGAACTGCCATCGCTTTCAACGTGAGTGCGAAATGCCAGAAGCGCGATCGCTTGGAGTAAATCAGCAAAACTGTAACCGCGATCGCTTAACATTGGGATGAAATAGTCGCGCAGGAATCGATAAAGGGCTTCTTGGCGGTCAATCATTAGCAGGATATGAATTGTTTTTTCATCCATGCCAGCCATGAATCTATCAGGCACGAATTCGCATGGTAGAACTTTATCCAGTCAGTGATCGTTGACTTCGAGTGCTTCAAGCACTTCTTTAAACCACCGCAAAGATTGCACGGTTTTGTCTCGTCCCTTGGCGGTATTCAAAATTATTTGGCTGTATTTCTTACCCTTCTCGGTGGGAAGATAAGCAGGATTTTTGCCGCTTGGGTTTTTAATATTTCTGCTAACCGTGTAGGTGTCAACAGTGCGTCTTCTACTTCAATAGAAAGGACAGGTTTGCCAAGTTCAGCCGCGATCGCATATTGGGGATGAATACGTGCGATCGCACTCAGTTTCACACCCGCTACCAACTTTGGATCTAAGCCTGATTGTCCCAATGTCAAATCAAATAATTGTGATATCTCCTGGGGTGTTGGTACTGGTGGTAATGCGGGTGGTAATGCCGGTTGTTCGGTTGAGGCTGGTAGCGGTGGTTGTTGTTCTGCTTGCGGTAATTCGTATTTACCAGTTCTGACGATACTAGGAATAACTTCAGAGGTTAGCCACTTTTTGAACCGTTTTGCCTGCGCTTTGCGGCTAGTGAGGACTAATGAATATAGTCCAGATTGGTTAATCGCCCAAAAATCTTGATTTGAGGCTGACCCTAAACAATACTTAGGGTCAAGAAGTTTTTTCTCGTCTTCATCTAGTCTTGCGATCGCTGACGATGGATTGCTATGTTCTAGCACTCCGCAAACATCAGCTGCCACCCACCAGGGGTCAAATGCTGTACCAACAAATCGAACTTCTTTAGACTCAAACTGAAAAACTGTTAAATTGCTCATAACTTTTTACCAATGTTGAAGAGTAAGAAAGAGGTGTAAGTTTTCACACCTCCGGTGACGGAATATCTGTTTTGTTACGCAGCGTTAGACACTAAAAAACCACTGGCAGCAATAATTACCAATTCGGCTTGCATCGAAGTATTAAGACGGGGGCGAAAATCGCTATTGCTTTTGTTGTGCAACCCACTTACCTTGAGCATCTTCGTAGAAAGTGCCGAGTACATGTTGACTAGACCAAACGCGGTAGAGAGTACCGAAGTCTTGGTCAATATCGCTATCGATTTCAAACTCTGGGGCTAGCTTTTGCGCTTGTTCTTCGATATGTTGGTCAAGTTCCGATTGGGCTACAGCTTGTTCATTTTCAGCGCTGTTGATGCAATCCTGGGTTTGTTGATGAGTAACGCGTGCGAAATGGTTGAATAATTTGCACCAGCCTTTATTTGTGCCGTCGTCGTGAGATTGGAAGTAGGGACAAGAAGCGCAGGTGAGGACTTGTTGAGCTTCGGGCGATTGTGTCATCATAGTTTTGCTAGGTCTGTTGTATGGGTCTAGGTTGTCAAAAGGCGATCGCTTGCCGTCCAAAGTTCGCGATCGCTTTTTGGTATGTTTTTATTTTACTAGTGACACTTGAATACGTCAAGTGGCGGTAGTAGAAATTTTGGGAGAATTAAACAGATCGTAAATATCTCTGTTCAACGCCTGCGTGAGATACCTTAGAAGCTTGAACGAAACAGTAGACGGGGCTTTTTCATTTCCCTCAGGATGCTCTAATAGCTGTATATACTGCTGAGACACCTTATACTCGTACTGTTCTTGCAATCTTGCAGCTAAAGCGCGACGAGAAACCTTACCACGCATTTCTTTTAGCCTTTTACCAAGTTCTGGATTCCACTCGATAGACGCAATAATATCAAGCTCTAGCATAATTAATTCTTTGTTAGTCCCACTTGACATAATTTACCATATTTTTTATAGTGTGACTAACAAAGGATAAGGCGATCTTGCTGTAATTGCCGTGCAGTGCGATCGCTTTGTAACTATGCACTTAGATGAAAGCATCTTCTAATTTCATCTAAAAAGAGTGATTGAAGAGATTACACCAGCCCTTATTCGTGCCGTCGTTATGAGATTGGAAGTAAGGGCAGGCAGCGCAAGTGGTAGTTTGCTCTTGTTTGTCGATGGTTGCTTGTGGCATGATGAAAAAGTCCTTTGACTTGATTGGTTGTCGGACAAAGAGAGGCGCTTCAGATGTCTAGTCCGGGAGCGCTTTCTCTATGTTCATTATGTGCTAAATTTCTAGCGATGTCAATTATCTAGCGCTAAGTTTTTCATGCTATATTCGTGATATGAATTAGTGCATGGGAGAAATTTACTTGTCAAAAGTCGCGCAGCTGCGAAAGCGGAAAAACCTTACACAGCGTCAACTTGCTGACTTAGTTGGCGTTGACCCTTCCACCATCCGAAATTGGGAGCGAGATAGAGGGGGCATTGAGACATTTGCCAAGCTTGCTAGGTTGTGCAAAACACTTGATTGCACCCTTGAAGATTTATTTGAAGAGGAAAGGATTGGTGATGCTTAACCCTTCTACCATTGATCCTCTCGCTTTACCCTCCCCTCAGTGCCTTTGGAAACAGCGATCGCCCACAGTCACGAATGAGGAATTTTTATGACCCAAGATAGACCGGATAGATTAGATCGGATAGAAATGACATTAGAGCGCGTGTCACAGCAACTTGACAATCAAGTGGTGGTGAATGCGGAATTGAGACAATCTACTACTGAATTAAGACAAACCGCTGATGAGCTAAGACAGTCAGTGAGTGCATTGGTAGAAACCGCGAATATTCACCAACAGGGGCTTGAGATTCTAGCGGGCGAAGTTAGACAGCAGCGCACCGACATTAGGCAATTGCAAGAATTTGAGCAAACAGCCAGCGCTGCACTTGACCGCATTAGTGCTGTGTTGGATTACTTGGTTAGGGGAAACAGTAATGGGAGTGAGGAGCCGTGACAAGTTTTGTATGTGACCAAATTATCGATGATGTCACCGTGAGTGCTAAATGCCCAACTTGCTACAGAATCCATAACTTGTGCGATCACTCATTCACCTCACCCAAGAAAAAGCGATCGCCACAATTAGTTTCATGCGATCGCACTCAGTTTTACACCCGCTACCAACTTCGGATCTAGTCCTGATTGTCCCAATGTCAAGTCAAATAATTGTGATATCTCCTGGGGTGTTGGTGGTAGTGCGGGTTGTTCGGTTGGGGTAGTGGGTGCAACTGCCACTTGTTTAGCAGCTAATCTTGACTTTGCCTCAGAAAAAGCCTTCACCAGCTTAATTTTCGCGTTTATGACTTGCTGGGTGTTTCGAGATAGCGTCATCAAAAAGGTCGCCTGGTCTTCCATCAGCCATGCAAAAATAACTTTGTTTACTGCCCCAACTGAGTTTGTGACAGTTCCATTTTCAAAATGGAGGTGTCCGAAGTTTGCTTCTAGTAAGGCTTGATACTTTTTAATTACGTTTGTCATCCAAGTACTATGGCTTAGTCCAAGTTCTTCAGCGACTAGCCGTGAATCAACAACTAAAACGCCCTGGTGTTCTACAACTGCTAAATTAGGCATGTGATAACTCGCTCTTATTTCTGAAGAGATACGGTAATAAGGAGAGAGGCGTACTTTTCACGCCTCGTCGTGATGAAATATCTGGTTTATTACGCAGCGTTAGACACTAAAAAACCACTGGCAGCAATAATTACCAGCTCGGCTTGCATTGAGGTGTTGAGCCGGGGGTGGAAATCACTATTGCAAGGTTCTGCTACCCATTTGCCTTCAACGTCTTGGTAGAAAGTGCTTTAGTTCGTGATAACTAGACCAAACACGGTAGAGAGTGCCGAACTTTACATCAACATCACAATCAATTTCAAACTCTGGGGCTAGTGCTTGCGCTTGTTCTTCGATGTGCTGGTTAAGTTCCGCTTGGGCTACAGCTTGTTCGCTTTCGATTGTATTGATGCAATCTTGGGTTAAAGGATGTGTTTCTCGAGCAAAGTGATTGAAAAGATTACACCAGCCCTTGTTTGTGCCGTCGTTATGAGGCTGAAAGTAGGGACAGGCAGCGCAAGTGGTGGTTTGCTCTTGTTTGTCGATGGTTGCTTGTGGCATGATGAAAAAGTCCTTTGACTTGATGGTTTTGGGATTAGAGAGGCGCTTTAGTTGTCCAGACCGGGGCGCTTTCTCTATATCTATTAGTGTAAGCTTGTTAATTAACACTTGTCAACTGTTTGATTGACAATTAACATATACTTATAGAATTAGAACTATGGCTACGACTGTGAAGGTAAGGCAAATTGTAAAGCGAGAAGTTGATGCTCCAGGATTGGGGGATCGCATCAGACAAGCGAGAGAAGCTACCAATCGCCCAGTTACACAGCTTGCCAAAGAAGTTGGAATTTCTCGTAACTATTGGTATCAACTTGAGTCTGAGGCTGTTTTAGGCGGAGTAGCTGAAGAGACGCTTCGCAAAATTGAAGAGGTATTAGGTGTAGATTTTGGAGTACATTTTCAATGATTGGACTTTCCAGTATCAATTTTCTCGCCCTCCCCTCAGTACATTTAATCTCCGCGATCGCAACTACATATAATTTTTATGACCCAAGATAGACCAGACAGGCTAGACCGGATAGAGGTACTACTAGAGCGCGTTACTACTAGGCTTGATGATTTAAGTGTCCTACATGCCAGTACCGAGCAACAGATTAATAACCTAGCTCAAAGACAGTCCAGCACTCAAGAGTAACTTGATAACTTAACTATACGGCAAGTAAATACTCAACACCAGCTTGACGACCTTGTATCAACCGCTAACAATATATTCGCTAGAGATGCGGTTTTAAATGATGTGCTTTTAGAGTTACGCGATAGCCATGAACAGCATCAGCGAAACTTTGAAGAACACCAGCACTCAACCAATGCAGCTTTACAGAGCTTGGAAGCGATATTGTTGCAATTAAGATTCGGAATTTTCAATAAGCACTCGTGCGATCGCCCTCAAAAAAACCGCTCAACCATTGAGCGGCATTTTCGGTTAAGACCAATTGGTCTTAATATTTGTTAACTCATATTTAACGTTGATGCGTTTCTTCCAAGGCTCGTAGGGTTTGCTGGATTTGACCTTCTTTAATCAAACCCCGCGACCTTCGACCCAATTCTGGGACTTAGACAAAATAGAGGAGTAAAAAAGGGTATAATGCTTTTTCAGCATAGCTTTCACGTCAAATTAAACGCTGATGAAAGAGACAACACCCGCAGCCATGCCCCCGTGCTTTGAAAAATGGT
>JAHHIJ010000062.1 GCA_019358985.1 Tolypothrix brevis GSE-NOS-MK-07-07A | reverse complement strand
TGCGACTTTGGACACCATCAAAATGTATATTCAAAACCAAAAAGAAACTTGACGGCGAATAAATTCGCCAACGGCTTACCCCCACGGATAAATCCGGGGGCTAGCTCGCCGTTGATATTTTGGTCTTAAAATTTGTATTAGACTATCAGCTGTCAGCAACAAAATTTACATATTTATAATTAAAACATATTAGCTAATACATCTTTTAAAAACTTAAGAAAGAGTGTCTGGGCTGAATGTAAAAAGAAATGGTCTCCAGGAAACATCTGCAATTGGTAGGAAGCTGTAGTCTGCTCTTGCCATGCTGCCAGGTCGTCAAATTTAGCTACTTGATCTTGTAAGCCACCCAAGACAGTGATGGGACAGTTAAGTTTAGGCTCTGGAGTGTAAACGTATGTTTCATTAACGGCAAAGTCTGCTTGCAGAACGGGGAGAAATAGTTGCATCAGTTCAGTGTTGTCTAGCACTACTTGGGGAATACCGTTGAGACGACATAGTTCTTTCACAAAAGCTGATTTTGGCAAAGCGTGCATGGGAGGAGATGGATTTGAGATTTGAGGAGCACGGCGACCAGATACAAAAAGGTGAACTGGTTCCAAACCGTACTCCTTGCGAAGTAGATGAGCAAGCTCAAAGCTGACGAGCGCACCCATACTGTGTCCAAAGAAGGCGAATGGTTTATCCAAGTGTGAAAGAAGACCTTGAGCGATCGCCTTAAGAAGAGGTTCTAATCTAGTAAATAAAGGTTCTTTTAAGCGCCTTCCATGACCAGGAAGCTCGACAGGACAAAGCTCGACTGTCTTAAGTAGTTTATCCGACCACATGCGGAAATCTAAAGCTTTGCCACCTGCATGCGGAAAGCAAAACAAACGCAGACTTGCTTCAGGATTATACGTGAGACGTTGTACCCAAGGATTGTAGTTTGTTGTTATTGTCATAATTTTCAAAATTCTAGTAGTTTGCTCCCGGTAAGTTTGCGTTTGTGAGATAACAGGGTGTAAACTTTGAAGTCTGACCCGTTCATCTTTGCAGTAGTTTGGCTATCGCTTCAACCGTCAGACGCTCACCATTTTCATCGCTGTGTAAAAGTATCTGTGCATTGCGAATATTATGGGCACCTCCTTTTCCCTTCTTCACGATCACTTCTAATTCCTGCCGCTCCTCTCCACTTAACCGCACAATATACCTTTGCCGTTCCATAGTGTGAGTAATATTCTCACCTTCTTTGGCAAGTCTCAGGGCTTTGCTACGGGCTTGTTTCGAGGTAGATGGTTCTGATAAAAGATAAAGGGCTGGAACAACGATATTCAAATGTACCAAATTGGTACATTTAAATTGAGTTACTACTTGCATAAATTTAAGATGGCGCGAAATGAACAACAAATGTAGACCACATCCCTTATATTCTCACAGCATACTTATGTAGGACTTACGCAACTAGCACATTTTTTATCAACTGGCACATCAGCAGCTTTTTTGTCTGATGGTTATATAATAAGCCATACAAGTTCAAATTCAGTTTTTTGCATATGTGACACTTATGATTCTATTGCGATACTTGCGTAAGTCCTGTTGTGAAATAGCTGTAACCGCCGAGAAAAGGATAGGCAAAGTGGACTGCCCTAAACCATCAAAACAATCCCAGGAACGGAACGAATAAAAACTACACATTTCTCCGGGAAATAAAGTCGAAAACCCCAGTAGGTAAGATTTTCTTAACTTGTCACTGATGACATGAGAGTATTCGATTCCTTCCTATTCACCTCATTGAGTGCTTGTTGAGCAGCTAGAATTATAGCTTCCAGATGGGACTCGCTCAATCCATTTTTAGCAGAACTCATAATAAGCAAAGCCAGTTGCTCTGGTGTCAGTTTTTTAATCCCAATCTCTATTTCTACAATAGTTAAATTAGGTGTTTTTTGAGAAAATGCAGCTTGATTTACTTTGCTGGCTGGTGTCAGTGTAGTGTTGTCAAGCTCCTCTTTATTTATTTCTACGGTTGGTACAAGATATTTATCTTTAGAGGCTGAAAAAGATACCAAATCTTGGGATGAACGCAAAGGTGTTTCTGTCTCTACTTCTTTTTCAGTAAGTTTAAGAAGTGCGTCAGATTTACCCAAAGTCTCATCCTGCTCTACCTCTATGAATTTGTTTGACTCCAACTCAAAAGTTGCTACAGGGACATCAACGTTCACTGATAAAGCATTTTTTTGCTTGACAGCTTTCTGATGCTTGCAGATAATTTCTTTAGCCTTGGTATAGGTGATTTTTTCGCCCAGACTTGCGCGTTGGAGCGCTTCTGCCCTAGCTTCTTTTAGGATAGAGGGAGAGGCTAGAAGATAAAGGGCGGAGGCGGCGATATCCCAAAGTGTCAAATCGCTATCTTGGAAGTTTTCAGCTACCTGTATAAATCTGGTGGCAGTTTGAACACTCCAGTCAAACTCAGCCTTTAACCAACTTCTGAAATTCCCATGTCCTAATTGATATTTTACATCAACCAACTTTTGCCCCATTTCGATAATCTCCTGGCTTGTACGACGCATCAAGTTCTTAATTTCACTCGTGCGTTGTTGAACAATCACTCGGATTTCAATGTCCAGATCTTCATAGTCAAATTCTAAGACTGGCTGAGTTGATACATTTTCTGGTAATATAGTTGGTGATTTACTTGAAACCATGCAACATTAGCTCCATTTTAAGAGTATCAATAGCAGTTCGGGCAGATGCAAGGAAATATAGTATCAGCCTTATGAACTTGTATATAGACAGAATATACAAAATTCATAGATAGTTAGTCTATTAGACACAGAGTTACAGATAAATTAAAGCAACATATATCTGTCCCTAATGAAAAACAATTTATTATTTTCATATTAATTTTTGTCCTTTTAAAGAATAACATAATAACTTTAAAATAATTATGCATTGATATTTATTCTTTTATATGGTTATTATAAGTTTTAATCAGCATTCTTTACATTACAATTAGGTATAAGTTGTGTGCCTCATCTCTCCCGAAAATAATCGCTCTCCCAATTACGTATTTTCTTTGTAATAAATCGAGTGGTAAGCTATAAATCCAGCTCCAATGGATTTTGGGCGTGATGAGTTACGCAAAGCACTATACGGGGTGTCAACCGATACCCCGTATAGTGCTGCTGTTTCTTCAACAATAATCCGACGCTCTTGGCAACGACTAGGCAAACCATCGAGGCGGTGGCGTAAATTGATGAGCGCCTCTACCGGGATTTGCTTATGTAACATGTTCAGCTTCTATCTCTGCAACATAGTTGTAGAGCGTTGGTTTGGAGATTCCCATCAACTTACATATTTCAATAATGGTGTGTTGAAACTCGCGCATAGCCGATCAACATATTTTAACCATAACAAGTAAAAGAACTCGTTACCTAACAGGATATGTTGCCTTTGATATAATTACCGAGTTTCGTTACCAAACTTGATTCCATTTTTGGTTCTGATTGATGGTGGCAATACCAGTAAAAAAAACGACCGTTTTTTTACCTTATAGTTGCAATTAATTCTGGTTCAAAAACAAAATAGTTTTTTTGAAGTTGGGGCATTTTTTGAACAGACTACTAAACTACCGTTTGACGAGGCTTTCCGTTAGTTGCAAATAATCCTGGTTGAAACCGATGATTGCAGGCTGGTTGCAGTTAATCCTGGCTCAGTTGCAATTAATCCTGGTTGAAGCGTAATTATAGTTGCAGTTAATCCTGGTTTGAAAATGCCTTGATTGCAGGTTTGAGCGATTAGTATTGCAGGTCGTTACAGTTAAGCATTATAACCTTTTTACTCTCCTCTTTTGTTTAAGTCCCGTTAATAGTGCGATCGCCATGCCCGTCCTACTGCCCAGTTGTGCTTCGCACAACTGCCTCGTTGCAAAGCAACGAGGGAGGCATTTTTCCAAAAATGTCTCGGCAGTAAACGGACGATCGCTTACGAGCTAACCAACCGTTTCCGTTATTGTTTACGGTGTCGTAAACGATTGATAATAAATCCACAATCATTACTACTGCCAGCTGTAAACGATATTGTATACAGTCGTAAACGAAAGTGCTAAACTGCTCGTATACAATAGCGTAAACACAAGCGTGGACAATGGCAAGTAAAATAATTTCATTTCGGCTCCCAGAGGAATTACTCCCCAAGCTTTCGGAACAATGCCAGCAAGGGGAATCAATCAACGATGCCGCAAGACGAATTGTGGTTGATGCCTTGGGTGGGCAAATGCCTTTACCCCCAGCAGCGGATTTAAGCGAGTTAATTAGTGAAGCGATCGCCCAACATCTACAAAGCGTAAATAGTCGTTTACAGATGGTTGAAACAAAGTTGGGGGAGTAAAAAGGGGGAGAGCTTCTGCTGTCTCCCCCGAACGCTACAAAAAATTAGAGACTGATTTAAAAGGAATTAAGACTGAGCGCAAGCAGTTAAAAAGTCAAAACTCTCTCTTAAATGAAGAGTTAATCGTGAAAAATGAAAAGTTGGAGGAAGTTGTTCAATCAGCCGCTCCAAGTTAGGCAACCGAATCGTAGGCGGTAGCATATAATGAATGTCAGCGATGCCTTGGACCTGCGGTATTAAACCAACGAGACATAAGGATGTGGGGCGCGATCAGGCTGCATTAAGTTTAACAGCAGTTCGTGATTAGTATTTGCAAACAAATTGCTTAACTTATCATTACGATTAATCGTGAAGTGCCGTTCCATAAGTTTTAAAATCTCGGCAGCACTGTACCCGTGCCCGCACCCTTCTTGGAACGAACATACGTCTTTGTCGTATCTGTTTTACTATGCCCCAACTGGTCTTGCACCTCAAACAGAGGTTTACTATCCACAGCCCTGGATGCGTGAGAATGCCGCAACCAGTGACACGAGAATTTTACCTTCGCAACCTCAGAAATATCTTGAATCACCCGCTTAATCGCCCTATCGCTCAACGGCAACCCTCTTTTTGCTGGGTCAGGCGACACATTTGGAAAAACTGGTGCGCTATCACGAGCCGTACCTCGATACTTTTTGAAAACGAGCGAAGTGTCGTGGTCTAACCCTATCTCGCGGTACTTCCCACCCTTTCCTCGAAACTTAATCGTATAGTATCCCCGCTGTCTATCCTCCGGCATGGGGTCGGGATACCACTGAAAGTTATGCCAATATAAACCCGAATAATCCTCTCTAGGTTTAAGAGGTTCATCACCTGGAACCGTCACCCTACCAACCTCACCAACACGCATCCCGCTGTAAAAAAGCAAGCAAAATACCAGCCAGTGAATTCCTCCTAAATCCTTAGCAGCCGAAGCCAAAGAAGCCATTTCCCAGTCTTCAAGATATCGGTCGGCTTTAGGTAAATTGCTGAAATTCTCGTAAGAAATCGTACTTGCAATATTCCGTAAAAAATAACCAATACTCTCCCCACTACCGTAACTCCACAAGGAACGCAGCATCAAAATGTGGTTAGATTTGGTATAAGGGGAAACCTCACCCCAACTATTAATAAAATCGAGTAACTTTGGCTGCTGCACTAATCGTAAATCTGGTATACCTTCAGAGAGTACCCATCTGAGTAATTTTTGACCAAAGCTATAGTATTTACGCTTAGTTTGTTCGCGGTTCTGCGACCCCGCCCAAGCCAAAATTAACTCTTCATCATTACCAACAGCAGGAGTACGGTAGTAGTATCGCCTAATAATTTCCTCAACCATTTCCGGAGTAACCTGCTGATTAGTAGCTTTAATTACACTGTCTTCAGGGTTGGGAGAAAGAATTTCTACAGAATTAACACCAGTATCAGCAGCGTCCATATGAAAAAAGAAGTTACTTCCCGATATATATTTAACTTCCTGGAAGTCCATTTTCAGGAAGCTTTTATTTTATTCTATGACTTAAGTGGATGTGCTAGTATTACCTACTCAAATATTTGTCGTTAAAGTTCGCCCAGGCTTTGGGGTTTTTTGTCCTTTGCGGTGTAGCATTTGGACGGAATAGAATTTTACCGCAACTCTCTCTGTGGGAACACGTCCCCGTACCCTCTACTAGTAGTGTGAATGCACCAATTCCTGAGTAGTAGGTCATCGCTGGTTTTAAGTCTTTGGACACAACACGCGAGCAGCTTCTGAAGCTGCACCCACCGCTTTTTGTGGCATGGTGCTTTTGGCTTGGATAGATCGGGTATGGGGTGGGAATTTAACGAAAATACGGGATTATATCATCCGGTAAGTTAGTATTTTTACTATTTTAAAATCTTCTCAAAACGAACCGTTCAAAGCTTCATTTTCCCGTGGCATCTTGACGTTTTGAGCCTTAAAAATGATTTGAAAAGCAATATCTCTGCCTGACTGCTTCAACACTTGCAGATAAGCAACAGCATCATCACGTCGGCGGAATCTTGTCACAACAATATTTTCTTGATTGGGAATATCACGGACAATACACCACGGTTTTAATTGCTCAGAATAAGTCATATTATCCCCCTTAAAAATGCTGTAAAGTAACCATGTTATGTACTTTTAAATCGCCAATATTTACCTTAAACGAGGAGGTATACTCAAAGACAGGTCAAATTGATATTGACAATTAGAATTATGTGTGCATTAGATTTATTGGACAGATATATAGCGTTCCGACTGGAATGCGCGAAAGTGTACTGAGTCTGAAAACCTTGCCCAACAAAGCTTTTGTTTTAAAAACCTTTTGAGATCAAGGCGAATGAGTCAGACATAGCAATTGCCAAAGTTGTTCGGGAACTTCTTCAAAATGTTCCAGTAAAAAGTCCATGAATGCCAAATGTCGTAAATCATTAGGCTGAGGATAGCGTCTAAATTTACCTTGTTTAAACCAACCTCTAACCGTAGAATCAGAACGACAGCATATTAAGGCAATTTGTTCATAACTCACATCCCATTTGGCATAAAATTCTTCTGGTTTCATACCAAATTCCCAGTGACTGTAGAGTGAAATTAGATGAATTTCTCTTGCCCCTAAAATCCGGGGATTAGACATTAATACACCTCAAATATGTAAATATTGGAACTCATTTTTTACATCACGTATTTGTCAGTCACAGAGTTTATAGACACACAAATGAAACCCAATTAAGCGAGTTTTAAACTCTTGATTCACTCTTAATCTGCGTAAGCAGATATAGTTAAAATAGTTCCGTTATTTATAATGGCTAGAATACCGATTCAGGAATAGCCAGAAATAGTGGAGAGGGTGCAATACGGTTCAGTTAAGCCTTTTTTCTCCCCCTGCTCAAGAACAGCCCGCCCCAACAGATAAATGTCCTTAACTGAACGGTATTGGGACATTCGTGACAGGTTAAGGCGATCAACAATTTGTCAATAAGTAATAGTGCTTAAAATGTTGCCAAAAACGGGGGTAGAAAACATAATTTTTGGGCTAGTGATCGCGTCATATTAAAAAGCATCACTCATTGTCGCCCTCTCAACTCCGTACAGTATTGAATTTAATACCTAACTGCCGTCCTAATTTATAGCGTAACTACTATTGACAAAACTAATTTTGTCTTAACCTGTCACGAATGGTATTGGGATAGAGCGGGGATAGTGCTTCGGATCAAAAACGAAACGCCCTCTAACCACATTTTGCACGAGCTATACTGTGAGGAGGGCAATTGAGTTTTTGACTAATCTTCTCAGAATAGCTTGACTGCAAATCCAACTTCAGTTGGACTCGGCAAGTTGGGGTAGTTCACCAGCTATTTGATGTTTTAATATCTATAACAACTGGAATAGGGCTGAGAAACTTTTGGGCAGCAGCAACCATACAATTGTGTAATATGTGGCTAACTTGGTCAACTTCAGTCTCTGGACATTCCAGTACAATTTCATCATGCCTTACACAGATGAGTTTTGTTCTGAATTTAGCTAATGGATTTGAAAGTTTTACCATAGCTAATTTGTTGATGTCGGCATTTAAACCTTGGACTGGATGGTTAAATAGCTCAGATAGTCGGGGCTTGTTTACCCATCTCCGTCGTCTATTTGCTAGTGTACGACTTTCCTTAATGCCTTGGATGTATTTACGTTTGATGTTTTCATGCCACCTAGCTATTCCAGGATAAGCTTCAAAGAATCGTTGACTGAAAGCTTTTGCTTGTTCTAATGTCATTGCCACCCCATATTTTACTTGAGCGTAAATTTGGAGTTTGGCAGCGCCCATACCGAAAATCAATCCAAAGTTTATTGCTTTTGCTAATCTGCGGTCTTCTTCAGTCACTTCATTGATATATTTTCCAGTTACTAAAGATGCTGTTAATCGATGTAAGTCAGCCCCCTGGCGATAGACTTGGCACATCTTTGTATCACCACTAAGCCGAGCCATAATTCGTAGTTCTATTTGGGAGTAATCGGCTTTGATAATTTTATAGCCAGGGGCAGCAATGAAGCAGCTACGAGCGGCTTCATCACGGGGAATATTTTGTAGAGGTGGTTTGCGGCAAGAAAATCTACCGGATTTTGCTCCTAATTGATAATAGTTGGGATGAATTCTCCCAGTTTTGGGGTGGATATGCTGGGGTAGTTTTTCGGTAAAAGTGCCGATAATTTTAGATAGACGGCGGTAATCTAGCAATGCTTGAATTATGGGATACTGTGCAGCTAAAGAAACTAATTTACTTTGATTAGTTGAGTTGATTTTAATACCAATAGCTTGTAGAGCAGCCAAAACTTGCTGAGGTGAATTCGGGTTGACTGCATCTGTCAGTTCTGGCAGTAATGACATCTGAGAACTAGCAATACGGAGTTGCTTGAGTTGCTTTAAAGCATCTGTTTTTTCAGCTTCTAGTTTTGCACCCAGTATCTGCCATCGAGACAAGTCAAATAGCATTCCGTTAAGTTCCATTTGAGCTACAACAGGCATACACTGAAATTCCAGTCGGGCAATTTTGAGTAACTTTGCCTGCTTTAACTTCTTGAGGAGAATTGGGTAAAGGTCAAGTAATATGGCAGCATCAAAGGCAGCATACTGCAATTGAGCTTTGGTAAGAGGTTGGCACCAATTGCTGATTTGTTGAGTTTTATCTAGTTGAAGGTGTAGTAGCTTTTTAACTATATTTTGTAAGGATGAGCTTGTTTTTAATCCTGCGGTTAGAACTTTATAAGCAAGTTGGGTATCAAAGAATTGACCAGAGGGTTGAAGTCCTGCGAGTGTGAGAAATTGCCAGTCGAACTTGGCATTATGTGCAATTTTGACAGCAGAGTTACAAAGCAGTTTTTTGAGCAGTTGGCGATCGCTTTTGGGAATAGCTGGTAAATCTATCAGCACTACTGGATGGTTTGGTGCAGCTATTTGAATCAGTCTAATAGAATCAGTTAGAGGGTCAAGTCCTGTTGTTTCACAATCTATGGCTAAAACCTCTGCCTGAAACAGAGGTTGGAGAGCAGAATTAAGAGTTGAAATATTGGAAACAAGAGTATATTGTGGAGTATAAATACTGGTGTTATTTGTATTTATTAAGCTTATAGCCATAATGAATTAAATTTGAATTTATCACCTAGAAGCGATAGCTTGTATATCTAGCAACTTCAAATTAGTTTTATACAAGGATTTGAAAAACTATTAAAGAGAGGTAATACTATAGCGGTGTGCAGTTGAGGGAGATACAAAAACTTTGCTGGAAAGATTGTACAGCAAGTACTTTTGTCTTCTCATCCGAGCGATAACCGCCATATCGATATTCCTCTCTTTATATGATTAACTGACTTTACGTTTACCTGTTTTTGCAATGCTAGAATGCTGAATATTCTCTCGATCAGATGTAAAAGCAGTAGGAGCCAATTCTCTAATAATGGGTGTGACAATTTCTGGTGCCAGTTCTAAACGATGCTTAATCTGTGCTTGCAACCAGGCTAAAGGAACACATTTATTGTTGACTTTTTGTTTGATAATTAAGTCAGGATTGGATTTTGAAGCTTTTTTTATGGCAGTGGCAATTTTTCTGGCTGTCCGTAAATCAATTTTGTCTACATCAATGCTAATAAAGTTGTCTGGTTGAGGTTCTGATTTTGATGTAATACGGTTAGTTGATTGATTTTGATTTTTCAAATTGAGAGATTTCTTAATATCAATAGATTCCAGGTGTGATTTTTCAGATGTTGTGTTTTCGATGTTGACTGTAAATTTCTGCCACAGATGGACTATTCCCACAACGAAATCAACGACCATCACAACGGTATATAAGGCTGTAATTCCAATGATGAGATGATTTAAAATTTCTTGAATTTCTTGAGTATTCATGATGACTAACTTGAGAATTTATGTTCATAATTAAAGAAGCGATCGCTTCCATCCATTTAAGGCACATAAGTATAAATAAATCTCCAGCCCTTATCTTCTCTTTTTAGGCTGCGCCAACGATACGCTGGTAGGGAAAATTCAGCTATTTCCTTCATACTTGCTAATAATTCTTTTGGTGTATTTAAACTTGCCATAATTTGCAGCATTTTTCGGGTGTTGTCTGGCAGTTTGGTACTATTACCATCACTGATTTCTGCCATTACTTCTGGTGGAATCAAATTCATTTGCTCCATTTTTCATCTCGATATGAGCGCATCACCAAAAATAGCCAATCGGCTAAAAAATTAATGTCCAATAGGTGAAGGCTGATACTAGATAAATCTTTTTATGCTGGCATTGATACAGCTTTTTTAGGTAATGCCAATGAATAACGAACCCACAATTAACCAAAATATTGATACTGACGACATTAGTAATTATCAGTTTGGCAGTGGCTATCAATCTTTATGTTACGGTGTTGAGCAATCAAGTTCTGGAGATAGTAGTAATCCCTTGCAAGCAGACCAATTTAGGGATGGTTATCAAGAGAATATTTTTGAAATCAATCTTGGGGATACACCTTACACTGAATCGGCTGCTAATCCCAATCCTCAATTACCAGGATATGGCTCTGGCTCAGGTTACAAGTCTAAGAAAAGTCAACAGTCAGCATCGCCAGAGCTAGAGTTATAAGTCATATTTCTACTGATAACTATACCCCATAAGTAACAAAACAATGGTTTTCATTAAATAAATTACTTTGCTTAGTGGGGTGTAGTTGCTGTCATTTTTAAACCTGAAATTATGAAGATACCAAAAGCATGGATATCTCTTCTGATTGTCATTGCTTGTATTATTTATAGTATCGCGGCACAAGCCACAATCAACACATTTGGTGATGGCAATTTACCGACTCGAATTGTAGAAGTTGCAAATCCTCAGTCTCGACTACCTGCTACTAAAATTTTGCTGCCAGACTGGAGCCGTATTTCTCTGGCCCAGCTACCAGGTATCAGTCAATCTGGTGCAATTGATGGCAGTCCCTACAGTCAAACACTAGGTTATGACCTGAGTCGCACTTGGAATGTGGGTATGACTCCTGACCAATATTTGAAGTTAGGAGATATCAGTGAAGCATTACAGGCAGAAGAGTTTTCTTTGCACGCGATCCAGGCGATCGCTCTACGCACAGTACCAGAGGCGAACACAGACATTAACAGTATAGATTTAAACAAAATTGCCTTGAGTGAATTTTCCCTGATTGGGGAGCAGACATTGAGCCATCTAGCTCAGGTTGTTCCAGAATTGGCTAATACACAAGTAAACAATATTACACCTGTTGCAACCTTACTAAAATCTCACTTAATTGCCGCATCTAATTTAACACTAGCTCAGGTACTAACACAGTATGAAGTTGGGCAAATGAAGCTGGGAGAAATCGACTTGTCAAAGTTTTCTATCTCTTCAATTCCTAACTTAGATGCAGTACAGCTACAACAATTTACAGGTTGGATGAATAGCAATGTTTCGGATATTCCTGGTTTGGGACAAGTACCTTTAGGATTAATGCCTAATCCCATCACTGAAATTGGTAGCTTGGTAATGCGGATTGATGTAGTTTATGGGCCAACAGAAAACCGCCGTAACAATACGATTTCTGGTTCCGATGTGCAAGGGTTTTCTGTGCCTTGTACTGTAAAAGACTGCGCTTATTTAGAATTGGATGATTTGGAGAATACAGGTCGTAGCGATCGCAGTAAGTTGGAAGGAAAGCAGTGGATTTCCGGTAAATACCAAGAAGTCGAGGGCGGGCGGGGTATCCTGAAAGCAGTGAATAACGGTCGGGAACCAACAGGACGGCTACCGTTTGGTAAAGCTTTTAAGGTGGTGGTAATGGAGCCGGATGAAACTACTGATACGGTAGATACGGCTTTGTTCTTTCGGTTTTGTGCTTGGCGAATGGGTTGTACACCTTACTTTATCGGGCCTGTTCCTTTTTTCAGCTACAAGGTTAACTCCCTGATATTTGTAGGCAATTTGAGTGAACAGAGGACAAATACTGCATCTTTACCAACTGGAGCTACAAGAGAGCCTAAAGCTAGCATTACCAACCGTCCTGGAGTAAGAGAGAAGATTAATCCATGCGCGTTCAGTAATGGTAGTCAGTCGATAACAGATCAATCATTCTCCGGTATTGATTTGCGATCGCTCTCAAATGCAATTGCGGAAATTGAGAGTGCTGGTAGCGGGGATTACAAAGCAGTTGGCATACATACCTGTGCGGATGGGGGGTTAAATTGTGGTCGCGCTCTCGGTCGCTACCAGTTCATGAGTTATAACCCCTATGCAGTGCAGTTAATTGCTGCCAAGCCTGGAGGTCAAGAGTTTCTGAGTCAAGTGGAGCAAGGGCATCAACCAACAGAGGCTGAACTATTTGAGTTTTTTCCTCCAGCTGACCAAGATAGGGCATTTATGGCTGATATGGCTAACAAAATTCAAGTGACACAAGAGCAAATCGATCCGGCTACAGGACAGCCATTTACGGGTGAACGCCTAATTGAACGAGTGGCTCAAAAGCATTTTGGTGGTGATTACAGCAAAGTTGATGGAAATGGCTCAGATGCCCTCGGTCGTCTCAGTCTCAAAGATTACGGCAAAACCGCTTTAGCTAGTTATCGCAACAGTAATAGCGATAATGGAACGCTGACCTGTTCTCCCAATGTAAATTCTAGCTATATCAGCACTGCTAAAAATACTGGAAATGGGAGGTAGAGTATGACAGATTTATCTAAAACTTCTATTACCTCACCCCATGAGATAAAAGAAATATTTGATACTGATACCAATTCAAAAATACACCTTGGGCAAACAGGGGAAGGAAAGGGAGTTTATTCATCCTCCGCCTCCCTTACTCAGTCTCAACCACTGAAGACAACTGCATATCAATTACCAGCACCGACTATGAGGGTACGCTACTGGGTTCATTGGTTTCGCATTGGTTTGGGCATCTTTTTGTTGCTGTCGATTCTCATGAGCTTAGGGGGCTGTAGCTTAAATGCGGCAACCGTTACTTGGAACAAAGCTGCTAATGTTGTGCCTGCAACAGTCGTTGAACAGGTGATTGTAGAAAATACAGAGTTGAATGCCAAAGTATCTGCTAAAAATATATTGGCTTGGAGTGTGGAAGGAAAGGACGGTAGGTTCGCAGTTTTCAACTTGAATACACCTGATGTCTGTGGTGCTTTGGGATGTCTGTATACTGGTTACTGGCTCAGAAAGGACAAACCAATTACTCAGGTATTCTTGAGTTACTTGAATCCCAATTTGCCAACAGGTAAACATTTGTTGTCAGTGGGAGAGAACCGAGGTCAGGCATTACCGTGCATTAAAGTACTGCAAACCGAGCAAGAGCAGCTACGCCAATTGAATTTTTGTTTCAATGGCAACGACTATCAACTTGCTGATAGTCAGCTTTTCACTACTGGTAAAAAATCCCAAAGTTGATAACTCGAAATCTAGAAGAAAACTCTGCCATAGTCATCTTAGCTACGGCAGGGTATTTTCATCTAAAACCTCTCGGAAATCCCCATTAAATCGGTATCTAGGTCAGTGGTGGATGAAGAGTGCTGAGTTAAAAGGCCGCCCACAAGTGGATGCCGTGCGGGGCATATACCAAGTACATAAGTACTGAGTGACTTTTAATCTACTCAGGACTCATGACTCAGCACTGAGTAGTGGGTAGTTTACCAGCACAGACGCTATAGTTGCATTGGACTATTCCTCATCATCTAGTTCATCGTCTTCCTCCTCAAAATCATCATCGTCTAATTCAGCTTCCAAATCGTCGGTTTCATCGAGGAAGTCGTCATCGTCAATAAGTTGAATTTTGCGAGGTGGCTTGGTCGCTGGTTTGGATTTACGAACGCTTTGAATTTTATTCCTATTCTTATTTGGTGGCAATACTTCCACATCTACAGACACCGATTCTCCTGGCAAAGCAGGTAGGGATTGAGGTTCATTAAAACCAGCGATCGCATCATGTTGTTGCCAAATGAGGGCTTTAGCTGTGGGCTGACCCAAATAAAATTGAGACAGATTTTCAACGGTGGGTTTGGTATAATCTACAGTCTTACAACAGTCGTGTTTATTCTTACCTTCGCCCTCTTTGACAGCTTTGAACTCGACTGACAGCACACCTAAGCTACGCCACCTATCGTTTTTGCCGCTAAATGGCACTTGGAAATAGTCAGCAAAGGTTTTCTCCAAAGAACGGTAAAATTCCTCACGCACCGACTTAAAACTCCAGAGAGCTACATTCTTAAAGCGGACAACGACAGGAGTAGTATGCAGGGGTTGATTATCCTCATCCAGAAACACCAGTGCATGTTCTGAACACACATCCATTGTTTTCTTGTCAAGGTTATGCTTGTATTCATCATAAAGTCCAACAAAAGAACCACCCAAATCTTCAACATCTGATTTATAACGGATATACTCTGGTACAAAAGCTAAAACTAGTAACCGTGCTTGAGTAATTAAGAGTCCAGTAACATCTTCAGTTAGGGTGACAATAGTTAGGTCGTCCTCCTGTGGCATATCAAGCCAGCCAGCCTTTTCTAGCTGGTCTTCTGGAATTAGAAGTCCGGCGGGTTTGTCATTAACGACAATGCCGTAAGGCAGTAACGGTCGTCTAACTTGGTTATAACTGTCGCTGAGAAGTTCTGGGTCAATATCGTCAATATCAAGGTCTGACAATTGAGTGTTAGGAGCTTTCTTATTGGCTGCTTGAGTTTTGGGATTAGTTTTGGGATTAGAAGCAGCAGTTTTGGCAGTAGATTGATTGGAGCGATTAGAGTTGTTTGAAACCCTAGATTTAACCATTGGACTACATAAATATGATTGCCCAACGTATGAGGCGTTAGCCTCAAAACTTAGTTGCCCACTTTGCATAAAATCGTAGCGGTTTTAAATGCAGAGAAACGCAGAGTCTTTCTGATTTTTATTCGTTGCAGACTTATAAAATACGTATCGGCTCAATAATTAGGGGTAGGCAGTTATTCCGTCTGCCAGGACCAACCAAACAGATTAGAAGCAGTCTTGTTCCGAATTATTTGAGCTAGCGACTCTATATTTTCAGTTCGAGTGATGCGGTCGCGCACGTATTCAAAAAAACTAATTCCCAACTTGCGGGTCGTAGCCACAAGGGACATAAAAGTATCCCAAGCTTGAGTACCATCCTGAGTTTGAGTACCATAGCTAATATTACGTCGCAGAACCATTGTTCTGGCACCTAGTTCGGCAGGATTATTGTGCAACGGAAGTTCAGGATGCTCCAAGACTAACAACAACTCCTCGATTTTTGCTGCTGTTAATTGTTTTCGTTGATCTAACTCCTCATAACCACTTTTGGTAGCGAAAATGACATGGAAATACCAATATCACCCAAAAATTCTAGTAATTTGCTTTGGGTCATGTTGCTGCCATAGTATAGGCTAATCACCAAAGCTTTGATTCCCGGTCCAAATTCTCCCTCGTAACCATCTGGTAGTTCCGCTAAGTAAGTTTTTCCCTCTCTTGGAGAGTAGTATTTCTCTTTGCGGAATAAAACGTTGTCGGTTGTCAGTTTAATGTCTTGAACTACAACTTCTTCATAGCCTTTAAACTGTGCATCAACTGGGAGTTTCTCTTGGGGATATTTGATAATTTCCTGACGGTCTATTTTAATGCTTTCGTTTTTCTGACCTTTCTCATGATTTTTTGGGGTTTTTCGTTCTTTCTCAGAAGAGTGATTCCTGGCCTCAACCCTTGGCTGCTTGCGTTTTATTTCTGGTTGACCCTGTTCCCCTTTGAGACGGTTGTTTTCGTCCCTTAATCGTTGGTTTTCTGAACGCAAGTCCTTAACTTCTGATTTTAATTCTTCTATCAGGTTCAGCAATATCTCTACAGTCTGACGCAAAGATTCGTCTGCAATCTTGTTTGGGTCGATGGTTTGCAGGAGCTTATCTACTGGTGTCTGTGTCAACTGCTTTTGCGTCATGTGTCACATTCTATAATGCCGCGACCTCTAAGATCATAATTTTCTTGCCCTACCCCTACTTATTGAGCCGATACTAAAATACTGTACCAAGAAGTTTTCTAGACAGATTCCGATACTTCTCGGATAAGGTTGGATTCTTGGAATCACTATTTTTATACTACCCACAACCTTTTTGAGTAATCAATTATAAAAATTGTGACTAAGCAGTTGCATAACCTATAAACTTTGCAACAAAATTGTAAGCGTTGAGTTAGGACGTTTACTTGACGGTGTTTACTTAAACATGGTTCAAATACTCTTTAATCTTAGGAACCAATTTAGACAGTGAACGCTGATAAAAGCTACTAAGTGTTGGTATACTACTACCTAAATTTTGTGCAATGCTTGACCACGAAATTCCATTTAATCTTAACAATAATAAATCACGCATATTAGCTTTTGGATTACCTTTTATATGTGTCTTTTTTAAAATATCCTCTGGGTCTTTTTCTATAATATTTATTAGTATTTCAATTAAAGAAGGAGGTTCTTCTATTTGATAAATTGAAAAGTTAAATTCATCTATTGGTACAAAAGATATTGATTTTTTCATATAAAGTGTTTTAGCGTCTAACAATCTATATTTAAATATTGAATGAACCCAATTTATGAAGCTACCAAGCTCATAATTGTACTTATCAATGTTTTTGAAAATGTATAATAAAACCTCTTGTTTAGCTTCTTCATATTCTTCTGTTCTAGTTTTAGAAGAAATATGGTATACAAAATCTAGTTCCTTTGAGATGATATTGAGCAATTTTTCAATAGCCTGACGACGCTGACCCGAAAAGACTGGATGACTTTGAGCTTCTTTAACTAAGTTTTCTAAAAATTCCTCCTGCTCTTTTGCTTTAGACATGATGCTAAAAAAGTCAAACGACTACAAATTAAGAAAAAAGTCACCAAGGCTTTTACTAGACACCTAGTAAAGCCTTGGTAGTTGGGCTAAGTAGCGGTCTACTCTTCTTCTGAGTGAACTCCTCTCATTAATTTGTCGAGGCTCTTACTGGTATCCCTGTCAAGCCGACGAGAATCCGCAACTATATTTGAGGCAAGTCCTATAGCTGTTATGACCGTTCCCTCTGGCAAATTTCCCAAAAGCAAAAGTCCCACACCCACAATAGTCACAAAGGTGTTTACTGCCATTAGTGTGAGAGTGAGGTTAAAACTAAGACGAGCTTGACGAATGCGCTCCAAAATTATGTCGCGCTCTACTAAGGAATGATCGCCAGAGGTAGAAAGCGCATCAACAGAGTCTGATGGGTGCCACCGTTTCAAAGCCCAAGTAAATAACCACCAAGCATTCTTGGGCGCGTATTTGCGCCCAGCTTGGAGGGTTCTGTTATTTTTCATAATTTTTGCTGGTACTCCTATGTATTGAAGTTTTATCGAGCGGCTAACTCTTAATTGACAATCTAATTTCTTTGCTCTGGTATGTCAATATACACAAAGTCCTCTATGGCTTGATGTTCATAAAATTTAACAAAGTACATCAAGCCATAGAGGGCTTTCTCAATTTATTTTTTTGTCTACTTAGCTCTCACACATAGGCGTGTAGGGTGTAGAGGTAGGATATGAACTGCCTTGTCCATTCAAAGTTAGCCGCTCGATAGGACTACCAGCACAAGCTCTATTTTCTACCTCTATTAATAACTCAGAGTTTAACTTCCTATTTTATGCAAAAGAAGAAGTTTTTTTACAAAACTTTACAATAAAGTCTAGAAACTAACAGTTGTTTGTTGCTGGTTGGTGTCAGTCTGACTTTTCCCGTTAAGTCGTAAAAGGTTGAAATAGTAAGGGTTTTAAGCTCTCATGTATTATCAACACATGAGAGTTAATGACAATACACGACGAGAGAATAGGACTTTGGGATAGCGCTTCCAGGAGGGATCGCATCTTCTCAAAAGATAACGGGAAAAGTCAGTAATAACTTTAGCTACTTCATGCTCTGGTAATGGAGCCATTATTTCCAGCACCCCTTGACTGTAACCTATCCTAGAACTGCGATTGTCTCCCAATTCTGCCAAAATACGTTTGTATGCCGGACAGTTCTAACAATTAGTTAGTTAAGTTCAAGTAACATATCAAACTTTATCCTCTTTATTCAAACTCAGGTAGAAAAAATCTTTAAAAAGCTTCTCTTCCCTCTCTAAAAAAATGTCCAAAAGGTCAATCCCCTAGCTTTCACTTGGTAGCTAAAATTTCTGTTAAATGCATACTTAACTGCTATGAACATTTACCAGAAAAATCTACCAGACAACCAGAACACTGCTAACTCGACATTAATTGAGGTGTCATCTTTCCAAGCACCTCTGGCTAGCATTGACTTTGGCAAGTTGTTTCAGCAGTATAACAATCCCCAAGGTTGGATGATGGTAGGTGGAATACTGTTCGTTATACTGTTGTTGCAAATCAGTGGTACTGGTAAGGGAAAAATTACCACTGGTAAAGTCTCCGGTATCAGCGAGAAACTAGCAGCAACTAACCTAGCACTCAAGCAAATCAAGGAGTGCAAACACAATAAAGTTACCCTGTGGTCTGGAACTCCTCGCTATTGGGTAAAAGGTAAATGGCGGGGGTTGCTGGCTAACATACAAACTATGCTTGGTGCTGCACCTACAGTTTGGTTTCCCAATGCCGAAAGGGGAACACTGGTAATAGGTGCGCCTGGGTCTGGTAAAACCGTGCGATTCGTTTAGTCTAAATGGTTGAATCTCTCTTCTAGAGAGGATTTCAGTCCAGGGACGACTAGCTAGGAGATAAAATCCTAGACAACTTCTAACCGATGATGGTGTAAAT
>JAHHIJ010000026.1 GCA_019358985.1 Tolypothrix brevis GSE-NOS-MK-07-07A | reverse complement strand
ATCCCGAACTCAGAGGTGAAACGCTGCTGCGGCGACGATAGTCTAGGGGTAGCCCTACGCCAAAATAGCTCTATGCCAGGTTTTATAATTAAACAATTTGCCTCATGTAATTAATTACATGAGGCAAATTGTTTTCCTATCGGCAAGGCTTTTGCTACTTCCTCGTCTGTCCATTCCTGCCCATTGATATCGATAATGTAATGTCAGTAGATCACAAACTTTTTCCCTGCATAGCGATCGCGTGTAATTTTTGTATCTGTTATAGCCAATTGTTCTACTGGAAAAGCCAATTATCTGAATACTAATGATACACAACACTTTTATTATCGGGACTTAAACAAAAATTAAGCCCAAATGTAGTCCAAACTAGCTTTGTAAGCAGCAAACACGTCACGATGAAGGATCAACCAATGGAAGAATCGATAAGATATAGCTGTTCTAAAGGCATCTATTGCATCACCAAAGGTGTTCAAAGGTTTGTTAGCCCATCTACGTCTTAAACCTCCAGTTAGCTGATGCCAAAGAATAAAAGTATAGGCACAAAAAACTAAGGTAAAATGTCGAAGTAGACTGGTTTTATCTCTAACTTGATATTCTCTTAATCCTAACCATCCCTTGGCTTCTCTATAAAAAACTTCCACCCAGTTTCTTTGAGAATAGGTGTTCACTATCCATTCTGGGGTGACAGTTCATGAAGAAACATTGTATCCCAGACCAATTAATCGTTGTGTTTCTTGAGGATTCTCTTCGATGTGATTTAATATGGAACTCATATTTTTGTGTAAAAAACGTCTGCAATATTCTTTTACCATATAAGATTACTATTTTGGAGATGTCTAATTGTTTGTTAAAAAAAACTAAGACTCAAGAGTGATTGGTAAAATGACAGTGAAGATAGTGCCTTTACCAACAGTGCTTTCAACGTGAATTTGACCTTGATGATTTTCGACAATAGCTTTAGCGATCGCTAGTCCCAAACCGGAACCGGTGGTACTATCACTAGTTTTATTTTCGGCGTTGCTGTGGGTACGCGCAGGATCTACTCGATAAAAGCGATCGAACAAGCAAGGTAACGCTTCGCTAGGAATACCAATCCCCGTATCAATCACTTTAATTTGCAAAGCGGTGCTGTGACGTAGCCGAGAAACCGGATTTATTGCCTCAATTCGCATCAATTCCACATTTACTCGTCCACCAGATGGCGTATACCTCAAAGCATTGCCAATCAAATTTGTGAACAACCGTATTAGTTTATCCCACTGTCCAACAAGTGTAAACCAATTGTCGAGCAATTCAAGGTTAATTTCCCTAGCTGGAGGGTCAATCAAATTTAAACTTAAAGTGACGTTTTTTTCCGCAGCTAACAGATGTTGTTCTGAAATCACCTCCATCAGCAAAGCATCAAGTGGACAAGGTGAAAAAACGTCTTTGCTAATGCCACTATCTTGTCTTGCCAGAAATAGTAGATCGTTGACTAACTTCCCCAAACGCTGCGTTAAGCGTTCTACTATCTTTAATTGTTGGCGATAATGTAAAGAAGTAGGATTTGCATCCCTCCATTCTAAATCATTGAGAGCAACTTGGACATTAGTTTGAATTAAAGCGATCGGACTTCTCAGTTCATGAGAAGCATCAGCCGTAAATTGTTTGAGACGTTGGTAAGACTCACTCACTGGTTCCATTGCTTTACCAGAAAGGAACCAACCACTAGCACCCACCGAAAGCACCATCAAACTAGTACCCCATGCCAAATCAAAAATCAACTGACGACTCGGTTTAGTTACTTCAAACCAAGGATGACTCACACGCAGATATCCTAAAACCTGCCGTCCGACTTCCACCCGTTGCGTAACTTGCCGCAACAACATCGGAGGAGGAGTGGAGGAGTTAGGTAGAGACGTTCCACTGGAACGTCTATATTTAGGTACAGACGTTCTAGTGGAACGTCTGTACGGGAGTTCTCCCCCTTGTCCCCCTTGTCCCCCTTGTCCGCCTTGTCCCCCTTGTCCGCCTTGTCCCCTTGTCCGCCTTGTCCCCCTTGTCCGCCTTGTCCCCTTGTCCCCTTGTCCCCTTGTCGTCTTGTCCCCTTGTCCCCTTGTCCCCTTGTCGTCTTGTCCCCCCACTCCCCCACTCCCCCTAACCACACGAACAGTCTCACCCATGCGGTTAAGATGAATAGGAATATTCAGCGGTTCAGATAAAGTTGACCAAATTAATTCACCAGTCGGACTAAACCACTCTAAATCTATATGGTCATCTTCTACCGTGTCCGTATTGTTGGCAAAACTAGCTTGCACATTCAGCCGGAACTCGCTTAAATTAGGATTTATCGATGAAATCACAAGCGTAGACGCGCAACGACTTGTTGTTAAACATCGCTCTACTACTTCCACCACATGATTCAAAGTATCGTCAATCCGCTCAATCAGCGTACTGCGGACATATAAATATACCCCACTAGCAAACACTAGCAGCAGCACCGCTGTTACAGCAGTGTACCAAATGGCGAGACGGCGACGAGTAGCTTGAAACATACCTGTTACCTCATTACTAATTAGTTTTTCTTAGTTATTACTTTAGACAACCGATGTGAAAATTAATTATGCGTTACCCAGAACCCTTGTAGAGACGAGAAATTTTGCGTCTCTACATTGTTGTCTATCGGCTAGGTGTAAGACGTGAGTTAGGCAAACTTGGTTTTTTAACCTGTAAACAGCGGGACTTTAGTTGCTGAGTAATTTTCACAAATTACACTGAAACATAGGTTACTATTAATGCTTTTATCTCCAAAAGTAACTCTAGTATTATTACTGATAACATTTGCGATTAACCGCCTCACAATTCCATATTCTCACTGAAGTGGTCTTTCACCTAAACAGGTTAAATTCTTCTTGTAAAGATGTTACAAGGAGAAATTAATAATTATCAGCAAATTTAACTAATAAAAATTCCATCGATAATAATCTCAGAAGGAATTTTTTATTGGTCAAGCCATCGCTCTCTTTTTTTAGTTGGTTTATTAAGTTACATATTCTTGCTAATAAATCCAACATAAATCATGCATTGGTGTGTGCAACGAAAATATTTGGGCTAAACAATAGCCAAATACAGATTTTTCCGTATCCAACAAAGGTGGTGATGTTTAAAGAAGTCTAAATTTAAAATTCAAAATGCTAACAACTAATGCTGGTACTTATCCTAGAATTACAACTGTGTATTAATTTTATAACAAGTAGTTTTCTTTAGATAAGACAGTTCTCAATGCACTCTCGGGCTTACCAGGGAATCTCTATCAAACAATAATTAAAAAAAATTAGTTTGAATGAGTGATAAAACGAGAGTTAATCACATTTACACAATTAACACTGCCTACACCTCGGATAGATTTTTGACATCATGAAAAACAAAGTTTTAGTTATTGTAGCTGCTAGTGCAGCCGCTTTGGGTAGCGCCATTTTTGCAGCACCTGCTCATGCACAAAACGCAACTTCTTTACCAGTCAAAATTGAGGTACAACCACAAATTTTCCTAAGTACATATAGTGACTTGAAATTTGTGGTTGACCAAAAGGATTTAGTAGGAGCAGCTCCTGATCAGAGTGTAGCCTATGATGAATCATCGCCGATTAAACCTCCTAACAAAGTATTACCTATTGGGACAACACCTTTTCCAGGTTCAATCACTAGGGCAATCGACCCCCTCTACTATGTTTGGGCTAGCACAGGGACTAAGGTGACAGTTAAAATCAGTGCAACCGCAAGCACACTGACGCGCCTAACTCCTAATGTGAATCCTGGCGATACAGTCACTATGAGTGTTGAGGCAGGGGATTCTTTTTCAACTACTGGTACTGGTTTAAGTGATAATCAGGCTATTGCAGGTAAGGCAACGCTTAAGTTTTTATTCAACAATGGTACCCCAACCGCTGGTTCATACGATGGTGGTCAATTGGCAATCACCGTTTCCAATCCTTAAGCAAACCTAGACTATAAAGATTTCTGGTGCAGGCAAAATGCCTGCTTCCAGTATCTTCTAGATACAAGCTAATTGCTGCACATATAGATTCCGATCAAGCGCGAACTTAAATAGTAGTTAATGTGATTATTTATGAGAGATATCTAGTCAAGCTTTAAATTCTTAAGTATGGACTAAGCTGCTGACTAATAAACATTCATAATTGATGACAAAAGCTAATCAATATCTAGAATAAATTTGGTAGTTAATACTAGATTATCATTGAAAATTTTGCAAATTCCCTTTCATGGATAAAATGAACTGCCGACAGATTCTTACATGCTACTTAACTATGGTTGTTGGACTATTGTTTACGCCACAATCAAAAGCTTTCGCACAACAAAATCCCTCTGGATGTCAAGCAGAACTTTATCAAATATCTCTTATTGAAGGTAAAATCCCTGACATAACACCATCGGAAGTTATAGATGATTCTAATTTTGTAGAACAAGTTGGTAGTGGTCCTCAAGAACGATTGCTCGCAGCTAAACTGCCTATTAAGTCGAGTATTACTCACGATTTGCAAAGATTTTGGCAAATGCGGGTAAATAATACCGATTTACCATCTCTATTGAATAACAATGCTAAGTACAAAGTTATAAGTGATAACAAATCGGGTAATCCTTTTAATAAAGCTGATGCAAAACCTATAGGTAACATCGAGCAAACTATAATCTGCGCTGACAATACTGTCGTAGTGGAAGGCGGATTACGCATAGTATTTAGCCAATTATCCCAACTGGCATCAGGTATGTCTAGCGCACAAATTGAGGTGTGTGTGCCAGCAAATAATAATCAGTGTCCGTAAAGTTTTAAATCATTTACATTTATTGTGCAAGGAAGTTAAAAGTTTAAATGTTCGAGAAAACTGCAAAAGCTATAGCTTTAAGCTTCATTGGGTTATTTGCTTTAGGAATACCCTGTGCTACAGCAATGGAAATTAGCGTCACTCCTCCGCGTATCGAATTAGATATTAACAGCAAAAATACCCGATCTAATTCAATTAAAATTTCTAACTTATCTGACAAACCAGTGGAAATGAAGGCTTACGTCCGAAATTGGACAATGGATGAAAAAAATCAATTGGAAGATTCACCATCCAACGAGCAATCTCTAGATCAGTGGATTGTTTTTACTCCCTCTAGATTTACAATTCCACCCCGCAGTACTCAAACTGTACGCTTTGGAATTCGTCCCAAAGTTAAACCTGCTCTTGGGGAACATCGTGCTGTTATTTATTTAGAAGAAATTGCTGCTGATAATCTAAATCCCCAGACTATTAACACTCTCGGTCGTGTAGGTGTTGTTGTCTATGGCTATACAGGAGAAGTGAAGCGAGTTGGTACGATCAACTCTGTAACTGTTGACAGCAAACCAAATGGTATCAAAGCAGTATTTGATGTTGCCAATCAAGGCAATGCATATATTAGAATGGCTGGTCAATATGCGATTTGGCGTGCTGCCAACTATCCTGGTGCAAAAGCAACACAACCTATAGTCGGTATAGGTAATCCAAAAACTAAGCTACCAGCAAACATTGTTCAGGCTGGAGTTTTAGAATTACCACCGATTTTGCCAAATAATCGTCGCCAACTTTTACAACCTTTAACCAGACAACTACCTCCTGGTAACTACGTATTGGATATCAACGGTAACTTGAGTGGAATGGTGGTTGATACAGGTATTCCTTTCACTGTTCCAGCTGCGGCTAATGCCTCAAAACCTGCTCTTAAACCTCTGAATTCTTCAGCTAAATAGCTTTTACTCCAGCTAAAGTTCTTACTCTTCAGGGTGAATTGACTGTAACCCTGAGAAACTTTGCTGCCAAAAAAAATTCAAGCATTAAATAGTGCTGAGTTCTGAGTCCACCAGTATTAAGTAAAATACTTTTTCTTACTTATAACTTAACAGCTAAGACTGGGTGAATTTAATTACAGTTCACAGCTTATTTCGAGGCTAAATACTTCAAAACTTGTGATTACGTATGCTCTACCTAGCTTTACCACCTACACCCCCGCCAATTTTCATCACGTTGACACCTGAACAGGTTGTTAACAAATCGGATATAAAACAAACTTTGCCTGCTGAACCAACAAAAACCCCGCTACAAAATAGTACAATAAAGACACAAACTCCGGTTTGTCGATCGCCACAACTTCAACCTCAAAAATCCGATCTTGTCAACAACTTATTAGGGAAAATGCTAGCGGCTTCTAATCAAGCAAGAGAAGCTGTAGTTTGCACCACATCCCAAAATAAAAAGTCGGTAATTCTGAGTTTTCAAGCACAAATTGAAAAACAAAAACAAGCGAAAGGTTTTTCACCAGCCGCTTCTCAAAAAATAGAAAATACTAGCACCGCGCCAGCATCAAGTTCTCCGAAAAATAGTTCACCTACACCTAACATTGCGACAGTTGACAAGGAAGTAACAGCCTCTGCAAATATAAACTCTAAAAATACTACTTCTGGTGAACAACCTGGATATCAAAAGTTAATCAGCAGCTTATCTAATAACAAATCGGCTGAAAAAAATACGATAGGTAAAATACTTTCAGCAGTACAGGAATTAATTAGCCTTTCTCTTTATGCTTCGCTAAAGAATACTACTAATGATGCGGTAAAATCAGATAATCAACATTCTGAAGAAATAGCGATCGCTACTTCTGGACAAACTACAGATAATAAAAAGCCAGAAGATAGCAGCACCAATAATGTTACCCAAGAAATCGCTACTAACACAAATGCACAGACAGGAAAAATTCTGGCAATTGTGCAGGAACTAATCAGGGTTTCTATATCTGCTTCCTTAAACAATACGTTCAAACCAGATACAAAAACTTCCGAAGAAATAGCTAGTTCTATACCGCAGCAAACATCTAATTCCTTAACAACAAACAATAATAAAAAGCCAGAAAATAATATTGGTAATGCTCTTAATCAAGAAAAGCTAGCAGCAAACAATAATGACAGCAGAAATACGTTAATAGAAAAGCTGACTGGAAAAGGTTCTATCCAGCTAGCCAAATCTCCCGATGAGCCTTTTTTGGTGGGTGTAATTATCAACGGTCGAGAAGTTGGTACAATCGATATTATTCAACAGGGAAATACTCTTCTAATTCCTCTAGAAAGCTTTGGGGAAATTGCTGGATTTAAAGTAGAAAATACTGATACCGCAACCCAAGTAAAGACTCCTTTAGGAGTTGTCAAGCTGCAATCGAATTCCCTGAAGCAAATTAATGGTATTACATACATTATTAAGTCTGCACTTAAAGATGAATTAAGCATAAATGTAGACCTAAACACTGCTGATTTAAATTTGCTTACAGACTTACCTTGGCGGGGAGGTGTCGGACAATATCGATCAAGAACGGCTGATTTAAAACCAGAATTTTTTGCACCTAGCAGCGGACTTTCAAATTTTAGGCAAGAGTTAAATATTGATACTAATGGCGGAGATACAAGCCTGCGTAGTTCTTCACTTTTGGGTGGTAGACTAGGGGGATGGGCATATCGTTTGCGTTTAGATAATAACTTTGTTGACCAACCAGACATTTCTGAATACTTTTTATATAAACATAGCGGTCGATTTCTTTATCAATTAGGACGGCAACAAGTAGGCTTACATCCCCTGTTAAATGGTATTGATTTAACGGGTTTCCAATTCGGTTATAGCAATCTTCCAGAAGAAAGCTTTGGTAATAGTTATAGTGCAAATGAGCTTTTATCAAGACGGTCTAGACCTATACAAAGTTTTCGCGGTAAAGTCGAACCTGCAAGTTTTGTACAACTAAGAGTTGGTGGAACTGTAGTTGCCCAACAGCAAGTAGGATTTAATGGATTATACGAATTTGTTGATGTTAATTTACCTGTCGGTCAAAGCAATGAAATTGAAGTTCTGATTTTTGATCGCAACAATTTGCGTGTACCCCGCGAAATTCGTACTGTGAGAATTAATGCTTCTGATTTGCTACTTCCCGCAGGTGGTAATGTACAGTTAGGTGGGTTAGGTTTTAGCGGAAATTTAGTCCAAAATGGTTTGTTTGGAGATGTAAATTCTGAGAATCAAGGAAAACCAGTTGGTTTTTATCAATTGCGGCAAGGACTTTCAAGTAATTTAACTTTTGAAAGTTCAATCCAAGCGGTTCCCAATGCGTTGCAAAGTCAAGCTGGTTTAATTTGGCGTTTGGCAAATCCAGTTGTTTTATCTGCAAGTGTTGGGACTTCTGCTAATAAAGTTGGTTACTCGGCAGATTTAGATGTGCAGTTAAACAGATTGGAAATTAATGCTAATTCTCAATCATTACCAGAAGGATATAGATTATTTAGAAATTCTACACAATTATTTAATCATAGTTTGGAATTGAAATATCGCTTCGGTAATACTCTCAATTTAGGATTTCTTGCCCGCAATCGCAAAGATGATAGCGGTTCTGCTAGTTACATTTTACCTACTTTTTCAGCACGACCTTTTTCAACATTATCTTTAAACGGTAGACCTGATTTTGACGGACGGTATTTATTCAATGCTTTCTATCAGCCAAATAGATTAACAAGATTGTCTTTTAATACTTATGGTGATTCATATATTTCTGATTTAACTTATAACTTAAGTGATACTTATCAGTTATCTTTTGGTAATGAATTTGGTGGCAATTCAGCACCTCGTTACTCGATAGGTATTGGTCATAACTCCAGTGACCTGAAAGCACTCAGTTGGAACTTAGGAGTGTTATATAGAGATGGAGAAATAGGACCACTTGCAGGAGCTAGTATGCAGGTTCTTCCAGGCTTATTTGCCAGACTTGAATACCAAGGCATCCCAAGTAGAAATAGAAGCAATTTTGGCGGATTTGGCGACGATCGCCTGAGCTTATCACTGGTATCAGATTTATCTTTTGCCGGGGGTCGAGTTGCCCCTGCTAACTACAGCGGTATTGGCAAAGATCGCGGGGCGATCGCTGGACGCTTAGTAGTACAAGGTGAAAACAAAAAGTTTGATTTAAGTGGCTCTAATATCCGCGTGTACGATAAACGCAACCAAAGTGTTGGTAGTGCCAGAACCGATTCCAGTGGTAATTTCTTTGTCGGCAACTTGCCTGAAGGTAATTATATAGTTGAACTCGAACCTGACGAATTACCTGTAGAACTCTCCGTACCGAAAACCTCTACAGTCGTTCAGGTTGCTATCTCTGCTGTCACTAAATTAGATTTCCCCCTTAGACTAGAATACGGTGTAGCCGGACGCATCACCGATGTAGCAGGTCAGCCTATTGAAAGAGTGCGAATTGAACTTATCAACTCTGTCGGTATCCGCGCTTTATCTGCGATGACTGACCAATTTGGTCTTTATCGCCTTGATGGAGTTCCTGTTGGTAAGTATACATTGCGGGTTTCTCCCCAAGATTCACTCAACCCCAACGATACTTTACCCAAACAACAAATCGAAATCAAGAGCGAGTTTGTTTATAACCAAAATCTGCAATTACCTATTTCTGCCGCAGCGAAGAAGAAATGAAACACAGGGACAAGGGGGATTAGGAACTGAAGAGTTAGTTTTAAGTTGACCAATCAATAGACAGGTCTGTACAATAAGGCAGAACTCTATACAAGAGCTTTCCTAAAATAATCTTTTTCTCAGTTTAGTAGGGATTATCTACCTACTCTGCTACAAAGCAAATTCATTTGATTAACTTACAAAATCAATCGAGGTAATTAAACATGAAATTAACAGCAACAGAAAAAGGCTTATTAATTCCTAAAGAACTATTAGGAGAAAACCAAGAATTTGAGATTGTTCAAGAGCATGGAAAAATTATTATTACTAGCATCAAAGAAACATCTTCTATTTGGGATTTAGGTTCAAATCCTGTGAAATGTGATGTAAAAGATGGTGCAATTAACCACGATCATTATCTCTATAACCCATGAAAAATATCTACTTTTTAGATACCAGCTATATTTTAGCTCTGGAAATCAAAAATGAAGATGCTCATGAAAAAGTATTACAAAATTGGGCTACTTTAATAAAAGTAAAACCTTTTTTAATAACAACAACATACATTTTTGATGAAGTTGTTACTTTTTTTAATAGTCGAAACCTTCATGATAAAGCAGTTGAAGTTGGTAATCGATTATTGGAAAGTCCTGATATAGAATTAATCGAAATTGATCAAACTCTATTTAATCAGGGATGGGAATATTTTCAAAAGTATAAAGATAAATCTTATTCTCTGACTGATTGTTTATCATTTATCGTTATGCAACAACGAGAGATTGTTACAGCTTTAACCTTAGATAATCATTTTTATCAAGCTGGATTTCAAATTTTACCATCATAAAGTAATTAAAATCCCCCTTGTCTCCTTATAGATACAGGAATGAGCGCAACTGTCACACGAAAAACATAAATATAAACTCGTAGTAAGCGCTTTAGCGCTTATTTTAGGCACTTTAGTGCCTACTACGAGAAGATTATGTGCCAGTTGCGTAAGTCCTAAGATAGAAAAGATCGCTCAATTTAATCTATATTTATATGGGTTGCTGTCTATCCTAAATAATCATGTCAAAATCTAAGAAAATTGCTCAACAAGTAAGTCTTAGTGATCCACAATATTACCTTAACCGCGAGTTAAGCTGGTTAGAGTTTAATCGTCGGGTGTTGCATGAAGCCTGTGATGAGCGAACACCCCTTTTAGAACGTCTCAAATTTCTCGCAATTTTTGGTTCTAACCTGGATGAGTTTTTTATGGTGCGCGTTGCAGCCTTAAAGCAGCAGGTAGAAGCGAAAGTCAGTCTGTTAACTCCTGATGGTCGCACCCCGCAACAACAATTAGATGATATTAGTTTAAGATTGCGTCCTGCGGTAACGCAACAGCACCAACAATTTGAGCAAATATTAAAATTTAAGCTGGCAAGTCATGGTATCCATATTTTGGATTACATACAATTGACTCAAAAACAGCGAAGTTATCTAGATAATTATTTTAACGAACAAATTTTTCCAGTTCTGACTCCCCTTGCTGTTGATCCAAGCCATCCTTTTCCTTATATTTCCAATCTCAGTTTGAATCTGGCTGTTGTGATTAAAAACCCAGAAACTGAGGAAGAATTTTTTGCTAGAGTCAAAGTACCGAGTCCGAAAGTCTTACCACGATTTTTGTCTTTACCGCCAGAGTTGGGAATTCACCACGACGGACAACCTGCGAATTGGACTGGTGTACCTTTAGAACAGGCTATAGCTCATAATCTGGAATCTCTATTTCCAGGCATGACTATTCAAGAATATCATCCTTTCCGCATTACTCGCGATGCTGATTTGGCATTAGAAGAGGATGAAGCTGACGATTTGTTGTTAGCAATTGAACAAGAATTACGAAAACGCCGCTTTGGGGGAAGTCCGGTACGGCTAGAAATTCAATCCCAAACTCCCGAAAGCGTGCGATCGCGACTAATGCTAGATTTAGAATTAGCAGAAAGCGATGTTTATGAAGTAGACGGTCTTTTGGGACTGCGGGATTTAATGTATTTTATGGCATTACCGCTGCCAGAACTCAAAGATGAACCGTGGCAATCTGTATTACACCCACGTTTACAGCGAATTAAGGAAGCAACTGTAGAACCAGGTATGTCAGCGGTAGAGGATGGCAGAGACTTTTTTGCGGTGATTCGAGAACGCGATTTACTCGTACACCATCCCTATCAATCTTTTACTACCTCGGTAGTACGCTTTATTACCCATGCGGCACACGATCCAGGCGTATTGGCGATTAAAATGACTCTTTACCGCACTTCTGGTGACTCACCAATAGTTAATGCCTTAATTGATGCTGCTGAAAATGGTAAGCAAGTATCTGTATTGGTGGAACTCAAAGCGCGGTTTGATGAAGAAAATAATATTTATTGGGCAAGACGATTAGAAAGAGTTGGTGTTCACGTTGTCTATGGTTTGGTAGGTCTGAAAACCCATAGTAAAATTGTTCTGGTGGTGCGCCGCGAACACGACCGGATTATGCGCTACGTGCATATTGGTACTGGTAATTATAACCCGAAAACTGCCCGACTTTACACAGATTTTGGGTTGTTCAGCTGTCGGGAAGAATTAGGTGCTGATGTGACAGATGTGTTTAATTTTTTGACTGGATATTCTCGGCAAAAGTCTTATCGTCAGTTGTTAGTTGCCCCGGTGAATATGCGCGATCGCTTTTTGGCTCTAATTCATCGCGAAATTCATCATGTTCAAAATGGATTATCTGGGCGCATTGTTGCTAAAATGAATTCTTTAGTAGATCCTCAAATTATTGCCACTTTATACGAAGCTTCTCGCGCTAAAGTGCAAATTGACTTAATTGTGCGCGGTGTTTGTTGTTTGCGCCCAGGTCTTAAAGATATCAGTGAAAATATTCGCATTATTAGTATTGTCGGACGCTTTTTGGAACATTCTCGTATTTTTTACTTCCATAACAATGGAGAAGAAGAAATTTACATCGGTAGCGCTGACTGGATGGGTCGCAATTTGGATCGTCGGGTAGAAGTAATTACTCCAGTCCGAGAACCAGATATTGCGAAAGATTTGCAAGAAGTTTTAGGAATTATGATGGCAGATAACCGCCAAGCTTGGGATTTACAGCCTGATGGCAGTTATATTCAACGTCATCCAGGTGAGGATTGTCCAGAATCTCACTCACAAAAAATTCTTATGTCTATGGCATTGCGCTCAAATAGCATTGCCTAAAATATGATCGATTCAAAACATTTCCGAAAACATAGATAACTTGCATTTCGCAAGTTTTTTAATAAAACTTTAATTTTGGCTTCAGCGATCTGATTAATATCTATAAATACATAGCAATTATTCAACCATAAGATAGAGACAGTGCCACTACTACTTCTCATAAACTATAAAAGTTATAGTACTTAGTGGTTCCCTTTAATGTTAATGCTATCTTGTAAATCTTCTATTGTACGTATTTTAGTGGTTGACGATCACGAATTGACTCGTTTAACATTGCAATTGGTTTTTTCGTGCCAAGAAAATATTGAAGTTATAGGTTTAGCCAGTAATGGTCTAGAAGCAGTGGAAATGGTTAAGCGTCACCAACCAGATGTGATTGTTTTAGATTTACAAATGCCAGTGATGGATGGTTGGTCTGCTTCTGGTCATATTAAAGCAATTTCCCCTGAGACTCAAATCATTGCTTATTCTTCAGTGGAAGACGCGAGGTTGCTCGATAAAAAAGCAATGAGTAGTTTGGATGCTTTCTGCAAAAAAGATGTACCCACTAGGGAACTAATTGATTTGGTTAAGCAATTAGGGCAGCGTGCAAGCGATCGATCCGTTGCACAATACATAAACCCAGTGGGAAATCGAACAACAGATATTTAGGAAATATGGTAACGTTTAAAGGCGTCGATTGAAGTCTAAATTCATGCTTCAACCGACGTAATTTAGTATTATATCGTCGCAGAAGTCCGCTTAATTGCTTTCTGTTTGTGGAAAGGTGCGTCTAAATTCGTCTATTAAATCATCCATTTCTTCTAAAGCCTGATTTACATCAATTTTTAAAGTTCCCAAGTTTGGCTGCTCCAAGAGACTCAGCAAATACTCGCGTTTGCTTTCTACTACAGCGATTCGTTCTTTTATAGCCTGTATATCCATTGTTTTTTTGACTTGTTTACTGCTCTCCTCAAGTTTAACAAGCGATCGCAGTCAGGAATGCGCGTCCTTGATTTAAGGGGTTTGAAACCCTTAAATCACCGCGATACAATCAATCTCCACCAAAACATCCTTAGGTAAACGCGACACCTGTACACAAGCACGCGCCGGCGCGATCGCTTCATCAAAAAACGAAGCATAAACAGCATTCATCGCTGCAAAATCATTCATATCAGCTAAAAACACAGTGGTCTTCACCACATCATCAAACCCCGCCCCAGAAGCTTTCAGAATCGCCTCCAAATTCGCCATCACCTGCTGTGTTTGCCGCGTCACATCACTCACCCCAACAATCTCCCCCGAAGCTGCATCAAGGGGAATTTGCCCTGCCACAAACACCAAATCACCAGAAACAGCGATCGCTTGATTATAAGGACCCACCGGCGCCGGTGCATCAGTAGTCCTAATCACCCTCTTACTCATCTTCTCTCCTCTGCGCCCTTGGCGACTTGGCGGTTCGTTACTCTACCCCAACCTGGGACGTATACCATAATGCCGATAATGCCAATAATCGCGCAAAATGCGATCGTGGTCAAAACATAAATTACCAGGCACACACCAAAACTCAAATATCCCTACACTTTTCGCATCATCCCCCGCATTTAGTTCACCCCTCGCTGTCGCTAAAAACACAATGCTTATTGTGTGTTGACGGCGATCGCGATTCGGGTCAGAATACACCAAAAATTGCTCAATTAATTCTACCTGCAAACCCGTCTCCTCCAGGGCTTCCCGCCGCGCTGCCACCTCCACACTTTCCCCATAATCAACAAAACCACCAGGAATTGCCCAACCTAAAGGAGAATTATGTCTTTCGATTAACACTATTGGGCGATGAGGGCGATCGACCAATTCGATGATGATATCAACTGTCGGAGCCGGATTGCGGTAAGACATGGTTAAAAGTAGAGACGCGATTCATCGCTTCTGTTAGAAGTTTCTTGTCAACCAACAACAAACTACTATTACGTGATAAATTCTATGCGATCGCGAGCTCGTGTAGTGACAATCATATCTTCCCATAATTTAGGTAAAGCAATGCCTTTTTTCAGATCCAGCGGTATTTTACTTCATCCCACATCCTTTCCCAGTCGATTCGGGATTGGTGACTTAGGGGTAGAGGCTTACAGCTTTATTGATTTTTTGAGAGAAACTCAGCAACAATATTGGCAAGTTCTGCCATTAGGTCCAACTGGTTACGGTAATTCTCCTTATGCTTCTTATTCAGCAGTAGCAGGGAACACTCTACTCATCAGCCCCCAAAAGCTTCTAGAGCAAGGTTTGCTATCATCAGAAGACCTTGCTAATTTACCAGAATTTGATCCCAATAAAGTTAACTACGAGCAAGTTGTACCATTTAAGGTTGGGCTATTAAAGAAAGCCTGCGAGAAGTTTAAAACCCAAGCAGCACCCACACAACAAAAAGAATTTGCTGGTTTTTGTGACATCAAAGCTTATTGGCTGGATGATTACGCTTTATTTATGGCATTGAAAGATGCTAACGCAGGCGGAAGTTGGTATAGTTGGGAGCCAGAAGTGCGTCAGCGTAAACCAGAAGCAATGGATCGAGCTCGACGAGAAATGGACGCGGAGATTTTTTATTACAAATACACCCAATATGAATTTTTCCGCCAGTGGTCTGAGTTGAAGAACTACGCCAACATGGCTGGGATAGAAATTATTGGTGATATCCCCATCTACGTAGCTCACGACAGCGCTGATGTCTGGTCTAATCCGGATATTTTTTCCTTAGATGAAAAGACAGGAGAAGCTTCGCTAATGGCTGGAGTTCCACCAGATTACTTTAGCGCCACCGGTCAATTGTGGGGCAACCCAGTTTACAAGTGGGATGAATTAGAAAAACAAGACTTTAAATGGTGGGTGAAGCGCTTTGAAGCAATGCTGGATTACATAGATGTAATTCGCATTGACCACTTTCGCGGATTTGAAGCTTATTGGGCTGTTAAACAAGGTGAAGAAACAGCCATAAACGGAGAGTGGATCAAAGCTCCGGGAGACAAATTATTTGAGGAAATCAAACAAAAATTAGGCAAGCTACCAGTCTTGGCAGAAGATTTAGGAGTAATCACCCCGGAGGTAGAAGCGCTGCGAGACAAATTTGAGTTTCCTGGGATGAAAGTTTTGCAATTTGCCTTTGGTTCCGATCCTGGTAATGGCTTTTTACCATTCAATTACAATCGCAATTGCGTAGTTTACACAGGCACCCACGACAACGACACAACCATAGGCTGGTTCAATCAAGCTGGGGATTACGAAAAGCAAAACTTATTGCTTTATTTAGGTTCTGTCAGTCCTGAAGGTATTCACTGGGATTTAATTCGACTTGCCTTAAGTTCTGTAGCGAATCAGGCAATTATCCCCTTACAAGATTTTTTAGGATTAGATAGCCAAGGACGGATGAATACCCCTAGTGTTGCCGAAGGTAACTGGGAATGGCGATATCAATCAGAAGCTTTAACCCATGAATTAAGGTCAAAGCTGAAAAAACTCACCACCCTTTACAGTCGCGCTCCGCAAGTGAAGTAAGTGGGGAGTGGGGGAGGCAGGGGAGGCAGGGGAGGCAGGGGGAGAAATTCACCTTGTCACCTTGTCCCCTTTTCCCTCTCCCCCTCCTCACCTCAAATCAAATTCCAGCCTTAGCAGCAACTATGACTTCTTTGACTTTCCCAATATCTCCCATTGGCTTGGCTTGCTCTTTATTGACACTTACCAACACACCCCCAGCGTTGCCGGCTCTGACTGTCAGTTGATCTTGAGCTTTCCAAATGCGTTGAGTTCCTTCTGGCAATTCCCCTTCAAATTGAGTTTTGCCATCAGCGACTACGCGAATCCAAGATTTCTCCTTTAAGGTGACACCAATCTGCACCGTTTCTCCGTTGCTGGTGATATTGCTAACAGGTTGAATTTGCACAGTAGGTATTTGTTTCGGCTGAATCTGTGCTGTTTCGGTGCTTTGGCTATTGTTCGCTTGGATTGCGGCATTATTCAACAATTGAGACAAGCCGCTAACAGAACAGATAATCAAACCGATGTAAAGCACATAAAGATGAACAGGACGCAGCAATTGACCGAAGGGTGTAGGTTTCCAACCAGGTGTAAGGTTAACGCGATTTGAGCCGACGGGGAAACTTTTAGCAAATTCCGCTCCATCCAACCCCAGTGCATCAGCAAATTGGCTAATGAAACCGCGAATATAAATTGGTTCTGGCAAATTATCTAAATTACCTTCTTCGATCGCTTGCAACAATCGACGGGAAATCATGGTTAATGCGACCATTTCATCTAAGGATAAACCTTGTTCAGTACGCTTTACCCAAAGTTGACCACCCAATTCTGCCAATTTTTCGGCTCGTAATTGCTCCACAGAAACTATTGGTTGATTATCATCCTTGCTTTTTTGTAATTTCATCATTGTTTGATGCTCCTAAACCCAGCGGAATCATTAATAGGTATGTGCTTAATTTGCTGCTGCAAAAAGCGAATCTCATCATCTTTTAGGGAACGATAGGAACCTTCAGCTAAGGAAGGTTCTCCGGGCTTTTCTAATTGAATTTGACCTATGGCTGTGCGGTGTAGTTTAATCACTGGGTATCCCAGCAGTTCGGCTACACGGCGAATCTGACGATTTCTTCCCTCCTTTAAAACAATTTCTAGGCAGCTTTCATCTGCCAAACTTTCTTTTAGACGCACTTGCGCCGATCGCGTTTTTTTACCCTCCAGCATCACACCCTGACGCCATTTTTGTAACACTGATTCTGGAGGATGACCTTTTACCAAAACACGATAAGTCTTAGGAATACTGTGGCTGGGATGAGTTAACCCAAATGTTAAGTTTCCGTCATTTGTCAGTATTAATGCCCCTGTTGAGTATGCATCTAAACGACCAACTGGATGAATGCCCTGATTTTCTCTTAATTCTTTCGGTAGTAGATGCAGGACTGTTGGTCGTCCTTGGGGATCGTCGCAGGTGGAAACTATTCCGGCTGGTTTGTGTAGTAGCAGATAAATTAAAGTTGGACGCACAAGCCCAGATATCGGCTTGTCATCTACTGTGATGGTATCTGTGAGCGGGTCAGCTTTTTGACCTAAGTGCGCCAATGCGCCATTAATTCGCACCCGCTTAAGTCTAATCATTTCTTCGGCTTCCCGCCTTGAGGCTATGCCCCATTTAGATAAAATTTTTTGTAACCTTTCCTCCATGTGGAAATTACTTATTATTTGTGGAAGGATTAAATTATCTATAATAGTTGCACTTTCTTGGTGATAGCCACAAATGTTACAGTTGAATTCTGTTTTAGCGCTGAGTTGCTTGTCATATATATATTTATCAAAAAGTTGATTAGATGCATCAAGAAAATTCATCACCCAAAAATCCCCAGAAAATACGCATCATAAGCAATGTACTAAAAACAGCACTCTCGCTGTGGTTGCGATCGCAAGTCAGCCAGATATCCCAACTGGATGTGGAAATTCAAGCAAGCGATCGGCAACTTCTTTCTGGTCGCATTCCTGGAGTATCTATTTTTGCTACTCATGCAATTTATCAAGGTCTCCATCTGACACAAATTTTACTCAAGGCAGAAAATATAAGGATAAACATCGGCGCACTACTCAAGGGACAACCACTGCGACTTTTGGAAACAGTACCAGTACTTGGGGAGGTAATCCTAAACGAGGAGGATCTTAATGACTCTCTCTCATCAGAATTATTAGCGACTGCTTTAAATGATCTACTGATAAAACTATTACCAGAACACAGCCAAAATTCCAAGCCAACAACTTGGCAAACAATTTCTCTTGCGAAGAATAAATTGATACTTTGCGGAATTCATACAGATGTAACCAATCCCACCACCATTGAGATGAGTGTCAGCCTAGAATTACTCAGCGCTCATGAATTACAATTGTCACAAATCCAAATAAAACACGGCACAGCGATGCTTACAGAGGTGAATCAAGGACAGTATCTGGATCTAGGTTCAGATGTGGATATCCAAGAATTAACGCTGATCCCAGGTAAATTAGTCTGTCACGGACGGATTAACGTTAATCCCTAATGATTAAGAATTAAAAACTTAAAATAATTATTGTTGATTTTTCCTGACAGCATTGGGCATGGGGCATTGCCCCTAGCCTCTAGTCCCTAACAATGGCAATATAAGTGTGACGAAGTAGTAAACTAAAGGAGCGGTAAAAATATAACTATCAGTACGATCTAAGATGCCGCCATGACCTGGGATTAATTGCCCTGAATCTTTTACTCCAGCATCGCGTTTGAGCATGGATTCGGTGAGATCGCCCAAAAGACTAGCGATCCCAATGAGCAAACCCAGTGCTATACCAGTCAAAGGAGGTTTTGACCAATTCAGAAAATAAGCTCCTACCACGGCTACGAGAACGCTGGCGCCAATGCCAAATACTGCTCCTTCAACGGTTTTTTTCGGGCTAATATCAGATAGGGGAGTTTTGCCGAAAAATTTGCCGAAAGTGTAAGCACCGATGTCAGCTGACCAAATGCAGAGGAAGGTCAGCGCTGTTGCTGTCAAACCTTGTGGTAATAAATCAAAATTTCCTTTTTGAATAAGATCTAGCCAATCTGGGGGTAAGTAACTACCTAAAGGTAGATTTTTGATACTTGAGCTATCAATTCCCCGCAACCTTACCCAGTAACTCGGCAAATAACCAGTGTAAAATAACCCCATAATCGAAGCGGAAATATCAGCGATCGTTGCCATCTTCGGCTGAAACAATAAGTAAAAACAAATAAATGTGCCGGCTAATGGTGTAACAGCATCAGCTAAAGAGCCATTAAGAGTACAAATCACTAACAAAACTTGGCTGGCAACAAGAGTCGTTTTAGTCGCAGGAACGATACCTTTGCTTCGTACTAACTCAAAATATTCCTTTTGACCCAAAAAGATAATCACCGCAAACATTATAGTAAAATACCAACCCCCTAAAAGGGTTGCACCTAAAGCAACGGCGATCGCTACAATTCCACTAATAATTCGAGACCAAGGCATAGATATAAGTAAGTGTGAAGTGAAAAGGATGAAGTTTGAAGTTTGGTTATTATTTATCCTTTATCCTTCTCCTTTGGAGACGCGGAGCGAACAGCCTTCAGATTTAGTCTAGTTTCTCACCACTGAGGATAAAAATGGGATCGACGGCAGCAAAAGTTTGGGAATAGCCGCGTGTTTCTAAGCGATTTATTGCCGATTGGACAACTTCAACATTCCGAGCTTGGAGTTGAGAAAAGCTTTGAGAAATAGCATACAGAGTTTCTAGACTAGCAGCTGTGGCGACAACTCGACCGGATGATGGTAAATAATTCCAAACTGCTGGCAAAATTTCTTGGATGAAACGTCCAGACTCAATGCAGACGCGATCAGGTTTCTCTTTCAAATTATGCAAACACTCTGGAGCATTACCTTCAATGACTTCAACATTTTTCACTTCAAAGCGATCGCAGTTGCGTCGAATCAAGTTGGCTACCTCTTCATCTCGTTCTACAGCGATAATCTGCCCCTCAGGACACAACAGACCAACTTCTACCGGAATTGTACCTGTTCCCGCGCCAATATCCCACAACACTGAATTGGGTAAAAGGCGCAGTTGAGCTATCAACAACAGCCGAATTTCGCGCTGTGAAAGAGGAATTCCGGGTAAGCTCTCAAACAACTCATCGGGAATACCAGCAGTAATGTAGGGCCAAAGTTGGGAGGGCATAGTAGGATTCTACAATTAAATTAAAAGGGGAAAGGAAAGGGGCAGGGAAAGGGGGAAGGGAATAAAAAAACTTTCTTTTCTTTCCTTTAACCTTTTCCCGTCATTAAAGCCCTTTACCTTCTTTTTTGTCATGAATGGTCAAATATTAGGCGATCGCTATCAAATTCAGCAACAATTAGGAAAAAAGGCGGGACGGCGATCGCTTTTAGCCCGTAATTTGGAAACTGAGGAATTAGTTGTAATCAAGTTACTTTCTTTTAACAGTGATTTTCAATGGGACGATCTCAAGTTGTTTGAACGCGAAGCCGAAACGTTAAAATCGTTGTCTCATCCCTGTATTCCTCGCTATCTAGACTATTTTGAGGTAAATTCACCTTCTATTAAAGGGTTTGCTTTAGTACAGTCTTATATTCCGGCACAAACTTTAGAGCAACATTTAAAAGCAGGACGTAGTTTTACGGAAGCCCAAGTAAAAGAAATTGCTCAAAAGCTTTTAGAGATTCTGATTTACTTGCACTCTTTGCATCCAAGAGTAATTCACCGCGATATTAAGCCTAGTAATATTTTATTGGGCGCTCGTGCTAGTAATAGTGCTGGTATTGTCTACCTTGTAGATTTTGGCTCGGTACAGACTGTTGCTAAAGAAAGCGGAACTCGGACTGTGGTAGGAACATACGGTTATATGCCACCTGAACAATTTGGCGATCGCACAACGTGCGCTTCTGACCTTTATAGTTTAGGTGCAACGTTAATTTATTTGGTTACGGGGACTCACCCAGCAGATTTACCCATTCATGATTTTCGCATATCTTTTGAGCATATCGCTAATCTCAGTCCCGCCTTTACTGATTGGTTGCGGTGGATGATTGAACCGAGTTTAGAAAAGCGTTTAAATTCTGCGACTGTTGCACTTGCAGCTTTGGATGATTCACAACCAAGAATTAGTGCTTTAGCTTTTGCTAAACCAAATGGTAGTAAAATTCAACTTACTAAAGATAGAGATTCACTGTTAATTCTCGTTCCGCCGGCTGGCTTTCAGTCATCGATGGTGTTTACAGGTTTATTTGCTCTTGCTTGGAATTCATTTATCTTTTTTTGGACAACTGCCGCTCTTGCCGCTCCAATTCCTATCAATGTTATCTTTGGCTTATTCTCCCTTCCTTTTTGGGGTGCTGGCTTTCATCTTGCATCTTTGCTATTGTTCCCTTTATTCAAAAGTACCGGATTTTGTTTGACAAAGCAGCAAATTGCCTTCACAACCAAGATATTTGGATTTAAATTTTATCAGCGTCCATCGCTAACACAAGATATTACTAAGTTGGTTTACACTTCCAATCACTTTACTAAAGACTCAGAAGGAAACCGCTTTCAAGTGTCGGCACAATTAGATATTTGGGCAGGAGTCCAGAAGTATGAAATAGGTATTAATAATGGTATTGTCAAATCTGAAGTTGAACTCGAATGGCTAGCCCATGAATTAAGCGATTGGTTAAATATACCGATTACGCGAGATTCGTAATAATACCGTTTCTGTATGAAGATACATTTAATTAGCCCGCGTAGGCGGGCTTTGCTCGTAGAGCCAGCGGCTTCCAGCCTGAGGGAGGGGCGAATGAATGAATAAAGCGCAACCTCTTCAGTCCTTTCATTAACCAATGCCAAAAATGAAGTATTTATCTGATTTTAGATGCTGCCTCAACAACTCCACTTGTTGATTTTACTTTCCGCTTCAGCATTCCCACTGCACTCAAAGCACCAAGCGCTAACATCCCCAACGCTGCCGAAGGTTCGGGAATAGTTTTACCATTAACTGCTGCCAGTGCTGTTTGTGCGATTAAGTTCTGAAAGCGTGAGGAGGAATGGATATCATCAAAGAATAAGAAATCATCTGGATTATTACAGATATTTGTGACTTGCTGAAAGTTACCTGTTACACAAGCAGTTGTTACATCCTTAAAACCAAATTGAGATGGAGTAGCTCTGACTGTATTAAAGAGGGTATTAATGTCAACAGAATAGATATTTAAATCTGGGTTGCTGGTGCGAAGGCTGCTGATAGCTGATGCTAATTGCTGATTGTGGACTTGTGTCAATTGATTTAATTGATCGGAAAAACCTAAGCTTTTTCCAAAAGGACTTTCGCCCAAATCAGGTAAGTTAAATACTAGGAAATTTTTCGCTCCTCCTTGAGCCAGAGAGCCGATTGAATTAGTTAAATTCTGAATTACTTGATTAACATTTGTGTTACCTGCGAAATAATCATTTCCGCCACCAAATACAGAGTAAAGAGCATTTGGATCAACTGGCAAATTTTGCCTCAATAAACCAACTTGCCCCAGCACTCCGGGTATGTTATCTTGAAAACCGGGAAAAGAACTAGCTATACCTGTTTGGGCACCACCGAAAGCGAAATTAACGCCATCTGTAGGAACAATATTCGGATTGGCTAGGAGAGTAACAAAAGGTGTGGGTGTTAATCCTGGTTGATTTATCTGCGAACCGAAATAATCTACCCAAATTGGACCATTAGAAAAACGTCCCTGAAAATAAGCCGGACGGTTGGAATTATTGACTCTAGGGACGGGTATTTGTCCTTGTGTAGCGGTGAAAGTATTGCCTGTATCAGAGATGCTATCACCGAATACATAAAGCGCATCAAACTTGGCAGCGATCGCTCTTTGCGGTAAAGTGAAACAGAAAACTATAAATCCTGTAGCTACAAGTTCTTTTTTCATGATTATTTAATATTTTGTAACTGGAAAAAACTAAAAAAAACAACGATTAAATTAAAGTGTGTATTTCTTCGATGTTCAGCATCAGATGAGTTTGCGTAGTTTCACCCTCACTATCCCTTTACAGAATACCCTCTAACATGGTAAATAGAATTATTACTCAGGTTTATCTTTAAGTGTTTTTTATAAATTAGAACTATTTTGTAAAGTAATTGTAAAGCGGGCAGTGTTTTGCCCACTTTAAGATTGCTATTGCTGAGGCGATCGCTTTAATTTCAACGCATCACTCGCCGATACTCCTTCACCCTGAGTACCAAAATACCACAAAGCCGCTGCCGCTTCAGCCCGTGTCACCGGCTTTTTAGGTTGAAACAGCGTCGTATAACCAAATACCCGCCGAATATTCGATTGTTCGCCATTTTGAAAATCTGCCAACACAGCGCGTAAAGCTTTCGGGTCAATTTTCCCCACATCCTGAAAACCCCAAGTTTGCTTCACCGCGTCTAAATTTGCCCCTGGTAAAGCTTGACGGGTATCTAGGGGTAATTTCCACAAAATCAACTGTTCCCGCGTCAAAGGTGCATCAGGACGGAATAAAACTTCTACAGAATCTCCAGACAAAGGACTTGGAATCAAACCAGCTTCCGCTAAACCTTGAATTTGTCCAAAATCAGGATTAGTTTTCGACACATCACTAAAAGCTGATTGTGCGCTTTCCGATGCCAAACGAATCTGTTTCGCTGGATTATTAGCATACATCGCATTATTCGCCGCTACTAACCAACGAGCATATTCTTTGCGAGTAATGATTTTATTCGGTTCAAACTGATTTGTCGCGGTATTGCTTTTAGCTACATTTGATTGTACAGACAAAACGCCCAATGCTGCCAAATCTTCGATGTGTTGCCGCAATTCTGGCGGTACTTTATTTAAATCGCTAAATTCTGACGTTGTATTATTATTCTCTGGCGTACTTGCTGGCTGTGATGCTACATTTACAGGTGGCACAGGTCCAATAAACTGTGAATCACCAGTTTGAGGAACGTTATTATTAGTTTCGCTAGGTGTTATTGTTGGTGTAGGTTGTGCCGTTGCTGTGACATTACCTTCATAGGAAATCAATAATTCAGTATTTGTCTGGGGTTGATTCGGTGCTGGGTTGGTGACTGATTTCGGCTGTATGGAAACTTTAATTTGTAAATCATTCCCCTGGGCTGTAAAAACATTAGCCTGTTGGTCTGTAGGTTGTTGTAAAATCTGCCAATTATTTGCCTGAAATTGATTGCGATAAAAGTCTTCAATTATGTTACTGGGGTCAGAACTCAGCCAACGAGTTGATGCACCATTGCTTGAGGGTGTAACTTCTTGTAGTTGGGCATTGGTATAAAGCGGAATAGTAGCGGGAAAATCAGCAGGTAACTTAACTGTTGGTTCGGGAAGTTGTTGCGGTTCGGTTTGCTTCGCTTTGCCAAAAATAACAGAGTTATTTTCCAGTCTGGGATCTGCTGCCAAAGAGTCCTGAAGATTTTTGGCAACAGGACTGTTAGCACAAGCTGTTAACGACGAGAGTAAAACAGCCAAACTCAGAAATACAGTTGGACGTTTACAAAGCACCACAGGAAATTACAAAACAAGTGTCAATTCCTACACTAGCGCAGACTGTCGAGAATTTATTAGACATCTGGTAGCCTTAGACGTAGAGACGTAGCACTGCTACGTCTAATCAAGGGTTTCGGGCAACTCATAATTAAATTCGGTCGAGAATTTATTAGACATCTGGTAGCCTTAGACGTAGAGACGTAGCAATGCTACATCTAAATCAAGGGTTTCGGGCAACTCATAATTAAATTCGGTCGATATCTATCTAAGTATCAGATTTTGTTACCAATGCCTTGGGAGTAAGTTCACGGCAAATTTCCAGGAGTCGAGTAACAGCACGTCCTGCCGAAAACTTTTCCGCAACGTATTGGCTAGACTGGAAACCCCGGTTAATTGCTTCATCCAGATTATCTAAACAGTATCCCATACATTTGGCTAATCCTTCTACATCTTCATTCTCAAAAAATAGGCTGTGCGCTCCTGCGACTTCGGGCAATCCTCCCATTTTTGAGACAATGGAGCAGGTTTGAACGCTAGAGGCTTCTTGCACTACATAAGGTGCTGGATCTTGCCAACGAGAAGGAGCAATTAAAGCCAAAGCATCTTGAACTTTTAGAAGTACTTCTTTTTGAGGAAGTTTACCTAAAAAATTAACTTTGTTGGCAATTTCTAAATCAGATGTTAGTTGTTTTAATTCCTGAGATTGTCCGCCATCGCCAATTATGATAATTTGAAATTCTTTATTTTCATCTTGTAAAATACGCGCTGCTTTTAATAAAATATCTACGCCTTTGTCTGTAGCTAATCTGCCGACAAAAATAAATTTATATGGATGAGATAAATTTTCTTTAGTTTTTAGTTGGTTTTTTGACTTGATTTCAATCGGATTATATATAGTATGGACTGACCAAGGAAAGGCAGAAGATTCTCCCAAAAAATTGCTGCAAGCTGTATGAGAATCGGCTAATAGTGCAGTAGAAAGACGAGTTAATAGGCGTGTCCATTTGACAAAAGTGTGTAATTTCCACTTCAATGGGTAGTTAGCTTTGGGTAATGTTTGTTTAAATTCGGTTTTCAGCCGTTGTGCTAACTTCATCGGCTCGTAAATAGTATGAGTAGATTGATAAAGACAATAATGGTATTTAATAATTATCTTTTTCTGCAAAGCTTTACATAGCAAGGTAAAAGATAAGTCATTTGAATTCATGTGGACTATATCTGCCGAAGCAATATAACTAAACCATTTGGCGATATTGTCTTGTTTTGTAGATATAGTTTTGACTTCGATTCCTCTGGCTTCGAGTTCGGGAATAATCGATTTAATATAAGTTAAAACACCACTAATTTCGTTTTCATTATGACGGTGTTGAATTAATATTTTCATATTTAGGTAAACTGTAGCGATAGGGATAGTTATAGTTAGAGTGTTCCCGTAGATGCTGCTAAAGTAACATTTTCGCTTTCAAAAGATGACCCGACGACTGAAGTCGCGGCTAAACAAACGAAGTCCGCCTGCGCGGACTTAAAATGAAAAAGCTACGTAGGTAGGTTAAAATTTGATGTAGTTCTCTAAATCTTCAATTTGCGGTGCGGGTAACTGATTGAGAATTCGCCAGAGAACTGTGTAGCTGCCATCAGAACGCCGACGAACCGGACGGAATGCGAAAATGATGTCACTGCTGTGCATTTGTTGTAATTGGTCAAGGTGGCGTCGCTGGATTGGGGTTAGAGGCTGACCACTTACAATTATCTCTGGTAATTGGAACTGTAGCGATCGCACTAAATAAGTACGGTTCAATTCTGATGAAGCATCAGCTAAAATTATTTGATGATTCAAGTTCTGGTTTTTCTGGCTCAAAAACCGCCGTTGCTCTACTTGCAGTGCCTGCAATTGCTTGGGAGGCTGATAGTTCAGAAAAAATTCTCGCGTTTGCGGTGAAACATTTTTCAAGCTTGCATCCAATTTTTCTAAGGGGATATCGCCGACGTTCACCATAAAGTTGTAATTTAGTCCTTGTTGCTTTAACCCAAAGTTATCGCCAACCATCATAAGTGCTAAACTAGGGGTAAATCCGCCTTTAGCCTCACCCAAGGACGGAAAAGGATAGCGATCGCTAATGCTAGGTTGCAATCGATTCTGGAGTGTATTCAGTGGACGATTGTAAGCTGTATGCGGCAAGACGCGAAAAATACCAGTATTAGGTGAAGTGAGAAACTTTGCGTAAATCTGCGGCTCTTGAGGGTCGATATCGTAGGCAAAACGATCAAGTTTAGTAAAAGTTTCCCTCGGATCGTTAAATTTTATATCCGGGGAAAATGCTGCTTGTGCTGCGCTTAAGAGCTGCTTGGCAGTTTCTATAGTAGTCAACGCTTCTGGTGGAGGTGCGATCGCAGGTTGCCGTGGTGGTACATAATCAGCTATGGCTGTTTTCGCAGTTCTACCGATTATTTGTGGTGGACTTGGTGGTATCGCTTCCCATGTGGAAAAAGGTATCGCTGGTTTTCCCAAGTTAGGATACTGCGTGAGTGCGATGGAAAGCACCGGATCTGATTGTCGTTCCCCAGATACTAGTGGTAGCTCTCGTACTAACGCCAACTCTCCCCGTCGAGATAACAACCTATCTAATAATGGAGCAAGGTTTGACAATTGGGAACTAGAAGCGTACAAAGAACAATATATTTGTATTTGTTCTACCGTTAAATTTTCAGGTAAGGGCAATCTCGTAGAAGAATCCGTTGGAGTACATAAGGCTTTCGGGCTATTGTACTGGTATTTAAGAAAACCTTCTACGGCTTTAACTTGAATTGTTAATTGCCCCCGAACAGCTCGCATCCGATTCGGATCAGGTTGAGATAATGCTTGCTCTATGCGAGCAATCAAGTTGATCTGCTGCTGGACTAACAAACGGGCAGATTTATCAAAGCTCTTGCTCGCGCTCAGTAATGCAGAACTTGGACTTTGGGAAGATTCTGGCTTATATTCAGCAGCTAAGGTGTTTCTCGGAACAGAAATTAGCCAAAAAAGAAGTAAAAAGCTGAAAAATATGTGTCTCATGTTAAAAATGCAGATCGAATGGGAGCATGAAAAATCTAAAATAGATATTAAATTGAGAAAAACGCTCCTACCATCGACAATTGTCCGTTTATTCTAATTTCTCTCAAGCGTCGCTTGGTTGTTACCAGTGCTGAAACACGATTACATGCAAGTTTCCCAGGATCAGCCTATTTACTCTGAGGCTCCACTCCAGCTGTTACTATTTGTCGATGGACGTCCAAAGTCCCGACAACAAGTACTGCGAATACGTGCCTTTCTCAAAGAATTACAGGCTGGGTATAAATTTGAACTTCAAATTGTCGATGTTGGGGAACAACCCTATTTGGCGGAACACTTTAAATTGGTAGCAACACCAGCGTTAATTAAAATCCGTCCTGACCCCAGGCAGATACTCGCTGGTAGTAATATCATCGCCCAATTGAAAACCTGGTGGCCCCGCTGGCAAGCGGTAATTGCCGAAAGTTATTTAAAATTAGAGAATGAGTTGCAAGAAGCTATTGACGAAAGCGCTCATGTGGTATCAAGTATAACTTCTATTTCTTCAGTTGTCGATAAAGCTGAACTAATTCAACTCTCGGATGAAATTTTTCGCTTGAAACAGGAAAAAGAAAAACTCCAAGAGCAAATACAGTTTAAAGACCGAGTAATCGCTATGTTAGCTCATGATCTCCGCAATCCGCTAACTGCTACAGCGATCGCTTTAGAAACTTTGCAATCTAATTACAATCCTGATATCGGTCAATTCCATCGCCTCAAACCAGCTATGGCTGTACATTTATTCAAGCAAGCCCGCAGTCAAACTCGCACAATTAACCGGATGATAGCTGACCTTTTGGCAGTTGGTCGAGGAACTGAAACAGAACTCCCTATCATACCACAAAAGACAAATCTTGGCAAGGTTTGTTTAGATGTATTAGATGAATTAGGCGATCGCTACATTGCCAAATCCCAACAAGTAGAAATAGATATCCCCCAAGATTTACCTTATGTGTATGCCGATCCAGAACGCATCCGCCAAGTGTTGGTAAATCTTTTAGATAATGCGATTAAATACACCCCAATGGACGGTAAGATTAGCGTTTGTGGATTGCACCGCACTACTCAAAAAGTACAATTTAGTATTGGTGATAATGGTCCTGGTATTCCTGAAGAAAACCGCGATCGCATCTTTGAAAACCACTTTCGGCTAAAACGCGATGAAGCCACAGAAGGTTATGGCATTGGCTTGTGTTTGTGCCAACGCATCGTCCGCGCACACTACGGTCAAATTTGGGTAGATTCTGCCCCTACCGGCGGAGCATGGTTCCATTTCACTTTGCCAGTTTATCCTTCTTAGATAGTGGGGCAATGCCCATTGCCCAACATTATCAACCAAGCATTTGCTTAAGAATAATGCGATTTCGCCCTTCTGCTTTTGCTTTGTAAAGAGCCTTATCTGCTTCCACAATTAAAGATGAGGGTTCAGATTCAAAAGTAGGAATCGTGGTTGCTACCCCCAAACTAAGAGTGACGTAGCGACTAATAGTTGATGACTCGTGCAGAATTTCCAACTCCCTGACTCCCGCTTGCATTGCTGCGGCAAAATGAACTGCTCCACCCATCTGAGTATTCGGCATGATTACTGCAAATTCTTCACCACCGTAACGTGCGACTAAATCTTGAGAGTTCTGTGCTGCTTCCTTTAAAACAGTACCAACCTTTTGCAAGCAAATATCTCCAGCCGGATGACCATATTTATCATTATAAAGTTTAAAAAAGTCGATATCACAGAGAATAAGTGATAAAGGCGATTGCTCTGATGCTAAAGTCAACCACTGAGAATTTAGATAATCATTAAAACGCCGACGATTAGCCACACCAGTTAAACCATCAACGTTAGCAAGATGTTGTAGAGCCTTGTTAGCGGCTTCTAGTTGTTTGTATAATTGCGCTTGTTGCAGCAACCGTCGTACTCGTTGACGCAATATTCCCAGGTGAATTGGTTTGGTAAGAAAGTCGCTTGCTCCGGCTTCAAAAGCACTGTCTACTAACTCTGGATCTTCCAATCCTGTAATCATTAATATAGGAGTGCGCTCCCATAGCTTTGAGATTACAGTACTACCTAGAGAAGCTCCACCAGTATCAAAGTTCGCTAGAGCTATAGCCAAGTTATTTTTAGCAATTTGGATTAGTTGCTTGCAGCAAGCAAAGCCATCCATCACCGGCATAATCCCATCTAAGATAACTAAATCCGGTTTAACAGTTAAGAAAGCTTCTAAACACTCCTTACCATTTGTTACCTCCATAACTCGATAACTTTCTTTTTCGAGAAATTCACGCAACAGCACTCTGATGTGTTTGTCATCATCAGCTAGCAGAATTAGAGGAGGTTGGCTGGAAACAGATATTGGTTTTGTGCCTGACATGAGTTGCGTTCCACAGAGAATACAGTATCTGGAGGCAAGGTATTAATTTATATTTCAACATTTTGCTATCCTAACCACCAGAGCCAGTAATATTAATTGAATAAAAAGGAGAAATTCTGACGCTTTCTTGCCTAGCGCTGAAAAGCAAAGGCAAATTTTTTAACTTTTTTGTCTTGCCAGGTACATGGCAGGAGTTACTATTTATGTTTCCCAGATACTAACCTGAAATTGCTTTTTTTTTGAAAAATTCAATGGTAAACCTTGAAACCTTTATTATGAGGTTACTTGGCGCTGCCTAGCAAGTAAAAATCAAGAGCGATCGCCTGATTTGTCGAAATTCCGATCTCATACTTCAACTTATTAAGCATCGGCAAAATTAGCATATTTTTATGATAATTAGATATAGAGTTACCTATTTTCTTCAATGCCAGACTCATTAATGTATCAACAGGATGATTTTGTTGTCCTAGAAACAAACCAACCAGAACAATTTCTGACTGCATCTGAATTATTAGAAAAGCTGAAAAAAGTTCTGCAAAACTTCAATTTTCAAGATTTACCAAGAGATTTACAAAAATTTAATTCTGTGGAAGCTCAAGCTCAATATTTACTTGACACTAGTTGCGAGTTAGATATTGGTGTTGGTGAATATTTGCAGTGGTATGCAGTTCGTTTAGAAAAGTAATTAACTACAGACGCTAAAGTCGAAAAAGTGTAGAGACGTAGCAATGCTACGTCTCTAGAGGTTTTGGGTAACGCATAATTACAGCACCCTATCGCTGTAATCGAATACATATAGAGCAATATGGTTCAGTTAAGCCCGATTAGACGAGCGTAGAGACGCGAAATTTCGCGTCTCTACAGGTCAAAAATCCTTAACTGAACCGTATTGACATATAGAGACGTAGCAGTGCTACGTCTCTACAGGGTTTTGGGTTTTACAAATGTACCTCATTTACCTGAAATATGCTGTAATTTCCACGCCATGTTGTGCTAGTAGCATTGTAGTGTTTTTATTACTATTAATGAGCGCGGACATTATCTAGTCGCTATTTGGGAGTGCTAATCAGCATCAGTTCAAGTTCATCTTCATCTGTCTGGGTAACTTTAACTTCAACTCCCGGACCAAAAAAATTGGTCATTTTATCTAGCTTTTGTTCCCAAATATCAATTGGTATCATTGGCGAATCAAATTCTAAAATTAAAGCATAAGCACCATTAATTTCTGTTTCTCTGAAGCCTGTAATTAATGGTCGTTCTTCGTCTATCGGACTTAAGCCCAAAAACGACAAAGCCTTATCTAAATGAGCGTCTTGACCGTAGCTATATTGAGTAATGTCTCTGCGAATTTCATTTTGAGTCTTAGTTGCTTGCTGTTCACGCAATGCTAATACTGACGGTGTTGGGGGTTGGGTGAAAGGTACCGGTTTGAGTTCATTCGACTTTAGCGCTAATCCTCCCAGCAGTAGAGGAATCCCGTAAAAAAATCCGACAAGATTAAGTGTGGCATAATCGGCAGCGTAGGCGACGAAGCCCATGATGGTCAAAATTCCACCGACAGTTATACCGAGTGTTCCCAAGGAAAATTTGCGTAGCATAATTTCAGAATAGTATAAATTCTTAAGACCTCAGCTTTATTATCATCGGTTATGTGTCACGCGGATAGCAAAAGACTAAGGTCAACTTCGAGCTTTTGAGGAGCGATCGCAAACTCTCCGTGTACCCTTGCGTTTCAAATTTTTACGCAAATTAACCCAGTCTACAAAGAATTTCTCAAAATCCGAAATCGGGGGCGCGTAATTAGTAGTTATTCTGTAAGTAATCGCACCTCTACGCCAAACAGAAGTGAATAACCCACAAAAAAAGCCCAAGAGCTTACAAGATATCCTTCAGCAACGGCAGCAATCAGGCTTTGTCGGACGTGAAGAACAAGTTAGCCTGTTTCGTCAAAATCTGGACTTGTCCCTGGAAGACTCGCGCAGGCACTTTTTGTTTAATGTTTGGGGTCAAGGGGGTGTAGGTAAAAGCACACTGTTACGCCAGTTTCGCAAAATAGCGCAGTCTGCAAAAATCATCGCCGCTCATACAGATGATAGTGAAAAATCTGTCCCCGAAGCTATGGGGCGTCTGGCTGAACAGTTGGAACAGCAAAATTATAAACTGCCGCAGTTTAGCGATCGCTATAAAGTTTATCGTCAGAAGCGGCAAGAATTAGAAAGCGATCCCGAAGCACCTCAAGGATTTTCCGCTTTTGTGGGCAAAACTGTGGCAAAAACAGGTGTGCTTTTAGCGCGTCGAGTTCCGGTTGGGGGGGCTGTATTTGACTTTATAGATGAGGATGCTGTAGCCTCCCAAGCAGGGGAATGGGCATCTTATGTAGCGAAGAAATTAACCAACAAAGATGAAGTTCGCTTAATTCAAGAACCTGTAGAAGTGCTGACTCCGCTATTTTTGCAGGATATTTCCAAATTAGCAGAGAAATCTGGGGTTGCGCTGTTTTTCGATACTTATGAATCCACCAACGATTTTCTCGATAACTGGCTGCGGGAAATTTTAGAAGGTCGTTACGGTGAAGTTCCTCTAAATATATTAGTTATTATCGCCGGACGGCAAGAATTAGATAAAAATTATTGGGCGCCTTACGAGGGGTTAATGATTCGTTTTCCTTTGGAACCGTTTACGGAGGAGGAAGCTCAACAGTATTTGAGTCGTAAAGGCATTACTAACAGTCGGGTTATTGAAGTGATTTTACGTCTTTCTGGACGCTTGCCGCTATTAGTGGCAACTTTGGCGGCAGAAAGTCCAAATGATCCCAGTCAAGTAGGCGATCCCAGCGGTACGGCTGTAGAACGCTTCTTAAAATGGATTGACGATCGCAAGCGGCGACAATTAGCTTTGGATGCTGCTATTCCGCGTTGTTTAAATCGAGATGTGTTAGCGAAGTTGCGAGGGGAAAATGAAGCTGACGATTTGTTTAACTGGCTGAAACAAATGCCGTTTATTGAAGAACGTACTGAAGGCTGGGCTTATCATGAAGTTGTCAAAACGCAAATGCTCCGCCACAAGCGTCTTTCCTCTCCACAAAGTTGGGCTGACCTTCATGGCAAGTTAGGAGAATATTACGACACGCTGCGAAATAATTTGCAACTAAATGAAGAGAAAAAATACGACGATGCAACTTGGCAAAATCACACTTTAAATGTTTTGTATCACGGTTTATGTCAAACACCGCAAAAAAGTTTGCCCATAGCTCTGAATGATTTTCTTGCTGCTTTCGACAATCAACGTTCTTTTGCTTTGCGTTGGGCAGAAACGATGGTGCAAGCTGGTAAAAATGCGGATAATGCTGAAGTTCAACGCTGGGGGGAGCAGTTAGCCAATGGGTTAAAAGCTTATGAAGAAAAACGTTACGAAGTCGCTGTGGAAATGTTTACAGCACTGCTAAAGCATTCTGAGATTCAGGCTCAGGGGCGATCAATTGCTTTAAGTTGGCGAGGTCAAACTTACCGCTCGATAAAACGTTACGAAGAAGCTCTCAAAGACTTTGACTGTGCCATTGAACTTAATCCTAAACTCGATTGGGCGATCGGTAATCGAGGTATAACTTACCGCTTAATCGAGCGCTACGAAGAAGCTTTAAAAGACTTTGACTGTGCGATTGAACTTAATCCTAAACTCGATTGGGCGATCGCACGTCGAGGTGAAACTTACCGCTTGATGGAGCGTTACGAAGAAGCTCTCAAAGATTTTAACCAAGCCATTGAACTTGACCCGAAATACCTTTGGGCGATCGCACTTCGAGCTTTTACTTACCGCTCGATGAAACGTTACGAAGAAGCTTTCAAAGACTTTGACCGCACCATTGAACTTGATCCTAAATACGATTGGGCGATCGCACATCGCGCTGAAACTTACGGCTTAAGTAAGCGTTACCAAGAAACTATTAAAGACTTTGACTGCGCGATTGAACTTAATCCTAAAGATGATTGGGCGATCGCACAGCGAGGTCAAACTTACCTCATGCTAAAGCGCTACAATGAGGCTCTTGAAAACTTCAGCTGTGCTATCAACTTTAAACCTGATAATCATTGGTATCTTTATTGTCGAGCTTTAGCATATCAAGCTCTTAACCAAGTAGACAAAGCACGCGTTGACCTTAATAATGCCACCAAACTTGCTCAACAAAATTACCAAAAAGATGCTAAAGACTGGGCTAATACTTTTAATCTCGCTCTTTACTATCTAATTGGTGGAAATGTTGAATTATCACAGCGCTTATATGATTATGCTCTCTCCAACCATGCACCATTAGAGCCTATGCGTGATGCAATTCGTGACTTAGAGGACTTTTCAAGCATCTTCCCTGAGTATATCGAAGCGCAATCTATGCGAAAGTTCTTGCAGTCTTCGCTGACTTAAGTTTTTCTGCGAGATCCCCGACTTCTTTAAGAAGTCGGGGATCTGACCAACCTATGGCAACTTTATTAGACACGCGAAAGTGAGAATGAACTATGCGTTGTCCACAACCCTTGATGAGACGTAGCAGTGCTACGTCTCTACATTGCTAATAGCAAAACTCCTCGCCCATAAGATCACAAAAAAATGTGCTTAAAGGTACTAAAATATGCGCTAACATCCTATAACCTAGTTAATGCCATAATGTAATTCAGGCTACATAAACATGCGCCTAGAGCAGTTGCAAGCCTTTCTAGCGATCGCAGAAACTGGCAGCTTTCAACAAGCAGCGAGAAAATGTGGTGTCACCCAATCAACTATTAGTCGCCAAATTCAGGCACTAGAAGCAGATTTTGGCTTAGAATTGTTTCATAGAACAGGACAAGCGAAACTGACTTTGGGGGGTGAACGGATGCTACCCCGTGCGCGTAAAATTTGCTTAGAGTGGCAAACTGTCACCCAAGAGTTAGCAGATTTAGTGGCAGGAAAGCAGCCAGAACTTTGTATCGCTGTGATTCACTCGCTGTGTGCTTATTATCTACCACCAATTCTGCAAAAATTTTGTCATGAATATCCAAATGTGCAATTGCGAGTGACATCATTAGGAAGCGATCGCGCTTTAAAAGTTCTCAAAGATGGATTAGTAGATTTGGCAATTGTCATGAATAATCGCTTTCTCACCACTGCCAGAGAAATGGTGGTAGAAACGCTATTTGATGAACCTATAGAATTACTCTGTTGTGCCAATCATCCCCTAGCACAATACGATCGCGTTCCGTGGTCAGAAATAATTCGTTATCCCCAAGTAGTTTTTAAGGATGGTTATGGGATGCAACGCTTAGTCCAGGATAGATTTGAGCGTCTGGAAGCGACACTTCAAGCAGCTTTAGAGGTAAATACTTTAGATGCTTTCCGGGGAGTCGTAAGGCAAGGAGAACTAATAGCTTTGCTGCCTCACTCTGCATTAGTCGAAGCACGTTTTGACCCTACCCTTGCAGTTCGTCCCTTAGTCTGCAATCTCAACACCAATTTGTCAGATAATTCTAGTCTAACTCGTCGGGTTGTCATGATCACAACAGGCGATCGCCTGCTAATTCCACCTATCCAATATTTTTGGCAATTGGTACAGGAAAATATACCACAACAGTTTGATTCATTAAAGCGATCGGCTTCTTAATAAAAGTAGAGACGTTCCGGCGGAACGTCTCTACTAGTTAATAATTATACATTATTAGTTATGAGCAATATATTCAGAGAATTACTAAAAAAAGTAGGCAGCGGGAACCACACAGGAGAAAATTTAACTCGTGCGGAAGCAGATAAAGCAACCAAAATGATGCTACTGGGTGAAGCGACACCAGCGCAAATCGGTGCCTTTTTAATTGCCCATCGCATCAAACGTCCCACGGGGGAAGAGTTAGCGGGAATGTTGGATGCTTACGAAGAACTCGGTCCCAAACTGCGAAATATTAACTCTGGGCGTCCAGTGATCGTTTTGGGCATACCCTATGATGGCAGAACCCGCACCGCACCCATTAGCCCCGTGACGGCTTTATTGTTGGCTTCTGCGGGGCAATCTGTGGTGATGCATGGTGGCGATCGCTTCCCGACAAAATATGGTACACCTTTAGTAGAAATTTGGCAGAAGTTAGGAGTTGATTGGACTACACTGACACTAGAAAAACAAGAGCAAATATTTGAGCAAACAGGCATTGGCTTTGTTTATACGCCTCAGCATTTTCCCTTAACTAATAGTATTTGGAAATACCGCGACCAAATAGGCAAACGCCCACCTTTTGCGACAATGGAGTTAATTTGGTGTCCCTATGCTGGCGATGCTCATATTATTGCTGGGTTTGTGCATCCTCCCACAGAAGGAATGTTTCAACAAGCTTTGACGCTGCGGGGAGTAAGCAAATTTACATTAGTCAAGGGATTGGAAGGTAGTTGCGATTTACCACGCGATCGCACTGCAATCATCGGTTTATCTGCACCATCAGCACCGCAACAACAAGGCTTAACAGCGATAGAAAGGTTACTTATCGCTCCCCGTGACTACAACTTTACTACCAAGAATGTACCCCTGGAAACTACTGAACAACTAGTAGCCGATATGCAAAGCGTCTTCAGTGGAAAACCTTCCGAACTGATGCAAACAGCCTTATGGAATGGCGGGTTTTATCTATGGCGAAGTGGTATTTGTTCAGATATAAAAGCCGGTATAATTAAGGCGGAAGAATTATTTAGTAATGGTGCAGTAGCGGCAAAACTTCAAGAGCTTACTCAAGTTGTAAATTCTTCTAAATAATTAGATCATACCATGTCCGGCAAACCACACATTTTGTAGAGACGTTCCGCCGGAACGTCTCCACTGTTAATTTAACAAACATGATATAGAAGTCCGATCAAAAGAGCGTGAAAAGTTAGATTCCCGACTTCTTAAAGAAGTCGGGAATCTGAATACCACAAATTTTCACTCTTTGATCTAGGATTGCTATATATCCAGGACTTACGCACAAACTAGTACCGCAAGGCGGAAGTCAAAAGTCACGCATTCAAAAGTAATATGGAGTAAGCTTTTTAGCGATTGAGAATGGGTGGTTTATTTACGCCGTGCCGTACTAGGAATTTCCGTCCCTATCGACGTAAGGAAGCAATCTCAAAGTCTTGTTTTTTCGTAACGAGTGCGTAAGTCCTAATATCAATAAAAGACGTAGAGACGTAGCATTGCTACGTCTAATCAAGGGTTTCGGGCAACGCACAATTAAATTAGGTCGATGCCTATTGAGTTTTAGCTTACTAAAGATGAATTTTTCTACAAAGTATTATTTAACGCTATAGATTATTTGAGAAAGGACTTTCATCCTTTACAAAATGATAATCTTTTCTTAATTGACAAATGAAAGTCTAATCTGGGATGATTTAATCATCTTTTTAATTGCCTCCCACAACAGATAAAATTAACCCTTCACGCGCTAGTAATACTTCAGGAAAAGCATTTTTAACTTCAGTTTGCACAGAGTCGAGAAAATCATCATGAGCGTCTGGATGATGATGTGAGATGACTAACTGTTTCACCCCAGCATGATCAGCCAAATTCACAGCAGTTTTCCAAAGCAAATCAGATGATTCATGATTGTGAGCTGTTGGCGGATTGTATGTAGCATTAGCTATTAGCAAATCTACCCCTTCAACTAGCTCTCTAATACATCCAAGATCGATTTCGTCGGCATCTTGATACAAATCCGTCATGTAGGCAACGCTATAATTATTCCAGGAAACTCGGTATCCTGCCGATCGCTGATTTTGATTGATCAATGCAGTTTGAATCGTCAGATCGTCTAAAATTACCTTACTACCCGAAGCCAAATTGTTAAACTGCAAGTTTGCCTGCATCACCTGCAAAGGATAAGGAAAGTGCGGTTGCAGCATCTGATCGCACAAAGACTGCTTAATAGAAGCACCATTTGAGGCAGCTGTACCATAAAGATGAAAGCAATTTTCCGAAACAAATGCTGGGGCAAAAAAAGGAAAACCTTGGATGCGATTTGATTGAGAGTTGGTAAAAAATAAATGGGCTGTTAGTGGACTTTGGAGTTCTAGCCAACTTCTTCCCAGGATGCGTAAACCTGTACCACCATCAAAAATCAAGCGTTTTCCAGCTACGCGCATTTCTACGCAACCAGTGTTACCACCATAGCGGCTGGGATCGCTGCTGGGGGTGGCTATTAAACCCCGCACACCCCAGAATTGTACACTAAATTCCCCAACGGGATCGTTGAGCGAAGTAGTTTGTTTGACGTTGTGGGAACCTGACAACTCAGTATTTGACATTTTGCTTATAACTAGACTTCACTGAGCAGATCATCGTAGTGCCGTACTTGGGAAAGTCGGTTTTTTTCATCTACAATCACAACCGTAGGAGAGTAACTTTTTAACTCTTCTGTGGTGAACTGCCCGTAAGCCATTATAATCAACCGATCGCCAATAATGCCTAGACGTGCCGCAGCCCCATTTAATTCAATCACTCCTGAGTTGGCTGGAGCGGGGATCGCATAAGTAATGAAACGCTCACCATTGGCAACATTCACTACTTGCACTTGCTCGTAGGGTAAAATGCCAGATTTCTCTAACAAAATTTGGTCGATGCTGATACTACCGACGTAATTAATATTCGCTCCCGTCAGGGTGCAATTGTGAATTTTTGCCAAAAGGAGCGTGCGTTGCATTACTTTTAGGGGTTCTAGCCAATTGAACTATCAAGAAAAAATTCAGAATTCAGGAGTCAGCATAATATCTTACGCTCCTTTGGGGGATGAAAAAGGGCGATCGCTTGCACTCCCTGCTCATAGTATAGAGCCTAGAGTAAAAATGCTTGTGGCAGTAAGAAACTCTACTCAGACTGCCACATTGCTGACTTCTGACTTCTAATTTCTTGACTATGGTTGAAAATTTGTTCAGGTAGTTTCCGAATCCGAATCCCGACCTTTTTCGCTACCAGCTTTGATGCACTTTTCTACTAAAGGCATAACGTGGTCAACATCTAGCCAACCGCGTATTTCTGTTACCTTTTTTTCCAAATTTTTATAACTGCGGAAAAATTCGGCAATTTCATCCAATCGGTGTGCTGGTAAGTCTTTGATGGATCTAACATCTTTGTAACGTGGATCTTTATCGGGTACACAAAGAATTTTTTCATCGCGATCGCCACCATCAATCATCTCTAACATCCCAATCGGTCTTGCTGCAATGACACACCCTGGAAAGGTTGGCTCGTCAATTATCACCATACCATCCAGGGGATCGCCATCATCAGCCAACGTGTTGGGTACAAAACCATAGTCATAGGGATATTGTACCGAAGAATAAAGTACCCTGTCTAAAGCGAAAGCTTGTAAGTCTTTGTCAAATTCGTATTTATTTTTGCTCCCCCCAGGAATTTCAATCAGAACGTTGATTAAACCTGGTTTTGGTTGGGCAGGAATACGGGATAAGTCCACAGTAAAAATCCTCAGCTAATAGTGAATCATGGGCGCAAACGGCTCCCCGTGTAGAATTTTAGGCTAATATGGACTCAAAATACTTAGTTAAAACGGTTTTCACTCTCGAATCGACAATCTTTGCAGTAGACGTTTCCTAAAAAAATGTAGAGACGTAGCACTGCTACGTCTCTAAAGGTTCTAGATCAGGTTAAATTTGGTTCATATTGACCCTCCCCTCGGCTTTAGCCGAGGGGATTCTAAAAGGATGCTACGCAACAGGCTAAAGCCGTGTTGCTTTGCGTTTTCCTTTCTAATTCAAGAAGATTAATCCTTCTTGGGGCAGTCAAAGACCCTCTAGACACTCCGGCAAAACCATCGTGCTTACTTTTTCTACCGATATTCAGTGAACCATTCAAATCACTATTAACCAAATGTCCATCCTTTGTCCTGTACAATCCGCGTTTAATTCGTTTACCAGAAAACTGGTATTCCTTGAGATTGTCGGCATTGTAAACAGGTATCTCGTCACCATCTATCGCACTTGCCTTAGAGGTGTAAGATTCTTCTTGTTCTTGATAGTTCATCCCATATCTTTCACACATTGCCTTCAACTTAGAACGCAAACTGTGAAAAGGTATCTGGACAAAGTTTTGGTTATTGCGTCCACCAATATTGATTTCTTGTTTAATGCCGGGGTTGTACCCCACAATCAAGTTAGCAATACCATTCTGGATGCAATGGTTCACGATAAATCGTGCTGTCTTGTTCAGGTAATCTCTAACTTGGTTGTTGCGTTTTGCCGTGAGCTTCACCTGTTGATTAGTGATTCCCTTAATTCCTTGCTTGTCCTTAATGGATTGCAATTTGGCATTACGCTTGTTGAACCACTGGTTAATAGATTTAATTGGTTTACCATCCACAAGAAAGGATGCCCCATTGGTATCAACGCAAGCCGCGAGATTGTCTACCCCCAAATCAATACTAATAGCACTATTGCTTTTAACTTCTATAGGTTCAGGATCAACTTCACTGATAAATTCAACCTCAAAATATCTAGCATTGTATTTTGGGTGAATTCTCACTTCCTTGATTTGATTGATGTTAAGTCTTTTTGGAAATGGAATCCAAACTTCACCAAACTGCTTTCTAAAAGCATTGGACATTGGAACTCTGAACTTTCCATTCTTAACAACAATTCTAGGAATTATCAGCAAGAAATATCCTTCTTTTGGCAAGTAATTAGGAAGTTTCACTTTTTGTTGATAACTTCCATTTTTAATTGCACTAATCAATCCGTGGAAGCTTTTAAAAGTTCTGTCTACTACCTTCAATGTTTGCTGTGCAATATCTGTATTGAGAAATTTGTAGTTCTCATTGGTTTTGCACAAATGGTAGGCAGATTCGTAACGCAAGTGTTTACGCTCCTGAAAGAAGTATTGCCGCACTGTGTACAAACCCACGTTATACAGGTTCTTACTCAGTCGGCACAACTCGCGCAGAGCAACAAATTCAGACTTATTCAGTTCTCTGATTTGGTTCTTTTGCGTCAGATACATAAAACAACTCTCGCTATATAATTTAGTTTACAGCGAAAGTATAATCTAGTCAACAAGAGAGACGGTGGGCTTTAGCCCACCGTGTCGTTTTTCCTCCCAGGGCTAAAAGCCACTGGGTTTCCAAACTCCCGTAAGGTTTTCTTATGAAAATGAACCAAATATGCGGTCTTTGCCTAACTAATTGCGGCTACTCAGACTTATGGAAAGCCGAGTCATGAAAAATTGGCTATTAAATTCTGACGCTAACGTTCGCGCAAAATCTGCTTTCTGTTGTCAGAGCATTCTTTTTTTGTGAATTCTGCTGTTATTTGCTTAATTTTCACTAGTTTTTATGTTGTATGTAATGGGTTGCGGATTATTCTGAACGCTGGTTGAAGAATAATTAGCGATGACTAAGATTGGTAACGTTAGAGTTAACATAGCGATCGCTGTTCCCACAATGTCTGCCAAACGATGGGAATATGTGTCGGGATTGGCAGACGGGCTATTTGAATTCATAGAAGATTGCAGGTTTTCACTTCACTTGTTGCTCAACTCTTAAACTAAAGAGTCTTGCTGTTATTTTAGCTGTTTATAAATTATAAGCTATTTAGTATTCAATAATATCAACCACTTCTCAAACTGTCATAATACTTCTTTTTTCATCCTCAAAATATTTGATACTAAGCCGCAATTTGGCTGTTCTTGATTATTAGTGACTAATATCTCAATATGCTTCATGGTACGGTGTAACGGATAGATTCCATATCTATGACGGTAACAGCATTAAAATTTACAATTATTTTTGTATTTTCAATTACTTAAATAAATACATTTGAGTAATCTTTTACAATTAAAACATCCGGAAGTGCTTTTGTAAAGGGCATTTTGCGGTTATAAATAGTTGTTTAATACCGAGTATCTATACTTAATAATCACCCATAAGGTATCTGTGTTTTCGATAGTTATAAGTAGTTACGCGATAATTTTTGGAGAAGCGATCACAATTTGAGCAATAATCAATTCTTATCATCAATTCACACCGAATAAATACAGATAAATCAAAAGTGTTTTAAATTCTTAATCAGTGATTGCACTCAGAAAAAGATTTAAAAATTTGAAGGTGATAATCTTAGTGATATTACTTGAATTTTGTCAATCTATATATAGGTATAGAAATATTTTTTTACCTAAACAAGAATATTTTTGATTAATACAGACCATCGTCAAGACGTTCCGCACCTTACGTAAGTAGGCGAGAATAAATCAAAGTAGATTAAGTAACTATAAAAAATATTGAAACTATTTCGTAGTGAGGACTTTATTCCTCAAATGAAGACTTAAGTCCTCTCTACGAGACACTACGCGAACACTACAAACCTTTAATTATTTACGCCTGTCTACTTACGTCAATATAATTGTAAGTAATAAACCTGATGTGGTATTATAACGAATAAAGGAAAAAAACCGCCACTAAAATAGGGCGGTTTGGTTAAGCAATCGGAGGGTAATTACAGCTTACTCCGCCAATAATCAAGATTGTTGTAGCGAAGTTTGCATTTGTAGATAGTTGGTTATTGGTTGTTAAAATTTACCACCATGAATTACCCTTTCCCATAAGCACTCATCGGTTCTTTGATAAAACGAATATAAAGATGCTTAAACGTAGATTTAATCACACGGGGCATTCCAAAATCGATAGGCATTAATTTATCTGGTAGTTGCCAATCATCTATTTTTAGTAAATCAGGATGTAAGTGAGGAAAGTCAATTTCCGCAAGTTCAGGACACAATCCCAGTCGCTTTGACGCAGCAAGGGTAGGTATTTGTTCGGGTAAAACATTGAGAACTTCCACCATTGCCCTATCGAGAGCAAATACATTTGCAGATGCGGCTAAAACGCCGAGTAGACGAGGTTCACCACCGCTGGGACCATTACCTTCATGACCGATGATACCATCTAAAATAGTTAAATTTGGGTTAATTGCCCTAGCCGTTTCTACTAACATTTCTCCAAATCGGTTGGCATCTTTTCCAGCTTCCATGTGCCACCAAGCTTTCATTTTGCCGGGAACGCAACCAAAGAGGTTTTTTACGCCCAGCGTTAACGTCAACTGAGCGTGAGATTTCACTTTCGGCAAATTAATTACTACATCTGCTTCCATCGCTTCTTTGCATAGCAGCAGATGGTTAAAGTCTTCGTTGACGGTTTCGTAACGCGACCCATGAAAATCTATAATTGGAAGCTTGAGTTCTTCAATAATCGGGAGATAATTATTTGCGATCGCTACTTGCTTCGCACTACCAAAAGCAGGACTATCTCCCAAAAATGGCTGACCACCAGCCTCAATTACCATTTTGGCAACTTCATAAACTAATTCGGCGCGGGTGGTACACTCTTTACTGGGACGCGCTCCGGTGAGTAGATTCGGTTTTAGCAAAACCCGTTGTCCTGGTTTGACGAATGCTTGCATTCCACCTAAAGGTTCTAACAGCGTTGTTAAAGATTCTCTTAAAGCCTCTTGTTCGTAGGAAGTAGCCCGAATCAAACTGACAGATGGTTTTTGAGTCTGCATGGGTTGATAAAGAAGGAAGATAAAAGATAGAAGAAAAAAATCTTCTACCTTACCTTATTCCTTTTTAATCTACTTCGGTATCAAGTGCCGTGAGGGGTAAGATACTGCTCATCTGTTCTAGATTTAACACCTGGGCTAATTCCAAGTCGCTCATCAGACCTTTTTCTAAGACAATCTGCCGCAGGGATTTACTAGTTTCTAAAGATTCTTTGGCTACAGCAGCAGCATTTAAATAGCCAATGTGGGGATTTAATGCGGTGACTAAAGCTAAACTACCTTCAGCGTAAGCCAAACAACGATCGCTATTGGCGGTGATTCCGATAATGCAGCTTTGGGTAAGTGCTTTGATGGTATTTCCTAAAATTTCGATGCTGTGAATCAGGTTGTAGGCAATCAACGGCATCATCACATTTAATTCTAACTGTCCAGCTTGTGCGGCAAGAGCGATCGCACTGTCGTAACCCATCACCTGAAAACACACCATTGAGGTCATCTCTGCCATCACCGGGTTATATTTTCCTGGCATAATTGAGGAACCCGGTTGCACTGGAGGCAATTGAATTTCTTTCAAACCTGTTTTTGGACCCGAATCCATTAAGCGCAAATCGTGGGATATTTTGACTAAATCCTGTGCTAAGTTGCGTAAAGCACCGGAAACACTCACAAATGGTGCCATACTCTGCATTGCAGCCATTAAGTGCGATGCAGGTTCTAGGGGACACTCAATCAAATCTGAGATAACTTGCACCACACGAGCGCGATAATCAGGATGAGTATTCATACCTGTTCCGGCAGCGCTACCTCCTAAACCTAGCACCATTAAATCACCAGAAGCAGTATAAATACGGTTTTGATGTTCTGAAAGGATTTGTGCCCAAGCACGGAAACTTTCACCCAAACGCACAGGTACAGCGTCTTGTAGGTGAGTTCTGCCAGATTTGACGATATCTTGAAATTCGTCGGCTTTTTCTTCGAGGGATGCGATCGCATTATCTAAAGCTGGCTGCAATGTCTTTGATAATGCTAATAAGCCACCGATGCGAATTGCCGTAGGAATCACATCATTGGTAGACTGTCCGTAGTTAACGTGGTCGTTGGGACTAACTTGCTTGTAATTGCCTTTTTCATAGCCTTGAATTTCTAAAGCGCGATTTGCCAGTACTTCATTGACATTCATGTGGTGAGAAGTACCGGCTCCCGCTTGATAAATATCTACCACAAATTGATCGCGAAACTTACCCGCAAGTATTTCATCAGCCGCTTGTAGAATTGCTTGACTAATTTCTGGGGGAATGCATTTTAATTCTCCGTTGACGATAGCGGTAGCTTTTTTGATAATTACGCAAGCATCTACGTAAGTATTTAGAGGCTTGATGCCGCTGATGGGGAAGTTTTCCATTGCCCGCAGCGTTTGGATGCCGTAATATGCGCTACTAGGAATTTGGCGATCGCCCATGGAATCGCGTTCTATACGGAATTGGGAGTTTGTTTGAGTCATAACGATTTTGGATTGGGTTGAGTTATTAAAACTAAGCTGATGTCTGGCTTGATAAAATACAAACCATATCAAATAGAATTATCTGGGTTAGTTGACAATTTTTAATTTGAATTTACCCTTTGACAAAAAGCGTAGTGTATGTATAGAAGCTACGCATTCGTTCAAAGTTGAGTAAAATCAAGAATAGCAATAATAGTGGAAAACAAATAGCGATCGCGTTTACTCCACTTTCTACGAGAGGATCGCGCTTTATAACAACCGCTTGAGTGCTTCCATCAAAACTGCACCAGCCCCAAAACTATCATATGGAGTCGGCAAGTCATAGGTTTTGAAGGGTTCTAAGGGTGAAATGTCCTTTGCTACATCCAAATCTTCTACCAGAATCCGAATCAGTTTGAGTTTTTCTGTCGCAGAAAGCCGTCGGACGGCAGGCAACACTTCAGCTAGTGTCATGGGGAGTTCCTCCATAATTCAAGAATCTATAGTTGCACCTTACTTGATACCAGGCACAGAGGCTATTTTGGAACAGACCATTTACGCATCAAACCAAAAAATCACTCTAATCTCATTAGGAGAACCCAACTTAAGAAGTTCTTCAATCAAGTATTCTGAACAACCCACGTACTGTCGATAGCTTGTTATCCAAGATACTTCGGTTGTGTCCGGTTCTTGCCGCCTATTTGGAAGAACAAAATAGAGACTTTGCCCCTCTGGAAATTCCTCTGGGAATAAACCACCATCTTGAAATAGAGGTGCATATTGACTCTTTACATATGCCCACTGTGTCACAAATTGATTATCCCAATCATAATCAATGAGTTCTTGAAGCATTAACCAGGAATGACCAAAGCAATAACCACATTCGTTTTCTAAGAAATACTTCTTGTAAAAATCATTCATGTCTTCCGGTAGACCCCGTGGTTCAGCAATTGGCTCTACCACGGCGTACATTGTTCGCCGCAAATTATTTTGGCAAACACCAGCAAGATCTGCGAATAATTCATATGATCGCCCAATTTCAGTACACTCAATAGGTACTTTTTTACCTTTAGACCATGATGCTGTAGCCGCAGGTTCAGGAATAGGCTCCCACTTACCATTTCTACGAATCTCTGCATAAAGATTAATATCTGTACCCATAGCACTGCTTATAGATAACAATGATCTTAAGTAACTACGCAAAATTAATTACAGTCATTGCGAGCGAAGCGAAGCAATTCGCTTGCGGCTGGGATTGCTTCATTTCGCTTCTCTACGAGACGCTATCGCGAACGCTGCATTCGCTTCGGACATTGTGTAATTAATTATGTTTACCTACTTAATCTAACTGCTTTCACCCAGAATTGAGATAAAATCATCCAAAGCAATAATTCTCAAAACCCATGACTCAAGCCTTACCCAAGCTAGTAACCTTTGAGGAATTTGTCGATCGCCTACCTGAAAATTCAGGAGTACGCTACGAACTTCATAATGGGGAAATTATCCAGATGGCACAACCAGTAGGAGAACACGAGGAAGTAACAGGTTTTTTAGCAAGAAAACTAACGGTGGAGTTCGACCGATTAGACCTTCCTTACTTTATTCCCAACCAAGCCATAGTTCGACCTCCTGAAAAAGATTCTGGTTACTTCCCGGATGTGTTGGTGGTAAACCGTGCCAACTTAAATAATGAACAGTTGTGGAAAAAAGAATCGACAGTCAGCGATAATGCCTCAATTCCTTTGATTGTCGAAGTTGTATCAACCAACTGGCGCAGCGATTACTACCTAAAGTATGCTGATTATGAAGAGATGGGCATACCTGAATACTGGATTGTGGATTACGCAGCGTTGGGTGGACGTAATTTTATCGGCAATCCCAAACAACCGACGATATCCGTCTGTAACTTAGTTGATGGGGAATATCAGATAACCAAATTTCGAGATAGCGATCGCATTATATCCCAAACTTTCCCCGATTTGAACCTCACCCCAAACCAAATTTTTCAAGCTGGTTTAGTGTAGCAAACTTTTGCAACAATCCTTGTTAGCCTGATTAACGCGCACCCTTCAGCATTCTTTTGTGCTTCTGCGTAAATTCGTAGGGCAGCAACCATATGCTGTTCAGCGTCTTCACCCTTTGATTGAAACCATGCCAAAGTCTCAGAATCAACACGAATAGCGACGGTAGCCAATGACGAAGAAGGCATCCGCAATTTTGCTTTTGAAAAAAACTCGTCCGTAAGAGGTGGAATATCTGACGTGTCAATTTCATTATCCGTCATCGCATCAATTCTAGACCAGTCGGTTCTTGAGGTATTGCTCATAACGCTTCCTTTCGTGAGAGAGTCCCAGACTAAAAGATAGCTTAGTACAGAAGAGCATTAATTCATGACGAAAATTTTTCACAAAAACTCTGCGTCACTTTGCGCTTACCTCCGCGCTCCTCTGCGTTAAAAATTATATCCCAAACTTTCCCCGATTTGAACCTCACCCCAAACCAAATTTTTCAAGCTGGTTTAGTGTAACTTATATTATTGATGGTGCGTTCTGCTTACCGCACATACCCTACTACGAAAACTTAAAATTCAAAGTTGATTAATCTAAAATCTACTAATCCAAAATTAATAGCTGTTCTCGGTGCCGGTGCGTGGGGAAATAGTTTAGCATCTATAGCCGAAGCTAACGGTCATCGGGTTAGCATTTGGTCGCGTAATGGTTCCTACACTTTGGCAGAGGTTGTGGAAAATGCCGATATGATTGTTTCGGCGATTTCCACCAAAGGAGTACGCGAAGTCGCTACGCAATTACACTGTTTAGCAATTCCACCGAAAGCGGTTTTTGTGACTGCGACAAAAGGGTTAGAACCAGAAACCATCAGCACACCATCGCAAATTTGGCAAGAAAGTTTTCCTAGTCATGCAATTGTGGTGCTGTCGGGACCGAATTTATCTAAAGAGATTCAACTAGAATTACCAGCAGCAACGGTAGTAGCCAGCAAAAGTAAAGATGCTGCGGAGTTTGTACAGTTAGTATTTTCCTCTAGTCGTTTCCGAGTTTATACGAATTCTGACCCCTTAGGCGTGGAACTGGGGGGTACATTAAAAAATGTGATAGCGATCGCATCTGGTGTCTGTGATGGTTTACAATTGGGAACCAACGCCAAAGCCGCTTTAGTCACTCGTGGTTTAACCGAAATGGTTCGCATCGGTAACTTTTGGGGTGCGAAAACAGAAACATTTTACGGTTTATCTGGTTTAGGTGATTTGCTAGCAACCTGCAACAGTCCTCTAAGTCGCAACTATCAAGTTGGCTACCAAATGGCTTGTGGTAAAACACTCACAGAAATACTCGCTCATTTAGAAGGAACCGCAGAGGGAGTCAACACTTGCCAAGTTTTAATGCAACAAGCCAAGCAGCGAAATATATCCATACCCATTACCGAACAAGTTTATCGCTTACTTCAAGGTGAAGTCACCCCACGACAAGCACTTGATGAACTGATGCTGCGAGACATCAAGCCAGAATACAGTTATTAATCTTGTGGAAATGGTTAATTGATGGTTGATAGTTGATAGTTGGAGCGTTGTTGGTTAGAAAAACTATCCACTACCCACTACCAATAATCTAAGCATGAAAATTTAGTAAATCTTCAGGAAATCACTCAGATGCCTATGTAGATAGAACTATGCGTATGATAAACGTAATTTTTACTTACTATGTTTATACCACGTGACAAAAGTTACAGTCAAGATAAGTTAAGGTGAAAATCTTAACTAAGTAATTTCTAGTTTAACAACCAGCTGACGATTTGAATAGCTATTGGTTCAATCAGATTTCAGCTGCCGAAAAAGTTACAATATAAGGTAGCAAAGAAAATCAGTACAGTTTTTTCTAAAAAAATTGCTAACTGAACCTTTAACCGTGTTAGTTCACCTAAAATCACGGGAACAATAGCAACAGTTGATTAGCTGACCGAAATCTATTGTTACCTGGAGCCATTGAGACGATCCTTATGCCAGCAACATCTTTTTACGCAGATGCAGCCTACGAAACCCAACAGTCCTCTCAGGTTTTTGACCCAGAACTCACAATTGATGAGACTGAGTTGCCAATAGAAGAACTGGAAGAACTGGAAGAACTGGAAATAGAGGCAGCTGTTGAGCCTGCTAGCTTTTCTAGCACAAACCGTCGCAGCACAGACTTAGTACGTCTGTATCTTCAGGAAATTGGTCGGGTTCGGTTGTTAGGTCGGGACGAAGAGGTTTCAGAAGCTCAAAAAGTTCAACGTTACTTGCGGATGCGGACACTACTTGCGAGTGCTGCTAAGCAAGGAGATGCAACAATTTCACCCTATCTCCGCTTAATTGAAGTTCAGGAACGTTTGACAGCTGAACTAGGACATCGCCCATCCTTAGAAAGATGGGCAACCACTGCTGGTATAATCTTGTCGGATCTCAAACCGACTTTAGCAGATGGCAAACGGCGGTGGGCAGAAATTGCCAAGATTACAGTGGAAGAACTGGAGCAAGTTAAGATCCAAGGACTCCAAGCAAAAGAACACATGATCAAGGCTAATCTTCGCCTAGTGGTGTCTGTAGCGAAGAAATATCAAAATCGTGGCTTGGAATTGTTGGATTTAGTCCAAGAAGGCACACTAGGCTTAGAGCGAGCAGTTGAGAAGTTTGATCCCACCAAAGGTTATCGCTTTAGCACCTACGCTTACTGGTGGATTCGTCAAGGAATTACACGAGCGATCGCTACTTCTAGCCGGACAATCCGTCTACCTGTCCACATCACCGAAAAGCTCAACAAAATCAAGAAAGCTCAACGCAAAATTGCCCAAGAAAAAGGTCGCACTCCGACTTTGGAAGATTTAGCTGTAGAGTTAGAAATGACTCCCGCTCAAGTACGGGAAGTTTTGTTACGCGTTCCTCGCTCCGTTTCTCTAGAAACTAAAGTTGGTAAAGATAAAGACACCGAATTAGGCGAATTGCTCGAAACCGACGGTGTTACCCCAGAACAAATGTTAATGCGAGAATCTTTACAAAGAGACTTGCAGCATCTTTTGTCAGATTTAACCCAACGCGAGCGCGATGTTATTCTCATGCGCTTTGGTTTAGCTGATGGTCATCCTTACTCATTAGCAGAAATTGGACGCGCACTGGAATTATCGCGTGAACGAGTACGGCAAATTGAATCCAAAGCTTTGCAAAAGTTGCGCCAACCCAAGCGCCGCAATTTGATCCGTGACTATATGGAATCTCTAACTTAGTCAATGGTGAATAGTCAATAGTCAATAGTCGCTCAACCCCAGACTATTGACTCTGGACTAATGAATTCTTGACTTATAGGAAATTATTTGCATTTGAGTTAGATTAACTCAACTCATAATTTTTGTGACAAGTCCTTGGGGGCGGGAATCGCTGATGATCTTGATTCTCATCAAGATCCCGTGACTTTTGTGAGAGCATTTAGTAAATATTCGCAATAAGCTATGATTGTTGCAAATTGCTCAAAATTTTTGTTATATTCTCAACTAACAGGCTTTGTTGAGAAAAATTAGTATGACTATCTACTCAGCTACTTCACTCAGGGCAGAATTAAACGAACGCGGGTGGCGTCTGACTCCCCAACGCGAAACAGTTCTACATATTTTTCAGGAACTTCCCCAAGGGGAACATCTCAGTGCAGAGGATCTTTACCATAGATTAGAAGTCGATGGCGAAGGAATCAGCTTATCAACTATCTATCGCACCTTGAAGTTGATGGCACGGATGGGAATTTTACGGGAATTAGAATTGGGAGAGGGACATAAACATTATGAACTCAACCAGCCTTATCCGCATCATCACCATCATCTGATTTGTGTAAGATGCAACGCGACTATTGAGTTCAAAAACGACTCTATTTTAAAAATTGGTGCAAAAACTGCTCAAAAAGAAGGCTATCAGTTGCTTGACTGTCAACTAGCAATCCATGCGGTTTGTCCCAAGTGCCAGCGGGCGCTCATGCCACTTTAGCACTTGGGGTTATCAGCGATCGCGCTACACAACAACCATCATGAAATTTTTAGTTAATTTCCAATTGCTGTGATGGAGGGTAAGCAACCAATTGGGGACTTATATTGACAACACCGAAGCGGATGCTAGTAGCGTCCGCTTTTAACGTCATTGAGACTGATGCCGTAAAACAATTGTGCCTGTCTAATCGCTTTTTTGGTGTCATTCCCCATCACACCGTTGAGGGTACCTTTATAAAAACCTCTTTCATGTAGTCGTCGTTGAATTTCCAAGACATTAAACTCATTCTTGGTACCAGAGGTAACTAAACTATATAATTTGCCTCTGGTAGTAGGACCGGCTACACCACTTGATGCCAAATAATTAGCGGTTTGAAACTTACGAACAGCAGATGCTGTATTGGGTCCGTAGTAGCCATTTGCCTCTCCCTCTAAATATCCGGCTTTAATTAACTGTTCTTGAACAACTCTAACTGCCTCACCGCGATCGCCTATTTTCAGTTTGCCATCATTCCTAGCTTTGGGAGTATCTTCTCCATAACCAATGCCACTTGCCGGCAATCTGCGTTGTGTTTCCGGTCCAACAACACCATCAGCATCTAATTTATAAGCTTGTTGGAAGCGCTTAACAGCTTCTTCAGTAATCGAACCAAATATGCCGGTCGAGTTACCCTTATAATAGCCTGCTACTCGTAACCGTTCTTGCAAAACTCTCACCTCTTCACCTTCGTCACCTCTAGCGAGTAATTTGGCATTACTACGTTTGGTAGCAACTGTAGTTGGAGTGGGTTTTTTCGCTTCTGTAGTTGGAGTGGGTTTTTTCGCTTCTGTAGTTGGAGTGGGTTTTTTCGCTTCTGTAGTTGGAGTGGGTTTTTTCGCTTCTGTTTCTGTGTTTACAACAACAGGTTTGTTAGCTTGTCTACCCTCAGATGAAGCACGCCAACTATCTAATTTTTGTAAAGTATTTGTGCTGGCAACGCCATCAACTGGTAAACCAGCAGATTTTTGAAAGCGTCTCACAGCATCTTCTGTGGGAAAGTCAAATACTTGACTTACAGGAGCTTGATAAAATCCTGTCCGTTGTAATTGTTGTTGCAGGTTCCTGACAGAAGGTCCTTGATCACCCCTTTCTAGCGCCAGAGCGCTGCTAACAACAGAAAGAACAGATAAGGTGACGGCAAGGGGTAGCATATATCCCCAAGCCTTGCTAGAAAGACGTTTCCAGTCGGGTGCTGCTGCTTTATTTAATAAACCGCTAAGGGAAACTAATTCACTGGATGGGCTTTCTTCGTAGACAAAAGCTAAATGTAAATACGCTAGATTCTCCATAGTTGTTTCCTAAAACACCTGTATTTCCTTATTTTTCTTCAATTGCTGCTTCAGCTTGATGAACTAAGTTTCGCAAATTTTCGATTGTTTCTATATTTATATCCTGCCATAAATCACGTTTATGTGCTTCTAACATTCTCTCAGCAATATCACGCAATGCCCAGGGATTTTTTTCTTGGATAAATTCACAGACTGTGCGATCGCCTAAATAAGCATCGAAAATCCCCTGATACATATGGTCTTCGACGCATTTTGCTGTAGCATCGTAGGCAAATAAATAATCCACCGTTGCTGCCATTTCAAACGCTCCTTTATAACCGTGGCGCATCATTCCCTCAATCCACTTAGGATTAACTACACGAGAACGATATACCCGTGCGATTTCTTCTTTCAAGTGACGAACTCGTGGGTTAGCGGGAATAGAATTATCACCAAAATAGGTTTGAGGATTTTTTCCCTGTATGGAACGTACTGCTGCTGTTAAACCGCCTTGAAATTGATAATAATCATCAGAATCGAGCAAATCATGTTCGCGGTTATCTTGGTTTTGCAGCACTATTTGCATGTGCTTTAAGCGTTGCTCAAATGCTTCGGGATTGGCAGCTGGGGATGGGGGAGACAAGGGAGATGGGGAAGATAAGGAAGATAAGGGAGTTTGCCCCCTGCCCCCTGCCCCCTGCCCCCTGCCTTCTTTTTCCGAAGAATAAGCGTAGCAACTCCAATTCATGTAAGCACGAGCTAAATCGTTGTCATCTGTCCAATTTTGTGATTCGATTAAACCTTGGAGTCCAGCACCGTAAGCACCTGGTTTAGAACCAAAAATCCGGTAACGCGATCGCATTTGGGCTTCTTCTAAAGTTAAACCTTGTGCCGTCCACAAATCTGTTTCTTCCTGTACTTGCGCGGCTAAGGGGTTTTGTGCTATGGGTTCATCTAACGCCGCCACCGCTTGCACCGCTGTATCAAATAAATCAATTAAATTGGGGAAAGCATCCCGAAAAAAGCCAGAAATCCGCAACGTCACATCTACGCGAGGACGCCCCAAAACCGAAAGGGGCAAAACTTCCAAATCCACCACCCGCCGCGCCATCCCATCCCACACAGGCTGCACACCGAGCAAAGCTAGCGCCTCAGCGATGTCATCACCGCCAGTCCGCATTGTGGCAGTTCCCCACACAGATAAAGCTAGTGTTTTTGGATACTCCCCATTTTCCTGGGTGTAAGTTTCAATGAGAGTTTCCGCTGCCTTCCTGCCGATATCCCAAGCGGTTTCAGTGGGAATAGCGCGGATATCAATTGAGTAAAAGTTTCTACCTGTAGGCAACACTTCCGGGCGTCCGCGTGTGGGAGCGCCGGCAGGAGCGCTAGGAACATATCCCCCATCAAGTCCGTGTAATAAATAAGTAATTTCTTCGTCCGTTTGTTGGAGAGCGGGGAGAAGACGCGATTGTATCCAGTTTAAAACGGGGGAGACGCGATTAATCGCGTCTGTACAAGAGATGCCATTAATCGCGTCTGTAATCAATTGTTCGACTAATTCGGCTGCGTATTCTTCTAAGACTTCAACAACATCGCCTAAAGTGCGACAATGATTAAGTTTCTCGCGTTTGATCGAAAGCTCATCATCTTCAGACTCTGCGTTTTTGGTACTTTGCGTGAGAAAAAACGCATCTGCCAAATTTGCTGTGATGGGGTCAAAATCTAAACCTAAATTTTCAGCGATCGCACGGGTAAATCCGATATGATGACGATTGGGAAGACGTGCGATCGCCACAATTAAATCTCGCAACTGACGACCATCAGGACATTTGCCAAAAATGTGTAACCCATCGCGGATTTGAGCCTCTTTTAATTCACAAAGATAACCATCAATAGAAGGTAAAACCGATAAATCAAAAGGTAAAACAGAAGACTCTTGATTTTGCCTAACTTGAAAATCGAGATGTAAATTTTCTTGAAGAATTAATTGAGTAATGCGATCGCCTATCGTCCGTAAACGGGAAGGATCTAAACTTTCAGCCTCATAATACTCATCAATCAAATTTTCCAACTGCTGCAAAGAACCGTAAAGTTCCGCACGAGTCATCGGCGGCGTCAAATGATCTATAATCACCGCTTGAGCGCGACGCTTTGCTTGTGAACCCTCACCAGGATCATTCACAATAAAAGGATACAAATGCGGAAGCGCTCCCAAAGCCACTTCCGGATAACAACCATCCGATAAAGCCACACTTTTACCAGGTAGCCATTCCAGATTTCCATGTTTGCCCACATGAACCACAGCATCAGCAGCAAAACATTTCCTTACCCAATAATAAAAAGCCAAATAAGCATGAGTTGGTTCCAAATCTGGCGCATGATAATTCAAGCTAGGGTCAATATCATAACCCCGCGCCGGCTGAACACCCACAAAGACATTACCGAATTGAACACCGGGAATGGGGAAAGGAGGAGAGGGGGGGAGGGGGAGAGGGGGGGAATAATACTTAGTTTCTTCTTCCTTCGTGTCCTTCGCTTCTCTGCGGTTCGTTTCAAAACCCCACCGCTCACCAACAGCCTGCCTTACCCCCTCCGGTAAACCACTAAAATACTCCCCATACTCCCCCATAGAAACACATTGCCGTACCGGACGCCAGTCCCGACCTTCGGGATCATTCGTCACCCCACTTATAAGACATTGAATCAACTCGTCTCCATCTGCGGGTAGATTTTCCACATGATATCCCGCAGATTGCAAAGCCTTAAGAATTTCCACACAACTAGCCGGCGTATCCAATCCCACACCATTCGCAATGCGACCATCGCGGGTGGGATAATTAGCCAAAATTAAAGCTACATGACGTTCTTCGGGTGGTGTTAACCGTAGACGCACCCAATTCGCTGCCAAATCAGCGACAAACGAAATCCGTGAGGCGATCGCTTCATAAACTACCACATCCGTCTCTAAATTCGGATTGCGAGTTTGCACAGCTTTAAAAGACACAGCGCGGCTAATAATCCGTCCATCCACTTCCGGCAAAGCTACATTCATAGCCATATCGCGGGGTGAAAGTCCTTGAAACTGCGACTCCCACTGCTGAAGGGAACCACTAGAAAGAATAACCTGCAACACCGGCACATCTAATTTTTGCCAAAGTTCCAGCTGGGGTGTTTCTGTATCCAACCGCGCCAAAGAAAAACTGGTAGTATTCAAAAGCAGCGCAACTTGTTCTGAGTCCTTTGGCTGGAAAAACTCGATTAACTCAGCTTGGACATCAGGATCGCGCAATGAAGAAATAAACAAAGGCACAGGTTCTAAATTCCGCTTTGCCAAAGCTTCACACAAAGCATCAATCACCTTGGTATTTCCCGCTAGATAATGAGCGCGGTAGAAGATGATGCCGACTTTGGGTAGAGACGCGATTAATCGCGTCTCTACGGGGGGGGAATACAAACCGACACGCGGCACTACTTGCGGTGATGGGGGATTAAAAGAAGTTGAAAGGCAAGTATCGGCAATATACTTGAAAGCATTGACAATATTTTCTACACCACCTTCGCGGAAGTATTGCCATACTTGGTTTACAGCAGTTAGAGGGCAGGTTGATAAAGTGATTAAATCGCCATCAAGAGCATCGTCTCCTGGCATTACAATGAGAGTTGTGCCATTACGCTCGACAATTTCCTGCACTACTTCCAAACCGTAAGACCAATAAGAACGTCCTCCTAATAGTCGTAAAATTATTACCTGGGCAAATTCCAAAACTTGCTCGGCGTATGTGTCAATGTTTATTTGATTCTGTAACTGTAATAAATTGGCAACTCTTAATGCCGGAAATGTTGATGGTAATTTGGGAAATGCAACGGCTAAAGTCTGAATATCGGTATCAGCAGCCGTAATAAACACCAAAGGGGCTGGAGTTTGTTCAAAAAAAACTACGCCTTCTGAGTTGTTTAATCCTACAGATGTGGCATTTATTCGATGCATAATCTTCTATTACCGTTTTCAGATGAAATATTATACGCTAGTTTGAGGTTTAATTCATAAGCGATCGCCTCCTCTCCCCCATCCCCCTCCATGTCAATAGAAACCCTACGTCACAAACTAATTATCTCATGTCAAGCGCCTGTTGATTCGCCACTGCATGAACCAAAAGTAATTGCTGCGATCGCTCTAGCATCTGTAAATAACGGTGCAGTTGGCGTAAGAATCGATACTCCAGCGCACATCAGCGCCGTGCGAGAACAAGTGAAAGTGCCAATTATTGGGCTATGGAAGCAAGTTATAGCTGGAACTGATGTATATATTACACCACAGTTTCATCATGCGTCTGCGGTGGCAAAAGCGGGAGCGGATATTATAGCGATCGATGCGACTACGAGAAATCGTCCTGGTGGTGAGACTCTCAATGATATCATTGCCCGGATTCATCAGGAATTAGGCAAACCAGTAATGGCAGATGTAGATACAATCGAGGCGGCTATTTTAGCGACAAAAGCTGGTGCTGACATTGTAGGGACAACGCTTTTTGGATACACTGCTGCAACTAAGCATCTTGCTCCCCCCGGCTGGGAACTCCTCAAGCAGATGGTACAATTAGACATTCCCGCCATTTGTGAAGGTGGCATTTCCTCACCTCAAATGGCGCGTCAAGCAATAGATTTAGGAGCGTTTGCTGTTGTTGTAGGTACCGCAATTACCGGGATAGATTTTCAAGTTCAAGCATATCAATCAGCACTAATGTAAAGACGTTCCGCCGGAACGTCTTTACGGTAGGCGTTGTTGTAAGTACCGCAATTACCGGGATAGATTTGCAAGTTCAAGCGTATCAATCAGCACTAAGTAAAGACGTTCCGGCGGAACGTCTTTACGGTAGGCGTTGTTGTAAGTACCGCAATTACCGGGATAGATTTGCAAGTTCAAGCGTATCAATCAGCACTAATGTAAAGACGTTCCGCCGGAACGTCTTTACGGTAGGCGCCGGTGGGGACTTACGCAAATGGCACGGGGAATGGAGAAATTGGAAGCATTGTTAAAATAATCAATACAAGCTAACTATTGGGAGAAAAAGCAATGACAGTTGCAGCCGCTAAAAAGATGACCTTTGAAGAATTCCTTAATTATGACGATGGGACGGATAATTTATATGAATTAGAAAATGGAGAATTAATTCAAATGCCATTAGAAAGTGAGCTAAATCGCCGGATAGTGATGTTTTTAGTTGCTTATTTCTTGCAGTTGGGAATTCCATTTTATCGATTAAGCATGAAAACAGAAATTGCTGTGAATAGCCGAATGGTGGGGGTACGTGTGCCTGATTTGGTGGTGTTTTCAGAAGAGTTAGCGACGGTAATGCAAGGTGCTACACGCTCTCTAATTTTAATGGATATGCCACCACCGTTATTGGTGGTTGAGGTGGTGAGTCCAAATCAGGAAAGTCGGGATTATCGTTATAAGCGTTCGGAGTATGCAGCACGGGGAATTGCGGAGTATTGGATTGTTGATCCTATTGCCCAAAAGGTGACGGTTTTGGAATGGGTAGAGGGATTTTATGATGAGCGAGTTTATCAGGGAGAAAGTGCGTTAGCGCAGCTTAACGTTCGCGGAGCGTCTCCGACAGGAGAAGTTATCGCTTCTTCAATTTTTGCTAATCTTCAGTTAACTGCTGCTGAAGTTTTGCAAGGATGAGGATGAAATGTGAAATTTATCAAATTACTTACTTATATCATCTCCGTTTAATTAACAATAATAAAAACAACGCAACCGTCGTAGAGACGTTCCGGCGGAACGTCTTTACAACGCAACCGTCGTAGAGACGTTCCGCCGGAACGTCTTTACAATTGTAAGTAATTTACCGGACATGATATTATTTAGAGCAATTAGGAGGAGTAAAGCCGGAATTACTCGCATTAGGTGCAGAGGAAATCAGCGTTACTTCCCCCGTCTGATGATTAAATATCCAACCAGTAGCAGGTATAATTTCTATAGCTTTTGTTTTTGAGGGTGGTGAAGCGATAACTTCTCCTGTCGGAGACGCTCCGCGAACGTTAAGCTGCGCTAACGCACTTTTTGCAGGTTGCTGTGTTATGGTTGCATTCATGCGATTATCTGACCACACTACATCACTACTGAGAAAATCGTCAGGACTGGGGGGTAAACCACCGCGTCCAGTAACAATAAATTCGCTACCGTTTTTTCCAGCGATCGCAGCACAACTAGTGTCAACAAGTCGCGAAACATCAGTTAAACCTGTGGGTAGTTCGACTAATCCTTGGGTGGGGTCGATATCGGGAGTCTTAATAATTACATCACCGCTGAGTCCAAATTGAGAACTAGCAGTAATATCGCTTTGTGGTGTGGGTTGAAGACGCGCTTCAATACCAAAGATACCTTGAGAACGAATGTTAACATTGCCACCTCTGCCAGTGAAAGCGTTTGCTGTAATGTCGCTATTTTCGTTGGGTACGGCAACGATAAAAGGTGTATTGATAGTGATATTACCACCATCGCCACCTGATTGAGTCAACCCAGCAGTTGTGGAAATACTGCTGTTACGACGTAACAGTAAAAAATCTGCGGCTGTTAAGTTAATATTTCCACCATTGCCAGAATTAGTTGATGCGGCAATCATACCTTGGTTATCTAGTCGGACAGAACGAGTATTAATATTGATATCTCCAGCGTTTCCCTGTCCCGAACTGCTAGAAGTTAATGCTGCACGGTTGGTAATAGACAGATTTCGGGCAGTAATATTAATGTTGCCACCCTCACCTCTGCCTACAAATCCTTCTTCTGCTGTGACTTGAGTAGATATTCCGCTTCTAGAACCATCAAAACCTACTCCATCAAGGGAAACTGTACCACCAGCATTAACTGAGACATTTCCTGCATTCCCTTGTCCAAAAGTATCAGCCCTGATCTGACCGCCACTTTTGATAATAATATCGCCAGATGTATTAATTTGAAAATTCCCAGCATCACCTTTGCCGAAAGTAGCAGTAAATAATTGAGCATTATCAGATAACGAGAAGCTACGTCCTTGAATCTCAATATCTCCACCACTACCTATTCCTTCTGGTGCTACGCTACTCAAGAAGTTTGCCCGATCAGAAATCGAGACATTCCCCCCTGCACGAATGGCTATCTTACCAGCATTACCTTGTCCAGAGGTAAAAGTTGCCACTGAAGCATTTTTAACGGTAAAGTCATCTATCGTATTAATCGAGATATTTCCAGCATTACCTTTACCAACAGTGAATGTAAACAAATCAGCACCGTCAGACAAAGAGAAACTACGCGCTTGGATCTCAATATCACCACCATTACCCACCCCTGAATCTAATATACCGCTAGTAACTGCACTACTTGTGCGATCGCCACGTCCGGAAATCAAAACAGCCCCACCAGAGCGAATTGTTATCTTACCAGCATTACCTTCGCCAGAACTAGCAGCACTGACAAAAGCACCTCTAGTGATAGAAAAATCATTCGCTGTATTGATAAAAATATTGCCAGCTAAACCCTTCCCCCCAAGGTTGGTAGCACCAACTTGAGACTCATCGGTTAAAGTAAACAAACCAGTTTGAATATTGATATCTCCAGCATTACCTACCGCTCCATCTGACACATTGGTGGTGATACCATTAAGTTGACCTGCTAAAAAAACAGAATCAGTCGCTTGGATAGATATGTTTCCACCATTTCCTTGTCCAAAGGTGGTAGCAACTAAACTAGAGTTATCAGTTAGCGAGAGAGTTCTGGCTTGAACATTGATATTTCCACTATTACCTACCGCTCCATCTGCCACATTGCTGAAGATAATACTATTTGCCAGAGAAACAGAATCAGTCACTTGTACAGATATATTTCCCGCATTTCCTTGTCCAGAAGTAGTAGCAAACAAACTAGAGTTATCAGTTAGGGAGAGAGTTCTGGCTTTAACATTGATATTTCCACTATTACCTACCGCTCCAGGTTGCACATTGCTGAAAATGTCTGCATCTGCCAGGGAAACAGCATCAGATGCTTGGATGAATACACTACCAGCATTTCCCTCTCCAAAAGTACTGGCACTTAGTAAAGCACCATTACTCAGTTCAAAAGAGCCAGATTTAATATTAATGTCACCACCATTACCGATTGCATCCCTTCTTAAACGGCTCAAAATGGCGCTGCCAAATTCGTCTTTTACACCAGAAATAGTGACTTTACCTGAAACATCAATATTTACATTTCCTGCATTTCCACGCCCACCAGGAAGTGTATCATTTGCTGCTTCTACATTAGTTATTAATTGAGCGCCATCAGTCAAGGTGAGTGATGCAGCTTTAATATCAATATTACCGCCATTACCCACACTTCCAGGTTGCACAGTGCTGAAAATGTCACCGTTAATAAAGGAAACAGCATCAGATGCTTGGATGAATACACTACCAGCATTTCCTTGTCCAAAAGTACCGGAACTTAGTTCAGCGTCATCTGTTAAGGAAAAGGAACCAGATTTAATATTAATGTTACCGGCATTACCCGTCGCTCCAGTCCCCACAGAGCTGCGAATTCCACTAGTAAGTCCGTTTCTTTGCCCAGCTATAATAACCGCACCATTGACATCAATGTTGACATTGCCTGCATTTCCTCGACCCCCTAAAAGGTTATTCTGGGTATCACTCCTACGCAGTATAGTTTGCAGTTGAGAGCCATCAGTTAACGAGAGTGAAGATGCCGTGATATTGATGTTACCACCATTGCCTATTCCCCCTGCTTCCACAGTGCTGAAGATAGCAGTACTACTACCAGCAAGAGAAACAAAATCTCTAGCTTGTATTGAGACATTACCAGCATTTCCCTGCCCAAAAGTACTGGAACTCAGAAAAGCGCCATCTGCCAATGAAAAGGAACCAGATTTAATATTGATGTTACCACCATTGCCTACTCCCCCTGCTTCCACATTGCTGAAGATATTGCTACTACTAACAAGAGAAACAAAATCTCTAGCTTGTATGGATACATTACCAGCATCTCCTTGTCCAAAAGTACTGGAAATCAGAAAAGCGCCATCTGCTAAGGAAACTGAGCCAGCAGTAATATTGATACTACCTCCCTTACCTACGGCTTGAGCTTGTAAACTGCTTAAAATCGCACTGCTTCCGACTTCACCCACTCCAGACAAAGTCAGGGCATCACGAACATTAAGATTAATGTTGCCACCATCCCCCTGCCCAAAGTTATTAGTATTTAAGCTAATGCCGTTAATTAGGGCAAGGGAACTTGTAGTAATATTGACGTTTCCACCTTTACCCACTGATGATGGTTGAAGCACATTAGCAATAAAGCTATCATCAGTTAAAATAGTTGACCCTGTAGCATTAATATCAATATCTCCCGCTACGCTTTGGAGCGTACCTAATCCCGTGTCTATCCCCGCTCTGACTTTACTTGCTCCCGCTAAACTCAAGTTTTGAGCATTGATAGCAACACTACCCCCATCACTACCACGCACATTTAACTCAGCCGCATTAGTTAAAGATACATTCCCTTTCGGCACATTAGGAACACCCAAGCTGAGTATATTCCCTGTGAAATTTAACCCAACATTCCCAGGTGCAGCTAATCCGGCTAATTCGATGCGTCCGTTATAAGCTCTCAGGCTACCACCATCAACATTGACATCGCCACCCACCAATAGTAAACTCCTACCATCTGGCACTCTCAAACCTGTAACTTCAACCCCTGTTAAATCCACACCTGCGGGTGCTATTGACCTACTTGTAATTGCGGCTGGTGAAGGTTGAAGAAATAGCAATGCCGAAGGATTGATTGTCAATAATGGTGTGGGTGCATTCGGCGTAGTTGCGCTGAAAATCCCAGCAGTTCCAAATTGAATGGCGTTAGCTGTAGAACCAACAAAGGAACCGCCAACATTTAAACTAGCATTATTGCCAAAAATAATTCCGTTGGGATTGAGTAAAAATACGTTAGCTGTCCCATTTGCGCGAATTAATCCATCAATATTGGAGATTGAATTACCCGTTACCCTGCTGATAATGTTCCCAATGTCAAGACCATTATTGAAAAAAGCGGTGCCACCAGTGGGAACGGAGAACTCTTGAAAACTGTGGAATAAATTGTTTCCAATTTGACTTCCGCCGGTGATATTTAAGATGTTACCGCCCGGTGTGACAATGGAATTATTCGGTAAAGTGCCATCTGGGGTAATTTGCGCTGATGCATTGTTTCCCCAAAAAATACTACTACCTAATGCGATCGCTATCAACCAGCCCCAACGATTACTCATTACGTATATATATTTATTAATGTTTGGCAGTAACCAAGAAAAATTACATGCGCCACTAACAAATAAACCATATAACGAGAATTAATTCTAGTGGTCTATTAAGAATAAACCCCTAAATTTGCCGTTTAAAAATCACCATTTCCGTACCGACGACGGGGCTACGCGCTACCAATTTATCTTGAGAATCGGTAATTTCTAAATGGCTGAAATCCAGTTCTGTCGAGCGTTGGAGAATATCGGCAGCTAGTTTATTTTGTTGAGATTCTTTCAGCGTATACCAATCGTCACTAATCTTTACAGTGAGATTGCTGGTGCTAAAGTTGGCTTGAATAGATTTGATTAAATCGGAGGCAAAGCGATCGCTAATTTCTCCTACTTGATTTTGAATTGCTACAATTAATTGTTGTTCTGGTGTCAATTCTAATATTGGCGTCGGTTCCGGTGTTGGTTCTGGTGTTGGTTCTGGTGTTGGTTCTGGTGTTGGTTCGGGTATTGGTTCTGGTGTTGGCTCCGGTTCTGGTATGATTTCTAATGGTGGGGTAGTTATAGTTGGTGATGGTGTTTCTGACACCGGGGGAACAGTTGCGACTTCAGTCGGTTTATTTGTTAACACCGTTGAAGTTGTCCAAATCAAAATTACTGAAATTGCGGCAATGATTCCCGTTAAAGCTGTATTTGACAACTTTTCTGACAAACTTGCTGGTAACAAAGAGCGAATTTTTGCTATAGTTCCACCCCAGAAACTAGAAGTTTGCTTAGTACCGGGTGCCGGTTGTGTCTCAAGTTTCTCTACCGTACTTTCTAAAGCACCAATTGTTCCACGCAGAAGTTTAATAGTTTGTGCTTTCCAAAATGGCTGCATTTGAGTTCTTTGCTGTCTGCTTGACGTCGGTTGACGTTCTGGTTTGTTGCGTGGTGGTTGTGGATTCGGATTGTCTTGTGACATGAAAGTTTCCTGACGTTACAGCACGATGCGACTTAAACGGGATAAATTCTTATAGGTAGCGCGTCTTCAGCCTTAATGTATCACCTTAAATTGAGTTAACTATGAGCCTAAAACGCCGACAATTTTTATTATTCTCTAGTTTGAGTAGCTTGGCAGCAGTTCTTTATGCTTGCAAAAGCTACAGTCGTCAGATTAACCCCAAGCTTGGGAAAAAAGACTTATTATTACGTTTTGTTTCTGTAGCAGATACGGGAACTGGTGCAAAAGGACAGTATGATGTCGCTCAAGCGATGACGAATTATCACAGCAAAAATCCCTACGATTTAATAGTTTTGGCTGGAGATAACATCTATAACAATGGCGAAATAGAAAAAATCGGCGAAGTATTTGAGCGTCCCTACGCAGCTTTACTCAAACAAAACGTCAAATTTCAAGCTTGTTTAGGCAATCATGATATTCGCACAGCAAACGGCGAAAAGCAACTTGAATATCCCGGCTTTAATATGAAAGGACGCTACTACACTTTTAGCCGTGGACTTGTGCAATTTTTCGCATTAGATACCAACGGCAATGCAGACTGGAAAAACCAACTTTCTTGGTTAGAGCAAGAATTAAGTCGCTCTAAAGCAACTTGGAAAGTAGTCTTTGGTCATCATCCAATTTATGCATCAGGTGCTTATGGAAGTAATCCAAATTTTATTCAAACCTTCACTCCCCTCTTCCAAAAATATGGGGTTCAGCTTTATATCAACGGTCATGAACACCATTATGAACGTACTCGTGCCATTAATGGAACGACTTATCTAATTTGTGGTGCCGGTGCGGGTAATCGTCCTGTAGGCAAAAACGAATGGACTCAATACTCTACCAGCAATTTGAGTTTTGCTGCATATGAAGTGTATGCAGATAAAATAGAAATTAGTGCGATCGGTATTGATAACCGCGTTTTTGATCGAGGCATTATTCCTCTCAAATCAACATAATTATTTTCTCTCAAGAAAAATTAAACCAACAGAAACCGGGTTTGTTTGAGAGACGTAGCACTGCTACGTCTCTACAAGGGTTTTGGATAACGCATATTGTCTAATAGTCAGTAAGATTAAGTTTTTGTTACAAATGTATAATTCTGAAAGCTTTGAATAATAAGCATTTGAGTAATTTTTCAATTATAAATGTTTAGCGATCGCATAATTTGAATTTGCAACACCTATTACATATCAGAAGGGAAACAAAAAAGCTCAACCTTCTACACCAACGATTTTTTTACTACCAAACGGAGTGCAAATTATGGCTACATACCAACAAAATTCTGCAAACTATTGCGAATGCGAATTCACAATTCCCATCAAACTGAATATTCCCATCACCATCAATCCCCAAGTTTACATAACTTCAGTACCTTCTATTAAGCAGAGATTACCTATTTTCCTAGAACCAGATTTGTTAATTGAACCAGAAGTTAGGGCAAATGCACCTGTGTGTTATCCCCAAAATGACTGCGAACCCAAGCAATTACCTGCTCAACATACATTGCCTTCAGCCTAATTGAAATAGTTAATTCAAACAACTTGTAAATCAACAGTGTTGCAACTTATGGCTGCCTACCAACCGAATGCTAACAACTGCGAATGTGAATTCACAATTCCCATCAAACTGAATGTTCCCATTACCATCAATCCCCAAGTTTGCATAACTCCAGTGCCTTCTGTTAAGCAGAAATTACCTATTTTCCTCGAACCAGATTTGTTACTCGAACCAGAAGTTAGGGCAAATGCACCTGTGTGTTATTCCCAAAACGGTTGTAATTAACAACGGTTACAGTCACGGAACTTACGCAAAATACGTTTTAAGTAGCGATAATTCATGAATTACCGCAACTGTATATTAGGCTTGTCAATTTTTTGCGTAAGTTCTAACGTCAAATAATTTTTGCCATCAAGTAAGCAAAATAGCCAACTCAAACAACTTGTAAATCAACAGGAGTGTAACTTATGGCTACCTACCAAGCGAATACTAACAACTGTGCATGTGAATTCACAATTCCCATCAAATTGAATATTCCCATCACTATCAATCCCCAAGTTTATATAACTTCAGTACCTTCTATTAAGCAGAGATTGCCCATTTTCCTAGAACCAGATTTGTTACTTGAGCCAGAAGTGCGGGCGAAGTCACCCGTATGTTATCCTCAAAATGAGTGTGAACAAAAACACTTAGCTGCACAAGATGTACTACAATCAGCAGAGATGAGTTAATTGTTTGATTGCTAGTTATTTGTTATGGGAAACATAATCACCACCCTTGAACAAGGTGGTGTACCTTGTTTTGGATAGTTTTTTTCTTGATTGTACAAATTGAAATATAAAAACTCTAGAATTTGTTAAAACCTATGACTGCTTTACCCGAACCTAACTACCGTTTAGAAGATAACAAGCTTCATCTCTCTTTAATGTTAAAAGTGCCGATTGACATTGAAGTAGAATTAGGAATGTTACCCACAAACTCTCACCAAAAGGAGCAAGACTTAGTTAGTCAAACAGAAAATTTAAAGTCTGCGGTGGTAATGAGTGAGGTGAGTCAAGTTGAGTTTGAAGAACAAATTAGGATTTTATCTAATCAAATAGTCGCTCAACTTTTTCAAAAAAACGAAGTATTATCTACCTTTGAAGAAACTCAAGATCAAGAAAGCACATCTACATCAGATTCTTCCGGTAAAGATATCTTGTCTTTAGAAGAAGATAATGCAGCTATTGAAGAAGTTACACAAACACCAGAAAAACAAAAGAGACGCTTTATCGACTCATTAAATGATGGTTTAACTTTAGCTGTTAACGTAGTAGGTACAGCTTTATTTTTGGGTAAACTTGCTAATTATAGCTGGGAATAATGCAACACTAACCTAGAACTGCTTCGCAACAAAATATATGAAAAAGAGGGGCTTGACAATATGTTCTCAAAATGAGAACATAGTTAAAGTTGTTAAGCGGAGGCTAGTGTATGTTTGAGATACAGTACTAAAGGTTAGTGGCATAGCATACTTATCCCAACACAAGGAGGATTTGAATGATGCGTGTCATTGGCATCGAAAAACTCGTTGAATTCAGTACAATTTATTCCGATGCTGAGGTTCCTCTTGATGCATGGAGTCAGATTGCTGAACAAGCAGAGTGGAAACATATTATGGATGTAAGGCAAGTCTATCCTCATGCAGATTTTGTAGAAGGCTATACTGTCTTTAATGTAGGAGGAAATAAATATAGATTAATTACCAAGATTATCTATATAGCCAAAATTATTGATATTAGATATGTATTAAAGCATAGTGAGTATGATGAAGGAAAATGGAAAAAGTAATGCAAATTTTCTGAGTTTAGTGCTTTGATAGTCTAGCAAGATTAGCTTGATTCATCTAATCTAAAGATACGGTATTACCGTGTCTTTAGATAAATTAAGATATTTCACCCCAAGGGGGTTGATATGACTAGCACATTGAATAGAGAAGAATACATTAAGCTGCTTGCTGAAACTTTGCCACGAGTCATTGATAGTGACCAAGAGTACAAGCGTTTATTAAATGAGGTAGAAAAACTCATGGATTTGGGTGAAAACCTGACAAAAGAACAAGTTGAAGTGTTACAGTTGTTAGTAACAGTAATTGAACAGTATGAAAAGAAACACTATCAATTGAAAGCTGCAACTCCTCATGATGTATTGCATGAATTGATACTGGCACGAGACTTAAAACAGAAAGACTTAGTGGAAATTTTTGGTTCTAAGGGTATTACCTCAGAAGTGATAAATGGAAAAAGAGGTATTAGCAAGAGTCAAGCTAAAGCACTAGGAACCTTCTTTCATGTATCAGCTGCGCTATTTTTGTAAGTAGTCAGACAGAATTAATTACACAATGTCCGAAGCGAAGTTCGCGGAGCGGAATGAAGCAATCGCAAGGACTGGGATTGCTTCGCTCGCAATGACTGTAAATATTTTTGTCCATCTACTTAAGTTAAAAAATAGGGGCAACTTTTTAATAAATTTGCCCCTAAAAATCAAAATTGTCTATTCGACATCTCCAAAAAAGACGTAGCATTGCTACGTCTCTACAAGGATTTTGGGCAACGCATAATTTCTACTAAAGAGTGTCTATTCGACTCGTTGTAATTGCGCTACTCTGGGGTCAATTATTTTTTGACCAAGACTGGTGAATTTAATCGCTATGGAGACTTTATTACCTGAACCAAAAACATGGGTGATTTCACCGATACCAAAACTTTTATGTAAGACGCGATCGCCTACTTGCCAATTCTGTATATTTTGTTGCTTTCCAGGTGACACAGAAGCTTTTTCTGAGGGACTTTTGGTGAAAGTTTGCTTCATCTTATGATCGCTAGTGATTAATTCTTCTGGTAACTCGTCGAGAAACTGCGATCGCATTGCTGGTTCTCTACTTCCATATAAACGACGTTCGCGAGCATGTGATAAATATAACCGCTCTTGTGCGCGAGTAATACCCACATAACACAAGCGACGTTCTTCTTCTAAAGCTGTGGGATTATCTAAAGAACGATAGTTAGGAAATAATCCCTGTTCTAACCCCACCAAAAAGACAACAGGAAACTCTAATCCTTTAGAAGAGTGTAAAGTCATTAAAGAAACCGCTGATTGTCCTTCTTTTAAGTTATCCAAATCTGAACTTAGGGAAGTACTTTCCAAAAAAGCACCTAAAGAAACATCTTCGTTTTCTTCTTCAAATTGCAGCACTGCGTTATAAAGTTCGTTGACGTTTTGAATGCGGTTGTCAGCTTCTTCTGTACCTTGATTTTGCAAATCTTGGACGTAACCTGAAGCTTCTAGCAATTGTTCTAAAATCTCGGAAACGGGAACTGTGCTTATTTGTTCTTGGGATTTACGAATCATTTGAGCAAAGTTATTTACAGCTTTGGCTGAACGTCCAGCTAATGTATTCACTGATGTCTCATCGATGAGTATTTCCCACAATGTTGTCCCCAATTGTTGAGCAGCGTTAACCAAAGCATCTGTGGTGGCTTTACCAATACCGCGTCGAGGAGTGTTAATAACTCGTAACAAACTCAGATTATCAGCCGGATTAGCGATCGCCTTTAAATAACTTAATACATCTTTAATTTCTTTGCGATCGTAAAATTTCAATCCTCCGACAATTATATAAGGAATTGCGGCTCTCACTAAAGATTCTTCAAAAGGACGAGATTGAGCATTTGTGCGATAAAGTATGGCAAAGTTACCCCAATTAATTTCTGGATTTTGCCTTTCTAAAGTGCGTATTTGATTAATTACAAATGTGGCTTCAGCGATTTCATCATCTGCTTTGTGACAATAAATCTTTTCACCAATTCCCCGCGTCGGTTTGAGAATTTTATCAATTCGTTGGGTATTATTTTCTATTAGTTGGTTCGCAGCTTCCAGAATATTTTCGCACGAACGATAATTCTCTTCTAATTTTACCATTGTGCGGGTATCTTCGTCTGGTAAACCATCACCAAAGTCTTCCTGAAACTCTAATAAGATGGTAAAATCAGCCATTCTAAAAGAATAAATTGATTGATCTGCATCACCGACAACCAAAACAGAGCGATCGCTCCAATTCCAGTTATTTTTGCTATTTTCACTGTTCGTTACCAACAAGCGAATCAGGTCGTATTGAGTGCGGTTAGTATCTTGATATTCGTCTACAAGAATATGCTGAAATTTCCGATGCCAATAATTTAATACTTGTTCGTTTTGCTGAAATAGTTTGACCGGAATTAAAATCAAATCATCAAAATCAAGGGCGTTGTTTTGTGCTAATTTATCTTGATAGCAATTATAAACTTCAGCTATTACTCTTCCCCAATATTTAGGGTTCTCTCTTTCAAATTCTTGAGGTGATAAACCTTGATTTTTCGCGTTACTAATTGCGTAACGTACCGAACGCGGTTCAAATTTTTTATCGTCTAAATTTAACTGCTTGGTGACGATTTCTTTGACAATGCTTTGAGAATCAGAGTCATCGAAAATGGAAAAGTTGCGATTCCAACGTCGTCCTTTTTCATCTTGATATTTTTCGATATCAAAGCGAAGAATGCGAGAAAATAAACTGTGGAAAGTTCCACACCACAAATCTTTGATATAAATGCGATAAACTTTTGACTTCAGTTGACTTTGTTGATATTCTGTTAACAAATCAAAACGTTCACCATGTTCTGACATCGCTAATTGTTCAGCAAAAAGCTTCTGAATCCGGTCTTTCATTTCCCGTGCAGCTTTGTTAGTAAAAGTAACTGCCAAGATATTTTCTGGCTCGACACGGTGTTTGAGAATCAGGTTCGCAATGCGATAAGTTAGCGCTCGTGTTTTACCCGAACCGGCGCCAGCAACAACTAGCAGGGGACCGCAAAAGTGTTCTACGGCTTGACGTTGAGATGGGTTAAGGTGGCTGAGGAAATCAATTGTTGTCGTCATGGTTGTGAGGAGTGCGTATGACTAGGATACAAGCTTTTCTCATCTCCTAGTCGAGAGTCGCTGCTATACAATTGGTATTTTAGCAGCGTCTTCGGCTAGCTTTTTGCTCCTGCCGCTTTCGATGCGCGATCGCAACTTCAAATAACTTTATGGGGTAGCAAAGAATGAATGTACTAAAATCAAAACTATGAAACAATTAACTAGAATCACCCTCAATCCAGAAGTGATGGGTGGAAAACCCTGCATTAGAGGGTTACGAGTTACTGTTGGTACTATAGTCGGGCTGATGGCATCGGGGCATTCTCCAGCAGAAATTTTGCAGGCTTATCCCTACCTAGAAGAAGCAGACTTGTATGAAGCTCTTGCCTATGCAGCGTGGCGAGTTGAAGAAGTAGAAATGCCTCTGAGTCCAGTGTAATCCAAGTGCGTACTCAAGACGTGCTACCTGGTAATTTAGAAAGCTTGATAATACAGGTGTTGCGTCAATTTGAGTTACAGCTTGAGTCTGGTGCATTAATTAGTGTAGATGAAAACCGTTCTAGGGTAAGAATTCTGCCGATCGTGCGGCAATAAGTGCCAAGAAAGAAGATTGTAGAGAGCGATCGCTTACCTTACAATTAGATACATGCATCGGCTATATCATAATTTATGTAGAAGTAAGAAGAAAGCTATGCTGTCAGTCAAAGGCACATTTCAAAACGGTGTGATTCATCCAACCGAACCGATTGAAGGACGTGAGGGACAATCAGTTATTATTGTTTTTGTAGACGACGACCAAGCCCCCCAAGCAGCACCAAAACAAGATTCAGATTGGGATAAGCTCAGACAGTTGATTAAAGATTCTCAGGTTGATACTGGTATTGACGATTTAGCACATCAACATGACTATTATCTTTATGGAACGCCAAAGCGAGAAAAATAAACCTTGACGAAAGTTTTTGTAGATACAGCTGCTTAGATTGCCCTTCTTAATATTAGGGATGCACTTCACCACCAAGCAAATGATGTCATGGACAAACTAGTGCGTCTGAAAACACCTTTGGTAACAACAGAATTTGTACTATTGGAGGTAGCTGACGCTTTGTGTACACCAGCAAGCCGCAGTCAGACAGTTACTTTTATTAACAGTTTGCGACTGTTGGAAAGTGTGAAAATTATTCCTGTCAGCCAAAAATTGCTTGACGAAGGTTGGGCGTTTTACAGTCAACGTCCTGATAAAGGTTGGGGGTTAACTGATTGTATCAGTTTTGTAGTAATGATACAGGAGGGAATTACTCAAGCTTTTACATCCGATCGCCATTTTCAACAAGCAGGATTTGTTAAACTGTTGTAAATAAAAGTTGAGAGCGATCGCCCCTGCAAAGTACACTATTCTTTATCAGTAAGTGGCAGACGCACAAGAAAAAGAGTACCAACTCCCGGCTCACTTTTCACAGTAATTTCACCACCCATCATCAAGCAAAAATGGCGACTAATTGCCAATCCCAATCCAGTACCACCATACTTTTTCGTAGTTGAAGTATCGCCTTGAATAAACGGTTTAAATAGTTGCCCTTGTTGACTTTCAGTCATGCCGATACCTGTATCAGCAACGGTGAAAGTAATCATACCCAAAGGTGCATATGGTAATAAATATTCCTTATCTCTTTTAATTCCCAGCGTCACCTTGCCGTTAGTGGTAAACTTTGCGGCATTACTCAGCAAGTTTAACAGCACTTGCCGCACCCTAGTTTGATCAGCGTACATCGTCCCAAGTTCGCGATCATAATCCAATTCTAAGGTATTGCCATTTTTTTCTACGGCAGGCTTGACTGTTGAGACGACGTTATTAATCAGGGTTGCGATTTCAAACGTCTCCGGATAAAGAGTCATTTTCTCGGCTTCTATTTTTGATAAGTCGAGGATATCGTTAATTAGTTCGAGTAGATGCCTGCCTGCGGAGTTGATTGTTTCCAAATCTGTGATAAAATCTCCGTTGACAGCTAAATCAACGGCATCATCTTGCAAAAGTTGGCTCAAACCGATAACAGCATTTAATGGTGTGCGTAACTCGTGACTTACATTTGCTAAAAATCGACTTTTTGCCTTGTTAGCAGCTTCTGCTTGTTCTTTAGCTTGTTGTAGTTCTTTAGTGCGCTCAGATACGCGCTCAATCAAATGATTGAGAGATTTAGCTAACAAGCCAATTTCATCTTCAGTGGTGATGGGAGCGCGTAAATCGAAATTAGATTTTCTTGCCACCTGTTCAGCAACTAAAGTGACAGTAATTACAGGTTCAGCGATCGCTTTGGAGGTTCGCCATGCGATAATAGCGGCGATCGCTACTGATACTAACATGCTGAGGATAACGATAAATCTCTCAACTATTTTTGTCTGCTCTACATCTTCTGTGCTTTTATCCTCTTTTTCTTGGGCATTTTGCAAGATGTTAGCCAATGTTTGAGAAAGTTGATCTAATCGCGTAGCTTTTTCACCACGCATAACTGCCAACAATTTTTCTCTGGCTATAGAAAGTTCCTCTGGTTGCACTTGCGGTTTGTCAATTTGCTGCAAAATAGGCTCTATTTCCTCAACATATGCATCTAAGGTAGTTGCGTAATCCTGCAATAAAGCCTGTAAACTTGCCTGACTTGAAGCTAATTTCTTTGGTTTGTTTGCTATAAAGTTGACAATTACTGGTGTCAATTTCTTTGCTTTTTCAACACTTTGGAGAAATTTGGTGTTTGTGGCAGCTAATCGTTCTTTTTCTCCCACAACAGCAACCAAATTTGAGCTATATAATTGCGCTCCTACTACCGCATCTTGATAATCAGATAGTAGTTGTCCTTGGTAGTGAGCCTGATTTAATTGGATAATTCCTTGTCCCCGGAAGGAATTAGCGATTACCAAGCCGGTAATCGAACCAAAAAAGCCAATGCCAATTGCCAGAAAGTACCCATAGCCAATTTTTTGATGGATGCGCCATGAGCTTGCTTTAAGTTTCCCTCTTGAGGGAAATTCTATAGTAGGGAGTTCATCCATCGATGGCTCTTCGGCTGACACTGTTTTACTTTATAAATTACTGTCAATAGCTGATTGCAACAAAATAAACCACAGTATGCTGCATCTCTAGCCTAATATAGCCTAACGCCAGTTCCACGCTTACGCTCATAAAGCAGCAAACTATATAAATGCATTTGCTCATAACGAGTCATTAGTCAAAAACCCTTCAATAATAAAGGCACGGGCAAGTATACAACTTACCCATACCCTCAAATCGAACTTAGACTTACTTCGTAGTCAGCGTGGATAGCGCTTATTTCTCAATCTCTAAGTGAGTGCCTTCGACATCACTTGAGAAAGTGAAGTATTTGCTGCTTGCTTCAACAATTCTGCCTTATCGGTACGTTCCCAAGGCAAATCTAAATCAGTCCGTCCCAAATGACCGTAAGCCGCGATGTCCTGATAAAAACGTCCGCCTCGTTCACTTGGTTGGTTGCGTAAGTTGAAGCTATGTATAATCCCCAAAGGACGCAGTTCAAAGTGCTGTTTGACTAATTCCAGCAAAATTTCGTCATCTACTTTGCCTGTACCAAAGGTATCGACAAAAATGCTTGTCGGTCTAGCTACACCAATGGCATAACTTAACTGAACTTCACATTTTTCTGCCAAACCTGCGGCAACAATATTTTTCGCCGCATAGCGACAAGCATAAGCAGCACTGCGGTCTACTTTCGTGGGGTCCTTACCAGAGAAAGCACCACCACCATGACGGGAGTAACCACCGTAGGTATCAACGATGATTTTCCGTCCAGTCAAGCCGGAATCACCCTGAGGACCACCAATAACAAATTTGCCGGTGGGGTTGACTAAAAAGCGTGTTTCCTCATCCGGCTTAATATTGATGTCGCCAAAAACAGGTTTGACTACTGCTGTCCAGAGGTCTTGTTTAATTTTGGCTTGTACCGCAGCTTCATCGGTGATTTCCCCAATAGTGGCTGTATGTTGGGTGGAAATCAAAATAGTGTCAATCCCAACTGGGCGTCCGTCTTCGTAGACGATGGTAACTTGGGTTTTGCCATCAGGACGCAGGTATGGTAAATCGCCTGTTTTGCGGACTGCTGCCAATCGGCGAGCAATGCGGTGTGCCAAACTAATAGGCAAGGGCATCAGTTCTGGGGTTTCGTTGCAGGCGAAGCCGAACATGATACCTTGGTCGCCAGCACCAGTTTTATCAAATAGTTCATCACTATTATCTTCGCGGGTTTCTTGGGCAGTATTAACGCCTTGGGCAATATCAGGCGATTGTTCGTCCAATGCGATTAAGATACTGGCGCTATTTGCCGAAAAGCCGTTATTGGCATCGGTATAGCCTATTTCGGCAATTTTCTTTCTGGCGAGATTGACGTAATTAACGTTGGCTTTGGTCGTTATTTCACCAGTGATTAACACTAAGCCAGTGCTAACCACGACTTCAGCCGCAACGCGGCTACTGGGGTCTTGTGCGAGTAGAGCATCCAGAATTGTATCAGAAATCTGATCGCAGATTTTATCTGGATGACCTTCGGTAACAGACTCGGAGGTAAATAAATAGCGACGAGACAAAGGCAATTCCTCCTGTGATTGTGAATAGCGAACTAAGTGCAAGCATTTAGTTCAGCTAGTAATTTATGAAATCATAACAATATTTGTACTATTAGCACTTGGTGTTTCTTTTATCTTCATGAAAACACTAAATCTCTGGTAATCTCTTTAATATAAATAAAAATTACGCTAGTTCTATTTAAGTTACAATACTAAATTTTACAAAAAAATAGGGGCTGCACTCATGCACCCCCAAAAGCTTTGACACAAAGATTGCTGGTTTTATACCTGAGCTGTTGCAAGCTTTGCTTCTTTAGCTGTCAATCGCTCATAAGCGGCACGCATTTTCAAACCCGTAAGCACTTGGAATAAACCAGTACCATTATTGGAACCAGGATACTCACGATGCTGGAGTAGCAGGTGAGTCATTTCACCCTCGTATTTGGTAGATGTTTTGCTTAGGTGAGTTTCGATGTAAATGACTTCTTCTAAGTTGTCAAATTGACCATCTACTTCTAGTACGGAGACGTAACGACCGTAGTAAACATCTGAGCCGTAGTATAGTTGCATACCTGGGTATGAGCAGGTAAGCTTACGTCCGCAAGGAGTCCACTGGATGCTTGATCCTTCATCGAATAGGTAACTTGGCTCAAAGCCTTGCTTATCTTCCCGTTGAAGCATACGTACCCGCAGTACTTTGCGTTCTTTGTCTTCTTTAATTAAGTTGGTCGGTAATACCTGGAGAACTATATCAGCAAATTCTCTTTGGGGTTCGATGAACTTCTCAAAGTCAGGTTTGCGAGAATTGATTTGCGCTAATACATCTTCGTAGCGATGACCGCGTTCAGCCATGTCACGCTGGATTTTCCAGGCGATTTTAACTTCATCGCTAATGTCAAAGTATACACTGAAGTCGATGAGCGATCGCACTCGCTCGTCATATAAAGGATGCAACCCTTCAATCACTAAAATGTGATTCGGCTCTATCCTTTCTGCGGGATCGAGCAAACCGGTTTCGTGGTTGTAAATCGGCTTATCAATTGCTTTACCTTCTTTGAGCGCTTTGATTTGCTCATACATCAGGTCAAAATTGTTCGCTCTTGGATCAAGTGCTGTTATCCCTGTTTCTTTGCGCTGTTTGCGATCAAGACAATGATAGTCATCCAAGCAGATGACTGTCATTAATTCTTCACCAAATAAATCTATTAAACGACGCAAAAATGTCGATTTACCGCATCCTGAGTCTCCAGCTACTCCAATCAATACCACGCGTTCCGGCTTATTTGTCATAAATCTCCTCTAAAAATGCTCAAAATGTGTCAATCAATAATTTTTTCACACAGCAGATTTTATGCTAGGAGTTTACCGATATCCGGTTTATCCTGCGTTATTTCTATCCTACAATTGCATGAAGCATCTAACGGGTATACAGCAAACTACTCGTTACCCGTCGTATAATTCTGCTTTTTTGCAGGTAAGTATTTAATCCTAGTGATTATTTTGATTCTAACAGAAGGGGTTATTCTATACAATACTTGATATCAATAAGAATCTTTGACTCAATTTACCATGCCAATAATAGATGAGCAGATTTTTAAATCACCTTGACAAACGTACATTATTGGCGTGGCAAGGGGGATCATTGCTTGTGAGTTAATGGTTTAAGAACATTTAAGTATAATTTTATAGCCTTGATAATGTTTGTATAATTTTTTTTTGATAAGATGAGTTTGAGGAATGCGATCGCTTATTAGCATAGATATTTAAAGCAAAAATATATCCAAGGAAAGAACTAGCAACATCGAATAAGGTACAAAGCTCACACTTTATACCCTCGCACTAATAGAGGTTGACAGAAGTTTCACCCTGATGTGAAACTTAATTGTAGTTGCCTAACTTTATGGGGGCATCTGAGATGCCCTTAGGTATAAGTTATCTCTATTTGGGGGAAGAAGTTTCAGAAGAAAACATTAAATTGACTCATGATTAACATTCTCCTAAAGACATATCCTTTACCTTAGAAGGTGAACAGGTGTGCTTTTTCCATGCCTGCATGTCTTTGGCGAGTGTACCTAGCAAGGCATTTGTTTGTAATGCCACTTTTTTCAATTACAACGCCTGTGTGAAACCGAAATCCGGTAAACTAAGACAGGCTTGTGGTGGGAAAGGTTTTTTTATTCACGGTTAAGTAAATATCGGAGTGGTAGAACGAATGTACAATCTAGGTGCCCTTGAGGCTACTGCCAATGAAGAATCAGGTAGCCGCATCTTCCTCTATGAAGTAATGGGTCTGCGTCAGAGTGAAGAAACCGATCAAACGAACTACCCAATTCGTCAGAGTGGCAGTGTCTTCATCAGAGTGCCTTACAACCGCATGAATCAAGAAATGCGACGGCTCACTCGCTTAGGCGGCAAAATTGTTAGTATCCAACCAATAAGTGCTATTGAGCTTAATGGGAAACCTCCATCTGAAAGTGTAAAAAGCGAAGTAGTTAACAACACCATTTCTGATGAGACTGCTAACATTGAAGGAAATGGTCAAGCCACACCTGTAAAAGCTAATGGTGAAGTGAAAGGCTTCGGCAAATCACTCAACTCTGAGCAAGAAGATCCCAAAAAGGACAAAAAAGGCAACACCATGACTCAAGCGAAAGCCAAGCACGCTGATGTTCCCGTTAACACTTATCGTCCCAATGCTCCTTTTGTTGGGAAATGTATATCTAATGAACCGTTAGTTAAAGAAAACGGCATTGGTATTGTTCAACATCTCAAATTTGACCTCTCTGAAAGTAATTTGAAGTACATAGAAGGTCAAAGTATTGGTATTATCCCACCAGGAGTAGATAAGAACGGTAAGCCAGAAAAACTCAGACTATATTCCATCGCCTCGACTCGTCACGGCGATGATGTAGATGATAAAACAGTATCATTGTGCGTCCGTCAGTTGGAGTATAAGCACCCAGAAACCAGCGAAACAGTTTACGGTGTTTGCTCTACTCACCTGTGTTTCCTCAAACCAGGGGACGAAGTGAAAATCACCGGTCCTGTGGGTAAAGAAATGTTATTACCCGATGACACAGATGCCAAAGTGATCATGATGGCGACAGGAACCGGTATCGCACCAATGCGGGCTTATCTGTGGCGGATGTTCAAGGATGCAGAAAAAGCCGCTAACCAAGATTACCAGTTTAATGGATTCGCTTGGTTAATATTTGGCGTTCCCACAACTCCAAACCTTCTATATAAGGAAGAATTGGAAGAAATGGAACAAAAGTATCCAGAAAACTTCCGTCTAACTTGCGCCATCAGCCGCGAACAGAAAAACCCCCAAGGTGGGAGAATGTACATCCAAGACCGAGTGGCAGAACACGCGGATGAATTGTGGAAGCTCATTAAAGAAGAGAAAACTCATACATACATCTGCGGTTTGCGGGGTATGGAAGAAGGTATCGATGCCGCGCTGACAGCTGCTGCTGCTAAGGAAGGTGTAACCTGGAGTGATTACCAAAAGCAAATCAAGAAAGCTGGTCGCTGGCACGTAGAAACCTATTAATGAGGAGCGGGAGTTGTAGAGACGCGAAATTTCGCGTCTCTACAAGAGTTAGAAGTTAGGAGTTAAAGCTCATAACAGATAACCATAACTTAGTACTCATAAAAACATAAAAGATTGTAGGTGGGGCATATGCCTCACCTACAATTGTGATTGGTGGAATTTGGTATAAAGTTTGTGGGTGTGAAACTAGGAATACTTGGATTAGGGACGGTGGGGACGGGTACAGTGCAGTTGTTGCAGGATTTAGACGGACGTCACCCGTTGTTACGAGAGATAGAAATATATCGAGTGGGTGTCCGATCGCCCCAATTACCCCGTGCTGTAGAATTACCAAAAAATGTTTTGACTACAGATTTAGAATCAATTGTCAATGATCCGGCAGTAGATATTGTTGTGGAATTGATTGGTGGATTAGAGCCGGCGCGATCGCTTATCTTGAAAGCGATTGAAAATGGTAAGCATGTTGTTACCGCTAACAAAGCAGCGATCGCGCGTTTTGGTGATGAAATTTTCACAGCTGCCAATCAAGCCGGGGTATATGTAATGCTAGAAGCTGCCGTTGGTGGTGGTATTCCAGTAATTCAACCTTTAAAGCAATCTTTAAGCGTAAATCGCATTCACACCGTCACAGGCATCGTCAACGGTACAACTAACTACATCCTCACGCGGATGCAAACAGAAGGCAGTAACTTCGACGATGTTTTAGCTGATGCTCAAAAGTTGGGTTACGCTGAAGCAGACCCCACAGCCGATGTGGATGGCTTAGATGCAGCCGATAAAATAGCCATCCTCGCATCATTAGCCAATGGTTGCCGGATAAATTTACAAGACGTTTATTGTGAGGGAATTCGGCAAGTTAGTAAAACAGATATTGCCTACGCCGATAAATTGGGATTTGTGATTAAATTGTTAGCGATCGCCAAAACAATCACCCCTTCCACTCCCCCTTCGCTCTCCATCAGAGTTCATCCCACCTTATTACCCAAAGAACATCCATTAGCCAGCATTAACGGCGTTTATAACGCTATTCTCGTTGAAGGGGAACCCCTAAAGCAGGTGATGTTTTTTGGTCCCGGTGCTGGTGCAGGAGCAACAGCCAGTGCAGTATGCTCAGATATTTTAAATTTAGTTGCAGCTCTAAAAACTAGTACAGCCACCCCAAATCCCCTATTAAGTTGCGCTCATCAGGATTACTGCCAAATTGTACCAATGGCAGAACTAATTACCCGATTTTACGTCCGTTTTCTCACAAAAGACCAAGCCGGAGTCATCGGCAAATTGGGTACTTGCTTTGGCAAATATGGTGTCAGCTTAGAGTCAATTGTGCAAACAGGTTTTCAAGGAGAACTAGCAGAAATTGTTGTAGTCACCCACGATGTGCGCGAAGGCAATTTTCGGCAAGCATTGGCAGAAATTCAGGCTTTAGATGCGATAGACAGCATTCCTAGTTTACTACGGGTGCTGTAAAAGGTGTTGAGCGGTTATCAAAAGACACTTAGTACAGTTTTGCATAAGAACGAGTGTGTTTTTTAACGCAGAGGAGCGCGGAGGTAAGCGCAAAGTGACGCAGAGTTTTTGTTATAAATTTTCGTCATGAACTTATAAAATGCTGTACTTACAGCAGATTGCGTTTTTATTGAATACACGTAGAGACGTTACGAAAGGAACGTCTCAGAGCGGGTTTTGGGTTTTATGCATGTACCTCATTTCCCTGAAATATGCTGTAGCTCAACTTTATCCAAAATTAAGAACTCGGTTTTCTTTATCCGGCAAAAAAGATCGGCAGTGAAGTGCAAATGCTTTTTCCACGTCAGAAATTATCAATAATCACCTAAATTGGCGAAGGTATTGCTAAAAGTTTACATATTTATGTATTTTGAATACATGGTAGCTTTGACACTTTAGGAAATTGATATGAAAGTTTGCGTTTTGCAACCTGACTATTCTCAATCGACATTAGACTATAAAAACTATGACCCACCTCGCAACCTGTCTTATCTATTACCCGAAGATCAAGTAGACCATGTATTTCTCAATAAAACCATAGCCTATCGTCAGTTAAAAGAACTAAAAAAGCAGGGGTACGATATTTTTGTCAACCTGATTGAGGGCTATCGAGATTGGGATATTCCCTTTTCTTACGATGTTGCTACTGCCTTAGAAGACCTCAACTTACCCTACACTGGAATTAAACCAACTCCGTACGATCCTCCTAAGGATGTAATAAAATATGTTGCGGAATCGATGGGAGTTAAGACACCAGCGTTTGTAGTAGCTGAAACTTTAGCTGATGTGGAAAACACCTTTCAGAATTTAAAATTTCCCCTGTTTGTGAAGCCGGCAGAAACAGGGGACAGTCTGGGAGTTGACAATAAATCTTATGTAACAACAAAACAAGAACTTCTGAGCAAAGCTGCGGATATTCTGGCTAACTTTGAGCGAGTTTTGATTGAAGAGTATATTGATGGACGCGAACTGACCGTGCTGATAGCAGCTAACCCAGACGATGCAGGCTCACCTGTGGTATATAAACCTGTTGAGTTTTTATTTCCCAAAGGAGAGCATTTTAAAACCTATGATCTAAAGCATAAACAACATCATCCACAGTGCTACGTTCCTTGTGATGACGAGCAACTTGATGTACGTTTAAGAGAAGCGACAAAGCTGATTTTTTTGGCGATCAATCCGACTGGATATGCTCGAGTTGACTTTAGAATCAATGGTAAAGGAGAAGTCTTTTTTTTGGAAATTAATTTACCATGCACTGTTCTTTGTGGTGAAGTTTCCGAAAATTCTGCTGACTATATCCTGAAATTTGACGGGACTGGTTTAGATGGATTTCTCAAACATATTATTGCTGAAGGAATTGCCAGACACCAACGCCGCCAAAAGAAGTATAAAGTGCGGAATAATCAGATTTCCGGCTATGGCATCTATGCGGTGAAGGATTTGAAATCTGGTGAAGTTATATTTACAGGAGAAGCTAGATCGCAAAAAATTGTCACTCGTTCTTATGTCGAATCTCATTGGGATGCGATCCAAAAAGAAGATTTTCAACGTTACGCCTATCCCATTAGTGAAGAAGTTTTCATTTTGTGGGATGATAATCCAACAGAATGGAGTCCGCAAAACCACTCTTGCGACCCTAACATTGCTATTCAGGGACTTGATTATGTGGCAATACGAGATATTACTGGGGGTGAGGAACTGACCTTAGACTATGCCACATTATATGATGAAAATTTCTTGGAATTTGACTGTCAGTGTGGCTCACTCAATTGTCGAGGTATCATTCGCGGAATATCTGGAAATTCTGTAACTCAGCGGGAAAAGAAGTTAAAGAATTCACAATTAAAAATTGAGATTGAAAATAGCCCCAAAATGTAGGAAGATATATTGTCTTGATTATTCCATACAAAATTCATTTTTGACTATTCGATGAAAAATCAGATATTCTCTACCAACGAAGAGCTAACTACTGCCCAACATAAAATCACTAAAGTTTCATCTTTTGCTGAAGTTTGGGAATGTCCTTTAACAGGTGAAAAATCGCTTCATGCAACTGTGAACTTTATACCAGGTGACATTATTTCCAATTTCAGACCTAAAGAAATCTTGACAGATCCAAACTATTTGACAGTGCAATTCAATGAGGAAGAACATATTATGTTCACTCCAGAGTTTTTACACTATATAAATCACAGTTGCGACCCCAATGTTTTTTTTGACACTACAAAGAGGGTTCTTCGCTGTCTGAGAAAGATTGACGTGGGTGAAGAAATGACCTTCTTCTACCCATCTACGGAATGGTCTATGGCTCAAGAGTTTGATTGTGACTGCGGAACTGAAAGATGCGTGGGACGCATTCAGGGTGCAGCACATTTACCCCCAGCTATTTTGCAGACCTATCAGATCAGTGATTATATCAAACAATTAGTTTTTGAAGAGGTTGATGACACTAACTTGATGGTAGACAAATAATAATTAGACATCTCCAGAATTTAATTATGCGTTGCCCGAAACCCTTGATGAGACGTAGCATTGCTACGTCTGGAACGTATGACTCTGGAGATGTCTATTAGACATAAGAGTGAAAATGAACTATGCGTTGTTCACAACTCTTGTAGAGACGCGACCGGTCGCGTCTCTACATTGTTTTCTGGAGATGAAAGATTGAGTAACTAAATTCAGTAGACCGAAAAGATTTCCAGAAGGCTTACGAACCATTAATTTAAGCGAGTGTATACAATCTGCCAGAATGCCGATATTATCTGCTTTTTGAGCAATAGGGTTGTAAATCAGTTCTCTTGGTGAAGCAAGCGATCGCTCTCGTCAACTTCAATCATCATCGCCTGAAACCCTTCTTATGTCGTCAAATTTCCCAAGTTTTCGGTCTACTGAAATTATACCAATGACAAAAACGCATGTAGTCGGGCTAGTCCTAGATAATACCTCTTGATTTCTCAAGGCTGTCTTGACAGACTACTAGTTTAGTAATGACTTCTCATCGGGGCAAACTTCCAATTTTTCGGCTAGCATCTGTTGACGATCTGCTTCTATACTTAGAGGAAAGTCGCTATCTGCTTCTATAGCGGGAAGGGAGACACTACCCGACTCAACATCACGAGCAAATGTCCTGGGTAACTGTACCCCAAGCATTACCATTCTGATTGCGTCGAACAAAAGAAAAGCCAGCCATAAAAGATGGTTACTCTCAAACTTAATCGCAACTACATCCGCAGGTAAAAATCCCACGGCAAGAGCAATTAAACTAACATTGCGGAGAGTATCCCCTTCTGCCAAACCCAAGAAGTACCCATCTAGCATGTAACCTATTGAACTGCATATCAGGGCAAGTAGCAACCAGGGAACAAAAATATGAATGTTTTCGGTGACTTCAGTGTGGTTGGTTAACAACCCAAAAACCGTATCAGGAAATAGCCAACACACTCCGCTGAAAGATAGTCCCACCAGCAGAGCAGTTAAGACAGAAACTCCAACCAGGGGTGCTAACTGTTGTGAAGCTCCTTTTCCTTTAAAGTTTCCGACCAAAGTTTCTGTGCCATATCCCAATCCTTCTACAAAATAGAAGTTCAAATTCCATATCTGTAAGAGCAAGGCATTTTGAGCATAGATAATCGTCCCCATCTGTGCCCCCTGATAGTTAAACGTTAAGGAGGTAAACATAAGAACTAAATTGCTAATAAAGATGTTTCCATTGAAAGTCAAGGTGGAGCGTATAGCTGAGGTGTCCCAAATTTTTCCAGCTACCTCTCGTAACTCTTGCCACTGGATTTCTTTGCACAAAAAAATCAATCCCACCAATAGAGACAGATATTGGCTTGTAGCATAAGATACTCCTGCCCCCATACTTTCCCAGCCCAAGTGGATAATAAACAGGTAGTCGAGTGCGATGTTGGCAGCATTACCCACGACCGACAATAGCACAACTAAGCCATTTTTTTCCTGTCCCAGAAACCAGCCAAACAGGACGAAGTTGAGCAAAATCGCAGGCGCTCCCCAAATCTGGGTGTTAAAATAGGCAAGACCTGAAGCTTTAACCTCTGGAGCAACATCTAGCAGAGCAAAGCCCAGATGTCCCAAAGGGTACTGCAAAAGTACGATCGCTGCACCCAGCACAACAGCAATTAAACCATTACGCAGTCCCACCAACAACACACCCTCTCGGTCATCTCGTCCTACAGCTTGTGCTGTTACCCCGGTGGTGCCCATCCGTAAAAAGACTAAAACGAAGTAGAGAAAGTTAAGCAGGTTTCCAGCTAGGGCAACTCCAGCTAGGTGGTGGATTTCCTCTAGATGACCCAAGAAGATGACACTGACTAAATTGGCTAGTGGTATCATGATATTGGAGAGGACGTTGGCGATCGCCAGTCGGAAGTAGCGAGTTACGAAGCCATATGTGTATTCTCCTGTGAGCTTTGACCCAATAGTGGTGATGCGCTTACCGCCAAAGTTCTCGCTTATGAGTTTGCTTAATATCGTAAGTATTTGTTTCAATTTTTACATTTTCTCACAAAATCTTGCATGACCAAGGCATCAATCGCCGTGTGTTTAATCGCTGCTTAAGGGATTTCCAAAGAATGAATTATATCATGTTCGGTAAATTACTTACAATTAAGCCCCTCACCTAAGGATTTTATCGGCTTTTCGAGGCAACATCACAGAATGCGATCGCATTCTGAAAAAATCATTGATTTATCGCATTCTGCTAGGTGTAATCCCGAATCCTAATAAAACAGTGGTGTAAAGGTGCCATCTATGGCTTAATTTGTTTAGATACAAATTTTACCTTTACTAAAGTAATTACGATGACAAATACACCAAACGATCCTGAGTCATCTGAAAGAAATGCCCTCGGCTTTGATGAATTCATTGCTATTTTGGTTGCCTTTGCGACTATTGGAGCGGTTCTGTTTTGGGCATTTTCTCGCAGGGATTCTGGCTGGAACTTCAGCATTTTGCCGTCACCGTCTCCTAGTGCGTCTGTTGCGGTTCCCCCTACGACTCAGATACAACCCAATGAAAACTCCAATTTAAATACTGTGCCGCCGTCGGCTCCACCTGTTACTGTAAATGAACCTACTTTAGTAAATCCACCTCCAGAAGTAATTCCGACGGTGATTTTACCATTTCCGGTTGCTCCAGCTGCACCACCACAAGTCCAATTGTCACCTTCTCCTAACATTACTGAACCATTTCGCGTGGTGACTCCCTCTGAGCAAAAGTCTACAATTCCACCACCAATTGCATTTAGCGACGTGCCTAATGACTTTTGGGCAAAGCGGTTTATTAATGTTCTTTCTTCTCGTGGGATTATTAAAGGCTTTCCGGATTATTCTTTTAGACCAAATCAGCCTGTAACTCGTGCTGAATTTGCGTCAATACTAGAACAAGCCTTCAATAATAAGCTTGGCACCAATGCGATCGCTTTTAGCGATATCCCATCAAATTACTGGGCAACTCCAGCAATTAACCAAGCTATCAAAACCGGATTTCTCAAAGGTTATCCTGACAAAACCTTCAAACCAGACCAAAAAATTCCGCGAGTGCAAGTTTTAGTAGCCCTTGTCAGTGGGTTAAAGTTGAAAGAACCTACTTCTGGTGATAAAACTTTAACCCTCTTCAAAGATGTTAAAGAGATTCCTAACTATGCTATCGGCAAAACAGCGGCTGCTACAGCAAATAATCTTGTGGTAAACTATCCAGACAGAGACACTTTTGCTCCCAACAGAGAAGCTACCCGTGGTGAGGTAGCGGCGATGGTTCATCAAGCTTTAGTGCAGATGGGAAGGTTGCAACCAATTCAATCTGAAAACATTGTGCGATTGCAGCCACTCCCTACCAGAGTATCGCCACAATAAGATTTGTAATGCGATCGCTCATTTAAAGTATGAGGAGAAGGACAAGTAAATTCATCCTTTATCCTTCATCCTTCATACTTCATACTTTTTTTAAGCGTCTTTGCCGACAACTTGTGATTTGAGCGTTGTGATTTCACTATTTAACTCTTGACGAGTTGAAGCTTTGAGTAAATAGCGGTAAACAAACCAGGCAGAGTATCCAATACCAATCAACTCAAAGCTAGGTGCTACTAAAGGAATATCATTCAAAGCATCCAATACTGCCAAGAGTACCTTGACGCTGACGATTGCTCCCAAAATTAAACCAATGCTAACTAAGGGCTGTTTATAGTCATTGAAGAAGTTTCCCACGTATTCGGGCAGTGTTGCCAAAAATTGCGAAATTTGTTCTCCGTATTGTCGCAATTGATCCTGAGTTTCCATCGTGGGTTGGATTTTGGTTATGGTTCCTGTTTGATTGTTGATATCTGTCATAGTTGCTTCTGGGGACTTAGTTTCCTTGTATTCCGGTTCTTGCATTTTGCCTTCCATAATTTTTACAACGGTTGAGTGAGTCTTATCCGGATAGTTACAACCAATCAGCACGATTGATTATAAAGTACAAAAAAGTTTCGGTTTGCTATCACCATAATTGCCTGTTTCCACTACTTCATCAACTACAAGGTCAAAACCCAGCAGGAAGAATAAGTTAGAAGTCAGCTTTGCCCTCGTTCAAAGTAAAGATTCTAAGTTGATTTCAATAAATCCAACTAGAATCCTACAGAAGGTAATCAGGACTTACGCACAGTCTACGTATTTCCGTCATTGCGACGCAAGGAAGCACCTATCTAAGTCTTGTTTTCTCGTGACTGAGTGCGTAAGTCCTAGTAATTATCCAGCATTCTGTAAGTTAAGAGCGATCGCCCTTAAATCATTACAAATCATGCGAAAATCAATCCACCTCTTACTTATACAAGTCTAAACGCCGATTTTACATGATATTAAAGCTATCTTAAGCTGCGATCGTCAGTTAACTCATTGGCATTAATATTCATACTTCATCAAAATTTTTTATTCATCATATCGTCTTGACTTTTAGACGATTATGCAGTACATGCTGAAGCGTTTTGAAAACTTGATTGTATTTGACTTAATTAAGATTCATGAAGAGGGTAAGGGGCTAAAAACTGGAAAAAATTAGATGGGTGTTTTTCCTTTATCCCCAAAAACCGCCAGCCAGTATTTTACAGCAGATTTCAGGTAAATGATATATATAAAACCGCTCTCCTTGTAGAGACGTAGCAGTGCTACGTCTCTTACGTGTATTGGATTAGACCGATACACTGCTGTATTTGGAAATGCCAGCCAAATTTAACTTAGCGCCAATCGGGAATCTCTGCATCTTCGCCCCCGATACCGATGCCTGTATTAAATATGCTAGCATCAGCGATATTTAGATCGTTCATTGATGCCTGATACACATTAGAATCATGGATTGTCGCTTTAGTCAAATTTGCCGCATTCAGATTAGCTTGCTTAAAATCAACATTGGTAAGAAAAGCTGAAGTTAAGTTAGCACCACCCAAATTGGCGTTAGTTAAATCAGCACCTTCAAGATTTGCACCTTTGAGGTTGGCTCCTGATAGATTTGCCCCTCTCAAGTCAGCACCAATTAAATGAGCACCACTGAGGTTGGCTCCTGATAGATTGCACTTAGCACATTCCCCAGTTGTAAGCAGTTTTTGTAAATCTTGGGGATTTTTCGCGTTCACTACATTCGCAAAAAATAGGGGAGTTGCCAAGATTAAAGCTGCTAATAGCTTAAGTTTCATAATTCTTCCTCTTTGCAACATCAGTTGCATCCGTTCTGTTCCTCACGATTTTTATTATCTCACTAAATTCTTTGAGGACACAGATTGACTACACAATTAATTTGTGATACAAGTCTTGTTTTATAATCATAACGGAGATGCTATGATAAAATTTTGGTGTTTCTTTTGCATCTCTGGCTGATTAGCCAAAAATTTATTTTAGTGAAGTACCTACGCCGACTGCTGGGCAGTACGGCACAGGCTTCGGGTAAATATTTTGTAAGATTAGAAAATATTCGAGGTATACTGAGTATTTATTTAGGAATAAGTACTCAGTATACCGTTTGAATTTATGGTATCAATAAATTCAGGTACAGAGAAGATAATTCTCTTCTACCGAATAAGTCAAAAATTTATTGATTATTTAATATACAAAAAGTCTCGCATATACTGATTAACTAACTCAGGCTCCTCTTGCTGCACCCAATGACTACAATTGGGAATATATTTGATTTGAAAGTCTCTCACATAAGCCTCTGTTCCATAAGTTAGTTCCTTACCCAACGCGGTATCTTTTTCTCCCCAAATCATTAAAGTTGGCACTTCTAAAATACCCCAATTTTGATTTAGCAATATGAGTTGAAAAACGTTGCGGTAATAGTTTAACATTGCTGTTAAAGCACCGCGTTTAGCTGCGGCATTTTTGTAAGCATCAATATCTGCTTTGGTGAAAGCACTCTTATTGATTGCCATACCTTTAAAAGCCATTTCGATTGGTTGATAATCTCCCATTTGAATTAATAATTCGGGTATTAAAGGCAATTGGAAAAAGAAGATATAATAACTACGTAGCAATTGTTGAATAGTGCGGAAACCTTGGGAAAACTTGGCAGGGTGAGGCAAATTGAGTATGATTAATTGCTCAACCATTGCGGGATATTCGTAAGCGAAATTCCAGGCGATCGCACCTCCCCAATCATGTCCGACTAAAACACACTTTTCATATCCCAATCCTTGAATTACTCCTTTGACATCTTTGACAAATTCATCCATGCTATAAGCTGATTGCTGATTTGGTTTGTCGCTATCATTGTAGCCACGCAAATCAACAGCAACGACTTTATAATATGCCGCAAATTCAGGTATTTGATGCCGCCAAGAGTACCAAAATTCCGGAAATCCATGCAACATTAACATCAAGGGACCTTCCCCCTGAGTGACGTAGTGTAGCTTAATTCCGTTAGTCGTGATGTATTCGTGCTGCCAAGAATCTTTGATTACAGACATAATTAATTGAGGCTAAAGAAAATATTATATTGTAAGTAAAATGGTATAAAGAGTGCGGCGCTAAGAATTTTGGTGTTTTAGAAATGACAAGAATTGAAACACGGGGCGTTTGGCTTACTACTACTGGTAGTCAGGTTTTCAAGTCAAGGGAACGCATTGCCGAAGCGATGGATTTCCTCGCCCAGACAGGATTTAATGTAGTATTTCCCGTGGTTTGGACTAAGGCACTAACGTTGTATCCTAGTAAAGTGATGCAACAGACTTTTGGTGTGAGAATTGACCCGGTTTTTGTCGATCGCGATCCTTTAGCAGAAGTGATTGCAGAAGCACGTCGGGTAGGGCTAAAAGTCATTCCTTGGTTTGAATACGGCTTTGCGAGTTCCTACAATTTGAATGGGGGGATGTTACTGGCAAAAAAACCTGAATGGGCAGCACGCGATCGCGATGGCAATTTAGTCAATAAAAACGGCTTTGACTGGCTCAATTCCCTTGACCCCCAAGTGCAAAATTTTATGTTGAACTTGGTGCTAGAAGTTGTGAAGAATTATGATGTTGATGGCATTCAAGGAGACGATCGCCTGCCAGCTTTGCCTAGTGAGGGAGGTTACGACCAACTAACTGTGCAACGCTATCACTCCTCATTTCGGAAAAATCCGCCACGAAATCCTCAGGATAAGCAATGGTTACAATGGCGAGCAAATATTCTCACCGACTTTTTAGCACGTCTTTATCAACAAGTCAAAGCGGTAAATCCGAACCTTTTGGTGTCAATGGCTCCAAATATTCCTGATTGGGCATTGAAGGAGTATCTCCAAGACTCTCCCAAATGGCTAGAACAGAAAATAGTAGATACAATCCACCCCCAGGTTTATCGCCTTGATTTCCCAAGTTATAAATCTATTATCGATCAGTTGGTAAAAAAGCAATTTGCAGTGATATCACCGAGGTTAGCACCGGGAATTTTGATCAAGTTGGGAAACTACTCGATAAGTGCAGAATATCTGATGCAGGCAATCGAGTACAATCGCGATCGCGGTATTTCTGGAGAGGTATTCTTTTTTTACGAAGGTTTGCGAGATAATAATAACGCTCTCGCTAAGGTCTTGCAAAATAATGCTTATAGTGAGAATGCCTCATTTCCCTCTTTGTTAGATTTGAGTAACGTTGCTGTTGCTAACAACAAGCCATCTTCAATATCCCAGAAGTTGCTTAACTTTTGGAGAAATATTTCCTAATGAAAGCTTCAGCCCTCGTAATAATAATTATTTAGGGCTGAAGCAGGTAACTACCAAATATGTACCGATTACCTGAAGTTTGAGGCTATCACTTTATCGGCAGTCAAGTTGAAATTGTCTTCCTCTTTAAACGAATACGTTACGGTATCAGTTTCCTGAATTTTTCCGTTTTGAAGGATTTTTACATTCCCAGTCAAAACAACTTTACCTTCTTTGGGGAATACTTCAGCTTTATCTGCTGTGGCATTAATCTTCGCGGCTTTGAAATCAAACTTAACATTACCTTGCCAAATATAGACATCCGCTGGCACGGTTGTTTGCTTGATGGTTGTTGTCCCTGATGGCTGTGTGTCTAGTTGTTGAGAGTGAACACTGTTTATGATTATAGAAAGTGAAGTTACGGTGGTTAAAGTTGCTGGTAGTAAAAAAGACAAAACAATCCGCCGAACAGATAGGGAACTCATAATTAAATCTCGAAAACGCTATTTTTCGTTTGTCTGCTGTGAATTTATCACATATCGGTAATTATATAAATGCAACTAAAGTTATATGTATAAAAGATTTTGATGACAACTATCTTATCGTTATATTTACAGGGTTAATTTTCACTGTTTTGTAGGTTATTTGAGCAAATTTAGAGGGCGATCGCATGAAATATCAATATAAGATGCAAGATGTAATCAAAACTCTCAAACACGATTTACCAACACTTTTTCAGCAGGATATTTCCTACGACATCTATAGCCAGGATATCTATTTTAGCGACCCAGTAAATAAATTTAAAGGCAAAATCAACTATCGCATTATCTTTTGGACTTTGCGATTTCACGCTCAATTATTTTTCACGCAGATTTATTTCGACCTCCACGAGGTGCATCAAGAAGCTAAAGATACTATTTTGGCAAAGTGGACGGTTCGCGGTGTTTTGCGTGTTCCTTGGAAAGCGCGTGTACTCTTTAATGGCTACTCTACTTACAAACTGAACTCAGATAATCTTATATATGAGCATATCGATACCTGGGATCGCAAGCCAAGTGAGATTTTGAGCCAGTTTATCCGCAAAGGAGAAAGCGGTAAAGCTTAGATTTTCATTAGACATAGGAGTGGAAATGAACTATGCGTTGCCCCAAACCCTTGTAGAGACGTAGCACTGCTACGTCTTTACATTGTTTTCTGGAGATGTCTATTAATTTAGTTAACTTTTACGTACTTTCAGGCTTTGGCAAAATATATATCTTAAGATTGTCTTTAGATTTGCGAAAGCAATGTTATGCTCTTTAACAGAGAACAAGCTGTAGCAGTGAGGATATATCCGATGAACTCTTCGATATTACGTCAGATTTGGCTTGTAATTGAGGAAACCCAGACCAATATTCTTTTGGGATTCAATGATGCGGAACTAACTCAGCAGTTACTAAACCAGTTGGAAAACAAGAAATTTCTAACGAGCGAAGAAACTGGCATCATAAGTGCTTACATTAGTTCCAGAGTCCCGCTAATTCGTGATTTAGCTTTAGCACGCACAACATAGAATGATTTGCTCCGTTTAATTAACAGTAACAAAAATCTCAGAGTGATAAATCTGCGAAACCTTCAGATTATAACTTAATGCACATCATCAGTCGTAAAAAGCTACGAAAAGTGTGCAAAATCGGATGATCTTGAAAATCTTTACGCATTTCTGACGGTGTAATTTTACGAAGGGAAAAGCCTATTTGTTCAGGATCGAATACAAAACTACCAGGGATTCGACTGTGTAACTCGAAGGCAGTTTGGGTTTTACCAACACCAAAGGCTCCATTCAACCAAATAATCATCAGTGGTAAGAACTTTTTGACATCGACGACTATAACCTAACATTAGACATGGGAGTGGAAATGAACTATGCCTTGTCCCAAACTCTTGTAGAGACGTAGCACTGCTACGTCTCTACATTGTTTTCTGGAGATGTCTATTGATTCAATACCTAATAACGGCAAATTAGATGTAAATCTCAGGTGCGTTATATTTCACTAACCTACCTTACTTGCTGGATATTGCTGCAAAACTTGCTGCAAATATTGCCCAGTATAAGACTTCGGATTCTTCGCTACATCTTCCGGTGTCCCCACTGCAATTATTTCTCCTCCTTTATCCCCACCTTCGGGACCCAAATCTATCAACCAATCAGAACAACGAATCACATCTAAATTGTGTTCAATTACTAAAATTGAATTTCCTTTATCTACTAAACGTTGCAATACATCTAACAATTTGTGGACATCGTAAAAAGATAAACCTGTAGTCGGTTCATCAATTAAATAAAGCGTCTTTCCTGTAGCGCGACGTGATAATTCAGTGGCTAATTTCACCCGCTGGGCTTCTCCACCAGATAAAGTTGTTGCAGGTTGTCCTAATTGAATGTAACCCAGTCCCACATCTACCAAAGTTTGCAACCGGGTAAAAGCTTTGGGAATATTTTGGAAAAAGTCTAAACTTTCCTCAACTGTCATATTGAGAACATCAGAAATAGACTTATCTTTGTACTTCACTTGCAAAGTTTCTCGATTATATCTTGCACCTTTACAAACTTCGCATTGCACGTAAACATCTGGCAAAAAGTTCATTTCAATGACATTTACACCCTGTCCGCTGCAAGCTTCACAACGTCCACCTTTAACGTTGAAAGAAAATTGTCCAGGTTTGTAACCTCTCGCTTTCGCTTCTACTGTTTGCGAAAATACTTCGCGAATAACATCAAAAACCCCCGTGTAAGTTGCAGGATTAGAACGCGGCGTGCGTCCAATAGGCGATTGATCAATTACAATTGCTTTATCAACAGCATTTAATCCCTTAATTCCCTGCAAATGTTTGGGTAAAGGAACTTTTTTTGTCAGTTGATGTTGCAATGCTGGGTAAAGTAATTCATTAATTAAAGTAGATTTTCCGGAACCAGAAACACCAGTAACAGCAACAAGTTTACCTAGAGGAATTTCGACATCGATATTTTTTAAGTTGTTGCGATGAGCATTTTCAATTATCAAACTTCGTCCATTTCCTTTCCGTCTTTCCACTGGAGTTTCAATTACTCTTCGTCCAGATAAATACGCACCAGTTAAAGATTTTTCTGCCGTTAATAACGCTTGTAAATCACCTTGAGCAATTATATATCCGCCGTGAATTCCGGCACCAGGACCAATATCAACAATGTGGTTAGCTGCACGAATTGTTTCTTCATCATGCTCAACTACAATTAACGTATTACCCAAATCGCGTAATTTAGTTAAAGTTTGCAGCAAGCGTCCATTATCTCTTTGATGCAAACCGATACTTGGTTCATCTAAAACGTAGAGAACTCCTGTTAAACCAGAACCAATTTGAGTTGCTAAACGAATTCGTTGCGCTTCTCCACCGGAAAGTGTCATTGCTGGACGGTCAAGGGTAAGATAATCTAATCCGACATCGAGCAAAAATTGCAATCTTGATTTAATTTCTCGCAGGACTAAATCAGCGATTTGCAATTGCCGATCGCTCAATTTTAATTCGTCAATTCTCTGGCGACAATCGCGTATGGATACACCACTTAAATCTGTCATCCTATACTGTCCCAACTGCACCGCTAAAGCTTCCGGTTTTAAGCGTTTTCCGTGACAAACTTCACACGGTTGATCTACTAAATACTGCTCTAATTTCTGCTTAATTAATTCTGAACCACCTTCATATTGTCGCTGTAAAATCGGAATTGCCCCTTTGTAACTGTGTTTATTTTGATCTGCGGTTTCTTCTCCATACAAAATAACTTGACGCTGTTCATCTGTTAACTGATACCAGTTATTTTGAAGTTCAAAATCATAAGCTTGCCCAACCTTATATAATAACTCCAAATAATAAGAATTATCTTTCTCTGACCAAGGTGCGATCGCTGCATACACAGGTGCTTCTGGATCGGGTACTACCAAATCTGGCGAAAATCTTCTTAAACTTCCTAATCCATGACAATTAGGACAAGCACCATAAGGTGAGTTAAACGAGAACAATCGCGGTGATAATTCCTCCATTACTGCCCCATGTTCGGGACATGCAAAATTTTCCGAAAACACTAGTTCTTGTTCGCTTGTCTCTTGTTCGTTGTCAGAAGATGGAGTAATAACTATGGTAGCAATACCACTTGATTGTTTTAAGCACGTAGAAAGGGAATCTACCAAACGCTCTTGTATACCGTCTTTTTTCACAAGACGGTCAATTACAACTTCAATGGTGTGGGTAAGATTTTTATCTAAGTCAATTGAATCAGATAATTCTCGCACTTCCCCATTAACGCGGATGCGGACAAAACCTTGAGAGGCAAGACTTGATAAAAGCTTTTTATGGGTGCCTTTTTTACCTCGAACAACAGGCGCCAGGATCTGGAAACGTGTACGATCGCTTAAATCCATAATTCGATCAACCATCTCGTCGATAGTTTGCGGTGCAATACAGCGATCGCATATCGGACAATGGGGTTCACCAGCACGTCCAAACAATAAACGCAAGTAATCGTAAATTTCTGTTACAGTTCCCACCGTGGAGCGCGGGTTATGAGAAGTTGATTTTTGGTCGATGGAAATCGCCGGACTCAAACCTTCAATCGCTTCGACATCAGGTTTATCTAATTGTCCCAAAAATTGCCGTGCGTAGGCGCTGAGAGATTCCACGTAGCGGCGCTGTCCTTCGGCGAAAATGGTATCAAATGCCAAGGAAGACTTGCCAGAACCAGAAACCCCAGTAAAGACAATCAGGCGATCGCGTGGCAATTCTAAATCAATATTTTTCAGATTATGCTGCCTCGCACCGCGAATCCGAATGGTATTCTGGTTGTTGGGGTTGGGGTGAGGAAGATGACCATTTAGTGATGATGCAGCAAGCTTTTGATCTGACATATCGGCAGGCTGAATAAATAGAGGCAGCGCGTAACAGTCCTTAATAATACTACCTTTATTGCTGTCTTAGAACAGTCGTACTGCTGTCTTATTGGTTATGAGCGTGCAACTTTGGATAGAAGTTATGATAATTTTAGGCGATCGCCTACAATAGACACTCTTTAGTGGAAAATATGTAGAGACGTTCCGGTGGA
>JAHHIJ010000029.1 GCA_019358985.1 Tolypothrix brevis GSE-NOS-MK-07-07A | reverse complement strand
ACGTCTCTCAAAACATTGTGGAACGTCTCTCAAAACATTGTGGAACGTCTCTCAAAACATTGTGGAACGTCTCTCAAAACATTGTGGAACGTCTCTCAAAACATTGTGGAACGTCTCTCAAAACATTGTGGAACGTCTCTCAAAACATTAGAATTATCATATTTTTGAAATGACTCAGGTGTGATTTGAACACACGACCTCGGGCTTATGAGTCCCACGCTCTAACCAACTGAGCTACTGAGCCAAACTTTTTCAATGCCTTTCTAAATATAGCAGAAAAAATTTGTCATGGCTAGCTTTTAACTCAATTATTTTTCGCGCTCCTCAAGGCAAAGAATATTGCGTAATAGAGTTGAGCCTCACGTAAAATATGCACAAAATTAGCCCACGCAGGTGGGCTTTGTACGTATAGCCGAGGCAGCGCTGTGCGGGGGTTCCCCCCGTTGTTCGCGCAGCGTCTCCGTAAGGAGAGGCGAATGCCGTCCAGGCTAAAGAGCCTGAGGGCGCTATGTGCAGCCTCACATAAAATTGCTATTAACCAAAAAGACAGCCAGTAACTACACGCGAGGAGGTAAGAAGGCTATTGGATTAACAGCACCCTTGCCTGATGCATGAATTTCAAAGTGGGTGTGTGGACCAGTACTAAAGCCTGTGCTGCCCATTAAAGCAATTGTGTCGCCTTGGCGGACTGGTTGACCTGCCTGCACCAGGATTTTGCTATTATGACCGTAGCGAGTCATGCTGCCATCGTTATGGCGGATATCCACAACATTGCCGTAGCCACCCCTATTCCAGCCAGCTTTTTCAATTACACCATCAGCCGATGCGTATATTGGTGTGCCTGTACCGTTAGCGACGTCAATACCTTTGTGTGGACGTCCCCAACGCTGCCCAAAGCCAGAGGTGAGGACACCCTTGGCGGGCCAAATATAAGCAGTGGTCATTGTAGACGGAGCGGGTGTGTTTTCGTCAATCGCTCTGGGTAAGTATCTATCCACTGCTGCCGTTAAAGGCGGGAAATCTGGAGAAACTGTTCTTCCCCGCATTAATCCAAGAGATGCAGAAGCATCACCACCAACGGGAGATGTAGGAATTCTCACACTTGGTCTGTTGTCGCTAGGATTCCACTGACGTGATGTTTGATTAAAAAAGTTGAACTCTGGATTAACTGCGTCGTTGGTGCGTTGAGTCGCACGGAATTGAGGCTGAGGTTGAGTGCTATAGTTGGGTGCCATTGGTCTAGGAACGGGGATGGGCACCGCAAGATTATTCACTCTAGTAACGGGATTTGACACCGCGAAATTATCTGGTCGAGAAACAGGAATCTCCACCGCAGCTTCGTTGCTTGGGGATTCTGTAGGTACGACTACGTTACCAGATTGTTGAGCGCGGTATTTCGTCCGTAATCTCTCAATTTCGTCTTGTAAGCTACGCAGGCGTGGATTATTATTTTTTGTTCGTGTTACCTCTGGCGGATTTTTCGCCAGTTGCATTTGATTCAAGACTTGTGGGATTGGGCTGTCACCACCGATGCCATAACCGGGGGCTGTGGTGAGGTCTGTTGTGGGCTTAATCGCAGTTGCTTGAATCTGATTGTCAGAAATTACTGCTGTCGGGATGGTAACACTGTTCTTGTTAGCCGTGAATGATGGCTGTGAAGGCTTAGAAGGTGTTAAACCAGCGCTAAATGTGTTTGCAGGCGTAACAATCTCAGGTGCGCTGCCAGACTGCACAGGAGTAACTGCTGCGACAGTTGGCTTGATGACAGTACTGCGGTTTTCGGCAAAAGGAACTGTGAGTTTTTGATTGATTCGCAGTTCGTTGGGATTGTTGAGATTATTTGCCTTGATTATTTCTGAGACTGAAGTACCACGATCGCTAGCGATCGCTGCTAATGTATCTCCAGGCTTAACTTCGTAGGCTGCATTTGCTGATTTTGCCTGCTTTAACCTCGATATGAGGCTTGCTTGGCTGGCATCGGTAGCATTTTTCGATGGCTGTAGTCCAATGTTATTTGCGTTCAACTGTGGTGTTTTTTCCACCGCAATCGTTGGCTGTGTTACCTCGTTAGTTGTTTGTGATAATTTGGTCTCCTCAGACTTTAATTCCGCCAGACTTCTTCTTAAACGGTTCGATTTTTCTTGGAGACGATTGATTGCAAAGTCTTGCTGTGCTCTCAATTGAGAATTGACTTCACCGCTATTGGCAACTGATAAAGAAACTACTGTTTGTCGTTGGGCATTCAACGATATGCTTTTAGCGTCACCAACGCTTTGCTGATTGGCATAACTCTTGGGAATGGTTACTTTTTCTGCGGCTTGAGGCTGCAAATTCACCGACTTTTGGATTGTGGTAGTTGTTCTCGCTACCAGAGGTGCAGCAACTTGCAATTTAGCTTGAAGTCCAGGCACTTGTGAAATTGCTGTTGGTTCCACTATTCGAGGACTTTCCAGCACGCTTACTGATGACGCGGCTTGATATTCCAGTTTTGGCGTGGTTGAAAATTTAACCTCGGTGTTAGGAACAGCAGGAATCGTTGAGGCTGTGTTTTGATTGCCTGCAGGAGCTGCTGCTTGGGCGCCTTGCCGAGTCACCAGGAGGCTGGTAGCTCCCATTGAAATTGCCAAACCAATCATGGCGGCTTTTGTCCGTACCTGGCGGTTAAAGTATGGATTAACCACGTTTAGCTGTTCTGCTGGGGCATCATCACTGGGGGGATTTTCAAGCACAGCCTTCACTTTCTCCTTTAATGCTCGTTTCAAAGACGACCTCCTATGATCTACTAGCGCTTAACTGACCTCGATCTTTAAGTCGGATATTTAGTCAATGATCTAGATCACATTGAATCACAGATCGAGATCACATTCACCAGAGATACTTACGCAAGATTATCTTGCTTCTCTGATTTAGACAAGTTTATTTCACCATCGCAAAATTTAAATTTTTCATTTTAAAGTTGCTGTGCTTACTTGTCCGTTCGACTCCTGTACACCTGGAAATATATACTTTTAGAACGTTATCTAGTGTCTATTTTGCTTTCATTAGCGCTTTATAACAAATAAAAATTTGCGCTCGTTCGCAAGATATTAGCTAAGACTTCAAACAAAAGTGATGCCCCTACTGTACATATCTTCTAGACTTATGCACCCAATCCGCCTTCTAAACACGAGACTTTACGTTGATTCTTCCCTAAAAGACAACCGTATAAACCCCCACGCCGTTTTTTGCTGTTCAAATTCAACTTTTTTCGCAAAAATAGCTCAAATGCTCTAATAGACAAGCTTACACTGCTTTTGTTCCCAAAAAAATATAGCTTCAAATTCATGAAAAACTATCATTCACGTCAGACACCCGCTCAAACTTTATATACAAATTTCTTATATAATCCTGCTCAACTTTAGTAAGTATTTTTTACTATATTTTCTTTACAAATATTTTGAAAGTATACTAGCTAACATTGTTGTTTAAGAAAAACAAGAATTTTTATTAGGACTTAGGCACTCGTTACCAGAAAAAAAGACTTTGAGATTGCAACCGAAGCGTCGATAGGGACGGAAATACGTAGTCCGTGCGTAAGTCCTGTTTATTTGAAATGGGGTCATTAATGATTATACCAATTTCAGTATGTTCAGCTTAGTAAGCGCGAACATACTTCATCCTTTTTTGGTCAGGCTTACTGTAAATAGCCTAACTGACGACGGGCTTCAAACAGACTCACAGCAACACTTACTGAAAGGTTCAAGCTGCGAACATTCTTCTGGGACATAGGAATATGCAAAGTGGCATCGCAAATAGACAAAGCTGTTGCCGGTAAGCCAGTAGTTTCACTGCCAAATAACAGCCAATCCGAAGCTTGAAACTGAAAGTTTGTATAATTCAAACTACCCAACACACTAAAGCCCAACAAGGAGCCACCACGCTGCTGATGTACAATTTGAAAAGCTTCTAAAGATTCGTGACAGTGCAGCTTTACATAGGGCCAGTAATCTAAACCTGCCCTTTTTAAATAGCGATCGCTAATTTCAAAGCCCAAAGGTCTAACTAAGTGTAATTCAGTACCCGTAGCTGCACAAGTACGGGCAATATTGCCTGTGTTGGGAGGAATTTGCGGATTAACTAAAACTACCTGAGGCATTTGCGAGTGGATAAATGTATACAACCAAAGTATCAGAACTGCTATTTCTACGTATAAATCCTCTCTATATATAACTTTTCTTAATATTTCTCAAAAAATATCAATGATTAGATATTTAAAACAAAGTAATAATCCTCCCAGAGCAATATTTGGGAGTTTTTTTTGTTTTTATGAAGAAATATTAAATTTTATGTAAAGAAGCTGACTTTTTATTTTCAGAGCAATTTATCAATAATAGGGGGTTTAAGACCCCGATGCGTATGCATCGCCAGTTTTGAGTTGGGGTCTGAATCCCCATCTCAAAACAACCCTTCTTCCTTCTTCCTTCTTCCTTCTTCACCATTTCCTTCCAGCCTGTCTTAAGCTATTAAGGAGGAACACAATTTGTTTTCTAGTTCAATTTCTCGTTCTCGCGTGGCACGAATAGCCTGGGTAATGACGCAAGTCGGATCAAAACCTACAGAATGCAGTTGCAGCCAGTGTTGAGCCTCATTGCCTTCCCGGAGTATTTTTTGTAAAGGCGAAAGGAAACAGCCAAAGCCATGACGTTTAGCGATCGCTGAAACTTCATCATATAATTCGCTAATCCAATCTCTAGCAAGAATGCTTCTGCCATCTTGCCAATGTATTAGTTGAGCATCAAGGCTAAGAGACGCTGCTGCTGCTTCGTTGCTTGCTGTGAGCGTTATTAGTTCTTCAGGTGAGAAGTTGCTTTGGGTAAGCGGATCGAGGTGCGGATTCTCTATTATCTGTAACAAGCGTGCTTCTAACAAGGCGCTAATTGCTAATAAAGCGATGGGATCTGTGACTAAATCGCAAATTCGCAGTTCTAAGCGATTTAAATCGTAAGGACGGCGATCGCCATTTGGTCGTACCGATACCCACAAATGACGAACATTTTGCATTGTACCAGCAGCTAGTTGATTTTGCACCCATTCAATATGATGAGCGTGGCTGGCAAATAACGGCACATTAGCTGGTGTTTGTGGGAATAAGCCCCAACGAGTGGAGTGATACCCGGTTGCCTTGCCATCGATAAACGGAGACGAAGCACTCAAAGCTAAATACAAAGGCGCTTCTAAACGTATAATTCGACATGCCCGCATCAATACTTCCGGGTCGCTGATGCCGACATTGATGTGAACGCTAGCGGTGACGACTTTGGTACCGTAGGTTTGCTCAATGTAGTCGTGATATGGATTACTGGGGTCAGAACGATAAAAGCGTGAGCTGCCACTCAAAGATAAAGTGCTTCCGGGAATCAGTGTGTAATCGCCCAATTGTTTCAGGTAATTTCGCAGTTGCAGCCTGGGACGCAACAAAGCGCACAATAACTGGTCATAATTGTGCAATGGTGCGGTTATATATTCCACATTCCGACTATCTGGTTCCCGCACAAATCCATCTAAAGATGCCACAATTTTGTCGGAGAGTCCGACAATTTCTCCTTGAGGCGTGCCTGTGTACATCTCAATCTCAAAGCCTTTTGATAGCACCAATTTACTTCTCCTAGCCTCGTGTCGCTTATAGATTGTATCGAATTAGACGATTTTTTGCTGGATCTTGATTTAATAATCATCTAAAAATAAATCAAAAACATCTGGGTATTGGTAGAGATGCAGATGCTTCTAACTCCTCCTTTTGTTAGAGGCGATACTGGTGATAAATCTGACTCTTCGGCGCGATGCACTAAAGAGTGACGCCACACAGGAGACTTTAGATCATCTGCATAACCACCACCGATAACGCAGGCAACGGGATAACCGGCAGCTACACAAGTACTCAAAACCTGCATTTCTCGGCGAAAAATGCCACTATCAGTTAAAGCTAATTTTCCCAAGCGAGTCTGCCAAGACCTTGACCTAATGAACGGCGTTTACCATGAAGACACGGGTATTACTGGGTGATTAGTTGACTGATGACTGTTAACAGCCAAAAAATCAAGTTAAAACTATAAACGGGAGGTAAAAATATATGGAAATTAATGTGCGTAGTGCTGTTGTGGCTGCTAAAAAGTATTTTGAAGATATACAAGATATGATAGGTAATTCTATCAATGATATCTTGCTTGAAGAAGTAGAATTGTCAGAAAATAAAAGGTTTTGGTATGTAACATTAGGTTTTAGTCGTCCTGTAGCTAAGACTGAAAGATCGCTTATTCCTGACGCTATTTCTTTAACTACTAAATATGAACGTGAGTATAAAATGTTTACAATAGATGCAGAAACGGGAGAAGTAAAATCGATGAAAATTCGTGAGGTATGAAAGATTATATTAGCTCGTTGTTTCAAAGTTACAAACAAAAAGGAATTTTAATTGACACAAATATTTTATTGCTTTGGTTTGTAGGTACTGTAAATCAAAGCAGAATATCACAATTTAATCGAACTGAAAAGTTTTTACCGGAAGATTACGATTTGCTAGTGAGCATCTTGTCATATTTCTCAAAAATTGTTACAACACCTAATATTCTTACTGAAGTGAATAGTCTTGTTAACCAGATTGGGGAACCAGAACGTTCTCAATGTTATTCTGTTTTTGCTCAAGCGATGACTGTATTAGATGAATTTTATATTGAAAGTGTAAATGCTGTTCAGCTAAATAATTTTATTAAATACGGGCTGACTGACTGTGGAATTGTGACTTTAGCAAAAAATAAATATTTAGTGCTTACAGATGATTTCAAGTTAGCTAATTATCTACAAAAAGTAGGTATTGATACAATTAATTTTAATAATATTCGGACTTATGGTTGGTAATGCATTACTCTTAAATGAGCGATCGCCTAAATCCCCTAAAGTTGATACTGCCGATAAATCTGACTAGCGGCACGATGCACTAAAGAGTGACGCCACACAAGAGACTTCATATCATCTGCATAACCACCACCGATAACGCAGGCAACGGGATAACCGGCAGCTATACAAGTACTCAAAACCTGCATTTCTCGCCGGAAAATGCCACTATCAGTTAAAGCTAATTTTCCCAAGCGATCGCCTACATGTGGATCGACACCAGCATCGTATAAAATTAAATCTGGCTTGACATCTGACAATAAATCTGGTAGATAATTAGCCAAGGTTTGTAAATAAGCATCATCTTCCATTCCAGTTGCTAGGGGAACATCAAGATCGCTTTTTTGCTTAGTACCGGGAAAGTTGACTTCGCAGTGCATCGAGAAAGTAAAAACACTGTCGTCGTCTTGAAAGATAAAAGCGGTGCCGTCACCTTGATGGACATCTAAATCGACAATCAGGATTTTTTTTGCGAGGTTAAGTTTTTGTAAGACGCGGCAGGCGATCGCTAAATCGTTGAAAATACAAAAACCAGAACCATAACTGGGAAAAGCGTGATGTGTACCACCAGCAGTATTACACGCCAAACCGTGAGTTAGTGCCAGTTTAGCTGTAAGTATTGTACCACCTACCGCCACACAAGTACGATTTACCAGCGCCGGACTCCAAGGTAAACCAATGCGCCGTTGTGCTTTTGGGTCTAGCGTTCCGTTACAGTAAGCTTTAAGGTATTCACAGGTGTGAACTAATTCTATCAACTCAGGGTGCGGAGATTCCGGCATGTGAAATTGTTGTGATTGTGCCACACCGTCAGCTAACAGCAGTTGGTATAATTGCCTGAACTTTAGCATCGGAAAGCGATGTCCTTCAGGTAGTGGTGCAACGTAATCTGGGTGATAAATAATTGGCAAATCCATATAATTAATTTTCAGTTTTAACCGCCAACAATGCCAACTACCCAAACTGTGATAATTGCTCTTTGATTCAGCCATGTATAATTTAAACTGTAACCAAACACAGGGAAATAGCAAATAAACCTAAGTGGATTTTTGAGTCGATAAGATTGGTTATAACGCCACTATTACGGAGGCATTGAATTAAAATTCACAAGTTGAAAATCTTCGAGAAAATGATTTTATTACTATTTGGAGCAGATATATGTGGATACAATGGATTCTTCCGCTCGGATTTATTTTAGCTGGCTTACTAGCTGGAATAATTGCCGAAAAAATCGTTTTTACGAAATTGAAAATATTTGCTGCTCGCCAACTGTTACCAGGTAATGAAATATTATTTCGCTCCTTACAGCGCATCACCTTCACTTGGTTTGTACTAGCTGGATTTTACGGAGCAATTCGTGCTTATAAAAGCTTAATACCAGATATTGCCGACGTATTGCAAACAATCCTAACAATTGTTTTTTTGTATTCAATTACAATAGTTATTGCCCGATTAATTGCTGGTTTTATTAGATTATATAGTCGGAGAAATCAAGTAGTTTCTGCATCACTACTTTCTAACCTTGCCACAACTACCATTTTAATTTTAGGAACATTAATCATATTACAAACCATTGGCATTCAAATTACACCGATACTTACAACTTTAGGAGTTGGTGGTTTAGCAGTTGGTTTGGCACTTCAAGACACCCTCGCAAATTTATTTTCGGGTGTTTATTTAATTATGTCTAAGCAAGTTAGAACCGGAGACTATGTAAAATTAGAGGATAAGCATGAAGGATATATTACAGATATAACATGGCGCAATACGACGATTAAAGAGCTTTCAAATAATGTGATAATTGTCCCTAATTCTAAACTTGCCTCGGCGATTTTTACTAATTATCATTTACCAGTTAAGGAAATTACATTAACAATTAATGTTGGTGTAGATTACGAGAGCGACCTTGAGGAAGTTGAAAGAGTCACTGTAGAGGTTGCAAAAAAAGTATTGGAAGAAGTTTCACCCGAATTATTAGATAATGAACCGTTTCTCAGATTTCATACTTTTGGAGATTCAAGTATTGATTTTACGGTATTTATGCGAGTGAATGAATTCTTTGACCAACGCATTGCTAAACATAAATTTATTAAGCAATTGCATAAAAGGTATCAACAAGAAAAAATTAAAATTCCCTTTCCCATTAGAGAAGTTTATGCACAAGGTAATCAAACAAGAAATGGTCATGCAGTGGTAACAGAAGAATAAAATCAATTCGCAATTCGCAATTCGCAATTCGCAATTAAATAAAGACAGACACAATGGGCAGAGGGTTTCAACCAACAAGAGTGATAGAAGGATTTTTTCGCCCACAAGGGGCGAGGTTTTAAACCTTCGCTTTTTCATAAAATACACGTAGAGACGTAGCACTGCTACGTCTCTACAAGGGTTGTGGATAACACATATGGAATTAATTCAAAAATAGCATTTTGTTGTTAACTCATATACCTCAGAGATATTACTATTAATGTAAGGGCTTTATAAATCTTAATAATGACTGTAATTAACCAGCATCTAACAACAACGACCTTTGAAAAACTCATCTGGACTTGGAAGGACAATAAAATTCAGTATACCGTCATGGGTACAGGTCGCCCTTTAGTACTGATTCATGGCTTTGGTGCTTCGATTGGACATTGGCGGAAAAATATCCCGGTTTTAGCAGCAGCAGGCTACCAAGTATTTGCTATTGACCTATTGGGTTTTGGTGGTTCTGATAAGCCGCCATTGAATTACAGTTTAGAAGTCTGGGTGGAATTGCTGAAAGATTTTTGCACAGCACATATCAACCAACCTGCGGTATTTATCGGTAACTCTATCGGCGCACTTTTAAGCTTAATGGTGGTGGCAGAACATCCAGAAATTGCTGCTGGTGGTGTTTTGATTAATTCTGCGGGTGGTTTGAGTCATCGTCCTCATGAATTAAACCCGCCATTACGCGTTGTGATGTCAGCGTTTAATAAGTTAGTGAATCATCCAATTACAGGCAAATTTGTTTTTAATCGCATTCGTCAAAAGTCGCAAATTCGCCGGACTTTATATCAAGTATATCGCGATCGCCAAGCCGTGAGTGATGAATTAGTTGATTTACTTTACGCTCCCTCTTGCGATGCGGGAGCGCAGCAAGTTTTCGCGTCCATCCTCACAGCACCTGCCGGTCCTTCTCCTGGGGAATTGTTGCCCAAAGTGAAGCTTCCCTTGTTGGTAATTTGGGGTGCAGATGATCCTTGGACACCAATCACCGGGGCAAAGATTTACGAGGAGGCAGGTGAAAATGGCAAAGAAATCAAAATCGTTCCCATTCCTAACGCCGGTCATTGTCCTCACGATGAAGTGCCAGATTTGGTAAATCCGCAAATTATCGAGTGGCTTCTTCACCTTTAATAGTAGTCAGATTCCCAACTTCTTGAATAAGTCAGTAATCTCGTACTGAAAAAGAATGTAGAGACGTAGCAATGCTACGTCTCTACGTCTTTAATACCAGACATCTAGTAGTCTGTCAAGATAAAAATGATGGATTGTAGAGACGCGAAATTTCGCGTCTCTACATTACAGGGTTTTGGATGTATACATAACCTCTCAAAATAAAATTGACAGACTACTAATGTCGTATCAGTAATTCACCGCAAGTAGGCTGTAGTAAACTGCATCTAGTAGAAAACCCGTGTTCAATCTTGTGATAGCGTCGTGAAGAAAATTCTGATTTTGTCAGCAAATCCCACGAATACAAATAAGCTGCGTCTGGATGAGGAAGTACGCGAAATTGAGGCAGGGTTGGAACGCTCCAGAAGCCGAGATCGATTTCAAATTATCAGCAAATGGGCAGTGCGTCCTAACGATTTGCGTCGTGCTTTGTTGGATCACAAACCTGAGATTGTTCACTTTAGCGGACATGGAGCGGGAAGTCAAGGTTTAGCTTTGGAGAATAACTCAGGACAAATGCAGCTGGTGAAAACTGAAACACTGGCGGGGCTATTTGAGTTGTTTGACAGTATAGAATGTGTCTTATTAAATGCTTGTTATAGTGAAGCGCAAGGGGAAGCGATTTACCAACACGTTGATTACGTGATTGGGATGAATCGAGCAATAGGCGATCGCGCTGCAATTGAATTTGCTGTAGGATTTTATGATGCCCTTGGTGCTGATAGATCCTATGAGGATGCTTATAAATTTGGTTGTTTGAGTATTGATTTAGAAGGCATTCCCGAATCTTCTACCCCAGTACTCAAAAGCAAAAACAAAGGAAAAACTACTCCACAGCAACAGCCGAAGCAAGATGAGGTGGAAAATTCACCTTCAAGTCGAGAAGCTGTTCGAGTACCAAAGCAAAAGCCAGAAGAGATTATATATAAGCTGGCATCTCCCTTAGAACAACCAGAAGGGCAAATACCTTTAGATTCTGCCTATTATATCGATCGCCCGCCCATTGAAACAGATTGTTATGAAAGTGTTCTCAAACCGGGTGCCTTGATTCGGGTTAAAGCTCCCCGACAGATGGGCAAAAGTTCGTTAATGATGCGAATCCTCGACCACGCAAGCAAAGAAAGCTATAAAACTGTTTCTTTGAACTTTCAGTTAATTGATGGAGAATTGCTCGGCAATTTGGATCTTTTTTTACGGTGGTTCGCTGCAAGTATTACCGATGCGCTCTCATTGCCAGAGAAGTTGGACGAACATTGGCAAGGGGTTTTGGGTAGTAAGAATAAATGTACAAATTACTTTCAAAGATATTTGTTACTTTCTATTGACACGCCGGTAGCTTTGGGTTTGGATGAAGTTGATGAGGTTTTCAACCATCCAGCGATCGCTAATGGTTTTTTTGCACTATTGCGAGCTTGGCACGAGCAGGCAAAAAACGATCCTGTCTGGAAAAAGCTTCGGTTGATAATTGTCCATTCTCAAGAAGTTTACATCCCGCTGAATATCAGTCAATCGCCTTTTAATGTTGGATTGCCCATTGAATTGCCAGATTTGAGTCAAGAGCAAGTGCAAGACTTAGTGCAACGACATGGACTTAATTGGACTGGAGAACAAATTCAACAATTGATAACTCTTGTCGGTGGTCATCCTTATTTAACGCGGGTAGCTTTGTATCAAATTGCACGGGCAAGGATGACGTTGGAGAAACTCCAGCAAATTGCCCCCACTGAGGAAGGACCCTACAGCGACCATTTGCGCCGCCATTTGCTGAATTTGCAGGAAAATGCAAAACTACTAGCTGCATTCAAGCGTGTGCTATCGGTAGATTCACCTGTAGATGTGGGGACAGCAGAAGCTTTTAAACTTCGTAGTATGGGGTTAGTGAAATTTCAGGGGAACGAGGTGATGCCTTTATGTAAATTGTACTGTGAATATTTTGGCGATCGCTTGGGAATTAAAAGTTAACACTGCAACCATCGTAGAGACGTTCCGATGGAACGTCTCCCTCAATATATATAGAACCCATTGAACATCTCCAGAAAAGAGGTAAAGACGTAGCAGTGCTACGTCTCTACAAGGGTTTCGGGCAACGCATAATTAATTTATGGAGATGTCTATTTATTGAATTCGGGCAGCCGTTTATTGAATTCGGGCAGCCGTTTATTGAATTCGGGCAGCCGTTTATTGAATTCGGGCAGCCGTTTATTGAATTCGGGCAGCCGTTTATTGAATTCGGGCAGTCGTTTATTGAATTCGGGCAGTCGTTTATTGAATTCGGGCAGTCGTTTATTGAATTCGGGCAGTCGTTTATTGAATTCGGGCAGTCGTTTATTGAATTCGGGAACCCGTTTATTGAATTCGGGAACCCGTTTATTGAATTCGGCGGTTAGAGAGACGCGATAAATCGCCGTCTCTACTCTTAATCTATCCATCAATTATTTATTGACAGACTACTAGACATGATATTACTTAAAATAAAAGCCGCAGATAAATGGTTCAAATTATTCAGGCAAAAGATATCACCATTACCCAGCTAATCGAGAGATTTAGTCTCCAACGTGCTGATGACGACTTTTTCCCAGAGTGGCAGGAGGATTTGCCTGAGTTGAATGACTTAGAAAAACAATCTCTCAACCAAGTCAAAGCCGAATATCTCCATTTATCTCAATATCAAATTTTAGAACCTGTAGTCAAGATGGTGGTATTATCGCCATTATTGCGTCTGGCTGGTTTCTATCAACCGCCTTTCTACATTGCCTCGGAGGAAGAAGTCGAAATCGTTTCTGAAGATGAAGGCACGATTATTCGAGGACGCATCGACATTCTGGTTTTCCAACCTTTATTCTGGGTGCTGGTAGTTGAGGCAAAACGGGCTGATTACTCTTTAGAGGTAGCAATTCCCCAAGCATTGGCTTATATGCTGGGTAATCCTAACTTGGAAAAACCTGCATTTGGTTTTGTTACCAATGGTCGGGAGTTTCAATTTATTAAGTTAATGAAACAAGGTATACCCAAATATGCTTTATCTTACACATTATCGCTAAATCGTGGCGATGATTTATATAGTGTTGTCAGGTCGTTAAAGCGTCTTGCTCAAATTGTAAAGTAGATAGTAAATGTCTGTCGCCATGTAAAATAAGTAGGTGGGTGTTAAGAAACATAACTATGTTTCTGTCATTGTGTTCGCGGAGCGTCTCGTAGAGAGGAGGCACGACGTTCGCGCAGCGTGTCGCAGACAAGCAATTCCCTTGCGGTTACGGACTTTTGACATTTTGTTACATAGCTAAATTTATTCGTGCCTACCTACTTACATAAAAAAGGTGATGGCTAAGGACAAGTTTCACGATGCGGTTAAAAATGGCTTAATTAAGGAAGGGTGGATAATTACAGATGACCCACTGTATTTAGTTTTTGGAGGTGTTGATTTATATGTGGATTTGGGTGCAGAAAAAGTAATCGCTGCCCAAAAGGAAAATCAAAAAATAGCTGTTGAGATCAAAAGTTTTCTGAGCTACTCGGTAATTACAGATTTTCATCAAGCTGTGGGTCAGGTGATGAATTATCGATTAGTTCTGCAACAGAAAGAACCAGACCGTATTTTATATTTGGCTGTTCCTGCTGATGCTTATAAAACTTTTTTTCAGTTAGAATTTACTCGTCTAGCGATTCAGAATTATCAACTAAATATTATTGTTTATGATATTGAACAGGAGACGATATTACAATGGAAAAATTAGATATTTATCGCAATCATATTGAAACTTTGCTGAAGGAATATAGCAATTACAAGCCTCGTTATGGTGATGTAGAAGTGCAGCTAATTTTTGATCGAGAACGCGACCACTATCAATTAATGAATGTGGGTTGGGATGGCAATGAACGCATCCGAGGAGCAGTTTTACATTTAGATATTAAAAATGGAAAAATTTGGATTCAGCATGATGGAACTGAAGGGGGAATTGCTGGTGATTTGTTAGAGTTGGGGGTTCCTTCTGAGGATATTGTTTTGGCTTTTCAAGCTCCTGCGAGAAGGAAGTATACGGATTTTGCTGTAAGTTAAGGTGTAACCGTTCACAGGATTTGAAACGCAGTGAAAAGCGAAAACTCCCTATTTTCCAGATGGTAGATTTATACCGCCATGAAACCTGAATTAACCGCAGGCTACGAATATCAAGTTGGGGGCAGTCTCCCGACTGATGCCCAAACCTATGTCAAACGTCAAGCTGACAAAGACCTTTACGATGCGTTGAAGGCGGGTAATTTTTGTTACGTTCTCAATTCGCGGCAGATGGGTAAATCTAGCTTGCGGGTGCAGACAATGCAACGGTTACAGGATGAGGGGTTTGCCTGTGCGTTGATTGATATGACGGCTATTGGGACATCTGATATTACCCCAGAGCAATGGTATGCGGGGGTGATTGATTGTATGATTAACAGTTTTAATCTTTATACAAGCTTTGATTTAGACCAGTGGTGGACTGAGAACGACTTGCTGCCACCTCTTCAGCGTTTGGGCAAGTTTATTGAGACGGTTTTGCTCAAGAGAGTTACAGATAATATTGTCATATTTATTGATGAAATTGATAGTATTCTCAGTGTTCCCTTTGAGACTGATGATTTTTTTGCCCTCATCCGCGATTGTTATAACCGTCGCGCTGATAACCCGGCTTACAACCGTTTGACTTTTGCTTTATTGGGGGTTTCTACACCTTCCGATTTGATTCAAGATAAGCGTCGGACACCTTTTAATATTGGTCGAGCGATCGATTTAACTGGGTTTCAGCTTGAGGAAGCGGAACCTTTAGCGAAGGGACTCGCTGTGCTGGGTGAACCGCAAACGGTGATGGAAGCGGTGCTTTATTGGACGGGGGGACAGCCGTTTTTAACGCAGAAGGTTTGTAAATTGTTACTGCAAGCTGCGAGTAGAGACGCGATTAATCGCGTCTGTACAAGAGGGGAAGAGGGGGAGGAATTTAAAATCCCGAATCCTCAGGCTTTTGTCGAGTCTGTGGTGAGAGAGCGGATTATCGTCAATTGGGAAGCGCAGGATGAACCGGAGCATTTGAGAACCATCCGCGACAGAATTATGCACAGTGGGGAAAAGCGAACTGGGCGCCTGTTGGGGTTGTGTCAGCAAATTGTGACTTCTGCCGGAACCTCTCCCCTAACCCCTCCCCTACGAGGGGAGGGGAATGCCGGAACCTCTCCCCCAGCCCCTCCCCTGCGAGGGGAGGGGAGAAATCATGCTCCCCCTTCCCTCGTAGGGAAGGGGGCTGGGGGGTTAGGTCAAAATCTCGGCGAGGGGGGGATTGACGCTGATGAGAGTGCGGAACAAACAGAACTGCGGCTGACGGGGTTGGTGGTGAAGCGCGATGGCAAGCTGCGGATTTATAATCGCATTTACGCTGAGGTATTTAATCAGGGATGGTGTGAGAAAATACTAGCAAAACTGCGTTCCTACTCTGATGCATTAAATGCTTGGGTTGCTTCTGAGTTTCAAGATGAGTCGCGCTTGTTGCGGGGAAAAGCTTTGCAGGATGCTCAAAGTTGGGCTGTGGGTAAAAGCTTGGCTGATTTAGACTATCAGTTTTTTACTGCTAGCCAGAATTTAGATAAGCGGGATTTTCAGAAGCGACTGGAAGCCGAAGAACAAGCAAAGCAGATTTTAGCAGAAGCGAATCGCAAAGCTAATCAGCAGATTCGCATCGGTTCTGTGGTGTTGGGGCTAACTATTGTCGGTGCGGTGGCATCTTTCTTATTTGCAGGGTATCAATTACAGCAAGCACAGGAAGCAAAAGCAAAAACAGAAACCGCGCAAACAGAATTAGAAACCGCCAAAACAGAAACCGCAACAACTAGGCAAGATAATCAACGAATATTGGGAGAGAATCAGAAGCTAACGCAAAAGGCTGCACTAACACAAGGTAACTATGAAAAAGCAGCGAAAAATCTGGCAGGAGCAAACACCCAAGTCAAACAGGCACAGGACAAGCTGCAACTAGCAAACAATAACGTTGCAGCAGTTAAGAAACAAGCAGAAGAAGCAACTTCACAGAAACAGCAGGCACTGCAACAAGCACTAGATGCTCAAGGAAAACGCAAACAAGCAGAAAGCCAGCGTCAAAAAGCAGTTGAAGCTTTCAACCGGGTAAGGCAAACAGAACAGCAGGCAAAAAAGGGTCTCGAAAGTGCGAAGATTGCCCGAACAGAGGCAGAAACAGCCCGTCAAAATGCCTTAACGGGTACGCAACTGGAGCGAGAGGCAATGGATGTGCTGCGAGTGTTTGATTCAAATGAGATTGACGGGCTGCTGTTAGCAATGCGGGTTGCTAAAGGATTAAAAAGTTTGGTTAAAGATAAACAATCTTTGGCAGATTATCCGGCTTACAGTCCTTTGTTTAGTTTACAGACGATTTTGCCGAAGATTCGCGAACAAAATCGCTTGGAAGGGCATAGTCGTGGGGTATCGAGCGTTACTTTCAGCCCAGATGGAAAAACTCTGGCTTCTACAAGTTCTGACAAGACCATCAAATTGTGGAATCTGGAGACGAAAAAAGAAATTACTACCCTCAACGGGCATAGTCTGGGGGTATCGAGCGTTACTTTCAGCCGAGATGGGAAAACTCTCGCTTGGGCAAGTTCTGACAAGACCATCAAATTGTGGAATCTGGAGACGAAAAAAGAAATTACTACCCTCAACGGGCATAGTGATTTGGTATATAGCGTTACTTTCAGCCCAGATGGGAAAACTCTGGCTTCTGCAAGTTCTGACAAGACCATCAAATTGTGGAATCTGGAGACGAAAAAAGAAATTACTACCCTCAACGGGCATAGTAGTGGGGTATCGAGCGTTACTTTCAGCCCAGATGGGAAAACTCTGGCTTCGGCTAGTTGGGACAAGACCATCAAATTGTGGAATCTGGAGACGAAAAAAGAAATTACTACCCTCAACGGGCATAGTAGTGGGGTATCGAGCGTTACTTTCAGCCCAGATGGGAAAACTCTGGCTTCGGCTAGTTGGGACAAAACCATCAAACTGTGGAATCTGGAAACGAAAAAAGAAATTGCTACCCTCAATGGGCATAGTCGTGGGGTATCGAGCGTTACTTTCAGCCCAGATGGGAAAACTCTGGCTTCTGCAAGTGATGACAAGACCATCAAACTGTGGAATCTGAAGACGAAAAAAGAAATTACTACCCTCAACGGGCATAGTCATAATGTATCGAGGGTTACTTTCAGCCCAGATGGGAAAATTCTGGCTTCGGCAAGTGATGACAAGACCATCAAATTGTGGAATCTGGAGACGAAAAAAGAAATTACTACCCTCAATGGGCATAGTAATGCGGTATCGAGCGTTACTTTCAGCCCAGTTCGCGAAGCGTTCTCCGAAGGAGTTGGAAAAACTCTCGCTTCGGCAAGTGATGACAATACCATCAAACTGTGGAATCTGGAGACGAAAAAAGAAATTACTACCCTCAAGGGGCATAGTAATGCGGTATTGAGCGTTACTTTCAGCCCAGATGGGAAAATTCTGGCTTCTGCAAGTTCTGACAAGACCATCAAATTGTGGAATCTAGAGACGAAAAAAGAAATTACTACCTTCAATGGGCATAGTCAGGCGGTATTGAGCGTTAGTTTCAGCCCAGATGGGAAAACTCTGGCTTCGGCAAGTTATGACAACACCATCAAATTGTGGAATCTGGAAACGAAAAAAGAAATTGCTACCCTCAATGGGCATAGTAATAACGTATTGAGCGTTAGTTTCAGCCCAGATGGAAAAACTCTGGCTTCGGCAAGTTATGACAACACCATCAAATTGTGGAATCTGGAAACGAAAAAAGAAATTGCTACCCTCAATGGGCATAGTAATAACGTATTGAGCGTTAGTTTCAGCCCAGATGGGAAAACTCTCGCTTCTGCAAGTACTGACAACACCATCAAACTGTGGAATCTGGAGACGAAAAAAGAAATTACTACCCTCAACGGGCATAGTGATTTGGTAAGGAGCGTTAGTTTCAGCCCAGATGGGAAAACTCTCGCTTCGGCTAGTTATGACAAGACCATCAAACTGTGGAATCTGGAGACGAAAAAAGAAATTACTACCCTCAACGGGCATATTGGTTGGGTCTTGAACGTTAGTTTCAGCCCAGATGGGAAAACTCTCGTTTCGGCAAGTTATGACAAGACCATCAAATTGTGGAATCTGAATTTAGATGATTTGTTAGCGCAGGGTTGCAGTTGGCTTGAGGGTTATTTTGCCAGCCATCCTAAGGCGTCTGATGTGTGTAAGTAGGGGAGGAGTGGGGGAGTGGGGGATGAGGGGGATGAGGGAGATGAGGGGGATGAGGGAGATGAGGGGGATGAGGGGGCGATCGCTCTTTTATTCTATAGTCAGCGATTTTCTCTTGTCGGAGAAGTGCGATCGCTCTTTTATTCTATGGTCAGCGATTTTATCTTGTCGGGGAAGTGCGATCGCTCTTTATTCTATAGTTAGCGATTTTATCTTGTCGGGGAGGTGCGATCGCTCTTTTGAATATGATCTGTGAGTACCCGACGACTAAAGTCGCGGCTATAAAAACGAAAGTATTTTCGGGAACATTTATAGTTATCTTAGCTTTCAGGATTGTCTAATTCTGATTTTACCCAACTAATTATTTGAGAATTAAGGCGAATTCCATAGTCAATTAACTGTTGTAATGAATCTAATGTTTCTTGTTTAGACATATAACCTGCATGAAAACCAGCCAAGAGAATTCCTACTGTTCCTTTGACAGACAATCCCATTACTTTAGCTACTCTTCTGGCTAATTTTTCATCGATAATTACCCAATTTGGTTTAATTGAAATTGCTAAGAGAATAACTTCTAATTCTCCTCGATCCAATCCCAGTAACAGAGGTTCAATATTAGATAATGGTGTCACGGATTGGACTTGAATCCAACTGGCATTATTTAGCTCAATTGCTCCAGGTTTACTAGCTCCAGAGATAACTACTTCTTGATAGACCGCCGCCGGAATAATTATTTGATCAAATAACTGATTTAAAAGCTCTAATTGATTAATCAAAGATAGAGCAATAAGCGGTGTAGAATTGACGACAATCTTCATTTTGGCTGAATTTTAGCAGCTATTTCTCGGCTAGTTTGCACTTCTAATGTCCATTCTTCTTCTGTATAGTCAATGACCGAAAAGCCATATTCAGATAAAAGAGTATAAAAAGTGTATTTATCGCATCCTAATACCTGTGCGCCAATACCTGCCGATATTTTACCTTCTTGATAAAGATGTCCCAAGGTGTAAATTATGACTTTGCGAGAAAATGTCTCTTTTTCTTCTCTAGCCGCAATTAATAATTCTTCGGGAAAAGTTACGTTAATACTCATGTTCGTTCAAGGATAATTGATTTTACTTGATTCTAACTTTAAATTGTTAAAGTTACGACAGCCGTATTTGTTCGACTCGGTACAGGGGAAGTGCGATCGCTCTTTATGTTAAAAGTAAATCAACTACTTTGGGCAACCACCTATGAAAGCTGATGAATACCCTTTTGTTCAAGAATTAATTACAGACAAAAAAGGTCAAGTTCTCAAAGTTGTTTTAGAGTTTGAGGAATATCAGCGGTTGTTAGAAGCTATTGAAGATGAGGGATTAATCCGTGCGATGCAAGCAGCTAAAGGTGAAACTCCTTTGAATATGAAGCAAGCGCTTGAGAAACTCGAACAGCTATGATCTGTGAGTACCCGACGACTAAAGTCGCGGCTATAAAAACGAAGTCCGCCTGCGCGGACTAATCAATTTTGAGTTGTAAAATACCGTGTTGGCTTTACATTATACGGTGAAAGAATTACCTTTATTCGCGTTCTCCACCGTAAAGATATTTACCGCTACTTTCCATAATCGCTCTTTTATAGTTAGAGTCAGTGCGATCGCATCACAAATAAACTCCACGCAAGATTTATAGTATCTATGTCAGAATTGAGGAAACGACCATCAATCCAACAGCCGAACAAGCATTAGCCTGTGTGCGAGTCTGTCAATGGCTATCTAATTGCTACCTGGATATTCACTTATTCCGTTTCAATGACCAGGAAGGATATTTGTTTATTCTTGCTGGGGACGATCTGCAAATTATTATTTTTCCTGATGGAAACTGGAGGTTTGAATGAAACCAAACTTTGAAACAATGTCCACAATGGAATTAAGGGCTTATATTTTAACCCATCGAGAAGATACAGAAGCTCTAAATGCTCTATTTAATCGTCGTAGTCCTGACTCCGAAGCAGTTTGGTTTCACCCACCCCAATCGGAAGACGAGTTTCAACAACAATTTGAATTATTTAAAAGTATTGTAAGTCAGAAGCAGGCAAATAAGAATAGTTAAATGCTTGTCCAAAATTAAACATACATTTGTCATTGCGAATGGAGCAAAGCGGAATGACGCAATCGCAATGGTTTGAGATTGCTTCGCGACCTTCGCAATGACATAAATATTTTTGCGTAACCACTTAAAGAAGAGCGATCGCCTTTTTTGTCGAATTAGGCGATCGCTCTTGATGTTAGAACTAAATCAATATTTCTAATTTAGGACTGACGTAACTGGCACATAAATTAGAAACTGCGTTCCGGAACCGGAACCGCTACTCGATTGCCGGGGACAATCTGTGGCTGATAAGAAAACACTTCTCGGCTACTGGGATTTACGGTCACTTTGACCCAATTCACATCGTTGTTGCCATTCGCTGCATTGTTGCCAAATGTCTCAACACGAGTGAAGTTTTCCAAGCGTCTGCCTTGCTCGTCCAAAAATGGCTTGTCAATGCGATAATAGTGTGAATCGCCGTGTACGTAGGCAACCGGTTTAGCAAAAGCAACCACCTCTTCGCGTAACGCTAATAAAAAGGTCTGGAAGCCATCAGGCTGCCCATCGGTTTGCGCGAGTGTCCTGGGATCGCGCAAAGGTGCTCTGGTTCCGTCACTCAGATCCCACCCCGGACTTCCTTGGGAAATAAGCATGACTGCTACCGAATTGCGTGCCTTTGCCTGTTGAAAAGTTTCTCTCATCCAGGCAATATTAGCCGCGTTTCGTGCTGTATACTCCTCTGGGTCGGGTGCAGTGTCGCATAGGTTGTTGCACGAACCCTGGATATTGAGTGTTACATAAGTAACCTTACCGACCGTCCAGCGGCGATTCTCAACACAGCCGACAGCGGTGCCGTTTTCACTAAGGCATAGCGGTGCCCTCTGCACCTGCTGCACTAGCCGACGCTGCCCCAGGGAAAATTTTGTGCTAAAAAATAGCTGACGCTCGTAGTCGAGGCGCTCGCGTGAGTTGAATCCACCGTTTGAAGGGCGATCGCAATCAGTCCAATCGTTGTCACCGGGGGTGAAGGCTGCTGGTGCTTTCAGTGCGTTGAAGTAGCCCAGCGCTTGGGTGTAAAGGGTATTATCGCAAGTAGTCGGCGTCACCGAACCTGGTGTAGAGTTACCCCCCTTCAGGTCGCCGTTGTGGACTGTGAAGGCGAGTTTTTGCGCGTTCATATCAGCGATGAGGTTTGGAACCCCTGTGGTCGCTTGTATATCTGAGTAGGGGACATCGCCCCAAAGTCCAATGGCGTATGACTGCTTCTCGCCCTCGCCCTCGTTTTCGCCGGCACTCGCCAAACTGATTGCGGAACTTGCCAGAAACGGCACAGTCAGAGCCAGTAAAGACATTTTACGCAGCAAACGTCCAGTACTAATGCGTTGAAGCACTGAGTAGCCAAACTTTATTATCATTTATATCCTTGATTATTCTTTGAGTCGTGAGCGCTTTTTGGGCAATTAGCCCCGGCACACGTCATTTCAGCTAGAAAATTAGATTACCGGATTGATTAAGGGATTGTCTATGACAGATAAGTTATGGATGGGTTAAAAGTTCGCTTTTTTACAGATATTTCACAGTTACTTTGCGGTTACTTTACCAATTGAGGAGGGGGAAAGAGGAAAGGAAAGAGTTATTTAAAATACCCATAAAACTTTCCTTGTAAAGACGTTCCTTGTAAAGACGTTCCTTGTAAAGACGTTCCTTGTAAAGACGTTCCTTGTAAAGACGTTCCTTGCAAAGACGTTCCGCGTAAAGACGTTCCGCGTAAAGACGTTCCGCGTAAAGACGTTCCTTGTAAAGACGTTCCTTGTAAAGACGTTCCTTGTAAAGACGTTCCTTGTAAAGACGTTCCGCGTAGAGACGTTCCGCGTAAAGACGTTCCGCGTAAAGACGTTCCGCCGGAACGTCTCTACTATTAGACATAGGCGTGGAAATGAACTATGCGTTACCCCAAACCCTTGTAGAGACGTAGCACTGCTACGTCTCTACATTGTTTTCTGGAGATGTCTATTAATTAAACGGACATGTTATCAGGGATTTTACCTGGGATAATGGCGAACTACTTCAGCAACTGACCAAGCTTGAGCGATCGCACCTCTGGGATAATGAGGTTCGTCACCATCAAAAATTTCCGAAATTGAGCCAATACAAGCATCATTAAGGAAGTGATCTAATAACGGTTGCCAATCAAAGGGCAGAGGTTCTTCTGGGTAAAAACGTTCCCAAGCGCGGATAAATGGACCAATTAGCCAAGTCCAAACTGTGCCTTGATGGTAAGCGCGATCGCGTTGTTCGGGATTGCCTAAATATTTACCTATATATTCGCGATCGCTTCTATCAAGAGTGCGAAGTCCATAGGGAGTAAGCAAGCGAGATGTTGCTTTATCAAGTATCTGACGTCCATGCTGTTGAGAAAAGCCACAATGACGCAACGAAAGCGCTAAAACTGCATTTGGACGAATTTGAGAATTTCGGCGATCGTCTGGCTCAATTGTGTCGTACAAATAGCCCAGATGGGGATTCCAAAACTTTTGCAGAGAAAATTGCACCTGTTTAGCTTGCTCAATATAACGTCGTGCTTGCTTAACTAACCGGGTTGATTCCGCTGGTGGTTGTTGTTCGCTCAAAATTTCTGCCCATCGAGAAGCCCAACATAAAGCAGAATACCACAGGGCATTGATTTCTACTGGCTTACCGCGACGGGGAGTCACAGGCTGTCCCCCAACTACCGCATCCATCCAGGTGAGAGCCTCATTACGAGTATCCCAACTAACCAGCCCATCGGTGGAATCAACCTGAATATTATATCGCGTACCGCCCATAAACGCTTTATGGATTTGCTGTACCACAGGATATTGTTCTGCTAAAAATTCCCAATCTTGGGTAGCTTCTAGGTAAAGTCCTAAAGTTTCAATCCACCACAGCGCTGCATCGATACTGTTATAAAACGGTTCTCCACCAACATCAAGAAATGCATTCGGGATCAAACCGTAGTGACAGTAACGTCCGAAAGTTTCTAAAAGTCCTTTTGCCAGTTCAAAGCGCTGGGGAACCAACGCTAAACCCGGTAAAGCAATTAAAGTATCGCGTCCCCAGTCATTGAACCAATGATAACCAGCAATCACAGTCGGTCCAGCAATTGAGGCTCTATAAACGATAAATTGATCGCTTGCTCGTAGTAGTTTCTGCCAGATTGGGGATGAGGGGATGGGGGGAGGGGGAGAGGGGAGGATGGGGGGAAAGATGTTTCCCATGTTCCCATGCTCCTCTGTCTCCAAGGAATCTCCAAGAAATCTCGAAGGAATCTCGAAGGAATCTCCATTGTCTCCTCCCATTCCCCTGACAAAAATCTGGGAAAGCCTTTCCTGCTCTGCTTCTAGTGCTTTATTAAAGGTTTCTGAAGTTAGGATATCTGATGTGGGTTTGGGAAAACCTACTCGTGCTTCTAGAGTGACTGCATCTCCTGGATTGAGAGCGACTGTTAAATAACCAGGACTGAAAAGGTCTTCACGATCGCCTAATCCCCGTTGTGTTTCTTCTAACAATTGATAATTCCAATACCAAACTGTGTCTGGTTGGTAATTTCCTTTTTCCCAGCGCAAATGCCAAGGTGTGCCGAAATTGCCAGAATTTATCGCTTGCAGACACACTTGCTGTTGTCCTAGCATTTGTGAGAAGTGTAATTCTTTTGTTGCTATGAGTTGATGATGAAAATCGCGATCGCCTATCAACACTCGCAGCCTTAAAATTGCCGTTTCCTTACCCTCGTAGCGATACTGAATTAAAATGCGATCGCCCAAAGAGGAGACGGGGACTCCTTGGGGACACGGAGACTCCTTGGGGACAACAGAAGTATCTCTAATTTCTCCAAGGAGTCTCCCCCTCTCCTTGTCCCCTTGTCTCCAAGAAGTTTCCCCCTCCTCCCGAACTATCCCATAAGGCATGAGCAATTGTCTGCTTAACTGCCAGTCATCCTCACCCCAAATCCATTTTGGGACTGGGTTAATCTCAAAAGAGCGTTGCAATTTATATCCAGTTGGCTCAACTTGACCAGTACCCCAAAAATTTGTCCCTAGTGCTATTACCCGTCGCGGTAGTTCCAGACTAGCTTCTAGGTGTGAAAACAACAGAGTGCGTCCGGAAGGTGGACTGGTAGCGGCAATCAGCCAGCCGTGATAAGTGCGTGTGCGGACATCAGAAACTGTACCACTGGCAAAACTTCCCATGCCATTGGTCAGCAACCATTCTCTTGTATCTAAATCGTTCATGGGCTAATCAAAATCGTTATGACTATGATATAGTCGTAATAGATCGTAATGAAAACTGTGACAGTTCTTAAAGGTGAGTTTTAACGCTCTCTAAATTACTAAGCTGATAGATAAACATAAGTTCCAGGAGAATTAAGTTAATGCCCCTCACTTATTCAGCAGAAGGATGCCTTCGGGTAGGTCAACAAGCTCCCGACTTTACAGCAACCGCTGTGGTAGACCAGGAATTTCAGACAATTAAACTGTCTGAATATCGCGGCAAGTATGTTGTCCTGTTTTTCTACCCTCTAGACTTTACCTTTGTTTGCCCTACAGAAATTACAGCATTTAGCGATCGCTACGAAGAATTCAGCAAACTAGACACCGAAATACTTGGTGTATCGGTTGATAGCGAGTTTTCCCATCTAGCTTGGATTCAGAGCGATCGTAAGTCTGGTGGTGTCGGTGATCTCAACTATCCTCTAGTATCTGACATCAAGAAAGAAATTAGCGCTGCTTACAACGTTCTTGATCCAGCAGCAGGTATTGCCTTGCGCGGTTTGTTTATCATCGATAAAGATGGTGTCATTCAACACGCTACCATCAACAACCTAGCTTTTGGTCGCAGCGTCGATGAAACTCTGCGGACATTGCAAGCAATTAGACACGTCCAGTCCAACCCCGACCAAGTTTGCCCTGCTGGTTGGCAACCCGGAGACCAAACAATGATTCCCGATCCAGTGAAGTCCAAAGTGTACTTCGCTGCTATCTAATCGCAAACAAAGGAAAACTCCATCCGTTGCGTCTTTAGTTAGAGACACAACACATAATAACCACAAATGAACACTCTTATAAACACGCAAGATAAATTAATTGGTGTTAACTTCGGTGTCCATCTGTGGTTTTATTATGAAGTAATGGTTATTGCTTAGTTGGTCGTAGTGAATAATACCCTGTCCGTTTAATTAACAGTAATAAAAACATGACATTTTTCGTAGAGACGTTCCGGCGGAACGTCTTTACATTACTCACCGGAGATAACATCATGCTGACATCAAATGATTTTAGGGGTTTATTGAACGAGCGCTTCTTTGGCAATTTTCTGCCAATTCCGGCGACAAATAAACTTTTTTTGGGAGTAGCAACACCAGATTTTCAACTACCAGATATTACCAATGGCACATTAGTAAAGTTATCAAATTACAGAGGTAATCAACCAGTATTACTTGCCTTTACACGCATCTTCACCGAAAAGCAATATTGTCCCTTTTGCTTTCCTCACATCAAAGCATTAAATGAGAACTACGACCAATTTACAAATCGTGGCATAGAAGTTTTGATGATTAGCAGCACCGACGAACGGCAAAGTCAAATAGTTGTTAGAGATTTAAAATTAAAAATGCCTCTCTTGAGCGATCCTAGTTGCCGCGTCTTTCGTACATATCAAACTGGGCAAGCATTAGGCGCACCTTTACCAGCGCAGTTTGTGTTAGATAAAGACGGCAGACTGGGTTATAGACATTTATTTTCTTTTCTAGATCATAACGCCAGTATTGAGACATTATTAGAGCAGTTTAATTAACCGTAGTAAGCACTTCAGTGCTTAAATCTACAATAGTTTTAAGCACTGAAGTGCTTACTACGTTAGATTTTTTACCGTAGCTTTAGCCCTTATAATTAAACTTGTCCATAGTCTGCTCATTAAATAGTGAAGTTTTGTTATGATCAAACTATATCACGCACCGATTTCACCAAATTCCCGCCGTGTCTGGATTACCCTACTTGAGAAAAAAGTTGAGTTTGAACTAATAGAAGTTCAACTTGATGGTGAACAGTTGAAACCAGAATTTTTAGCGCTTAACCCCTTTCACCACATTCCAGTGTTGGTGGACGACGGCTTTAATATAATAGAATCCTTGGCAATTTTAGATTATTTAGAAGCAAAATATCCCACCCCTGCAATGTTGCCTAAAGATGCAAAAGATTTAGCAATTGTGAGAATGGTGGAACTAGTTACTGTAAATGAATTGTTGCCTGCGGTAACTCCACTATTTCCAGTGATGTTAGGCTTCCCTGGAGATTCAGAAAAAATCGAGCAGGGAAAGCAGAAAGCGGCAATAGTATTCAAGTTGTTTGAAAATTTACTTGACGATCGCCCTTACTTTGGCAGTGAAAATATAACTCTTGCCGAAACGGTGGCTGGTACTATTGTACCCTTATTGGTAGCGCTTCGCGTGTCCTTGAGTGATTATCCTAAATTGAGTGCTTGGTGCGATCGCTTAATCAAGCGTCCAACGTGGCAAACGACCCAAGCAACCCCAGAGATGATTCAAGCCTTCAGGTCTATCTTCCAGGCTCGAATGGCGCAATAAAAATCCAGGTTAATTTGGGATTATTGCAACCGCAGATGAACGCAGATAGACGCAGATAAAAATCCGCGTTTATCTGTGTTCATCTGCGGTTCAAACTTTACAACTTAACTTCCTGCAAATGACTGCGAGGATTGTAAGTACGAATAGCGCGGAGTTTTTCATAATATTCGCGCTCTTGTTCGCTGAGGTCTTTTGGGGGAGCTATAGCCACTTTCACGAACTGATCAGAGCGTCCACCTTTGGGTAAATGCCAACCTTTACCGCGCAAACGCAAAGATTGACCAGAACGCACTCCAGCCGGCAGTCTGACATTAACCATACCATCAGGTGTGGGGACATCAATTGAGGCTCCTAAGGTGGCTTCATCTGGCGTAATTGGCACTTCACACACCAAGTTATCCCCTTCAAATTGAAAGAACGAGTGCGGCTGAAGTTCTACGCGCAAGTATAAATCGCCTCGTTGTTGATTGAAGGAATTAGCTTGACCTTTGCCGCGCAAACGCAGACGAGTACCGGATTTAGTGCCGGCGGGAATGCGGACATCAATTGTTTCGTTACCTAAACTGAAGCGTTTTTGGACACCGTGGAAAGCTTCCCCAAAAGTTAAAGCGATCGCAGCTTCGCTATCCTGTGCCGTAGCACCCCCACTTACATCTTGAAATCCAAAATCGCTAAAACCAGTTTGTCCATTTGTGGAAGTGCTGTAAGAATAGCTTTGTTGTCTAGTACGACTGCCTGTAGTGCCACCAAAGCGTCCTAACAACTCATTGATAAACTCGTCAAAGCTGCCGTATTGACCGAAGTCAAAATTGCCCATATCCACACCAGCAGCACCACCAGAGGGAAAGCCTTGACCAACCTTATTCCAGTATTGACCGAATTGGTCATATTTTTTACGTTTGTCTGTATCAGACAAAACTTCGTAAGCCTCACTAACTTCTTTGAAGCTTGCTTCTGCCTGTTTGTTTCCAGGATTGACATCAGGGTGATACTTGCGGGCTAGTTTACGAAAAACTTGTTTAATTTCTTCTGGAGTGGCAGTTTTATTAACTCCCAAAATTGCATAATAGTCTTTAAAATCGGTTGCAGCCATCTATCAGCCTCCTATAGAAATTCCCGTTAAGTTTTTATGTAAGATATGAGATAAGTTGTTTACCAGGTATAATGCCAAGCAAACAAACCATGATTTTAAATTAACAAACATTACCAAAAATCAAGTAGGGTTGTTCTTGACTGTATGGGGGCAATTTCCACACCTTTTTCATTGGTGAAGTCGCAATACCTAAAAGACGTCTGGAAGAAAAGACGTAGAGACGTAGCATTGCTACGTCTCTACAAGGGTTTCCGGCAACGCATAATTAAATTCTGGAGATGTCTAAACAAGGGTATCGCTACTCCGCACCTTCCGTACAGACGTTCAATTGTAGAGACGTTCCATCGGAACGTCTCTACCTAACTTTTAAATTATCGTTCCATCAGCAATCACGGCATTTTTCAGCACAACAACGATTCCGCTGCGGATGTAAAAGCCTTGACTTTCGCGTTCAGCTTCTTGCACGTTATCCTTATTGATGATTTGCACATCAGAGCCTATACTGGCGTTTTTGTCAATGATGGCGCGACGAATTGTGGTGTTAGCACCGATACCCAAGGGAACTTCACCATTTTGACAATTTGTGTGTCTTTCGGCGAATGCTTGATAGTAATCGGCTCCCATAATTAAAGTATCTTCTATTACCGAGCCAGATTCAATACGCGATCGCACTCCCAAAACTGAATGATCGATTCGGCAACTTTTCAGAATACAACCTTCCCCAATCATTGATTGGGAAATCTTGCAATCCAAGAGTTTACTCGGAGGTAAGTACCGAGCGCGGGTATAAATTGGAGATTGTTCATCGTAGAAGCTAAAAGGTGGTAAAGGTTGCTGAGTCAGCGCCAAATTAGCATCATAAAATGATTCAATTGTTCCAATGTCTTCCCAGTAGCCACCAAATAAATAAGCTTGAACGTTGTAATCTTTAGCTGCATCTGGAATAATTTCTTTACCAAAATCAGTGCTTTCTAAAGATTCTTTCAGCAACTTGATCAAAACATCTTTTTTAAAGACATAAATCCCCATCGAGGCAATGTAGGGTTGCTGTTGAGCCTGTTCTGGCGTTAAACCGAGTAGACTTGTATCAACCCGCATGTTATATAAGTCATCACCTTTGGGTTTTTCGCTAAAATTGATGACTCTACCAGACTGATCGATTTTCATCAAACCAAAATCCGAGGCACGGCGATCGTCCATCGGGATAACTGATAGAGTAATATCGGCTCCAGTTTCTCGATGACGCTGCACAAACAGGCGATAATCCATCCGGTAAAGGTGATCCCCGGAGAGGATGATAAATTCCTCTGCATCCCATTCTTGCAACAGCCAAATATACTGACGCACAGCATCCGCAGTACCTTGGAACCAATTGGGATTTTCCGGCGTTTGTTGTGCAGCTAGCACTTCTACAAATCCTTCATTAAAACCAGAAAAGTTATAAGTACGGGCAATATGACGGTTTAAGGAGGCTGAGTTGAATTGAGTCAGTACATAAATTTTGAATATTTCGGAATTTATGCAGTTACTGACAGGAATATCTATTAAGCGGTACTTTCCTGCTACGGGTACCGCTGGTTTAGCACGTAATTTGGTAAGCGGATAAAGACGAGTACCCGCACCACCACCGAGAATGATTGCTAATACTTTTTTCACAAAATTTCTCCCAACTGCCTTTCAACTCTCACATACAGTTTAGGACTGTCTGAGACCGCTGGTAAGGGGGGATCGTATATTGTTCTTAGTTAACTTTACCGGATGTTTCTAGTAATCAATGGGACAGGTGAACGCGGAATAGAGCGATCGCATGTATCAATTTGTGCTATTCAACTATAAAAGCCTCACAGGTTTCATCCCGTAGCGCTGATTAGCCAGATGCAATGTTTGCGACAGTTTCATATGCTCTACCCAAGGCTGATCAGACAATTGAGAAATAGCATTTGGAGACAGTGTTGCTGTGAATACATCTTTGCCACTAGTAACTCCACTGACACCTAAATTTTCTAAAGTGGCAGTTTCGGCATTTGAAACTGGCTTGGTATGGATAAAAACCTGCAAGCTGGGTTCTTCTGTATTTTCAACGTCTCTAAGTGCCATAGACAGCGGGGCATCTAATTTCTGATAATTCATATTGCGACGACTCCCAAGTAAAATGGTAAAAAGGGTAGGTTTTTCCTACGCTATAATCAAGCTACCAAATTTATCGGTCTTTAGCCCCTATCCTTATATAGACGTAATATCTCCGTTCTACGTCTAATTACAGATTTAGCGTCTCACCCAATGCTCTTTGTCCAATATATTAGACACGCGAAAATAGAAAAGAATGTAGAGACGTAGCAGTGCTACGTCTTGTATGAGTTCTGGATAACGCATATTTAAATTTAAATTTGAATCCAACCGAATTACAGCAGTTACAACATTCTAGTAAAATTCTCCGCCAGACTATTGAGCATCTGAATATTTAATATCATGTCAGGTTTATTACTTGTTTTTGTTTAGACATTCCACCTGAACGTCTCTACATAGGTTCTGGGTAACGCATAATTAATTTCCACTTTCGCGTGTCTATTGAGCATGAGGATTTGAAGAGCGGAAAGGAAAAAGCCCAGTCCCCAGTCATTGGGCATGAAAAATACAGCTACAATAAAAGTAGTTAGACTTTATTGAGATTTGTAAATTAGGGATAAGCTGTTGTCATGGCTCCCGCTGTTTTAATTCAAAACCTACAAAAGCGCTACGGTACAGTTGAAGCCGTCAAAGATGTCTCCTTTCAGGTAGAACCAGGAGAAATCTTTGGTTTACTCGGTCCGAACGGAGCCGGGAAAACAACTACTTTGCGTACCTTATGTACTCTTACCACACCAGATGCTGGCAAAATCGAAGTATCTGGCATTTCTGTGTTGGACAATCCGAAAGCTGCCAGACAAAGATTAGGCTATGTAGCGCAGGAAGTTGCTTTAGATAAAGTGCTGACTGGACGAGAACTGCTACAACTGCAAGCGGCACTTTATCATTTACCGCGCAACATCATCAAGGAGCGGGTAAATAAGGTATTAGATTTACTCGGTTTGCAGGAGTATGCAAATAAAAAAACAGGAACTTACTCTGGTGGTTTACGCAAGCGTCTAGATTTGGCAGCAGGGTTACTTCATGCACCAGATGTTTTAGTTTTAGATGAACCAACGGTAGGGCTTGACATAGATAGCCGATTTGTGGTATGGGATTTCTTAAGAAAGTTACGTGCGGCTGGAACAACAGTATTAATTACTAGCCATTATTTAGAAGAAATTGACGCCCTAGCCGATCGCGTGGCAATTATCGATCGCGGTATTGTAATTGCCGCCGGCACACCATCAGAGTTGAAAGATAAATTAGGTGGCGATCGCATTACTTTGCGAATCCGCGAATTCTCCCCATTAGAAGAAGCAGAAGAGGCAAAAAACCTCTTACAATCTTTGCCTTTTGTCCAAGAAGCCATTATCAACAGCGCACAAGGTAATTCCCTCAACTTGGTGGTGACACAGCAAAATGATGCTTTAATTACCATCCAACAAAAGCTGAATTCCGCAGGTTTACCGATGTTTGGTATTGCCCAATCTCGTCCTAGTTTAGATGATGTTTACCTCGCTGCAACAGGACGCACATTGATGGATGCAGAATTAGCTGCCGTAGCAAATCGCGATCCAAAGGCAGAAAAGAAACAAAATATGAGGTAGGGGATAGTGCTTAGTAGAGACGCGATTTATCGCGTCTGTTAGTGGTTAGTAGGTAAGAGTAATTTTTGACAACCATCAACTAACAACCATCCACCATCAACCATCAACTATCAACCATCAACTAACAACCATCAACTAATATGACTGTTACTCCTAAATCTGATATAAGTTGGCAACAACTAGCATCACCGTTAATTAAGGCTGATGCTGCTCCTAATTTTGTCGGTGAATTGGTGCAAGAGACGCTTGCTTTGACTCGTCGCTTGTTTATTCAGTTGCAGCGTCGTCCCTCAACGCTGATTGCGGGAATTATTCAGCCGGTGATGTGGTTGGTGCTGTTTGGTGCTTTATTTCAAAATGCACCAAAAGGAATGTTTGGCAATACCACAAATTACGGACAATTTTTGAGTGCAGGCGTAATTGTTTTTACGGCTTTTGCCGGAGCGCTGAATGCGGGTTTGCCGATCATGTTTGACCGAGAATTCGGCTTTTTGAATCGTTTACTCGTGGCGCCTTTAGCTTCGCGGTTTTCGATTGTGTTGGCATCGGCAATCTTTATTATCAGCCAAAGTTTGCTGCAAGCGGCAGTGATTGTAACGGCTGCGGCGTTTTTGGGTGCGGGGCTACCGGATGTAGCTGGATTGAGTGCGATCGCTTTAATTGTCTTTCTCTTGGCTTTGGGCGTCACTGCAATCTCCCTCGGTTTGGCTTTCGCATTACCTGGACATATCGAACTTATTGCGGTAATATTTGTGACTAACTTACCGTTATTGTTCGCTAGCACCGCTTTGGCTCCTTTATCCTTTATGCCTAACTGGTTGCAGGTTGTAGCCACCCTCAATCCTCTGAGTTATGCGATCGAACCAATTCGCTATCTCTATCTTCACAGTCATTGGGGACTGGGTAGTGTAGTTATGCAGGCTCCTTGGGGTGCAGTTACCTTTGGGGAATCCTTGCTCATATTATTGGGCTTTGCTGTTGTCGCCTTATTGAGCATTCAACCCCAATTGCGCCGGACTCTTGCTTAAGATGAAAGCATAATTGATGTAGAAATATATTATAGGAGGGGCAAAACTGCATGAAAATCTCATTTTTACCGCTTACCAAACTGCTTCTTGTCACTGTGGCTACAATTGGCGTTACTTCTTTGCTAATGCCCAAACCTAGCTTGGCTCAAAGCCGGGTGAACGATCCGCAAAAGATTGATCCACTAAACAGTACCGATCCTTTGTCTACCAGCTACACTGAGCAAAATCCTTTCAGTCTATTTCAGTTGATTCATAACGCTAATTTTGGCAGTAGTAACCCAGACTTTGCCACAGAACAAAATCAACAATTGGATACAGCAGCGTTAGATTTTAAAAAAAGACAACAACAGCTACTTCAAGGTCAACAGCGAATCAACCCAAGCGTAGGTCTACCGCCGGTGATTAGACCACCTGCAATAACACCCCAGTAGGGTAGGTGATACGATGTCATGCTGCAAGGGTAGTAGAGACGTTCCGTCGGAACGTCTTTACCGAAGATGTGTATGATTTGTTGGACATAACACATACCAAAAAAAGATAAAAGGTAAAAGTACTTTTACCTTTTATCTTCTTTGAGTCTTGGCTATAGCCCAAGAGCACTTAATACATCGCTGGCGTGGGTGGCTGTACTGACAGCAGTATCAACGTGGGTGATTTTACCGCTAGGGTCAATCACATAGGTAACGCGCTTGGCATAACCGCCGCCATCGACATCGTAAGCTTTGATTAAGCTTTTATCTGTGTCAGCTAAAAGGGGAAAATTGAGATTATATTTTTCGGTAAACGCTTGATGAGAGACTTCATCATCAACGCTGACACCTAACACGACGACATCTTTACCTTGATATTCAGGTTGGGCATCCCGGAAGCTACAAGCTTGTTTGGTGCAGCCTGGGGTGTCATCTTTGGGGTAGAAATACATAACTACCGTCTTACCTGCAAAATCAGATAAAGAAACGGTGTTGCCGTTAGTGTCTTTGGTGGTAAATGCAGGTGCATCCGTACCAACTGCTAGAGGCATACTTGACCTTTCCTATTTGTTGATTGTTGGTGCATCTGAAATTTTACAATAATTTGGAATGATTAAGTCAATAAAACTGTGACGCATGGAAAATAATTAGTGCGGAAACAGACAAATTCTTTTATCTTCGGTGAAAAACCCAAATACAATATGCCTGGGGTAGATTTGCAAAGCCAGAATAGTTTTCCTTATCCTGCTAGCACAGTAGAACGAGCGGAGCGATCGCTTGTTTGTTCTCCCTTCAATCTGTGTTTATTTACAACGATGCGTCATCAGAGTGTACCAGTGGGTGCGATCGCCCTTGATTCTGGTGTCAAAAGTGGCTATACCAAACGACCATTGTCAGAATTAACATGTGATAACGCTTTAGATTGGCTAATTCAAGTCGGTATATTGCGACGCGAAGTTGATGGTCAGGGAATTACAGATAGTTTTCGTCTCACTCCCCTTGGACGGCAAGTCGTAGAAAAACTCCAACAAAACCCAAAACGCTCTGCTTCATTAAGCGATCGCCTTTATGACTCTTTAATTCGCACTTTTAGACTACCTTTCTAGATTTTCAAGATAAAGAGTTAGCATTAGGGAATCAAAGGGAACAATATATACGGAAGCGTCATCCCCCTTTATGAAGTCTTTACTATAGCCATTTAGAAAGAGGGGTAAAGGTTAAAGGTATGGAAATAAAGCGCAAACTCAGCGGGGTCGGTTTCCGTCCCGTTGATGTTTGTAAGAAGAGTTCTTTAAATACATATCATATTCTTCCCCCTTCCCCTTTCCCCTTTCCCCCTTCTTTTTCCCCATTTAGCCCTTGTCTTGAAAAATCGCAATAATTATTTATGAAATCAATTATGGTGGTGGGGACAACATCCCACGCAGGGAAATCACTGATCACCGCAGCTATTTGTCGCATTTTAGCGCGGCGTGGCTGGCGAGTAGCTCCCTTTAAAGGTCAAAATATGGCTTTAAATTCTTATGTCACCGCTAATGGGGGTGAAATGGGTTACGCGCAAGCGGTACAAGCTTGGGCAGCTGGAATCGTTCCTTGGGTGGAAATGAACCCAATTTTACTCAAACCCCAAGGAGATATGACCTCCCAGGTAATTATTAAGGGTAAACCTGTAGGCAAAGTGGGTGCAGCAGAGTACTACGAGCAATATTTTGAAATCGGTTGGCGAGCAATTGAAGAATCGCTTCAGCATTTAGGAACAGAGTTTGATATGCTGGTTTGCGAAGGTGCTGGTAGTCCTGCGGAAATTAATCTTAAGCACCGCGACTTGACAAATATGCGGGTAGCAAAACATTTAAATGCAGCCACGCTACTAGTAGTTGATATTGACCGGGGTGGTGCTTTTGCCCATGTTGTGGGAACCTTGGAATTACTAGACCCAGACGAACGCGCTTTAATTCGGGGTGTAGTAATTAACAAGTTTCGGGGACAGCGATCGCTCTTGGAACCAGGAATAAAATGGTTAGAAGAACGTACTGGGATTCCCGTTGTCGGTGTTATTCCTTACATAGAACATCTTTTTCCGGCGGAAGACTCCCTTGATTTACTAGATCGTCGGTCTAACACAACCAGTAACGAGCTTAACATTGCCGTTATTCGCTTACCAAGAATTGCCAATTTTACCGACTTTGATCCCTTAGAATCAGAATCCTCAGTTTCGATAAAATACTTAAGCCCCAAGCAAGATTTGGGACATCCAGATGCCGTAATTATTCCAGGGACAAAAACCACAATTCCTGACTTGCTATTTTTGCAAAAAAGTGGTATGGCAGAAGCAATTCAACATTATGCCGCATCTGGTGGTACAGTTTTAGGTATTTGCGGTGGATATCAAATGCTCGGTCAAATGATAGCCGATCCTGAGGGGATAGAAGGACAAGCTGGCAGATATCAGGGTTTGAATTTATTACCGATCAAAACTGTGATTACGGGACAAAAAATCGCCCGTCAGCGTCAAGTTACCTCGAATTTTCCGCAAATGGGCTTGCCGGTGAATGGCTTTGAAATCCACCAAGGGCGATCGCGCATCGAAATGCCAACAACAGATTCCAAAGCTTTCCAAGCTTTATTTGACGATATTAATTTAGGTTTAGTAGATAGTTGCCAATCAGTTTGGGGTACTTATCTCCACGGCATTTTTGACAATGGTCCCTGGCGTCGCGCTTGGTTAAATCGCCTGCGTCAACAGCGCGGTTTAAAATCTCTACCTACGGGCGTTGCCAACTACCGCGAAGAGCGAGAAAATATTTTAGACTCCCTTGCCACGGAAATAGAACGCCATTTAGACTTAACTCCATTTTTGTCTCAGTAGTATAAGTGTTTTATGAGTGTTCGCATCCGCTTTTTACCAGATGATGTCACGGTTGATGCCGAAGTGGGAGAATCTTTGCTGGATGTCGCACATCGAGCCGGAGTATTTATTCCCACCGGTTGTTTGATGGGGTCGTGTCATGCTTGCAGTGTGGAATTAGATGATGGCAATATTATTCGCGCTTGTATTACCTCAGTACCACCAAAAGACGACGAATTGACAATTAATTTGTTTACCGATCCAACTTGGTAGTTATGACGGTATTTAAACCATATCTGTAGAGACGTTCTGGCAGAACGTCTTTACGAGGAATTTGAATTTTCTCCCTTTATATTTACCAATGTCCTTTGTGACAGTTGCGTAAGTCCTGAATATATTCAAGCAAAAATTGACGTTTTTGTGATGATACCAAACGTAAACAACCAGATAAAAGCTCGTGCATTACAACTGAACCAGTTGCAGTCTCTCGTTGATGCTCAGTAAGTTTTCTGACTACATTAACATTAGGACTTTGACGAGTGGCTTCTGAAATAATATTTGTGTCCAATAAATACTTTATACTCAAAACTCAATATCCCTACCGACAGAGCGATCGCGCAGATCCGCAAAATCTGCATCATCAAAAGTAATGTTCTCCTGCTGCATCCTTTCTCTAAATTGTAAAGTCATATCCCAAAAGCCCTCAGAGCTTGTTTGTTCTCCCTCTTTTTCTGCTACATCCTCAAGAATAGATGTGATTTCTTCTTCCAAAGTCCGTTGATGACTCTGAGCCAGACGTTTTAGTTTTTCTATAACAATGGGATTAAGCTGTTTCAAAATAACTTGAGTCATATTCATCTCCTTAAAAATCAGTTTGGCATTTTTTTAATTATTGCCTATGAAGCTGCCGGCGATGGGCTTCCAGAACCAACCGTTTGTACAGCAGCCGGCGTTGCGTAATTATTTTGCTTTTCTCTAACATGACTTACGCACGGACTACGTATTTCCGTCCCTATCGACGTAAGGAAGCACCTATCTAAGTCTTGTTTTCTGGTAACGAGTGCGTAAGTCCTATCTAAAATGGATTCGATTTCACCTTGAGAGCGTATTCTCTAAACCGCTCTAAATCAGCTTTAATTGTAGATTCTACCGCTCGTCCCAAAAACAAATTATCCATGATTTTGCCAAGGATACCGGGGATAGCATAGGAAATACTAAGTTTCACGATACTGCTTTCTTTGCGATCGTAAAAGCGAATCGCTCCCTGATTTGGCAAACCATCAATTGATTCCCATTGAATAATTTGATTGGGAATCATTTTCAAAATCCGGGATTTCCAGCTAAACTGCAAGCCACCAGTATTAAGCGTCCAAATAGATAGCTCTGGATTATCTTCAGGAATCTTCACCGACTCAATCCACTTCATCCAGCGCGGCATTTGCTCCAAATCTGACCAGAGGCTCCATACTAACTCTATAGGAGCCTCTACCTCCACCTGCACGCTATGCTCTAGCCAATCTGCCATTCTTTCTTCTTCCTTCGCGTCCTTCGCGTCTTTGCGGTTCGTTACTTTTTCACATTCTCTAAAATTACCTTCGCCGCACGCCGCCCGGAAATTGTCGCTCCCTCCATACTATCGATATAATCTTGTTGGGTGTAACTACCTGCAAGGAAAAAGTTAGGTACTGGTGTCTTTTGGTGAGGACGGTAAACATCCATTCCTGGGGCTTCCCGATAAAGAGACTGAGCAAGTTTCACCACACTGTACCAAGTCATATTTAGCTCTTGGGACGAGGGAAACAACTCGTGTACTTGTTTGAGGACGTGAGAAGCGATCGCCTCGTTACTTTGTTTAATAAACGGATCTCCCGGTGTCAGCACCAATTGTAACAAAGAACCCTCACCTTCTCGATAATAATCAGCGGGGCTAGTCAAAGCCAAATCCGCAAAACAAGAAAAGTCAGCATCGGCAGTATACAACAAATTATCCATCCCTGCGGCATGTTTTAGCTGTTTGCGCTTCTGTGCGTCTTGTAGTTCTGTCACCCAACCATCAAACCGCAACTGCACTGTTGCTACTGGCACCGTTTCTAATTTATAAATATTGTCAAATTCTGACCACTTGCGCCACTCTTGTGGTATGATTCTCTGAATCCCCGGAACATCGCAAGCAAAGACGTAGGCATCAGCGGTGATATTTTCTTCTGTCTCACCTTGGGCAACGGTGATACTAGTAACGTGAGTTTCTTCGCCAGAAGTAAACTTAATTTCTCTGACTTGCCGACGTGTATAAATTTTGGTTCCTCTTGCTTCTAAGTATTCTAGGATCGGCTTGTGTAAATACTTTTGGGGCGAACCTTCCAACATTCGCAGTATTGATGCTTCAGTTCTGACAGCAAATAACTGGAAAATTGTCAACATACAACGAGCAGACATATTTTCGCAATCAATAAAACCCAACGCATAAGCGATGGGGTTCCACATACGTTTGATGCTACCATTACTGCCGCCGTGACTGCGGAACCAATCGGCAAAACTGACTTTATCCAACTTGCGGATATTTCTCATCGCTCCATCAAAGTCTACCAAACCCTGCACTACTGGGCTTGTAGCTAAGGCTAGAGCATTCTGCAATTTATCCAAAACTGAGAGTTGAGAAGTTGTAAAAAATGCTTTAAACCCATTAAATGGGGCACCTGTAAAAAAACGAAAATCCAAAGCACCAGTCTTTCCCCCTTTGTTAATAAAGGTGTGGGTGTGTTCTTTGAGACGTAAGTTGTCAAATGCCCCCACCTTCTTCATCAATTCAAATATTTCGTAGTAGCACCCAAAAAACACATGCAACCCCATTTCAACGTGATTGCCATCGCCATCAACCCAACTACTAACTTTACCACCGACAAAGGGACGGGACTCAAAAATCTGGACTTCACAACCCGCATCAGCTAAATCTACTGCTGTTGCTAGTCCAGCGAGTCCCGCACCTACGATTGCAACACGCATTCCGTCTTTCCCTTTCAACTTCTTTTACAAATTGTAACTGAGTTGGTACCGGAATTTGCTACTCGTATTTAGTCAACAGTCAACAGTCAAAAGTCAATAGTTGAAAGTCAATAGTTGAAAGTCTCCTTGTCCTCAGCTTTTCGCTCCATTGATATCGTCAGAAACTTGTAACCCTCGGATCAATTCTCGTATCACATCAGTTGCTGGTCTACCTGTCTGCTGACAATATTTTTCCAGTTTTTCTGCTTCTTGTGTTGCCAGATTTACAGTAATACGTTTCACAGCCCACTTTTTATTAGTCATTATCATGCTATTTGAGGTATATTAACATCGTCATCAGAAAAATCTAACTCAGAGATTAAAGTGATAAGAATATCAGAGTTATTGTCAGGAAACAAGCAGCGTCACTAAAAGTAAAAATGCTGGTTTTGTCACAGGATTCCTCATTTTCTAATAAAATATGAAAAGGAAAATTTAATTGTTGGTGTTGTGACAGGACACAGAGCGCACACTGGCTGAAAAATGAAATCCAATCAATGACAGAAAGACTTAAGCCATAATGTAAAATTATATAGATTAAGTTAAGATATCTTCTGCGAGCTAAATAACGCTTGCCAAAATTCTTCCTCAACATTGTCTAATTTTCTATCCAGATCCAGTTCACCAAACACTTCTGGAGATCACATCTGCCACATCAACTGAAAATATAGCATTAAGGTGCGGTTTGGTAAATATTTAAGACTTATGTACAAGTCACGGAAAAATGAACTACGTCTCTTGCGCGTCTCCGACAGGAGAAAACACGTCTATCGAGCGTCTGGAAGAGGAGGACACGTCCCTTCAGGGTCTCCGACAGGAGAAGAAAAGAGGGTTACAGAGGGTTTTTGCCTAAGTTCTAATATTAAAAGAATCAGCGGCAATTTCCCAAGTATAAATCAAATTGGGTTTGATGTTATGTCTCTTGACTTCGGCATTTGCTAAAAGTGTCTTAGTTTTGGTTCCAAAGTTTTGCACTAACGCTGCGTAAAGATTCCATTAATTTATCATTTGTTTTTTTCGTCCTGCTTGCGAGACCTCTTCTGCTAAACTCACCATGTCAATGGTTTGTTTATCGTCTTCATTAACTTGAAGATTTTACAAATATTTTTTAGCCCATTGTTGTGTTAAAGATTCGACACCTCCCTTTTTGGTTTTCCTAAGCCTACCTTGAAAATCCCGCAAAAAACTTCTTTATATAGACCCATAATAATGTGTTTTTAACTTGTAGTAGAAAAGCCTTGTTAGAGACACTTGCTTTTGCTATTTGTTCATTATAGCTATTATTTTGGAGCTTTAAGTAATCTTTATTAAGAGCATACGTAACTTATATTTTTTGTTATTTACAAAAAATATAAGTTACAACTTATTAGTCTAAACTTTTGATTATCTCTATTGACAAATAAATAATAACCTAATAAAGTGGTTGCCAAATAAAAATAGGACTTACGCATTTTAATGGAATTTTATCCGCAGCGTAAGTCCTATACAAGTATGGTGTCTACCCCAATTTCCTAGTTTTTTAGTTTTTTCAAGAAAAATGCCTTCACGTCCGACGCTATAAGCCTTATGGGGGTTTAGTATTTACATGTTTGATGCATTCACAAAAGTTATCAAGGATGACTTGACTTAGGCATGAGTGAGCTAAGTATCGTGAAAAACTAATTTACTAAGTCTGGGAAAACTGATTGCACCGCAGGATGGACTAAGTGATGATTCTGTACATTTACACCTTTGGCTAATGCTGGGTTAATTTCTAACGCTTTAGTTCCGAGATTTGCTAGCTCGACAACGTATGGTAAGGTACTATTATTGAGAGCTTGGGTTGCTGTCCAAGGTACTGCCCCTGGCATATTAGGAACGCCATAATGCACTACATTTTCTTCAATATATATTGGGTTAGTGTGAGATGTAGGATGTAAAGTTTCTACGCAACCACCTTGATCCACCGCAACATCGATAATTACAGAACCAGGACGCATTTGTTTAACTAAGTCACGCTTGACTAAAATCGGTGCCCTACGTCCAGGAATTAAAACTGCACCAATGAGCAAGTCGGCTTCTTTAACTGCGGTTTCGATGTGGGCAGAGTTACTGTAGATGAGTTCAACTCTAGAGCCAAATAAAGTTTCTAAGTAAGATAAACGCTCAACATTAACATCTAAAATCTGGACAGAGGCACCCATCCCGACAGCAATTTTCGCGGCTTCTGTGCCAACGACACCACCGCCTAAAATTACTACTTTACCTGGTTTGACACCGGGAACACCGCCCAAAAGTACACCTCTACCACCTTGCTGACGTTCGAGGAACCTTGCGCCAAATTGTACCGATAAACGACCAGCAATGATGCTCATGGGAGAGAGCAAAGGTAATTTGTTGGCACCAGGTTGTTCTACGGTTTCGTAGGCGATCGCACATGTGCCACAATCTATTAAATGCTCGGTCAATTTGCGATCGGCTGCTAAATGCAAATAAGTAAAGAGTAACTGCCCTTTTTGTAAAAATTTGTACTCTGATGTCAGTGGTTCTTTCACCTTGACTACTAAATCCCGATTCCAAGCAGCATCCGGTGTAGAGACAATTTCTGCCCCAACGCTTCTATAATCATCATCTGTAAATCCAGCACCAGTACCAGCGTGTGTTTCAACAAAGATGTTGTGACCATTTTCCCGCAACACGCGCACGCTAGAAGGACTCAACCCTACCCGAAACTCTTGATCTTTACTTTCTTTCGGAACACCAATTTCCATTTACTGCCTCTGATTGATTTTTTGTTTAACTTTAGCCTGCCAGTTTCTAGGTTGCTACTTCCGTATTAGAGATAGCTAAAGTTGTGTTATCCTCACCTATCGTCTTTCTAATTGCCCTTGACTATTGCTCTAGTATTCTTAGAATATATAAAGAATAATTAAAAAATGTTACACAAGGGCAATAGTGCTTAAATGCCAATCAAAAAATTGGCATTTAAGCGCTACTATGCTGTTTCAAATCCGAAGTTCCGACTTGTCAATGTAAAGTTCAGTTTGCCAAAAATAGGCGTTTTTTATGATGACACAACCACAACCGACCGTTACACCCAAATTAGAAGAGCCGAAATTTGGCTTTAATGAATATGCTGAACGCTTGAATGGTCGAGCTGCCATGATTGGTTTCATTTTGATGGTGGCGATTGAATTTTTCACCAACCAAGGAGTGCTATCATGGCTCGGTCTAAGGTAAAACTGCGATCGCACAAACTTCACCATTACTTATGCTTGCTGACTTGCCAAAAGCTGTAAGGGTAAGTAGTTGAAATTTTAACCAGTTGCTACTAACTGGTTAAAATTACCGTAATTGCATACCTTGCACCACAAATCGTTTAAGGCTGCTCAACGGTACAGCACACGCTTTGAGTGTAAGTGTTATCCTAGACTTGCAACTATATGATCCAAGGTAGTTAATTTTTGGCTTCTCTCCCCCCTACTAATAGATAATTATAATTTCTTAGTGGCTCTGATTAAAAATACCTTCTTAGGGTGAGGTATTCTCGGTAAATTTACGCCTATTTTGTGAACAAAAACCAATCAAGCAAAAGATGAATGCTGTATTACCTCGTTTTTTGAAGTCAGCGTACCGTAGAGAACCATTAGTTAGTGCATTGATTACGATGGGTATTATCGAGGCGCTAATTGGTGGATTTGACGATAGCTGGTCGTTGTTCGCTTTTGGTTTAGGAACTGCGGGTATAACCCTTGCATGGCGCTGGTGGCGCATCCAGCAGAGTCGCCCTTTGCCAGAAGAGCCTGTGGTGCAACATTATTTGCCCTCTCGCTCGTCTAGCTCTGCTTTACCACTGCTAACCGTTTCTAAGAAAAAACCATCCCTGTAAACATGGGAAATTTCGCAGATGTAGAGACGCGAAATTTCGCGTCTCTACAAAAGTTAGGTAGAGACGTTCCGCCGGAACGTCTCTATAGTTAAGAGCAGAACTGGTAACTTATAATTCGTAACGCTGGAAAAATTAATTAACGTGTCTACTCACATCTTGCACCAACATGTCATGCGAGAAAAAGGTTACTAAGTATTTATAGCTTTCCCGACTGCCAGGGACTATAAGTCCCTGTCTTATAGCTTAAGTCCTCTTTCAGAGGACTGTTTGAGAATATTTTTTAGGTCAAATTAGCTACTAAAAAGTGTTCAATTCATTGTTTATGCCTAAAGGTGCAAGATATAAGCCCATTGAAAAAGTGAGGAAAAACAGTGAGGAGTAAGGGAAAAGGTAGGGGCAGTACTTTCTTTCGTCCATATATTATTTTTGCATTTGCTACAGCTGTTGCCCTTCCTGTTACGTTCTGGGAAGGGTTTTGTGTTCGTGCGGCTGATGCTAATGTTGAGGTAATGCCATCCCAAGCTCCTCAAAGCTTTGCTAATCCACAGTTGCTTTATAGTTTTAGTGGACATGCGGGAACGATTAAATCTTTAGCCTTCAGTCCAGATAGCAAGATTGTGGTGAGTGGGGGTGCTGAAAATGAAGGTGTAATTCGTTTGTGGAATACTAAGACTGGTAAAAGGGTAGGGACTATTCGCAAAGCACATAAAACAGCTGTAGAATCTTTGCTGATTTCACCAGATGGGAAAACTTTAGTAAGCTGTGGTAGTGACAATATTATCAATCTTTGGAACCTGAAAAGGAATTACTTTACCCGCTCTTTTGTCGGACATAGCAGTAGTATATTGTCTTTAGCTGTGTCGCCTGATGGTAAGATTCTTGTTAGCGGTGCTTTAGATGGAATTCGCATGTGGGATTTATTACAGCAGCGCCCCCTAGCGACTCTGGCACGCTTTGATAATGCAATTTTTACTTTGGGGATAAGTCCTGATGGTCAGATGCTTGCTAGCGGTGATAATAAAGGTGTAATTAAACTATGGGATTTGAGTACTGGTAAGTTAATTCGGGGATTTCCGGCTCATTCTAATACAGTCAGTGCGGTAGTTTTTACACCAGACGGGAAAACTTTAGTTACTGCTAGTCACGATCGCACGATTAAACTTTGGAATTTGAACAGTGGAGAACTAAGTAAAACTCTTACAGGACATAATAACTGGGTGAATGCGATCGCTATCAATCCAGATGGACAAACTTTAGCTAGTGCCGGTAGAGATGGAATTAAAGTGTGGAATTTGACTACAGGTGAGTTAATCAAGACACTTTACGGTCACTCAGATTGGGTGAGTGCGATCGCTTTTAGTCCTGATGGAAAAATGCTGGCTAGCGGTGGTTTTGATAAAAAAGTTAAGCTTTGGCACAGTCAATAAATAAAAGTACTTTGCCTTCACAGAAATAATAATTTAGCCTAATAATATACCACAAAACTTTTTTGCAAGAGGTCAAATGAATCACTCCTACAAGAAAAATGTTGTCATTATGGGAGGAGGTCCGGCGGGATTAGGCACAGCTTTAATGTTAGCGAAAAGAGGCTGGAAAGATATTACAGTTATTGAAAAAAGACCATCAGCAGATTATTACGAACCAGATAAATCCTTTAGTTATCAAATTGATGGTCGAGGGCAAAAATTAACCGATTTGTTAGAACTAACTGCCAAATTAGCTGATTTGAGTGTCCCTAATACCGAATTTTATTTGACTCTGATTCAAAAAGACGGCACACGCAAAACAACGAAACTACCCATTGCTGATTCTAAACGCAAGACTGCTTACTGGCTGCCAAGAGCATCTTTTGTGGATTTACTTTACCAAGAAATTCATCAACACTGGCAAGATTCAATTCAGGTCTTATTTAATACTGAATGTGTAGAAATTAAACAACATGTAGAGCATTTAGAAATTATTACTCAATCTCAAAGAGAGGAAAAATTGAGCTTTATTCCTACTTTGTTAGTAGGTTGTGATGGCTTCAGCTCTATTGTGCGTCAAACTCTTCATCAAATGGAAGGTGAATCACATTCCTTTGAGATGCAAAAATTTCCTTCTCCTAGTTCGATCTTAAAATACAAAGTTCTCACTTTACCTCCTCAATTTCCCTTGTCAGAGTCAGAAGGAGATTTATCACAAACTACAATGGCTTACGCCATTCGGTCTACTTTTAAAGGGCGTAAAAAAGCAATTTCTCTGGGGTTATTACCCTTTAAAAATCCTCATCAACCAAGAACTGCGAATATTATTACCTACCCAGATCATGAAATCTGGCAATTATCAACCAAAGAAGAAGTTAAACAATTCCTGAAACAAGCATTTCCTCAACTTCCCCTAGAAAAAATTATTTCTCCGGAAGAAATAGCCAGATTTGCATCTAGTGATGGGGGGAAATTTCCTATTCCTCAATATTGTTCTTCTTTTTATCAAATTTGGGGAAAACCTGAAGAGAATCAAGGAACAGCGGTAATTTTATTGGGAGATGCAGCTCATTGTTTTCCTCCCGACATTGGACAAGGCGTTAATTCTGCCTTAGAAGATGTTTATCAAATCCATGAAATTTTGGCAGCAACTCAAGATAATCTCTCTCAAGCACTTCCTCGCTATGAAAGCTTACGCCAACCAGATATTAAAGCCTTAATCCGGTTAGTACAAATTAGTTATCCTTGGCAATATAATCAAGACCCTTTACAGAAGCGATTATGGAGTCTTAACTTCTTTCTGCGCTTACTTTTAAATCGTTTATTCCCTTTTCTATTTAATTCCCATTCCTTCTTACTGATTCAAAATCATGAACTATCTTACTCAGAAATTCTCGCTAAAAGTAACAGAACGACTCAAGTTTTAGCTATTTTAGGAGGATTGGTAATATTGACTTTAATGGTGAATTTTATGACTTAGAAATATTTTTCCGGAATTGGGGTGAAATCAACAATCCTGTCATTTGCGCCACTTAACTTTCATTCCTCCTTAAAAGTTATTTGTAATGCTTTCAGATGAGGATTTATTTGTCATTTGATGTAGGTTCTGTGTCATACAACAAAATCCCAATCTCCATTTTCTTTTATTATCAGAGCATTGGGTGAGTGCGATCGCTAACCTTCATGTTCGCAGGTAAACTTCGTCCAAGATCCTCATAAGCTTCAACTACAGCAGCTAAAGCATCACGAACATTAATTAAAGCTTCCTCGACTGTATCTCCTTCAGTAAGTAACTCTGGTAGAAGTGGCGATGTAACAGTGAAACCACCCTCAAGTTGCGGTGAAAGCACTAATGGTACTTTTTGACATACTCCCCGGCGTAAACGCACGGGGATTCTAAGGTCAAACAGCAATTGCAGGCAAAACCTGTCTAACATCGCCTAACAAGCGCGGTCGATGCCCCGACCGCACAAATATTTCTAGCTGCATTTTCATCTCGTCCATTCACAGACTGACAAGATGGACAACGCCATTCTCGCTCCTGAAAATCTAGATTTTCTAGAACATGACCACAGGAAGAACAGGTTTTACTGGATGGATACCATCGATCTATAAAAACTATCGCTTTTCCTTTTTTCTCAGCAACCCATTCTAAAATCTGGAGAAATTCTCCAAAAGCTAAGTCTGATATCTTTCTACCCCACAATCTCTGCATTCCTTTCAGGCTCAAGGTCTCAAAACACAGAATGTCAAATTTATCTGTGAGGTCATGGGCTAGTTTCCAGAACCAGTCAGTACGATGATTTGAAACATCTTCATACTTACGAACCAAATTCTTTCTAGCTTTCTCTCGGTTATTTGAGCCTTTAACTTTCTTTGAGTGCTGACGACTGGCTTGCTTGATCTTGTTTAGGGCTTGTTTGAGAAATTGGGGTGATTCAATTTGGGTTCCATCAGAGATAGTCAGGAAAGTTTTTAAGCCAAAATCAAATCCAGCGATTCTACTCGTCTCGAATTTGATAACTGGTTCATTTACGTTGTCAACTACTACAACCATCATAAATAATTCACCTAGAGGTGTGCGTTTGATGGTTAAAGTTTTAATTGTTCCTTCTATTTCTCTGGAGTTCCAATACTGATAAACTTGATTCCCAATCCTGACTCTGTTAACTCCCAGAAATTTGTATCCTGCTTGCTTTAGAGTGAAGGATTTGTATCTTTTAACTTTCTTAAATCCCGGTGGTCTTACCCCCTTTTTATTTTGCTTAACAGTGGTTATAAATAACTCCGGCGGCGTTAATTGACCGCTTGAGAAATCTATTCCTTTTGTGTTGATACAGCTTAAACTTCAGGGTTTTCATGTTGGTATTTTATCGCGGATTCAGGAGAATTTAAAGAAAAATCAAGACAAAGCCGTCCTTTATGACGGGGCTTTAGACCCAATTTTTCGGTAAAGCATTGCAAATCATCCTCTATAAAGCTTCACAGAAATAATCCGAGTGCCTGTTTATTTTCACTGATTCTCTTTTGAGTGTCGTTTTGCCTCTATTAGTTGCTGTAGTACATCAACCTCATCTATTGTGTAAAACTTTTGGTTAGGTTCAGCGTTAATTTTGTCCATTAATGCATGAAACGCTTCTGTATCGTTGCGATGCTCTAGCAGATAGCGTTTTAACTCAGTTTTACTCATTGTTGTAAAGTTAAGCTCACTCATTCGTCGTATCTCCATTTACCATTACGGTTAATTACAATTCCGGTTTCTTCACCAGCCAAGATATAAATGTTTCCCGTTCGTTCATCCAGTCGCACTATAAAGATAGGTAGTAGAAACGTTGTTAGATTTTGGCTGAGGATAAAACAAATTAAACTTTGTTCAGTAGTCGGATAGCGCGGATACCTCATCGACTTTGATTTACTTTTGCGATCGCCGCATCACACCACATCTTTATTGCCTCTTCCATCGCCTCACTATGTCCGATTTCTAATTCCAGAGATAACTGTTTGAAATTTTTTACTAGTTGTTTAGGAAGGTAAGCGGCGCTTTGGGTGTAGTCGCTATGGGTGCGTTTGTTAATTCGACTTTCCATAATGAAATGAAAGTTAATTTGCTGTTATGCTAGCACGCTATCTGGGAAAATACACTAAAAAGAGACTGATTAACTAAAATAAAAACCCGCAACTAGTACGGGCATAGAGAACCTGGGTAAAGCTTGAAAGTTTCCCAGGTTTTTTTGAAATTTAATATTTCCTCACTATTAATCAATACGCTTGGTGTTAAGGATTTTTGGTATTGATTTCGGGACGTAGAGACGCGAAATTTCGCGTCTCTACACTCGTATTTCAGGCTTAACACCAAGCGTATTGCTTCATACCTGATACATTAATAATGTGGGGATTCTCCAACACCTCACATGTACCGTTACCCACTCCAGCGGTGATAATCTCAGTCAGGAACCCCACGCCTAAAGGCGTGGGCTTGAAAGAGCCTTAACCTGACCAGACTCAGTACGACGACGTACTACGTGATTTTCGCGGAGGCGTTGCTGATTTGAAATATGAAGAAAGAAATTTTGACGGATAATTCTAATATTAAAACCCGCCTTTGTAGAGACGTTCCGCCGGAACGTCTCTAGCAATAATTAGGAATTTCATATTAATATTCAGCAACGCCTTCGCGTCCAGTTCTGAAATTACTAGGTTCAAATTTTCAGCTATTTTTTGGAACAATCTTAATATCTGAAAAATAAAAAACCCCCATCATGGAGGTTTTGTTGTATGTAGCATCAAGAACAAATTGAGACTTAAAGTAGGTATATCAAGCCGAAAAGGATAATCCAAATCACGTCAACGAAGTGCCAGTAAATTTCCGCAGCTTCGATGCCAAAATGCTTTTGGCTATTGTAGTGATCCTTGGTGCGCGATCGCCACAATACCGCAAGAATCGCCAGAACACCGATGGTAACGTGCAATCCGTGGAAGCCAGTCAACACGTAAAATGCACTAGCAAACAAATTCGTAGTTAAACCAAATTCCAGATGGGTATATTCATATACCTGACCTAGTAAGAAAGTAATACCCATTGCGGCAGTTATCGCCAACCAAATTCGCATACCCCGCGCATCATTTTTTTTAATGGCGGTGTCAGCATTGTGCATAACAAAACTGCTTGCAATCAGATTTACAGTGTTAACTCCAGGGAGCAACAATTCTAATTCTGGCGTGCCTTCTGGGGGCCACACAGGTAAACTAGCACGGAAAACGAGATAAGCTCCAAATAGTCCGATAAAAATCATCCCCTCAGCGATGAGGAAGACAATTAGACCAAATATGCGATGGTCTGGATGTTCTTCGTGATGAGCCTCTGTTGTCGCCGCGTGGTGATGGTTGAGAGCTGTTTGAGCTGGGTCAATAGTTTGACTTTGCATGAATCTTCTAAAGGATAAAGTATTAAGGATGAAGTATGAAGGATAGAGGATGAAGTATTATTTTTCATACTTCATCCTTGAGCCTTCATCCTTTATTTGCGGTCTTCGGGATTTGCTGCAACCGTTGGATCTGGTTGAGCGCGTAATACAGAGTTAGGACCGCCAGACAATACTGGATTGGGATCGTCTAGGGGTACACCTTGTTTAGCTTTTTCCAAACCGTAGTCGTAGGGACCAGTAGCCAATACTGGAAGTTTGTCAAAATTCTCGATCGCTGGTGGAGAGGTAGTCATCCACTCTAAAGTAAGAGCATCCCAAGGATTGTTACCTGCTTTGGGACCATACATCCAACTCCAAATCGCATTGATAATGAAGGGGAATGTGGAAACCGCGAGTAGATAAGCACCGTAGGTGCAGATTTCATTCAAAGACGTAAATTTGGGGTCATACTGGGCAATACGTCGGTTCATGCCCATCATTCCCAGCTTGTGCATGGGTAAGAATGCCATATTTAGACCGACGATAGTTAAGGCAAAGTGAACCTTACCCCAAAATTCGTTAAGCATTCGTCCCGTCATTTTCGGGAACCAGTGGTAAATCGCGGAATAAATGCCGAGAACACTACCACCAAAAAGCACATAATGCAAGTGTGCTACGACAAAATAGGTGTCGTGGACGTGAATATCAAAAGGCACTGCCGCCAACATTACGCCACTAATCCCGCCAATTACAAAGGTGCCGACAAAGCCCATTGCAAACAACATGGCGCTTGTCAGGCGAATTTTGCCACCCCACATTGTCGCCAACCAGCTAAAAATTTTAATACCGGTGGGTACGGCGATGATCATGGTGGTGATCATGAAGAACATCCGCAACCAACCGGGGATACCGCTGGTAAACATGTGGTGCGCCCAGACGATTAGTCCCAAAAAGCTGATAGCGAGACTGGAGTAGGCGATCGCTTTATATCCGAAAATCGGCTTGCGGGAATTAACCGGGATCACTTCAGAAATCGCCCCAAAAAAGGGCAAAATCATGATGTAAACGGCTGGGTGCGAATAAAACCAGAACATGTGCTGGTACACAACCGGATCGCCACCACCAGTCGGGTTAAAAAATGCTGTTCCGGCAATTAAGTCAAAAGACAACAAAATCAAGCCCGCTGCTAACACTGGTGTTGATACCAAAGTCAGGGCTGAAGTAGAAAGCATTGCCCAGCAGAACAAGGGCATTTGGAAAAAACCCATACCGGGGGTACGCATCTTCAGCAAGGTGACAAGGAAATTAATTGCCCCCAAAATTGAAGATGTCCCCAGCAAAAGGACGCTCATAATCCATATTCCCTCACCCACTTGACCTGTAACCAAGCTCAAGGGAGGGTAGGAAGTCCAACCGGCATCCGGTGCATCGCCCACTACTAAACTGCTGATTAGCAATATACCAGCTGGGGGAATCATCCAAAAAGCCACAGCATTCAAGCGGGGGAATGCCATATCTTTTGCCCCAATCATCAAGGGGATCAAGAAGTTTGCAAATCCCGCACCCGCAGGCACAATCCACAAGAAAATCATGATTGTGGCGTGCAGCGTAAACAAACTGTTATAAACTTCTGGCGTAACAAAATCTACATCTGGCGTCCGTAGTTCTGTGCGAACTAAGTCAGCCATTACCCCGCCAATACAGTAAAAAACAAACGTTGTTACTAGGTATTGAATTCCAATTACCTTATGGTCGGTGTTAAAGCCAAAGTAGTCTTGCCATTTTCTTTCCCCTGGTTCCTCATTGAGGGCAGGGATATTCGCAGTTTCCTGCAACTGTGCTTGTGTCATAAAAGTCCTTTTGGTTGTTGGTTGTTGGTTGTTAGTTGTTAGTTGTTAGTTGTTTTACTTAACCACGCTTCTAATAGGGGCAGGGTTTTCCCGCTCATAATAACTACTAACTTTGTAGAGACGCGATTAATCGCGTCTCTACCACCAACCACTAACCAATAACTAATGGTGAATTTGATGTAAAATTGCTGGTTCAATTCCCATGTCCTTGGTGTAAGGAGCGAGAAATTTATCTGGAGATATATCCGCTGGATTGACGGCAACGGCTTGATTTAGGGTTTGGGTGCTGGCAACAAGTTGCTCTTGTATCCAGTTATCAAAGGCTTCTTGCTTTTCCACAATAACTTGTGTTCTCATGGCTCCGTGGTATGGACCACAAAGTTCAGCACAGATTAGGTCATAATTACCCTCTTTTTTCGGTGTAAAGCGAACTTCAGTTTGCCGACCGGGAATTATATCTTGTTTCAGGCGAAATTCTGGTACCCAAAAGGCGTGAATTACATCATTAGCACTCATGTTGAGTTCCACTTCGCGTCCGACGGGAACATGGAGTTCACCGGAGGAAACTTCAGTTTCTGGATAGGTAAAAATAAACGCATACTGCATACCGACAACGTTCACTACCAGTGCCGGTGGTTTGCCTTCTTGTTCGGGAAGCTGACCGATGGTAGGAGCAACAATACCTACGCCAGGGGCATTTTGGTTAGGTTTTGTGCTGAGTTGAGTATCGTTTAGAGTTGCGGCGATCGCTGCTCCAGGCATTTTCATCGATTGCTGCTGTAGAGGGGCTTCGTGAGCGGCGTGGGGGTCAAAGCCGCCCATTTCGTTATACACGTCGAAGCTGTAAACAGAAATACCGAGAACAATAATTGCTGGGATCGCCGTCCAAAGAATTTCTAAAGGTACGTTGCCTTCGACGGGTGGTCCGTCTTCGTTGTCGCCAGGACGACGACGGTATTTAATGGCAGTATAAATCAAAATACCCTCGACGAGCAAAAAGATACCCGTTGAGACGACCATCATCGTGTTAAACAGACCATCCATTAAATCGGCTTCGTCAGTTGCTGCTATAGGCAACAGACCGTGATTTTGACCGTACCAGAGGCTGACCAGTGTCAGCAGGATGCCAATGAGTAACGTCCAGATTGAACTTGGAATTTTCACGGTTGATTAGAGTTAATGACTTTACTATTTTGGACAGAGCTGCTTACTTACTACGGTAGTCCAGCCTATAAGAGATTGAGTATATAGGTCTAAAATTTTTCTTAATTTTTTTAGGAGGTTTTCTCATTTTTCCTTAGGGGGATTTGCCAAGGTATAGATGTAAATATCAGGCAAAAATTTAACAACTGGAGTTTAGATCAGTTAAATGATTGCCATTTGCCAGCTGTTTATATAGTAGCTGCCATACTTCTATGCCCATGTACTCACTTTCTGGTGACATGGGACAACGATTAGGGAATTTTTCCAATGTCAGCATAATTTCGTAGCACCCTCTGACCCATCGATGGGCTGTATCTACAGAATACTCCTGCACCCAGAGAAATATTTGTTCGATATCAGCGATCGCAGTCGGAGAAATTTCAACTTTGTATGTCATATTTTGTTCGCAGCTGCTCGAAAGCCTGGATTCCACAAACACAAGGGAGTTGGGCATTACCCCTGTTACATGAGCGGATCACCAGTTTTGAAAATCCGCTTGAAAAGGCAGCAGCACAATTAATCGAATATTTGACTTTTCATTGATGAGTATTTATTTTGAGAGAAAAGAGGTGGTATCATTTGTTTATTTGTGTAAATTAAAAAACTGTAGAGAAGCGATCGCCTTTTTACACTGAAGAGCCAAAAGTATATATGCCTACTACTACTTGGAATCGTCATCACGTTCTCACACTCGCTGACTTCACGAAAGCTGAATACAATACGGTTTTGCAAACTGCTGCCAGTTTTCAGGAGGTGTTATCACGACGAACGAAGAAGGTGCCAAGTTTACAAGGACAAGTGGTGGCAAATTTATTTTTTGAAGCGTCTACCCGCACTCGCAGTAGTTTTGAACTTGCGGCAAAACGCTTAAGTGCAGATACGTTGAATTTTACGTCAGCAACTTCTTCTATTACCAAAGGAGAGACAATTCTTGACACGGCGAAGACTTATTTGGCGATGGGAACTGATATAATGGTAATTCGCCATCGTGAAGCCGGAGTACCTCAGGCGATCGCAACTGAAATGGATCGTCTCGGTGTTAAAGTTAGTGTGCTCAATGCTGGTGATGGTCAACATGAGCATCCTTCTCAAGCACTACTTGACTTATTTACCATTTGTAGTGTGATTAACCCAGAAAACCCGCGATTAGAATTGTTGAAGAATAAAAAGATTGCCATTGTTGGTGATATTCTACATTCTCGTGTCGCGCGATCGAATATCTGGAGTTTAACCGCAAGTGGCGCCCAAGTCCATCTAGCAGCACCACCTACTTTATTACCTCAATTATTTGCCGATTATGTCAAGGATGATGGAGTGGGGAAGTGCGAGAGGGAGAAAATTGCCAACTCTCAATCCAAAATCCAAAATCGCAACCTGTTTATACATTGGGAATTAGAACCTGCTTTGAAAAATGCTGATTTTGTCATGACGTTGCGCTTGCAAAAGGAACGCATGACAGGTCATTTATTGCCAAGTTTGCGCGAATATCATCAAATGTTTGGCATTACATGCACAAAGTTGCAATTATGTCAACCAAACGTTAAAGTTCTACATCCCGGTCCCGTTAACCGAGGTGTCGAAATTAGCTCTGACTTAATGGATGACCCAGAATTTAGTTTGATTCAGGCTCAAGTAACCAGCGGTGTTGCCGTTCGCATGGCGTTATTATATTTGATTGGTAGCGGCAAGAGTTAGTGGGAGATGGGGGGACAAGGGGGACAAGGGGGACAAAAGGAAAGGAAAAGAATTATTACCAATGCCTATTACCCATTCCCTATTACCCAAAATATTAGTGTTGACATTTTATTTATTTCGATTATTCTAGAAATATGGTTGAAAATAATCAAGACACGGCTCGATATGCAGATATATTTGCTGCATTGGGGTCGGAACATCGTTTGGAAATAATGCGGCTGCTATTTGCAGCTTATCCAGAAGGAATGACAGTAGGAGAGATTCACCAAAAGCTGAAGATTCCGAACTCGACGCTATCGCACCATTTGGAGAAACTGCGAATTGAGGGATTAGTTAATTGCCGAAAAGAAAAGCAATTTTTGTGGTATTCAGCAAATGCTGAGACGATGAAAGATTTATTGTCTTTTTTAACTACAGGGAAAGCTTCATGCGATCGCATTATTCAACCGATAAGCAATATGTCACAACAGGAAGGCAATATGATTGAACAATTTTTTGCATCTATCTTTGAACAGCTTTATGGGTTTATGTCGGGTAGATTCCACCTCAAAGGTTATGAAAGATTCACCCAAAAAGCAATTATAGCCATCAATATCGCCCAAGGTGAATCGAGACGTTTGGGACATCAATATATCGGTACAGAACAAATTTTACTCGGATTAGTTGGCGAAGGTAGCGGTTTTGCCGCACAGTTTCTTACCTCAGTGGGGGTAAACTTAGAAAATGCTCAAATAGAAGTAGAAAAAATTATCGCTAGAGGTAAAGGTAATACACCTTTAGATATTCCTTATACACCAAGGGCAAAGCAAGTGTTAAAACTCTCGGTAGAACAGTCACAACAACTTAATGTTAACTACATTGGTACAGAGCATTTGCTGTTAGGAATTCTTAAAGAAGGAGGAGGCGCCGGGGTCAGAGTTCTAGAAAATCTTGGGGTAGATTTGGTTTCTTTAGAACAACGACTGCGAAGCGCTTTGATTTAGGATTATGCTTACCAAATAGTATTAACGCTGGATAGTTGAATTTTACTGTCCCGACTAATTACTGGCACTCCCAAATGTAAGGCTGTAGCGGCGATAATGCGATCGCTTATGTCTGGAACTTCTGTGCGATTAACTAAGCGTAAAGCATTAGCTACATCACGATTAAATGGAACTTCAACCAAAACAGCATCGGTTGTGTCAACAGCTGCAAGCAGTCGTTCAAGCGTCAGTGCTGAAATTCGTCCTTTTTCACTCAAGTAGACAATCTCTGCCAAGCTAATGGAGGAGAAAGCGACTTGATTGCCATCAGATGCTATCTGAGCGATGTCTGACGACAAGAAGCAGAGCTTCTACGCATTTTGAGCAGTTATTGAAAGCCGGCGATCGCCAAAAATATACCATATTATTGCGTGGGTATCCACTACAGCGCGCAGCATTAAATGTCATCCCTTGGGAAGTTAGCCCATTCTTCAGTGCGAATTGCATCAATTTCAGATGCGGAAGGTGCTTGCCCCAAATCACTACATAAACCCCACAAAGATTTACGCTCTTGTGGCTGATTATCCATTAACTCGTGTTCTATATCAGGAGCAATTTGCACAAATTAGCGCACTTTGTCCACCACTGAAAGCTGCTTTGCTAGGTTGAGAACTTCCTGTAGAGTCACAACTTTTTTCCTACTTCACAATCATGAAAATTCTAACATTCAAGCCTAATGCACCTCTTCGAGCCTTCAATAACTCTTCTCAACCACTGTTCCCACCAAACAAGCTCTATCCCAGTTAACTCCGCTTAAATTCGCACCGTGTAACTCAGCACACAGCAAGTTTGCCCCTGTCAAATTCGCTCCCGCTAAATTTGCAGAGCGTAAGTCAGCTTCTTCTAGATTTGCTTCACTCAACAACGCACCTTGTAAATCTGCGCGACTCAAGTCTGCACCTTTAAGATTTGCACCGGTGAGGTTCGCACCGCGCAAATCAGCACCACGCAAATCAACACCTTGCAAGTTGACATTCATCAAATTGCTGCCGCTTAAAAAAGCACCCGCTAAAGAAACATCGCTAAGTGTAGCTCCCATCAAATTAGCACCGCGCAAGTTGCTACCACGCAAGTCAGCACCTGTCAAATCTGCCTGCATCAAATTTGCTCCCATCAAGTTTGCCCGCAAGTCAGTTTCCACGAGGATGGCTCCCATTAAGTTAGCTCCTTGTAAATGCCCACCTTCGAGTTTAGAATTAGTCAAATTTGTACCGACAAGATTGGCTCCAGCCAGATTGATGCGGCTTAAATCTAATCTAGTCAGTTCCTCGTCTTCTAAATCTGCCCCTGGAAGCTGTTTAAGTTTTCCCGATCGCAATGCTTCAATATTCATTTTTCATAATGGCGGTTTTAGTATCGCTATCTAGCCTCGCATCAAGTAGCCACATACCAGCGCTGACTTTGGGTGTCATCAGAGGTAATTCGATTCCTTGTTGCAAGCCCATAACTAACAAAGCTAGGGTATCTATTAGTTTAGGATCAAAGCGCGTCGATTGTAACTGTCTGCACTCTTCTAAAGCTTGAGCAAATATCTCTTCGCGACTCAATTGAGATGCTTGCTTCTCATTGACACGCCACTGAAACTCTGCTACAAACGCCAAAATTCGCGATTCTAAGGGAATTTCATCGCCAGATAAGCTGGCTGGTTCACCTGTACCATCCCACCATTCGGTTTGATGAGTTATAATTTGTGCTACTGCTCGCAGTCGCGGCATGGTTCGCAATACCTGCGCTCCTGGTACTAAAGGACAAGTTAAGCGACTGCTAGGAGCATCTTCGTCGTAATTTGTAGATGTACCGGGTTCGAGAATGCTTTCTGTTTTTTGTAATGGATCTATGCGATGGAGTAAAGCAGCAAGGCGTAATCTTTTAACTTGCCATGCGGGAAGATCCAATACTTGAGCGATCGCTTCACAAAGCACTACCACTTCTGCTGCTGCCATTGGATTTTTGACATCAGCCATATCCATCAGTTGCGCCATCCGCAAAAATGCTTGGATTTCGTTGGAAACCAAGTTGCGATCCAAAATTTGTTGATGTGGCAGTGTGGGTGTAGATAAGTTCTCTTGCCCAGTCTGAAGATAGTCTACCACACGGGAGACTACTGCACTCAAGTTTTCTGCTGTGGCAAGGCTTGGCTGAATTGTCTGTTTATGTGCTTTGAGTTTGTTTGCTAATTCTAAATTGTATGGTTCAATGTGGGCGATCGCTATTTCTGCTGTTTGATGGACTAATTCTGGCTCAAATGTCCACAACCCATAAAATTTACGCTCCTCGTCGGATGACGGAATTCCTGCCGTGCCATAATCCCCTTCCGATAGCTCTTGACAAAGTACCATTGCTGTGTAGCTAGGAGAGAGAATAATCAAGTGCCACTCTTGAGCAACTGGATCGCTAGTATCTAAGGCTACTAAGTCTACATTGTCCAGAAGGCTTGTGGGATGCTCGGCAAAACCTCCATCTGGGGCAGCCATGATGACGATTTGGCGGGATTTTTTAGCAATATCTGCATAGCGATCAGCTTCTTGCAAATACCATTTCCCCTGTTGGAACGCTGTGATTACTAAAGGTTTAGTGTCATCGTCTAAGATGTGGTCTTCTAGGGCATGGCACAGTGATACCAGCGTATTTTTATAATACACCCCAAAGCGAATTGGTCTGGTGCTGTGACGATGAGTAGTTTCTAATTGTTGGAGTATTGAGCCTTCTAACATGGGAGGGGGGAGATGGGGGACGGGGAGAGTGGGGGAGTGGGGGTAAGACAAGGAGGAGGGGGGAGACAAGGGTGAAGTTTTTCCTTGTCCCCCTTGTCCCCCTTGTCCCCCTTGTATTTTATAATACCCCCGCTAGTTGCTTATCTTTCGTTTCTATTGGCGCTGAAAGTGCTTCTTCTAACTCAGCACAACCGAGTTTCTCTTCTAAGATTTTCATAACTTCGCGTCCGAAGTCGTTGGGGTTTTGTTGCCAAGCTTGCAAACAGACTTCTCCAAAAAACGAACCGAGAGGTTCGGGGTTCCAAAGAAGTTTTTTTGCTGTCCACGGCATCAAGCTCATTGGATCGTATCCTGGTTTGAGGATGCCTTCTTTGAAAGCATATTCTTCTAGGTGGGTATGGGGTTGCAATCCAATGAAGAAAATAGCAGGTTCGACTTTATCAGCGCCGAAAATGCGTTCTAATTCGCGGTGGTATGCGATGGTTTGGCGAATGGTTTCAAGACGTTCGTCAATAACGTTAAACGAGTAATTGACGGAAACTAAGTCATTGAAACCAGCTGCTTTTAAGTCGCGGCAATTTTGTAAGACTGTTCGGAGATTATACCCCATCCGCATTTTCCGCACAAGTTCTTGAGAACCACTGGTGATACCGATTTCAAAGTAGTTCATCCCGGTTTTTGCCATCAATTCACACAACTCTGGTGTCAGGTTGTCTGCTCTGATGTATGCTGCCCAATGAATATCTGTCATGCCAGAATCGACGATTTTCTGTAAAAGTTCTACAGCATCATCGATAAATTTCCGCGCTGGGATAAATTGGGCATCGGTAAACCAGAAATTGCGAATGCCGCGATCGTATAATTGACGCATTTCGGCGACAACTTCATCTGCTGGGTTGATGCGTACTTGTTTGCCCTCAACGACAGTGTAGACGCAATAGCAGCAGTTGTGAGGACATCCGCGCTTGGTTTGGACGCCTATGTAGAAGTCTTCTTCTTGCAGGTAGAAGTTGAAGTCAGACCAGATGCTTTCTATATAATCGTAGTTACAGGCGGTTTTTTCTAATGGGGTGGGTTGTTCGTGAATTAGGCGATCGCGTGGTTGACTTTCTCCTACTACATAACAGCGTTCATCCTGGAAACTTCTACCACTTAAAAGTTTTTCTAGGAGAGTTTCGCCTTCACCTACAGATATAATTGTCTGTTTAGGCAAGCTTTTACCCAACTGTTCGTAAAAGACGCTAACTGCACCACCACCAGCAATTGCACGCGCTTGGGAATTGTATTTTTGAGCGCGTTTTAAACCGCGTTTGATTAGTCCCAAATTTCGCCACAATTCTACATAATAGGCGATGAAGATTCGCCCACCGCCGAATGCGCCGCGTAATTTGATCAAAGGGTTCTTGGCGTAGTAAAATTCAAAGGCGTTTTGTAGTGGATTTCCACCACGTCCACCGACTGGGGCGTAAATTTGGATATCCCGCCAAGAAAATACTAGCAGTGTCGGTTTAAATTCATCAATACACGTATCAAGGGCGGAGTAATAGTCTAGAGGTGGTATACATCCCAAATCGAAAATCCGCTGTTCGATATTGGGAAATAGTTTGTGAACGTGATCGCAAAGATAAACTACCCCAATGGGAAAAATAGGGTTACAAGGAAGGCGAACGTAGAGAATTCGGTTTTCCATCATCGGTGTTTTAACTTCCATTTTGCCATTCCTCAGCGTCCAAGAGAGAGAAATATTTGAGTTTCAAGTGTGTTTGTTGTGGTTTATGTTTTTTATCACCCATCGTGCTTGACATTTAAGTCGATGATTGATATCAATAAAGACCGATGTAGCATCTGTAGCAATAAATGTAGGATTTTGGACTCACAGATATTCGTTTTTATCGATAGGTTTTATGAAAGCAATTTCTATATAACTTTACGATAACACCCAGTTTATCTATTAAGCGATCGCCTGCATCTATTAGTCGCGATCTAAGTGAATTCAAAAAATTCTATCCACCAGTATAGGAAAAATCAGGGGATTGCCTGTATTGGTGGTCATTACTTATATTCCGAAAGTGATAGATGCTTCACCAAAGAGCAAAATTTTCAAAAGATTGATCCTTAATCTACAATTTTCCAAAAGGCAAAAATCTTAACAATTTTTTCATATAGTTGACAGAACTTATGAGAGAAATTATCAGGAAAAGCTCAGTTGGTATTCGGAGTTACAGCATATGGGGATCAGCCGGTGTTAGCTTTGCTGGTGTAATATAAAATTGTGGCGTAAAGCTCTTTAGCAGTTATGGCTCAAATATTAGATTCTTTACCACCAGAGCAATCAGGGAAAATTCTCTGCTGCTACGTTAATGCCACGAGCAAAATACAGGTGGTTCGCATTTCAGATATTCCCAACTGGTACTTTGAACGGGTGGTTTTTCCCGGACAACGATTAGTCTTTGAAGCACCAAGGGTTGCTCATCTAGAGATTCATACGGGGATGATGGCAAGTGCAATTTTATCAGATACAATTCCGTGCGATCGCCTCGCCTTAGATGAACCTAGTACTAATGAGTTTGGTATAGACTCAGAAACAGCAATAGATCCAATAAATAAAAAAAAGTTGATCCAGACAATTAATACAAAAATCGGGGATACAACACAATCCTTTCAAATGGCTGGTTTAGTATCTGTTGATTAAAAAAAACAATTTTGCTCAATAAAGAGGGTTGCTGGACTCAGCAGCCCTCTTCTGTTTATTATTCATAGGCGTGGAAAAGATGTAGAGACGTAGCATTGCTACGTCTCTACATGGATTTAGGATTTTTTTATTAATGTCAATTAAACGGACATGGTATCAATATCGGAATTAAAGACGCTCGATTTTTGATGCACGAATAAATAAAAATTTTTCCATGCCCAATGCCCCATGCCCAATACCCCACTTTCACCTACAATCCTTATTATGGATCTGCCTTCTTTTGTTTGGTTGTGGAAAATAGCAGCTTGGTCAATGGGTTTGTCGCTGTTGGCTTATTTGTTGCTTGCGGTAACTGGAATTTTAATGTTTCAGGTGAGAACTTCTCGGCGTCTGTCTTTTATACCGGCGTTTGGGGGGGAAAATCAAAAAGTGCGCGATCTCCACTTTCTTATCGGTTGCTGCATGGTAAGTTTAGTCATGTTACTATTGGCGATCGGTATTGTTGGCACTTACGGTCATTTCGGTTCTTTAGGACACTCGTCACACTTATTAGCCGGTTTGATAGTCGTAGCCTTAGTTTTAGTATCTGCTTTTAGTGCAACCCAAATTAAAGCTAGAAAATCCTGGGCTAGACCTTTACACATCGGGACGAATATTATTTTATTTATCGGTTTTGCTTGGGTATCAATAACCGGTTGGATTGTAGTTCAAAAGTATTTACCGTAATCGATTTGACTTTCTGGTTTAATAGTTTCGTTAATATGTAATTAAAACAAGCGATCGCTATTTCAGCCGTGACAGCATCAACTGATACCTCAACTTTTATTTTTCCCCTTTCTCCCTTAATCCGCATCACCCTTTTAAGCCTCTATATAGCCCTCACAGCACCATTACCTTTTTTATCCAAGGCAACAGCCTCACCCATACCACCAGCATTCTTGTGGGTAGGAATCAGCATCGGTTTTGTTGCTTTGTATGCAGTATTAACCGAAAGAGTAATTTTAGACGACCAAGGAATTCAAGTTACTTACCCCGTTTGGGTTAAGCGCTTCTTTCGTAAAGGTTGGTCTTTATCTTGGTCGGAAGTTAAAGAATTAAAACCCCGTACCACAGGGCAAGGAGGTCTAGTTTATTACTTCCTCAGTCAAGACGGCAAAGCTTATTTATTACCGATGCGTGTGGCAGGATTTGCCCAACTAGTAAGGCAAGTTCAAGCCAAAACAGGCATTGACACCACAGATGTCTATCCTTTAGCGCAACCCTGGATGTATTTAACCTTACTAATATTTACAGTCTTGTTATTATTAGTTGACGCTTGGACTATCACCACAGCCTTAACATTGAGTAGCTTAAATTAAAGAAGCCCTGACGATTAAAATCGCGGCTACACAAACAAAGTCCGCCTGGGCGGACTAACCTGAAAATAGGATTTCAAATTTTATCTGGCGAGTGCGTGAGATAAAAGAAATTAATACTTACCGAATTTGCGCTTGGATAATCTCAAACTAAAACTAGAGCAAGTAAATCTATTTGCCAAATTGAAAACCCTGAAAAGCAACCAACAAGGATATCCTATATTACAAGATATTTCCTTTGAGGTTACGAAGGGCGAATTTATCGCTATTATCGGGCTGACTGGTGCTGGCAAAACTTCCTTATTACGTCTGATAAACCGTCTTGATGAACCGAGTAGTGGTAAAATCTATCTAGAAAATCAGGAATATCGGCAAATTCCCATCTTAGAGTTACGCGCTAATGTGACACTCGTAGCGCAAGAATCCAAATTATTGGGAATGACAGTGACAGAAGCGTTAGCTTACCCGTTAGTTTTGCGTGGTTTAGCCAAACAGACAATTGGGGAACGCGTAAGTTACTGGATAGAACAACTGCACATTCCCAATGATTGGTTAGGAAGGACTGAGGTGCAACTTTCGGCAGGACAAAGACAATTAATAGCGATCGCTCGTGCTTTAATAATACAACCGGAAATTTTATTATTAGACGAGCCAACATCTTTTCTAGACATTGGCACGGCACAATATCTGATGCAAGTCTTAAAAGAGTTAACTCAAAGTCATCAAACCACCATTATCATGGTAAATCACCAATTAGAGCTAGCTCAGATGTCTTGTACCCGCTTATTACACCTACAGCAAGGTCGCTTGTTAGCAAATCAAAAATCCCTGGAGGTAGACTGGGTTAACTTACGCTCTTCCTTGACACAAGCACAAACTCAACTAGATGAAGAATGGAGTTAATTGTTGGTTGTTGGGCATTGGGCATTGGGCATTGGGCATTGGTAATAATCCTTTCCCCTTTCCCCACTACCCAGTAACCACCTCCCCTTCCGAAATTTGACTGCTAAGAGTTGAACGTTGATTAGTAAATCTCTCTTTCGCTAACTTTGCTTGTGATTGTGGCAGGTTGGCATTTATAATTTCTATGTTAAAGCGATATCCGACATTGCGGATAGTTTGAATCAAACTGGGTTGTCGAGGATCGAGTTCAACTTTTTTCCGTAGTGATAAAACGTGAGTGTCAATAGTACGTGGGTTGTCAATGGCATCTGGCCAAGCGCGACGTAGCAATTCTGTCCTACTTAGAGGCACTCCGCCTGCTTGCGCCAAAACATAGAGTAAACTAAACTCTTGCGGTGTTAAATCGATAAATTCTCCTTGAAAGCGGACGCGACGCTGCACTAAATCAATTTGGATCGAGCCATAATCGAGATAAGCTGGCGCTACAGGTGTGCGTCTGCGGCGAATTAGTGCCTCTACCCGCGCTAGAAACTCTTGCATCCCAAAAGGTTTGCTGAGATAATCATCAGCCCCAGCTTTCAAACCAGCGACGATATCAGCTTCATTAGTCCGGGCAGATAGCATTAAAATTAAAGGTTGTTGCTGACGATGCAACCAACGGCAAAACTCAATGCCATCGCCATCAGGCAAATCAGCATCAAGAATAATTAGTGTTGGTTGTTGGCTGATAAAAACTTCCCTTGCTTGATAAATGCTGGCGGCTTGATGCACGCGATACTCTAGTTGTTGCAAGTGCCAACCCAGCAACGACCTCAGATGGGGATTTCCCTCAATGATTTCAATACAAACCGATCCCACGGTGGCAATACCCCTTAGCGTCGATGACTTTCAAAGTAACAAAGCCAATGTCTAAGGTTTTGTAGCCCTTGTTACCTCCATTGCGATTAGCATAAATTTTTCTAATAAAAAAGCCAATAAGTAGGTAATTTATGCCTTCGCAAAGGTGAATTGGTAATCTTCTTAAATTTTTGTTAGAATTCCGGGAAAGTAAAATATCCTAAGTTAAACATCTTGCTTTGATCCTCGTTGCTATTGACAAACAAAATCTGACCAAATAAGCTAATCCTTACCTTCTGCGGAGGGGGAAAGGGTAAAGGAGAAAAGGGTAAAGGAAAAAACACCCATCCATTTTATTTCCCTTTATTCCTTCCCATGCACCGCTTTACCCCCACTTTTTAAGTGGTCTTTAATTGATGGGGATCGCAATCCCCCAACAAGATTATTTTCCCCTTTCCCCTTTCCCCTTATAAGTAAACAAAGCTATCTTTGAGGAGAAATATGAAAAAGTATTCCATTTGGTAGATGAAATAAATGCTTACACCCCTCAATCCATTTCAGCTACTTTGAGAGAAAATCATAAGAATATCTTACTAGCAATTCCTTTTATCCTTCTTCTGGAATAGGATCTAGTTAGACTGTAGCCAATAGGTAGTGATCCCCAAAGTAGAGTTATTATCTCTAATTTGATGGCAACCTGAAATTATGACTTCACATTTCCATGTGAATCATTTACAATTCTGATTCCAAAGAGATTTCTATCCTCTGTTATGCTCCAAGACACACAAACCATTCGCTACTACCAAAGACTTACGGACGCCTTCGTCGAGCTATGGAATCGCGGTTATCGGACGGATGATATGCGGATGTATTTGGATGGATATCTAGCCGCCCTGCGACATAGTAACACTATTGAACCTTATTTGATTCATCGTTTAGAAGAGGAAGCCAGCCGCTACTTGTACGATGGTTCAAACTTTGTCATGACCCAACTAGAGCCAGAGACAGAACGACAGCACGATTACTACTAATGCCCTTTTAGAGTGAATCGCTAGTAACCATTAATCAACGCTGATGATTATAACATATTATCAGCATTGGTCAATGGACAATATTGGTCTGGATGACACAAATTGTATTTATTTATAAAAAATATTCCTTCAATTTTGTGTGGTTAGCCCAAACAAAGTTGAAGGAATTTTACAACAAATGCGATCGCTATGCCTAAGCACCGTTAATTCATCAGACATAGGATTGAAAATTAACTATACGTTACCCGAAACCATTGTAGAGACGTAGCACTGCTACGTCTCTAGCTCTTTCCTGGAGATGTATGTCTATTAGACAAACATTGAAGGAAGGGCTTATACCATTTCTCTATGAAGATGCGCCTAAATTAGCCCACGCAGGTGGGCTTCGTTCGTTGAGCCAGCGGCTTCCAGCCTGAGGGCGTTATGTGCAGCCTCACATAGAATTGGTATTACAGCATCAAATCACCAAAGACGGTTTGCTTTACGAAGCTAAAGCAACTTCTACTATTTCCTGCAATTCGCCATTATTGTACAGTTCAATCAAAACATCAGAACCGCCGACGAATTGACCATTAACATAGACTTGGGGAATTGTGGGCCAATTGGAATATTCTTTAATTCCCTGACGGATTTCTGGGTCATCAAGAATGTCAAGAGTCTCAAAGGGAACTCCCAAAGTATTGAGAATTTGCACAACATTGTTGGAAAATCCGCACTGGGGCATCAACTTGTTACCCTTCATGAAAACCATAATCTTGTTTTTCGTTACCAAGTTGTCAATTTTGTCTTTAACTTCTGGTGTCATGTTCTTTGGGTTTCCTATTATGGTTTCAAGAGTGAAGAATTAAGATTTAGGTAGAGAAAGTTCCGGGGTAACGTTTCTAGAGTTAGCAGTTACAAATTAAAAATCTTCTTCAACTCATAACTCCCGTACAGACGTTCTGCGCTCCCGTACAGACGTTCCGCCGGAACCTACAGACGTTTCGCCGGAACCTACAGACGTTCCGCCGGAACCTACAGACGTTCCGCCGGAACCTACAGACGTTCCGCCGGAACCTACAGACGTTCCGCCGGAACCTACAGACGTTCCGCCGGAACCTACAGACGTTCCGCCGGAACGTCTCTACCTAATTTACGAAGCGGCTGTTGTCTGCCAAGCCTCAGGAGTATACGTTTTGAGTGCTAAAGCATGAATTGAATCATTTGACATAGCTTGGTGTAAAGCAGCATAAATTAACTGATGTTGTTGCACCAGTCTCTTGCCTGCAAACTGCGATGAAACTACAGTAACTTGATAGTGGTCGCCGCCACCGGTCAAATCTTGCACCTGAACTTGGGCATCTGGCAGTTCCGCCTTGATCATTGCCTCAACTTGCTGCGGACTAATCATCGCCATTCCTGAAAAACTTCTGTTTCTATTATTAACAACAAATACGTGCCGCTTACCTTTGCCAACATAAGATTTTAGCAGTGGTTAGCACACGCCCAAAGCGATCGCACACTTTTTGATAACGCCATGTCATGGCACATAACCCCATCCTAGCATTGGGGGTTCAGGAGGGAGCGAGGAGGAGAAAAGAATAATCAACGAAAAAAGAGTTTTTATTTTTTGGGAGAAGAAGAACTATTACCAGTGCGGGGGGAGGGGGAGGGTGAACTACTACCAGTGCGAGGATAAGGAGAATCCACAAAACCTAACTCTAATAACTGCTGGTAAGCCTTCTTACCTAAGTCCCGCGTTGGGTTTTGAGAGCGAATAATCTGAACCAGCAAAGGCACAGCTAATTCTGGCTGATTTTGCGCCCGATGTACCAGCGCTAGCTGATAGGTGGATTCATCTCGCATTTGAGCAGTTTCGAGCGCTTTTTTTCGCAGGGAATCAGAAATTCTGTTATCAATTCCCGAAAAGCTAGAATTCAAATCTTGATAAAAATTAGATAGCTGGTTAAAAACCTGACGTGCTTCCTGGAGTTTCTTAGCGGCAGTAGCATAGTTTTGAGAACTAACTGCACTACTTGCCTCACTCATCAGACGCTTGCCGCCCTCAATGCTTAAAAGAGTACCATTTGGTGCAGTGGGACGGAGGTTGTTCGGGTCATCGGGATCAATGGGCTGTGCTTGATTGGGATTGCTTGGTAACTTGATTACCTGAGCATTGACAGGTGATAGCAAGCTGAGGGCTGCTAGCAATGATAAGCAACTGAAGCGAATTAAGGGAATTGCAGTAAAGTTCATTCTTATAAATTGGCGCGACAATTACACACAATAAGTATGGAAACTTCGGGTATCTTAACTCTGTTTTGGTCTCTGATAAAAGCAAAGCTAAATACTAAGTTTCTTTGTTTGAGACTAAATATTGGTGTAATCGAGTTCCCGCACGCCACCGTACAGGGGGCTGGGGGAGACAAGGAGACAAGGGGGACAAGGGGGACAAGGAGGAATTTCTACCCCATGCTCAATGCCCAATGCCCCATGTACAATTCCCGAATTCAAAACCCATGACTAAGAATTAGGAACTTCAGCAAATCTGTGATTAATCATCTCTGATTCCTGATGGCTTAATTGTTGCAGCATCTTTGCTAAATCAGCTGTCAGGCGTTTAGCATCTTGTTTCACACAACCATGAGTGTAATCTGCTACTGCTAGCGGAGAACCAATGTGGATGCTAACATCCGTACCCCAGCTCGGATAAGGTTGGCTGTAATTAATATTGATCGGGACAATTTTCACTCCTAATCCTGGGTGACTAGATTCAGCACTCAAAGCCAAACGTCCAATTCCTGGCTTTAACGGGTGAACTTCACCATCACGATAAATCCCACCTTCGGGAAAAATAACCAGGGTTTTTCCTTGCTGGAGTAGTTCAACACCGTGCCGCAAGGTGCTAATTGACGGGCGTTTAGGATCTACGGGAAACCCCCCCAAGCGTCTGACAAACCAGCCCTGAAACCCTTGACATTCACTGATTGTTACCATAAAACGCAAATCTCGACCTGCGGCACAGCAACTACCAGCGTAGGGTACTAGCAATGCATCCCAACGCGCTCGATGGGTGGGAGCAAGGATTATTGGACCCGTGGTGGGGATATGTTCTTCGCCGATGATCCTGATTTGGCGAAAGAAGAACGGTAAAAGGAAATGACGCCCTAACACATACACCAAGGGAGCTAACCAAGGAGAAACTTGAGAGGTCGTAGGAGCCAATTTAGCAATTGTTTGTGAATTGGCAGATGTTTTCTGGCAAATATTAGCGGAAGTGCGAAGTTCCATCATCACGGTGGCTGCTGTTTGTCGGATCAATTGTCATCAAAGCTATGTTAGATACACCGTAGATTTTCTTTTTTAATTTGTGTTGCACCTACCGGACAGTTTTACCTCTGTCCGTTAGATTTTGCTACTTCGGCGCACTTCAAACCAGGTTTGCAACTGTTGACGACTCTTAGACTCTTCAACTCCTGCGATTACACGCAAGCGGTGATTAGAAGCGGCGCTATCGGGTATATTGGCGACGGTACGAATTGAGCCAGTTTTTGGATCGTCCACGCTATAGACAAGAAGCCCTAAACGTGCTTGCACAATAGCACCGGCACACATGGGGCAAGGTTCTAAAGTTACGTAGAGAGTGCATTGGTTGAGACGCCAGCTTTGCAAGATTTTTGCAGCTGACCTAATGGCGATAATTTCTGCATGAGATGTAGGGTCTTTGTCGCGTTCTTTTCGATTTTCACCCCCCGCAATAAAATTGCCAAATGAATCAATTATAACAGCACCTACGGGAACTTCTCCTGCATTACCTGCTGCTTGAGAAAATTCTAGGGCATGATTCATCCATTGTCTATGTATAAGATATTCTGAGTACTCAGTTAACATATTCTTATCGGAAGGCACTGGGGACTAGTACCGCTTCTCTTTCAGAGACGCTTCGCGAACGCGGAAGTCAAAAGTCACTCATTCAAAAGTCAAAAGTAATATGGAGTAAGCTTTTTAGCGATTGAGAATGGGTAGTTTATTTACGCCGACTTGTACTAGTCCGTAATCCCTAGTTACCAGTCCCTAGAAGAGAGTCAAGTTCAGCTTGGGTATCTAGCTGATAAATGTCATCACAGCCGCCAATGTGTTGATTATTGATAAAAATCTGGGGTACGCTACGGCGTCCGTTGGCACGGTCAGCCATTTTTGTTCTAGCTGCTTCGTCACCGTCGATTTTGTATTCGGTGAAGTTGACACCTTTCCACCAAAGTAGCGTCTTGGCACGGATGCAATAAGGGCAAGTTTGCCAAGTGTAAATTTCCACGTTTGCCTTAACTCGTTCTGGGTGCCGACCTAAAAGGGGGTTGAGAAAGTTGAGCATATTTTGATTTTATGGATTTTGGTAATTTTTTTCTAGGATAGCTATTAGAAGAGTGAAAAAATGTTGCAGAAAAAGCCAATTGCTAAATTATTAATCGCGTTTTGCTTGACAAACGCGCAAAAGTAGATTTCCACTACGTTGAAATTCATATGGTACTTGCTTGATTTCAACTACATATCCCTGCTTTTGTAATTCGCTCAGTACTGGATGAAGTAGGGGAGAGGGTTCTCCGGAGATGTTTAATAGGGGAAAAATTCTGGCTTCTTTTGCGACTCGGCACATTTCAGCGATCGCTTCTATATGAAATTCTGCGGAAAAGTGGTCAGAATAGGTAAACAAAAAATGAGAACACAAGGCTAAATCAAACTGATTTGCCGGAAATGGTAGCACTGGCAAACCATCGGTTAAATAACGTTTTTCCTCCAACCCTAAAGGAAAATCTTCTAAAAATTGATGCATTGCTGCCATGCGAATCTCCCCTAACTTTGCGGGAGATTCAATTTCTATCCAAAGGTAGTTGTGTTGATTGTTCTCAATCCCATTCATAATCAACGAATAGGTCTGTTGAATGCGTTTGGCAATCTCGCTTGAGGAGAACTCATAAATTGGATCGCAAGAAACTACTTGATATCCTTGACTATTCATTTGAGCGTTGAAGCTGGCTGGACCTCCAGCACAATCAATAATTTTTAAGTTGAAGTCAGAACCTTTCAGGTGAAACATTCTGACATATTCCGCCATCGAACGTCCCCAAGGGACGACTGTTTCAAGTTTTAAACCCACGGCGTTTCTACCCCTTGATCAAAAAGACTTTATGATTTAAAAATTCATTACTGATAAGATTATCAGTAAATCAAGAGAGTTTTCGCTCTCACTATACTTAATATAAACATTCGTGATTTCATGTTATGTCCTTTGTAAGTTTCTGCTGGGTGAAGATGATTGTATTTATAATGCGGCTTTCGATTTCACAAAAATACTTGGTAATATAAGTTGGGTTAATGAGTACTGTTGATGTCATTAACACTCAAAAGACAAGTAATCGTAAGTGTCAATTATTACAAGTATAAAAATAGTTAGCAGCAAAACTTAACACAGAAGCAAGTCAATACTATTTTCCAGGTGTATCCGCCCTTTGGTAGACTTGAAAACTGAAATCATTGATAAAACTACGGTAAGTCAAGCAATTTAGAGGGCAGAGTTTGTGGAAAATACACTTGGTTTAGAGATTATTGAGGTTGTTGAACAAGCGGCGATCGCCTCCGCACGTTGGATGGGCAAGGGCGAAAAAGACATCGCAGACCAAGTGGCTGTAGAAGCCATGCGGGAACGAATGAACAAGATTCACATGCGTGGTCGCATTGTTATCGGCGAAGGCGAACGCGATAATGCCCCTATGCTGTACATCGGCGAAGAAGTAGGTATCTGTTCTCGTGAAGATGCTAAAGACTTCTGTAACCCAGATGAATTAGTGGAAATTGATATCGCCGTTGACCCTTGCGAAGGTACAAACCTGGTAGCATACGGACAACCAGGATCGATGGCTGTGTTGGCAATTTCCGAAAAAGGTGGATTATTTGCTGCACCTGATTTCTACATGAAGAAACTAGCGGCACCTCCAGCTGCCAAGGGGAAAGTAGACATCGACAAGTCAGCAACGGAAAACCTCAAGATTCTCGCGGAGTGTTTGGAGCGCTCTATTGAGGAACTTGTGGTAGTAGTGATGAAGCGCGAACGCCATAACGATTTGATTAAAGAAATCCGCGAAGCCGGCGCGAGAGTGCAACTAATTTCCGATGGTGATGTCGGTGCAGCCGTATCCTGTGGTTTTGCCGGCACTAACATTCATTGTCTGATGGGTATTGGTGCGGCTCCTGAAGGTGTAATTTCCGCTGCTGCAATGCGTGCTATGGGCGGACACTTTCAAGGTCAATTGATCTACGATCCAGCAGTGGTGAAAACTGGTTTGATTGGTGAAAGCAAACAAGCCAACATCGAGCGGATGAATTCTATGAATATCACTGATGTCGATAAGGTCTACGATGCTCATGAATTGGCATCTGGTAACACTGTGCTATTCGCTGCCTGCGGTATCACAAGCGGTAACTTAATGCAAGGTGTACGCTTCTTCAGCGGTGGGACAAGAACTCAAAGCTTAGTTATTTCCAGCCAGTCAAAAAGTGTTCGTTTTGTGGATACGATTCACATGTCTGGCGAGCCTAAGATTGTGCAACTGCACTAGATAATGGGGCATGGGGCATTGGGCATGGGGCATGGGGCATGAGTCCTTTTGCCCTCTTCAATTACCCATTGCCCATTGCCCATTGCCCATTGCCCTTTCCCCCAATTCCCCATTTAGCAATTACGATTTAACATATGCATATCGCAGTGGTGGGGTTAAGCCATAAGACAGCCCCAGTAGAAGTCCGGGAAAAGCTGAGTATTCTAGAAGCACAAGCTGAAAGTGCGATCGCTCACTTAGCTAGCTATCCTCATATTCAAGAAGTCGCTATTCTCAGCACTTGTAACCGCCTAGAAATTTACATCGTGACTCCAGAAACTGAACAGGGTATCCGAGAAGTTACTCAGTTTCTTTCTGAATACAGCAAGTTGCCTGTTACATCTCTCCGACAACACCTGTTTATGTTGCTGCACCAAGATGCGGTAATGCATCTGATGCGGGTGTCAGCAGGTTTAGATAGTTTGGTGCTGGGAGAAGGTCAAATTCTGGCTCAGGTGAAACATGCTCACAAACTAGGACAGCAATACAACGGTATTAAAACCATTTTGAATCGATTATTTAAACAAACCCTGACAGCTGGCAAGCGGGTTCGGACTGAAACTAGTATTGGTACTGGGGCAGTCTCTATCAGTTCGGCAGCCGTAGAATTGGCGCAAATGAAGGTGCAAAATTTAGCGGCTTGTCGAGTAACAATTCTCGGTGCTGGCAAAATGTCGCGGTTACTTGTGCAACACTTAATATCGAAAGGTGCTGCGAAAATTTGCATTTTAAATCGCTCTATCGAACGTGCCGCAGAACTAGCGGCGCAGTATCCTGACCACAATATTCAAATTCATCCAATGTCGGCAATGATGCCAATAATTGCCGAGAGTGATTTAGTATTTACGAGTACTTCTGCGACTGAGCCGATACTTGACCGCGCTAAATTAGAAATGGTTTTAGCGCCGAACCAGCCTTTAATGGTATTTGATATTGCCGTGCCTCGTAACGTCCATGTGGACGTGAATGAGGTGGAAAACGTACAAGCATTCAATGTGGATGATTTGAAGGCGGTGGTGGCGCAAAACTACGAAAGCCGTCGCAAGATGGCGCAGGAGGCAGAGGGTTTATTAGACGAAGAAGCGGAAGCTTTTGATATTTGGTGGCGCAGTTTAGAAACTGTCACAACTATCAGCTGTCTGCGGAATAAAATCGAAACCATTCGCGAACAAGAATTAGAAAAAGCTTTATCGCGATTGGGCTCAGAATTCGGCGATAAACATCAGGAAATCATCGAGGCTCTAACACGAGGAATTGTTAATAAAATTTTACATGACCCGATGGTGCAGTTACGCGCTCAACAAGATGTTGACGCCAGACGCCGTTGTATGCAAACTCTGCAAATGTTGTTTAATTTAGATCCAGGTGAGCAATTTGGTTAAATTGATTAAACATCTCCAAAAAACAATGTAGAGACGTAGCAGTGCTACGTCTAATCAAGGGTTTGGGGCAACGCATAGTTCATTTCCACTCCTATGTCTATTAGGACTTACACACTCCTGCTCGACAAAACAAGATTTTGAGATTGCTTCCTTGGGTAGCAATGACGGAAATAGGTAGTCTGTGCGTAAGTCCTGCTAATTTGAGATTTTGGATGGAAAATCTAAGATAGAAGTCAATCCAAAATCAGCAACATGAAACGTACTTTTGGAGTATTTGTACTGCTGCTGGGTTTGTGGCTGTTATTTGATTTAGCCTCACAACTAGTAGCAGAAATTCTTTGGTTTGATGAAGTTGGATATTTACAAGTATTTTGGTTACGCTTGTTGTCGCAACTAGGATTGTGGGCGATCGCTTTTTTCACTTCAGCAGGTTTTTTGCTGTTTAACTTGGCTATAGCCAATCGGGGAGGGGGGGAGTGGGGGGGGGGGGGGGGGGGGGGGGGGGGGGGGGCGGGGGGGACAAGGGAGACAAGGGAGACAATTCTTTCTCCCCCTCCCCCCCTCCTCCCCTCCCCCCCTCCCCCACTCCCCCAAGACTGAGTTTGCATGTTCTCCTACCGGTGGTATTGGGACTGAGTGCGCTGGTGGGATTGATTTTGATTTACTATTGTCAGGAAACCCTGAACTTTTGGCATTTTTTAGAAAAATCTTTGCCGAGTTCTTTATACTCAAAACTCGGCACTCAAAACTCAGCACTGATATTGCTGCTGGGGTTAACAATTTTGATTTTGAGTAATTACCAGTTTTGGTTAAATGCGATCGCATTACTTATCAGTTTACTTTTCGGTTTTCTGCTTTCTGCACGCTGGGATAAATTTTTAGAGTATTTCCATAACGTTAGTTTTCAACAAACTGAGCCATTATTTCACAAAGATATTAGTTTTTATGTCTTTTCTCTACCAATTTGGGACTTGTTAGCATCCTGGTTGTTAGGACTACTTTTATATAGCGCAGCATCAGTAGCATTAATTTATCTACTTTCGGACAACAGTCTGAGTGAAGGTAGATTTAAAGGTTTCTCTGTATCCCAGCGACTGCATTTAAACGCTTTAACTAGCTTAGTGATGTTAGCGATCGCTTTTTATTATTACTTGCAGCGCTACCACCTTTTATATTCTACTGATAGTGTAAACTACGGTGCTAGTTACACCAATGTCAATATACAATTACCAATTTATACCTGGTTGAGCTTTCTAGCATTGGCGATCGCAATTTACCTGCTATTGCGAGTAATAGTTTTGTCCAAAGCGAAAAAAACTAGCTTCAAATCGGTTCCTTACCCACGTCAACTGATTTACGCATTAGGAATTTACGTTATAGTGGTGGCAATTTCTGGTAAAATATTACCTTCGGCAGTTCAACGCCTCATCGTTCAACCGAATGAACTTGCCCGCGAACGTCCATACATTCAGCGCACAATTGAACATACCCGACAGGCATTTAATTTAAATCAGATTGAAGCGCAAACCTTTGACCCTAGAGGTGAATTAACAGCAGGGATTTTGCAAGAAAATAACCAGACGATTCGCAATATTCGTCTTTGGGATACACGTCCATTGCTAGAAACCAATCGCCAATTACAACAAATTCGACCTTATTATAAGTTCTCAGGTGCTGATATTGACCGTTACACCTTGAATTATGAGAGGGAGAGGGGGGGAGAGGGAGAGGGGGGGACAGGAGGACAAGGGGGAGCAGGGGGAAAGCTGAATACTCAAGCTTTGACGGAGAAGCAACAGACGATTATTGCGGCGCGGGAACTAGATTATACAGCGGTTCCGGAGCAAGCGCAGACTTGGGTAAACAAACACTTAGTGTATACTCACGGTTACGGGTTTACACTAAGTCCGGTGAATACTGTAGTTTCGGGTGGCTTACCCGATTATTACGTTAAGGATATTGGGGTTGATAGCGGTAAAGGTTCTTTGCAGATATCAAATGAAACAATTCGGGCAAGTATTCCCATTGGTAAACCGCGAATTTATTATGGTGAAAATACTAATACTTATGTAATGACAGGGACAGCCAACCGAGAGTTGGACTATCCCAGCGGCAGCGAAAATGTGTATAACGTGTATGATGGACGCGGTGGAATAGCGATTGGTGCTAGATGGCGACGGTTGTTGTTTGCTGAGTATCTAAAAGATTGGCAAATGCTGCTAACGCGGAATTTTAACTCTGGAACGAAGTTGCTATTTCGGCGGAATATTTTAGAAAGGGTTCGGGCGATAGCTCCTTTTTTACGTTATGATAGTGATCCTTATTTAGTTGCAGCGGATGGGGGTGGAACTAATAACATAGGCGAAAAAACTTATCTTTACTGGATTTTGGACGCTTACACTACAAGCGATCGCTATCCCTATTCTGACCCAGGAAAAAATAAATTTAATTACATCCGCAACTCTGTAAAAGTCGTTATCGATGCCTATAATGGCACTGTTAATTTCTACATTGCCGATGCACAAGACCCTATTATCAACACTTTAGGGGCTATTTTTCCCAACCTGTTAAAACCTCTAAATGTGATGCCAGATGCTCTCAAAAGCCATATCCGCTATCCGGTGGATTTGTTCAGCATTCAATCTCAACGTTTGCTAGCTTATCACATGACCGATCCACAGGTATTTTACAACCGTGAAGATTTGTGGCAGATACCCACCGAAATTTATGGAAGCGAACCGCGTCCAGTGCAGCCTTATTATTTAATTATGAAGCTGCCAACCGCTGCCACAGAAGAGTTTATTTTACTGCTTCCACTTACACCAACTCAACGTCCTAACTTAATTGCTTGGTTGGCTGCGCGTTCCGATCAACAAGAATACGGTAAACTGCTGCTTTATGAGTTTCCCAAACAACAACTAATTTATGGACAGGAACAAATAGAAGCTTTGATTAACCAAGATCCGGTAATTTCTCAGCAGATTTCTTTATGGAATCGCGCCGGTTCGCGAGCGATTCAGGGTAATTTGTTGGTAATTCCAATAGAGCAATCTCTTCTGTATGTTGAACCTCTGTATTTGGAAGCTGAACAAAATAGCCTGCCAACTTTAGTCAGGGTAATTGTAGTTTACCAAAACCGCATTGTCATGGCAGAAACTTTACAACAGGCAATAGATGCCATTTTCCAGTCTAAGACTCAAAATACACCTGCGATCGTCCGTCCTGTGAAGTAAACTGCATGTTATTATCTTCGCGCCTCTTCAATCATGGAGCGGATTGAGGTTTTATCTAACGACACTTCTCGCCGTAGTTGTTCCATAATAGCGATCGCATTACTTATCGATTTTTTAGTAGTGGGATTTCCCCAAGCGTTATGACGCGGTTGGGGTTCTGAGGATATTGCAACTTCTGCATCGGGTAACGGCTGTACAACCACCACCACCTCAACAGAAGTATCTTTTAAATCAGTGGGCGCTTGGATTTGCAATATACCATCTGCCCCAATATGCGCTCGTAACTTCATCGTTTCCATATCAGTCCCGCTAACTCCTTTCATTAACATTACAACCCGTAAATTGGCGCACTGCCCGTACTAAATCATCAGGTGTGCCAATATCCAAATAAGTACCATTAGGAAATGCTTCGGCTTCTACGTGAAAGCCTTGTTGAATAGCAGCTTGAATTACATCGCCAATGGGTATTTCTGGTAACTCTGATAAGTTGCTATTAGCCTTGAGAGTAATCAGATATTGATGTAAAAACTCTGTAAAAGTCGGTTTCCAAACAGCAATACCCCACATATATTGCAAATTTGACTGCGGAGGTTTTTCAATAATTGAACTGACTCTACCTGTATTATCAAAGTCAACCATACCAGCTTTTTGCGGTTGATCTGTGGGGAATAATCCTAAAACCACATCGGCATCACTTGTCTGTTGGCGTGTAATAATTAATTTAAAAGCATCTTCCGGCTGAAAGAGAATATCAGGAAAACCCAAAGCTACCAACGCATCACCAACAAACGGATAAGCCTGATCTAAAGTGAAGGGGACACCGAAAGGCAAATTCATAATTAAGTAGCCCAAATTCATGGAAAGCATCTCCCCATCGCCAAAATAAGAGGGAATGTCCCATTTACCCGATCGCAATATAAAATAAGCTTTATCAATTCCTGCGAGTTGCATTTTTTCTAGCAGATAGTGACAAACTACTTTTGGTCGTAAGTTAGATTCATCACCTACAGACCGAAAGCCAATTGGATATAATTCCTTACTCAGTGGCAAAGGTGAAATCCGTGTTGCGTGTCCACCGGCAGGTAACAATCCAATGATTTGGGGCTTTTTTAAGCGATCGCTATTATTCATAAGGAATTCAAATTAATAATTTTATACGTAGTAAGCGCTTCAGCGCTTTCTTTTAAGCGATAAATCGCTTACTACGAATATCCTCTACTCACGAAGGTAAATTGTGAATAGAGGAAAAGAGGGCTGATTAAGTTTTATTTCTAAGTAGTATTTACTTGACAGAGACAGCATCAACATCAATAGTGTCGGAGTTAGAAGTAGAAGTTTCAGCAGTACTGGTAGCTGTAGTATCTACATCACCCTTACGGGCTTTAAAACCTTCAATCACTACTTGGGACATTTCCGTAATTAATAGTGTTAAAAGGAAAACATCATCAAGTTCTCCCACAAGGGGAAAGAAATCTGGGACGACATCAAAGGGGCTAATAAAATAAAGCAGCGTTCCTAAAATAACCCACCAGCGGTATTTAGGGTTGCGAAGTAAATTACGATACCAATTGTAAACTGCTTGAATTGAAAAGTTCATGTTTTAGACCTCCACTTAACTTTGATTTTGGCAAATTATGCCCTAAACTTCCTGTGGGAATAACCGCCCTAATTAGTGAGTGAAGACGCTACTCTCAAGCAACGCCAAATTCTATCTTGTGATAGTTAACACAGGCTGTGGTGCATTAATCTCTAAAATTAAAATGCTTTGGGATAGTTGGACACAAAATAAATGGAGGAAATCGAAAACAGTGGATATTTTAGATTTGATAGACAAAGGTGGACCGGCGATGTGGCCTTTGCTTGCCCTGTCGATTCTGGCTTTAAGCGTGATTTTTGAGCGTTTGTGGTTCTGGTTAAGAATTTTAACGCAAGAAAAGGAAATAGTCGATCGCGTGTTGGATGCAGCCGGTGAAAATTGGGTAACAGCTAGGGATATTGCCAGACAAGCGACGAATCAGCCCATAGGACGTTTTCTTTTTGCGCCCTTAAGCCTGCCCAAAACCGACACAGAAATCTTTAGACTGGCGCTAGAAGCAAGCGCAGAAGATGAATTAGCGGGTATGCGACGAGGGGAAAAACTTTTAGAAGCTGTAATTGCCCTTGCGCCATTATTAGGATTGTTGGGTACAGTTTTGGGTTTGATCCAGGCTTTGCGATCTATTCGCATTGGTGATTTGGGAACCGCATCGACGGCTGGGGTGACTACTGGTATTGGGGAATCTCTAATTAGTACGGCATCAGGGCTAATTGTGGCGATCGTTAGTTTGGTATTTTACCGTTTATTTCAAAGTTTTCTTGTTAACCAAGTGAAAGTTTTTCGCAAAGCGGGAAATGATATGGAATTGCTTTATCGGCAGTTCCCGCCTGATTTTAGCGATAATCCACTAGAAAAAGCGCTGCCGCGCGGTCGAGACCGAGATTCTTCACCCGAAAAGTTCTCTGCACCCCGCAAAAGAGGTAAAAATAAGTTTTCGGAAGTTCCTCCCCCACCACCAGAATCTGATTCACATTCATCAGATCCAGAGGAATAATTAATAATTCAAGTACGGCATGAAAACAAGATGAAAGTTAACCTGCATACTCCAGTTGAAGAAGTCCAAATTCAAATTATTCCCTTAATTGATGTCGTTTTTTGTATCCTGACATTTTTTATTTTGGCGGCTTTGCAATTCACTCGACAAGAAGCGATTAATGTTGATTTACCTAAAGCTACCACAGGTACACCAGTAACTAATGCTTCAAATTTACAACCACAATCTCAACGGCAAATATTAACTTTGGGTATCGATGCCATCGGACAAACTTCCTTGGATGGACAAACGATAAGAAAAGAGCAATTAACGGAAAATTTGCGGAACTATCTCAAGCAAAATCCTAATGGTATTTTGGCGTTGAAAGTTACTAAGTCAACGGCTTATAACGATGTTATGCAGATGGTAGATTTATGGAGACAACAGGGAGGTACTCAAATCTCTTTTGTAGTTCAACCTACTTTTTCGCCACCACCATCTGTTATTTCCCCTTTTCCAGTTAATCCAGGTGCTGTACCAAATACTGCGCCAGTTGTTCCCATTAATCCACAAGGCAACCCGAACTTCAATCTACCCCCAAATGCGCCTATTCAGACTTTTCCTGGGCAAGGGTTCAATCCTGCACCCAATGGCGTTTCTCCAGTTTTACCCCAAGTGCCAGTCCTCCAAACGCCCGCAAAGCAAGCAACTCCCACTCCTCCTAAAAGGTGAGATGGGTTGTTGGAAGGGGATAGGGAGAATAATTCTTCTTTCTCCCCATTCCCTTATTTCCCCGTAAACAAAACCTATTGATTTATAAATTATTAGGGATATTAAAGTTAGGAGTTAAGAGTTAGGAATTAAAAGCTGGAAGTTGAGAATTAGGAATTCTTAATAACTCTTAACTCATCACTCTTAACTTAATAAATCTTAACTATTCGTTTGTTGATGGGGGAGCAACCTTAGTGGTTGATTGCTGTAAACGCTGTTCGCGTTTTTTGCGATCGGCTGCAAGCATATCTGCCATCACAATTAGTGCTTGAGCCATTTTATCTAGATTAGAACGGTATAGATCCAAATCTTTGGTGAGTTTGTCATCAGACAAATGTAAGCCACTAGCAAGGGTTTTAAGTGCTTCAGTGCGCTGTTTTTCATCTTTGACTAATTCTGGATCTGACAGTTCTAATAAAGAAAATAAACCGATCGCAAACAAACGGCTATATTTAAAATTAGCATTATTAGCGATCGCTTGTAATTGTTCTTGCAAATCAGCATCTCGATCTAAGTGAGTCGTTTGGCTTAACCACCCAATTAAATCTTTGGACGCATAGCTTTGCGCTAAAGCTTGCAAACGATGTGCATCTTGTTTGTAACGTTGTGGATCTTCCTCTATAGCCTGAGAGAGGGCATTAAAAATTGACTCCTTATCTTGTTCTGGCAGATAGCCTTGCATGAAGCGGTCGAATGTAGTGACGACACCTAAGGCATAAATAGGATTGTAGCTAAAATCAGCATTTACCGACAGTAAATGCATTTCTACCATCAATTCTTCCACCACTCGACGATAAATTGTATTTATCGGGCGCGTGTGGTGGTTATAGAATGTTCGCTTTGTATCAGAGACAGTACGGACGTTATTCACAGAGAAAATCTTTTGGGCGACGTATCTTTATTCTCTCGCTTCACGGCAACTTTGCCAAGTTGAGGTTTACACACTACAAGAGTTGGGAATCCTCAGCCCAACAAAACTATGCAAAAATTATGATACTTCGTAATTTTTGCATCAATATGAGTTTTTCGTCACAGTTCACCTACCGGGAGCTGAATAGATATAGGAGTAGAAAAAACGTAGAGACTTCGTATTTCGCGTCTCTACAAGGGTTATGGACAAAGCATAATTCATTTCTAATCCTATGTCTAATAGCGATCGCGCTATACATATTGATGCCAATCCTCATACATTTAAACAAAGAAGCATGAAGATATAGGTTGACATCACCATGAAACGACGCTGGAAGTCTCTACTGCTAGCCTGGAATTGGTTACTGCTGTCATTGGGTACATCAATATTGATTATCCTGACGCAACCTATTTTACCCGTTCCCGCACAACAACCACCTGCGGTTGAAGTTACTGAAGAGAAAAAGCCTTCAATACCAGAAAAACCCGCAAATACCCCAGAATCCACTGAAAAAAAGCCATCTGAGGCAGCAGAACCCCCACCTACTCCCGAAGAACTCGCTCGTCGGCAAAAACTGATGGAAGGAGATAAGCTTTATCTTGCGGGAAACCTCCCAGAAGCGGAAAGAATGTATCGTCTTGCGAAAGCACCTTTCACGACAAAATTAAAGAATCAACAACGCAAAGCGGCGATAATCGATCCAGCACAACTTTCCCCAGCAGGTAAGGTATACTGGCGGGAAGCTGAAGCGGGAATAGTAACAAAGCTGCAAACTAGAACTTTAGTACCACTGCAACTATTAGTTGAACAAGTTCCCGAATTTATCCCTGGTCATATCAAATACGCTCTTATTCTCAAACAATACAATGATGAGAAAAAAGCACTAGCTGTATTAGATAGAGCTGCAACCCTGTATCCGAATCAACCAGACTTAATTAAAGCCAGAGTTGCAGCACTTGCAGAAGCGAAAAAATGGATCGAAGCTTCTTTAGCAGCGCGTCAATTTGCGACTCTCAACCCCAAAGATCCCCAAGCACCAGAATTTAAAAAACTAGCTGACGACAATCTCAAACGTTATAAATCGCATATCCGTGGCGAAGTTAGAGGTAACACCATCGCCAACATCATTACTGGTGCATTAGGTTACGCTCTCACTGGCAGCCTTCTCGGTCCCTTCTCTGCCCTTGATTCTACCATACTATTGCTACAAGGTGAAGGAGCGATCGGCGAATCGGTAGCCAAGCAAGCAAAAAAACAACTGAAATTAATTAACGACGAAACTGTTTTAAAATACGTTGATGAAATCGGACAGAAACTAGTTAAGGTATCAGGAAGGGAAGAGTTTAAATACGAGTTCTTTGTCATTCCAGAGAAAGACCTTAACGCCTTTGCGCTACCTGGAGGCAAAATCTTCATTAATGCCGGTGCGATCGCTAAAGCCAATTCCGAGGCAGAATTAGCCGGGTTAATCGGTCACGAATTATCACATGTCGTCCTTTCCCACGGCTTTCAACTAGTCACCCAAGGCAATTTAATTTCCAACGTCACCCAATATTTACCACTTGGCGGCACCATCGGTCAACTCTTTGGACTTAGCTACAGCCGCGATATGGAACGTCAAGCAGATACCCTCGGTACACGTTTGATAGCTACCAGCGGCTATGCTGCGGATGGTTTGCGTAACTTAATGGCGACGTTACAAAAACAACAAAAAAATGCTCCACCTACTTGGTTATCTTCTCACCCAGGCGGTGGAGAGCGAGTTAGCTATTTAGAAAGCTTAATTTCTGACACTGGCTATAACCGTTACGCTTATGAAGGAGTAGCGCGTCACCAAGAAATTAAAGAACGGGTAAAGCAATTACTCAAAGAGAAAAAAGAACGCGAAGAACAAAAAAAGAAGCCTGATGATGAATCAAAAAAATAAATTCTTCGTCACTTGAATTATCAACCCCCTAACCACTGTTCTGCTGAGGATGATTTATGTCATCAAAAACCTTTAAATTTCTGTTTTTTGGCAGTTTGAGTTTATCGCTCTTACTGGGCAATAGCGCAGCATTTGCTCAATACAATAACACAACTACCAGAACCACCACTACTACTTCTGATGGCGTTGTCGTACCCACAACTTCAACAGGTGGTTCAATACCATCTAATGGCACATCCAGACCAATAGACAACTCAAGAGATATACCAAATTATCCCAGTGTTAATAACATTGCTCGGTTTAACTGTCAGCCCGAAAATGGTCAGTATACCGTAATGTACCAACCTCAAAGTCAACCAAATCAATATTTTCCTTGGGCAGCACCAGGAGCTTTAGGTGGTGGTTGGAATTCTGAAGCTCGTTGTAATGCGATCGCTAGTCGTTTAGAATCATACCGTCAAGATGGCTTATTAGAACTCCAAACAGCCGTCGAAAATAGACAAAACACAATCTGCGTCACCACCGAAGCTAATCCATCCTGTCGAATTGTGCTGACAGTACCTCCAGGAAAAGATGCCTACGATGTACGCAATAACGTGTTCCAAAATCTGGTTTCCGCCGATAATGGACAATATACCACAGCCGTCAACACTTACACTAGTCAGAGTAACGGAACGAACGATTTATACAACTTAAGTCGGACACTTCTCGGTAGTGGCAACAGTCGCACTAATAATCTGGCATCATCTAAAGCCGGAATCAATCTCAAACCTTACCTCGACCCCAAAGATGGTGGTACTGCTACCGGTTTGCGGAATGGTGTAGCACGTCGTCAAGGTAATCCGCAAAAGTTGAATCCCCGCAATTTCCGTTAATTGATTGTCTTTGCGTCATTACCTTAAATATCCCTCCTTTTTCGGGGGGGATATTTTTTATTGTATGATTGAGAATAGGGGTATTGGTAAGCGATCGCACTTATTATATACAGGCTGTGCATTAGATGGAAATCAAGAATTTATTTACGGCTGGTGGTGTGGTAATGGTTCCACTGCTAGTATTTAGTGTAGTAGCGATCGCACTCATTATTGAACGTGTTTGGTTCTGGGTCAAGATTATCCGCCGTCAGAAATCTGTAATTCGTGAGGTACTCAGTCTTTACCGTCAGGGTGTTGATGTTTGCTAACACCTTTCGAGGATTGTATATGCGCCAAATTGCACTGATTCAAGAGTATGGTGGACAGATAGAATTACTTTATCGCCGTCGCTACGAACGAGGAGGAGAAAAGTCTTATGCGACTACCAGATGAAGCGGTGTAAAATTGGCTATTGCGACTCAAAAACCATAAAATTTTAATTCAAAGGTAAAAATCTAATATTTCCTTCGGGAGCATCCCAGTTTTTATTTCGCGACCATAAAAAAATAAACCAGAATATTTAAAAAAGCGGGATGCTCCCATTTCCTTTTTTCTTTTCTCTGCCTTATTTTTTAGGAAGTATATTGTATATGACACTGCAACGCATCGAACCCAATCCCGGACAAGAATCAGTTTGGGATTACCCCCGTCCCCCTCGTCTAGAAGACACAACCAAACATATCCAAATCATCTTTAATGATGTAACTATCGTAGATACCCACAGCGCAAAACGTGTTTTAGAAACTAGCCATCCACCTGGTTACTACATTCCTCCTGGGGATATCAAAATGGAATACCTACTTTTAACACCCCGTTCTAGCTTTTGTGAATGGAAGGGAAGTGCCGTTTATTACAATATCTGCGTGGGTGACAAAGAAGTCCAAAATGCTGCTTGGTTTTACCCAGAACCGACATCAGAGTTTGCATCTATGAAAGATTATGTAGCTTTTTATCCCCACTTAATGGATGCGTGCTACGTCGATGACGAAAAAGTACAACCGCAACCAGGTAACTTTTATGGGGGTTGGATTACCAGCGATATTGTTGGACCTTTCAAAGGTGGCGCCGGCACTTGGGGATGGTGAATTTGACGTTGATTCTCAAATCATTTTTTATCCTTCTCCTGCGGAGACGCTTTGCGAACACCCTTTAAACTTCATACTTCTTAGGCATCTCCAAAAAAGACGTAGAGACGTAGCAATGCTACGTCTCATCAAGGGTTTCGGACAACGCATATTTATTTCTGGAGATGTCTCTTTAGTCAAAATATTTCTGTAGGAGCAAAAGAACTGTCAGTTGCCAATGTGCTTAAATCTTCAATGTTAATCACCATAGTGTTACACATTTCGTCTAAAGGTAAGTTATGCGGAGCACGAGCAAAAGGATTTTCAATTTGAATTCCAATTTGTTCAATGCCAAATAAAGTAAAACTAATCAAAGCTACAACTAAACCTGTTGCCCAATTTAAATCTTTGACTAATTGAAATGGTAATGATAAACAGTAAATTAACAACAACTGTTTAAGATGAATAGCATAAGGTAGAGGCATTGGTGTTTGTAAGATTCGCTCACAATTACTAAAAGCATCTATGATATTATCTACTAAATGCTGCAAAGCTGTTACCTGAACCGGACTAACACATTGACGTCGATATTGCTTCTGTAAAAAATCACTTACCCAAAAAGCAATTTCTAAAGGAGGAGTTCTACGACTTTGAAGAACAAAATACTCGGATGGGGACATCAATCCTTGTAACTCTGCGTTTATCGGTTCTTCTCGAAGATACAATTTTGTGGCAATTGTAAATGCAACTATTAACCGCAAAGCAGCAACTTTATCTTCTCTATCTTTTTGTCCTTGTTCTTCAATTACAATCCAAATTTGACGAGCTAAATTCCGAACATTGATAACTAAATTTGCCCAGGACTTTCGACCTTCCCAGAAACGATCATAAGCTGTATTAGTGCGGAAAACTAATAATAGACCGAGGACAATACTCGGAACTAAAGCACTCAAAATAGGCAAAGAGACAGGTAATCCCAAATAATAAAGAAGCGAAATAAAAATGCCAAATACACCAGATGCAAGAACCTGGGGCATTATTTTGGGAATCACAGACTGTTTTAGCTGAAAAGCAACTCGAAACCAATTGACTTTTTTTGTACTCATGAACTTCACCGAAGCATCTTAATACTTGAATATCTGGAAATGGAGATTTTTCATGAGAGTGGTAACATCGAACATAATATCACTTATCACCTTGCCAAGGATATTCTGCATAAAAAGAGACGTTTGGCAAAATGTCTCTATGAATATTTACACTCATTAAAAAGCGATCGCAGTTATGTTCTCAACCAAAGAATAATCAGATCAGTCACCCTAATTTTGTGTGAAGTAAAATGCAATTAGTTTATGGCAAATATTATAGATATGACTCTGGGAGCAAACGGGCAAGCCGCAATTATTCGTACAGAGCGAGGACTTACAGTTGCGGGTACTCGCATCACTCTATATGATGTGATGGACTACGTGATAGCCCAGTATCCACCAAAGTTTATCCGTGCCATGCTCAGTCTTACGGATGAGCAAGTGAATGCCGCCTTATTTTACATTGAAGCATATCGCCCAGAGGTGGAGGCTGAGTATCAACTCGTTCTCAAAGAAGCCGAAGAATTGCGACAATACTACGAAGAACAAAATCGCGATCTCATTGCCCGAATTTCTGCAAAGTCTCCTAAACCAGGGATGGAAGCTGCTTGGGAAAAACTTCAAGCACAGAAAGCCAAACACCAAGGTCAACTTAAAACCCAAGCATGATTTTCCTTGTAGACCACAATCTGGAAGGACATGCTTTGCTTCTTCACTTTAAAATTCCCTACTTTGGCTATTTCCTGTTGCGATCGCCCTTGGCGGCTCCCTGAGTCCTTCTCTTCTCCTGTCGGAGACGCTCCGCGAACGAGAGGCTTCGCCAACGGACACGCTGCGCGAACGGAGCATCGCAGCCTACTAGGGAATGTAGAGCCGACCAACCCCCATACAGTTATTAATATCAAACAAAATCTCAATTAGACGAGTGGCACATCGTTCACGATAAACTCGCTCATCAAGCCGCTCTTTGCTACCAATAGTCACAATGGGCAATGAGGTAGCTGTATTCTCCTCACGAATCATTTGCTCTAGCGAGTCTGTACCTTTCATGTTCCGATTAGCAGTGATCAAAATCATCTGCTTGGTTTGACAAAACTGCCAGACAATATAATCGCTGCTGTCATCGGATAAATTTACCTGATCAAATGTAACAAAACGAATGGGCACAATTTCAAGCCAACCCTCTGCTGCGATCGTTCCCCACAAAAGAGCGGCTTGCCCTTTCAAATTATGATCGATCAGGAAATTCATACTGTGAACTCAAGTCTGTCTTTCCAAGCTTGAAGTTTAGCGCGGAGAGTTTCTTTACCGGGTTTCGGTGACATTGCTGCAAGTCGGGCAAAATGTTCGCGATTGCGTTCTTCCCAGTATTGCCGATTATCTTCTGCAATTTGCAAAACTTCCTGATACTCTGCTTCCACTTCGGCGCGATGTGCATCAATGTAAGATAAAGCAACCTCAACTTGATGATCGCTGAGACAGAGTTTTTCACGAATTAGCTTTGCTGGATAACCAGCAGTCAGATAATCCATTACATCATAAAGGGTGATGCGCGTAAGAGCGATCGTCAGTCCCCCCTCTGTACGGATAATTTGTGCTTGCTCATTTGATGCTAAAGTCATAACCAGAACATTTAGGAAACTAATTCCATCGTACTTTACATAAAAAGTAAAGGCTACCTAAGTAGTATTCTAATAATCTTGCCGGACGCCACCTCGCACAGGCTTAAGTTCAGAAGGATCAGAGAATGGATCTGTGCCACCACTCCAGTTAAAGTCGCTAATTCTAAAGCTGATACCACCTAATTCCAACACTGGATTATAACGCAAGGTGATTCCGTAGGTGCGGCGGTTATATTCTACAATGTAGTCAGTGCTAGTGCGTCCGCCTGTGTCTAAGTTGATTGAGGTTTGAAAACCAAGGCTAAATGGTCCGTAGAGTTGCTGAGAAATTCCCAAATTAAGCACTTTGTTATCAACAGCGCGATCGAACAAAAATGGCGATGCTCCGCTAAATAGACCTTGGGAATAACTGACATTAAAAGCGGTATAATCAAAGGCACGTCGAGAGAAATGTCCAAACTGTCCGCGCAAGCCAGCTGTGGCAATTAAGGTGGTTTGATTATCACCACTGCTGTAATAACTGCTTGTGCCGGTTACGTCCCCAAATGCTTGGATGTAGGGAACTATCGGATTTGGGGTGTAACGCAATCCTTCTGTGGGGGTGGGTGGTAATCCTTTACCTTGCCAGAGTATAATCCCACCATCAACGGTCGCGCTACCTTGGACGCGCCCTAAAGAAATGCGGTTGTTCTCTCGCTGTGTTGCGAGTAAGTCAAGCCGATCGCTATTCGCGTTAATATATTGAGCACCACCTTGATATCTCAAGTTGAAACCAGTTGTACCTAAAGGAATCCTTGGGGAAGTAACCACAGCACCAAGGCTACTTTGCACAGTTTGAAAACCGAGGGTACCGTTGTAAAGGCGATCGCGATAACTGTATTCTAAATTCAATATGTGAGGATTGCGATCGCCTAATTCTTGCCGCAATCGTAAACTTGCCCGCAAATTGTCTTCCACTGTCCCCAAGTCCAAGCTGGTTAATATCCCAGAACCCTCAATAGTAGTCTTAGGACTTAAAGTTGCATTCAATTTTGTTGTCAAACCAAACAGCGAAGCGAAGTTACCACCACCACTTATGGCTTTTTGCGCGAAAAACTGCGGTGTAACGCTAAAACGTACCCCTTCTGTGTTAAAGGGTTGGAAAGAACGCTCAATAAACAGACCACCGCGTTGATCACCATCAAAGCCGACAGAGACAATTGCCGGCGTTACATCTCGTTCCCGACGGTCGATTGTCTGCCGATCTATAGGGATGGGTAATGTCGCCCTTTGATCTAATACTAAACGCTGACGCTCTGTTTTAATTGTGTCTACTAAAGGTGCTTCTCGCGTTAAAGTGACTTTATCGGCGCGTAACTCTAATTCTGGGGGCGAAAATGGATCGTTAGTAAAGCGGACATTTCTCGCTTGCCATCCTCGCGGATAAAAATCAACTCGTTCTGCTTGAAAGCGCACTCGCTTGACTACACCTCCGACTTTTGGTGCTGGGAGGTTTGTTGCATCTGCCCTTCCACCGAAGTTGAAGTTAACTCCACCGGGACTATTAACACTTGCAGTCGGCTGATTTGCCCGAATGCGATCGCTTGGTGGACGTGCTGTGACTACTCCACCAACTCCGGTATCAACAGAGTTAAAGGCTAAATCACTACCCGCTGAGGGGATGTAAACTTCTCCCCTGCCGTTTTTTAATTCGCCGCTATCTTGAACAAAGTTATAAGTAAACCGTTCTCCGCGCAGTACTTGATCACCTCGTGTCAATGCGACATTTCCATCCCCGACGGCAATCAAGTTGTCTAAATTGACTTGCAAGCGATCGGCATCTACCACCGCCCCATCAAATCTTACCACCACATTACCCACTGCTGTGACAATCCGTCGTTGCTGGTCGTATTCCTGGCGATCGGAAGTAATTTCTACAATTCTCTCTCGTGCTGGGGTTGTAGTTGCTGGCGGAGTTGTTTTAGGTGGTTGATTTTGTTGCTGATTTGTGCTGTCTGTTGGTGTGGGGGCAGGTTGTTGCGGCGAATCAGGTTTGGGAATTGTGATTTGGCTTGTCTGGCTGCGAGATTTGAATTCTATAACATTTTCTACTTTTTGTGTACTTGCTGCGTCGGGATTAGTATTAGTATAAGTAATATTTTGTATAGGTTCGGCACTCGTTGCATTTTGGGCAATAGTATTATTTTGCCGTAATGACGGGGCTAATTTTTCTTGTAATATTTGCCCTTTTTGGGATATCTTGCTTTGGGATGGAACATTTGCATCTGGCTGCACAGGATAACTAATTCCCATGGACTCTCCCAAAGCAGCGGCACTCTTAACGGTGGTGAGGGGAGAAAATTCTGGTGGGAAACTTTCTGGCTGACTGGGTGCGGTTTTCGTCTGGCTAACTGCTAAATCTTGCCGAGTAGCGTTTTGTGGAGTTGGGGATATAGAATCTGGTTGCCGTTGTGGCTGATTTTTTTGGGATGAAGCCTCCAGTTCGGTAATTGAATGAAACCTGGTATCACTACCAGTCAACATCGGATTTCCAGGTTGTAAAGGTTCAACAATTGAGGGTGGTGCAGGTGGCAGAACTGGGTGAAGCATATTCGCAAAATCAACCTAACAAATAGCCAATTGAAAGCCGGAAGGACTAATTACATCTAACTGCCTTCCGACTTTAGCCTTCAGCCTAGCCTGGGGCAAGCCGCCTGGAAAGGACGCTCTTGAAGCGTGTGGAATTTTTCACGCTAACTCAAGCGTCCGTGACATTTACATTCCCATGAACGGCAGTTGTGGATTGGGTCGTGATTTTACTCGGAATCCCGGCGTCCGGGGTTACGAGCGGGATCGTTCGACAAAAATCCAAAGACGAAGAGCAAAATGAAGAAGGCTACAACAACATAAACAGCAATTTTTAAAGTAACCATTGATTAAAACTCCAAGGGTATTACAAAGAAGCTTGCTTTTTTGTATCTGTGATGCAGAAAAGATAGCTTTTATATATTACCCAAATCTCGCCCTTTTTTTGTCAGGTACTGAGTCCATCCAAAGTCCAAAGTCCTTGTCAGGGGTTTACGCTAATTACTCAAAGGATGCAATGTAAGTTGATTGTAGGTTTTTTGTAGATGCGATGCGATCGCTTTTCAATCAAAATAGTAAAGCAATTACACTCTTCTGATGACGTGAACTTGAGGCTGAGGTTTCCGAGTCAAGAAATAAAGTCGGGAAAGGGTAATGTCACCTTGGCTTTCTTGTATATCACCCGATCGGGTGATCCACTAGCATGATGCCTTATGGGGTCCACTTATTATAAATTTTTAAGGAACAATACAGCAACTTTGTTGGCGGCGTCAGCGCTTCCACTAAACGCTGACGCGCTTGAATTGCTTAACCCCCAAAATTGGTAAAAAATATGGTTCTCATTCGTGACATTGTTCAGCAAGCGCTAAATACAGGTTCTTTGAGTATTCCCGCAGATGAGCAGTTGCAGCAGTTACTGCAAACTGAATTTGAGGAAAAAGACATCGATGCTTTGATGCTCTTACAAGAAGCTGTACAATCCGGACGTGTTCGTAAAGAGTGCCGCAATCAAAAGAGCGATCGCCCGACAAAAAACAAACGCCGTATCATCAAGATGAAACTTCTTTGTCCTAGTGCTGTTGGCATTCTTGTCTTGGGTACTATTGTCTTTGCTCTGCCAAAAGGCGCAGAATCAGTATATTTTCCCAGCGAAAATTCCAATGTTACCCAATTAACTCTAGAATAATGGCACATTGCCCGGATTGGTGCTTTCTGCCCCCCAAAGCTTCAGTAAAACTTTTTGAGGGAGTTTGAAAAATAACTTCAAGTAGCGTCTGCGTGTTCTCTTCCCTCTCCCTCTTGAAGACGCAAAGCTTCTGTTGCGTACATCTCACAGTAATATAAATATTTATAACCTCTTACTTGTATTTAGGTTAATTCATGTATTGAACTAC